>JAFLBO010000001.1 GCA_017303475.1 Chitinophagales bacterium
TTACCATGGCGGAACGGGGATTGGTTATTTTTTTAGCAATCCAAAATTACCTCTCTGTTCCGTCTCTTTTCGACAAAATTTCAAAGAACTATACTTGTGTTAAAATCTCCCGAACGCCTATGCGAGTTATCGGGACCAAGTGGTGCGGGTGTCTGGTGTCAGCACATTTGTTTTACAACACACGCCTGAATGGCAAGTCATTTCGTGGGAATTCGCTCATCAGGCGAGAGTAATTAAACAAATGTGCTGACACCAGACACCCGCACCACTTGGACATTGGACATTGGATATTGGATATTACAGTGTTTTCTCTTATTTTAGTACCTCATTAAACTCCCTTATACCAATGAATAAACCTAAATACGATCTGGAAGATCGTTTGATTGAGTTCGGAGCCAGAATCATTAAACTGGTCGATGCTTTACCTGGTTCAATTGCTACAAGGCATTTGGGCGGACAACTGGTTCGGTCAGGAACAGCACCAGCTCTCTTATATGGAGAAGCTCAGGCCGCTGAATCAAGGGCGGATTTTATTCATAAAATGAAAATAGGACTCAAAGAGTTAAGAGAAACTAAGGTTAGCCTGAAACTATTGATAAAAAGCGAGTTTCTTCCGCCGTCAAGGCTACGGTTGATTTTACAGGAAAATGATGAGCTTATTGCCATTTTTGTAACAAGTGTGCTAACCGCTAATGGGAATCGGAAGAAAATCTGATAAAATGTCCAATATCCAATGAAAAATGTCCAATATCCAATGTCCAATATCCAATGTCCAAATGGTTCGGGTGCTTGGCATCAGCACAGCTGTTTTTCAACACACGCCTGAATGGGCGAATGCCCACGAAATGACTTGCCATTCAGGCGTGTGTTGTAAAACAATTGTGCTGACACCAGACACCCGCACCACTTGGACATTGGATATTGGATATTGGATATTCCACAACGCTCATCAGGCGAGAGTTATTAAACAATTATGCTGACACCAAGCACCCGCACCACTTGGACATTGGACATTGGATATTGGATATTTTTCATTGGACATTGGATATTGGATATTGGACATTTTATTCTCCGTGTTCGTCGCCACATGGAAAATTCGGGGAGTGAATCGCAGTACCTTTGAATTAGGTAAAATGCTTTTGATATGATAATGATGGGCAAGGGCAAACTGGCTCAGCCAATGGTTCGGTATCTGTTGCTGCTCTCCTTTTGGGGGATTTGGCTGGCATTGCCGTTTATCATGCTGGATGAGGATGATGCCAAACACAAAGCCTTTTTTCTGACTATTTTACCGGCGTCGCTGACTAATGTGGTTCTGTTTTTCATGTTGGCAGAATGGCTGGGGCCTAAGTTTTTGGCCAGGCAGAAAATCAAAACGTTCCTGCTGGCAGCTCTGGGTTTGTCGTTGGTGTTTCTCATCATACAAGGAGGATTGAAAGCCTGGGTCCTGGTTCCGGATCACAAGGATTTTATGTTTCACCTGTTCCGTAGTTTGTTTCATGTATTTCTGGCAACGGCCCTCGGAACAGTTTATGCGCTGGTGAGGTTTACACTGGGAACTGAACAGGCACAACAGGAAGAACAGCAGGAACGGCTCAAATCCGAATTGTCGTTTCTTCGCTCGCAAATCAGCCCGCATTTCATTTTTAACGTGCTGAACAGCATTGTTTACCTCATTCGCACCAAATCCGAACAGGCAGAAGCTGTTACGCTTCAGCTATCTTCTCTGATGCGGTATATGCTTTACGAAAGCGGCGACGCCCAGGTGTCGCTGGAAAAGGAAGTAGCATACCTGAAGAATTATGTGGAGTTGCAAAAAGTCAGATTTGCGGAAGATGTTGCTATTCAGCTGCAGGTTAATGGTAACGTGGGAAATCAGGTTGTTGAGCCCATGTTGCTTATTCCTTTTGTGGAAAATGCATTTAAACACGGGGTTGGACTTGTGCAGGATCCTATCATAGACATCAGGCTGGATGTAGCGCCAAAGGAAATGCGGTTCACCGTGCGCAATAAACTCACACCGGAACAAAAGGCTGATAAAGACCAGAACTCCGGAATTGGACTGCAAAACATTCGCCGGCGACTGGAGTTGTTATATCCCAACAGCCACCGGCTGGATATTCAAGCTAAAGATGGTTTTTTTGAAGCAAATTTGCAGCTCAAATTCACCTGATCTACCATTTTACCATGAAACTCAAGTGTATAGCAGTAGACGATGAAAGCCTGGGCCGCAAAATGCTGGAGGACAACATCCGGCAGGTGCCTTTTTTAGAGTGGGTAGGTACTTGCAAAAACGCGCTGGAGGCCATGGAAATGCTTCAGCAACAGCATGTGGATTTGATGTTTCTCGATATTCAAATGCCCGGAATGCTGGGGACCAAGCTGCTGGAATTGCTACCCCACAAACCGATGGTGATCTTTGTTACAGCTTATTCCAATTTCGCGGTAGAAAGTTACGATCTGGATGTGGTGGATTATCTGATGAAGCCGGTTCCTTTCGACAGATTCCTCAAGGCGGCGTATAAAGCCCTGGAAATCAAACAAAAAGACCTGGCGTTTGCACAAACGTCGGGTCCTGAATCCACAGATTTTTTCTATGTCAATGTAGAATATTCACTGGTGAGGGTGCGCATTCCAGACATTACCCATGTAGAAGGAATGAAAGACTACGTCAAAATTTACCTTCAGGGCGCTGCCAAACCGGTTATTACCAAATCTACCTTAAAAGGCATTGAGGAAAAACTTCCGGCACAGGTTTTTATGCGCGTGCACAAGTCCTTCATTGTCAATTTAGAGCGCATTGAATCCATCCGCAACCGCGAAATTCGCATTGGCGCCTGGGAAATCCCGGTTGGCGAGTCGAATCTGGATGATTTGATGCGGCTTATTCAAAAAGCCTGAGCGCATCAGAGCTTTTTCTGCTCAATCAGTTCCAGGAGTTCATCGCGGTAGTTTTTGCCAATGGGCAGCAACTTTGGCTTGTCTTTTTCCATTACTTCTACCATGTTGCCTTCAATGGCCATCACTTTATCCATGGCCACAATGAACGAACGGTGTATGCGCCGGAACAGGTTTTTGGGCAAACGGTCTTCCAGATTTTTCATGGTTTGCAGGGTAATCACCCGACCTTGCATCAAACGAATGATGACATAATCCTTCAGGCCTTCGATGTAAATGATGTCGTCAAAATTGACTTTCACCAGTTTTTTGTCGGCTTTCACGAAGAAGAAATCCAGTCCATCATTTACAGCCGGCGCGATGCCGGATTGATGATGATCTGCATTGGCCAGTTCTGCCTGCTCCACGGCTTTGTTAACGGCTTTCATAAACCGTTCCAGCGAAATGGGTTTGAGCAGGTAATCCAGCGCATTGAGGTCGAAACCCTGGATGGCGTAGTTGGGGTACGCAGTGGTAAAAACGATCATGGGTGGATCGTTCAGGGTTTTTACAAAATCAATACCCGTGAGCTGCGGCATCTGGATGTCCAGAAACATCAGGTCAATTTGGTGGCTTTTCAGCGCTTCATTGGCTTCAAGCGCGTTGGAACAGCGCTTTATCAGCCGGAGATCCGGCATTTGGGAAATATAAGTTTCCAGCACATCAAGTGCCAGTGGTTCGTCGTCAACAATGAGCACGTTCAGCATAGTCGTTTTGTTTAAAGCGCAAGTTTGAATGGTTTGAATGGCGTTTTATACACCGTCGATCATACGGCCCAGTCCGCCCAGGATGCTGCCTTCTTCCTTTCCGGGTGAAGAAGCGTAGGAAGACAGTTTGGCAGCCAGGCGACTTACCGGAAGCGATTGCAGCCAGACTTTGCCCGGGCCACGCAATACCGCATAGAACAGGCCTTCACCTCCGAATACCATATTGCGAATGCCTTTCACAAACTGGATATCGTAGTCCACCTGTTGGGTAAAGGCCACAATACAGCCGGTATCTACCCGCAAGGTTTCTCCGGCGCGCAATTCACGCTCCAGAATATAACCGCCTGCGTGAACGAAGGCCAGGCCATCGCCCTCCAGCTTTTGCATGATGAAACCTTCTCCGCCGAATAAGCCGGTACCCAGTTTGCGTTGGAATTCAATGCCAATCTGAACACCTTTGGCTGCGCACAAAAATGCATCTTTTTGACAAACTACCTTGCCTCCATATTGCTGCAAGTCCAAGGGCACAATCTTTCCGGCATAAGGCGCTGCAAAAGTAACCCGTTGCTTATCGCCGCCTTGATTGGTAAAAGTAGTCATAAAAAGGCTTTCACCGGTCAGCAAACGTTTGCCTGCTGTCATGAGTTTGCCAAAAAAGCCTTCTGTACGATCGCTGGCATCTCCAAAAACGGTGGCCATCTCGATCATATTATCCATGAACATGAAACTGCCGGATTCGGCAATCACTGTTTCTGTGGGATCAAGTTCAATTTCTACGCACTGCATTTCCTCCCCGTAAATCTTGTAGTCTATTTCGTGGTTACGTCGCATGTTGTTGTTTAATGAATGTTGTTGTTTGACGGAGCAAATGTGGAGGATGCAGGGAATGTCCTCATATCTTTTCCCGACGAGCGTCCGAATTTTGTCGCTTAACCATCGGTTTTGTGAACAAAAGTTAAATTAAGATTAAGCCCCCCAACGGTACCAGATCCCTAATCCAACTCCCGGGCTTTTCGGTACATTTTGTGCCCAGGCTGCGCCCGCGCCTGAGAAATTGATACCCAAAGAGGGGCGAATAGCCCAGGATGCTTTAAGTCCGTAAGAAACCCAGCCCTGATTATCTACAAATAAGCCGGTGTAAAAGGGCTCTTTAGCAGGTTGAACCGAGCCGTTTTCCATTGGGATAATAGATTCCGTGAATGCAGCAACCCAGACTTTACCCACTTTTAGCCCGGCTTCGCCACCGAATGTGACAAAATGGGTGTAATCGTTTGTGCGGTAACCATATCCACCGTATGCATACCAATAGGTAATACCAAATCCCATGCCTGCGCTTACCGACGGAATGATGGTCATGGCATCGTAGCCGGTTCGCAGGTCATTTTCCGGCTGGTAAGTTGCACTGGCTGGCAGTTGAACCCTCAGATTGCCTGCCATGGCCAGTTTGCCGGATAAAAACTGGTGCTTGAGTCCGATGGTGGTGTTGCCCAGGCCGGAAATTTCACCTCCGGGGCCAATGTTTACCAGTTTGCTTTCCGGGTTCACTTCGCCGCGTTCGTTCCATACATAGGGTAGGGCAAGCATGAGTGTTGTTTTCTTGCCAAGTCCATATTCGCCATACAACTGAAGGCTGCGCTCGGACACTTCCCGTGCCAGCACGATATCGTTGCCGTCTTCACCAAAAAGATTGGTGTAAGTGGGAATGAAATTCCAGGATACCTGCGCATAGCCGCCACCTTTGGCCCGCGCCCAGGGACTTTGGGCCTCAGCCCAGGTGGCTATTGTCAGGAGAAAAAGGATAAAGTAGAAGTGTTTGATTTGCATCATTGGCTATTTATGCTGCGAGCGTTCCAGTTTGACACGGGAACGCTCGCAAATTAAGACAAAAATTGGCAGTATCAAACCAGTTTGGCATCCAGTTCAATCGGCACTGCGGAGAGTGCCTTGCTTACCGGGCAGCCTTCTTTTGCGGCTTGGGCAAGCTCCATGAATTGTTCTGCACTGATGCCTGGTACTTCTGCTTCCAGGTTGAGGGTAATTTTTTCAAAAGCCCAACCGCCACTGCTATTGTCCATTTCAATGGTTGCGTCGCAACGCAGTTCTGTTGGAGGGAATCCAGCGCCGGAGAGTCGGAAGCTGAGCGCCATGATGTAACAGCCTGCGTGAGCTGCTGCAATCAGTTCTTCCGGGTTGGTACCTGCTTTACCGTCTTCATTTTGAAAACGTTTTGCGGCAGAGTATGGAGTGCCGTCCAGTACGCCGGAGGGGCCATTGAGGGTTCCGGAGCCATCTGCACCGGCGCCGCGCCATGCGGCAGTTGCTGTTCTTTTAAAATGAGCCATTTTTCAGATTGTTAAGTTGAAGAGCTATTTTGATTTTTACCGCAGCGGCGCGGAGACGCAGAGGATTTCCCTCAGGGTCTCCGCACCTTGCTGTAAACTAAACATTAGTTTGGCATTTCAGGCATTGGCCCTTTGGCGCTGCCAGGCATGTATCCTTTGAACTTGGTATCCAGCTCTTGCAACAACGCCTGGTCCTGCATGTTAGCAGCCATTTTCATCAGGTTCTGAACAGTGGAAATGGCATAATCGTTGTCAGATTTGTAGCCTTTTTTGAAATCAGCATTCAGCGACTCGTAGAATCGGAATTGCTCTTCCATTTGGGCGGCAATTTCCATGATTTTGGCTTTCGCTTTTTCCTTTTCTCCACTGAGCACATAAATGTCGGCCATAAACGCTGTGAACTGATCGTAAGGGAAGTTCATCTGCGGGAACACCTCAAAATACTTATCCACCAGTGCAATTGCCTTGTCTTTTTTGCCTTCTACCACCAATTGACGAGCCAGACGGATAATACTTACCCGCATAGTTTGGAGACTGGGCATATAGGAGCGATCCACGTAGGAGCGTTCTTTATCGAAATTACCCCATTTCCATTTATCCATGATATTGGCAAACATCTGGTCGGTATTCACACCGCCTGAACCAATAATGCCGTAGGCATCCTGCTGACTTTTAACCTTCTTCGGCACAATTTGCAGTCCAAGGCCTTCGAGTTGCAGGTAGTCGTCCATACCCAGCAACTTATCTTCACGACAGGTTACAGCCCAGTAAATCGGACGTTTACCCAGGTTGGAAGCTATGATGTCCATCATGGCCAGTTCGTCCTTGATGATGTACTTTTTATCTCTGCCAAGGTCGATGTGCATGGTATCCACCAGGGTGGAGTCGGTAGCTGACACGAATTTGTTATCAATGAACCATTGCTTGTTCACCGGAATCGACATTTTCCGGGTTGGCAGGTAGGTATCGAAGGCTCTGCCTGAGCCGGATTCCTGTTTATGGTCTTCGCTAAGGAATTTCAACACTTGTCGGATATCCATTTCCTGTTCGCCTCTTGGCGCCAGATATGGAATTTGTACCCGTTTGTATCCACGAATTTGCTCCTGAGGAATACTCATTTCAATGGCGGGTGAGTTGTTCACAGCTCTGCGCAATTGTGCAATGTACCAGTCAACCGCAATGAGCGACAGGTTCACCACGCGCACATCGGTGCGAATGCCTTCTACTTCCTGACAGTACCAGAGCGGGTAGGTGTCATTATCGCCATACGTGAAGATAATGGCGTTAGGAGCGCAGGAGTTCAGGAAGTTGCTGGCATAATCGCGGCTGGCAAAGTGGTGAGCCCGGCTATGGTCGTCCCAGTTTTGGGTAACCATAAGTAGCGGGGCCGACAAGGCCAGAACGGTAGCCAATGGTGCGGCAATTCCTTTGAGGCTTTTGTTGAGCATATCCCAGATAGCCAGAACGCTCAGACCAATCCAGATACAATAGGTAAAGAAGGAGCCGGCCAGTACGTAGTCGCGTTCGCGGGGCTCGTTAGGTGGCTGGTTGGAATAAACGATGATACCAATACCGGTGATGATAAACAATGCCATGATAGCGGCAAAGTCTTTCGGTTTGGAGCGGTAATGGAAAAACATACCTAGCAAACCGAGCAGGAATGGAATCATGTAATATTTATTCCTGCCCTGGTTGTTTTTCTGGTATTCCGGCAACATTTCCTGGTTGCCAATTCTGCCGGCATCAATGGCATCGAAACCGGTAATCCAGTTGCCGGCTGTTGGATCCCAGGCGTAATAACCTTGCTCTCCATTTTGGCGACCAGAGAAATTCCACATGAAATAACGCCAATACATCCAGCCAATCTGGTATTTCCAGAAAAACTCAATATTGTCGGCGAAGGTTGGCGTACCATTTTGTTTATCAATCCACTTGCGGTAAAGTGCCGGACGTCCCTGTGAGTAATCACCCATACGCGGGAACAGCGCTTTGTCGGAAGCGGCGTATTCGTATTCAACTTTTTCGTCAACCACCTGGTATTTATTTCCAACGCGGCCGTAACGATCTTCTGAATCAATGCCTACTGGTTGTGCATCGAAATGCGGACCACGTACCAGTGGGCGCTCGCCGTATTGTTCCCGGTTGAGGTAGGGTAGGAGTCGCATTGGGTCGGAAGGATCATTCATATTGATGGGCGTGTTGGCACTTGCCCGAATGATAACCATACCGTAAGAGAAATACCCCACTACAACAACGCCAAGGGCCACTACTACGCGTTGCAGCAGGCCGTTGCCTGTTTTCTGGGCGCGGTTAAGGCCATACCAAAGTGCGCCGCCGAAAATGAGCAATACCGGAATGATACCAGAGTAAAATGGCAAACCAAAGCTGTTAACCATCAGTTTGTCAAAGGATGCCCACATGGTTGGAATACCTGCAATAATGAGCTTCTGAATGCCCACAATGAAAACCACGCCTACCAAAGCAGCCATTAAAGTGCCTACTACTGTAGGTTTTTTGGCTTTTTTGAAATAGTAAAACATGGCGAGGGCCGGGAAAGTCAGCAAGCTGAGCAAGTGAACGCCAATAGACAAAGCGGTGCTGAAGAAGGCAAACACAAGCCAACGATCTGCTTCTGCATTATCTGGCAGGTTGTACCATTTCAGGGTAGCCCAGAGGGTCATGGCCGTAAAAAAGGTAGACATGGCATACACCTCGCCTTCCACAGCAGAAAACCAGATAGAGGAAGTGAAGGCGGTGCACAAGCCGGCTACCAGACCGGCGCCAACGGCAGCGATAGCTTTACCACCTTCCGGCTCTTCATCCCGGCCAACCAGGATCAGGCGTGCCAGAATACTGGTGCTCCAGCATACGAACATGCCGGCGGCAGCCGTTGAAAAGGCCGACAGCAGGTTCACGGAATAGGCAATATGGGCTGGATTGTCGGAAAAAATATCAGCCACCCAGGTAAACAGGCGACCAATTAACAAAAAGATAGGTGCGCCGGGAGGGTGTACTACTTGAAGTTTATAGGCTCCGGAGATGAATTCGCCACAGTCCCAAAGACTACCGGTGGGTTCAGCAGCAAGTCCGAGCACGATGGCTGCGATGCCGAAAGTGATCCAGCCTGCCAGATTGTTGAGCGTTTTGAAGGAAAAATTCATGTTTTTTCAAGATTTGCAGTCAAGCAGAGACATTTTAACGAAGGTCCAACAGCTGCCTGCTGCGCATTAATCATGGTTTTCAGGTTTGCAATGACCGCGCAAAACTATAAAAGTCCGCTCAAGTACAGTTTTTCTTTTCAAAAACAAAAAACGGTGAGACAGTAAAACTGCCTCACCGTTTGAAAAAAGGATGAATTTGACCCTGTTTCAGGTCAGAAAATGCAGGATTTACAACAATGCGTCAATGCGCTCCTGCAGTACTTTTTTTGTAGTTGCGCCTACAACCTTATCTTTAAGTTCTCCACCTTTGAAAATCAGGAACGTTGGAATGCCCCGGACATTGTAATTGGTTGGAACTTCAGGATTTTCATCAACATTGAGTTTGCCGATTACTGCGCGACCTTCATAGTCTGCAGACAGTTCATCAATAACAGGTGTCATTGCACGGCATGGTCCACACCATTCTGCCCACAAATCAATCAGGGTTACTTTTTCGCTGCTCAAAACATCCGTTTTGAAGCTGGCATCTGTGAATTCTTGTGCCATATTTAGTGGTAATTTAATTTAAGCAAGTTTGAAATCAGTGTTGTAACGCCTATCAGGCGAATTGGTTGCAAAGGTATGTCTGATTTGTGCTGCTTTAACGCTGAATAGGTAAAAAATGTCCGCGTGCAAACAATTGCTTATTTTCAGAAACTGGCAAACCACTCCTGGATTTGTGCTAAAAATGAGGTGAAAAGTTGTGGTTCGAACACAATGGGGAACAAAAAACCAAATACAGCCCCGTAATAGTGAGCGGTATGGTCAATATTGTCTCGTCCGCGTTTTGCCTCGTATGCGCTAAACCAAAGGTACATGATCCCGAAAATGAATCCCGGAATACCAATCGGGATGAAAAACAGGTACAGTTTGTTGGTTGGCATCATCAAAATGGAGGCAAACAATACGGCAGCAACAGCCCCTGAGGCTCCAATACTGGCAAATCCCGGGGTTTTCCGGTACTTAAAAAAGGTGGCTGAGGATGCGGCTACAATGGCTGCCAGGTAAAAAATCAGGTAAACCATTCGGCCAACTTCAGGAAAAATGTACACAAACCACTGCTCAACTACCCGCCCAAAATAGTACAACGTAATCATGTTGAAAGCCAGGTGCATCACATCTGCATGCAGAAAACCGCTTGTGAGCCAGCGGTAGTATTCGCCATGCTTTACCTCTTCATAAGGCCAGTGTTTGAGCTTGTAAGTCCAGTAATGGTTGTTCAGTGCCATGATGGAAATCAGGCAAGTGAAACCGATTATGATATGGTTGATTTCTAATGCGTACATTGGGAGTGTTTTAGTGTTTTGGTGTTTTGATGCCTTTGTAACCTTTATGTCTTCTATTCGTTGTGGTAGGGTTCGTTTTTTAGTATAGTCATGGCCCGGTAGAGTTGTTCCAGGCAGAATAACCGCACCATTTGGTGACTGAAAGTCATTTTAGACAGTGCAAGCGATTCATTGGATCGGGTGTAAACATCGGGGGAAAATCCGAATGCTCCACCAATCAGGAACACCATTTTTCTTCGGGAGTTTCCCAGACGTTTTTCCATCCAGCGGGAAAGTTCCATAGAACTGAATTGCTGCCCGTGTTCATCGAGCAACACCAGCCAATCATCCGGAGCAAGTTTGGAGAGAATTAGTTTGGCCTCCTCTTTCTTTATGTTGTCGGGATCTGTGGTTTTTACCTTTACATCCGGTAGAATTTGCAGCGTGAAAGGCAGGTAGTTTTTGAGTCGTTTTTCGAACAACTCAATGCCTGTTTCCAGGTATTTTTCATTGGTTTTGCCAATGGCCCAAAGTTCAACTTTCATAAATGGTAATGATTCAGACGTGTTTACCTCCGGTCCATCCCTGAGCCCCCAGGTAATGCCGGCCGCTTTCCTGTGCAGGTGTTTCCAGGCTGGTGCCCATACTGTCGTTCCAGCGGTTTAAGTATCCAAAAAGTGCAATAACTCCCAGAATTTCCACGATTTCGCCTTCATCCCAATGTTGATGCAGGTTTGCTGAAATGTTGGCATCAACTCCGTTGGGTATGGCCGAGGCTGCAATGGCAAAGTCGAGCGCGGCTCTTTCAGCTTCAGAGAATGCCGGGTGGGTTTTATACGACCAAATATGCTGCATTTTATTTTCATTTGCGCCGTAGCGCTCCGCAGCTCGGATGGTATGTGCCTGGCAATACTGACAACCGGCAGTCAGAGAAGCCACGTAGCCAATGAGTCGCTTGAGATCACTTGTTACACGGCCCTGATTTTGCATAACAGCCATGTTTAAGCCAATAAAAGCCTTTGCAATGGCAGGCCTGCGTTGCATGGTGAGCACGGAATTAGGGCAAAAACCAAGTGTTTCGTTGAAAAAACGCGCCAATTCAGCAACTTCGGGATCGTGGTCGGGTGGGAGAGGATTAATGAGTGGCATATCAAAATATTTCGGGTAAAGGTAGTGTAAAGGTCCTGGGAACAACAACTCCTACTTTAGCGCATAAACCAAGAAACTCTTTCCACGTTAATACGTTAAACCATGAAATAAAACACATGAAATTTTCCATCCTATTTGCTTTGATTACTTCCATGGGAGTTGCCTGTGGCGCTGATCAACCCAATCAATCCATTCCTGTTTCCGACATGCAAACTGTAACTCAAGGTTCCCCGATGCCTTCCGGGAAGACAGAAATTGCTACCCTGGGTGGCGGCTGTTTCTGGTGTGTGGAGGCTATTTATCAAGACCTAAAAGGGGTCAGTAAGGTAGAAAGCGGCTATTCGGGCGGGCATATAGACAAGCCCACTTACCGGGAAGTTTGTTCCGGATTAACCGGCCATGCAGAAGTTATTCAGGTAACCTTCGATCCTGAGGTTATTTCATACCGGGATATCCTGCGGATCTTTTTCACTGTGCATGATCCTACAACCCTTAATCGGCAGGGAAATGATAAGGGCACTCAGTACCGAAGTGTAATTTACTACCACTCGGAAGAACAAAAGAAAATCGCAGAAGAGGTAAAAGTAGAGGCCAAAGAGGCTTGGGATGATCCCATTGTAACTGAAATCAGCGCATTCGATAAGTTCTTTAAAGCTGAGGATTACCACCAGAACTACTACAAAGACAATCCGAACGAGGGATACTGCTCTTTCATTATTGCACCAAAAGTGAAAAAGTTTCGGGAGAAGTTTAAAGACAGGCTTAAGCAGTAGGGGAGGGTACTGAGGGGTGTTTTTTTACCACAAAGGCACGGAGGGCACTAAGAGGCAATACGTTTAAATCGTACTTAACCTCTTAGTGCCCTCCGTGCCTTTGTGGTGAAAAACCTACCGTACAACCGTCACAGTTCCGCTTCTCCATTCATCCACACCATCCTTGAAGCGTATTCTGGCCTGCCAGGTAAACACCGCCGGAGTGGCTGGTTCTCCGTTGATAGTGCCATCCCAGGCGGAGGATTGATCGCCGGGCAGGTAGTCTTTGCGTTCGTGCACTAAAGCGCCCCAGCGGCTAACTACTCTGAAATAGATGATTTTTTCCACATCTTCTCCTCCGAATACCTGAAACTGGGCATTGGCTGTATCCTCTGCATCGGGTTTGAAAACTTCAGGGACATAAATGTAGCGGTCCTTACTAACTGCCACGATCCGATCATCGGTTGCTGTACAACCTGCGCTGTCTACTGCCGTTAAAGTGTAATGGAAAGAGTTTACAGGGCTGTATCGACAGGTATCGCACAGCAATTCCTGCAATTCTGCCGGCTTTATCACGTAATGGTCCACTCTAGCCGGATCACTCAATCCACCTGTGGGCATTAGCGGCAGGCTTTGGCCCAAATGAATGCTGATATCCGGCCCCAGGTCGAGCAAAAATTGATCGGGTTCTGTTATCCAAAAACTGGTATCGGACACACAGCCGTCGGAGCTTTCTATTTCAAGGGTGTGTTGTCCGGGTTCCAAATTCCTGTAAACAGTAATCATACCTAATGGGGCGCCATCCAACGATATCAGGTGCGGTGTGCGACCGCCGGTAATTTCGGCCACACGCGCCTCGCCATTGTTGAATCCAAAACAGGTAACCTGGCTCAGGTCAAGACCCGTTACCCTGGGTGTGTCCGGATCGCCTACACGGACTGCCAGGCTGGAAGAACACCCGTTTAAACTATTGGTAACCAACAAGGTATAAACACCTTTTTGATCCACAAGGGGTTTCAGGCTATTGTTTCCTGATACCACGTTGCCCACACTGTCTGCCTGCCAGGAAACATCAAAATCTGCGGTAACAGGCACCGTAACCAGCAATTGAGCGGGCTCTCCGGTACAGGTCAGGTGTTGCAACGTATCGCCCTGAATCACAGGCCGATGGGAATCGTCCAGAATTTGTACATTCAAGGTGGCGCTGCATGGCGCTGTTTGACTGCATGAGTTGGCGGCCTGCACACAGATAGCGCCTCCAACATTGCCCATGGTAATGTTAACCTGGTTGCCGTTGGCTCCGGTAACTGTTACAGGCAAAGGCATGGAATCTATCATAGCCCCAGCCGGCCCCGACCAGATATAGGCGCCTGCTCCATACACGGGAGGAAGAGAAAACGGCATGGTAGCGCCCGGGCACATTTCCGTTGGACCAGTGAGTTGGCCCACTTGCCCCAGAGGCGGCTCATACACTGCACTGTTAGGCGTTACATTCACGGTAAAATCGCATTGATCACCGGCAAAACCATCAATCATTAGGAAATAATTGTGTCCGGGCGCCAGTCCAATGGTCATGGAAACCGGATTGTTTCCGCCGTTTTGCTCACCATAGATGCATTCAAGCGGTTCGCCGGTGCAATCTTCGTAAAGAGCCATTTGCAAACCATCGCCATAGGCGCAATTAGATGGGGTAACGGTAAAGGTGGCCTCACCTGCACCTGCTATAAAGCCCATCCATTGGGCATTTTCCACAGTACCACAAAAATTAGGCACTATTCCGGAAGGGAATCCGGCAGTAGACCCGAAGTATCCGTTGAAATTGCAGTTGATACAGGCAGTTGCACAAGATGTAGCAGTGCTACCACCTGCACAGGCTGGCACTAATTGGGCTGATAATGAATAGCTTATGCAGCTAAACCAAAGGAATAGGAGGAAGGATTTCATGTAAATCGGATTTTGACATGCTAATGAAAGGATGTAAGATTATTGGGGGGGGATTACAAGTCATTTTAGGTCATTTAGGGTCATTTGGGGTCATTTGGGGTCATTTGGGGTCATTTGGGGCCATTTGGGGTCATTTGGGGTCATTTGGGGTCATTTGGGGTCATTTAGGGTCATTTGGGGTCATTTGGAGTCATTTGGAGTCATTTGGAGTCATTTGGGGTCATTTGGGGTCATTTGGAGTCATTTAGGGTCATTTGGAGTCATTTAGGGTCATTTGGGGTCATTTTAGGTCATTTAGGGTCATTTAATTAACACAGGTTGTGATCCCGGGAGCCGGGACCTACACAAGCAAGGCTATTCGGGTGAATTGGGCCAAGGTATTTCGCAAACTGGGCTTGTGTAGGTCCTTCGCTACGCTCTGGATGACAACCCACGTTAGTTAAATGACCTAAAATGACTCCCAATGACCATCAAATGACCTAAAATGACTCCAAATGACTCCAAATGACTCCAAATGACTCCAAATGACTCCAATTGACCCTAAATGACTCCAAATGATCTAAAATGACCCCAAATGACCTAAAATGACCCCAAATGACCTAAAATGACTCCAAATGACCTAAATGACTCCAAATGACCTAAATGACTCCAAATGACCTAAAATGACTCCCAATGACCTAAAATGACTCCCAATGACCCCTAAATGACCATCAAATGCCCCTATTTTTGAACCAGCAACTTGATCACTTCGGCCTTGCCGCTGGATTTTTCCTGAATGCGTACGAAGTAGGTGCCGGAAGGCAGGTTTCTTACATCCAGATAGGCCCTGCTTACGCCTGCCTGTACCCGTATGTTCTGGGATGAAACCAGGGAACCGCCCAGACTGTGCAGGCTGAGTATGGCATCATAGTTATGTGTGCCCCTTATAGCCACTTCAGCGCGAACAGAAGTCGGGTTGGGTGATATGCTAGCAGAGAGTGTGTCATTTGTTTTGTCCCAAATACCAACTGTGCCGCCTATGTAGCAGTCCGGACTTACCACGGCTGCGTCGTCTATAAGTGGCATTTTGGTATATCCATCAAACATGGTTTCGGTGAGTACCTCATTGCTGGCGCCCAGCCAATCCTGTAAAAGGGTGGTAAATACCTGCCGGTAATCAAATTGAGTACCCTGCAACTGGTTGTCGCCGCTGAGGTTATTGAGGTCCGGGTTGGTGCCATTTACCCCGGCTTTAATGGCTTTGCCAAAGATCATCATTGGTGCAAGGGTACCATGGTCTGTGCCGGCAGAGCCATTTTCCTTGGCGCAACGGCCAAATTCAGAGAATGTGCAAGCGGTAACCAGATCACCCAACCCCATGGCTTCCAGATCGTTAAAGAAGTACTTGACGGCATCCGACAGGTTGCGAAGCAAGTCGGCATGGCCGCCGAGGGTGACAATGCCTTCCGGCGCCAGCTGATCGCCGTGGGTGTCGAATCCCCCCATATTGCAGAGGTAAATTTTGGTTTTGCAACCTCCTTTAATCAATCTGGCGATGGTTTTGAGCTGGTAAGCCAGGGTAGTCTGCGGATAGGCAGTAATGGCGTTTGAACCAGCATTAAAGGCCTGTGTGATATAAACGGAGTACTCGTCCACCGCTTTCTCCACCCCCATGATGTAGGCAAGTTCGTTCCCATATTCAGAGTCTGGCACATTAGGCAGCGGTGCACCACCAATGGTTTGCACCAGCGAATAAAAGCCTTCAGGATCCTGGCCATAGAGATTAATCACATTCTGGTGTTCGGTTTCAGAGTGGAATCCAAGAGAAGGATTCGGATCTCCTACCTGAATACCAAGCGGATACACCTTATCAGGCGGCACCGGAGCGCCCAGTACATCCGGATACATAGCCTGCAAAGCACGCGCCATCCAGCCGGATTTGATATTAAACTTTTCCGGAGTGCCATCACCTCCGCTCATCCAAAGGTCGGTGCCTTTAAAGTGTGAGCCGTTAAGCCCTTCATAACCAACTCCTTGTACTACGCTCATCCAGCCTTTGTCATACAATTCTTTCATCCCGGTCATCACAGGGTGCAATCCCACCTGATCGGCGTAGGGCAGCGTGTTGTCAAGTTTGATAAACTTTTCAGGACCAACTTCCGGCACCTTAATTACCGGTCGCAGTTCGGCATATCGATCATACTGTTGAATGGGAATAATGGTATTCAAGCCATCATTGCCACCCTTCAATTGTATGAGAATCAGGATTCGATCCTCCACACCATCGCAGGAGTTCAGAATCTGTGAAATTTTGGAATTAGAAAAGGGCCGCATAGGGAAACCGTTCACCACAAACGGTGAAACGCCCGCCGCCGGGAATATTTTGAGAAATTTACGACGATTCATGATAAGAGTGTTTGAGTTAGGGAGTGTTTGAGTGTGCGAGTTGGCGTTGCTTTTGGGTTTGAATGCCGGGGAATGGAATGCAACTGGACTCGTTTTCAACACAGCCACAAATAAATCGAGTGTTTGAGTTAGGGAGTGTTTGAGTGTGCGAGTTGGCGTTGCTTTTGGGTTTGAATGCCGGGGCATGGAATGCAACTGGACTCGTTTTCAACACAGCCACAAATAAATCGAGTGTTTGAGTTAGGGAGTGTTTGAGTGTGCGAGTTGGCGATGTTTTTGGGTTAGGGTATTGCTTTTGACTGGCACATGCCCTATATTTGTACGACACTGTTTTTCTCCAACAAACCACTTTTTGAAAATGACAATTACAAAATTTGAAGACCTGAAGTGCTGGAAGGCAGCCAGAATCCTTACTAAAAGTGCCTTTTTGTGCTACCTTTTTGAGGATGTTGCATACCTCCCAATAGAGACTTTAAACCAATTGCACAAGGAAGTGGATGATGCCATTTCGCTTACTGTGGGCTTTATCCGATATTTGAACAAACAATCAAATCAGGCTTAAAAACCATTTTGACAGCTTGTAATCAGTCGCTCAAATTACCACCCACACCAAGCCGACCTCAACTCAAACACTCAGGCACTCAAACACTTCTAAAACACCTGATATTCCGGCGCATACAACATCGCATTAACCAGGCGGGAGAGTGGGATTTTTACCTCCGAGTCGTTGCCGGTGCTGAGGTAGTTTTCCCATTCGTAAACCCAGTCTTGCGCGGGTAATTGATCCAGAAATACCGTGGTGAGGAAATAATCGAGGCGCTCGGCGTCTGGCTCTTCCGGGAAGAGATAGTGGAGTAACTCTGTAACCAGTACCAAAGAATCTGATGGATCTGAAATGACTCCACTGTCGCGCACCCAGGCGGCTATATCCAGTTGGGTGCCGATGGAATCGTTGGAGCCACTGCCCCAGGCGTGGGTGCCGGTGAGCAGGATCTGAGGCAGTTTGTAACGCTGTACAATGGTGGCTGAGTTGAAGAATTGCCGGTTGAGCGCCGGATCCTGATAATAACCGGAATATCCGGCTACATCCAATGGATAAAACAAATCCATTCCTGCCCTTGCCAGCATGCGCTCCAGCACGGCTGCGCTGTAAAAATCGCCGTAATGCTTGGCATTTTCTGCCACCGGGTCCGGCACAGGAACCTGGAAATAGTTAAGAGCCTGCAGCGATAACTCCAGCGGACTTTTTATCAAAGCGCCAAAAATTTCGTCGGTATTGGCGGAGTCGTCAGCATCGTAAAAATGTTCGCTTTGCAGCAGTTTTTCCAGTACCGGTTTGATCTCAAAATTACTGTCGGTGAGCAATTGCGCCAATGGGGCAATCACCTCATCCTCTACTTCCTGAGGTACAATTCTGGTGACAAAATAGTGGTATAGCCGGCGGCAGAACAGCTGTGTTGTGGCAGGTTGTGCAAACACCAGATCCACAAATGCCTGCAACTCTGCAATCATGCCGACTGCATCCTGGGTAGTTGCGTTAATGGTAGCTCCGCCAAAACGGGCGCTAAATACCTTGGGATTGAAATCGTGACTCTGAGGATAAGCTTTGCCAGCCGGTATCATGGTTTCAGGATCAGTATACTGATGCCGCTGTGCATGATTGAATCCGGTAAATACCCGTGCAGCCTGGATTACATCATCCTCTGTAAACGTGGTATAATCTCCCGGGCCGGCTGCATCTCCGCGACCAACCGTGAATAATTCAAAAAACTCACGGGCGAAGTTTTCGTTAGGGTTTTGGGAAAAGTTCTGGTCGTTGTCCAGATACCGCAACATGCAGTTGTCAGTAACCAGTTTGATTACCAGCTTTTTCAGGTTACCCAGGCTTCCCCAACGAAGCAGTGAGAGGTAGTCAAAGAATTCCATGCTGGAGCCACTGGCGGCATCCACAGCCATAAACTGGTGGAAAAACAGCGTCATACGGTGAGAAGCGCCCGGATCATGGAGCGCTTCGTTTACCCACCAACCCATCACAAAACGAGTCAGGTCCTGGTCGTCGGCAGGGAGTGGTGCGCTGGGGGGCTGAGGCGGATTGATCCAGGAAGTTGGCGCACCTGCGCTGGCGGAGTAGAGCGGTTGCTCCAATTGGAGCGGGGCAGGGGTGAGCAGAGCGGCAACTGCTTCGGCAGCGGTCATTCCGGCCAACTCATCCACCCTCGCACGGGTGTAACGATAGGTGGCCCGGCGTAGTAAATGCGCCGCCTTACGCCGCCCTAAAACCCCTGCAAGAGGATTTAAAGAAGCCATTGAAAATCGGTTAAAAGGTTTGACTAAAAATAGTCTTCAGTGGGATTCGGAGGCGGGATGTCAAATGATCGTCGGGCGACGAAGCGATTAGGGATTAAAGGAGATATGGTAAGGAACCGGAGGATTACGCGGCATTGAACGGCAGGCTTTGGATTTTATTGGCAGGGCATGAAAGTTTTTTTATAAAAAAATGAGGCTGCCGACAAAAGTCGACAGCCTCCTGATTGATATGAATTTTTATCAAAAAGTATGACTATTTGGCAACCACCAGTCTAGTGATGCCAAATTGGTTTCCTTCGCTCAAGCGTACCCAGTATGCGCCATTTACCCATTGTTGGGCAGGAAGTACCAGTTGCTGGCGACCTTCAACAGAAGGCATATTGTTTTGATACACGCGTTTGCCCATCATATCGAACACTTCAACCGTTACGTCACCCTTGCCGCTGAGTGTAGCGGTCAGCAAGGTTTGGCTGGATGCAGGGTTAGGGGTCAAGGCCAGGTCAAGTGTTGGATTAGCATCAGGTGTGAAAACGCTGCTGGTGCCTGGAATAGCTGTAGGGTCTACTTCAACCCAAAGCAGGTTATTGTCAACGAATGGGTGGTTGCCTGCAGCGGTTGGGCCAAGCAGGTGAATACCCGGATCGTAATCCTGTTGGTAAACCAGACCTACATTGCTTCCAATGTGGCGTGGAAGCATTGGATAAACATTTTCCACAAAAGGAATCAATACGGTGTCGGAAATGAATGGAGCTGCGATGATATCAAGTGGATCCCCCCAGGATTCTCCGTTGTCTGATGATTTAACCAGATAAACGTGGCGGAAAAACTGCTGATCTGTGTTGCTGCTGCGGTACAGTTCATGCAGGGCTGCGTAACCAACGTAAATAGTGCCATCAGCGCTTGCGCCGGAAGAGGGCATGCTGGCGAGGCTCATATAGTATGGTGCAATTTCTGCAATGGCAGTGATGCCCAAAGAACCGTCGCCATCGTAGTCCAAAGCGCCGCCAATCAACTGGAAGTTATCGGTTCCAAAGGACTCTTTCCAGTGAAGCAGGCCGTTAATGCCGGGATAAAAAGAAGAGCCAGCCGCCGGATCGGTATCAGAGTAATACATTTCGCCGAAGAAAACATGTACTTCACCTGAGGCATCCACGAGCAGGTTGCCTGAGCCATCTGAGCTGAACACAGCCAAAGAATCTGGCGCATTTGGATCAGGATCCCCGATGTCATCAATAGTGTAAGAATCGCCATCAGCACCGGCATAGTTTTCCAGGGCATCAGGGAAATCGTTCACGAGCAGGGTTTCCCAGGTGTCGCCGTTATCAAACGACTTGAATACCTGAAGGTCGTTCCAGGCCGGGAATGCTGCTACAGCTACTGTGCTGCCATTAACATCAATGGCATATTCATCAGCACCGTGGGCGGTGTATTTGGTATTGTCCAGACCCGGGATTTTGACAAATTGTTTGTCCCAGGTTAAACCGCCGTCTGTAGAGCGCCAGTACAGGATGTGGCCGTTGATGCCTTCATACACTGTTCCGTTATTTCCGGTTGGCGTTGTAATCGCAATTACGTGGATATTATTTCCGGAGGTTACCAGGTGTGGCCACAGACATCCCTGACCTGCCGGTGTTGGCAGGTTGGATTCAGTCCAGGAAGTAGCGCCTGGCGCTTTACGCATAAAGCGAAGGATGTAAGGAGTCACAGAGGTGCCGTGAGCAATAGCTACTTCGGTACCATCGTCCAGGATGCTGGCTGAAGGGAAACCGGTGCGGACAGATTCAATTCTTGCTGGATTGGCATTCCAGGTGCCACCAGAACGAGTGCTGTAACCGGTGCCACGCTCAGGGTAAGCATCAGCGCCGTCGGTAGCAAAGGTGTAAGTAGAAACCGGTTCACCGTTTGGCTTATAATAAACCCGGGAAGGAACACAACCATAGCCATGCGCATCCCAGCGGGTAACGGCAACAAGTTCCTCAGAGTTGTTACGGTCAATGCTTCCACCAATAAATTCATTTGGATTGATCAGGTCCGGTGTAAAGGTTTCAGGCAATACGGCCTGTTTGTTAAACGGAACCGGCTTTAGATGAGCAACCTTTGGCATGTTGTGCGGAGCAAGGGTTTGCGCGCCGGCAGTGAGCGCCATTCCGATGGAAACGGCAGAGAGCAGGTACTTTTTTAGCATGGTGCAATTTGATTGGATAAATGAAAATAATGCCTTTGACAAATTCAGGGCAAAAAACAGCATAAATGTAAAGAGTAACGATGTTTCCAGGTCAGGGTTTTTACCCAATCTGTAAAAAACTGACCAAAAAAACGCAAAAGGGGGGTACAGTTTTTCAAACATTCTATCTTTGCACCTTTACAACCACAGTCAAACTTAACCTGCTCTTTTAGTTATGAACAGACTTTTTCACTTTCTCCTTTTGCTGGCCCTATGCGTAGGGATGGCTTCCAACCTGAATGCACAAGGTGTTGACGGCACTGATGACGACGGTTTTGTAGTGCAGATTACTACTCCGGCTTCCATCGCTCAAAACCTTTTCAATGCTGCTGAATGCGGCTGGGAAGGTAGCACCTATGGTCCAAGCCTCACTGCTGATCAGGCATTTTGCGGCGATGTAGTTTGGGCAAAGGACTCTTTGGGTTGCACCCCAATCACTAACAACCTGACTGGTAAAATTGCTTTGCTGCGTCGTGGTACTTGTAACTTTAGCTTGAAAGTGTACCATGCACAACAGGCTGGCGCCATTGCAGCGGTTATTACCAACCACTATGCAACGGCTACCGACGGTCCTTGCACCTGGAACATTGGCGGTATGTCTGGCGGCGACTCTTCTGCTGCTGTTACTATCCCATCTATCCTGATTCACCGTCAAACTACTGAGCAGATTGATGCTGCTCTCAAAGCTGCTCAACCTGTAACCTTGTGCTTTGCTTTCCCACGCATGTCTGGCCCAACTTCTGCATCTATGTATGCAACTCCACTGAGCCAGGTTGATACCATGCAGGCTATCACTGTGAACTACAACAACCGTTCCGGTGCTACCCAAACTGATGTAAACCTGAAAGCTGAGTTCTTCAACCCAAGCGGTGTTTCCCTGGGTAGCGTTACCTACAACATGCCGGTTTGTGAGCCAAACGTTGACTCATTCATCGTTTTCCCTCCATTCTATGCAGCACCTGCAAAAGGTAAATTCACAGTAATGTTTACAAATGACAAATACACTGAGTCAATTGATACCGTGTACAGCTATTTTGAACATACTGATTACACTTTTGCAACTGACAACCTTGTAGTGGATCCAGGTGGTGTTGGCCCTGCAGATGCTGATTTTGCTAATGCAAACTTCTACATCCAAAGCGGTGGTTTGTGCCTAACCGGTGATGCTCCAGCTGTAGCTACGTATGCTACTTTCGGTATTTCCAACATTGATGCCGTGTATGTTCCTGGCGACCCAGCTGCTAATATCATCGGTATTGCTGTGTACAAAGCTGACGTAGACGGTGATGGCGCCGGCGATCTGGCATCAAGCTTTGTTGATGACCTTGGTGCTGGTCTGATCAGCTATGTTGAATACGAAATGACTGGAAATGAAGTAAACGACGAGTTTATCAGTGTGCCACTTTTTGATCTGGCAACTGGCGATCAGGGTATCAATCTTGATGCAAATGTTGGTTACTATGTTTCTCTGATTTATGATGGAACTGCTGCTGGTACCAGCGTTTGTGTTCGTTTTATCAACACTTTGGACGTAGGATACGCATCCTTCACCGGTTACCCAACTACACCGCTGTACTTCGGTCAGCTGTTTACTGGTGGCTGGTCTGGCGCAATGGTTGCACAGCGCCTGGAACTGGAAGGCTTTACTCCAGGTTCCAGCACTTCTGAGCCAAAGAGACTGGCTGATACCAAGTTTTCCATCACGCCAAATCCTGCAAACGAATACGTTAACCTGAACCTGGACCTCGATGGTGTTAACCCATCTGTTGCAGTATCTATCCTTGATGCCAACGGCCGCGTGGCTGTAGGTACTCAGATTGAGAAAAACATCCAGGAAGGTGTAATGAACTTCAATGTGAAAAGCCTCCCATCAGGTACTTACTACATGTGGGTTCGTACCGCTGAAGGTTCTACCCTGAAGCCAATCGCTATCTGCCACTAATTCCTAACAGAATTAAGGTATTTGGGGCGTCCCGGTTTGTACCGGGACGCCTTTTTTGTTCTACCATTGCACTTTTCCTTGTTGCATCTGGAAAGCGTAAAGGTTGCCCTTAGCCTCGACTTACAGGTAAATCAGGGTGAAAGCCCTTCGCTAAATGTTAAAAACCTGCCGCCTGGCGCTTACCTCATGCGAGTAAGCGGAACATTCGGCTTTACCGTTGCTCCAGTAGTAATTGTTATATAATAAATTGATTATTAAATCATTACATAATTTTATTTATGTATGTTTTAAGCGTAACGGGTCCACTGTTCTTCACGGACGAATTCCCAAATGTCGTCGATTATCCAAACGCAGGAGGTGCCAGACAGAGCAAAACACTATCTTTGCGTTTCAACAAATTATTTAACCTTAACCGTTTTTTTTGCTATGAAAAAAATGAAGATACACTTCCTCTCGCTGATGTCGGGTGCAGCCATGCTTTTTGGTCTGGCTTCTACCGCAAATGCTCAGGCACTGGGTACAGACGATGATGGATTCGTGGTTCAAATCACCTCACCTGCAAGTATTGCACAAACCCTTGTACATGGCGCAGATGCCGGCGTATGCCAATGGATCGGCCAAAGTGATTGGGGGGCAGACGTAACCGAAGAACTTTGCGGTGAAGTAGTTTGGGCAAAAGATTCACTGGGTTGTGGTCAGCTGACTAACGCCGCTCAATTGAACGGCAAAATCGCGCTGATTCGTCGCGGTACCTGCGGCTTCTCTGTGAAAGCTTACTGGGCTAAACAAGCCGGTGCGAAAGCAGTGATCATTGTGAACCACTACACCAACCCACAGGATGGTCCTTGCACTACTTATGCAAATGCTACTCAGTTCCTGGGTGGTATGACTGGTTTGGACAGTGCAGCTGCGGCTACCATTCCGGCCATTTTCCTGGAGCGTCTGACGGCAGAACAAATTGACGGAGCGCTGGCAGCAGGCCAAACCGTTAATGTTTGCTTTGCTTTCCCACGTCTTACCGTGCCAACATCTGCCTCCATGTATGCCACTCCTTTGAGCCAGGTAGACACTATGCAGGCTATTACGGTGTTGTACAACAACCGTTCCGGCGCTACTCAAACGGATGTTAACATCAAAGCTGAGTTCTTTAACCCAAGCGGCACAAGCCTTGGTTCCCTGACTTACAACATGCCGGTTTGCGAGCCAGGTGTGGATTCCTTCATTGTGTTCCCGCCATTCTACGCTCCACCAGCACTGGGTAAACACACCGTTCGTTTTACGAACAACAAATACAACCAGGCAATCGATACAGTGTACAGCTACTTTGAGCACACCAACTACACTTTCGCAACTGATAATCTGGTAACTGATCCAGGTGGTGTTGGTCCGGCTGATGCAGATTTCGCTGCTGCGAACTTCTATATTCAGAGCGGTGGCCTGGTGCTCACTGGCGATGCTCCTGCTGAAGCTACGTACGCTACCTTCGGTATTGCCAATATCCAGGATGTTTTTGTGCCTGGCGACCCAACTGCCAACATTATTGGTGTTGCTGTGTACAAAGCAGACGTTGATGGCGACGGTGGTGGCGACCTTTCTACCAGCTTCATTGACGATCTTGGAGCTGGCTTGTTGAGCTACCAGGAGTATGAAATGACTGGAAATGAGGTTAATGACGCGCTGATTCATGTTCCATTGACCGACCTGAGCACTGGTGAAAACGGTGTTCCACTTGATGCCAACTCAGGTTACTATGTATCTCTGATTTATGATGGAACGGCAGCGGGTACAGGCAAGTGTGTTCGTTTCAACAACTCCAAAGACGTAGGTTATGCTTCTTTCACTGGCTACCCAACCACACCACTGTACTTCGGTCAGTTGTTCACTGGCGGCTGGCAGGATGCCATCGTAGTTCAGCGTTTGCAATTGGACGGCTTTGTGCCAGGTGTAAAAACTACCGAGCCTAAAGCACTGGCTGATGCAAAAATCAATATCACTCCAAATCCAGCCAGCGATTACATCAATCTGGAGCTGAAACTGGATGCTGTAAACCCATCAGTAGCTGTTTCTCTGGTGGATGCCAAAGGCCAGGTAGTGAATGGTACTCAGGTTGAACGCAACTTCCAAAACGGCGTAATGCGCATGGAAGTAGCCAACATTCCTTCAGGTGTTTACCATCTGTGGATTCGTTCCGCTGAAGGTTCTACCATGAAGAAAGTAGTAATTGCACACTAATTGCGGCATTTACCACTATATAACAAGAGCCATCCCTTCGTTGGGGTGGCTCTTGTGTTTTAATGGGCCTCTTGCCAGGTCCGGGGCTTGTTTTTGAGACTGTACGGTTAAATGTCCTCAACGTAATCCATGTCTCTGTCAAAAGTTTCTTTCATGCCCCAAAGCGCTAAAAAGGCAATGCCCAGACAAATAGCTCCAACGATATAACCTGCCGTAATCACGCTTCCCGTTACGGCTGCTCCTTTGAGATATTTGAAAGATTCGTTGATGGGTACCTGCATTCCCCGGGCAAAATTCGGCACAGAGGTAGCTACTGTTGAACGCAGGTTGGTGCCAAACTGCTCTGCACCAATAGTAACAAAGATTACCCAGAACCCCACAGAGAACCCAAGCAAAAAATGCCCGAGGTAAAACATTTCAGGCGACGAAAATGGCAGGGATAAATAACCCAAAACGGCCAGCACATCGAGGCTGAGGAAAATAGCCATTACTTTTACCCGACTCCTCAATACCTGGCTTAACATGCCAGAAACCAGATCGCCCAAAATCAAACCAATATAAGCGATGGCAATGGCATTGGAGGCTAAAATGCCTTCCAGACCTTTGGCTTTGCCAAATTCCGGGGCAAAAAACACCAGAACGCCAATAACAAACCAGGTAGAGGTTCCGATGAAAATACAGCGTAAAAACCGCACCAGGCGATCCCAGCTGGTAAACAAGGCCAGGAAGTTGCCTCTGCTAATGTGAGATTGCTCCCGAACCTGTTGAAAAATACCGGATTCTGATACGCTGATGCGCAGAATAAGCAGGAGTACACCCAACCCGCCGCCAATAAAGTAACATTCCCTCCAGGGGAAATTCCTTTCAATGATCCAGGCCAGCAAGGCCCCGGTCAGCCCGATACTGGCTACCAACATGGTTCCTATGCCCCGTTTGTGTTTGGGTAAAACCTCCGCTACCAGGGTAATGCCTGCTCCAAGCTCGCCGGCAAGGCCAATACCGGCAATGAACCGGTAAAATGCATAATCTACATAGCCGGTAGCAAAACCGTTCAGGATATTGGCCAGGGAGTAAAGGGCAATAGAAAAATACAATACCCGTACACGACCACGTTTGTCGCCCAGTATGCCCCACAAAATTCCACCAACAAGCATACCGAACATTTGCCAGTTTTGAAGGGACAAGCCTTTGTCTGTCAAATCTTGTCCGGAAAAGCCCAGATCAGTGAGACTTTTTACCCGCACAAAACCGAACAGCAGCAGGTCGTATATGTCTACAAAATAACCGAGTGCCGCTACTATGACGGCGGCATTGAGGATTTTAGCGTTAGGGTTGATGGTTGCCATAAAATTCTTGACTCAAAGTTGCACAGAGGAGGCGCAATGTTATGAAAACCGCATCGTAAATACAGCAAAAAGAAAAGGGAAGCCGCGATACATGCAGACCGGCTTCCCTTTTTTTCTGCCTGCACTGGTTTGCAGGCATATAGCTTTTAATAAGTGTATGTTGTTGGAATGCTTGGCTTAGTGAGTAAGATTATGCTCCTCAAGAATTTGCTGAGCTCGATCCAGAATCGTTGTGTCTTCAATATGAACGATACCTCCGTTCGGTCCTGGTTCAAGGTGGAACTCCACCACTTCTCCGTCTTTGTACTGGTGCGCACCAAAATAGTTGCGTACCGTTTGCTCGTCAATATTCAACTCCTGGGCAATTTTAGCAATGCTGCCGTGTGGAAGTGCATGCTTGATCCGGCGCAACTCTTCAAAAGTGATGTTCATATGCATAAAATTTAGTGAAACAATTGGGTCGAAAATTTTCCCTAAGGTATGCTAATGAAAATACAAAAAGCAAAGAAAAATGGATTTTTTTTTTTACTTTGGAGGAGTAATATTTCTGCAATAGCCTTGTTGTCAGAATAACTGACAAGATCCGCTGAACCGGTACTAAACCCTTGTTGTACTACGCCCCGCATACTCCAAAACATCATACCTTTGCAGACGTTATACCTAATGCGTAACCGATACGCCCCTGATTCATGTTTCTACATATCGTTTCCTTTGACATTCCTTATCCCGCAAACTACGGCGGGGTGATTGTTATTTTCAACCAGATTAAGGCGCTGCATGCCCAGGGTGTCAAAATTATTCTGCACTGTTATCAATACGGCGACCGCACCCCTCAGCCTGAGCTGGCCAATTATTGCCACGAAATCTATTACTACAAACGAAGCCGGTCGTTGTTTTATCAGGTGAGCTTGCTGCCATTTATCATGCGCACCAGGCAAAGCAGCACATTACTCAAAAGACTCAAAAAGGACCGTTATCCGATTCTTTTTGAAGGCATGCATACGGCAGGGCTTATTTGGCATCCAAGCCTGAAAAGCAGGCAGAAACTCATACGGATGCACAATATTGAATGGCAATATTATGAAAGCCTCTCCCAGCTGACCTCCGCCACCGCCCCCCTGGAAAAGGCTTATTATTTCTCTGAAAGCATCAAATTGCAACGCATTGAACCAAAGGTAGTGTTGCATGCCGATGAGATCATTACCATTTCCAGTACCGATGAAGCTTATTACCGGGCATTAAAAGCCAACACGCAATATATCCCGGCCTTCCACCCAAATGATACCATTGAATGTCAGTCGGGCAAAGGAGAATATGTACTGTTTCATGGTAAACTCAGTGTGCCGGACAATGAGCTGGCGGCCATGTGGTTGGTTCGTGAAGTTTTTGCAGACTTTGATATTCCGTTTATCATTGCCGGTATGTCGCCCTCTGAACGCCTGAAGGAATTAGTGGCCGGCTACGATCATATCAAGTTGGTAGAAAACCCGGACGAGGCGCAGATGAACGCGCTGGTAGGTAAAGCGCATATCAATTTGCTGGTTTCATTCCAGTCATCGGGGGTTAAACTCAAGTTGATTAATGCCTTGTTCCGTGGGCGTTTTTGCATTGTGAATGAGCACATGGTTCGTGGAACAGGTTTGGCAAGGCTTTGTTTTGTTAGAAATTCGGCGGCTGCTATTCGTCAAACCATTGAAGCAGTGATTAACGCACCTTTTGAGCAGGGCAAAATTGCAGAACGCAAAGCCATGCTTGATTCTGAGTTTTCCAATGTGGAGAGCGCCAAAAAGCTAATACAACTGATCAAGTGGCAGTAAATAACATTCCGGATGCGGCATTAAAAAAGATTCGCCGTTTGGGTAAAATGCTCAATGCTCTGGCACTGGTTTCGCCATCCCTGGCAGGCCGGGTCGCTTTTCGGGTATTTTGTACCCCAAGAACTCTTCCGGTGCGGGAAAAAGATGCCGATTTTTTGGCTTCAGCCAGACACGAACGTTTTAAGATGGAGGGGCTTACACTCCGCAGTTACCACTGGGATCACGCAGATTCCGAGGCTCCCAGGATTTTGTTTTTACACGGCTGGGAATCCAATTCAGCGCGATGGCATAAATACATCCGGGAGGCATTGTCAAAGGGCTATGCAGTGGATGCTTTTGACGCGCCGGCCAGTGGACATTCAGAAGGGAAATTGCTGAATGCATTGCTGTATAGCAGGGCGCTCCGTAAATACCTATCCATAAACCCCAAACCTTATGCCATTGTAGGGCATTCCTTGGGGAGTGCGGCGGCAGTTTTTGGACTTACACTCTTCCCAATAGAAAGACCCCAAAAAGTAGTTTTACTGGCATCGTTCGCCGATTCTTCCCGCGTTATTTATGATTTTGCCAACCTGATAGGCGCCAAAGAGCTGGTGGTTAAGGCTATTTTCCGGCATATTGAAAAACGTAGCGGTATGTCCATCGACGAATTTTCCGTGCAGCAAAAGGTGCGTTTATTGCAGGATGTGACGGGTTTTGTGCTGCACGACGCTGCAGACGAGGTGGCTCCTGTAACAGAAGGCAGGGATATTGCGGCCAGCTGGACTTGTCAATATCTGGAAACCCAGGGATTGGGCCATAAAATGCAGGATAAGCAGGTGGTTCGCGCCGTGCTTGATTTCCTTAAAATTTAGAATAACTATCAGGTTATTACATCCCAAAACTATATCTGGACAACTTTCTGTTGATTTATTCACAGATTTTCTGTGTGAAATCCTCCCTGTTGATACAATGGCAAAACGGCCAGACAGCCCTTTTGCTGCCTGACCGTCTTTCACGAGATTAAACCGGGAGATTAAGCGTGGTAGGAATAAAACAAACTGAGGATTACAAAATGCCCTGAAGCGTTAAGGGCTGGAAGGTTTTGGATCCTTTTGCTCCAGCAAACTGAAGCAGTATATTTTGAATTGCATCCTTTTTTTGAGTCATGGACGCTCCAACTTTTTGGAACGCCCACGACTGCTGAAAAGAGCAACTTTTCGTCAATGTTGGAGTGGTCTTTCGAAGGGTTTATTCAAGTTGGCCTGGTTTCTTTGGTGGCTTTTTCTCTGGTCCTGGTTTACAAGGGCTTCTTTAACTTTTTCGTTCTCTGGTTTTTTTGGGGCTTGGTAAAACCGGGGATTTGACGCCTGCAACTTCAGGTATAGGGCGCCAAATCCCCGGGTAGTCTGTACGTTATTTTACTTGAATCATCGTTCTCGTAGCGCTATCCGTAGCGGTTTCGAGTTTGTAGTAGAGTGTTCCAGAGGTGTTCAACAGGGCCCGGTCGAGCGGGATGCTGTTGTAGCCTTTCGGGAAGTCGGCTTTTTGGCTATACACCAGTCGGCCAGACTGATCGAAGATGGACAGGGTTGCCGTAGTAGCTTCAGGCAGGTGGAAGCCGATGAGCGTACGGTTTACGAATGGGTTTGGCTGGTTTTGGTACAGCTCAAATCCTACGCCGCTGATCGTGCTGCCTTCCTTGCTGTTGAAGCGGAGCGCAACTTCCAGACGCTGTGTGTTTTTGTTCGTGCCATCCACGTACTGATAGGACTCAGCTTTCGTGATTTGGCTGGAGATATTGATCAATTTGCTCAACTCTCCGGCTTTTTTGGCTTTGAACTTCAGCGTGAACTCACCTTGGTTAACACCGTCGAAGGAAGTGGTTACTGCATTTTCAGCAGCAAACGTTCCGAAGTTGTCGGCTTTCATGCCCGGGCCAGGAACCACATCCATCAGATCCAGATCGTTGTAGTGCAGCGTGAACTGGTAGCCAAGTACTTTTTCGCTGGCTTTGAATTTCACCTCAAACACTTCACCTGCTTTCACTTCGCGGTCTTCAACATCAAACAACAGGGTTCCTGTGCTGCGCTCTTCAACCGTCATCAGTGAGTTTGCTATGGCTGTTGCGTTCACGTCGCCTATCTTGATGGCTACGAAATCGTCATCCATGGAGTTTGACTGAATATCAGCAACTGATTTGTTTTCTGGGAAGCTGGTCTGGAACGGATTGGCTGCGTTCGGGAATGCAAAGGATTTGTCTACAAAGCGCCAGCTGTCGTTGGATGGCAATTCTGTGTAGATACCCAGGATCAGTTTACGCAGCTCCACGATGTCGAATGTTGTGATGCTTCCGGAACGGTTGGCATCGGCAGCAATCATTTTGTAGGGGCTATTCAGAGGCTCCAGACCCAAAATGTGTTTGCTGATCAATACCAGGTCGTATGTGGTTACACCATTCAACGGGTTGTCGTCCTTCGTTGGTGTGATCGAGTAGTTCATGTGCATCGGTACTGCGTTCAGGAAGGAGAAGTGACCATCCTGATCGGTCATATCGAACATGTTGAAGGTTGGACCGGAGAGTTCAACGTCAGTTTCTTCCAGGCCTTCGTTCATTTCTGTTTTCAACAGACCCGCTACGCTGGCGGTGCCATTGCCACAGTTGCCGTTGTTGTCCTGCACGATCATGTAGGTTTCGCAGTTGTCTGCATTACCATACGCATCCAGACCCCAGAGTTCTACGCATTGTGGACCCAGTTCGTTGCAATCAAAGTTTACACTGATTACAGGGTTGCCGTTGCCATCAACCGGGAAGCCAGTGCCGGTGCCGCATTTGCGGATACCGAACAGGAGGAAGTCGTCTGGCGTGCTGTTATCGTCTGCGTTCAAGAGGAAGTCGCTTGCGAACAGGGTAATCTGACCGGTTTGGGTAAGATTGCCTGTGAGACCGTTCATGCACACAACCGTTGGCGCTTTGCAATCTTTCACGATGAACTCATACTCGCAAACGGATTCGTTTCCGCAACCATCAGAAGCAATCCACTTGATTTTGTGTCTGCCGTATGGAAGTTCCGGCAGGCTGTACAAGCTTGGCGCTACTGGTGTGTTCCAACGAACAGAGGCAGTCAGACTGGTTCCGTTTACCGTGGTTTGCAATCCGAAGCGATATTTCTGGTTGGCAGCCACAGCGCGCTCATCGAAGGTGCGTGGTGTGCCACCGGAGAAGTTCGGGGTGGTTGCATTGTTGTAATTCACTGTACCTGCTGCTGGCGGGTTGGCACTGCTAACCACTGTTTCCATGCTGCTATTGCCATCCAAATCAAGGAACAACAGGTAACGGATGTTAAGGTTTGAACCAGAGCAGAGGTCTGAAGCATTGATGGTCAGATCAACCGGAGCTTCGTTCAGGTCGTTAGACTGAATAAGCGGATCATACCAGTAGCTTTCGTTCCACAGTTTTGGATCGTTCGTAGTGTAGTCACAGAACTCAACCGGGCTTGCTGGGCAGTCCATCACCGGCGCTTGTTGGTCAATGATTTTGATGATCTGTTTGTACTCGTAGCAGTTAGCGTTTTTGTTCCAGTAAATACTGTAATTGGTTGCAGTTTGGTCGTTTGGCGTGATTTTCACCACTGTTGGCGCCCAAGGAGCAAGTGTTCCCAGAGGGGAAACAATCGGACCAGGGTTATTGCTGGCATGGCTGCTGTTTGGGTGTGGCGTTGGGTTTGGAACCACCACGCATCCTGCACCAGGATTGTACGTACACCAGTTGATGATTTTCCAGGTACGTTCAATCTTGAAACAAGCGTCTGGAACTATAGTGTACACCTGGTCCTGGTAGCTGATACCCAGCAATTCACAGTCTTCACCGAAGAATTGTGGTTCGCCATAGATACCGGTGCCGTCGCAAGTATTCACCACTGCATCATCCGGGAATTTGATGAAGTAGTTCTGTTCGTAGTGCACAAAAATGCGCTGTGTGCATTGGGTAGTGAGGCCGTGGCAATCCGTTACACGGAAGGTGCGGGTAATAGTACCCTTGTTGCACACAGAGTCGAACTGGCTGTAATTCACAGAGTGTGTCAAACCTTTCTGACCCTGATATTCCACGTTGGCATCCAGACAGCAGTTGTCCAATACATTTGGTTTGCCGTATGTCCACAGGCTTGGATCGAAGTTTTCGCAATTCACAGTTACATTGAACGGTGTTTCACAAACTGGCTTCAGATTGTCCTGTACTTTCACAGAGATCTCGCATTCGTTGTAAATCGGCGTACCGTCAGGCAGGGTAGAGATGGTGCCGTCAGGGTTCAGCTGATACACACGCAGGATCACTTTTTGCTCGGTTCCTACTTCGCAGCAGTAGAATTTGATGGAGTCAGATTCAGCTGTTGCTACTTCGTATTCGCTCATACCCAGCGGGTTGCCTGCACATGGAGTGTTGTCCAGGTTGTTGATGCAATCGCTGTATGGTTGTGAGCGACGAATGGTGAATTTGATGTCACTACACAGGTCGAAGGAACCATCATCGAAGGTGGTAGCCCTTACCCAGGTTACACCGGCAAATTCGCAGTTGGCAACATTGGTTTCGTAGCAATCGTTCGGATTGTCTTTACCAATACCAACGATGGTTGTTTCATCACAAGCAGCGGTTGGAGGCTCGAAATCTTGTACAGTCAGGTTGAAACTCATGGAGCTAGTGTTGCCGCAATCATCCTGAGCGATGTACACCACCAGGTGATCACCAACCGGGATACATGGGATGTTGCCAAAGGAACCCAGTGTGTCGGTGTTGTTTGGCAGGTTGCCAGGAAAGTTGTACAAACCGCCGTTCACACCAATCGGGTTGCCCAGGTTGCCAGTGTTTGGATCAATTGGGTAGATCAGCGCGCTGATCTTATTCACCCGTGAGCAGCTATCCATCAACAGTACTTCTGGAAGTGCCATGCTCGCACAGCAATCGTATGGCTCGGTGCTTTCGAGTTGATCCGGAATCTGAGTCAGGAACACTGGTCCTTCCTCGTCAAGTACCTGAATAAGCTGGATGTGCTTCTTGATTTGGCCGGTGCAAGGATCTACATCGGTCCATTCGCGGGAAATGCTGTAGCTGCCATCGCAACTCCAAACTGGCGTATCGTGGTGTTCCCAGAAGATGGCGCCTCCGTCTGGCAGGCCGAATACATATGGGAAGCCCTGGAATCCCTGATCTTCAATCCATTGTGGCGTTGGGTATACTCCAATTTTGCAAGAGAAATACTGGGCGTCAATACCATCGTAATCCGGTGGGAAGTTTACATCATTCAGCGTTGGACGCAACAGGTTCAGGGTCTGGATGCATGTAGCTGTGTTGCCGCTCGCATCTTTTGCTGTCCAGGTACGGCTGATGATGGAAGTCAGGCCGGAAGCGCAGTTCTGGTTGGTTGACTGATCAATATAGCTAAGCGTAACATCTGAACAGTAGTCGAGGTCTGCCAACATAGAAACGGCTTTTGGAACAATAAAGCTCTGATTGCCATTTGGAATCACATCAATCGGGTCGATACCGTTCGGGAAGCCCGCACCGAATACGCCTGACATTTTGATATGCAGATCGGCAATTTGAATAGTAGATACATCACCACCTGCATTCTGATCGGCAATGCGTACTTTCCAGATACCGTTTACCTGTTCATTATCGAAGCTGCTCAATACACCCAGACCAAAAGGAATGATAGCATTCTTATCCGTTGTGTAGCTGTCGCAAACCTGATTGATGATGCCTTCGTCGTCGAAACGCACGTGCAGCATGCCTCCGCAACCACCGGCGCCGTCCCACAGGGTTACAATAGTGCCCTGAGGGCTTTCTACCTGGATGTTCATATCAGCGAAGAATACATCGCCATTGATTTTTACACGCAGATCCACATCTTCCACAGTGGCATTCATAGGAAGGTTAACCGGGATGTTGAATTCACGGATCTGGCCGTCAGTTACGTTCAAAGGCAGTCCCTGGCTGCGGAAAGGCAATTCCAAAGACGTGTTTTGTGCGAAAAGTGGTGTAAGCGGGAAGTTGAACGGAATGGTAATTGGCGTTGGATCGCAGTCGATTGCAGGTGGCAGATTGTCTACGATCTTCACATCACCAAAACACTTGTTCTCGTTATTATCCAGAATGCCGTCTTCGTCCTGATCATCGAATACACGTACACGATAGGTTTTACCTACGTCGTTGCAGTCAAAAATAGCCGGGAGCCATGGACCATTACCAAATGGTGGTGTTTTGTCCACTTGAACAGGGTAATAGTCGTAGCAACGGAATGGTCCGCCTTCCAGTACCTGGTCTGCCAGCAGGGTATCGCGGCAATCAGGGCCAAGGGCAAGGTTGACAAAATCGTTGCATGTCATGGTGCTGATTGGATTCGGGAAGTCCTGAATGGTTACAGACCATGAACCCTGGGTCATGTTGCCAGAGGCATCGGTACATTTATAGTGGTAGGTGTAGGTATTGCCTTGCACTAAAACTGCAGGAGGGAATGGCGCAACCTGTACTGCCGCTCCGCCATTTGGGGTGGAGTAACTAACATAACCGTTATAGGCACGGGATGGGCTAGTGGTGCCAAACGGGTAAGCTTTGCCAGCGCCCGGGTTAGAAGATACGCGCAATGTTCCATCGTTTACCTGACGAACGGCATTGGTGTAATTCAGCGGTGAGCCGGTAGTGCTGGTGAGGTAAATACCACGGGTTTCACCTGCTGGAATGGTGATGCCAAGACCGGGAACCGGAGTTCCTACTGCTGAGTTGGTGGATGTTACCAGCGCATTGCCAGCCAAAATCCATGAGCTTGGATCGCTCTCCAAACCGGAGAAGGAAGTGTTGCCAATGGTATAATACACCTCCATATTGTAGGTGCCCGGATCTAGGGATGGCCCGAATTGTGTAATGGTAAGCGGAGTAGAACCCAGGTTGGTCACATCAAACATGATACCTGCGTTGCCAAGATTACCTACAGCAAAGTCAATTGGATGATTAACCGTGCCATTGGCGCCGGCTGAGCAGTTGTCAGAACAGTTTACCTGGAAAGTGTAATTAGAGAATTCACACTGGCCGGGTTGTAGCGTGATCGTTGTATTGGATGGGTGGGTAATGGTTGGGGGGGTGTTGTCTATAACGTTAATCACTTGTACCGCAGCGCTGATTACGCCGCCGCCACATGGGTCAACCAGTTCCCAGGTAATAACGTTGTTACCTACAGGAGCAGAGATGACAGTATTTATAGGCGTGAGTACTACTGTTGGTGCACCGTTGTTAATACGGTACTGAAGCTGATAGGGAGCATTGCAGCCACCCGGGAAGGTTGGCAGCGGTGTAGTAACATTCACGAAACAGTTGTTAGAGCCTGGGCCGGTACTTACCGTCTGATTTGCCGGAGCTGTCATCGGACAGTTGAGAATTGGCACCTGACGAACGATTGCTGTCCAACCTGCTTTAGCTACTGCAGCATCAGAAAGGAAATGGAAGGTCAGCGCTTCGGAAGCATTTGCGCCAACCGCAGCAATACCTGTATTGGCTGTGATAGTGCCAGGACTGATGGTTTGCCAGTTGCCACCAGGGAAACCAGTAACGGTTGCACCCTGTGGGCCAGGAATTTTGTTGGCGGCATTTACCGCCGGCCCGTTGTAGATGTAAAGGGCATCATAGTTTTGTTCCAATCCAAACGACGTAAACGTCACCTGTACGCGGTGCGTAGCAGGGTTGGAAGGGAGGAAGGTAACTTCTGCATTGGCGCTGTTGTTGTAATTGAGGTTTGGACCGCCATTATCGTAGAAGTTGAAAAAACAATTGCCAGGAAGCAAAATGGTATACGGGTTACCCACTGGTACGCCATTGGCTGCCATGTTGACGTTTGTTTGTGCCATCGCTGTGGCGCAAGCAAATGTCCACCAAACGGCCAAGGACACGATGATATGAAAATTGCTCTTTTTCATGCTAGTATGATGTTGAAAATTAAAAAAAAGGACGGAAATAGGTTTAACCCTGTTTCCTGGGTCAGATGTCCTTTGGTATTTGAGGTTGCGTTGCTCAATTCGGGTATTTTACCCGGATTGTATGGATATCCCTTCCAGGGATTTTAGTTAGTTAACATTACCCGGGTTTCTGTTTGGAGCGCTCTCAGAATCACTTTAGGTGTGTAAGAGGCTTCTTTTTCAAAACCCAATGTGGCTGCTGCCGGAATAGCCAGTTCGAGAGACTGTGCTACATCGTTGCCTTTGCGCACTTCTTCAATGATGGCTTTGAAGTAAGCAATCCTTCTTACGGTATTGTCGTACAAAGGAGTGCCTTCCTGAAGGCCAGGCATTTGTTGGTTCAAAACGTTAATCTGGTTCACCAACACGTTGACGGTTTCTTCGCCAGATTTCCAGTTATAGTTTTGTGAAGGTGGCTGTAAGGCTTGTGCATGCATGGTTTGGCTGGAAACACACACAAACGCCAGCAGAAAGAATGCGGTGAGCAGCAGTTGACTTGTTTTAGCAAAAGCTCCTCTCAAAATGATATGCTTCATGTGCACGAATTTTTGTTGATCAAGAGTTGACATGTGAATTATTGCCTGTTGGATGAGAAGTCAATCCGAAGCTGGGCGCCTTCTTCCTTCACAGGATAGCTTCCGGCTTTCAACTGATTGATTTTCAATCCAAGCGTCTGAACTACTTCCGGAGATAATTCTGCATTGTTTTCCTGAATCAGGAGTCCTTGTTGCAGGTGGCTGTTGAAGAAATGCGGACAAAGAAGTTGTTTGGTTAAAACCAGGGAAACACCACTTCCTTCCTCAATCGGGAACAGCAATCCGATGGTGCTTTTGCAGCCCAGCTTTTTCTCCATAGAGATTTGGCCGCCTGCGGAACGTGGATTGATTTTGCAAATGCCGGCTCCTGAACAATGGGTGTTGCCTCCGTAGATCACATCGCAACTCATCATTCTTTGATAAGGAGCTGGATTTGATACAACTTCAGGTTGTACTTCCGGCGCTGCGGCAGTTTGTTGTGCCTGAGCAGTCGTTCCTAAAACGAATACCCATGCAAACAGGGTCAGAGTAAAGAGGAAAACATTGGTAGCCAATGCTTTATGCCCTCGTGCATTAAAATGATTCATGATGAAAAAATTTAAATCGGCTAATTATGATGCAAGTATTTGCGACCATCCTTTTAAGCCTGGTGAACCTTGAAGTCTATCCGGACGTATCCGGAAGCCTCCAGGATCTTGTAACTGCCAACCGGCAATTCCTTGATTTTCAATCCAAGGGTATTGCAAAGGGCTTTTGGCAGCGGGCAAGGACTGTCGAGTTTGAGCTCTCCATGCCGAAGGTGGTTTTTGTACAACTTGGTGCACAGTAAGCCACGCGTAAGTACCATTGTCAGACCGTCCCCGCCTTCCATCGGGTACAGCAGCGCAACAGTGCTCTGGCAGGTTCTCTTTTGTTCGGAAAATACCGGCTGTGTCCCCGTACGGGCTGTAATCCGGCATATTCCGGTGCCAAGGCAATTAGCGGAGGGGGATCCAAATACCACGTCACAACTCATGTGACGGGTGGACTCCGTTTCTCGCCTTGGACTCACCAGGTTTTGCTGGGCGCCACTCCAGGGAGGGGCGGCAGAAGCCTGGCGGCTGGGTGTGGGAATGTTTCTCATAAAAATGTTGCATTTTTGCCCCCTGGCAGATAGCTGCCAGTGTGAGCGTTTATGATGGTTTGGTTGCTTATCAAGCCAATCCTTATGCACCAATCAAATCCAACCCTGTGATGCAGGCGCCGATCAGATCGAGACCTGTGATATTGTCGGTTGCGATGTTCTTGGTAGCGGTAGGAAGTGTAAGTGCGTTATTCATAAGACCATTGCGATCGGTGATTATTTGATCCGATTTGCATGACAAAGGTCTTGCGAGCGGCTACCCTGTAAAAGGACAGGAAACATGTCAGAATCGCCCGGTAGGAAATCTGGTTTTTTTGCGAAAAAAAATTATAAATAGCTGATAATCAATTTGTTGTACGAAATATTTTTGCCCCCGTTTTAGACTGTTTTGACCTTGTTTCCCCTCAAACCTCAACCTTTGGGAATAGTGAATCAGGTTTGAAAAACTATTTTTTAACGGAAAAAGTGACCACTGCACAATGCATGCTGATTCAATCAGACCAGATCGAATGTTGCTCTGAATCCCGTACCTTTACACCCTGAAATCAAAACCATGTCGCTGATTACCCCACAGGTCATTCCTTTCCAGGCTAAACCTCAACCCTCCTTCAATAAGAATTTTGATCTGCTGATCCGACACCTCCACGAAATGAAAGCGGCAGGTTATGAAACCTATATCTGTTCGGAAAATCCCAAGCAATTCGACAGGTTGGCGGCTATTTTTAAGGAGTTAAAAGCTGATGTGCAATTCCTGCCCGTGGAAGTCCCCATCCACGAAGGATTTATTGATGAAGACCTGAAAATTGAAGTTTTGACCGATCATCAGATCTTCCAGCGATACCATCAATACAAGATCAGGCAGGGATTTTCCAAGGATGTTGCACTCAATTACCGGGTGCTGCGGGAATTAGCACCGGGCGATTTTGTAACGCATATTGACCACGGCATTGCCAAATTTGCCGGGTTGCAAACCATTGAAATAGGTGGTCAAAAGCAGGAGGCTGTGCGCCTGAATTTCAAAAACAACGATATCGTGTATGTGAGCATACACTCGCTGCACAAAATTTCCAAATACCTGGGCAAGGAAGGCGAAACCCCTCAATTGTCTAAACTGGGCTCCGATGCCTGGAAACAGCTCAAGGCTCGTACCAAACGGAAAATCAAGGATATTGCCGCCGAACTGATCAAATTATACGCCTCCCGCAGAGCTGCTAAAGGCCATGCATTCCCGCCAGATGATGTATTACAAACGGAGTTGGAAGCCAGTTTTCTGTACGAAGACACCCCAGATCAGTACAAGAGCACGCAGGATGTTAAATCCGATATGGAAAAGCCTTATCCCATGGATCGGCTTATCTGTGGCGATGTTGGGTTTGGTAAAACCGAAGTAGCCATCCGTGCCGCGTTCAAAGCAGTTTCAGATGGCAAACAAGTGGCAGTTTTGGTTCCAACTACTATCCTGGCCCTGCAACACTGGCGGACTTTTACGGAGCGTTTAGCAGATTTCCCGGTTACAGTAGATTATATCAACCGATTCCGCTCAGCCAAAGAGAAAAAAGAGATTCTTGAAAAACTAAAGGCCGGTAAAATTGACATGGTCATTGGTACCCATGCACTGCTGGGAAAAGAAGTAGGATTCAAAGATCTGGGCTTGCTGATTGTTGATGAGGAACAAAAGTTTGGCGTTGCCAGCAAGGAAAAGTTGCGCGGATTGAAGGTTAATGTGGATACCCTGACCCTGACAGCTACACCCATACCTCGTACCCTGCAATTTTCACTTATGGCGGCACGCGATCTATCCGTCATCCGCACTCCGCCACCTAACCGCCAACCCATCCATACCGAAATTAGGGTTTTTGATGAAGACCTGATTCAGGAAGTTATCCATGCAGAGGTGAACCGAGGTGGACAGGTTTATTTTGTGCACAACCGGGTAAACGATCTGCCCAAAATGGTAGAAACGCTTAAACGTATCTGCCCGGAAACAGATGTGGCCATGGCGCACGGGCAAATGGACCCTGAGCACCTGGAAAAGGTACTGGTGGATTTCATTGATCGGAAATTTGACGTTTTGGCCTGTACCAATATCATTGAAACTGGCCTGGACATACCCAATGCCAATACGATTATCATCAATCGGGCTGATATGTTCGGCTTGTCTGATCTGCACCAGCTTCGCGGCAGGGTAGGGAGGAGCAACCAAAAGGCCTATTGCTATCTATTCGCGCCACCGATGAGTGTGCTCACTCAGGAGGCGCGTAAACGACTGAAAACCATTGAAGAATTTAGTGATCTGGGCTCAGGATTCCAGGTGGCTATGCGCGATCTCGACATCCGGGGAGCAGGTAATCTCCTGGGCGGCGAACAATCAGGATTTATTGCCGACATTGGTTTTGAAACCTATCAGAAAATCCTGGACGAGGCCATTCAGGAATTGAAAGAAAATGAATTTAAGGATATCTTTCAGGAGGAAATTGCCCAAAAAGGCTCCTATGTGCGCGATGTAACCATCGAAACGGATGTTGAAATGCTCATCCCTTCAGAATATGTCACCAATACCCAGGAGCGACTCAATCTGTACACTGAACTGAACAATATTGAAAATGAGGAAGGTGTAGCAGCTTTTGCTCAACGTTTGCAGGATCGTTTTGGCAGGCTTCCATCACCTGTAAATGCACTTTTTGATGGTTTGCGACTTCAGTGGTTGTGTAAAAAAATAGGTTTTGAGCGCTTGATATTGAAAGGTGGGAAACTCCGTTGCTATTTCCTTGGAGATCCGCAATCCTCATTCTACAACACAGAACACTTCCATAAAATCATGGCTTTTATGCAAAAACATGGAAGAATCATGGGGGTTTCCCTTAAACAAACCAACAAAGAACTCATCCTGGTACAAGACGAAGTCAGAAGCCTGAAAGCCGTTAAAAGTCTGCTGGAACAACTCACCACTGCGATTGCCTGATCCAGGCGTCCCAGGCACTGAGTAGACCTGATTCTGTACAATGGAGGGTTGCGAGCAAGGCTGTTTTAGTTTGAAGTTTCAATAATTGGATCAGTGTCTGGCGGCCATATGTTTGGTCTATATACATTACCATAGATCCAGAAAGCCCGTATTTGTGTTTTCCTGACCAGAAAACGTCCAGATTCTGCAATGGCTCCTTTTGCTTCAGCCACTGTTGCACACCCGTCAATCTTGTAACATCACATTGTCCGGAGGCGTATACGGCCAGCCCTTCCACGAACCAATCCAAACCTGTAACCTGGCTAAAATCAGGGCTTGGATTATGTTGCCCATGATAAACATGACAAAGTTCATGTGTTAGTAGGCGAAAACTGGCCAATGTGTCTTCCCAGCGATGCTCACAGGCCTCCACTGGCCAGACATTTGGATCCAGTAAATCAAGTTTCGTCCCAACCCCACTGGCAACCATCCAACACTCAGAACGGAATTCCGGCATTTGCCACTCCACTTGCCAAACCGAATCCATTTGACTCCGATGAGGATGCAACCTTACTTCAAATGTTTGTTGAAATGAATCAGCAAAGAAGGTTTCCAGCCCCGTGACGCCATTGTTTAAATATGCAAGTATGGTTAGGGATACCGGGCTGTCTTGCGCAGAAAAAGCAAAAGCATAACGAGTGTCGTTATGCTGAGCAACAACCTCATAGGAAAGGCTAAACAGCCAAAAAACGAAGAAATAAGCCAGATTTTTCATGGAAATATGTTGGTTCACCACTAGACACAAGTGCCCCAACCCAGGTTACTCCTTCCCAAAAAAAAGTGGCGTCAACCCACCCAAGGATTGACGCCATTCACTCATTCACTCATTCACTCACTCACTCACTCATTCACTCATCGTATCACCGTTACGTCGCCTGCAAAGATTTCCGTCTCGCCATTAACGTACTCCACCTCAACCACATACACATATACGCCCGGGTTGACATCCTGACCTTTTGCCCGGCCCTCCCAACCAAAGAATTCATCGTTTGGTTGGAAATTGCGGTTTTCAAAGAGTAATTCGCCCCAGCGGTCGTAAATCTGCATGGATCGAACCTGAGTTACCTCCTGACCCGCATATACCGTCAGAATATTATTGCTTCCGTCAGAGTTCGGGTAAATGATATTTGGAATGTACACATGCTTTTCCCGATTCACGGTAATCAGCAGATCATCTGTCGCTTCACAACCCGTTGAACTGGTTACCACCAGGCGGTAACGAATGGAATTTAAAGGGAAACTCATCGTAGCCAGAGTATCAGGGTTAGCAAGGAACTGGGTTGGCTGCCATTCAAACGACTCAATATCGGAGAAGTTAAGCAACGCCTGAACCAGCATGCTGTCACCCAATCGGAGTGTGGTATCCGGGCCCAAATTCACCGACAATTCCTGTGGTGCCGGAACCGGCGCCTGTACATTGCTCACACAGCCGTTGGCATCTTCCACTTCAATCAGGTGCGGACCACTGCCCAAACCATTGAATATCACCGGGAAATTGCTCGTAGTTTGCTGCGGATTGCCATCAAGCGACAAAGCAAATGGTCCGGCTCCACCTACAATATTGGTGACAATGAGTCGGCCGTTCTGATCTCCAAAACAAACAGGTGATTCACCCTCAAACAAAATAGTAAGCTCTGGCGGCGCCTGAAGGGTAAAGCTGTTGGTATATGTACAGCCAACCTGATCTGTTAACGTAACTGAATAGGCGCCTGCACCCAGATTGCTCACATTCAGTGCGCTCGCTCCATTGCTCCAATTTGCCTGAATAGGGCTGATGCCGCCAATGGTACTCAATGAAATGGTGCCGTCTGTAGTGAGTGGACAACTGGTGTTAAAGCCATTAAAATTCGACAAGGTAGCCGTGGCACTCAGAGAAGAGGTAGTTACAGTGGCGCCGGCGCCTATTTGAGCGGCACAGGTATTTCCTGAAGCAGTTAAACTCGAAATTGTATAAGTCGTTGTATTTGAAGGCGATACGCTGAAAGTATACCCGTTTTGAACGCCAGTTAACTGCAAAGGTGGTACCGTGCCGTTGATGGTTACGTCAAAACTGCTGCCACCGCTTGCATTAAGGGTAAGGGTTGCCGTATCTCCGGCGCAAATAGTCACATTACCCAACAAAGAGCCCTGCGGCGTTGGTGCAACCACCACATCTGCCTGCCCGCTCACAGTGCCCGGACAGTTGGCATCGTTCACCAATACCAGTGTGAAGGTTTGGTTCTGTTGAACGTTGTTGCTCAGAATGTTAAAGGTGGTATTGTTGGTGCTTACCTGTTGTTGGGAGACACCGTTGATGGCGTATACAAAACTGAATGGCGTGGCCCCGCTTAATTGTACCTGGAAGCTGGCATTATCGCCTGCACAAATATTGCTTGTCCCGGCGATAATAGCTGTTGGAGCGGCATTAAATCGTACCGGCACACCAGGAGAAACTGACAAGCAAGGATCTTGCGGATCCACACCCCCGGCTGCAGAATTACCGGCCACAGCCACGATGTAATACGTGGTTCCAGGGGTCATTATGCCCTGCTGGAATGTAAATTGCGGAGTAGCACTTTGTGCCAGAATGCCGTTGGGCAGAAGTGCCGGATCTGTGCAAAGCAGGTAAACGATGGCATCATCAGGGTCCAGGGTCTGATTGCCGGAAGCCTGAGCAGATACCGTTCCGCTTGGCAAACAGGCGTTTTGCGGGTTAACCAGCGTTCCTGCACTAGTGGCACAGGCACAAGCTACTGTACCGTTGATGGTAGTGGTACATCCTGTAGGGTTGCCAATTACAATGGTATATGGCTGGCCGCCCGGAATTGGATTAGAAGTAAAGGTTGTATCGTTCAATGAACCCGTAACCCCAATCACCGTATACACAGGGTTGGCTTGTGCGCCATTCCCAATATCAAAAGTCAAGGTATAGGTCTCCGTATTCAAATCACAATCTTCCACCAGGTTCAGCACCTGAGGCGGATTGGAAATGCTTACCAGCCCGGTACCGCTGAGTGTGCCGGTACAGCCTCCTGCGCCGCTCACCGATACCAGATTGTAAGTAGTGCTGGCCGCAGGATTTACCAGGATACTGTAAGGATTTTGACTGATATTGGTCAAATTGGTTGGGGTAACACCATCCGTATAACTCAAATTGAAGGGCCCGTCGCCGGTAAACTGTACCTGCAAGGTGGCGGAACTGCCCGGACAAACCACCGGATTACCCGACAAGCTGGCCGTTACCTCCGGTCGCCAAACTACCTGCGGACCCGGAATAATGGAAATACATGGATCGCTCAGATCAATGCCGTTGGCGCCGCCAGGATTGCCTGCCACGGCCACAATATGATAGGTGGTGCCGGGTGTCAGCAAGGTTGGGTTGTAGGCAAAGGTTGGCGTGGTATTCACATCCAGAATAGTCCAGTTAGGCGGCAGGTTGGATTGACCTACCAGGAAATACAGCAAGGCATCTCCGGGGTCTAGTGTGGTGCCTGTAGCAGCAGGCGCAATAACCGTAGCGCCATAGCAAGCGGTGATCGGGGTTGGATCCATCACACCTGCGTTTGTATTGCAGGCACAACTTACAGAATCAGACTGGGTGAATGTACCGCAGTTCCAACTGTCCTGGATTTGTACATTGTAAGTCTGGCCACTCGGGATTGGACTACTGGTAAAATGCCCTGTAGCCGGATCGTAAATGCCTGCAATGTTGCTCACTACAATGGTATTCAGGTCGCCCTGCGTAATATCAAACTCCAGCACATAGGTTTGTGTAAGCGGGTCGCAAGTGCTGGTAAAATTGCTGGCAGCCGGGGCAGGGTGCACATTTACCTGTGCCGAGCCACTTACGGTGCCGGTACAATTAGCATCAGTAACAGATACCAGCGTAAAGGTGGCTGATTGTTGCAGGGTTGCGCCAATCAGGAAATTGAACTGTGTAATGGGGTTAATGGTAAACGGATTCCCATTGATGGTGTAGTTCAACGAGAAATTGGGCGTACCGGTCATACTCACAATAAGTTGTTGGGTGTTGCCCGGACAAATATTGTATGTGTTGTTGGCCAAAGTAGCTGTAGGAATCGGGCGCCAAACTACAGGAGTACCGGTTGCTACCGATAAACAAGGGTCCAATAGGTCAATCATACCGTTGCCGTCCGGATTGCCTACTATGGAAGAAACATAGTAGGTAACACCGGTTTGCATAGGAGGAGCAAAAGTAAAACTTGGTGTATTGCTCCATCCCACAATGATGCCCAAGGGGACATCCGGGGTAGTATGCATGATGTACATCAGCTGATCGTTCGGATCAAGTACTGTATTTTGTGCAGCAGGTACCGTCAGAACTGTATTCTGGCAGGCATTTACCTGGGTCTGGCTCATATCGCCGGCATCGCTGGAGCAATTGCAAACGGCCATTCCGGCAATGGTATCCTGGCCACATCCGGTAGCATCAGAGAAAGTAGCAAAATAATCCGGCGAAGCAAACGGAATTGGAATGCTGGTAAAACTTGATCCCGCAAAAAATCCGGCTATTCCCGAAACGCCAAACGGCGGAGTGGCCGCAACTACATCAAATGTTACGGTGTAGGTAGCGGTATTGTAATCGCAAATGGTCTGGATATTCGCAACCTGGGGTGTTGGTGTTGCAGTAATATTGGCTGTAACACCTGAAGCAGCATTTGTACAATGGTTGTCTGTAATGCCTGTGAGTTCAACCGTGGTATTGCCATTAACCGTAACTGGCAGCGTGTAGGTATTACCTGTTATGCCAGTCACGGGTGTTTGAGGTACGTTATTTATGGAATAACTCAATCCAAATGGCGCTGTTCCGGTAAATGTCACCGTCAGGTTGACAGTGCTGCCCTCGCAGGCAGTAGGGTTGGCCGGTGTGATGGTTGCGGTTGGGAAGGCATGGAAAACCACCGGTGTGCCCTGCGCAATAACCGTGCAAAGATGTCCTGTATCTACCACCCCGGCCGTAATGTTACCGGCAATGGCAGATATATAATAGGTAGTGCCAGGATTCATACCTGGTTGAATGCCAAAGCTCGGCGTGGCACTCCAGCCATAAATAGTTCCAATTGGCAATGCCGGATTTTCGTGCAACACATACAACAAAGTGTCGTTGCCATCATTGACAAAACCGCCGTTGTAAATGGCTGTTGCCTGCTCGTCCTGGCAGGCGTTGATGGCCGTCAGATTCATTGTTCCTACCTCCGTAACACAGTTGCAGGTACTTAAACCGCTCACATTCACGTTGCCGCAATTATTGGCATCGTGGAAATTAAAATTATACCCCTGCGCTATGGGTATGGGGTTGCTGGTAAAGGTTGAACCGGCAAAACTTCCCCCATTGCCACTGGTTAAGGTGAGTGGTAAAGTGGCGCCCAATACATCAAACGTTACCACATAAGTCCCATTCGCCGGATTACAATTCAGGTTCAAATTGGCATATGTTGGAGCGTAATTGATCGTAATTACTGCCGGAGGACCAGAGATAATCCCCAAACATCCCGGCGATTCAATGCTGGTCAACTCATAAACAGTAGTGGAATTTACCTGAACAGGAATGAAATACGGATCGTCAAAAGTGGTATCCGGCTGCTGGGCCACACCGTTAATGGTGTAATTGATGATAAATGGACCCGTACCGGTAAAATCAATGGATACCTGGGTGTCGGCTGTGTCGCAGAAAGCGGCACTGCCCAGGAATTGGGCATTGGCCGGAGTGAATACAAACACAATCACCTGACCGACAGCCGTATCAGTGCAAAGGGAGTCTGAAATTTCAAGCAGTTTGTAAATTGTTCCGATGTTCGGGTTTACAGGTAGAATCAGCGGACTCACGTTGGACGTAGCCGTAAGCGTATCGTTATTGGCTTTGTATGTTACCGTCCATGGGGCTGTTCCCGTGAAGGTAAATACCAGATTTGTACCATTTCCGTTCTGGCAAATTTGCCCGCCCCCTGTCAGCGTAACAGTCGGGTTCGGATTCACCCGGATGGTCGCTGAACCCGATACAGAGCCACCACAGCTTCCGGAGCTAACCCCGGTAAGGGCATAAGTGGTGGTATTCATTGGACTAACCGTAATAGTATATGGATTCAGGCTGGTTGTAATGGTATCTACAGGAATACCATTGGCGCTGTAGGAGAATGTCCAGGGCGCTGTACCGGTAAAGCTAACCGATAACGGAGCGGAGTTCTCTGCACAAATGGTATCGGTGCCAGAAATCAAAGCCGTAGGTGGTGTGGCCACATTCAGGGTGTAAGTGCCACTTGCACTACCGCCCGGACAGCTGCTGTTGCTCACACTGGTAAGCACATAAGTAGTTGAAGCGCCGGGCGATACCGGAATCTGGTAAGTGGTATTGCTGGTGGTTAAAGGTGGTTGTTGCACACCGTTTTCTGTATATATAAAGGTGTATGGTGCGGCACCGCTGAAGGTAAAGTCGAGTGTGTCTGTCTGACCAACACAAATAGCATTTGTGCCTCCCGCTAACACGCCGGTTACGCCTGGTAATACCGAAACCACCGCAATGCCGGAAACCGTACCATCGCAGTTGTTGGAGGTTACACTCACTAGTTCCAAAGTGGTAGTGGCATTGTAAGATCCGGCAATCTGATAAGGGCTGTTGCTGGTGGTTACCGGAGGTTGGTCTACTCCATCAATGGAATAAACAAAGGTCCAGGGAGCGTTGCCAGACAGGGTAACCGGAATATTGACATTTTGCCCGGCACATACCACCGGATTGCCGTTGATGAAGGCAGTGGGCAAAGGTGTTACTACAGCCTGATGAGAGCCGGTGGCTGTTCCGGTGCAGCCATTGCTGGTCACGGAAGTAAGCACGTAAGTGGTTGTGCCAGTAGGCGGATTTACCGTAAGCGTATAATCAGGTCCGGTAGCCGTTATAGGTGGTTGTGGCACCCCGTTTATGGTATACACAAAGGTGTAATCATCGGAACCATTGAAGGTAACGGGAATATCGAGCGACTGTCCTGCGCATAAATTTGTTGGGCCGGCCGCCAGGGTAGCAGTGGGCGCCTGGTTGACGGTAATATCAAAACTGCCATCCACATCCTGCGTACAGCCGTTACCTGCTTCAAAACTTACCGCTGAAATCGTAGCATCCATGGTAAGTGGTACCGTGAAATTGAACGGATCGTTGTTGGTAACCAATGGTGGCTGTTGTACGCCGTCAATGGAGTAAATAAACGTATATGGCGCACCGCCTCCGCTAAAGTTGACCGTGAAAGCGGCAGATTGTCCGGCGCATATATTGGATGGACCATTCTGGGTAAAAGTGGCCGAAATGGCCGGATTCAGGGTCACATTGAAGGTTTGCGGAGGTCCCACGCAGTTGCCTACTTCTGCATGAACGGTAACGGAACCGGAAACCGAGAAGGGCAGGGGAGGCACTGTGCCGGAAATATCGCCCTGTCCACTTGGTGGGAAAAGCGGAACGTTATTCACCGTCCAGTGATACGTGGCGTTAGGGTCGCTACCGGAAAAGATAACCTCTACAAAGTCGCCTGAACAGGCTACAATATCCGGAGGATCGTTGGTCAGTGGCAGCGGATCTACCGTAATCGTAAAGGTAATTGGATCGCCAAAACAAGTGCCGGATTGTGGAGTAACGGTAATGGTAGCCACTTCTTGCTGGCCCAAACCTGCCGGCGGATTCACAGTAATGCTGCTTCCAGTACCTGATGCTCCCAAACCTATATTCGTATTGTCGTTAGTCCAGTTAAATACAGGTGGTGGATTTCCTGTGCCGGTAAAATTTATGGTAAATGGTGTACCCGCACAGCCTGAAACATCCGGCTCCGGATCTACAGTTGGCAATACACCTGAAACAGTTACATCATCAAACCAGTATGTTTCAGCTGTTGCTTTATTGGATAATGTGATTCGAACACGGATGGTATTTCCACTTAATCCATTCACAGTGGCAGTGCCAGCTCCTCCTCCACAAACATAACCAAACTGTATCCAACCACCGCCGTTGATACTATATTCAAAAATAATCTGGTCGTGCCCGTTATCTATCGCTACATCTCCAGTGCAACCAAGGTGGGGACCACCAGCGGAGCATTCAAAAGTGCCAACAGAACCATATGTCACAGAAACGCTAACATCGCAATAACCATTTATGTCTATGTCATTGGTTACCCATGTGTTATCACCTCCGCCGCCACTTGCCGGACAACAAGGCGCACCTTCCATATCGGTCACTTCATACCTGCCATTCATCACACCATTAAACGATTGTGGCGTGCCATCACAATCTGTGAAATTGCTGTCATCCCATCCGGGTGCTGGAGGAGGGCCGGAGAAATTTTCCTGCCAAATGACCTGCGCAGAAGAAGTGAAGGAAAGCAGAAGGAAAAAGAAAAAGAACAGATGCTTGCGGATGTGGGACATGCTGAGCTTAGAACTAGGAGTCAAGAATGGAAATTGGAATAAAAAGGTCTTGGTATGGGCGAAAAACGGCACAAGGTAGCGCAATTCGCTCTGCTGGTAGTCAGTTTTGTATGAACTTATTGGCAATTTTAACCTGAAGTTTATTTGATGCAGACATACAAACTTGTGATTACGCGAAACTGCTCCGCTTTCCCGAAAAACCCGTCCATATCCTTAATTTTGCGCCATGCTACACCAAATCTTGACCACCGTTGAACACCACCACGCCCGACTGGTTGCAGTCTCCAAAACACACCCTGTGGAAAAGATCCTGCAAGTTTACCAGGAAGGACAACGCGTCTTCGGCGAAAATCGCCCTCAGGAGATGCTCGATAAGCACCCCGCGCTGCCTGCTGATATACAATGGCACATGATTGGCCATTTGCAGACAAATAAGGTTAAATACATAGCGCCTTTTGTGGCTATGATACACTCGGTAGACAGTCTCAAACTCCTGCAGGAAATCGACCGCCAGGCGCAGAAACACAACAGAATCATTGATTGCCTGCTACAATTTCATATCGCACAGGAAGAAAGCAAATTCGGACTCGATGAAGCAGAAGCCATCCAACTTATGAGTAGTCCGGAATACGCCGCCCTGAAAAATGTACGCATTTGCGGGGTAATGGGTATGGCAACTTTTTCCGACAACCAACAACTGGTGCGACAAGAGTTTCGACAACTAAAAGGCATTTTTGACCGGTTAAAAGTTCGATTTTTTGCCCAAAATGACCATTTTAAAGAAATCAGCATGGGCATGTCGGGCGATTGGGAAATAGCGCTGGAAGAAGGAAGTACCCTGGTACGTATCGGAAGTTTGATTTTTGGCAGCCGATGAATTTGCAATTGTGCAATTAATTTTTGAATCTTTGCATCACTGTACTAGTGCAGTGATGTTTCGGAAAAAACTTTTACTTCCGGAATATTGTTTGATGAATAAAATTAGGTGATGCGGATTGGGTTTACTCACGGGGTGACTCCAAAGTCACCCCGTGAGTAAACCCAATCCGCTCAAAAGCACTCAACCCCAATGACCGAAACACACACATCCACTCAAGTATCCTCCATGGACTTCAAACCTGTATTCCATCCTCAAAACCGCCCAATACTCATCGCCGGACCTTGTTCTGCCGAAACGGAGGAACAAGTGCTCAGCACTGCCCACGGACTTGCCGACAAAGGCATTGATCTATACCGGGCTGGTATCTGGAAACCCCGCACGCGCCCGGGCGCTTTCGAGGGTATTGGCGTAACTGGCTTGTCCTGGCTCCGCAGAGTCAAAGAAGAAACCGGTTTGAAAGTCACTACCGAGGTTGCCACCGCTCAACACGTGTATGAATGTCTTAAATATGGCATTGATGTGCTCTGGATTGGGGCCCGCACTACCGTAAATCCTTTTTCCGTACAGGAAATAGCTGATGCCCTCGCCGGTACAGATATCCCTGTTATAGTCAAAAACCCGGTAAACCCGGACTATAAACTCTGGGTTGGCGCCATGGAACGCCTGCACAAAGCCGGACTTCGAAGAATCGCCGCCATTCACCGGGGCTTTTCCACTTATGGCGATTCCAAATACCGCAATGTGCCACGCTGGCAAATGGCGCTCAACCTTATGGAAGAGTTTCCGGGACTTGAAGTGATTTGCGATATTTCCCACATTTGTGGACGCCGTGATATCCTGGCAGAAACAGCCCAAAAAGCATACGATCTGAACTTCGATGGCCTGATGGTAGAGGTTCACCCTGATCCGGATAATGCCTGGAGTGATGCCTCCCAGCAAATCACCCCCGAACAATTCGGAGAAATGACCCGCTCTCTGGTATTGCGCTCTGCCACTTCAGAAGACCCCGGTTATCGGGAACAAATTGAGCACTACCGCCAGCAGATTGACGAATTTGATGAAGAAATCATACACCTCATTGCCCAGCGCATGCACCTGGTACGTGAAATAGGGTACATCAAAAAAGACAAAAATGTAGCCATTTTCCAACCAGAACGTTTCCGCGCCCTGGCCGATGCCTGCCGACTCCGTGCTGAAAAAGGCGACCTGAGTAGGGAATTCATCAGCCTTTTCCTCGAAGCGATCCACCAGGAAGGCATCAACCAGCAGGAACGCATCATGAACGATGGACTGACAGAGAGCACCACCAAGGGTGATTTATGGATGAATGATTAATGGGCTCACATTGGTTCGTACTTTTGCCGAACCAACCATAACCCATGAAGAACAAACACCTCGTTCTGCTTTTTATACTCACCGTCATCATCGGCCTGGCGCTCCGAAATGCACCCTGGCGCGATACAGATACATTTCAGAAAAAACTACTCAGGGCAGATAGCTCGGATATTGTTCGGCTGCAATTTTCCGGTCTTACCCTTATGCGTACGGAATCTGGTTTTGTTGCAGAACAAAACAACCGCAGCGCCAGGGTGCCAGATTCAGAAATGAAGCCTATTCTGGCAGCACTCAATGACCTAACCTCCATCCGGATTGTGCCAACCCAACAGCCAGATACCTGCTGGCTGAACAACAAGCAGGGTATTGTAGTAGTGATAATTTATGGTAGTCATAAAACAGAAGGCATAATACTCGGTAAGGAAATCTTAGAACAAGGTAGGCCGGCAACCTATCTCTCCTTCCCCAACAATAAGGGCGTTTACCTGGTAAATAACGCCTTGCGCGGTGTTTTTTCCAAAACACTGGACGATTTTAGAAAATCGGCAATAGTGAAGTATCACACCTCAGATGTGTATGGCTTTACCATCGAAACCGTAAATGCTGATACGCTTTCTGTCATATACTCCAAAGAAAGTTCCCGCTGGCAAATGGACAACAGCCACAAAACCATCTCCAACGACAGTGTGAAGGTTTGGCTGAATAAAATGGAAAAGTTGTCTCAATTGCCGTTTGCCGACCTGTTTGATGAAACCCATGAAGGCAAACAATTGTACGCGCGCATCCGTCTGGACCTGAATTGCCAGCCGGATCCACTTTGGGTGTACATTTATCGGCTCAATACCCTTTCCCTGCCTGAAGAATTGCCGGACCTCAAACCCAATGATCCACGACTGGCGCCATACGCCCTTTATTTTTCGCCCTATCCAACCAATTATTACGCCCTTTCAGATACCACCTTTTTGCGACAAATATGTCAACCCTTTTAACAAAACAAACTCGGCACATGGCCGGCTGGGCTAATTACCCTGTCATAAAAGCAAACGTTTACGAACCCCAAAACGCAGCTGAGCTTAGTGCGCTAGTCCGGGAACAGGAACAATTAATTGCGCGGGGAAATGGAAAAAGTTATGGAGATGCCTCTCTGGCGCCTGTAATGGTGTCGACGCTTTCCTTGTCGAATATCCTGGATTTTGACGCAGAAAACGGCATAATTACCTGCGAATCCGGTGTTTTGCTCAGTAATTTACTGCGCCTAATGATTCCTGCAGGCTGGTTTTTCCCGGTCACTCCCGGTATAAAAGCCATTACCGTTGGTGGCACTATTGCCTCCGATGTGCATGGTAAAAACCATCCGGTTGCCGGATGTTTTTCTAACCATCTGATGTCCCTTACTCTGGTTACCGCAGATGGCAATGTGCTTACCTGCTCCCGAACAGAAAACCCGGATTTATTCTGGCAAACCTGCGGAGGAATGGGCTGGACCGGCGTAATCCTGTCTGCCAGCTTCCAGCTAATGCGCATCAAATCCACCCAAATGTGGCAAAAAACCGTACGTGCCTCTGACCTGTCTGGCCTTTTCCGGGCATTTGAAGCCCATCAGGACTGGCCCTACGCGGCTGCATGGGTAGATTGCACACATGCGCGCAGGCGCGGGGCTGTTTATTTTGCCCGGCATATGGAAACACAGGACGGTCCACTGGTTTTTGAAGAAAAAAAGAGTAAAAACATACCTTTTTTCGCACCATCCTGGTTTTTAAACCCCTTAAGCATTCGGGCGCATAACTATTTCTACAACCGTAAAAGTGTTGATGGCGAACGCGCCGTTGACCTCGATCATTATTTCTACCCGCTGGATGCTTTACAAAACTGGAATCGCTTTTACGGACGGCGCGGACTGGTGCAATATCAGTTTTGTCTGCCGGAAGCTAAAGCTGAAGAGGGAATGCATAAAATGCTGGAAATCATCGAAAAAAGCGGTGAAACACCCTTCCTCAGTGTGCTAAAACGCCACGGTGAGCGTCCGCCGGAGGCCATACATTCTTTCCCCATCAAAGGCTATTCCCTGGCACTGGATTTTCCGCGTACCGCCGGTATGCCTGCTTTGGTGAAACAACTGGACGAATGTCTGCTCCGGTATGAAGGCAAAATTTACCTCACCAAAGATGCGCTATCCAGACCGGAAATGGGCAGGGTAAATCCGGCAACTTTCGGGGAGCAGAAGTTTTGTTCACTTTTAAAGACGCGGATTGCGCACTAATACCGACATTTGCGCCTCTTTTGCCTGGATGGATTATGAAGACTAAGTCGCACCGCAAGGATAAAATCAATGTCATCACGCTCGGCTGTTCCAAAAATCTGGTAGACAGCGAGAATCTCATTACCCAACTTCGGGGAAATGATTATGAAGTCACGCACGAAAAAGACGAAAGCGATGCCAACATTGTGATTGTCAATACCTGCGGCTTTATTGATGTGGCCAAAAAGGAAAGCATTGATACCATTGTGGAATATGCCGACATCAAGCGTAATGGCGGCATCGACAAACTCTATGTAACAGGTTGTTTATCACAGCGTTACAAAGATGATCTGGAAGAAGAAATACCAGAAGTGGATGCATTTTTCGGTACCCTGGAAATGCCTGCTTTGCTGGCCCGACTGGAAGCGGATTACAAACATGAACTTTTGGGTTCCAGACAGATTACCACCTTGCCCCATTATGCATACCTGAAAATTTCAGAAGGCTGCAACCGCACCTGTTCCTTCTGTGCCATTCCGCTCATGCGGGGCAAGCACGTGAGTAGGCCTGTGGAGGAATTAGTGATGGAAGCCAAAAATCTGGCGAAAAACGGGGTCAAGGAACTTCTGCTCATTGCACAGGAGCTTACCTATTATGGCCTAGATCTGTATAAAAGCAGGGAACTTCCCCGTCTCCTTCATGCCCTGGCCGATGTAGAAGGCATTGAGTGGATACGTCTGCATTATGCATACCCCAGTAAATTCCCCCTGGAAATACTGGAAGTGATGGCAGAACGCAAAGAAATCTGCAACTACCTGGATATTCCACTCCAACACGCCTCCGATCCGGTTTTGGATGCTATGCGCCGACAAATTACCCGGGCAGAAACCGAAGAACTTTTGGCCACTATTCGGGCTAAAGTACCGGGAATAGCCCTGCGTACCACGTTTTTGGTTGGTCACCCGGGAGAAACAGAGGAAGATTTTGAAAGTTTGCTTGATTTTGTCCGGGAACAACAATTTGAAAGGGTAGGGGTGTTCCAGTATTCACATGAAGAAAATACCCGGGCTTATGACATGGAGGATGAAATACCGGACGAGGTAAAAGCAGAACGCGCGCAGCGACTTATGGAAGTACAACAGGAAATTTCCCTGCGCAAAAACGAGGCAAAAATCGGTCAGATAGTGAAAGTACTCTTCGACCGCAAAGAAGGTAAATACTTCATTGGACGCACGGAGTCAGATTCTCCCGAAGTGGATAATGAGGTATTGGTGCCTGCAAAAAACAACTACGTGCGTTTGGGCGATTTTGCTCAAGTGCGCATCACCGGCGCAGAAGAATTTGATTTGTACGGAGAGTTGGTGTAACCCCTAACCCCCAAAGGGGCTTGCCCCCTCAAACCCCTCAAACCCTTCAAACCCTTCAAACCCCTCCAACCTATCCTCCAACCATGTCACAATCCGAACTCCTGGATCATCTGGAAGAAAGCCTCCAGCAATTGCTTAAAGAAGTGCGAGAGCATTTCGCCGAAACCTCATTGGCGACACTAAAGCAGCGCCCGACTCCCGAGCAATGGAGTGCAATGGATTGTTTTGCACACCTCAATGCGCAGTTTGAGGGCTATCTGTCGCGCATGGAGCTTGCCTTGCACAAAGCCAAAGCCCGTAAATGGACTCCTGCACAGGAATGGCGCTCCAACTGGTTGGGAAGCAGCGCTATCCGCAAAGCTGATCCCTCCAACCATAAGCTTCGCAAGAGTCATAAATCCATTAATCCGCTAAAAAAACTGGCTGTGCGGGATACGGAGCTCAAAGCTTTTCTCATCAATGCAGAAATGTTGCTTCGCCTGATTCGGCAGGCCCGTGAGGTGGACATCAATAAAGCATCTGTAAAACCCATCCGCTGGAGCCTCTATCGATTCCGCCTGGGAGATCTCATGGAATACCTGGTGCTGCATGCGCGCAGACACTTCCTCCAGGCGAAAAAAGCAAGTGCCTGAATACAGTTAATCCTGTTTCACCGGCTTATACCAGGTGGGTAACATGGCCACACTGAAAAAGCAGGGCGTTAGCATCAGATATATATAAGGCATCTGGATAAATCCATAAAAGAAGGCAAAGTAAAACTTCAGACTGCCCAGCAGGAACAAGGGCAGGCTCTGTAATTTTTGCCTGTTGCGCCACCAATACAGACCACTTAAACCTACTGCCAATAGTGTTATAATCAATTGGCTGCGTTGCAAGGTTGCCAGTCTGACGGACATATCCCCCTGAATACCATCCCTGAAAATCCCGCCAACACCAATACCATCATACAATGGCCCCTGTTGACCTTCCTGTTGCCAGGCTGCCAACGCTGCAGAAGAATAATGCTGTAGCCCTTTGATATACACCATTGGGTCTTTCAACATAAACGGGATGACAAAAAGAACAAGCACTCCCACCAGTGTGGAAACTGAGGTGGTCAGCACAAGCTTGCGGTTTTCTATCCAAACTACAAAACAACAAAGTGGTAGCCAGAGCAAAAATGCATACCTGGATAATAAACAAAGTATCAGGAAAAAGCCAAGTATAGCCCCGCTTTTCCACGGATTTCCGCGCAAAAGCTCCCTGATTCGGTCCATTTGCAAAGCCCACATCATGTAAAACCCGGCAATCATTAACTCCACCGTATTACCAAAAGTTGCGCTGGTACCTTCCTCAATAAGGATAAAATGCATAAATGGCAGGGCTGTTACCAGCCAACGCGCCATCCCGCTCAAGTTGGATTGATGCGCCCGCCAGATCACCATCAATGTCGCAATCAGCCAAATGGTAAAAGCTACCCAGCGTTCATCAAAATGGAACAAGGCTGCCGGGAAAAATGGCAGCCACATGAGGGGTAAATAGGTTGGGGAAAGCGCGTAGCCAAACTCGTGTATGATCTCATACGGATATTGCCCTGCCAGTAGCCGGTGGTTCATTACTTGAATAGTAGGAATGATATCCGATAATTGCGGGGCAATTGGAATAACGCTGATTTCCCGTTTGAAATGGAAAATAGCCATGGCAATCCCAATTAACAGCACAACCCGCATGGGCCATATATCTCTGGAGGTTACCGGGCTTACAGGTTCAGGCCTGCGCTTTTCAAAGGCTGCCAGCAAGGCCATAAGGCCCATCAATACAGCCAGACTGGTCAAAACAATGCCATTTTCCCGTTGCCCCATATAACGCGAGCGTTGTGAGGTTACCAACAGAATTTCAGCAAATAACAATAAAACAAACAGGCTTCTGTATAATCCGTAACGCATTGGTCAGGGTTTGGGTGGTAGTGTGCTTTCCTGCACAATATAAGGTGGACGGCCCTTGGCCTGCAAAAACAAACGACCCAGGTATTCACCTATAATCCCCAGGGTCAGCAATTGCAATCCGCCTATGATCAGCACCGACAAAAGTACGGAGGTCCAGCCTTGTACGGTTTCTTTTAGCACAAAATGCGCATAAAGAGCATAAATTGCGTACGAAAATGCCAAACCGGAAATACAACTGCCCAGGAATGTCGCAATACGCAGGGGCCGAACGGAAAAAGCCGTAATCCCGTTCAGGGCCAGCCGGATCATTTTGCGCAGGGTATATTTGGATTGCCCGGCAAACCGCTGATCTGGTTTATAAGGTATGGCAAACTGCCGGAACCCCACCCAGGGAATAAATCCCCGGATAAACAACTCCGTCTCCTGCGAATCGCGAATCAGATTGACCACTTTGCGGTCTAACAACCGAAAATCGGCAGCGCCAGGCTCAATGTTTACATCCGAAAAGCGATTCATCAAACCATAAAAATACCGGGAACTGGTGCGTTTGAACCAGCTGGTTTTTTCATCATCCTGCCGGGTTGTATACACGATTTCATATCCTTCACGCCATTTTTCCAAAAACACCGGGATGTATTGTGGCGGATGTTGTAAATCGGCATCCATACAAATCACCGCATCGCCTCGTGCATGATCATATCCGCACCGGAGCGCACTCATATGGCCAAAATTGCGGGAAAAACTCACAAAATGTACCCAATCGCTGTGCTTTTGGTGCAATTCCCGAAGCAATGCCAGAGTGCGGTCGCTACTGCCATCATTCACAAAAATCAACTCAAACCGATATCTATCCTGCAATGGATTGGTTTGTTCGGCAATCTTTTGCACCGCCATGGCCAGGTTTTCCTCCTCATTGTAGGCCGGCAAAATGATGGATATTAGTAGCTTTGATTCCATGAAGCATTATTTCTTGCCGGCAATTTTTACCAGCTCATTCAGTTTCCATAGCGCATCCATAGGCGTCATGGTATTAAGGTCCAGCGACAATAACATCTCCTTGATTTTCAACGTATAATCATCTACATCAAAGATATGTAACTGCAGCGGCGCCGCTATCTGTTTTACCTTTTGGCGCACTTCCGCAGGGCTTGCCATGCCACTGCCTCCGTCTCCTTTGTTTTCTACCGACTTTTCCTCCAATGTCTTCAGGATTTCATTGGCACGTTGTACAATGCTTTGGGGCATGCCGGCCATACGTGCCACATGAATGCCAAAGGAGTGGTTGGAGCCTCCTGCCACCAGTTTGCGCAGGAAAATCACTTTGTGCCCAACTTCCTTGGTGCTCACATGGAAGTTGTGAATACGCTCATGACTCTCAGCCAATTCGTTGAGTTCATGGTAGTGGGTGGCAAACAGGGTTTTAGGATGCGCCCGCTCATTGTCGTGCAGGTATTCCACCAAACTCCAGGCAATACTAATCCCGTCATAAGTGCTGGTTCCGCGCCCAATTTCATCCAGCAAAATGAGCGAACGATCACTGATATTGTTCATGATCAGCGCCGTTTCATTCATTTCCACCATAAATGTACTTTCCCCGCCGCTAATATTGTCTGAAGCGCCCACCCGGGTGAATACCTTGTCTACCCAGCCCAGTCTGGCACTTTTTGCCGGCACGAAACTGCCCATTTGTGCCATAAGTGTAATCAGTGCTGTTTGCCTGAGCAATGCCGATTTACCGGCCATATTCGGACCGGTTATCAGAATAATTTGCACTGAATCGCTGTCCAGTAACACATCATTGGGCACAAATGGCTCGCCAATGGGCAATTGCGTTTCAATAACCGGATGCCGTCCTTCCTTGATGTCAATCACCCTGGAGTCGTCTAGTTCAGGTCTGGCGAAATGATTTTTCTCCGCCACACGGGCAAAAGACAACAAGCAATCCAGTCGCGCCACTAATTGGGCATTGTGCTGAATTGGCTGAATATATTGTCCGATTTCCTCCACCAGTGCGCGGAATAATTGTTCCTCAAGCGCCTGTATTTTTTCCTCGGCGCCCAAAATCTTGGCTTCCAGGATTTTGAGTTCTTCCGTTATGTAGCGTTCTCCATTGGCAATAGTTTGCTTGCGGGTCCACTCCGGCGGCACCAGATCTTTCCACTTGGAAGTTACTTCAATATAGTACCCGAAAACGTTGTTAAATGCCACTTTCAGACTACTAATACCTGTGCGGTCTATTTCCCGTTGTTGTATTTCGAGCAAAATTTCCTTGCTGTTGCGCACGATATGCCTCAAATCATCCAGTTCCTGATCGCAGCCATCGGCCATGGCGCCTCCTTTGCGGATATCCACCGGCGGGTCTGGCGCAATGGCTTTTTCAATACGAGACCGCAGACTCTGACATGGATTGAGGCCTTCGGCTACGCGGGTAAAGCCCAGGTTGTCGGCAGGAAGTTCCTGCAACAACCTTTTGATTTGTTCAATAGCGTCCAGTGCCCTGCGCAACTGCATTACCTCGCGCGGGTTGATTTTACCCACCGAGGTTTTAGCCATCAATCGTTCCAAATCGCCAATATGCCGGATATGTGGTTCCAGCTCTTGGGAAAATTCCGGATTGTCCAGGAAAAACGACACGGCATCGTGCCTTTCCCGGATTTGTGTGAGGTTGGTGAGCGGCAACAATACCCATTTTTTTAGCAGTCGCGCGCCCATGGGCGAGATGGTTTTATCCAACACCTGCAGCAATGAAATCCCGTTTTCATGGTTGCTGCTTACCAACTCCAGATTTCGGATAGTGAATCTGTCCAGCCACACGAACGTTTCCGTTTGCAGCCGGCTGAGCGAGATGATATGCGAGAGCCGGTTGTTCTCCATGGCCGCCAGGTAATGCAAAGCAGCGCCTGCAGCCGTTTGAGCCAGATCCATCTCCTCTACGCCAAACCCTTTTAAACTGGCCGTTTGGAAGTGATTCAACAACTTTTCCCGTGCAAAATCGTGCGTGAAAATCCAGTCTTCCAGGGTATTGGTGTAAAACTTGTCGCCATACAGTGCAGCAAATTCTTTCAGTCTGCTTTTGGGTAAAACCACTTCTGCGGGCTTGAAACTCTGCAAAAGTTTGTCTACCGCGGCTGCATCGCCTTCACTCACAAAAAACTCACCAGTGGAAATATCCAGAAAAGCCAGGCCGTATTGCTCTTTTTGACCATACACCAGCGTAGCCAGGAAGTTGTTGGCGTTGTGGTCCAGCAGGGCATCATCTGTGGTAACGCCCGGTGTAACAACCTCGGTAACCGAGCGCCGCACTACTTTACCGGGAACGGGCTTCTCCATTTGCTCACAAATGGCCACCCGGAAGCCTGCACGCACCAACCTTGGCAGGTACATATCCAGCGAATGGTACGGGAAACCTGCCAGTTCAATATCCGAACCGCCGTTGTTCCGGCTGGTCAGCGTAATTCCCAGCGCCCGACTGGCCTTTACGGCATCCTCGCCGAAGGTTTCATAAAAATCGCCCACCCGAAACAGCAATACAGCATCCGGGTACTTGGTTTTTACCTGGATATACTGCTGCATCAGCGGGGTAGTAGTGCCGCCGCCTGTGCCTGGTGTTCCGTCCTTTTTTGTTCTTGCCATGGATGTTGTTGCACTCGAAAAGGCTGAAAGACAGCCTACTCTTTATAGGTTTCCATATAATACACCATAGGTGTCAGCGTACGGGATTTTTGGTCGCCCGGACATTTTACCTTGATTTCGTCAAAGATGTAAATGTCATCGCTTTTTGCCTGAGCCGTAAGATACTGAGCCTCATCGCTGAATTTTGGACCGTGATTGGTTATACTTTGCATAAACAATGTCCCATCCGTATAATTGGTGCCTATTTGAAGGATCCGAAAGGAAACAATTTCACAGCTGCCATCCAGCCCGACCTGGTCAAAGCCCAATCGGAGTGCTCCAATATGTTTGAACTGGCCCAGTTGAACAGTGTCTGATGACTTTTCATAGAGGCCCAGCAAAGGTTTTGGATCTGGCACGGGAACAGCCTGGAACACCTTTTTTTGTTTTACTTTACCTTTCACCCATACCTGAACGGTTACCTGCCCGGTTGAGGTAGGCTTGAGTTTGAACAGCTCATTGTTGGTCCGGATAATGGTTCCTTTGTCGGTAGTGACCACATATTCTGCAATGGTCAGGCCGGGGCAAACAACTTTTATCTGATTGTCTACACCCACATAAACCGTCTGGTTCCGATTGGATTCAATCGTGATTTCGCCGGGATTTTCCGTGTTTTGAGCAGCGATACTGCCTATGAAAATGCCGTATCCGAGTAAGGCCAGGATCAAGGGTTTTTGCATGGCGCCAAAAGTAATGAACGGCAAATGTAACAAGCCTTGCGGCACTACCATAACTTCGTTTTCCACAACCTGATATTCATTGATTCAAGCTAATACATCAAAGTTTACATTTGTGAGATGAAGTACCTGTTAATCGCATCCTGCCTGCTCCTTTCCGGAGTATCCCGGGCTACCACCTGGCTGGTTGGCCCTACCCGTCAATACACCGTTCCTTCTGCCGTTTCCAGTCTGGTAGCATCAGGAGATACCATCAACATTGATCCGGGTTTGTACACCGGCGATGTCACCAAGTGGTTCGCTTCCAACCTGGTAATCCGCTGTCTGGGGCCAGGGTATGCGCACCTGGAAGCCAATGGTAATTACGCGGAAGGCAAAGCTATCTGGGTTATTAAAGGCGCCAATTGCACCGTGGAAGGCATTGAGTTTTCCGGCTGTAAGGTGCCAGACCACAACGGCGCAGGCATCCGGCAGGAAGGACAGCACCTGACCCTCCGAAACTGCTTTTTTCACCACAATGAAATGGGCATCCTGACTTCTAATGACGGGATCAGCGATTACATATTTGAGTCTTGCGAGTTTTCTTTTAACGGATTTGGCGACGGGTATTCCCACAACATTTATGTAGGCTCAGTGAATAGCCTGACCATGCGTTACTGCTATTCCCACGATGCGCATGTGGGTCATTTGGTAAAAAGTCGAGCCAGATATAACTACTTGTATTACAACAGATTTACCTTGGAAAACGGCGATGGAAGTTATGAGGTAGACCTTCCCAACGGCGGGCGGGCATACCTCATCGGTAACCTGATCGAACAGGGTGTTAATTCTCAGAACACTGGTATTATTTCCTTTGCAGCAGAAAACCAGAACCATCCGGAGCAGGAAATCATACTTGCCCACAATACCATTGTGAATAACCGCACAAGTGGTCGTTTTGTACAGTTTTCCAACGGAATTGACCTGGTAAAAATGGTTAACAACCTGTTTGTAGGCGGCGGCACCTTGTTGCAGGGAACGGCTACCGCGATAGATACAACACACAACCTACGTATAGTCCAAATTGCGGATGCCCAGCTGGTAGATCCGGCCAGTTACAACTACATGCCCACTCCGAATGCGCCCTGTATTAATGCAGGCACGCAGCCCGGGGAATATGAAGGGGTACCGCTCACGGCAACCTCAGCCTATCAGCACCCCATGGGCCATACCGCCCGGTGGTACACCGGCAGCGCTCCGGATGTAGGTGCGTACGAGTTTTTGACTTCGCCATATCGGAGTATTCCGGATCCCGGCAGTACCAGGGTACAAATTTTCCCCAACCCTGCCATAAAAGGCATGCCGGTTATGGTTCAATTCAGTGAACCGATGCTGCAGTCGGCACCAATGACTATTTGGGATTTGCAGGGCCGATTAATCCGTCAAAATAACCTGGAAAAAGGACAAACAACGGTAGAAATACCCACGGGAATGCTGTCGCCAGGATTATACCTGATTCAAATTTCGTCGTTGAACCAGCAGAGCTGGATAATGACGGTTTTGTGAATATTCAATATCCAATATCCAATGTCCAATGTCCAAGTGGTGCGCCTGTTGGGCATCAGCACATTTGTATGGTTTTTCTCGCCTGAATGGCGAGATCCTGATCACTCATTTGACAAGCAGGCGCAGACTGCCAGACAAATGTGCTTACACCAAACAGGCGTACCACTTGGTTATTGGATATTGGTTATTGGACATTGGACATTGGATATTGGACATTTCCATTCACATCCGTTCTATTTTTCCACTAAATATCTTTTTTCCATCATTTACCGAAATCAAATACAAGCCCGGGCTCAAAGTGGTTTCCAGGTTGATTTCCTGTTGGTGGGCAGTCTGACGGAACAACTCCTGACCTTGCAGATTTCGGATGGAAATAAAGGCGTCAGCAGACGGGGATTCAGGTAGTTTCAGGGTAAATGCACCTGTGTTGGGGTTAGGAAAAACATCCAATTGGGTAGTTGCAGGCTCTTCACTATCAGTAATGCCGGAACGCATTTCGGTCAGAAACCCTCCCCTGGCATTGAAGGAATATCCTTCTTCCTCAAATCCATAAATATAGATGCCATAGCCATAGACATTCCCCTGGTTGTCTAGCTCAATACAAGATCCGTAACCTGCATTTGAGATCCATTCGCAGCCATTTTCTCCTATAGTGCGAATGCCCAGAGGATTACCTTCAGTTGTGCTTATAGTTACGAGTGCATCAAAACAGCCATCAGATCCTATAGATTCAGAACCAAATTCAATAGTTGTGCTGGTTGTACCAGCCGTGTAGATATGCCCAAAATCATCCACTTTTACATCGTCAATGACATTGTAGTCTGTATTATTGATGATAAAAACAGGAGCGGAAGTACTCTCTTCATTGATTTTAAGCACTACCCCGGCAATATTGGGTTTGAAATCCAAAATCGTATTGTTGTCTACTCTAATGTCGTCCTGCGCCCAAAGAGCAGTGTAAGCATTCCCGAACATATCAATGTCTACAGCTACTACATTGGTAGCCGGGCCCACAGAACTGATTTTTTTGGCCCATTTGGTTGTGCCATCAGCATCTAAACCTGCTACAAAATAAGCGCCTTCAGGCTGAGCTGTGCCCAGCACTATACCCCCGGAAAATACAATCTGGTTGTTGAAAGTGCCCGTAATGACACTCTGCCCTGATTCGTTCATAGCAAAGGCTTTAGCATATACCGGTTTATTGGATACGATTGGGAATATGGCATCCGTCGTTGCGCCGTTATCAGCGTTTGCATATGCCAACACCATCCCTAACGAGGGCAGGTTGTTGTATTGAAAATTAGGCCCGAGATCAACTTGATCCGAATTATATCCCATGGAAACTACCACACGATTGTTGGGCGCCGCAGATATTCCGGTAACATCCAAAAATCCAAAGTCGCCTCCGTAAAAAGCCCTGGCCCATTTAGGTTGACCGGTATTATCAAATTTTGCCAGCAACACATTGGTACAGGCAATTCCATTACAGCTTCCAGACACACTGATTCCATTGCCCAATTGTAGTTCATTTGCCGAGAAGGCGGTGGTCAGATAAACGCCATCTTCCTCTGGAGCAGTCAGATAAACGGTGGCACTAATATCATTCTCCAGGGTTTTTATCCAGTCAAGTTGACCGTTGGATTGGTATTTAGCCAGAAAAATGGTGGTCGTTTGCGCATTTGGACTGATCACCACTCCAGGTGCAAAAGTGCAGGGAGCAAAACATGAACCCGCAATATACACTTGTCCGCCCGGCGAAACCGCTATGTCGGTAATAGCCAAATCAAGTTCGTCCGGCGAAACAGGCGCTGTGGAGGTAATCCCGTTGATCCACTCAATATCTGGTGTCACCAGCTGAGCAGAGGTAAACAATGACTGAAAAAGCAGGTAAGCAAGTAGAATGTTGTGTTTCATAATATTGAGATGTTTGTTCGCTCTTGTTGAAAACCCATGGCTTTACGTAAGCAATGAGGCTTTAAACAAGCTTTTATCCCGAAGACATCCTACTATAAAAAAAGGTTGGTATTTTCAAAAAAATACCAACCTTCTCTAACATTTTCTGCAATTATGTACTCAAATGATTTGAATTTTGCCGCGATAAATTCGCTTGCCATCTGTAACAGTAATCAGATACATGCCTGCACTGAGCGATGTTTCCAGCCTGATTTCCTGTTGATTGGCCAACTGACGGAATACTTCCTGCCCTTGCGTATTGGAAATGGAAATAAGCGCATCCGATGAAGGTACTTCCGGAAGCTTCAGCGTGAAAACACCAGCACAAGGGTTGGGGAACAATTCAACATTTCCCCAGTGCAAATCTGAAGTTGAGGCCATGGTGGTAAGGAACTTTGTGACAAAACCTCCTCTACCATTGGCACTAAACCCGTCTTCATTAAAACTGAACAGAAAGCCTCCGGCGCCAACTAAATTCCCTTCTAAACCAAACCCAAGGCAGGATCCATAATATTCATTGGCAAAAGCCTCGCAGCCTGCACCGCCTACAGTACGGGCGCTAATAGGAAGTCCGTCTTGATTGGTTTCGGTAATAAATCCGTCTACACAGCCATCGGGTACCACCTGATTATCTCCATAAGTGATAGTTGCACTGGTGTATCCTGCTGTATAAATGATTCCCCATGGGTGGATGGCTACATCCATGATGGCATAGTCATCGGTATCGTACGGAATGAAAACCGGAATAGAAAAACTGCTGCCCTGAAGTTTCAAAACAGCGCCTGCATAACTGGTGTTTATACTTAAAATGTTGCCGTCATCAAGCTTGAGATCTGTACTGGCATCAATAGCCAGATAGGCTGCACCTTCTTCGTCCATATCAGCTGCTAAAATATCTGCATAATCGCTGGAGCTGATTTTTTTTATCCAAAGTACTTCGCCGGTAGCATTCAGTCCAACTGCGAAATTGGCGCCATTGGGTAGGTTGGTGGTCAGTGTCGTGCCGTTGGAGAACGTGATCTGGTCGAAAAAGGAGCCAACCATGACACCCTGACCACTGCTGTTGTAGGCCATCAATTGGCTGGTTGGGCTGCTTTCAGAGACGCCCGGAAACTTTACATCTGTTGTAGTGCCGGTATTAGCGTCAAAAAACGACAACAAAAAGCCGGTTTCCTGTTGAGTATTATCAACAAATCCAGGGCCGAGATCCAGTAATTCTGTGTCGTAATTAATCAAGGCCGCCATTTTCCCGCTGCCAGCCTGCTCAATACCTGAAACCTGGAAGAAACTCCCGGAGTCGCCCTTGTATGTTTTGGCCCAAAGTGTTTCACCTGCCGGCCCAAATTTGGCCAGCAAAACCTCATTGCAAGCGGCTCCGGTACAGGTTTTATTGACGGTAATGTTGTTACCCAAGGCAACACTTGGAACAGAAAAGGAAGTTGCCAGATAAACGCCATCAACTGAAGGCGCCACAATATGCATAGGATGTTCGCCAATAGTGCCAAGATCCTTTACCCACTCAAACACGCCGTTGGCATCATATTTGGCAATGAAATAGGACAGGCCGCCAGCCTCAGGTATCACAGCCACTCCCTGGGCAAACGCACAGGGCGCCGTGCAAAATCCAGCCACGTATATTTCAGTGCCAGGACTCACTGCCACATCCATGATCTGCATCCCCAGATCTTCCGGAGAGTCGGCAGCGGATTGGATGGTGCTTAACCATTTTAAATCTGGACCGACAGATTGCGCGCTAAGGGTAAGGGAAAGCAGGAAAAAAAGATAGGTTAGGTAGTTGTGTTTCATGATATAGCGGATGATTTAATGGCAAATCAACAAGTTAAAAATGGACTTGTTGAATCATACGACCTGAATTTTGGCCAAATTTGGTCAATCCTGCAATAATTGCCAAAGTGTAATGACTTCCCGGGCTTCGCGTACATCATGTGCGCGCAAAATGCATGCGCCTTGTTGAAGAGCCACCATGTGCAGGGCGGTAGTGCCGTTGAGGGCATTTTCAGGTTTAACCCCCAACGCCTTGCAGATCATGGATTTTCGGGAAATGCCAGCCAATACCGGTAATCCTGTAACGGTTCCGAACGTATGCAGTTGCCTCAGCAAAGTATAGTTGTGCGCCACCGTTTTGCCAAATCCAAATCCTGGGTCTAATATGATGTCTTTTACCCCGACAGCCCTTAGCCTGGCTGTTTTTTCAATAAAATAATCTAACACCTCAGTCACAACGTCTTCATAATGAGGATGTTGCTGCATGGTTTGCGGGGTGCCCTGCATATGCATCAGAATGTATGGGGTTTGCAACCTGCCCGCAGTGGCAAACAACTCAGGATCCAGGGAACCGCCGGATATGTCGTTAATAATGTGTGCGCCGGCGTTAATAGCGGCTTCAGCCACCGGGGCGCGCCAGGTATCTATGGATAAAATAGATTCCGGAAATCGTTGTAGAATGCCCGTTACAGCAGGTAAAACACGGCGCATCTCTTCTGCTTCAGGCACTTCTGCTGCACCAGAACGCGAGGATGCGCCACCCAAATCCAGTATAGTTGCACCTTCCTGCAACATCTTTTCCGCCTGCTGAAATATGGCGTCGGCATGGCTGTACTTCCCGCCATCAAAAAAGGAATCGGGGGTGAGGTTGAGAATGCCCATTACCACCGGCATTGATAAATCCAGCAGCCGGCCCTTACATAATATGGTCATTTCGACTTGTTGGGAAAAAGTTTGCGCAACAAGGTCACCGGAGAAAAATCAGAAGGAGAAAAAGTTGACTCTAAAAACACCAGCTTCAGTCGCCTGCTGGCACTCGAAACAGCAATTAATAAAGCATTTCTGCCCTCATCATGTACTTTTTGGATGGAGTCCAGACGCCAGTCATTAGGTTGGGCGCTTTCTTCCGGATGGTCAGTATGGGCGTCAGCCAGATGATATCCCTTAGCCTCCAGGTTTCTTAAGGCATCAGAAACAGATTGATTTTGTTGCATGGTTCAATTGTACGAACGTTCGGTAATGGTTGGCAGATTGTTTTCTCATATCAGTCTCAAACACCCTAACACAAATTTAGTTTTCAAAGCAAAAGAACGAATTAAACCCCATTCCCGTTTCCTCATGTCGGTATTAATTTTCCACACCCACTCACTCACTCACTCACTCATTCACTCATTCACTCACTCACTCATTCACGTACCCAATTCCAGCTGCTCCTTCACCAACTGATAATAGGCTCCGCGTTTTTGCGTCAGCTCCTGGTGCGTTCCCTGTTCAATCACTTCCCCTTTATCCAGTACTACAATGTTGTCGGCATTGCGCACCGTACTGAGTCTGTGGGCCACAATAACCACTGTTTTGCCAAAGAAGGCAGTTTCCAGGTTCCGCATGATCACTTTTTCATTGTGCGCATCAAGAGCATTGGTGGCCTCGTCAAAGAAAATATATTGCGGGTTTTTATACAGAGCTCTGGCAATGAGTAAACGTTGTTTCTGTCCCTGACTCAAACCTGTTCCGTCCTGCCCCACCTTGGTATTGTAGCCCAATGGCAGGCCCTCGATAAAGTTTTGAATATTAGCGGTTTTGGCTGCTTCCAATAGCTTCACCCGGTCAATGTTTTCCACACCAAGTGCGATGTTTCGGGCAATGGTGTCGTTAAATATAAAGCCATCCTGCATCACCACCCCGCAGCTGGAGCGCCAAGCCCGTGGAATAAAACTGTCGAGGCTTAAATCATTGAGTCTGACGCTACCTTCCTGTGGCGTATAAAAGTGAAGCAACAGTTTGAGCAAGGTGGTTTTACCTGATCCCGAGGTTCCTACAATTGCCGTGGTTTTACCGTGTGGAAAATGCAGATTCAGGTGCTTGAGTACCCAGGGATCGTGCGGACCGCCATACCTGAACGACACATTCTGCATGCTTAAGTCGCTGTTTTTGGGCAGCTCGCTCACCTTGGCGTCTTCATTGGCGGTTTCATCAGCTCGTTCGTGAACTTCGTTCATCCGCTCCAGACTTATTTTGGCTTCCTGCGCGTGCAGGAGAAACTGCACCAGCGATTCCAGTGGAGCATTCATGTGCCCGATGATGTATTGTACGGCCAGCATGGCGCCCAAACTCATCTGATTGTTGATCACAGCCTGTGCGGCTAATACAGAGATCACAATGTTTTTGCCTTCATTGATAAAGGCTGCACCGGCGCGTTGGGATTGATCGGTAGACAAATACTGCACATTGACCCGGAAAAGTCGCGCCTGAATCCGTTCCCAGGCCCAGCGTTTTTGGCGTTCGGCGTTGTGCAGCTTGATTTCCTGCATGCCGTTTACCAACTGAATCAGAGCGTTCTGATTTTCGGCCATTTGCTCAAAGCGGCGGTAATCCAGGGAGCGCCTCCGTGCCATAAATAACCAAACCCAGCCAAAATAACCAAGCGCGCCAAGGCTGAAAACCGCAAAAATCAGTGGACTATAAAACAATAAAACCCCGCTGAAAACCACCAGATTGACCAGCGAAAACAGTGTAACCAGCGAGGAAGAAGTGAGAAAACGCTCCACCCGCTCATTGTCGTAAATCCGTTGCAGCAAATCGCCCGTCATTTTCGCATCGAAGTACGACATAGGCAGGCGCATCAGTTTGAGCAGAAAATCGGATACCAGATTGATATTGATCCTGGTGCCTATATGCAGCAAAATCCAGCCTCTAATAAACTCCACAGCTACTTGGCTGATAAACAAAACTGCCTGGGCGATTAAAATCAGGTATACAAACTCAAGATTCCGTAATTGTACTCCTTTGTCTACCAGCGCCTGCATCAAAAAGGGGAAAACGAGCTGGATGATACTGCCCAACAACAAGCCCACCCCCAACTGCCAGATGAGTCCGCGATGCTGAACCACGTAAGGCCACAGAAACTTGAACCCGGAGCGATTGGTTTTTTCGCCATCACGTTTGTAGAATTCCGGGGTAGTTTCCAGGAGTAGCAGGATACCCTGTGGCTCGGTATTTACCACATCACTGATCCAGCCATTGAGAAAATCCTGCTCTTTCATCTGGGATTTTCCATTGGCAGGATCCGCAACAAACACGTTACCGCCGGAGATTTTATACACCACTACAAAGTGATCCTGTTTCCAATGCGCTACACAGGGCAAAGGAATATCCTTGGAAAGCCGGTCAAAACTGGTTTTAACCCCTAAAGTGCGGAATCCAATTTTCTCGGCTGCTTCTGCGATTCCAGCCAGCGATGCACTCACCTTGTCGGTATGTGATAGCTGACGCAAATATTCAATGGAATAGTAGCGACCATAGTGCCGCCCGATCATGCGCAGACAGGCAGCGCCACAATCAGAGGAATCGTATTGTTTATCAAACGGAAATTTATCCACGATGCCGATTGGGGTAACGGGGTTCGGTGCAAAAATAGGATTTACCTGCGGTAGTAAAAATCCTTGCACGTTTTTGACCCGGAACATAGATGAAAACCTCACTTTTGTGTTTTTGAACGCGGGTGGGAACGCGGATTTTTTGGAACGCGGATGACGCGGATGACGCGGATTTTTTAGACTGCCTTCGGCAGCTTTTTGTTTGATAACTGAACATTTTGGCTGCAGCAAAGACCTAAATTGCCGAAGGCAATTTTCAAAATCCGCGTCATCCGCGTCATCCGCGTTCCAAAAAAATCCGCGTTCAAACCCGCGTTCAAAAATAAAAATCCGCGTCATCCGCGTCATCCGCGTTCCAAAAAATCCGCGTTCCAAAAAAATCCGCGTTCTAACCCGCGTTTAAAAATCGTGTTTCATGATAGATAAAGAGCTTATTGCCAACAGATTCCGTGTTTTACAAGACGATATTTGCCATGCCCTGGAAGCGGCTGATGGCGGAGGTGTCTTCACCGAAGATAACTGGACGCGCCCGGAGGGTGGGGGAGGACGAAGTCGCGTACTGGAAGGTAAGACGATTGAAAAAGGGGGCGTTATGTTCTCGGCTGTGCATGGTCCGCTACCTGAAATAACCGCTAAGGCTATGAATCTGGCGCCAACCGACTTTTTTGCCACCGGCGTGTCTATCGTTCTGCATCCACACAGTCCGATGGCGCCTATTATTCACATGAATGTGCGCTATTTTGAAACTTCCGGTGGGGAACGCTGGTGGTTTGGCGGAGGGATAGACCTGACTCCTCATTATGTGGTACCGGAAGATGCACAGTACTTTCACCAACAGCTAAAACAAACCTGCGATCGGTTTGCTCCTCATTTCTATCCTGATTTTAAAAAACATGCCGATGACTACTTTTTCATCAGGCACCGCAAAGAAACACGCGGCGTTGGCGGCATTTTTTACGATTATCTGGATGGGAAATCGGGATTTACCCAGGAGCAATTATTTGATTTATCTATTGCCGTAGGTGAAACCTTTGCGCCTACTTACACGGAGTTATTACAAAGAGCCGCTCACCGCACCTACACTGAACACGAAAAACGCTGGCAAATGCTGCGTCGAGGCCGTTATGTGGAGTTTAACCTGGTTTGGGACCGCGGCACTAAATTCGGTTTGGAAACCAATGGCAGAACCGAAAGTATCCTCATGTCTATGCCTCCCACCGCCCAATGGGCCTACAACCTCCAACCCGACCCCGGCAGCCCCGAGGCAGATACCCTGGAATGGCTCAGGAAAGGGGTTGATTGGGTTGCTTAGGGCATTTAGGGGTTATTTAGGGGTCATTTAGGGTCATTTGGGGGTCATTTAGAACTACAAACTGCCAGAAAACAATCCAGACCTCGCAAGAGGTCCAACCTTTGTAGCCGCAGAAAGAGAAAATATGTTCCCATTCAAATTGGTGAACAGCAAGTAACCAGCAATCCATATTTTTGCGCGCTAATTTCCCTTAGTGCCTCTGTGCCATAGTGGTAGAAATCTTTGCGCCCTTTGCGTACTTTGCGGTGAACACAGCACCATAGTGGTAAAAATCTTTGCGCCCTTTGCGTACTTTGCGGTGAACACAGCACCATAGTGGCAAAACTCTTTGCGTACTTTGCGGTGAACCCCACTTAGTGCCCTTTGTGCCTCAGTGGTATCCCAAACCCAACTCAAACACTCAAAAACCCAAACACTCAAACACTCACATACATGTCTAATTTTCTGGAAGAACTGCGCTGGCGCGGATTGATTCACGACTTTACCCCGGGGGTAGAAGAACATTTTAATAACGGAACGGTGCGAGCCTATATTGGGTTCGATCCCACAGCGCCGTCGTTGACCATTGGTAATTATGTGCAAGTCATGTTGCTCACTTTCCTGCAACGCGCTGGTCACCAGCCTATTGTATTGATGGGTGGCGCCACTGGTCGAATCGGCGATCCGAGTGGGAAAGATAAAGAGCGTGATTTGAAGAGCTATGATGAACTGGACCGCAATACTGCCCATCAGGCTATGCAATTCAAGCGCTTGCTGAATTTTGATGCGGCTACACCCAACCATGCCCTGATGGTGAACAACTACGATTTTTACAAGGACATGAACGTGCTGGATTTCCTGCGCGATGTGGGTAAGTATCTGACAGTCAATTATATGATGTCCAAGGAAAGTGTAAAACGCCGTATTGAAGGCGAAACGGGCATCTCTTTCACGGAGTTCAGTTACCAGCTGATTCAGGGGTACGACTTTGTGTTGCTCAACCGCTCACACGGGATCACGGTGCAAATGGGCGGCTCAGACCAATACGGCAACATCACTTCCGGGGTAGAATTGGCCAGAAAAATTGACGACACCAAGGTATATGCCGTGACCACGCCGCTGCTCACCAAGGCTGATGGCAGCAAATTTGGTAAAAGTGAATCCGGAAATATCTGGCTGGACCCCAACCTGACCTCTCCATACAAGTTTTACCAGTTTTGGCTGAATGCCGACGACCGCGATTTACCCAAGTTTCTGCGTTATTTTTCCCTGAAAAACCGGGAAGAAATTGAGGCCCTCGAAGCCAACCATTCCGCTCAGGATATTAAACGCGTTTTTGCAGAAGAGATCACCCGTCGTATCCATGGAGAAGAGGCTTACGAAACTGTTTTGGCAGTATCCAAACTCCTCTTCGACCCAAAGGCAGATGCCGATACCCTACGCAGCCTGGACGCCAATACACTGGCACAGGTAGCTGAAGAAATTCCGTCGCCCAAAGTACCTGCCGGCGCTCTGAATACTGCTCAAAATCTGCTTGATTTTCTGTCAGATACCACAAAAATCGTGGAAAGTCGCTCAGATGCCAAACGCGCCATCCAGGGCAACAGCATTTCTGTCAACAAGGTGAAAATCAGTGATTTAGGCGCAACCGTTTCTGCATCAGATCTCCTGCACGGAAAATACCTGATGGTGGAAAACGGTAAGAAGAATAAGTACTTGGTAGAAGTGGGGTAGGACGGGGAACGGTGGACGATGGACGATGGACGACGCGTGGGCGCCCCAACCCAACGCCTCTGCGAAAATCTGCGGGTTAATCCGCGAAAATCTGCGGGAAACCAACGGTGGAACGACGATGAACGATGAACGATAGTGTCCTCACCAGAAAAAACGTGGGTTGTCACCCCGGGAACCGGGGCCCACACAAGCCGGGCTTCCCGGCAATCTCTTTCCAGAAAATTGCCGCATAGCCGGGCTTGTGTAGGTGCCGATTTTCGGGGTGACGACCCACGTTTTTCCATGCCAGGATGCCCCCGTCCACCGTCAACCGTCCACCGCCCCCCGTTCATCGTTTCACAAACCTCCCTACCCACACCCCTTGCTCGCCGCGCGCTTCCACGACGTACATCCCGGGAGGTAAATCACCAACTTGCTGCAATGCAGCGCCTTGTTGCCAAACCCTGCCTTGCATGTCCATTATCTGAATAAAATCTATCTGTTGATCGCCCAAATCAAGGTACAAACGATCCTGCACCGGGTTTGGATAGATACGCAAAGGTTTGATAGTGAGGTTGTTCGTTCCAGAAGTAGCTGCGTCTACCACCTCATCAATAGCCCGAAGCAGGCTATATTGGCTATTGGCGCCAAAAGCATCCTGGCCAATTTCCCAGATCATAATGCCCGAGACTTCAGCCAAAGCCAGTTCGGTTTTGGCCTGTATGGTAGGAATCCCGTTCCACCATTTCATACCTGTATTATCCAGATACGCATTGGCTGGATCCTGATTGACAATACCCCGGTAATTAAAACTTTCCACCGGACTCACGCCAAAATCATAGCCATAAAACGGCACGCCCAGCGTGAGTTTTTCAGCTGCCATGCCCTGATTTTTCCAATATGCTATACAGTCCTCCGCCCAATCATATGGAGAGTGTTGTCCGGGATTACTTGGGTCCCAGGGCCCGCGCAGGTCGTACACCATCATATTCAACCAGTCAAACGCCGCCAGGGCCGCATTGCTGATTTGCGGGTAACGGTAATTCCCGGGTAAGGCTACCGTGAGAGGAATATTGGCGGCTTGTAAGGCCGCCTTCAGTTCCAACACAAACGGACTGTACCATGATTTAACATACTGCCATTCCAGATCCAGATCCACCCCGTCAAGATCTTGATCCTGAACGTATTGCACGATTTTTTGAATAAACGCAGGGCGGTTTGCCGGTAAGGCCAGATTGTCCCAGTTGGCCTCGTTTTGAGGAGTGAGGTAGCCCCCGGCCAGAGAGATAAATACCTCGCAACCCGCCGCATGAGCTTTGTCTACGGCATTGGTAATGCTCACACTTTCTACCGATAAATTGCCATTGGCATCCGGATTGGCAAATGCTATGTTGACATGCGTAAGTCGTTCAAATTCAATGTCGTTTATCCAGGAAAACCGGTAATAAGGTAAATACCCCACCACTTTCACCGTTTGGGAAAAAGCAAGGGTTGAGCAAAACAGAAAGCAACAGAGCAGGTATTTTTGTAGCATGGTTATGTTTGTGTAGTGACGGGGTGACTGCCGGTCACCCCGTCACTACACCACAAACATAGCCAACCAAATTCTGCTTTCGCTTTTTTTCAAAAAAAATCAGAGATTTGCCCCGAATCACCCACTTGGAACATTTTCCCGGAATGCCATTCCGGGATACATCAAACACAACATCCTATGAAAGAAAAAGGTATCCCAACCGTAGATCTCTCTATGTTCACCCAGGGAGATGCACAACAACGCGAAACTTTCGTTCGCCAGCTTGGCGATGCATTCCATAATGTGGGATTTGTGGCTGTTGCCAACCACGGCATCCCCAAGTCGTTGGTTGATGGTTTTTACAGCGCTTCAAAGGCCTTTTTTGCCCTGCCGGAAGAGGTGAAACGAAAATATGAAATCGCCGGACTCGCCGGTCAACGCGGCTATACCTCCTTTGGCAAGGAACACGCCAAGCAATCGCAGGTGGCTGATTTGAAAGAGTTTTTTCAGATCGGCCAGGAAGTGCCGGCAGATCATCCGTTGAAATCACAATATCCTGATAATGTGCAGGTTGCTGAAATGCCGGATATGGCCAAGTTGGGTAAAGAGTTGTACCAGACTTTTGAAAAAACAGGCGCCCAATTGCTGGAAGCCATTGCCATACACCTGAATTTGCCTACTGATTATTTTCTGAAGCAGATCACCAGCGGAAACTCTATCCTGCGCAGTATCCACTATCCGCCAATTACCCAGGAACCAGCCAGCGCCATCCGTGCTGAACAACATGAAGACATCAACCTCATCACCCTCCTGGTTGGCGCCAGCGCAGGTGGATTGCAGGTGTTGAATACAAATAATGAATGGGTAAACGTATTGCCTGAAATTGATGAAATTGTAATCAATGTGGGCGACATGCTCCAACGACTCACCAATAACTACCTCAAAAGCACCACACACCGGGTAGTCAATCCGCCACGGGAAGAATGGCACCTGCCCAGACTCAGCATTCCGTTCTTCCTCCATCCAGTGAGCCAGATGGACCTCACCTGTCTCCCCAGCTGTGTTACCGCCGACAACCCCCTCCACTACGAGCCCATCACCGCCGGCGAATACCTGGATGAGCGCCTGCGGGAAATCGGACTGAAAAAGTAACGATGGGACGGTAACGATGAACGATGAACGATGGGCGTTGCGCCTGGGGTTGGTACGAATACCAGACTTAACGCCCATCGCCCATCGTCCATCGTTCATCGTTCACCGTCCACCGTCTACCGTAGACCGTCCACCGTCCTCTCCGCCCCTTCCTGGCCTACCAGCGTGCCTATCGCTACCCCCATACCGCTTAGACGAACGGCTACAGTGACATTGGGCGACACCCGTTCAATGATGGGCTTTTTGACCGGGCCGAGTCCCATAATGCCGGTCCACCAGGTGTCGATGGGGATATTTTGGCCGGGACAAATCACATTTTCCAGCAAATGCACCAATGCCCGGCGAATACCTTCGTTCGGACCAAACTGATCCGTGTACTCTGTTTCAAGATCAAGATTGCGGCCCCCGCCCAGCAGAATACGACCGTCGAGGTTGCGGAAGTAAAAATAGCCGCGGTCGTAATGAAAACAACCTTCCACCTTCAAACCCGGAACAGGCTGCGTGATAAGTACCTGATTGCGGGCTGGCATAACCTCCGGCATATTCATGAGTTGGCGGGCAAAGCCGTTCACACACACCAGCGCGCGCGGTACCCGGATCGACCAGCCGAATTCGGTGTGCAAATCAACACCCTGACTGGAATCTTCCACACTTTTCAGGGCAAAACCATTAAAAATACGCACACCAGCCTCCTGCGCGCGCGCCAGCAGGGCCGACATCATTTTGCCGGTGTTCACCTGACCTTCCGGCTGATTGAGGATCAGGTGTTTTACTCCCTGAAATCCAAAACTGCCCAAACGTTCATCAACCACTTTATATCCCTCTTTCCAGCCCGTTATGCGTCCTATCTTTTCGTTGAAATCCGGCATACGTTCCAGACATTGCTGAAACACCGACTCCTCCTCCTCTGTAAACATTTCATATCCGCCAAGCATCTGAAAATCCAGGTTTTCATCGCCCACCAAAGCCCGCAGGCGCTGCAGGCCGGTCCAGCGTTTTTCCACCACGCCCAGCACCTGATCTTCAGAGGCGTGGGTAAGATCATCAAGTAATTCCGTCATGGAACCAAAACAGGAAAAACCCGCGTTGCGCGTGCTCGCGCCCACAGGAAGCGTACCTCGTTCCAACACCACCACATGCAGCTTTGGATCCAGCTTTTTCAGGTGAATTGCTGCGGCCAGGCCTACAATTCCCGAGCCGATAACGGCAACATCAATGGACGAAAAAAAGGATTCGCTCTCCCAATAGCTGAGTTCGTAAGTCATTCGCGTGTTTACGTTTTCGAGTGTTTGAGTTTTCGAGTTGGCGCTCGGTTGGGCATAGGGCACAAATATCTGCCAGACACGTAATAATAAACCTACCCGTCAGGTATTTTTAAAATGCTTTATTTCAATTTCATTCATTGCCCAGCCGAGCGCCAACTCGAAAACTCAAACACTCGAAAACTCAAACACGCTATCTTCGCCCCCTCAATTTCAGCAACATGATTCAACGTATTCAATCCATTTATCTGCTTTTGGCGGCAATTGCCCTGATTTGCCCTGTTTTTCTGCCTCTTGCTACCGCCACCGGCGACCCAGCCGCGCTTCAGGCTACTGGCGACAACTTTTTCGCAGACGGAACGTTTTGGTCAAAGGAACATCCTGCCGGATACAGCCTGTTTTTGCTGATAGCCGGTATCATCAGCACCATATTCTGGTACAAAAACCGTCCCAAACAAATGCAAACTGCGGGCATACTTGCCCTGACTGTTTTGATCCTCATCGTACTCTATGCAGCCTTGGGCGCCCTTAATGCCCAGCGTCTGCCCGACACTGCCAGCGTACAACCCGGCATTGGCGCCTACCCGCCCGCGTTGGCCATCGTATTTTTGGTATTGGCTTACCGGGCCATCAAAAAAGATGAAAACCTGGTGCGGTCTTCTGATAGGCTGCGATGAATGTATTCACCGCGAAGTACGCTAAAAACGCAAAGTGTTTTTGCGTACTTAGCGTACTTCGCGGTGACCAATTTCTCAAACATTCCCTTCGTTTTTGCGTTCTTAGCGTACTTAGCGGTGACCAATTAAACAACATGCGTTTCCTACCATTTCTCCTCCCCCTGCTTGCCTTCCTGTCCTGCTCCACCCCGCAGAAATCGGCGGTGTACCCGGCAGCCTCCATAGTACCTACAGAAAAATCACTCGTTTGGTCCATCAGCGGAAAAGGCCTGAAAAAGCCCTCTTACCTCTACGGAACCATCCATATGATTCCGAAAAATGAGTTTGAACTTCCCGAAACCGTCCGGGAGGCTCTCGATAATGTGAAGCGGGTAACTTTTGAAATAGACATGAAGGAAATGACCAACCTGCGCAGTCAGATGAGTCTGATCACCAAGTCGTTTATGGCAGGAGGGAAAACCTTAAAAGACCTGCTGCCGGCGGAAGATTACAAACTCGTCAAATCCAAAATGGCCGAAAAAGGCTTGCCTGGGGGTATGTTCGAGCGCATGAAACCCATGTTCCTAAGCTCCCTGTTCACCACCGATGAACAGCAGCCAATGGGCGGCGGCGCCGTCACCTCGGTGGAAATGGAATTGTACAAGATGTCGCGTCGCCGTAAACTGGAATCTGCAGGACTCGAAACGGCTGCCTACCAGATGTCGGTATTCGATAGTATACCGTACGAAGCGCAGGCAAAAATGCTGGTAGATGGCCTCAAAAGCATGGATTCCCTGGCAACCGGAGAAAGCCAACTGGATGGCTTGCTTAAGCTCTACAAGGAGCAGGATATCAACGCCATGCAGCAAAGTATAGGCGCAGAAGATGGCATGGGAGAGTATGAATACATACTACTTCGCAAACGCAATGAGAACTGGATACCCGTAATGGGACGTATGATGGCCGATAAACCGACCCTTTTTGCCGTTGGCGCCGGACACCTCGGCGGCCAACATGGTGTGGTAGCCCTATTACGCAAAGCAGGATACAGAGTCGAGGTTGCCCGATAACCCGGGACTTCAGCCCCTGGAGTGAAAAAAACTTGAAATTATCAAACAATATCTACATTGTGCCAAATTTCAAACGTCTTTCACTCTGTTCACTAACTCTTTTGTTCTGCTATGAATCCTTATTTAGCAATTTTCATTGGCGGCTTGATCCCAATGGTGGTTGGTTACATTTACTACCATCCAAAACTTTTTGGAACTGCCTGGATGAACTCCCTGGGTGTTACAGAAGAAACCCTGCGTGAAGGCCCGGTGGGCATTATCATGGGTTTATCTACGGTGATTTCCATGGTTATTTCCTGGCGCATGAACGGTTACGCCAGCCACACAGAACCCGGCTGGAGTCAGTTTGTACACGGTTTTTTCCATGGCGCCTGGTCAATGGGATTTCCGGCTGTACTTATTCTTATTTCAAACGGACTCTTCCAGCGAAACACCTTTACCAACCTGCTCATTAATGCCCTATATTGGCTGCTTGCCCTTGGGCTGATGGGAGCATTCTTGTATTCAGTAGCGCCCCCTGAGGTGGCTACAGGAGGGTAGGGGGGCTAAACTGAGAGTCTCACTCCAAGTGAGACTCTCAGTTGATGTGCCTCTGCGGTAAAAATAAATCAGCGACTTTTGAGACAGCCTAATCAGCTCCTCATCAACCCCAAATCTTCACCACCACACTCCCCACAACCAATACCAAAAACAAAAGCATCATCCCAGCCAAATACCCCATTCCAATTCCCGGTCCCTGGGTACTATAAGCACTCAGCGCCTTTTCCATTACCAGATGACCGCCAATCACACCGGCCACCCATACCCGTAGCAGCAGCCAGTTTTTCTCCACCGACGGCAGCCACCAAAGCCCGAAAACGACCATAGACACTACCGGAATCCAGAACCACAAAGTTTCAATAAAATCGTCCAGCCCCTTTGTGGCTGGCTGGTTGGCTTTGCCTAAAAAGTGTGCTGCCAGGTACATCAACAGCCAAAAGAGTTCTGGGCCAGGAAAATAGCGCATCATACTTGTTTATGAATGAGTTTAATGGTTTTGCCCAAAGCCTCTCTGTATGCCGGATCGTTGGCAGTGGCATCTTCCCAGTTTAAAGACAATAATAATGACCTGTTTTGGAAGGATGTATCGCCATAAATGCCCCACATCTGCAGTACATCCACGGCTTTTTTAAAATGAATCTCATTGTCGCCGCAAAGGCAATCAACAATGAATTGTTCCACTTTTTTGTTGCCACGCAACTTGAAACAGTAATTGAAAACGTAGTTGCGCCAATACGATTCTTCCGCTTCATACAGAAGCAATGCCATCAGGGTTTCAGCGCCTTTCTCCGAGCCGGAATCCGACTTGAGCAACTGTTCCGCAAGGTCCATTTGTTCCCTTGGTGTGGGCGGCGTGGGCGGCGAAGGCTCAGTTTCTGCATCCGGACTGCCGAAACCGGATTTTCTGCCTAAAAATTGCTCAATGGCAGTCCGCATAACCGGGGTTATGGCCGTGTAGGGTGGGGGAGGCTCGTAGAGAAAACGCTCAAAGGATAAGTAACCCACCAATGGCTGAACATCCCGCCAGGTGGAATAGCCATATTCTATGCCATGGCCGCGCACCGCCACAAAATCACGCCGCACATGATCGCCTTCTTCCCAATAAAGCCCCGAATCCGTCAGCGCCGGATACTCGAATAAATCAAAATGCGCCCCGGCTGCCAGACATTCGGGATCCTGGAAAGCTTCCCGCATCAGCGCTATGATCTTTTCCCTCATGCGCAAATCCGGCAGCGGCTGTAGAGGACCGTAAAACCAAAAATCGCTGAACAGCTGTTCTGTGACCTTGCCTGGAGGATAATAATATTCGCCGGAAATATCCTTGTACGACAACCCCAATCCATTGATAGTTAATTCCCAATGATTATTGGAATCGGGATTGCTGGTGTACAAATAAGTACACTCGGAAATATTGCCGGGGCTGAATTGCAACCAAAAGTCGGCCTTCAGACGGACTATTTCCGTGATCTCGCCAGCACTTTTGTTTACCAGTTCAGCAGCTTTTCGTAGGGCTGCATTGCGCGCTGCAAGCGCCAATTCGGAGAGCGGATCAGGCATTTCGAGCAATTCCTGAACTGTCCAGCTTTTAAGGCCGGAAGCGGTTTCCAGGTTTAGTATGTTTTCGGTGAAATAGACCATTTATTTGCCTGTTAATCCTTACAAACGACCGGAAATTTGACACCGATTGTGCAACAAATGTGCGAAAAACCGGGTTTAGCCATAAAAAAATAACACCTCAGGCAGCCTGGAATTTGAATAAACCGGGGTAATTGCCCGTTGTATGGTGAACTCCCTATATTTAGCCGTTGAAAATTTTGACGAACACAAACTACTTGTATATGCAAACACCGATATGCCGAGGTCATCAACGGCAATCCTGGATCCGATTACTTATCTGGGGCATTTGCTTACTTCCACAGTATGCATGGGCGCAAAACAATGTCGATCCCGCCTACCAACCAGCAAACACCCTGGCTGAAACCCTGCCGGAAACCCTGTCCAAAATCAACACCCGACTGGAAGCTGATCTGGCAGCCTTACCCAAGGATAACAAAAAATTCCTGGCAAAGGAGTACAAAGAACGGGCGGACAGCCTAAAGAGTGAACTGTTACAAGGTAGTTTCCTTATGGATGATCGTTGGAACCCCTGGTTCCAAAACATACTCGAAGAAATACTGCGCAACAATCCAGACATTGCAGCCCACGACATCACCCTGCTTTTGAGCCGATACGAATCACCCAATGCCCGCTGTGTGGGTGAAGGCACCCTCGTATTCAACATCGGGCTGCTGCCATTTCTGGAAAACGAAAGTCAGGTGGCTTTTATCCTGTGCCACGAGTTAGCTCATTACCACAACAATCATGGCAACCAGGCGCTGCACCAGTATATCAACACCTTATACTCGCCTGAGATGCAGAAACAACTGAAGGAAATTTCGAAAGGCGCCTATAACAAAACCGAACGGGCGCTTGCGCTCATGAAAAGTATGGCCTACAATGGCCGTCGGCACAGCCGCTACAAAGAATCTGAAGCAGATTCTTTAGGATTTGTCTTCTTCTCCCGCACTGGCTACCAATTAAAAGAAGCCGTAGGCGCCTTGCAGATACTTGATTCTATCGACAAATCCCATTGGCCCCTGATCCCTTATGATTCCTTGTTTCAAAGCAAAGGGTTTCCATTTCAAAAATCCTGGCTGGAGCAAAAAGGAACGGGTGGCGGTTTTTCGACACAGGCCACACAGCCAATCAGCAGCACAGAGTTTAATGAAGACTCTCTGAAAACGCACCCGGATTGTCCGGAGCGGATTAAATTGACCCAGGCACAAGTGGACGCCCTGGGTAAAGACACAGGAAAGGCTTTTTTGCAGGATGAAACCCAGTTTCACACCATGCAACAAAAAACGCCTTATGAATTGGTGGAGGGACTGTATCAAACCGGCCATTATGGCCGATCCTTGTTCAGAACCCTGGTGCTGCTTACCCAAAAAAGTGACGATGCTTACCTGAATGCCATGGTGCTCAAAAATATGTATGAAATCTGCCAGTATCAACGCAACCACCGAATGCGGCATGTGGTGGATTTGCCAGACCCGGAGTACAGCGCCGAATACAATCGGTTTTTGAAATTTATCAACCAGTTCCGGACTTCCGAGTTCCAACAGCTGACCTATCATTTCTACCATGAACGTTGGGAAAAATATAAACACACAGAGGATTTTGTGTTCGCAGCTGTACTTGCTACAAGCTTGAAACCTGAAAATCCGGAATTTCAAACCCGACAAAATGATTATTTGACCGCCTGGCCCAATGGCAAATACCTGGATGCCATCAAGGGACTTAAGGAATAGATTAACTCCAAAAACAACACATTTTTACCATTTCAAACACAAAAACATGACAAAAAAACACCTTTTGCTGCTGGTAGCCTTGCTACTCCTGGGCCAATTCCAATTAAGTGCCCAAAAACTGACTTTTGAAGACGTAACGGAAATCAGGCTACAGGACATGGCCCCCATTTACCAGGGCGACGTTGTGCGCGGGTATTTTGCCTTTTATTACCTGGATAAGGCGAAGGAAAAATACATGGCCAATTTCAAGCTGGTGCTCCTGGATGAGAATTTGAATAAACTCGCGGAAAAGAAACTGGTAGAGAACCAAAGGACCGATCTGAAATTCGGGGTATTTAATGGAAACTCCATCATGTTCGTCATATCCAATCCAGGTAAAGTAACCCTGGAATTCCGGCGTTATGATTTGCAACTGAACCAGATCTCAACAGAAATTCAAAAAATTGGCGAGATTGAGGAGTATTTCCTTTCCTCTGCAAACAAACAACGAGTACCTCCCCAGGTGTTCACCCTGGATAGCCTTGGGTATGTATTTTATAATACCACCGGTTTGGGAGGGGTGAGGTATAAGATGCGGTACTTGCCAGACAATCCCCAGAAGAAAGGATGGTTGCGTGAAAGAGACGATAAGGATCGGGATGGGCATCTGCCTGCCCCATTGGCTCATAATGGCAAGGTATTGTTGAATTATTTTACCGAAAACAGTACACCATCCAAATATTTACAAGCAATCAACCTGGAAACGGGTCGTGTGGTATTTGATAAAGAAACGCTGATTGATCAAAATTATACCGCACAGGTATTCTATGGATATGCCGACGCAGAGGGCCATTTTGTGATAACCGGACAGTATTACGAAAAAGGGGCTAATATTGAGAAAGGCAATAGTTTGGGACTATTTACCGGCAAAATGGATGAAAACGGTAAAATCCTCACATACAAGCTCTTGTCTTGGGAAAATGATGTAAACAAAGTAGCCAAGTGTAATAAAGATGGAAAATTTGAGGGGAAAGGTTTTATCTTTTTCCGGGATGTCGTGCATACCAAAGATGGCAAACTTTACCTCGCCGGAGAAACATTTGATCGTGTAGTGATTGGGCTGAATCAGGGAGTTGAAGTGCGTGATTTTGTGATTGTAGAAATTGACCCGGATATGAGTTTGAAGGATATACAGTTTTTTAAAAAACCGGAGCATTTCTATAGTACAGGAGGACTTTTAACTGTCAGAAATCCCGATGTACTGGCTAATTATGTGCGTTTAAGCGGTGGATTTGATTATCAATACGTTCAAACCAGCGAAGACAAGGACGCCTTCACGTTCTATTATTCGTTTTTGGAAGAATATGGAGACAAATGGAAAAAATACCATAAATGGCTGGGCACTATTTCCAAACACGCTGCGGATGCGGCTTATGAAACAGACAAAATCTCCTTAAAAACGGAAGCTACCTCCATTCAGGTCTTGCCCGCCAAACCAGGGCACCTGTTAATCGTAGAATATTTCTCCAAGGCGAAAAAATTAGATATGCGGATTGAGAAGTTTAATTATTGAGGGGTTGGGGGTAAATCATGTCCGGGAGTGTTCCAAATCAACGGATTTAAACGGTAAAATCCGTTGATTTGGGCGTTTAGAGCATTTCTTATGATTGCCGTCCATGATCCTGCATATTAAAAACATGATCGGTACCTGTTCCTTAAAGGTGGTGCAGGCCGAATTGAAGAAGTTGGGAATCAGCCCGATGAAGGTAGCGTTGGGGATGGTAGAGATCGCCGAAGACATCACCGAAGCCCAACGAATAGCCATCGGGGATGCACTGAATCAATTTGGACTGGAACTGATGGAAGACCCGAAAGTCATTCTCATTGAGCAGATTAAAAACCTGGTCATAGAACTCGTATATGCCCCGGAAAGCAGTCAAAAAGTGCATTTTACCGACTATATCGCAGGGAAACTGCACCATCATTACCATTACCTTTCCAACCTGTTTTCCGAGGTAACGGGAGTCACCATTGGGCAATACCTCATTGCCACCCGTATTGAACGCGTGAAGGAACTGCTTACCTATGGGGATTACAATCTGAAAGAAATCTCCTTTCGACTGAATTACTGCAGCGTTGCACACCTGTCCAACCAGTTTAAAAAGGTCACCGGAATATCGCCATCTCAATTCAAAAAGATGGCTTATCATCCAAGGCATGCCCTGGATGAGTTGTAGAGAATAATTCATAACTTACCTCAACAGACCGCGTAGCGGTCCAACGTCAATAACCCTGATGGCAATCAGGGAATGCGTGACCATACCAGAGACAAACCAACCACGAAGTGGTTGAACTCAAAAGGCGTTACCAATTACCTAATAACGTTCAACCACTTCGTGGTTGGGCGACCTGCATGCCCATAGCCCGGATTAGCAATCCGGGCTATGGGTGTTGGACCGCTACGCGGTCTTTCCCGGGGTTGTGCAAAAAGGTTTCCGGTGCAAGAATGCACAATTTTTTATACTGCTCGAGTCCTAAACCTCGTAGGTTTTAAAAACCTACGGTATGTACACAAGTTAAAAGGAGAATCAATTTCTGATGTTAGACCCCACTTATCACATCTAGCATCTTGTAACCCGCCGTTTTAACGGCGGGGAAAGTCGAGCACCCATCACATCTAGCATCTTTACAAAACATCACATCTTCAAGAGGTTATGGATGCTGATGCTCTGCAAAGATGCTAGATGTGAATAGTGGGGTATCCATGGCCACTCGTTGAAACGAGTGGTTACAAGATGTTAGATGTGTTACCGGATTGCCTTAACATCCACATTTAACTTATGTACATACCGTAGGTTTTCAAAACCTACGAGGGTTATTAGCCAAGAAAATAAAATTTTGGCTCATCTCCACTTCTGCCCTCTTTTTGCACAACCCCGAAAAAAGGTACAAAACGCAACTTTTTCTCCAAATTATGTAACCGTTTATCTGCGGCAAAACCACACATTTGTACAGTTCTTACATACATCACCTTTTAAAAAACAAGGTCATGACAACTGGTAAAATAGTATTGAGCATTGCAGCAGGCGTAGCCGCTGGCGCTATTCTGGGTATCCTTTTTGCACCGGCCAAAGGTGTTGACACCCGGAAAAAAATAGTGCAAAAACGTGATGAAGCGATAGACAACATCAATGAAATGCTTGAAAACGTAACGGGCAAGCTTGAAGCCGTGAAAAAACAAGCCGCCAGAATGGTAGAGAACGGACTGGCAAAAGTATAAGCCTTTGAAGCAGTCTTTGGCGTAACCAATTACGTTTTCATGAGGTAGCGAATAGTACATAGTTTGTCCTCGGGAAAGCAGGCCATTGATGCCGCTTTTCGCTTCACACAGATCCCAAGTCGCCACTCTTATGGTCTTTTGATCGGGGAGGGGTGGTTTGGGGTTTTTTGTTTTTTTGGGTGTGGCAGACTCAAGCACGGCAGGGTGTTTATTGGGGGGGGAAAGACCTGGTGGGGCTGGAAGCAGTTTTTATTTAAACCTGCTGCATTTTCTGTTCTAACGTAAACAAGATGAATTCTGCAGGACGAATTACCGCAACCATCACCTGCACACGCATGATTCCATCCTGAATATCGTTTAGCGTCATAGTAGTGCCGAGCCCAATAGCAACGTTGAAGGCATCGTTGGGCTTGGCGCCGACCAGGCCACCCTGCATCCAGAAATTGGTCAGGAAATTAGAAATCATGGCTTGTACAGTGGTCCAGGTATTGGAGTCATTTGGCTCGAACACATAAGCTTCAAGTGCATATTTGACAGACTGCTCTATATAAATCAGCGTGCGCCGAACCGATACATAACGCCAATCCGGACTATTCCCATCCAGGGTTCGTGCGCCCCAAACCAATACACCCTTGCCGGGAAAGGTCCGAATCGCATTCACCGCTTTCCCATCGAGCGGCACGTTTAGGTCTTCTTGCGCTTCGTTGGTGAGGTTAACCGCCGGACGGGTTGCCAGGTTGATGCTTATGTTGGCCGGAGCCTTGTTTACGCCCATCTGGTTGTCTACCATGCAGTAAACACCGGCCATGGCAGCACTGGGCGGCAAAAAGCTGAGTTTCTCCCGAATAGCAGTCATGATGGCCTGGTATAGCGGGTTGACTGCCAATAAGGTTTGGCCCTGCTCCACATGTCTGAAAAGAACGTCTTCCCCAACCGTGACACTGGTGTGCAGCCAAGGGTAATAAGCCGCGCCCCATGCCAGGTGATCTGTGCCAATCCTGTTGCGGAAATCCTGCACAATTTGCACTGTATCAGGCTGGTTTTGATCGTTTTCATCCATATAAACATCCAGGATCGCGAAGCGGCTGCCCATTTTTGCACAATGAGCAAGCATGAGTCGTTGTACGGCGGCACAATCCTCAGGCCCCAGCAGCACAGCATCCGGAATGACCAGCAAGCTGGGCTCTGGCTCAGTTTCCAGGGCTGCAATCCCTTTCACATGGCGTTTCCCGTTTTCCTCATATGCACCATCAAAATCTGTCAGGCCGGGCATTTGATGGTAATCACCGATAGAAACGATGTAGCAATCAGAGCCCCCATTGGCAAAAAACAGCTTCATGCTGTAGTACAGCAGAAAACGGGATGCGGTTTGGGTACTCAGTGCAAAAGGCTTTGCTTCATCGCCAGAAGCGCTGAGCTCGTACCGGGTATCCGGCCCTGCTCCGAACAAGGATTGATACTCCCCAAGCGACGAAATCCGGGTGGGGACATTGGTCAGACTTTGTTGGTTTCGTGCGGCTTTTTCCGTATACCCAATAAAGGCGGGTACAGCGGTGGTTACTGGCACTACTGAATTAGGGAACGCGTTTTGTTCTGCGATGTATACGCCCGGGGGGTGAAGAGGTTGTGCCATGGGTTGGAGGTGTGGTTGGGTGGAATGGCTAAGGTAGGGAAAGGGGGGGATTTAAGAAAGGACTAGTATTGAGCGAGTAAACAGTCTGAGAAGGCGCTTATTCGCTTACCTAATTTTACACCAGTTAAGAGAGCCAGGTGAATGGCTGCTGCTTTTGGATGGGTTACGTGATTTGGGAGAGGAAAGCCCACCCCTCCGCCCCCTTATCCGCCATACCCTGAGCCATCGCCCCCAAAAGTTGGTAGACAGAATAGAATACCCTTGCATCTAAACACCATAAATCTCACCTCGACTCTACCATCTTTCGTAGCTCTTCAGGTTCAATAACCTCTAAATCCTTCCCAAAACGGAGTAACTCATTCACCAATTCATGATTAATATAAACCCGCAACGAAAACCGATGCCTGCCGTTATGTTCTCCCAAAAAGGTTTGAGAAGCATGCACCGGACGGGTTTCCAGGTACCTGGCATTCAAATAAGATAATTCCAGTATTACAGTTTCCGGTGAACTGTTTTCCGGCTTGCTGACGCCCACCAGGTCGTCAAACCAAGTGGAAGGATCAAACAAATCATTAGGAAGGTAAAAAACTCCTTCCGGAGCAGAACATAGCCCCCTGATTCGGTCCAGCGCCAAATTCCAAAGTTTGTTTTCCTGAGTCCTGCCAAAAACATACCACCTGTTGCGCCACTCCTTGAGTAGATAAGGGTGCAACCTAATGGTCAATGGAGATTCTGTAAAAGGTTGATAATCAATGTCTATTACCTGTTGATCAACGATGCTTTTGTAAATAGGTCCAAGCCATTCCAGCCCCTGTACAGCCGGATTAGTTTCAAATTGTATCCATTGCCCAGACAAAGGTGGATGGCTTGAATTAAAGCCTGCCTTGTTCAACAACATTTGTAATGACTCAAGTTGAGGCATCCCGGGAAGTTGCTGGAGTAACCCTAATGCTGATCGTAATAATTCAATTTCCTCAGTCCCCAATGCATGGTTTTCAATACTGAAGCGCGGATTTGCATAAAAATACAAACTATCCTTGCAAACAATCGGTGCGTTAACCCCCCTGGGTTGATCACTCCTCAAGATATTAATATCGCCTTGTATGGTTCTTTTACTTATACCATGGAAATGGCCAAAATCTTCCCGCATTTGTCTGGATACCTCTTCAACTAATTCCTCAAGAGTCCACTTCCGCTTCCCCCGATTGGTGAAACATCTGTTCAGTACTCGGTAACGGTAAGCTGCATGTTTATTGGTGGGCATATCAGTATTTTTTGGTTCTAATGCAAATAGGTTGCATTGGCACGGTGCATCTTTGCAAAGTTAACAATCCTTTTTCGGAACTGGCACGAGAATTGTGAATGTGATGATTGTTAATATGTTTTAAATCATTAGCGTAAACAGCAGCGTAACCTCCTGACTTTTCAGAAGGTAAATATGGTATTTATTACTATAAAAACCTCGGTTAATTCTGCTGATGCTTCCTGGAATTAAATATGCAATATATCAGCAGCGATATTTCTTCTTACTTATTTAATGAACTGGAGACAGTCCTTGGCAATAAGGGTTTGTCTGAAAAAGAGCGAATTCCAAAGTACAGGGGTTTAATGGATGTCCTGTTCAAAGAACTATGTCGCGATGAAAAAAGGCACCTTGCCGATTTAAACAATCGTATTGTCTACATATGCACTGAATACAAAGCTCCTGAAAACATTAAAAATCTTGCTCACCACCTTCGCAAATTTGCCAACTCTGTTATTCATGGGGAGTACACTACGCCAGAGCCGTCGGAGGATGCACTATGCCTCTACGCTTTGGCTACAGTCATTTCACATTTTGCTCAGAAAAACATTCCGGATGCCATCTACAAAGCATACGAAAACCATCAAAGCTCCTTTGAACAACAACTGGTACGACGGAAACCCAAAACCCCAGGACAAAGCTTTTACGCCGTGGTACGCGATGTATATGTGCCTCCAGACTCTACTTCAAATAAATATTGCCTGATTATTTGTGATACCGACGATTTTGGAACGATTACCATCCGGTTTTGGAACAACAAAAAAGAAGATGGTTTCGGTTCTGATTTGAGTGGTGTACATGAATTTTTGCAGCCCTTCCAAAATATCTACATAACGGAAGTCAAGCCCAATCCTTCAAAGGAAGGTGAGTACAATGCTACCGATAAAACCCTGCTGGTGCTCGAACCCGATTACCTCGTAGAAGCCAAAGAACTGGCAGAATGCTGCCAACAGCAGGGCGATAACCCGCTCCTGCATCTGCTCAACCGCTTTTCCAAAGGAGAGATAACCGACAAAATGATGATCGGTAACCTGGCCGGGCAACTGCTCGATGACATGGCCACCAATCCGGCTTTTAACTACACGGAAAGCTTTGATAAAGTAATGCGGAGTAATTCTTTCGGGATGCTCTGTATGGCTCACCAGGAAGGTCAGTACCGCAGGGATGAAATCAAAAAGGTGTACGAAGCCGGCGCCAAACTTGAAGACACCTTAAGATTCGCGATTGGAGCATTTAAAGGGAAACAACTGATCATTGAACCAACTTTTATCTCTGCCCGATATGGTTTGCAGGGACGTCTCGACCTCCTGTTGGAAGATTTAGCCGATCCGTTGCAGAAGGATATCGTGGAAATGAAGGCAGGAAACTACCACCTCACCAGCCTTTATCCCAATCACGAGGCTCAGGCTCTGGCATACAGCCTGATGCTGGAATCCACTTTTCCGGGCCGTAAAGGAGTAAGTTCCATTCTTTATGCCAAAGCCACCCGCGCCGAAAATCCTATTAGGGGAGTTAGAGAAGACAGCCACCTGCGTAAACAAGCGCTGCTCCTCTTACGCAACCGGATAGTAGCTAACGAATTGAAGCTTGCCTCCGGTGAAATGGATGTTTTCAACAAAATTCACCCGGACACTTTTGGCCCAGTACCCAAATTTAAACAAGACGATATATCCGTATTCCACCAAACCCTTCAAGACCTTTCACCGCTTCTGCGTGCCTGGTTCTTCGGGTACACCCGCTTCGTTTTTGGTGAAATGCGGGCAGCAAAGACCGGAAATCCAGCCAATCCTGAAGATGCGGGTGGCTTCTCTGCTCTCTGGAAAGCTACCCCGGAGGAAAAAAACAATCCAGATAATTACAGCACACTTACCAATCTTCGCCTGGAAAAAGTGACTGACGATTTCCACATTACCCTGAAAAACCAAACAAATCTGTTCAATAACGGCGTCACTAATTTCAGGGATAACGAAGTAGCCATACTTTATCCAACCCCCGATCCGGCCAATCCAAATCCGCTTGCACAACAAATTTTGAAATGTACCATACTTTCCATTGGCCCGGAAAGGGTTGAGGTAAGTTTGGCCAATAAACAACTCAATAAATCCTATTTTGAAAAAAAACATATCTGGGCCATTGAGCGCGATTTCCGGGAGTCCGGCTATCGAACCATGCTGCAACTGCTTTTTAAATTCTTGCAATCAGATGATGCCTCAAGGCAGCTGATACTTGGGCTCAAACGCCCGGAATTTGCGGCGCCCGCCCGGGAGCGGACTCTTGATGTCCGTTTGAATCTCAATCAGCGCGACATCGTGCTGCGAGCCCTGGACGCCAGGCACTACTTCCTCATACAGGGTCCGCCAGGTACAGGTAAAACCAGCACCATCCTGCGTGAACTGGTGCGCCAGATGGCCATTGATGGCCTTAATATCATGGTCATTGCCTTCACTAACCAGGCCGTAAAGGTGATTTGTGAAAAACTCCACGAGCTGGGTATCTCTTTCATTCGGTTGGGTAAAGGCGATGAACCCTACACCTGGCAAACCTTGTCTGGAAGTCTGAAACTCAATGAACTGTATGAAACAGTAGCTCAAACAAGGGTGTTTGTATCCACTCAGGCTACTTTCTCAGGTAGCCTTGACCTGCTTAAATTTAAAAAGTTTCACACCCTGATTGTGGATGAAGCCTCCCAACTGCTCGAGCCGCAGCTGGCGGGTATTTTGCCCCAGTTTGAACGCTTTTTGATGATTGGCGACGACAACCAGCTGCCGGCCGTGGTGCTGCAGCCGGAAGAAGAGACCCGCGCCGAGGCGCCTGAACTGCACGCCATAGAGCTGAAGAATTTCCGGGAGTCCTTGTTCACCCGACTGCTGCACAACGCAAAAAAACGCGGATGGACGGATTGCTACGGTCTGCTGGAATACCACTACCGCATGCACGCCGACATAGCCGCTTTCCCCAACGAGCACTTTTACGGCAACCAGCTCCGAACGGGGCTTCCGGAGCAACAGGCGCCCATTGCCTGGCCACCCGACGAGCACCAGTTCCACCCATTGTTCAGACAGCGCGTGGCTTTCGTGCCCACACGCCTGGAGATTACGCCCAAAGTGAACGACCAGGAAGCTACCCTTGTGGCCGAACTGATTGCCTATGTGCACCAACTCTACGGCGAGCGTTTTGATCCCACTCAGACCGTAGGCGTTATCACTCCTTTCCGGGCCCAGATTGCCAAAATCCGCCAAAAATTGCCTGAGCAGTATCAGGCTGTCACCATAGACACCGTGGAACGGTTCCAGGGCTCAGAGCGCGACGTGATCATCGTGTCGTTTGCCGTTAAAAACGCTTTTCAGCTTCGTTCTATCCAATCCATCAATGCCGAAGGGGTGGATCGTAAACTGAACGTCATGCTCACCCGCGCCCGGGAACACCTCATCTTGATGGGTGTGCCGGAGGTGTTAAGGATGTCGGGGTTTTTGGGGAGGTTGGTGGACGGGGTGGGGGAGTGAGATGATTAAAGATGAAACGAAATTTAAATCAGCTTTATATGAAACAAATAATTCTTTCCGGACTTGTAGTAATGGTGTTGTTTAACAGCGCCTGCTCACCCAAATATCAATATCAGATATTTAATAATGTGACCTCACAAAAATCCAGCAACCTTTCCTACACCAATGAAGAGTTAGGAGTAGAATATGATTTGTGGGGAAGCGATTTGACACTTCTGGTGGCGCTAACCAACAAAACAGACAAACCCATCTATCTGGATCTGTCTCAAAGCGCATTGATTATCAATGGAATTGCTGTGTCTTCCTACAAGGATACCGAATTTGTCACCTCCGTTTCAGCTGCATCAACGCGTTCTGCCACTTATGTAAATCAGTATGGGTTTTTAAGCCATCCAGGATATGGAAGAGCTATCTCAAGTAGTGTAACAATGAAATCAAGCCCAATTATCTTCCTGCCTCCCAAATCAACCTATAAAAGGCTCTTTAGCTATGGCGATGTAGCCAGTGTGTACACTGCTCCTGGGTCGAAACTTACTAGAGGAGAGAAAATCAAGCATTTGACTTTTTCCAGGGAAAGCACCCCATATCAATTCCGATTCAGCTTGGGATACTCCGGACATAAAAATCTTGAATCCATGACTTTCCTGGATCATGAGTTTTGGGTAGAGTCAATTGATGTAATGAGAGAGTGGACATTTTTAGGAGTAAAAACTGAACAGAAAGGAAGTGATATGAACTATACAAACACCTACCCGTACAAGAAAAAAAATGCGTTTTACCTGAAGTTCATGCCTGTAAAGAAACGTACAAGCTCAGGCAGCACGGGATTCTGAATACTTCTGGACTGATCGAATATACAATAACCTAAAACTAACTTTTATAATGCAAAAAAAGCTTTGGCTATTGGCTACAATATGGTTGTTTATCGCAGGATCTGCCGGTTCCACACTGTTTGCCCAACGGGCTTCTTGTACTTCATTGATGAATGCAGTAAAGGAAGAAGCAGATTTTTACGATGAAGTAAGCGTTTTTAGCTTGCTATATTCCGAGTTTTTGGAAGAGGTCAAAGCCTACGAATACGAGGATGAATTGTTCGTAATTGCAAAATTCAAGAGAGAACCAGGCCAGATTTTTTCGAAATCCTACATATTCTGTGGCATTTCTAAGAACAGGTGGAACTCTTTTAAAAATGGTTGGACGGGAACCTACGGCGAACGATTTCATCAATACATCATTGATTATGTTTGCGATTGCTATTAAAACATGCTTTAAATCCTGACCCTGCATATGCCATTAAAACCTGGCCAAATTGTCAAAAATCTGATCCCCTCCGAACCGGTTACCATCAACCGCATCCAACCCTTGGGTAGCATGGTTTCCGTGTCGTTTACGGGCGTTAATACCAACAGGGCAAGCTCCAAAGTGGTATCTGTGGAAGAGTTTGAACAACTTCAGGTGCTTACCGAGGAGGGATCGTTTAATTTCACAGGGGATCCGGTAAAATTTACGCTGTTCGCTGAAGCCGAACGTATCCATTCTGCCTACCAGTTCGATCCGCTTTTTGCGGTGAATTGTAGCATTGTAGATCCGCTTCCACACCAGGTAGAAGCTGTCTACAAGTTTCTGTTGCCACAGCCCAAAATCCGTTTCCTGCTGGCAGATGATACCGGCGCAGGAAAAACCATCATGACCGGACTTCTCCTCAAGGAGCTCATCATGCGAGGAATTGTAGAACGGGTGCTGATCATAACGCCAGGAGGTTTGACGGTCCAATGGAAGGATGATGAAATGGGGGTTAAATTCAATTTACCCTTCAAGTTGGTCAATCGAAGCTCGTTTTCTTCCGATCCAAATGTTTTTCATACCGAGCATCGGGTGGTCACCTCTATTGACTTCATCTCCAGGGAAGATGTCATCAACGTTGCCGGAAATGCCCATTGGGACCTGATTGTGTTTGATGAAGCACACAAACTCTCTGCCTACGATTACGGCAGTAAAGTGTATCGCTCCAAACGGTATGAAGCAGCTCAAACCTTGTCGCAACAGTGCGAACATTTGCTTTTGCTGACTGCCACCCCGCATCGTGGCAGAACCGACACGTTCAAAAAATTGCTCCAGTTGCTTGATGAAGATATTTTCGCAACGGAAGAATTGGCCTCTGCCAGGGTGCAAGAGCTGGAGCATGATGGCATTAACAAGTTCTTTATCAGGCGATTAAAGGAGGATATGAAGGACTGGCATGGCAACCCGCTGTATAAAAACAGATTTACCCAAACGGTTGCCTATGAACTTACTCCGGAAGAAAAACAACTGTACGATGCCGTTACACAATACCTGAGCAGAAAAAAGGAAGAGGCCTATGATGAACGAAACATTCACGTGTCTTTGGCTCTTACAGTAATGCAGCGTCGTCTCGTTAGCTCCATTTTTGCCATCAAAAACACCCTGGGTAAACGTTGGGTAGCACTCAATGGCATCATTGAAGAAGTAAACAAAAATCCCAATCTGTGGAAACAACGCCATGTGCTGGATGGATTTGACGTGCAGGAAATAGATGACTTCGACGATCTGGAAGATACCGAAAGGGAGGCGCTGGAAGGCATAATGGCCGATCCCCGTAAATTCAAACTGTTTACTACCGCCAAAAGCCTGCAGGAGTTGCAGGAAGAAGCCAAAGAGGTAAAAAAGCTGTTTGACCTGGCAACAGAGCTCTTCAATAAAAATCAGGAGGAAAAAAAATACCAGAAATTAAAGGAACTGCTTCGCACACAAGGGGTGCTGGACGAGGAGAAACTCGTTATATTCACAGAACATAAGGATACGCTGGATTATCTGCAAAAAAGGCTGGAAAATAATGGCTACAAAGTGGCAACCATCCATGGTGGAAAATCAGTGGATGAACGCAGAAATGCACAATCCGATTTTGCCAAAGAAGCTAAAATCCTCATCGCTACTGATGCAGCCGGTGAAGGGATCAACCTGCAGTTTTGCCGACTGCTCATCAATTGGGATATTCCCTGGAACCCCAACCGGCTGGAGCAGCGCATGGGACGTATTCACCGGTACGGACAAAAACAGGATGTATTGGTGTTCAATATGGTGGCCCGAAATACCCGGGAAGGCAATGTACTGGAGCGCTTGCTGACCAAACTGGATATTATCCGGAGAAATTTGGGTGAAGACCGGGTATATGACGTTATTCAGGATGTCATGGAAGATATTTCCCTGGATGCTATTATGAAATCGGTATTGGACGACCGCCGCTCCGGCTTTGATGATTTCCTCAACAAGAGTAACGAAGAACTGCAAAAGCAATTCTCCGAAAAAATCAGAGAACAGCGGGAACGCCTCGCACATACCGGGGTGGATTATCGAAACGCCCGGGAACTGAAAGAAGACTCCGACGAAAAACGCCTTCAACCAATCTATATACGCCTGTTCTTTGAAAAAGCCTTCAGGCATCTCGGTGGCGCATGTACCGAAGTGCGTCCGGCTATTTTCCGGATCGATCACCTTCCACCCAGCCTGGCTCAAACGCTCCGGGAGGACTATAACCTGGTAGCTGACAACTTCCGGCAGATTCTGTTTTGCTTTGATAAGCAGGTGTTTCTCGACTATCAGAACGTCCCGGACCTTGGAAAGGTGCATTACATCAACCCGGGAAATGCCGTTTTCGACAGCCTGATTAAAGTGATCCGTCATCAGTGCCGGGAGGAAATGCTCAAAGGAACCCTGCTGATTTCGGCGGAAGACAAGGCGCCTTACTTTGCCTTTTTTGTAAAATCACAAATTACCGACAATCGACAGAACAAAGTCCACGACAGCATAGCCGACGAACGCCTGCTCCTGGTGCAGCAGTTTGAAAATGGCGAGTTTCAGTGTACCTCTCCGGCTAAATTCATCGACCTGCAGCCCCCGGTAGTTTTTGCCAAGCCGGTACAGGCGCCTCCGGTGCAAAATCAGGACCAGGTGGTGGAATGGAGCTTTCAAACCATCACCATGCCACAATACGAGGACACCCGGAATCACATCGCACGGGATACGGAACGGCGCAGACACTACCTGGAAACCGCATTTACCCAGGTGCTGATAGATTTGCAGGCCCAGGTGGGTGAACTCCAGGCTCAGTTGCTCCGCGGTGACCACCGGGTACAGGAAAAAATACAACAGAAACAAGGCCGGATCAATGAACTTATCCGGAAAAAACAGGAGCGTTTGGCCAATTTGGAATTGATCAGCCAGCTCTCCCCCAAAGCGCCCGAAGTGCTGGGTTGCGCCTACGTCATCCCGCTCACCCAACAGGAATATGTAGGCAATTTCGGGATGAGCCGCGACGATGAAGTGGAAGCCATCGCCATAGAGGTGGCCATGGCCTACGAAGAAAGCCAGGGCTGGACGCCCCACAATGTATCAGCCAATAATGAAGGCTACGACCTGCGCAGTATCAGCCCGGAGGGCATAAAACGGTACATCGAGGTGAAAGGCCGGGGACAAACGGGCAGCATTATGCTGTCAGAGAACGAAATGAACCGACTCGGTCAATTAGGAGATGCTGCATGGTTGTATATTGTTATAAATTGCCGCCAGAAACCGGAATTATTCCGAATCCAAAACCCCGTGAAGCATTTACACTTTGAACTAAAATCAAAGGGGGTTCAATATTTTCTTGCCCTCGAAGAATGGAAAAACAAAACCAATTAAATTATGAGTAATCCAAACGAAACAATTCGCAGATTCGTAGGCTACCTAAACAATGAGGATTATCTTGGAGGCTTTTGGCTCCCAAATATTCAGCGCTCATTTGTGTGGAGTGAAGACCAAATTGAAAAATTATTTGATTCGATTCTCAGGGAATATCCAATTGGTGGGATTTTAGTTTGGAAGACTAACCAAGAAGTAAAATGTAGACAGTTTATTGGCCATTTCATTGAAAAGTATAAAACTGACCTTACAGGAACATATGAAAAAAGAAATGCTAAGCCCAAATTACTGGTACTTGATGGTCAGCAACGTCTACAAAGCCTATATATAGGGCTTAAGGGCACATATTTCGGGAAAAGTTTACATATAAATATTTTAAGCGGAACTCCGACAACCCCTGAAGAGATTCGCTATGAATTTAGATTTCTACCAGGGAAGCCAAAATTCCCATGGATAGAGTTGAAAGAATTAGTGTTTTCTGATAAACTAAATAGTGAAATAAAGGATTGGGTTTTCCAACAGGCAGATAGAACCCTGGAAGTTCATGAAGAAAAATTAATTGAGAGCAATATTGATAAGTTAAGGAATGCGTTTGTACAAAAGCCGGTAATTTCATATCAAATAATCGATAGTATTGATAGACCATCTGTATATACTACAGAGGATGTGCTTGAGATATTTATTCGTGCGAATTCAGGTGGGACCTTTTTAAGTAAGTCTGATCTTATGTTCTCATTACTTATCTCTAGCTGGGATGAAGGAGAGGAAAAAATGACTGAGCTCTTGGAAGTTTTAAATAAAACTGGGTATGAATTTACTCGAGATTTTATTTTGAAAACATGCTTGGTATTATTGGATAAAGGTGCGCGTTATAACGTTGACAAGTTTAGAGATGTCTCTATGCGGGAACAAATTTTGAATAATTGGGCCCAAATCAGTGCTGCCATTAAACAAGTCAAAGATTTTATATATGGTAGTACTTATATGAAAACAGATAAGACCATTTCTTCCTATTTAAGTCTTATTCCAATGGTTTATTTCGCATATCATTATAAGTCACTTTGGAAAAATCACTTTTCAGACTACCAAACATATCTGATTCGAACCTCTCTTTCTGGTGGCTTCAGTGGAAAGCCTGACGAATTGATAGATAGCTTAGTTCGGAATATTAATGAACAGAAGGCCTTCAAAATTAATGAGATATTTGGTGTCTTCAGAAAAAGTAATAGAAGCCTGGAGATAACAAGGGACTCACTTCTTTCAATGAATTATTGGCAAAAAAACATTCATCTTTTGTTTAATCTGTGGTATGGATTTAACTATCAGCCAGCACTTGATGAAAACAAACCACAAATTGACCATATTTTCCCACAATCTGTGTTAGAGAAAATAAAAGTTATTAACCCAGAAACAGGCAAGATGAATATGATGAAGTATAAGTGGCAGGATCGAGATCAAATTGCAAATCTAATGTTGCTAACTGCTAAAGAAAATGGGGCTGGAGGTAAATCTGACAGACTACCCGAAGATTGGCTTGATGAAAAGCCCGAGGAATATTTAGACTTGCACTTAATTCCAAAAGACCGAGAATTGTGGAAACTCGATAATTTTGAAGCTTTCCTTGAAGCAAGGAAACAATTGATCCTTGCTAAATTTGATTATTTAATCTCTAAAGAAGCGTAATGTCCTCACCAAAAAAACTCATCGAAGCCGCTATCCCAGTCAAAGAAATATCCGCCGAAAGCGTGCGCGATAAATCCATCCGGCACGGCCATATCTCCACCCTGCACCTGTGGTGGGCCCGCCGACCGCTGCCCGTGTGCAGGGCCATCGTTTTTGCCTCGCTGGTGCCCGATCCGCTCGATCCACATTGCCCGCCAGCTTTCCGCGACGCCGTGGAACTGCTCCTCGGCAAAGCCCATAACCCCGGTGATCCTTACCGACCCTATGCCGATATTCCCTGGACGGCCATTTACGACCCCATGGAAGACAACCTGCGCAACCGCCTGCAGATGTTCATAGGGCGCTTCTCAGCGGAAGCCGAGCAAGCCATGCTGCTCAAACGGCCCAGCCCCCCGGCCGGCAAAATGCTGGCTGATTCCAGTTTGATCAAGTGGGACAATAAAAACAACGAAGACATCCTCAATATAGCCCGGAAACTGATCTGGGTAGCCCATAATTCCTTGTCATTCCTTCGCGAAGCGAAGGAACCTACAAAACAGCCCTTACCCACTGCCGCAGAACTGCTGGCCGACTTTGACCGCCATTTTACTGCTATTAAAACAGCCGAGCAAGCCCTGTACAGCCTGCCCGACCGCCACCTGCCTGCCCCCGAGGTACAAACTCTGGAAACTGCGCTGCACCAGGCCATAGAGGCATTTCTGGACCGCATGCCCCGGGTGTTCGACCCCTTTGCCGGCGGCGGCGCCATACCGCTCGAAGCGGCCCGCCTGGGCTGCCGGGCTTTTGGCAACGACATCAACCCCGTGGCCCATATCATCCAGAAAGGCAGCCTGGAGTTCCCTCAGAAATACGGTAAGCCCGTTACGTACACCAAAAGTGCCTTTATAGCCCGCTACGGACAAGCCGCCTGGGATGCCCAGCCGCTGGAAAACAAACGCTACACCCAGGGCGACGCCACTGCCGTTCATCTTCACAACCGCCTGTCCTTTGACGTGGAGCACTACGCCCGCGAGCTGCTGCGCCGCGCCGAGGTTGAAATTGGACATTACTATCCTGCCAATGAAAAGGGGGCCAAACCAATCGCCTATTACTGGGCACGGGTAGGCACCTGCTCCAATCCCTCCTGCCGGGCCGAAGTGCCGCTGCTGAAAGGATTTTACCTCTGTAACAAACCGGATAAAAAGGTGTACTTGAAGCCGGTGATAGAAGGGAAGGAGATTCGATTTGAGGTGAGAAACGGAGAATGCCAAGAAGATGGCTGGATTAAAAGTAGGCAACTAATTTGTCCGTGTTGTAAAAACGCAACAAATACAGATGAGCTTAAGAGACAATCTATCCAAAAGCTCTTTAGTCTCAAACTGCTTGCAGTAATTGATGAAGGGGAAAATGGCAAATTCTACAGACCTCCTTTAAAAGAAGAAGAATTGGTTGTCAATAACATACCTTCTTCCCTGATTATAAATGAAGAAATTGTAAAGGGGGACTCTCGTAATTTATGGCTAACTCTCTGGGGAATAGATACATGGGGCGACATGTTCACCCCCCGCCAGCTCCTCGCCCTGCATACCCTGGTGGAAAAACTGCGCGAACTAAAGGCAGAACTCCACTCCACCGAAAGCGACTACGGCAAAGCCGTGGCGACTTATCTGGGGATTTTGGTGGATAGAGTGGCCATTGTAAATACTTCATTTGGCGTTTGGCATACAAGTGGAGAAAAGCTTGAACGTCCAATGGGTCGGCAGGCTATCCCAATGGTTTTTGATTATCCTGAATCCAATCCATTTTGCAATGCCACTGGTAGTATTTCAAATCAAATTGAATGGCTAACCAGATATGTAGAGTCGGAGTCCGGGTATCCATTTCAAACCATTCTCCAAAATGCATCCAGTGGAGAAAGAGAACAGTTTTTGGAAAAATCATTGACAGCTGTGGTTACGGATCCTCCTTATTATGACGCGATCGCCTATGCTGATCTATCCGACTTTTTTTACGTTTGGCTAAAACGTACGCTTGCCGACGTCTTCCCATTAACCTTTACCACCCCTCAAACCCCGAAGGTGGAGGAGTGCACTGCATTGAAACACCATCATCAAGGGAAACTTGATGTAGCCAAATTGCACTTTGAGCACAAGCTGCTACAAATATTCAAGGCTATTGAACATCAAACCTCCGACGTAGTAAGTATTATGTTTGCGCACCAGAGTACGGAAGCATGGACTACTCTATGTAACTCTATTTTGGGGGCCAATATGAACATTACCGGCTCCTGGGCAAATGATACCGAGATGACGGGAGCATTAAAAACAGATAAAGCCTTCCTTTCCTCCTCCGTCACCGTTTCCTGTCGCCCGGCCCAGCGCCAGGGTATTGGCGATTTCAAAACCGTCAAAAAAGCCATTGAGGCGCGGGTAGAAAAAGAGGTGGAGCAGTTGTATGAGCTGGGTTTCCGGGGGGCAGACCTGCTCACGGCCTGCTTTGGCCAGGCGGTGAGTGAGTTTGGTCGCTACCAGGCCGTAGAAAAAGCAGACGGCAGCCGGGTTACGGTGGCTGAGCTGCTCGAGATGGCCCGAGAAAGTGCTTTTAATGCCCTGCTCAAGGGCTTCCAGGGGGATGATTATACCAAGTTTTACATCGCCTGGCTGCAGTTGTACGGTTTTACAGAAAGTGACTTTAATGATGCTGCCATGTTCAGTAGAGTGGCGTTAACCATTAATGTGCAGGAGTTATTTAAAGAAAACATTTTGATTAAAAACCAGAGCAAACAATCCCTCGGCAATTTCGAATCCAGGATTTCCGCCAACAAAAAACTGGGAGAACCCGAAGGGGCTTTGCTCATAGACCAGGTACACCGCGCCCTGCACCTGTATCGCGGCGCCAACCGGGGCGATCTGCTGCGCTACCTGGCCAAGGTGGCTGCCCAGCCGGCAGATACTTTCTGGCGAGTGCTCACCGTACTTTGCGAGGTATTGCCAGCAGGTTCGGAAGACCTCAAACAGGCACAAAGCCTGCTGATGAACAAAGACAGCCTGCTGCGCGAAAGTCAAACCATTCAGCAGGCACAACCCACACAAACCCAACTGGATTTTTAAGTTATGGCATTGAATCAGCTACAAAAAGACAATCTGTACAAGGGCCTTGGTCTGTTTTTGGAAGCCATGCGGCCCTATGCCGTGAGCGTACTGCAAGCGGCTGCCGGCGATAAATGGGCCGCCTGGTTTGTAGAATCGCTGAATCCGCAACAACAGGAAAGCTGGAGAATCGGTTTGCGCCAGGGCACTACACCGGATGCACTCATTGATTTCCATTACCTGAAGCCTTTTGCGCTCAAGTACAAGGACCTGCTGAAAAAGGATTTCGGGCCCAAAGAGGTGCACAATGTGCCTACCTGGTTTGGTGAGATTGCGGATGTACGCCACCAAATAGCCCATTTCCGGGAAATAGAAGACGATCAGGCCACCAATACCTGGATCAAGATGGTGCAAATAGCGCGCACCCTGGCCATGACCGAATTGGTAGAGGCCCTCGGTAAGCTCCGCGAAGCGCGGCCCGATGCCCCGGCTGCCACCGGCACGACAGGGCACCGGCCCTGGTTTCAGGTGGTGTCGCCACACCTCGATATCCGTCAGGGTCGGCTGGACGAAAGCGTATTTGCCGCCAACCTCGCCGAGGTGGCTATGGGCAATGGGCGCGAGATTTACAACAACCCGGCCGTTTTCTTTTCCAAAACCTTCTTTACCGCCGGCCTGCGCACCGTGGCGCGCCGGGTGGTGAAAGGCCTCAATGGAGAAGAAGATGCCGAAAATAGGGTAATTTCCCTGCAAACCGGATTTGGCGGCGGTAAAACCCACACCCTCATCACGCTGTATCACCTGGCTAAATGGGGTAAAAATGCCGTGCATTCCGGCGATGCGGCCTCTCTCGTACAACATACCGGCGCCCCCAACTTCGACAATGCCCATATTGCGGTGTTTACCAACACAACCAACGATCCGGCCAATGGGCGTACCACCCCGGAGGGCGTGCACATTCAAACCATTTGGGGAGAAATAGCCTGGCAACTTGGCGGACAGGAAGCCTACGAGCTGGTGCGGAAAAACGACGAACTGCGCAGTTGTCCCAAAGGCGTTTTTAAAAAAATCCTGGAAAAATGCCGGCCTGCGCTCATCCTGATAGACGAGCTGGCCGATTATTGCGTAAGCGCGGCAGCCGTAAAAGCAGAGGGCAACACCCTGGCCGACCAAACCATCAGTTTCATGCAGGAACTGACCGAAGCCGTGTCGGGCTCCAATCATTGTGTTGCGGTGATTACTCTGCCCGCGAGTCCGCAGGAAGTGGGCAACACCTCCCAGGCCCAGGCCATCCTGACTAGCCTGCAAATGCGCGTAAGCAGGGTAGGGGCAGACACCCAACCCGTTGCCGATGAAGAGATATATGAAGTAATCCGCAGGCGCTTGTTTGAAGACATCGGCGATCCGGCAGCCGTTGAAACGGCCGTGTCCAAATATATGGAGCTGTATCAGCAGCACTGGGCGGAGCTGCCGCAATATGCCGTTAAAAATGAATATCGGCAAAAAATGCTCAAATCGTACCCTTTTCATCCGGAACTGATCGATGTATTTCGGGTGCGTTGGGCCAGTCATCATGATTTTCAGCGCACCCGAGGCGCGTTGAGGCTATTGGCTGCCATTGTGAGCGATTTATGGAAGCGGCAACAGTCGCTGCCAGGCAGCAACCTGCTCATCCACACCTCCGATGTCAACTGCAGCAACCTGGACGCCCTGACCGGTCAGCTTAAAAAACTGTACGGCAACGGGTACGACGCCGTCATCAGCGCCGATGTAGCCGGCTCCTCCTCCAATGCTTTCAAAATTGACGGCAACAAAAAGGAGTTCGGGCAATGGTATCTTACCCAGGGGCTTGCCGCTACCATCCTGGTGAATTCCTTCGGCAATGATGGCGCCAATAAAGGCGTAGGCGTGGCCGAGTTGAAACTCAACTCCTTGCGCCCCGACGGATTCAACCACAACAGTGTAAACGGCGCCCTGGATGAGTTGGAGAGCAATGCTTTTTACCTATACTATGCGCAAACCGGGGGCACAGGCAAGCGATATTGGTTCCATACCAAACCCAATATCAATATCCTGATCAACCAGGCCAAAAGCAATGTGCGCAAGGATGAAATGGAGGCCGAGATCCTGAAGCGTTTGCAACAAGGTGCCTCCAACCTCGCATTGTTCGGAAAGGCCTTGGTGAACCCATCGGAGGACATCCCCGAACAGCAAAAGCCCACCTTGATCATCCTGAGTCCGAAGTACACGTCCAGTCCTGCAGAAGTTGGGGCAGCCACCCGTCAGGTGGTGGAAAAACTGGCCACACAGAAAGGCAACAGTCAGCGTATTTATCGCAACACCCTGTTGTTTCTGGTATGTTCTGAAATCGGAGTGGGCAAGCTCTTTGCCGATGCCACCGATTACCTTGCTTGTCAGAAAATCAGTCAGGAATATGGCTCCCAACTGGAGCGCGAGCAAAAAGAGGAGATCAGCAGACGTTTATCAGAGGCTTCCAGGCAGTTGGAGAGTTCGTTGGTGGTAGCGTACTCCCTGGTATTGAAGCACACGGCAAAAAACGGGATCCAGACCTTAGCCCTGACCCAATTCCGCGATCAGTTGGACGCCCAGGTGAACAACTACCTCATTGCCGCCCTCAAAGAGGAGGAATGGCTGCTGGAAAACGTAGGGTACAACACCCTGAATGCGCACCAATTGTTGCCCACGCTCGAAAAGCCCTTGCGCGCCCGCGAGGTGTATGAAGCCTTCCTGCGTTTTGACGACAAGCCCATGATTTCCGGGCCGGAAGCCGTTTCGAACAGCTTGCAGCGATACTGTCAGGAAAGCTACTTCTGCATTGCCTCCGGCGATGGGGTGGCATTCATCAACTACTATCTTGGAGAGCGAGTGCCTTTATTCGACCTTTCCGACCCCATTTACTGGTTGGTAGATAAATCGCAAAAGCCACAGCCGCAGCCGGCGCCTGTGGTAGAGCCGGTGGATCCGAATACCGGTATTGTGCCAGAAAATCCGGTAATCATAAATGACCCCGGAATACCGCAAGAGCCGGCGCAAGCAATGCGGGTGTACCGCAACCTCACTTTTTCAGGCAAGATACCGCTGGAGCGATACACCGAGTTGTTCAACTATTTCATTACTCCATTTGCGATGAATGGCAACCGGATTGAGATTGTGGTATCCTTCCGGGTACACAGTACAGACGGCAGTCCGCTGGAGGAAGCCAAAGGCATTGTCAAGAATGCGATGGAAGCAGCTGGGCAGTTGGGGATGAAGGTGGAGGGGGAGTGATGTTAGTCTGCCCCTAATAAAAACTAAAAAACATGATACACCCACACGATCAACTTTGCGAAACAGTTCACTCCGAATTCCTCCGGCGTTGGCCTATTGAGGCTGTACGCAACATGACTTTGGAGGAATATAGTAGCTTAAAAAACAATGATAGCTTCACCGGCTGGTTGGAACACCGGAGTAAGGATATTGGTATAATTTCCGGTAGTTATGCCCTAATGTTTGAAATTTTTGCACATAGTCCAGGGAAACAGCTGCCGAAAAAAAACAATTTAGCAGGTGATGACCGGTATACCTGGTACCGGCGTCAAGGAGAAAATTCTGAAGAGGCATTTCAGGCAGTCAAGGCTAAAATATTGCGAATCATCGAGATGGCAATGCAGAACGATTTGGAAGGTATTGAACGCCTTGAGCATTTTACACCTAAAGTACGTTGGAAAATTGCCTTCTTATATGCCCCTATTGGGTCCATGGCTGCTATTTTCGTTCCTGAGCGCTTGCACAGCATTGGCCGGGAACTTGGGTTGCATTTTTCCAGCACAGCTGATTTACACCGGCAGTTGGCTGCGAAAAAGCCGGCTGGGCAGGGTATTTATTCCTTTTCTGCTGACTTATGGCACCGAATCAGCCCGCTCTTTGAAATGGTACCCCGTAAGTATTATATCATCGGCACGAAATACGGCGCACACGCAACTGAAAGCCGTGCCGCCGAAATGTACGAAAAGGATGTTGTGGCCACCGATTTCGGCCCTGTAGGTGTAAGTCTGGAGTCTTTTTATCTGGATGGTGACAAAGATTCTTTACATCAATTTCTGGAAGAAAAGGAATGTCCTAAGCTCGACACAGCACTGCAGGCGTTGCTTACTTTTCTAAACATCCGGGTGGGCGATATTGTAGCCTTGAAAGACAGTGGTTTCCCCAAAGGCGGTAAGGCATATTTAAGAGTCATAGGGTACGCCGTTGTGGTAGAGCGCGACGGCAGAGTATATCATTTTGATGAATCACTGGGGCACTGCCTGCACGTTGAATATCTGGATTCTGATCTTGATTTGGAATTGGAACAAGGCGGCTTTAGCACAACAGTAAGCCCGGTTAATAATGCCAAAGCGCGAGAACAGATATTCAGCCTACTGGCCCATACCGATGATACACAGATTGTCGCGGCCATTGAAAGGGAGGCAGAAAAACAAGTTAGGAGAAGAATGCAGCGTAAAGGGGTATCGAAAGTCGTTCCTAAAGGCGGTAATCGGGCAGGAAGTAAACCCTGCGTCATCAATCCAATGCACCAGGTAATACAAAGTGGGCTGCTTGCTTTTTTACAGCAACAACATCCCGATGCGACGGTTTATGCTGAAGAAAACTTCATTGATATTTCCATTCGGAGGAATGATTCGGATATGGTTGAACTGTATGAAATCAAGCCGTATTACTCGGCCCGCGATTGTATTCGTGCAGCCTTAGGGCAGCTTATGGATTATGCGCACAGGGAAGAGCAGGTTGGAGGATTGAAATTGATTGTCGTCGGTCCTACGCCGGCGACCAATGCCGATCGGGCTTATATAGCCTTCGTACAGGAGCACCTAAAGTTACCCTTTGAGTACAAAAGTTGGCGGGCGGATTTTATGCTTTAGGTATAGATGATGGTTGCCCGAGTTGCAACTATTCATATTCAGTTAAAACCTACCACTCATAAAATGAGTCTTATGAAAACTGCAATAAATTCACTCACGATCCTCTGGCTATACATCCGCCATCTCCTAACCATCACCCGGTTAGAGGTAGGTGATTTTATGGTTACGAGAGAAATCATTGCCGGAAAAACCCGTACTCGTATCCAATGGCGTATCCGGGGGTGCCATCGGATTTTTGTTAGCGGCTACCGTGATCTGCCTGGAAATATCAAAGGAGTAACAATAAAAGAGCTCATACAACCCCAAACGGTCAAAATTCGTTTTTTAGGGTGTTCTGGTGTTCATGAATTCAGCGTTGAAGTGCCGGCAACAGACATTCACTTTTTAAGGCAGTTCGATAGCCGGACAGAAATGCAGGAGGTGCCTGCTTTTCAAGAGATCAGGTCTGTGGTTTTCAATGCTCAACCAGAAATTCCAGTGCTTCAAAGCCGGATAAATATACCTCCCATTTCCTTAGATTTAGAGATCCATTCTCTATATCCTGAACAAAATCAATCATCAACCAAAATATAGGAATCAACTATGAGAAGAGACTACTACGTTACTCCCAAACCCAGTTGGGTAATGCGTCAGTTCTGGCGTGCTGCTGGCGGAGACCGCTTCATTCTTGAACGCTCCACCTATTCCGATCAGGTCAAATATATGTGCCTGGGCGGCATTATAGTGGCAACCGGTGTAATGGCCGGAATAGCAGGAGGGTATGCGTTTTATACGATTTTTGAGACCCGAGGTTCGGCAATTGAGCAACAATTTAATCTTTCGGTTTCCGTACTATCCATCGTATTTGGGTTGATATGGGGGCTGATGATTTTCAATATAGACCGCTTCATTGTTACCAGTACTGGCAAAGGAGATGGAACAGAAGCAATTACATGGGAGGAGTTCAAGGGAGCAATTCCCCGCATCATTATGGGTGCAATTATAGCTATTACCATCTCAAAACCTGTAGAGATTCGGATGTTCAAAACCGAAATTGATACCCAACTGCATACGGAGCAGATGAAGGTAAAGCAGGCCTATTTAAAAGGAATAGATTCTGTTTTTTACGACCGGATTGAGTCTGAAAAGCTAAAAATTGCTAAATGGGAAAGTGAGATAAAAGAAAAGGAAGCTCGTTACGTGGAGCTGGAAAACATCTTCACACGTGAAACAACTGGCGAATTAGGCGCCCGTGGTTACGGGCCGGAAGCCAAACAGATCGAAGAACAATTGAGTCGCCTGGAGGCCGAAATAGGCGCAATCAAGGCAAAAAATGCTGGGTTTATTCAAACAGCCTGGGATAATATTTCCAAGTTTGAAAAGGAAAAATTAATTGAAATTGAAAATGCAGGTAAGAAAGCAGATAATTTGGACGGTTTGCTGGAAAGGATCAAAATTGCCCATGATGTAGCAGGTATTTGGATTACGCTTTTTATTACCCTGCTTTTTATGGCTATTGAGCTTACCCCAATTTTCTTTAAATTGATGCTGGTAAAAACCCCGTACGATTTTCTGGAAGACAACATCAAGGAATTGATTAAAGCAGAGGAGGGGATTGCCGTGGTATACAATTATTACAAGGACAAGGAGGGGCAAGAACGCGATTTGGTGCAATACGTTAATGCAGAAAAAGTAATAAATACTAAAATTGATACCAGAGAGACAGAGCGCAGATTAGCCATATATGCGCTTGAGGCTTATGAGTCTGCTATGAAGAAGAAAATTGATCAAAACCCGGAAGCATTTGTTAAACAGAATGATAACGGCCAAAAGGAGTTCAATATATGATTCAAGGATTCTTTATTAGTCTTTCCGGAGATGATTACACCATCATAAGAAAGCTGTCAAAACGAACCCAGATTCGATTCCTTTTGATTGGCATATTGGTTAGTGCCATAACACTGACCAGTTTATTTAGTTGGTTTGTAATGCTTTCAAATCTGATTGAATTATCCTTCTTTGTTTTTTTGCTGGCTCTTTTCATTAGTTGGATGATAACGAATATCTACCTGCTTACCCTGTACACGCTTTCCAAGCGTGTGCTGCCTTGTAAGGGTAAAGGTGGATCATCAGTGGCATCTACAGTTGGAAAATATTTGTTTTTGGCGATGCTTGGACTGATTGTTGCCACCTCTTTCAGCGTTTTGATCTTTCAAAAAGACATTGATGTACACCTTGAGCAATACAGGACGCAAAAAATCAGGGATTACCAACAGTTGTCTAACCAGATTAGTCAATCTGACTCAATACTGGTCTCCCAGCTTGTCCTGAATAGTCATGATATAACCACTAAAACGTTCTTTCAGGATTATCTTGCGTCGCAGCGAAAAAAGAAAATTGAATCAGAAGGAAGAATGCGAAGCTTGGTAAGGCAATCACCATTTTATATTCAGTCCATAGTTATATTATACACAAAATATCCGAAACATTGGCCCTTTACCATTCTTTTTGTATTGGTTTTTATCTCTCCTGCCATTTTGAAGCACTATTTGGCAGAAACGAATGAATACTATACAGTAAAAAGGGAAATTGAAATGAATATTGTGGAAGATGAGTATAAATCTTTTAAAGACACCTATCAAAAGTTGTTTTCAGGTCAGAAAGATCGCGTGATTGTATGGCGAGAAATTTACGAAGATCCGCCTTATAATACCAGACGAAAAAAGGAATACCGGCCTCATTTGTCCGATCAGGATATTTTGCTAAAGGAATTGTATCATGGCTAGGCCAGTCCATATCACCAACAACATTGAGCGCAGAACCTATGTGAAAGGTAACCTGCTGGCTAAGTATATTGGCTTTCTGGACGAAAGTAATTCCGATAAATCCCACCTGAACTTTTATGATATAGAAATACTGGAAGCCAAGGTTGAAATAAAGTCAAAAGACATCAGAAAATGGCAAGAAGGAGGTGTTTTTGAGGAGTTTCGCAGTTTGGAGTCATTTCCGAGTAAATTACCTGCAGATACTGATTTCTGTATCGTTTACGACACAGGTCAAGATAAACATTTTCGACTTAATCTTTTGGATCTTAGAATCAAGGATCCCGACATCAAAGACAGAATTGTAGAAGAAGAAAAAGTATTTGGCACTTTAACCGGGGAGATTTGTGGCTACTTTTTACACTATGACCAGGAAACCAAGATCATTTATGTTGATGATGACAGTGAAGAGGGAAGCAATCCCCCTCAGGATGGTCCATCAAAAGGTTCCCCACCGAACGCTCGGTCAACTTCAGTAGGCTTAATGGACGTGCTTCAAGGCTTGGCGTCTGTAATAACCACCGCTCTTGGTTTTTTGATGATCGTTCCATTAATCCTTTACGGTTGGCCATTGTTAGTCATAGCCGGACTGGTCTATGGTTTAACCTATTTATCCTCCGCGCTTCCCAAAGTAACGCAGCGCATTGCAGGGGCATTTAATAGTCTTTTGCTCCTGTTGTTCCTACTGCTTTTCGTGGCAGGATTGGTATCATATATTAATCAGGGAACGGTCGTACCATCTGTCGTCCCCGCTGACCAGAGCAATGAGCAATCTGGTTTTGCCCCTTTGCCACAGCCATTGCAAGACTCATTGCAATCCTCCGGTAATCAGCCATTTGACTCCACAAGTTTTGCACTGCAAGATAGCTTAAGAATGCATTACAGGGTATGGAAAGGATATAAAGGCGAAATTTATTCGGGTTATTTGAGCGTCAGGCTGTCTGATTTCAGGGCTTCTTCCTATTTTAGAAACCAGGTCGTTCAACCTGTTATGCCACCTTTAGGCTTCGGTGAAGTGTATGGAGGTCTGGATCAACATGACCGCCCAAGGTTGACACATCTCTATAGCCTCTTTGATTCTATTCAGCAGACCAACAATTTAGATCAAACCAAATTTGCGGAGATGGTGGTTTCTTGCATCCAGGATATCCCCTATACGTTGATATTACCTCAGGAATGTAGCCCATGGATTTACCAGGATGCCTTTATCAGAGAATACCTGAATGCTGGGGGTAAATGCAGGCCTAACGAGAAATATGGCGTACTGTCACCCATAGAATTTGTTTACACCCTTGATGGCGATTGCGATACGCGTGCCTTATTGCTGTACTCTGTGCTTAAGCAATATGGCTATGATGTTGCCTTGCTTGTGAGCGATCATTACCAACATGCAATTTTGGGCATCAATCTCCCATACAGGGGTTTGGCAAAAGTCATCAATAATAAACGCTATGTGGTGTGGGAGACAACGAATGAAGGAATGCCTCCCGGAATATTGCCCCGACAGATCTCGAACATGAACTTTTGGCAACCTGCCCTTATTTCAAATCAATAAATTCATCATCATGAATCTATTTCTAATCATTGGCCTTTTTCTGCTTGGAATGCTAAGCATTTCCCTGGTCAGCTTTTTTACCGGTAGAAAGCTAAGAGGACGTTTTGCGTCAAACGAAGTCCCGGTTAGCGTGAATGTGTTCAGGGGTTCCCATCTGATTTCATTGGCGTTACTGACAGAGAAAATTGCACTCCCATTCGGTGAATTGACGAACATACTGCGTAATTCCTGGCAAGGATGGGACTTACTGATCAAACAGGGTATCTATTTATCTTTATTTTTTGCCATTATATTGGTCGTTTACCTTGTATTATCCTGGGTTGCAGCCATCGCTTTTTCGCTGATGGCCAAAGGTGGGAGACTGATAGAGGAGGCCATTGAGGGAAATATATCCAATATCATGCTATTTGCCGGTATACAAATTGCCCTGGTGATTGTAGTCAGGGGGGCTATCCCGGATTTGTTAAGTGTGTTGATCCCATATCCTAATTTGCCAGGGTTTCATTAATGGTAAAGATCCTACGCCATGCACACCGATCACTGGAATAAGTGGGCTGGAACTCGTCAAGCTGTCCGGATCCACTTAAAATAAATACTACCGGTCTGAACCAATTTCAAAACCCTTAAACTTTTGTACTCCTATGAAACTAAGATTCAGCCTTTCATTATTCTTTACTATTCTGTCATTTGTTTCATTTAGCCAAAATTCTAAACACCTTTTGGGCGTTGCAGAAAACCCAAATATTTTAAGACATTTGGAGGATGTTTATACCAAAATGGAGGATACGACCTATATCTATTCGGCAATTCCTTCTACTCCAGAGATTGTGTCAGACAGGAATGGAGCCCCACAACATTTCCCTTACCCCATCATTTTTATTCATGGTTTGACAGGAAGTGCAGACAGCTGGTTAGACTTTTATAGTTACGCTTTAAACCAAGGCTGGAGTTACGGAGGGAATATTAGATTCAATTTGAACTCGGACAATAATTTATTCTACTCCAATATTTTTTCCGCATCCCAAATAGACGTGGATGATTTTAACAGCAATTTACCAGCTGCTGATTTCTACCTCGTAAACTTCAACTGTGGATTCGACGGAACTAGTTATGGCGATAACTTTGATCATCCATCACAAAGTAATCAGGCGGCCATTGTAAAACAAGGACTTGCGATCAAGCATGCGGTGAAGCATGTTTTAGATGCAACAGGAAAGGACAAGGTTATCTTAATGGGACATTCTATGGGTGGCCTGGCAATCCGTCAATATTTGCAAAATTCAAACCTTTGGCAACAAGATGGGGCACATCATGTCGCAAAACTCATCACCACTGGAACCCCGCATGGTGGTAGCAACGCATCGTTTCCGGGGATTTCCGGCTTTTTGGGGGTGGATGAAAGTTCAGATGCAGTCAGGGATTTACGGAGGTCTTATTTTTACTCCGGCGCACAGGGCGTTTTTTTGTTTGGTGGTGTGGAGAATGCTACCGTAATGAATGATTTGCTGGCAGGTTTTTATAATTATGACGTTAACTGTAACGGGAGTGAAGGGAATCAGATAACAGGGTTAAATCAGAAAAACCTTCCTAATAATCTGGATTTTTCCTGCATTTATAGTGATGTAGCAGGTATTGGAGATGGAGTGGTTGGAACAACCCAAGCCAGGTTAAAATCCTACTATACCGTGGTTTGTGAGACCTTTAAGACTGTCGACTGGCATTCCAATTTGCCGGAAAACAATAAAGCGAATTTTGAAGCATTCGACGAGCCGGATTATTACAATCTGAGTTATAAAATTGACCTAAATGAGCCATACAATGGATTTGTAACCAAACAGGCGCCGGATGCGGAATATGCAATTGATTACGATGATTTTGTATTTACAACTCCTCAATCTGGTATGGTCAAGGTACATCTCGCCAATATCGCAACTTATCCATTCGGGGTGTCTATACTTGGGCATCCAAACTATAATTACATCTTTGATCAAACGTATCAGAACGATCCAATTCAAACACAAACAATTCAACTTCCAGCAGGAACCTATTATTTGGAGTTTTATGCAAATGGAAACAATTCGTCTTGGCAATATCCATACTCATTCAGACTAGAATGGACCCCAACCAACCCTACATCCACCACAGATATTAATGATAACTTTAATATCCATTTAAGCCCCAACCCAGTGGTTCAGTATGTGAATTTGTCTATCAGAGACTTGCGTTACAAGAAAGGGTACCTTAGAATACAAAATGAACTCGGGCAAGTGCTTTACCGGTCAGAGGTTGAAGGAGATCAAATCGACAAGAGTATCGACATAGGAATCTATCCTGAAGGGGTATATTTTGTTATCTTGGAGGCTGAACATAAGGTGGTAGCAAAAAAAATCTTAAAAATTGGTCGGCAATAGGAAAAGCTTTGACATAGTTTTTCTGTTGCTGGAGGACTTTTCAGTTTATTTAGACGAGTCCAGGCACCAAATCTTTGTAGCCCTAATGCGAGCTAACTATCCATACCAAATCTTGAGTGTTTTGACCAACTTTCAAATTCCGTGGTGATTGAGGAGCCAATAGCTTCCCAAAATCTCTAATCACACTGACCTCCAATATTCCCGCCATTCTTGTGTTTTCATCGAGTGCAACGCTGATAGGGTGCTCATCAATTGCACTCACTCTGGCATAGGAGTGATGAAAATACCAATCATATCGGAAGGATATTATTAATTTATCTCACATGAGACAATCAAATTGACTTATCAATAATCTTCGTTTTGAAATATGCTTCGGTCTCCTTATCGACAAAATACACGTAACACCCTTTCATTCCCCTCGTCATCAACGTACGGTATGTATTTTTAATAATGGATTTTACCAACGCTTTAGTTTCTTCAGGGGCCTCCTTCATTCTTCTTTTATAACCAGCGATGGATTTATCCATGGTGGATCGCTTGGATGGGTCAACAAGGACAGTACCGTTTCGGTAGATTAAATCCTTACCTATGATAACCCCGATATAGTCCACTTCAAGGCCTTGGCAGGTGTGGATACAGCCGACTTCTTTTACGGATTCAGGCTTTATTAACCATAACATGCCATCGGAACCTAAATTCCAACGCATGGAGAAATTGTGTTCCGGAATGACAATGTCCATGGCGGAGGGATTCTTTTTACTGGCCCAGTCCCAGCAATAACCTGCTACGAGCCGTGCTTTGTTAGCAGCCAGGTTCTTTTCAAAAATGGCATCACGCAGGGTATTTGGATTGTCAAAAATCCTAAAATCATATTCTTCGGTGTTCAGGATATTGTTAGCGGTTTCCCTGATTTCCAGCACATCGTCCAACCAGGCAAGGTAGCCATCGGAGCCTCCACACCGAAACTGGGATGCTAATTCATATTTGTGCACCTTTGCATTGTGATAATTGGCCCATTTTATGATTTCTTCCTCCCTACCTATATCACTAAAAGTTACCTTTTGGTCTTCGTCCAGAAAAAATACCGCAAATTTGGAGGCGTTGATAATCTCCTTTACCTGATTTTCACCCAGGTTTTGAAACATACCTGATTTTTCATTCAAACGATGCGCTTCATCCACGATCAAGGCATCATAATAATTGGAAGGGGTATTAGTAAACGCGCCGGAGCCGGTGAAAAAATTTGAAATCTCTGTCTTTTTAAAAGTACCGGTGAGTCTGCTTTCATATACAGTCCTCGGAGCGGAATTTTTGGTCACATACAGGGTAAGCAGTTCTTTCCGGGTAATCTGCACCAGTAAATTGATGGCCACTACAGATTTTCCTGTTCCAGGGCCTCCATGCACAATCATGACATGCTTTTCCTGTACGGTGGATTTCATTGCCAGCGCCAGCGCATTCTCATACACCACTTTTTGAGCATCGATCATCACAAACTCCTGGTTACCTTTGATCATGGCAACCAAACTATCCGCTAAACTTTTGGATGGCCTTATTTTACCATTTTCGATCCGGAGAATAACATCTCGTTTATCACCATATCGGATGAAACGGCTGATGAACTCGCGGAGTTTTAACTTTTCATCCTTACAAAAAACAGGGGATTGTGTGGTGTAGGTCGCATAAAAATCATCTCTGACGACACTGGCATCGGTACAATTATGCAGGTAGGCGCAGGGCTTTAATTGAACATTCTCGTTATACACGGTTTCATTGAATCCGGATAACAGGGTGCTGTAGGACCAGGCTTGGTAACTTGGGTGCAATGATTCAATCAGGCCATGCTTAAAGCGCGTTAGCACCAAGGCATCCTTGTCTGTTTTGTAAATCTCTGTCCACTGTTTCAATTCAACAATAATGACATGCTCAAGGCCAGTTTCATCTTGCCCCGAGACGAGAAAGTCAATCCTGTTGCTGGTTCTAGGGATGTTATATTCAATCGCAATGCCCGTGTCACCGGGTATACTATTTCCACTTAATATATTAGCCATGTACTGAAGGGAGCTCTGCCAGGATTTATACTCGCTTTCGCCAACTTTTCTGTTTAGGCTTGTTTTAAGGGATGCCAGAATGATATCTTCTATGTTTGAATCAGCAACATCTGTCAGAAATTGATCTTTAGTCTTTTTGTAAACGATCATAGTCTATCGTATTTTTTTGCTGTTCCCTTAGATTTGTCAATTGGGTATTTTCGGGTGTTTTTAGCTATTTTTTCCAGGATAATTTCCCGGACATCAAGGCCATGTTTGTGAGCAAGTAATAAGCAAAATGAAAACACATCTGCCAGTTCTTCTCGCAGGGCAGTAAGGTCGACATCTTCAGCCTGTTTCCAGAGAAAGATTTCGTTCAGCTCGGCAGCTTCAATGGAAATAGCCAGTGCCAGGTCTTTGGAGTTATGAAACTGTTCCCAATCGCGTTCGTCGCGAAAACGCAACAGGGCGTCGGTAATTTCATAGATGTCGCTTTGCATAAGAACCAGGATTTTGAAATAATTCGATGCTGGTTATTCGCATCGAATATAGGAAGTAGTATAAATTTTCATACTTCAAGTTCGGAAGGTATGTTCGGAGCAAATCGTGCACTTCAGAGGTGCTTTTTCCACCAGATAAACCTGGTCGCCTGGCTGCGGGCCGCGATTACTGAAGCCTGCTACCTGGTGTTCCAGGCAGAGGTAGTAATTTTCAAGGGAGTTAGAGCAATGGAGAATTCGGGTATTCAAGCGTGTGTGGTGGATTTATGAGGGCAATTATAGCCACTTTCCCAAATTGTACAAAATAAATTGCCGTATTTATCTTGTTTTGGCGCCTTGGCGGCATGGATGTGGACTTTCATCCTTTTTCATAGACTATCAGCCCATCTCTCAAACCCTTTCCTGAATTAGCTGTTCATATCTTTGCCCCAAAGAAAAACCCACCCACCACACACCATGAACTGTCCTAAATGTAACGTCCTGCTGGCCATTTCTGATCGCCAGGGAATTGAAATTGATTACTGCCCCCAGTGCCGCGGCGTTTGGCTCGATCGCGGAGAACTGGATAAAATCATCGAACGCACCAACCAGCAGTTTGCCCAGTACAAAGGCGGCCATCACGATGATGATGACGACCGCTACCGCCGTGAACACAAACAACACAGCAGCGATCGGCCGTTCGGGGATCACGACCGCGACCGCGGCGGCTACCGCAAACCGCACAAGAAATCCATCTGGGGAGATCTGTTTGACCTGGATTGAGGCCTCGGCCTCAGGTTGGCGCTCCTGCCATGCCTGCCAAAGGGTGGGGGAGCGCCAACACCATCGCCAAATAAAAAAAGGCCCTCTCTTTGCAGAAAGGGCCCAGCCTGCAAGCAGGTGGAAATGATGTCGTAATTTTAAATGGGGTAAACCATTTTTTCTTTGTTTTCAGATGCTTGGTTTCTCTAAATCAGAGGCAATATATTGGGTATTTATTAGATCGCAAAATTAAATTCTATCCAGCTTTTTTGCTGTTTTTTGGAAGGGAGGCAAAGGTAGCAAAACCTTAGATATTGTATCGCTCGTTGAAGGATTTTTTTGATAAAATTGTTTGGTCTGAGAGATTGGTAAAATTTTGTTGGCTTTTTTCGCGAATTTTCTTTGGGAATATCTTTTCGTCGTCTTACCTTTGGGTGACTTATACCCAAGCACCTCCAAATATAGCAAAATTAACGATGACGTTGTCACTCATTCACATTCGTTTCGTTTTTCTGACGGTCCCATTAGGGGAATGACAACCGCTACATAGCATAAAAGCTGAAAACGGTTATCATTCCCAGAGTGATAACCGTTTTTGTTTAAAGTTATAAAATAAGCTGGTGGGAGCAGGCGGAAAGATGTCGTAGTCCATTCCAATTTCTCTCCCTTTCGCTGTTCTGGCGACAGTTTCATTTTTGTTTAATCACATCTGTTCATCCTGTGTATGCTGCACTGCATACACACAAACCGAGTATGCCTATGGTAAATGCATCCCTACAGTGGTGGGTTAACACTCCACCGTAATCCCTTTTTTTCTGCATGCCGACTCTGATTTCTGGCAGTGTTTGAAGGAGTGGTCCATCAAACGCCTGGCTAGGCTTATATCCAAACTGAAGCATAACACCTCTGCGTGCACTGTCAGGATTGGAGTTGGCTGCAGCGCGGCTGAGGCTTGCCTTGCCGTGTGTAATCCGCTAAACACAGGATGATTTCATCTGCCAATTTTTAAAAGACATTTTCACTCATGAATCGAACTGTCATTCTTTTTATGGTGGCAATTGCAACCACCATCCATCCAGCCATCGGATGGGGACAAACACCCACGCCCGAGTATTATCTCGAGATGAATAAAACCTTCCAGCTGATGTATTACAGCTATCAGGGTGAGAAGGACAATCAGCCGCTGACGGAGGAGCAACTGGCGGAGTATCAGGAACAGGCTAATGCGGTATTCCGCAAGGAGAAAAACAAGATCAATGCCAATTATCCGGTTTTTGTCAAGCTGTTTGACCACATGCGCACGGCTTTGGACGGCAATGCCAAACTGGCCTGCAGGCACTTGCGGGATGCCTTGGTGGAGTTTGATAAAATTGATAATCTGCCGGTTCAAACGGGCAAGGCCAAACGGAAGTCTTACAAAGAGTTCTTTAACATAGACCGCAATTTTATCCTGTCTTTTTACCAGTCAGAAACATCCAGATCGCTCCACCTGGTATTTGGCGCTCCATGTGAAACTCGCGATCAGGATACCATTGTTCCTCCGCCACCACCTCCGCCGCCACCACCGCCACCACCACCTCCATTCGAACCAGGCCCGATTGAAAAGCTGGAAAAGCTTCTTTCACGGGGGCTGGTGGATTCATTGTTTGAAATCCATCAACTGGTTAAAGGGGATGGCCGGATTATCCCCGGCCAGAATGGCGTACCGTATGGCGTAACGTTTAAAAACGCCAAAACCAAGGAGATTTTATATTTCGCTGGCGGCGAGTATGTGATTCCTTATGATGTTGATACTAATCCAAAATCCCGCTGGGAGGCATTTTCTCCTGCTATTCAGGCCTTTTCAGAGCTTGTGGTAGCTATTATGCAAGACTACGGCGATGGAGCGTATCATGTCTTTGTTCAAGGTTCTGCAGACAGTGTAACATTCCGTCCCAAAAACTTTCACCCTACTTACAACGATCCGGAGTTTCATACTATTGACATGCTGAGCATTGACCGGTTGAAACAAAAAGTAACGCGGAAAACAGTCAAAGTAGGTAATAAGTATATAAATCCGGATTTGCCGCAGCTTAGGGCTGCCTTTGTACGGTGTTGTTTGCTGGCAACTGAGCGACTGAAGGTACATCCGGATAAGGTGACCATTGTAGAGGGCTCTGTGAAACCGTTCACTAGTCCGGATAAACGGAACTGCAGCATCATTTTGTACATAGACTGGGAAAAGGCGAAAGCTGCGGAAAAAGCTAAAAAGAATTTGCGATAATGGAACAACAAAAAGCACTACCTAAAGGTCAGGGTGGGCCAAGGTTATGGGTACCCCCTGTCCTTGGTTTGGCCTATTACATAATTTCAAAGGCTGGTCTTTTACCAGATTTTGAGGAGTTAACCCGGGTATATCAGGCTATTCCATTGATGTTAGCTGTTGTTGGTTTTTCGGCGTTCTATTATACCAATTGGCCACCTTTGATCCAAACTCTGGGTGCAATTGCTGCATTTTTAGTCATCCTGAAATTTTCAGGCTGGATAATGGAAGCAAAGACTGTGTCAATTACCGAGCAACAAAAGGTGAAACTTGTTCGGGTAACGGATGCCGAAATGGTCATTGAAGTTTTCCAGGAAGGAGCCCAGCCCATGGAAATAAAGTCAGAGTTGAAGCCCTGCGATCGTTCGCGCGCGGCCTTTCCCGGGTATGTGTTACATGGCTACACGGCACATGAAGGCTGGAATGAATTCACACTGGATTTGCCTCCGCTACAGTGGAGATATCTGGAGGAAGCTGATCCGTGTTTCGAATTACATGTGTTCTGGTTGAAGAATGACGGGAACAGGCAACTGCTTGGGAAAATTCGAAACAAACAATAATCAGGTTTTGATCAGGGGATCCAGGTTAGCCTGGGTCCCCTGCATTTGCAGAACCCGGCGCATCTGGGGAGATCTGTTTGACCTGGATTGAGGCCTCGGCCTCAGGTTGGCGCAACATGCAAAGCCCGCGCTCCTCTTCCGCTTTGGCAGGGTAGGGGAACGCGGGCTTTTGTTTTTTGCATGAAGCGTCTAGGTGAATGTCAATTATCTGAGTGCTTTCTGTAGCATGGCGGCTTATATTTTCAGTTTCAGGGGCTTGAAACTCCAGGATATGAGTTGGCGGCAGCAATGTACTCGGCGATCCGACTGTTAGGATTGGGGGGTAAATGCCTTTGCCACAACTTCTCTATTTATTCATTCCAATATGCCTGAACTGCATGTCTGATTTTTAGCTTGACTTGTTCCCATTCCATACTACTGGATATCTATGCAATACAATATCTACCTTAACCGATTGGATGTATAGTAAAAGAGTATGATTGCGTTGTTCCACAATTGTTACATCATTAGGAAATAAATCAAGCAGCGGTCTGGCAATATCTTCGCTATCGTACGTTTCATTTGCAATCCCATCAGCTAATTCAGGAGTTCCAAAGTGGCGGGAGCGACTGTGTTTTTGTATAACATGTAAAATCAGTTGGCTTTAACTCCAGAATGAGGCATAAAAACGACAATACTTCTTTCTTTAAAAAGGAAGCATTAATTATTTCCTTTCGAATCCTGGCATGACCAAAAAGGGCAAATGCTGCTTTGTAATCAGACCAGAGTCCGTAGTTGAATACCTTTTCTAAAATAAAGAGGGAATCTCGCTCTAAGTCAAGTTTATCATAGTCAACATCCCAAAATGGAAGTTTGGAGATGCCTGAGGATTGTATTTTTGAAAAGTCGGACATAATTGTTGGCAAAAATAACAACACCAAAGACAAGATTGGCGGGTAATTTGATAATTATTTGTCAAAGCCAACACCTTTAGAGCATGTTGGGGATTTTCTTGCCGGGCCAAAAACTGTCCTTTTTCCGCCATTTTTCACCTTTTTTCAGTCACGTAACTCAGGCTATGCTTCTTCAAAAACGCAAAAACTGACGAAAAAAGCTCAAATTTTTGACTCCGTCAGAAAATCCCCAACATGCTCTTAAACGCACACACGCCATCACCACAACTTCCCCAACTCCATCACCAACGTCCAGCCTCCAAGTGCCAGCATCGCCAGGGCTGCCAGGGCTCCCGCGAGCAGGTAGGCGCGCGGGTGGGCGTAGGCGCCCATGATTCGTTTTTTACCGGCTGCAATCAATAAAATACCCAGCGAAAAGGCCAGGATAAACCCGTTGAAGGCCCCGGCAAAAATGAGCACTTTTACCGGTTTGCCAAACAAGGCAAACAACAGGGTGGCTGCCACAATAAACCCGATGATGGCATAAGACTTTCGCTGCACAAACCATGGGTGCAGGTTTTGGGCAAAGGAAATGGAGGTAAACGATGCGCCTACCACTGAGGTCACCGCTGCACACCAAAGTACCACGCCAAAAATCCGGTAACCCCAATCGCCCGCAGCCAGCTGAAACACCGAAGCCGCCGGATTGCCCGCATCCAAGATGCCGCCCTTCGCTACCACGCCCAGCGCAGCCAGAAACAGTAGTATGCGCATCAGGGAGGCCAGTCCAATAGCCGTAGCGGCACTGCGGTCTACTTGAGGAGTGTTTTCCGGACCGCTTAATCCGGCTTCAAGCAGTCGGTGTGCGCCGGCAAACGTGATATATCCTCCTACCGTGCCTCCCACAATGGTCACGATGGCCATCACATCTATGCGGTCTGGCACAAAAGTTTTGTACACCGCCTCAGCCAGCGGCGGGTGCGAGGTAAAGGCCACAAAAAGGGTCATACCAATCATCACAAATCCCAGTATCTGGGCAAACCGGTCCATGGCCGAGCCTGCATCTTTTCGTAAAAACAACAGGATACTGATACCCGCGCTGATAGCGGCGCCGGTGCTTACATCCAAACCAAACAATACCTGCAACCCGAGTCCGCAACCTGCCACATTACCTATGTTGAATACCAGTCCGCCGGCAATAATCAGAAACGACAAAAAATGACCCAGTCCGGGAAGCAGGGCATTGGCTATGTCTTGCGCCGGCATTTGTGCCGCCGAAATAATGCGCCAGATATTGAGCTGCGCAATAAGATCCACCACTATGGAAATCAGGATGGCAAAGCCAAAACTGGCCAGCAGTTTGGATGTAAAAACGGCCGTGGAGGTCAAAAAACCGGGTCCAATAGCCGAAGTGGCCATCAAAAACGCAGCGCCCATCAATACAGAACTCAGGCTGGAACGCATGATTTAGGTTTGGGATAAAACGCCAATTTGGTGAACACGGAAGGTTTCCCGCAACAGTTGAGCAAAGGCCACTGCATGTGCCCCATCGCCGTGCAGACAAATGGTTTCGGCCCGCACGGGAATGGTTTGGCCATCGGCGTTGACGGTTTGCTGGGTTACCATTTGTAATACCTGACTGATTACGTCTGTATCATTTTCCAGCAAGGCATGAGGCATGCTGCGTGGCGTCAAACTGCCGTCGGGTTGGTAGCTGCGGTCGGCAAAAACTTCGCTGCAGGTTTGGAGTCCGAGGGTTTCGCCAATGGAAATAAGTGCGCTGCCGCTTTGGGCGTACAACACCAGCGTGGGGTCTGTTTCCAGGATGGCTGTACAAATGGCAGTGGCTATGTCGGCATCCCTCCAGGCCATATTGTACAGAGCGCCATGGGGTTTGACATGGTGCAGCCGGGTCTGGTTTTTTTCAGCCAGCTCAGCCAGCAGTGCAATCTGGTGTTTGACGATCGCGGTTATTTCCTCAGCAGGCAGTTGCATTGGCGTTCTGCCAAAGTTTTCTCTATCCGGGAAGGATGGGTGAGCGCCAATTTTCACGCCGTGTTTAAGCGCTAATCCAATGGTTTCCTGCATAATCCTGGCATCCCCGGCATGGTAACCGCAGGCAATATTGGCCGAGCTGATCAGTGGCATCAGCGCAGTGTCGTTGGGCATTCCTTCGCCCATATCGCAATTGAGATCGATAGTTTGCAAGGGTTGAGTGGGTTGGTTGGTGTTTAGGTGTTTTGGTGCGCTGTTAGCGTCCTCGCCAATTGCAACGGCGGAGTGAGTGTTTAAACTTGTTTTCCTACTTGCGCACAAACCTAATGAAATTCCTAATTCAACCTAAGCTGTATAGTTTGGCACAGTGGGTATTTGGGTCAGAAAAATGTGTAAATGTTTAATTTAACCTGAGTTGTTATCCGGGAACCGGGACCTACACAAGCCAGGTTGCGTGGTAACCTCTTGGTCAAAAGCAATGTAAGTATCTGGGCTTGTGTAGGTCCCGCTGCGCGGGATGACAACCCAGACATAGTTTGGCACAGTGGGTATTTGGGTCTGAAAAATGTGTAAATGTTTGATCCAACCTGAGTTGTCATCCCGGGAACCGGGACCTACACAAGCCAGGTTGCGTGGTAACCTCTTGGTCAAAAGCAATGTAAGTAGCCGGGCTTGTGTAGGTCCCGCTGCGCGGGATGACAACCCAGACATAGTTTGGCACAGTGGGTATTTGGGTCTGAAAAATGTGTAAATGTTTGATCCAAACTGAGTTGTCATCCCGGGAACCAGGACCTACACATGCCAGGTTGCGTGGTAACCTCTTGGTCAAAAGCAATGTAAGTATCTGGGCTTGTGTAGGTCCCGCTGCGCGGGATGACAACCCACGTTGATTTAAAAATGCAAAAAACTATCTAAAGGCACACACTTTCCATCAGTAAACAAAATTCTCCTTTGCGCCTTCACGCCTTCGTGTCCATCCTTCGCGCCTTCGCAATCACCCTTCGAGCCTTCCCATCGTAAAAATGCGCTTTTCCCCGGGTACCCACTGAGCTACTTTGGGTAAATCCACCGCAGCAATTTGTCCCACGCGTGGGTATCCGCCTACCGTCTGACAATCCTGCAGGAGCAGAATGAGTTGTCCGGCCGGCGTACATTGGATTGTGCCCGGGGCAACTGCGGTAGACAGCAATTCCCGGGTTGCGCTGAAGGTTAGCGGATCTGATTGTACGTGGCAACCCATGCGGTCAAAACGATGACTCATGGTGTAGTTTTGAGTGAAAAAACGTGCCTGACTCTCCGGACTCAACCACTCAAATTCCGGTCCGCGGTAAACCCGGATCCGGGCAGTATATGCAGTGCCTGGCCAGTCTGTTTTTTCAGGAGTTGCCCTGGCGCTGTTACGATCCACGTACAATGCATCTCCTTTTTTCAAGGGAGCCCCAATACCGATCAGCGGATTCATACTTTTACTGTTCAGGATGCTTGGCGAGTCAAATCCGCCCTCCACGGCCAGATAACAACGCAGTCCGGATTGGTGGAATCTGATTTCCAGCACATCTTTTGCCGTCACCTCGTAAACCTGCTCCAGGGAAATGTTTTGTCCGTTGATGAAGGTTGTTCCTGCACCTGCCAGGGCAATTTTTGTCGTTTTTTGCCACTGCAGCACGAGTCCACCCATGGTACATTCTATGGTGGCGGCCTGTGCTGCATTTCCCAGCAGCGCATTAGCTTTTTGATGTGAAAAGGTGTCCATCGCGCCACCCACCGGTACGCCATAGGCCCGGAACCCTGTTCGGCCCAGATCCTGGATGGTGGAATATGGACCCGGTTTGAGCACCAGGGCATCGGCGGCAGCGAGGTCAGGCAGGAAGGTGGCGGCGCCGTGTTCTGTTTGTTCCCATTGCTCAAAGGTTTCTTTTGAAATGGCATAAAACTGCACTAAATCGCCGGTTTTGAGCAAAAACGGGTCGCTTTTGCCCCAGTCAAGCATTTTCAGCGGCGTTTTACCTATAATTTGCCAGCCGCCAGGCGTATCAAAGGGATAAATCCCTGTTTGCCTGCCGGCAATACCCACTGATCCTGCGGGTACGCGCGCACGAGGGGTGCTTTTGCGGGGCGTAGACAGTTTTTCATCAACCGCACCCATGTAGGCAAATCCGGGCAAAAAGCCCATCATATATACTTTATAGGTGTCTTGCTGGTGCAGGGCAATCAGGGCCTCCCGGGAAACACCATGAAAATCGGCCATGAAATCCAGATCCGGTGCAAAAGGCGCTTCATAACAGACCGGTATACGCAGCACCTGCGTCGGGAGGGTTAGGTTTGGGTTCTCGTTGGCCAGTTTGGAGTGCAACCATTGGCGCACCTGTTCAAATGCGGATATCGACTCCGAAACGGCTATTTTTTCCCGCTGATAAAAAACAGTGAGCGAGGCATAAGCTGGTACATTTTCCACCCATCCGGCAAATGGTTCCTGCCGGATAGCCTGGTCCAACTGCAATACCTGCTGGTGCAAGGCATCGTCCATTTGGTCGCCGAAGGCAACCGTTGCAGCGTTTTCAGACAATGGATAAATGTGTGGAAACATCATTAAAACCTGGCAATGATAAGATTTCTTTTGGTGTGTACCTGGTTTTCTATGTACCTTTCAGCTACACAAAATCTATCTTTATGCGAACGATATACCTATTATCTTTATTTGGCTTTGTAAATTTACTTCATGCCCAGGCGCCTCTGGAGCTCATAATTCAAACCTCCCCGGCTTATTGCGGATTAGCTTCAGGCGCTATTCAGCTCAGCGTTTCCGGCGGGAATGGCGCATACCAATTCCAGTGGTCTGACGGAAATACAACGGAGGACCTATCTGCGGTGGGACCGGGTTCTTACCAGGTAACTGTTACAGATCAATCCGGTACTACAGCCTCCATTTCGGCGGTGGTAGCCGACAGTGTTTTTCAACCACAGGTAAACGCCGTTGTTTTGCCCAATACCGCCTGTCAGTTCCCTAATGGGAGTGTAACGCTTGAGATATGGCCACCGGCCAATTACACCTATGTATGGAGCAACGCCTCTACCACCCAAAACCAATCTGGATTGGATGGAGGTGTGGTTATTGTAACGGTTACCGAGGGGCTAAGCTGTTCTGATACCCTGGAGTTTTTGGTGGAAAAGCAACCCTTGTTGCCGGAATTCAGTTTAGCCACCACACACAGTGTTTGTGAAACCTATAGTGGCGCTATTCATTTGGACATGATATCAGGGCAACCGCCTTTTAGTTATCAATGGTCGTCTGGTCATACCACTTCAGATCTGCAGCAAATATTTTTTGGCAACTATTGGGTAACGGTTACCGGCAGCAATGGCTGTTCCAGGGTGCAGTCGGTATTTGTGGAAAATGATACTATTGAGTTCAGTTTGCAGGCTGTTATTACCCCTAATACCCATTGCAGCCAACCGAATGGTCATATTACAGTGGAGGCAATTCCAGCCGGCATCTATACCTGGTATTGGGGACATGGACCCTTTGGGCCCAGCATTGGACCTCTTGCTGCCGGGCAATATGAACTAACAGTTTCAGCAGGTGGCGCTTGCACACTTACGGCGGTTTATGTGGTGGAAAATGAGCCTGATGAGCCTTTGGTTACATGGACCATAGACACCATTTTGTGCCATGGCGACTTGGGGGGAATAGATGTGAGTGTGTTAAGTGGTGAAGCGCCATTTGTCTATAATTGGTCAAACGACAGTATTCAGCAGGATTTATTGGCCGTGCCTGCCGGGATGTATGGTCTTACAGTAACCGGCGCCAATCAATGTGCAGATACCATATGGGTGAGTTTGAGTGAGCCGGCTCCATTAATACATCAGGCTTTTGCCACCAACGAAACCGCGCCGGGGGCGCAGGATGGCACGGCAGGTTGTCTGCCAGCGGGCGGAGTGGCGCCTTATCAGGTGTTATGGAGCACAGGCGATACAGTTTGGACCATCACGGGGTTGTCGCCCGGCGTGTACAGTCTGACCCTTACCGATCAGAATGCGTGTACGGTTAGCGGTACGGTATATGTTTCAGCCTTTGGATGCGCTTTGGAGCCCGTGTTTTACCCTACGAATTTGCGTTGTTATGGTGATGCCAATGGCAAGGTATATTTGGAAATAAACAATGGCACAGCGCCTTTTCAGTTTCAATGGAGTAATGGCGACACCACGCAATATCCCAAGCAACTGACGGCCGGATGGTATCAGGTAACAGTGGCAGATGCGGCAAATTGTTTTGGACAATATGCGGTGCAGATCACGGAGCCGCCTTTGCTGGAAGTAACGATAGATGAAGTGCAGCAGGTTGCCTGCGGTGGCCAGTCAGGCACGGCTTGGTTCAGCGTTCAGGGCGGAACCCCGCCGTATTTGCCGGTTGGAGCCAATGGTATTTTTGAGAATCTTGGGGTTGGTTATTACACCATAATAATTACAGACAGCAAAAACTGTACGGCCACAGCCAGTTTTGGTGTTGTGGAGGAGCCCGATACCCTGGCGCCGCTTATAAGTTGTCCGCCCAATCTGGTGGTGTGCGGCTCGTCTCCGGTGAATTACAATTTACCTGCGGTTACCGACAATTGTCCAGGGCATTCGCTGGCTTTGATTACCGGCCTGGAGCCTGGCAATGCATTTCCGGTAGGGACCATCATCAATACCTGGGAAGTGATGGATTGGGCAGGGAATACAGCCAGTTGTTCTTTCACTATTACCACTCTTGAGCAGCCCACAGTAACGTTGTTGGCTCTGGGGCATGATTTTAATGGTTTAGGCACAGGCTTTATTACAGTAACCGTTACCGGGGGGGCGCTGGAATATCAATGGACCAAAGATGGGCAGCCGTTCAGTATGGCAAGTGATTTGGTGGGTATTTCGGCGGGGGTATATAGTTTAACGGTTACAGCAGGAAACGGCTGTACAGCAGTGTTGGAGCATGTGGAAGTGTTACAAACATCCGGGTTAGAGGAGCAGGAAGAACAAAATCCGGTCAGGATGCAACCCAATCCGGGCGGCGATCAGGTACAACTCACTGCGGAAGGCTCAGGCTTGCAAATGGTTCAGTTGTACAACTATTGTGGACAACCAGTCTGGCGGCAGGATCTGGACGGCGCAGCTACCGTCACGCTACAGGTAGAAGAGCTTCCTGCAGGAGTTTATTGGGTATGGGTTAGGGTAGGGGACGGGCAGTTTTATCGTCTGAGTTGGGTAAAGCAATAGGATTAATCAGGTTTGTTTTTTAGTCGCGGATTTTTGAGTTCTTCGGCTTTTTCGAGGAGCCAGCGCCATTCTGCGGCTTGTTTTTTTTCTTTGATCCGTTTGATCAGGGTTTCGGCGCGTTTCACATCGCCCGGGATGGAAGTGGAGAGTTGGACGAGGAGGTTGAGGAAATCGGTGTTGATTTGGCGCTTTTGTTCTGAGAGGAGTTTGGGGGAGGTTCTGGCCAGGTACATTTTGAAATTATCTAATCGATATGGCAGGAGGTCTGATTTAGTTTCGTAGAGGGCTTTAAGATTGAGTCTTTTGGAAATTAGATGGTGGCCTATAGCCGAAAATGAATCTGGAATAGTATCTAGACACTCATTGAATTTTGCTTGGGCAAATAAGCATGCTGCCAAGTTTAGCTTGTAAAAATCACGGGAATCCGTCTCGTCAATAATTACATCCTTATATGTTTCAGAAAACTCAATGGCCCATTCGATTTTCTTTACCCAAATAGCATTTTGGCATACTGCATGGTAAGTTGCAGGATGTAATTTTCCTTGATAATGTAAATACCCTCTTCTAAGATTATCTTGGTATAGTTTGTGTAAAACATGTAAAATTTCTGAATTTTCAACATCACTGTTTAAAATTATGACACATAAGTTTCTGATATATGCATAAAGCCCTCTTAAATTAGCAGAAGACAATTTACTTTCATTTTGTTGTAATAAGTCAAAAACAAGAGATATATCTGAGGATAATAAATCGGGTTTGCTTAAACTCAAAAATATGCAATAATTGATATTTAATAATGGGGATGCATGAAGCAGCCGGTCAGGTATTTCTTCCTGAACATTCATTAAAACCTCGCCATGGTCGATTTTTGCAACTTTTTGTTGTAGCAACAGCCTGTTTAGTAGTTCCAATCGAGTCAGCCAAAGATAAAGCTCCAATGAATATAACACATTTGGGACATTAAGATCGCCTTTAAGTTGATTATGTAGGCTATCCAAGTCATGGAATTCGTACTCCAATAAAAAGTGCTGATACAGGTTCTGTCGATCGCTCGAGTCAATGGAAGGGATCTGTTTTTGAAGTTTGGTAATTGATTGTACATATCTTTTTTCTAATCCTCTTTTGTGAGCTATCTTGGCAAGATCAAATTGCTGTTGAAACTCATTTTCCTCAGAAAAGTAATGTTGCATTTGAACCACGCTTTTAACCACCTTGTGCACTTCTACCATGGTTTTTTCTAAACGTCCTTCCACATAAGTGTCCTGACCAAATACTTTTTTAGATATTTCTTCTTTATCCCAGATTTGGTTGTCAGGATTATCATTTATTTGCAGCAAGACTTCAAGCAGAACGGGGCAATAGGCTTTAAACTTGCCGGAATTGAAGTAATCGACTTTAGCCAGTTGCGTGGCTAAAACACGCTCTTCAGGGGTAAGGGTTCGGATCAACTCCACCAATTGACTGTCTTCCATGACGCTTGGAGAATACTTTGAAAAAAGTGTTATTTTTTTTAGCCCTCAAAGGAAAAACCTTTGCATCAAAATACATTCATTCACAAGTCAAAACAACTTGATTATGGCAAAAATGAAACTTTTCGTACTTCTTTTTTCTTTTTTTAACCTGCTTTTGATCAGCTGGACGCCAATACTGGCCAGCAATGAAATGGGGACTACCCGACTTGAACAATGTAATCTGCCGGCTCCTGACAGCTTCAGGATTACCCAGGTTGGGGGGGATTTAATTAAACTTGCCTGGAACCCCATTTTCCCCGGAGCCCAACATCAGCTTATTATCATGGAAAGTGATGGGAATGGGGGGTATGTTACCATTTTAGTGGAGAACAACGTTTCTGGTGATACATATAATGCTGGGAATTTGTTGCCAGGAACCGGATACAGGTTTGTTTTGGCCACCAAATGTGCCTCTGGAGATCCGAGTGAGGTGAAGACGATAATTGATGGGATTACTTTGATTGTTGATTTATTGGTTGAAGGCCGGAAGCCTGTAAGCCCTACAACAATTAATGGTTGTGAGTTTATTCCAGCAGAAAATAATTGGGTTGGTTTTAACATATATAAACTTGGAGAAAATTTTAATGATAATAATTACTTTGAAGTAAAAAGAGAATCTCAAGAAACAATAGGTGGAAATTCTCAGGCAAGGACAAAAGTCTTGAGACATAATTTGAATGGTGAAATATTTGCGACTACACTTCAAGGTCTTTGGCCAGATTGTGATATAAAGAAACGCTCAATCGGAGGAACAAGATTTAGAGTGGATCATAAACTCCAAACTGGAATTATTGAAATAGTGGGATATGTGGATATTTATTTTAATAGCAATCCGCCAAGCTTTCATATTTGTCCAGATTATTCTGACCTTGAAATACCTTGGAAGCCAAATTATGTTTTTCAACCTTTGTATTCTATGAAGAGTGGTGAGCCGGAGTTTTGTGATGAACATAAACCTTCTCGCCCGCGCTCTGGAGTAACTTCAACATGGTTTATTACTAATCCATTTTCATCAGAAATTCAAATCACCACACAAAAGGAAGAACAAAGTGTAATGGTTTATTCAATTCAGTTATTTAACCTAATGGGGGAGTTAGTATTTGATGTTCCAATTGATTCGTCCTTATTAGAAGCATATATTCCAACTACTAATTTGGCAGATGGAATATATATCATGCTATTGAGGACAAATAAGGGCTCAGAGACTCAAAAAATCATCAAAACTGCAAAATAATGGAAAATAAAAGGAAAAATCGTTCATTACTTTTGTTTTTAGTTTCGAACTACTTTCTTGGATTGGGTTCAATAATGGCCCAACCCGCCATCCAATGGCAACGTGCATTCGGTGGCAGCGATAGTGATGAGGCAACTTCTGTACAACAAACACAGGATGGCGGTTACATAGTTTCCGGTAGTACCATTTCGTTTGATGGTGATGTAATTGGTAACCACGGAGGTGGTGATTATTGGGTACTAAAATTAAGTGAGACTGGCCAACTTGGATGGAAAAAAACTTTTGGCGGCACTAACAATGAGGGTTGTTATAAAGTTAGGCCAACATCTGACGGAGGCTATATATTAGCAGGTTACACATATTCTAATGGTGGTCAGGTATCAGGAAATCATGGAGACATAGATGCCTGGATTGTAAAAATCAATGCATCTGGAGTAATTCAGTGGCAAAAGTGTTTTGGTGGTACCAAATGGGATGAAGCGTGGTCTATTGTAGAGACGTTTGATGGAGGTTATGCCTTTATTGGCTTTACAAACTCAAATAATGGAGATGTATCAGGGCTTCACGGGGCATTAGATTTTTGGGTCGTTAGATTGACCAATAGCGGAGATTTAGTCTGGCAAAAGGCACTTGGCGGTTCTGGTATTGATCAAGGTTATGTAATAAAGCAAACTGCAGATGGTGGTTTTATTGTTGCAGGAGAATCGCAATCCAGCAATGGTGATGTTTCTGAAGAGAATCAGGGTGGTGACTATTGGGTAGTTAAGTTAAGTGAAAATGGAGAAATTGAATGGGGGCGATTATTTGGAGGACTTGGTCTTGATCGCCCGAATGATATCTGGCAGAGAAACGATGGCTCTTATTTGGTTTTTGGCCATGTTTCTTTTGGTGGTGGTGATGTAGAGCAACATTTTGGAGGCTATGATTGGTGGTTAATCCAGATAGACATGTTCGGAAATTTGCTTTGGGAAAAAACATATGGTGGGAGTGGTGAGGATTGGTCCGGATCCATTTGTGCTGCATATGGTGGTGGATTTGTATTAGCAGGATCAACCAATTCAAAAGATGGGGATGTTTTGGATAATGATGGTGGAATTGACTTTTTGATGCTAAAAGTTGATTCAGTAGGTAACCTCGTCTGGCAAGTTACCTATGGTGGAACAAAAGGTGAACAGTGCTTTAGCGTGGATCAGACCTTAGATGGAGGATACATTACTGCCGGCTTTGCCTGGTCAAACAATGGCGATGTATCAGGCGTGCATGGTGATAGCGATTTCTGGATCGTCAAACTCGCCCCCGAAACCTCCTCCACCCAAACTCCAACCGCCATTCCACTCAACCTGTACCCCAATCCTGCTACCCAATGGATTACCTTAAACCTGCCCATTATTGAGCAAAATATGCAGGTAAGCATCACGGATGAGCAGGGCAAGCTGCTACAATCTCGCACCATCCGAACGGATGAAAAACTGGATATTGCCGCACTGCCTCCAGGTATTTACTGGGTGTCTGCGGCGTCAAAATCGGGGCAGGTATATGCCGGTAAGTTTGTGAAAAGGTGAGTATATTGGATTGATAATCAGGCATCTAGACCTCGTAGGTTTTCAAAATCTACGAGGTCTGGGGCCAAGAGATAGTCAAAAACGCATGAGGTACTTAGTATGCATTGGTTTGCTTTTTGTGGTAATGTATGGATTAGGGGCACAGCCCGGAATCCAATGGCAAAAAAACCTTGGAGGAAATTTATCTGATGAGGGAACAAAGATTCTGCAAACAGATGACGGAGGCTTTATCTTGTCCGGAAGATCCTATTCAAATAATGGAGACGTTTCTGGTAATCATGGTGCCGCAGATTATTGGATTCTGAAATTGACATTTGATGGAATTTTGGATTGGCAAAAGAGTTTTGGAGGTTCTGGCAATGAAAGATGTAATGCAATTTCCTTAACGTCAGATGATGGGTATATTCTAGCTGGGCAAGCCTCTTCAAACAATGGTCAAGTTAGCGGTAATCACGGAGACATAGATTGTTGGATCGTCAAACTTGACAAGTTTGGTGTGTTAGAGTGGCAACGTTGCTACGGAGGAAGCAATTGGGATGAAGCAAGCTCAGTTGTGCAAACCAATGATGGTGGTTATGCTTTTGCAGGACGTGTTTCATCAGGAGATGGAGACGTTTTTGGATACCATGGCGCATTTGACTTTTGGGTTGTAAAAATTAATTCCTCCGGAGAGATAGAATGGCAAAAACCAATAGGCGGGACTGGGGTAGACATTTGCTATTCTATAAAACAAACCCTTGATGGCGGCTACATTGTAAATGGAGAATCTAATTCAAACGATGGTGATGCCAGTGGTCTCATTGGAAGCTCCGATTATTGGGTAGTAAAGTTGTCATCATCCGGTGAGATAGAGTGGCAAAAAATGTTAGGTAGCAGTAGTCTTGATCGAGGAAATGACATTGTCCAATTGCCAACAGGAGAGTATTTAGCTTTTGGTCATATTTCCTGGGGTGATGGTAATGTTACTTTGGCTTATAACGGATATGATTATTGGGTGGCAAAATTGAGCAATACCGGAGAAATCATTTGGCAACATACCTATGGTGGAACTGGTGAAGACTTTTCAAGCCAGATTAATCTGACTAAAGATGGCGGCTTTATAATGGTAGGCTCTACTAATTCCAAGGATGGTGATATTACAGACAATAATGGAGGAGTTGAGTACCTAATCATGAAGGCAGATTCCTTAGGACAATTGCAATGGCAAAAAACGTTGGGAGGTACGATGGCAGACAGGGCTTTTGGCGGCATACAAACAGCTGATGAGGGCTTTATCCTAACGGGCTATTCCTGGTCGAACAATGGCGATGTCGGTGGAAATAAGGGTGAAAACGACTTCTGGATCGTCAAACTCGCCCCCGAAACCTCCACCACTTCCACCCCAACCATCATTCCGCTTAACCTATACCCCAACCCTGCCTCGCACTGGATTACCCTGAATCTGCCCATCATTGAACAAGATATGCAAGTAAATACCACAGATGACCAAGGCAAGCTCATTCAATCCCGCATTATCCGAACGGATGAAAAATTAGATATTTCGGCACATCCTCCAGGAATTTACTGGGTGTCTGCGGTGTCAAAATCGGGACAGGTATATGCTGGCAAGTTTGTGAAAAATTGAGCACATTAGATTGATAATCAAGTATTCAGACCTCGCAGATTTTAAAAACCTACGAGGTCTAGGGCTAAAGAAATAGAACGCATGAAATACTTATTTAGCATCGGATTACTATTTGCGTCCATTGTAGGATTGAAGGCTCAACCCAGCATCCAATGGCAACGTTGTTTAGGTGGCAGCGACGCTGATGAGGCCTATTCCATTCGGCAGTTATCAGACAGTAATTTTGTTATTGCAGGGTGTGCCCTTTCTTCAAACGGTAACGTTACCTCAAATAAAGGTGTAACCGATTTTTGGGCCATAAAATTAAGTAAAGCTGGTAGTGTAATTTGGCAAAAGGCCTATGGCGGTACAAATCATGACAGGTGCTACGCTTCTGATGTGAGCACTGATGGTGGTATTATATTAGCAGGGCAAACCTCATCCAACAATATTAATGTTAGCGGGAACCATGGAGATATTGACGGTTGGGTGACAAAACTGGATAGTGAAGGCAACTTACAATGGCAAAAGTGTTTAGGCGGATCAAGTTGGGATGAGATTTGGTCAATTCAACATACAAATGATGGAGGGTATATTGCAGCAGGTAGAACATCCTCCTTTGATGGGGATGTTACAGGTCACCATGGATCTCTGGATTATTGGGTGGTGAAGTTATCGGGATCCGGGGCAATCGAGTGGCAAAAAGCACTTGGTGGGTCATTATTGGATATTGGTTATGTTGTAAAACAAGCGCCTGATGGTGGTTATATAATTGCTGGAGAGTCAAATTCAATTGATGGGGATTGTACAGGCTTACACGGAAGTACGGATTTGTGGGGGCTTTGTTGCATGAACATTTTTTATTTCGTTTTTCGTGATTTCGCCAAACATTTCCAACAGGAGGAGCTTTTCATGAAATTTAAGTAATCAACAAACGTCTTTGGCCGAAGAAAAAATGTTCATGCAACAAAGCCATTTGTGGGTGGTAAAACTTTCATCAGAGGGAGAACTGGAGTGGCAAAAAATGTTGGGTGGCAGCAGTCTTGATTGGGCTTTTTATATTGCCATAACCTCAGATGGTGGTTATGCCGTACTTGGCCAGATAGGCTGGAATGATTGGGATATAAGTGAGTATTTTGGTGGATTTGATATTTGGTTGGTTAAATTATCGGAATTAGGTGATATTCAATGGGAGCAGACATTTGGTGGGAGTAATAATGATTATGTTGGATCCATAGAGGTGGTTGCCGATGGATTTGTCATTGCTGGTGCAACCCAGTCTATGGATGGACATGCTATAGGTAATGATGGAGGCCAAGATTTATGGGTGCTCAAATTGGATAATACAGGTAATATAATTTGGCAAAACTCTTTAGGCGGTGCCCAAGGAGAATGGGCTAATTCTATTATTCAAACAGTGGAAGGGGACTTGGTAATGGCAGGATACACACGATCCAACAATGGCGATGTATCCGGCAACCATGGGTCCACAGACTTCTGGATCGTCAAACTCGCCCCGGAAACCTCCTCCACCCAAACGCCAGCGGCCATTCCGCTCAACCTGTACCCCAATCCTGCTAATCAATGGATTACCCTGAACCTGCCCATTATTGAGCAGCAAATGCAGGTAAGTATCACGGATGAGCAGGGTAGGCTACTCCAAACGCGAATGATCCGAACGGATGAAAAACTGGATATTGCCGCACATCCTCCAGGCATTTACTGGGTGTCTGCGGTGTCAAAATCCGGCAAGGTGTATGCAGGGAAGTTTGTAAAGGGGTGAGTATATTGGTTTGATAATCAGGCTTCCAGACCTCGTAGGTTTTAAAATCCTACGAGGTCTGGGGCCAAGAAATAGTCAAAAACGCATGAAGTACTTAGTAAGTATCAGTTTGCTTTTTGTGGTAATGGATGGATTGGGGGCGCAGCCCGTAATCCAATGGCAGAGTGCGTTTGGCGGTAGTGACAGTGATGATGCGTATGCTGTTCAACAAACACAAGATGGTGGATATGTTATTGCAGGAAGCACAGTATCCATCGATGGAGATGTTGTTGGAAATCATGGCGGCAGTGAAAATTGGGTTATAAAACTGAATGCAAACGGTCAGCTTAATTGGAAAAAAACGTACGGTAGTACAAACAATGAAGGGTGTTACAAGATCAGGCAAACATCTGATGGCGGCTATATTTTAGCAGGGTTCACCAGTTCCAATAATGGCCAGGTTTCTGGCAATCATGGTGATCTTGATGCCTGGATTGTAAAAATTGATTCTATAGGGCTTATTCAATGGCAAAAATGTTACGGAGGCACTTTTTGGGAAGAGGCATGGTCTATTACTGGAACTACTGATGGAGGCTACGTTTTTGCCGGAAGAACGGGCTCCTCCGATGGCGATGTAACCGGATATCATGGTGCTTTTGATTTCTGGGTAGTAAAAACAGACGCAAACGGTGAAATTCAATGGCAAAAGGCACTAGGCGGCTCAGATATTGATCTTGGATATGTGGTGAAACAGACGTCTGATGGTGGTTACATTATTATTGGAGAATCGTTATCCAATGATGGTGATGCGCAAGGGGCTAACGGAAATGGCGATTATTTGGTAGTAAAACTAAATTCAAGCGGTGAAATAGAGTGGACCCGGTTGTTAGGTGGCCCTAGTCTGGATAGGGCTAATGATGTATGGGAAACATCTAATGGCTCCTTTGTTGTTTTTGGCCATATTACTAAAAATGGAGGAGACATAAGTACCTATTACGGTGGATATGATTGGTGGCTGGTCAAATTAGATGCCTCGGGTGATTTGATTTGGGAAAAAACTTATGGTGGAAGTAAAGACGATTTTTCCCGATCCATTTATCAAACCTCTGATGGTGGTTTTATCATGGCGGGATCAACAAATTCAAAAGACGGCGATGTGCAGGATAATGATGGTGGTGTGGATTTTTTACTTATCCGGGTTGATTCATCAGGCCAAATACTTTGGCAAAAAACACTTGGTGGAACCATGGGAGAGCGCGCCTATTCGATTGCCGGAACTAAAGATGGAGGTTCTGTAGTTGCCGGCTTTGCCTGGTCGAACAATGGCGATGTATCAGGTGTGCATGGAGTAGCGGATTACTGGATCGTCAAACTCGCCCCCGAAACCTCCACCACCCAAACGCCAGCCCCCATTCCACTCAATCTGTACCCCAATCCTGCCACCCAATGGATTACCTTAAACCTGCCCATTATTGAGACTAATATGCAGGTAAGCATCACGGATGAACAGGGCAGGTTACTCCTTTCCCACAGCATCAGAACAGATGAAAAACTGGATGTGTCAACATTGCCTTCCGGCATTTACCGGGTGTCGGCGGTATCAAAATCCGGCCAGGTGTATGTAGGGAATTTTTTGAAGGGGTAATGGCATTAGATTGATAATCAAGCAACTAGACCTCGTAGGTTTTTTTAAACCTGCGAGGTCTATGGATAAAAAAGCACGCATGAAATACTTGTTTAGCATCGGATTACTTGTTGCCCTGTTTACAGGAACAGAGGCCCAGCCATCCATCCAATGGCAACGAGGCTTTGGCGGTAGCCAGCCAGATGAAGCAACTACTATCAGGCTAACCTCAGACAGCTGCTATTTTGTAGCAGGCTTTGCCCTTTCCAACAATGGGAATATTACTGGCAATAAAGGAATAACTGATTTTTGGGTCATTAAGCTAAATTCTGCTGGAGATCTGTTATGGCAGAAATCACTTGGAGGAACTAATGATGACCGGTGTTATTCTGCCAGTCCAACCACAGATGGGGGGTATATTCTTGTTGGAGAAACTTCTTCCAATAACCTAAATGTGAGCGGAAATCACGGCGATGTTGACTGCTGGGTGGTCAAACTAGATCCGAACGGGAATATCCAGTGGCAGAAATGTTTGGGTGGATCCTATTGGGATGAAGCTTCCTGTGTTCAGCAAACCACAGACGGCGGCTATATAGTGGTTGGCCGGGCTGGATCTACAGACGGCGATATAACAGGGCATCATGGATCTTTTGATTTCTGGGCAGTAAAGCTTAACTCTAATGGGCAAATTATATGGCAGAATGCTCTTGGGGGCTCCTTGTTGGATATAGCATATTCGGTGAAACAGACCCTTGATGGCGGCTATATATTGGTTGGCGAGTCAAATTCCACCAATGGCGATTGCAGTGGATTGCATGGCAGCACCGATTTGTGGGTCGTGAAACTGACTCCGGAAGGAAATTTGGAATGGCAGAAAATGTTAGGAAGTACTAGTTTGGACTGGGCAGTAGATGTACTGGTTGAAACAAATGGAGGATACACAATTCTGGGGCAAATAACCTGGAATGATGGTGATGTAAGTGAGCGTTTTGGTGGTTTTGATATTTGGGTGGTAAATATTGACGGTTCAGGAAACTTAGTATGGGAACGTACGTTTGGAGGCAGCAAGGAAGAGTATGCCAGATCAATAATTCAGAAAGAAAATGGGTATATAGTGGTTGGTGTGACACAATCTGTTGATGGGCAGGTAGTTGGGAATGATGGAGGGGCTGATTTATGGCTCTTTAAGATAGATAGTCTGGGAAATCTTCTGTGGCAAAAAACACTGGGGGGGAGTCAGGATGATTTGGGTCACTCGGTCATCCAAACACTGGATGGTGGCCTGGCCTTAGCCGGTTATGCCCGCTCCAACAACGGCGATGTTTCTGGCAATCATGGCTCTACAGATTACTGGATCGTCAAACTCGCCCCGGAAACATCCACCACCCAAACGCCAGCCGCCATTCCGCTCAACCTGTACCCCAACCCTGCTAACCAATGGATTACCCTGAACTTGCCCATTATTGAGCATATGCAGGTAAGCATCACGGATGAGCAGGGCAGGTTACTCCTTTCCCGCACCATCCGAACGGATGAAAAACTGGATATTGCCGCACTGCCTCCAGGTATTTACTGGGTGTCTGCGGTGTCAAAATCGGGGCAGGTATATGCCGGTAAGTTTGTGAAAAATTGAGTGTATTAGATTGATAATCAGGCAGCCAGACCTCGTATGTTTTTTAACGCCTACGAGGTCTGGGCTAAAAAAAGCACGCATGAAGTACTTACTTAACATCTTGATTGTTTTTGCCATTTTAACAGGAGTAGAGGCTCAACCCATTATTCAATGGCAACGTTGTTTTGGTGGCAGCGAAGCTGATGAAGCTGTTTCAATAAAACAAACAACAGATAGTAATTTCATTATTGCAGGTAGGGCGCTATCTGCCAATGGTAATGTTACGAATAATAAAGGTGTAACGGATTTTTGGACCATAAAGGTGAGTAATACTGGTAACTTGATTTGGCAAAAGGCTTACGGAGGAACTAACCATGAAAGATGTTATGGATCAGATCTGACGAGTGATGGTGGAGTTATTTTGACAGGCCAAACAGCATCCAACAATATTAATGTAAGCGGTAATCATGGGGATTTCGATGGGTGGGTTATAAAATTAGATAGCAATGGATTATTAAAATGGCAAAAATGCCTGGGCGGCTCAAGTTGGGATGAGTTCTGGTCCATTCAACAGACAAGTGATGGCGGTTACATAGCTGCCGGAAGGACGGCATCTACGAATGGAGATGTAACAGGGCTACATGGATCTCTGGATTATTGGGTGGTGAAGCTGTCTTCCACTGGCGCCATCGAGTGGCAAAAGGCATTGGGTGGCACTTTGCTTGATAATGCTTATGTGGTAAAACAAGCCCCGGATGGAGGTTATGTCGTTGCCGGAGAATCAAATTCAACGGATGGTGATTGCACAGGCTTACACGGAAGTACGGATTTGTGGGTGGTAAAACTTTCATCAGAGGGAGAACTGGAGTGGCAAAAAATGTTGGGTGGCAGCAGTCTTGATTGGGCTTTTGATATTGCCATAACCTCAGATGGTGGTTATGCCGTACTTGGCCAGATAAGCTGGAATGATGGGGATGTAAGTGAGTATTTTGGGGGATTTGATATTTGGTTGGTAAAGCTCAATGAAATGGGCGAGATAGAATGGGAACACTCCTATGGTGGAAGCGACGATGAATATATTGGATCAATTATTCAGTTAAGTGCAGGCGGCTATGTTATAGCTGGCGCCACTCAATCGTCAGATGGCCATGCGATTGGAAATAACGGTGTACAGGATCTTTGGATTATCCAAATTGATAGCATAGCAATATCATCTGGCAAAAATCAATTGGTGGATCACAAGATGAGAGAGCCCATTCTGTCATCCAAACACTGGATGGTGGATTGGCAGTGGCCGGGTATGCCCGATCCAACAACGGCGATGTTTCAGGTAACCACGGATCCATAGATTACTGGATCGTCAAACTCTCCCCGGAAACATCCTCCACTCAATCCCCAACCGCTATACCGCTTAACCTATACCCCAACCCTGCCACCCAATGGATTACCTTAAACCTGCCCATTGTTGAGCAAAATATGCAGGTAAGCATCACGGATGAGCAGGGTAGGTTACTCCTTTCCCGCAGCATCCGAACGGATGAAAAGCTGGATATTGCCGCATTGCCATTGGGTGTGTACTGGGTGTCAGCAGTATCAAAGTCCGGCCAGGTGTATGCGGGCAAGTTTGTGAAAAATTGAGCGTATTGAATTGATAATCAGTTTACTAGACTTCTTAGGTTTTTAGAGGCCTACGAGGTTTGGGGTTAAAGAAAAAATCGAACAAGTATGAAGAGTATATTTACTTGCGGACTGCTATTATGCTTCATCACAGGATTGTTTTCCCAGCCAGCCATACAATGGCAAAGGAATTTTGGCGGATCATTCGCCGATGAAGGGAGAAAAGTTGTTCATACCCCAGATGGTGGCTTTGTTATTATTGGTGTGACTTTATCCAATAATGGTAGTGTTTTTGGTAATCACGGTGCCTATGATATTTGGGTAGTGAAAATTTCGGCTGCAGGTCAATTAGAGTGGCAAAAGTGCTTGGGAGGCACAGACAATGAAGCTGGATATGCCATTCAGACAACCTCTGATATGGGATATATTTTAGTTGGAGAAACAACATCCAATAATGGTCAAGTGACTGATAATCATGGCGATGTAGATTGTTGGGTAGTCAAGTTGGACCAAAATGGAAATATAGAATGGCAAAAATGTTATGGTGGTTCACAATGGGACGAAGCATGGGCAATTCAGCAGACTACAGATGGTGGATATGTTTTTGCTGGTAGAACAGCTTCAAATGATGGTGATGTGAGTGGATATCATGGTGGCTTTGATTATTGGGTAGTTAAGATTAGTAATCTTGGTATCATAGAGTGGCAGAAAGCACTTGGAGGTTCGGGAATTGATATTGCTTATGCCATAAGGCAAACCCAGGATGGCGGATTTATTGTGAATGGAGAATCAAATTCAAGTAATGGTGACGTGAGTGGGCTAATAGGTAGTTCAGATTACTGGGTAGTTAAATTGTCAGCAGAAGGCTCAATTGAATGGCAAAAAATGCTGGGAAGTACAAGTCTTGATAGAGGAAATGATATAATACAGTTACCTACTGGAAATTATCTGGCATTTGGCCATATCGCTAAGGCAGATGGTAATGTAACTCTGGCATATGCAGGCTATGATTATTGGGTGGCAAAACTGAGCAATACTGGAGAAATTCTTTGGCAACATACCTATGGTGGAACAGGGGAAGACTTTTCCAGCGAAATTAGCTTAACTAATGATGATGGGTTCATTATGACGGGTTCTACAAATTCTAAAAACGGAGATATTATCGGAAACGATGGTGGGGTAGAGTTTTTAATCCTTAAAGCTGATTCTTTGGGACAGTTGCAATGGCAAAAAACTTTAGGAGGAACAATGGCTGACAGAGCTTATGGCGGAATACAAGCTATGAATGGTGGGTTTGTTTTAACCGGGTATTCCTGGTCAAATAATGGCGATCTTAATGCAAATATGGGAGAAAGTGACCTTTGGATCGTCAAACTCGCCCCGGAAACATCCTCCACCCAAACGCCAGCCGCCATTCCGCTCAACCTGTACCCCAATCCTGCCTCGCACTGGATCACCCTGAACCTGCCCATCATTGAACAAGATATGCAAGTAAATATCACGGATGAACAGGGCAAGCTACTTCAATCCCGCACCATCCGAACGGATGAAAAACTGGATATTGCGGCATTGCCTCCGGGCATTTACTGGGTATCAGCGGTATCAAAATCCGGTCAGGTGTATGCAGGGAAGTTTGTAAAGGGGTGAGTATATTGGTTTGATAATCAGGTGTCTAGACCTCGTAGGTTTCAAAAACCTACGAGGTCTGATACGCCCATCGTATTTTCGCCCAAAAACATACCCATGCAATGCGCTATCATCCTAACCAACGGGTTATACAGCACCAGCGATGCCAAAACCGCACATGGTCTGGTGCGCGGTACCAGTCGCTACTTAATCCAGGGGGTTATTGATCCGCCTCTGGCCGGACAAGATGCCGGCGCAGTGCTGGACGGCAAACTCCGGAATATTCCCATCTTCCAATCGCTGGATGATGCACTGAAGACCATTCCCGAATTGGATTGCCTGATCATTGGCGTGGCCACGGATGGCGGAATATTGCCGCTGGATATGTATGCCATCATCCAAAACGCCATTACACGCGGACTCTCTATCGTGAACGGACTACATGATTACCTGAGCTCGCACCCTGATCTGGTGGCCCTGGCTGAACAGCATGGCGTCCAGCTGACAGACATCCGCAAACCCAAAGCGCGCAAGGATCTGCACTTCTGGACCGGCGCTATTTTCGAGGTCAAAGCGCCCATTATCGCAGTAATGGGCATGGATTGTGCCATGGGCAAACGCACCACCGCACGCATGATACTGGAGGCCTGCGCCGAAGCAGGCCTGCGCGGCGCCATGATTTACACCGGACAAACCGGGTGGTTGCAAGGCGGTAAATACGGGTTCATTCTGGATTCTACCCTCAACGATTTTGTGTCAGGTGAACTCGAACATGCCATCGTTTCCTGCTGGAAAGAAACCACACCCGATCTGATTTTGCTCGAAGGACAATCATCCCTGCGCAATCCCAGCGGCCCCTGCGGACTTGAATTGCTGATCTCCGGACAAGCCAAAAACGTGGTGCTGGTACACGCGCCCAAGCGCAGGTATTTCGATATGGAACCACACTGGGGCGAGATTCCGCCCGTTGAGTCGGAGATTGACATTATGGCGAAATTTGGTTCAAGGGTGATCGCGCTGGCCTTAAATACGGAAGGCTGCTCTGATGCAGAAGCGCTTGATTATCAGCAATATTATGCCAAAAAACTGGGCATTCCGGTGCTGTTGCCTATTCAACAAGGCGTTGGCGCCCTGCTGCCTGTTTTACAAAACCTGATTAAACAATAGCGCCGTGAAAATCAGATCTATCGAGGCCTCGCTGAAGTACCTGCCCCTCACCAAACCCTACACCATTGCCCGGCATGCTGTTTCCGCCGTGGAAAACATCTTCCTCAAAATTACCCTCGAAAATGGCATCGTCGGCCTGGGAGCAGCCTGTCCGGCTGAGGAGGTAGTAGGGGAGACCTACGCGCAAACGTTTCAGCACTGTAGCTCTGAACTTGCCCAAACATTTGTCGGGCGGGATATCCGGCATTTCCGACAAATGATTGACGAGTGGAACCAACTTTTTCCGAATCTTCCCGGCACGCAGGCGGCTTTTGATATCGCGTTGCACGATGCTTTCGGGCAATTCCTGGATGTTCCGGTGGTGGCTTTTTTAGGACAAAAACACCGGGCATTGCCTACCTCTGTTACCATTGGCATTATGCCGGTAGCCGAAACCCTCTATGAGGCAGAGCAATATAAGCAATTGGGATTCAAGGTGTTAAAAGTAAAAACCGGTATGGATCCGGAAGAGGATATTGCCAGAATCCTGCAATTGCGCGAACGGTACGGCCGGCATTTTACCATTCGTGTGGATGCCAACCAGGGCTATAGCATGGCCGATTTGCAGCGTTTTCTGAAGGCCACTGAAAAGGCCGATATTGAATTGGTGGAACAACCCTTACCGGTGGGCATGGAATCTGAACTGCTCCAACTCGATGCCGGTACGCGCAAAATACTTGCCGCAGACGAATGTTTGAAATCGCCGGCGTTTGCGCTTAAACTGGCGCAGGAGCCCCAGCCATTTGGTATTTTTAACATCAAATTGATGAAATGCGGCGGCATCGCCCAGGCGCTCGAAATTGCCGGTATTGCTAAAAATGCTGGCATTGAACTCTTTTGGGGCTGCAACGATGAGAGTATTATCAGCATTACGGCTGCCCTCCACGCTGCTTATGCCTGTCCAAATACCCGATACATTGATCTGGACGGGAGTTTTGATCTGGCCGAAGATGTGGTAACAGGTGGCTTTCAACTGCGGGATGGATGCCTGGAACTGACCGCAAAACCGGGATTAGGTCTTAACCCAATAAATGATGCACTATGAGGATTATACTGTTGTTGCTGCTATGCCTTTTAACCCAGGTTTCCATGAGCGGCCAGGGAACATTCATCCCAAAACATCTGGATTCAGTGTTGCAATATCTGCAAAACATCCATCATTTCAATGGAACGGTTTTATATGCTGAAAACGGCAAAATTCAATATAAAAAGGCCCTTGGCGTGGAGGATTTCCGCACGGGGAAACCCTTAAACACACATTCGGCGTTTAACCTGGCATCGCTGTCCAAACAGTTTTTTGCCATGGGCATTCTGATCCTGACAGAGCAACGAAAATTGCACCTGGATGATCATATTCAACAATATTTGCCCGAGCTGCCATACCCGGATATTACCATTCAACACTTGTTGCAACATACTTCGGGCCTGCCTGAATATTTCGATCTGTTCACCCTGTACAAAGAAGCCCTGGACACGCTTACCAACGAAGGTCTTATCCAATTATATGCCGACAAAAAGCCCCCGCTTGAGTTCGCCCCCGGTGAGCGCTGGGCGTATTGCAATACCAATTATGTACTGATCAGCGCCATCATTGAACGGGTTTCAGGCATGAACGCTGCGACTTTTATGGATAAAAACATCATAAAACCTCTCGGGTTAAAGGATACCTACATTTACCACCTGCGTATGCCGGAAGTGCCTGAAAATCATGTGGTTGGATACAGGGAGGAAAACGGCGGATCCTGGCTGCACGACCTGATCAATGTAGACGGCGTAACCGGCGATGGCAACATGTATTCTTCTGTGGAAGATTTATGGACCTGGGAGCAGTCATGGTATACTGAAAAGCTGGTCAAAAAATCAACCCTCGAACTGGCGCTCAAACCATGTATCCTGAAAGACGGGAAAACGGCTCCTTACGGTTTTGGCTGGGGCATCGTAAAACCCGGAGAAATGTACCAGCACACCGGCGGCTGGAACGGTTTTGCCAACATCATTTGTCGCGACGTAAAAAACAAACGTTGTCTGGTTGTACTGAACAGCAATGGCAGTGGTATGTATATTCCGCTGGTGCAGGCCATTTTTGAGCATAAACCTTACAAACTTCCACGTACTACCCTCATTACCAATGTTCAGGTGATAGATGGAACAGGCATCCCGGCCAGGGCTGCTTCTGTTCGGGTAATGGATGAAACCATAGAGGCGGTGGGGCAGCTGAAACCATACCCCGGCGAAACCGTCGTAGACGGACAGGGTAAAGTGCTGGCTCCGGGATTTATTGATACGCACAGTCATTTAGCTGGATCTACAGAAGATTACCCTGAGGCACTTGCTGCCTTGAATCAGGGCGTTACCACCATAGTTTCCGGGCAGGACGGTTACGGAAGTTGGATAGACAGTATTCAGGCGCAATTTGCCCGAAAACCCATTGCAATCAACATAGCTACTTATACCGGCCAAACTGCGCTTCGTGAAATGGTTATGGGTGGTTCCGATCAACTGAAAAGGTCGGCCACGCAGCAGGAAATTGATCAAATGAAGGTGATTTTGCGCAATGAAATGAAAAAGGGCTCCCTCGGCTTGTCAACTGGCCTGGAATATGCCGGCGCTTATTTTTCCACACATGACGAAGTCATCCAATTGGCTAAAGTCACAGCTGAAGAAAAAGGCAGGTACATCAGTCATTTGCGGAGCGAGGATATTGCACTCAAGGAGGCCATCAGCGAGATCATCGAGATTGGTCGGCAGGCAAAATTACCGGTTCAAATTTCTCATTTTAAGATTGCATTGAAAGATGATTGGGGAACGGCGCCCCAATTATTGGCCTGGCTGGAATCTGCCCGAACCGAAGGCATTGATATTACGGCCGATTGTTATCCTTATGTGTTCTGGAATAGTACGATGAAAGTATTATTCCCCAAAACCGACTACAACAACCCCGTAAGTGCCCAGTATGCAGTGGATCACACGTTTGATCCGGCGCAATCCATAGTGCCCAGGTTTGCGGCTAATCCGGTCTATGCGGGCAAAACCATTTCAGAGATTGCAGCTTTGCGCCAGGAAACGCCTGCCCAAACCCTCATGGGACTGATTGCTGAAGCAGATGCGTATGAAGCTGCCCATCCGGATGCCACAGGTATAGAAGCCATACTTGGTAAATCCATGCTGGAAGAAGACGTTGCCAATATTTTGGCCTGGGCGCATACCAATATCTGCTCAGACGGGGCCAATGGCGGTCATCCGAGGGGTTATGGATCGTTTACGCGCGTGTTGGGTATGTATGTGCGCGAACAGAAAATTATGAGCCTGGAAACAGCTATCCAAAAAATGACCAGTCTGGCCGCTGCGCACGTGGGTATAGCTAACAGGGGCATTTTAGCGCCTGGCTATGCGGCAGATTTGGTGCTGTTTGATCCCGCAACGGTGAAAGATAATGCCAGCGTACAAAATCCCAGGGCGCTGTCTGACGGCATCCTGAAAGTTTGGGTAAATGGCCATTGTGTGTATGAGGATCAAAAAGCTACCAAATGGTATCCGGGCAAGTTTGTTGGCCGGAAAGAGTAGGGGAGTGCTACAAACACCCTTCTGAATTCAACCAATACAGGCTAAATGGCGTGCTTCATCCTTTTTCAATAATCAATCTTTCAGCATTGCCCACCTTAGCTTACATTGTTCAATCAATTAAGCTATCATGACAAAATCCATCCTCCTGATGGCATGCCTTACGGGTGTTGCCCTCTTCCCATCATTTGCTGACGCACAGGCGTTACGCATCCCCCAAACCACCAATTTTACCTGCAATGCCGGTCGAAATATTGGAGTTACCGACATCCAAATCCACTGGAATGCCCCCGGCGTGAAGGGCCGTGAAGGCAAAATCTGGGGTACAGATGTGGCCTGGTATGGCTTTCAGGTTTTGGGTTTTGGATCCAACGTAGAGTCTCCCTGGAGAGCTGGTGCAGATGAATGTACCACCATCTCATTCTCCACTGATGTAACGATTAACGGCGCTAAGCTCCCTGCAGGCAAATACGGCTTTTTTATTGCCCTGTATCCGGATTCCAGTGTGTTGATTTTCAACAAAAACGTAGATGGCTGGGGAAGCTATTTCTATCGGAGTGAACTGGATGTACTGCGTGTCAGCACCCGACAACTGAAAAACCAGCCTGCTCTGCAGGAGCGACTCACCTTTAATTTTTACAGCCAAACCGACTCCTCAGTGGAAATTGCACTGGAATGGGAACGTTGGAAAATTCCTTTTACCGTTGGTATTGACACCAAATTAACTACTCTGGAACACATCAAAGCACAAATGAGTGGCGCCCTTGGGTTTGATCCGCCGAGCCTGGAGGCCGCTGCGCAATGGTGCCTGAATCAAAATGTGTATTTGGATGGAGCTTTGCAATGGATCAATACGGCTACTGACCCTCAGTTTGTGTCTACACCATCGTTTAGGGCACTATCCACCAAAGCAGGGATTCTGGAAGCCCAGGGCAAAACCACTGAGGCTGCTGCTATCATGGATAAAGCCCTGGAAAACGGTTCCGTGCTGGAACTGCATGGTTATGGCCGACAACTACTCGGCCGAAAAAAAGTGAAAGAAGCCATGGCTGTTTTTCAAAAAAATCACCAAAAACACCAGGGCGCCTGGCCCTCCAACGCAGGGCTCATGCGCGGGTACAGCGCTATGGGCGACTTGAAATCGGCCCTTAAATACGCAAAATTAGCGCTGGAACAGGCGCCGGATGCTACCAATAAAGACTTCCTGAAAAGGATGGTTGAACGCTTGGAGCAGGGAAAACCACTTGATTAAATTCTGTAGTTTCAAAGTGCCCAACAGCCTTCATTCCTCCGGGAGTGAAGGCTGTTGGTTTTTGATGGTTTCCAGTATGCAATTCAGTACAGTTGCGAAGTCAGTCATTACCTGATTATTGGTAAATCTGAGAACGGTTATGCCTACTTCCTGCAAAACAGCGGTTCTTTGAGCATCATATGCAGCTTGTTCTGGGGTAAAATGGTATCCGCCATCCACTTCCACAGCTATTTTGGCCACATGGCAGTAAAAATCCAGTATATACCGACAAGCAGGATGCTGGCGCCGGAATTTAAATCCACCCAACTGTTTGCCTTTCAAGGCATTCCAGAGTTTGTCCTCTGCCTCCGTTGGTTTCAGGCGGTTTTGTAAGGCATATTGAAATGATTTTGCCGGAGCATGATGAAACATTTGGGGCTTCTTTGAAGCATCATCGTTTGTCATATGGTTTAATTTGAGGGTGAAACAATACCCTAAAATACGCTCCTTATTTAACAAAAACAAGCGCTCACCTATTTTTTGACATTGTGCCGCGCGTCCACCGCCCCCGACCCCTGAAGGGGGGTACTTTTCGTGGGGGCTTTGCCCCACAAATCTATAATAGACCTCAAATTCCCTTCGAAAAGTACTCCCCTTCAGGGGTCGGGGGCGGTGGACGCGCGGCACAATGCCCAAAAAAACACAAACCAATTGGCCAAATTTATCCGAAATTGCCAGGATTTCCCTATAATTGCTCTCCTTTCAATCTGATACCAATTAAATACTGCTTGCTTCTTATGGGAATTATCAAGCCAATAGGCGCTTTGGAACGTGGCATCACCAAAGATGAGTTGGTAGCTTTGGGTGAGGCTGATGCACAAGCCGTTATAGACAGCGGACAATATGATTTGCTGAAAGTGTACGTTGAAATGAAACGTTATGAGCTATATTTAAAAGCAGCCATGGATAAAATCCGGGATGCAGCTTTGGTGGTTGCACAGGAAACCGGTTTGAAATCATTCAATTATGCGGAAGCACAGGTCACCAATACTCAACGACGAGTGTATCATTTTGAGCAGGATCCTACCTGGCGGAGTTTACACGAAACATTAGAGTACCAAAAAAGCAGGTTGAAAAATCATGAAGAAACGCTAAAGCAGCTCGAAGGCGAGAATGTTTCCTATGTGGATGAAGAGACCGGAGAATTGATTGAGCTGATTGCTCCAACCATGGAAGTGGTGGAAAGTATCATGGTTAAACTATAATCAACATACAGCCAACCTACAGATGAACCGCAACTATATTTTTCCAGGCATCTTATTAGTGCTTTTACTACAGTCGGGTACTTCAAAGTCGTTCCAACCAATTGATTTTCAGTACTTAAAAAATGGCGACCTAATCTTCCAGACCTCGCTTTCCAGTCAAAGTAAAGCAGTACAGTTGGCCACACGCTCTGTGTATTCGCATTGTGGCATTGTATTTCAGGAAAACGGAAAATACTATGTGTTTGAAGCGGTGCAACCCGTGAAACGAACACCCTTGCAAAAATGGATTAACCGGGGTGAAAATGGTACATATGTGGTTAAACGACTTAAAAATGCCGATCAGGTACTTACGCCGGAAGTGTTGCGGCAAATGAAACAAATAGCCGGCGGATTTGCAGGGAAACCTTATGATTTGACCTTTGAATGGTCTGATGATCGAATCTATTGCTCCGAATTAATCTGGAAAATTTATCAACGTGCCACAGGTATTGAAATTGGTCAGTTAGCGCAATTGAAAAGTTTTGATCTGAGCGCCAAACCCGTACAAAAGAAAATGAAAGAGCGATACGGAGAACAGATACCCTGGAATGAGCCGGTAATTTCTCCAGCCGCTATTTTTGACAGCGACCTGCTGGTAACTGTCAAAAATAACGATTGAAATTCTGAGATAATTAATTGCGTTTTACCCTCGTAATCTTATCTGCATTCAACATTTTAATCAATTCCTGCCTGGAATAGCCAATGCCTGTATTGATATAATTTTTCTCCTGATCAATACCTGCCAGTCCGCGTACTTTATTCACAGAATATTGATTTTCAGCACAATAGACTGAATCGTCTGTAACAGCTATCACTTTTTGTGTGGTATAATCCCGGATTGCATCCTTTATTTCATACACGTCACCTATAGCCGGATCGTTGATGAACGCAAGATTGTCCCGGTCATTATTGATGCTCGTATAGATACCTAACACAAAAAGGCCGCCAATGACGAATAATCCGGAAAAATGCTTCAATGGCGTTTTGACTTCGTCCATCATCGGACGTATGGCATCTCTCAGCTGAGAAGGCATGTCTTTTTCATCAAAGGTTTTTCGGCAATGCTCGCATTGTGCGGCTATGGTTCTGCCCATTGGAATGGTTGGAATCCAGTACAAATGACCATAATTACCCACAACGGCGCCGTGAATACTATTGTTGGTTTGGCAACTGGGGCAACTGATACCAAAAATGTGCTCCTGTCTGATCACAGAAGCTTTCTTTCCAAAGAAAATCATGAATAAAGGGTTTTAGTTATTTTATAAAATCAAAAGATCAAAGATAAATGGTCATACCGGCTAAAGAAACTTTTTGATGATAATTATGGTTCTTCACTAAATAGCCATTTAACCACCTCGATACCGTTTCTTCATGACATTTGATAATTTACCCGACCTGCCCCCTCAGACAGACGACATGTGGAAGGCTATTGAACGCGCCCGGGGGCCGGAGCCATTTAATCAAATGCTGAGTTTGTCTGCCTGCTTTCTTCCCAATGTGGCAGAGGAGGTCTGGACGCTCACTTCCCTTCGTTCATTGGATTTGTCTTTGAATAAACTCGAGAAATTGCCTGAAAGCCTCGGAAATTTGGCAGATTTACAATTTTTGGATCTGTGTTTTAATCAACTCAACTGTTTGCCGCATAGTTTAGCCAAACTATCGAAGTTGCATACCTTGAAATTATTGGGCAATCGCCTGGATAATTTGCCGGAACAGGTACGACCACTAACTGCCTTGCGCTGTTTGCGCTTACAACAAAACAAGTTCAACAAGTTGCCAACCTGGCTTGGCGAACTTATCGAACTCACGGAATTGGATGTCAGCGGGAATACGATACGTAAGCTACCCGGTAGTCTCCGAAAACTGAAGAAACTACGCTATTTGCTTGCTATCAACAATCAAGTCAACACAATGCCAGATTGGCTAGCTGATTTGCCTGAGTTACTTTGGCTTGGATTGGATGGTAATAAACTCAAACAAATCCCTTCAGCATTACTGAACCATCATGGTTTAAAACACCTCACTTTAGGGCGCAATCAAATTGGTCAATTGCCAGCCGGCATCAATCAAATGAACCAACTTGAACAGTTGTTACTCCACCATAATACCTTGCACGAATTGCCGGAAAGTATCCTGGATCTGAAGCACTTACGCAGGTTAGACCTTCGTTATAACAGGTTTCAGAAATTTCCCAAAATTTTATTGAATTGGCCTGATCTTAAAATTGATTTCGAATACAAGGGCAAAGCCCCCAGGGTGAAGGATAAGGTGGTTTTTCTTGAAGGAAATCCCATTTCAGATGTTCCAATAGAAGTAATGACCCAAGGCATCCCAAGGGTCAGAGCTTTTCTTGGCCAATAGCTATTTAAACGCTACCCAACGTGTTTCGGCAGCAATAACTGCATCCACAAAGTTGCGGAAATTGGCGTATTGATCTGGCGGAATGACATTGCGCACTGTTTGAATGTCGCGTTTGACCTCAAGTACGCCCGGTTGGGTTTGTTTGTACTTCAAGGCATATTTCATTTCACCAAAAGACAAGTTGATGTCCTTGGGGATTTCACTAAACTGTTTGCCCTCCGGCACCTTAATGGTCACCGTTTCTGTGTATTGATCAGTATCCTCATAATCCCAATATTTGATAGGATGTGTTCGCTCCTCATCGTTGAAAGCATCGGCGGCAAAGAAGACATTGAAGAAAGGCACCTTAATGGTTTGCATATCTCCAATCTGCATAACCTCATTTTTAACGCTGCTTTTTACCTTGAAATGCATGGTATCTGAAGCTTTGTCGAAATCATCAAATACCAGTTCCTTAATGGTCAGCGGGTTGGTGAAAAGGCGCGCCATACGTCCCTGCATGGTTTCAGATCTTTTTATCACAGGCAGGTCTTTGTACTGCCCTCTGATACCACCCGCTATGCGTCCACCTGTGTAAGAATCGGTTTCGGTTAATAATTCCCGTCCTTTGATCTCAATTTTCGTGGTTTCTGTCCGGAAATCTTTTACCCGATTGGTTGGTTCCAGGAAAAATGGTTGGACATCCTTAGGTCTATTGCTACCAAACGGTATTTCCAGTGCAAATGCGTGGATATCCATTGTTGGCAAACTACCAAAAACCAGATCGGCATCAGTCAGCTCCAGAAACCAGATCTGACCATCAGCTTTTACCTTTACAATACAGTGGTTGAAATCAATGGAAGGGAGCAATAGTGCGTTTTCACCCTCATCGCGGGTGTTTATGAGCACCAAATTGGCCTCCAAACCAGCCTCACGCGCCAGCGCGGCAAATAGGGTTGCCAGGTCCTTACAATCGCCCAATTTGGTTTGAATTACCCGGGCGGCTTTTTGCGGCACGAGCCCGGATTGGCGGAATGGCACAGAAGAGTACCGGATGTTTTTGGTGATCCAATGGTAAATGATGCGGGCTTTTTCTGTTTCCGTGTACTTTTTATCTGCAGGGAACAGGGTTTTGTACAATTGTTGTACTTCATAATCCCTTTTGGCCTGATCGCTGGATACGTCAGCGTACCAGTTAGCCACCTCACTCCAATTGGGAATGGTACTAACGTGTAGTAGCTTGCCCAGATCAATTAAGCCGGGCATGGAACGCTCCTGTTTTACCGCTGGCTCATTCACGGCTTCCCAAAGGTATTTTTTGAGGCTGCCTTCTTCAATATCCGAGATTTTTGGCTCCAGTTGCTGATTGAGCTGCTTGAACTGGAATTGAACAGAAGGTGGCGCCAGCAGGCAATACCTGGATATTTCTGCAGGAACAAACTTATTAAAGGTATGTAACTGAGTAAACTCTCGGGCCATTCTGCCATAAGCATAGTTGGATAAACGATATCGGACGTGAATACCATCACCTACTTGTAAATTAGTGAATACCAGTGCGTTATCGTTTTGTTCAGCCGACAGCTTGCTACCGTTGGGTTTCAGAACCTCAGCCTTTTCAATAATCAGACTCTGTGTAGACGAATTATACCCAATGGATGATTCTTTCCAACGGTCTATACCTGCTTCGTTCAGAACCTTTATGACAATGGTAGAAACCTGCTCTGAGTTTCTTTCCGGATACAGGATGTTTACGCGTTCGTCCAGGATATAATACCAGTCGTGTACCCCTTTATAATCAGCATCTTTGGATTTGCGGTACATCTCCATGGCATCGTATTGCGGCATCAGCGTGGCAAAGTCAGGTTTGTTCTCCAGTTGCCGGATTTTTCTGCGTATGTCGTAATTGTTTGGACCGTAATGCAGTGATTTCTGGTAATTGGCCAGGGCGTCTTTGTTATTGGATGCGCGTTCGGCGCAATTGCCCGCCAATTCCCAATATTGAGCGGAAAACGGTGCTCTGGCCAGCAGTTTGTCTGCACAAGCCTTACATTTCTCTGGTTCATTGACAGAGTAGTAATAATTGGCCAGCTGAGTCAATGCAGCATCGCCGGTAGGGTACGACTCATCGATGCGCTTATACATTGCTACGGCTTTAGACCCCATACCAAGTTCCAGATATTGCTCTGCAAGGGTATTGGCAATGGAAACATCAAAATTTGACTCCAAAAACCGGCTCAGCATAGATGCAGCAGCCTCCGGTCTTTTGTGGAGTTTGGATTCTACAGCAAATTGCAAATTGGTGAAATAGCTGTTGGTTGGGTACTTTTTATAACACTTTTCAATCAGTTTAACCCCTTCCTGTACAGCCTTTTGTTTGAAAAACAGGTCAATTTTTTTGGAAGCAGTAGATTCGTCTTCACCATACAAGTCTTCCCAGCGGGTCAACAAGGTCATGGCTTCATCATAATCTTCCTTGGCCAGTGCTTCTTCATATCTGAAAACCATCGACATCAGGGACTCTGGCGCCAGTCGTTTGATGTCTTCAAATTCCTGCGAAAGTGCCGTACGGTTTTCCAGATTCTGCAAACATTTCAGTCTTTGAAAACGCAGGGTAATATTGTCTGGCGATAATGCCAGTGCTTTATCTATAGTTTCCAGTGCCAGTTCGTTATCGTAATTGCGCAGATACACACTGCTCAAATAGAAATAGTTCACCAGGTTGTTGGGTTGGGCTGCAATCTTCTTTTTGAAATACTCTACCGCATAAAATGGCTGCCTTGCAGGAAGGGCGCCATCTGCTTTGGCATATGGCTGATAGATGGTAGAAGATTGCAAACCGCTCGCCGGACGGCCAGATTTGTCCAGAAAGCGCAATCCGAAGTTCATGGTCCCGTCTTCTACCAATCCTATTTGTAACAATACCCGGTTCACACCTTTCTTGAGTTTAACCGGCGCCTTGAATACATCAAAATCCGTATGTCGGTGTAATTGCTCTGCAAATACCAACTGATCGTTTACCCAGATTTTCAGACTGCTTGCTGTATAACCTAAGGCCAGCACCGCGTCCTGATCCTGTGCAGATGTGATGAAAGATTGCGCATAGGCTATGCCTGAACGCCATTTTATTTGTTCTTCAACACTTACCCACCCATCGTGAAATTCATCTGATTTAGAGATCCACCAGATGTCAGAATTATTCAAGGCCTGAAATTTGGCATCTGGCTTGGGTTGGGAAATCGGCGGGTAGTTTTTGTCGAAACCGCTTTCAGATACATTGTCAAACGCGCCGGTAAACTGCCAGTTTCCGATCGTTTGGATCGGTTCTACAACTGATCTGGACTTTTTTACCTCGTTTTTGCTGATATAATGGTGGTGTAAATGATACATGGCAGAGGCTTTCAGTCCCTCATCCACTTTTGGATCCTTTATTACCTGTTCCAGAAACTTGAATTGATCGGAGGTCTTTTGGCCATACTCACCAGCAAAACCATAATCCCGCCACTGAGCGTAATAATATGGATTCACATCATCCAGGTGTTTTCTGGCCTGATCAAATCGATCGCGGACTTCCTGGTCTTTGCCTTCCATTTGATCTACAATAATGGTCGTAAGCAGAGCGTCGGCGGCGGTGGCCGGATTTTTTTCTGCTTTTTTCAAGGCAGCGCGTGCTGCAGCAAAATCGTTTTTGCCAAGAGCATCCCAGGCAGTTTGGTAGTCCTGACTAAAAAGTGTTTGGGTAACACAGATGAATAAGAGTACTAAAAAATTGGGTAGTTTTGAGTATTTGTCCATGGGAAATGAATGAATAAAAGTGAGAAATGGTTTAGAGGAAGGGTCAGTAGAAGCAAAACCTCCAACTAACGCAAATAGTTGGCCAAAAGTAAACGGCTGATTCATTTGTGTATCATCTTAACGCAACAAACTGCTTAAATTCTGATCTTAATGCCTACTGAGAAAAAAATCCACAAGCACCTTTTGCTAAATCCAGACTAAGATATTACCTTTGCCGCCGCTTTTGAAAAAGCAGGGCGCGATAGCTCAGTTGGTTAGAGCGTGCGATTCATAATCGCAAGGTCGGGAGTTCAAGCCTCCCTCGCGCTACACGTTTACGGCATAAATGCCTGATTGTCAACCAATCAGGCATTATTTTTTTCTACCCGTTGCCGGATTGTTGCCGGTTTTTTCCAAAATTGTCATTTTCAAGGCATTTCCCCGGCTCCTTGCTTGCCCTGCTATTTGGGCCTTAATCTCGTGTTTTTGCGATACTGCAGAGCGCCTGGGATCGGAAAAGCGCCGGGGTGCCGGTGGCCATCGAGCCGCGCCGGTGATCGGCTCCAGGTGTGAACCAGGTCGAGCGCCTGGGATCGGGAAAGTGCCGGGGGGCCGGTGGCCATCGAGGCCGCGCCGGTGATCGGCTCCAGGTGTTAACCAGGTCGAGCGCCTGGGATCGGGAAAGCGCCGGGGTACCGGTGGCCATCGAGCCGCGCCGGTGATCAGCTCCAGGTGTTAACCAGGTCGAGCGCCCGGGATCGGGAAAGTGCCTGGGTGCCGGTGGCCATCGAGGCCGCGCCGGTGATCGGCTCCAGGTGTGAACCAGGTCGAGCGCCTGGGATTGGTAAAGCGCCGGGGTGCCGGTGGCCATCGAGGCCGCGCCGGTGATCGGCTCCAGGTGTGAACCAGGTCGAGCGCCCGGGATCGGGAAAGTGCCTGGGTGCCGGTGGCCATCGAGGCCGCGCCGATGATCGGCTCCAGGTGTTAACCAGGTCGAGCGCCGGGGATCTGGAAAGCGCCTGGGTGCCGTGGCCATCGAGGCCGCGCCGTGTTTTAACCTAAAATCTTTTCCGGTTCAATTCCCAAGCGTTTTAACTCCTGATGCACGTTTGTACTTAGGTATAGGCTAAAAAGTGATTTTGAAATTCTGTACTTTGGAAAAATGTAGTTTTTCCAAAAATATGTATCAGGCACACCGGGCGCTTTGTTCGCTTTATAGTCCTTTTGAACATCGTATGCCCTTAGCAGTGCATTTACTTTCCTTGACTGGAGTATCTTATTTGTTTCTGGTACATTGCTCATTATCTCAAAATTTAGTGTTTGCACATAAAAAGCCCGGCAAAATGCCGCCCTGTTTTTAATTGGGCTGAAACATCCTGCCGGGCTTTTGTAAAAATCGTGCCGCCCGGCTGCTTTTCGGTTATGCAAACCGAACACTCCCCAGGCGGCGCGATGGCTCAAAGGTACAACGCAAAATAATAGCCGTTTTGCCAAGTTGAAATTTACCAGCTATAAACGTGCATTTACCAGCTATAAACGTGCATTTACCCCATTGGCTTCCCGGGTTTGCTTTCCTTTGGTTCACTTCCTTTACTTTCGTTTTGCGATTTCATTCTTAACACTAAATTTAATAAATATGGAAAATTCAAACTCCCGGCTTTTGATTGAATACCAAGACCACGTTTTCCCAATCATTTGGCGCAAGAAAGGCGCAAAGGACGGCGAAACCGACCCTTGCCCTTTTTGCGATAAAACCCACCTTCACGGCAAAAGCGAAGGGCATAGGGTAGCGCATTGTTCAACAGGCAGTTGGAGAAATTTACAAGTTGATGGGGTGGTTTATTTGCAAGACCATGGATATTACTTGAAGGAATATTAAAGGCAAATTTACACCCGCCAAAAAAGACAAAAGCCGTCCGGACTTCAATCCGGGCGGCGTTCTATATTTGAGCCAAACAGTAAAACAGCAAGGAAATGGAAAACGCTCAATCGCTCAAAAGTTTGGTGCTTGCCAAACTGCCCGCCGAAACAAAACTTTCAGACTGGCATAGCGCAATCTTGGATGAAGCCTGTGAAAATGCTATCGGGAGCAATCCTAATCTTTCACTTGCAGAACTGGTAAACCCTGCATTTTTTGAGTTTGCAGTATCTGTACTACACGGTGAATCACTGATTCATGCGGGGCATCGTCTGGGAGGCCAAGTGACCGTAAATTACAGGGGGCAGACTTTCGTGTTTCCCGTCCCTCTGAATCCGTAACGATAGCGGTCACTTGACCGTTAGCGGATTCAAACCGCAAATTCAAAACTACATTTTTCATGTTCGGCGCATTTTGTCAAAGATACGCCCTGCCGTTGTATTGCCCTCATTGGCGATTTTTTAACCGCCCCGGTATCGCCGGCGCGGCTTCTTATTTCTTACCCAGGCGCACCCCGCGCCCGCGTGACTATTCCGGTATTTCCCCGCCGCCCCTGATTTTCTCAATGTAAACGGCGTAGTTCTTTTCATTTACTGTAAACTCAATTGGGTTTTCTTCTTTGCGCCGTTTGCTAAGGCTGGAATAACTGGCAAACTCCCCATTTTCTTCTTTCATATCCTCACATAATTGTTTCAGGTTGCCCCATACACCGATAACCTTACCATCCCCGGTTAGGACGCTGTACCGCTTTTCGGAATGTTCTTTTTTGTAGTCTCTGGCTTTCATGGTGCAAAAATACACGGGTATTTTTTCCCAAATGTTAATATTTGAAAATTTCCGCTCGTTTATTTGCATAATGATATTATTCGCTCGTATATTTGCACCATCAATTTAAGCAACCAGGATATGAAACAGCAATTTACCCGCTCCGAAGTTCTCGCCCTCGCTTGGGCAATCCGTCGCCAAAATCAATTCCTTACGTGGGGGCAATGCCAGGCGCAAGCGTGGAAAGTGGCACGGCTCCGGGTGGCGCTTCGCACCTGGGCAACCCGTTTTACCTTCCAAAAGCAAGACGGCGAAGTACGGGAGGCATACGGCACGGTAAACCCGTCGCTTTTCTCCTACGAACACAAAGGCACCGACCGCGCCGAAAGCCCTACAGCCATAAAATACTATGATCTTGACAAAAACGCGTGGCGCTCCTTCCGGGCTGAACGCATTTTAAAAATAGCCGCCTGAACTGGGGGCGGGCGGCCACTATAACGCCGGGCGGCCAAAGGGTTGCCCGGTGTTCTTTCCAGCGCCGGACAAACGTGCCTATAAGCCCGGCGCATTTTTTCACCTTTCTTAAAATCTGTTTTAAATGTCCTGCATTGTTGGAATTATCGAAAACGAAAAAGTCATTATTGGCGGCGATTCTGCCGGGGTGCGCGGCCTTGATATATGGGTGAGGAAAGACCCCAAAGTTTTCAAGGTGGGCGCGTTTGTGATTGGCGGCACCACTTCTTTCCGTATGCTCCAGCTAATCCGGTTTTCATTTAACCCGCCCGAAGTGCCACCAGGTGAGGACGTTTTTAGGTATATGTGTACGGGGTTTGTGGATGCCTTGCGCACCTGCTTTAAAAACGGCGGGTTTATGACGGTTAGCAATTCCGTAGAATCGGGCGGCTCCTTTTTGGTTGGCTATCAAAACCGCCTGTTTTCGGTGGAAAGTGATTTTCAGGTAACGGAATCCGTGGACGGTTTCGAGGCCATCGGGTGCGGCGAATCCTTCGCCCTGGGTGCCTTGTGTGCAATGGATACCACAACCCCCGCCACCTACCGGGTACAAAAGGCGCTCGAAATTGCCGCCTACCGTTCCGGGGGTGTCCGGCCTCCCTTCATCATTGAATCAACGTAGTTTTTAATCCGCTCCAATAGTTCCCCTATTACAAAACAAGGTTTTTAACCTGCAAACGATTTTTGAAATGTCCAACGGTAACATTACTATTTGCCCCGGCTCCGAATCTTACGCCGCTTACCTTGAAATTCGGGTGCCTACTACCGACGCTTTGGGCTGGCTGGAATCTTCCCGCCAATCGCTTACTTTCCTGCTCGAATTTTTCAAAGAAACCGACCTACCCAACGGCGACCAAATCCGCGCCAACGGTGTTTTACTCCTTTCCCTGCTTTACCCACTCCCGTCGCAATGGAAAGCGGGCGCGGCGGCGCTGGCAACGGCTCCTGACTTCGCCGAAAATGCCGGTGTGTACCTGACCTCCGAAGGGCTGGCAATCCGGTTCCCTTATGGCGGGCAGTTCGAGCAGTTGCACGATTTTTCCCGCTCTCTTTTGGCGCTGGCTGCCTTTTGTGCCTATGAAGTTACTGAGCAAACTCGGCGCGAATTTTTCCAATTAATCGAAGCCATTTTTCCGGATTCAATCACCATTTTTTCCCTGCTTTCTCTTGACTGCCCTTTGCCTTGTGGCTATAATTTTGACAAACACGAACGGACTTTTGCCGTGGACATGTCAATAAAAAACCGTGCCTATGCTGCCCGCTTGCGCCGGGCGCTTGATACGACGGCAGAACGGCAAAATGCCCGGTGGTTCAAAGGATTTGCGCTTCTTATTTCAGAGGGGGCAATAACGGAACACAACCAAGGCCGTTTACTTGAATGGGTGGCGGTTGGCCTCGATGCCGCCGCCGATTAAACGGACCTAAAAAGAAATGGCCGCACCTGGGGCGCGGCCAAAGATTTCTACTTATTGCGTAACCGTGCGCGGCTGTCGAAAGGATAGCCGCGCACTTTTGATTTTCAGGCCGTCACCCTCCCTTTTTCGGGCATCGTTCAACCTGGGGCAAATTTCGGGCTTTTATGGGTGTTATTTCCAGCCGCTACCCGATTTTTTCGGATTTTCCCCGTTTTTCCACTTTCCAAACACCTATCTTTTCCATCTCATGCCCTTTAAATTCCTTTAAATAGCTAACCTGCCACCGCTCCAATATTTCGCCCTACCCCTTTAAATAATCTTCCTTCCTGGGGCATTTTTTCGGCCTCGCATATTTTGGTTTTTAAATGGCCATTGGCCGCCCGATCAAACCGAGGCTTTCAACCACTTGCGCACCGTCTTTACCGACACCTCCAGGCGGTCGGCAATTTCCGGCACCCGATAGCCCCGGCCTTTCAATTCGTGCGCGGTCCTTTCCGGGTTCTTTGCCTCTGTCCATCGTTCGTCTGTTTGCCAGTTGGTGAGCGTGCGCAATGGTACGGCCAAATACTTTGCCACCCGGTCGAGTGTTACCCCGCGCAAATACAGGTCTTTGGCTTCCTCCTTTATGTCAGTGGCATACTTACGGCGCACCTGGGCAGGTTTGGCGGTTTTAGCCGATTTGCGGCGCTTGGTGGCTTTTTCGGGCTTTTGCGTGGTTTTTGCTGCTTTTTCCATGGTGTGTTAAGCGTAGTTTTTTGTGATGCCTTGAAAATGTACCCTGAATGAAAAGGAATGTAGGTTGATGAATGTTAAATGTGGCGTACTTTTTGGGTGGTGTTTAAGCGTAAAAAGTTCCACTTTTGCCCGCAAATACCCCCTTTACCTTGTTTAACCTCTAAAGTGCTTATTATCAGCGTTTTATCGTCTTTTCACCCCCCTCAAACAGCGTTTTTACCTCAAATACTACGCTTAAACGTCCCGTTTTTGCGGTTCTTTTGACATTTTGGCGTAGTTTCTTCCACTTTTTTCGGGGGTGCTTCAATTTGTGTACATTCCGGGGTGTTTTTTCGCTGATGTCCTATTTCTCCCGGTTTTGTCGCCCACCTTGCCCGGTGGCCGCTATTTTGTGGAACTTTCTACGTTTAGCCAAAATCAAAGGCAATTTGCCCTTTACCCTCGTTCCCTTGGGGCGGCTCCTTCCCTGGGGTGGCCAACCTGGGGAACAATACGGCCAACTGCTTTTTTACCTCCGAAAGCCAAACAGCGTTTACCGATGAGTAAGACCTGGCGGCACTTGGTTTGGCCTCCCGGAGTGCGCGTCTAATTTCCATTTCCGGTTTCCCTTGATTCTTTGCAATTACTTCCCGAATAATCGGGCTAAAATGTTGCCTCCAGGTGATTGCCATTTTTCCAGTTTTTGAATGTTTGACAATGAGCGTGGGTATCAAAACAAAGTGCCTTGTGACCCGGGGCTGGTTTCTTCCACCGGGTTACAGCTGGCAGCGCATCTTTCGGCGATGTTGGCCGGCTTCCAACGGGCGGCGCTGATATACCCGCCGCACCTTTGGCATAGGTGCGAGCGCAACGGCTCCCCCTGGGTATGCAGTACGCACGCTGTTTCCAGGCTTTGGCAATACTGGCAAACGATTTTTTCCAGGTGGCAGTTTTTCCCCACTTCCCACATTTCCGGCAGGCTCCAAAGTAGCCCGGTACCTGTTTTTTTCATGGCTCGAAAAGTTGAGGTTTGGAGTTTGGCACCAGCGGCGACGGCTGCCCGGTAACCCTTTCGACAAGTACCGCCCTTTCCTCCGCGCTTAACCTGTTGACCTTCCGAAGTATGGTTTCTATCCGGCGCTTGCTTTTTTCCCGTTGCCTGAAATTTTCGCCGATGTAGCGGGCATCGTGCAGCGCATCGGGGGCGGGGGCTGGGTAATTCATGTACAGTGTTTCCGTGCGCAACCCTCCCCGACTTTGCGCCGGGAATTTAATTTTCCTCCAACCCTCCAGGGCGGCGCGGTACATGCCGGAATCATAACACGAAAGCGCAACCATGCAGGGCAGCCCTTTGATTTTTTCCAGGAGGGCGCGGTGTTCGTTGTCAGTCAGTTCAAACGGGTAGCGGTGGCGGCTCGTTCTGGTTTCATGCATGTAGGGCGGGTCGAGGTAAACGAACGTCGAAGGCTTTAAAAACTCCGGGGCTTCCAGGTCAAGAAACGATGCCGGCAATACCTCCACTTTTTGCGATGCTGCCCAGCCCGGCGCGTATTCTGCCCGGCTCCAGGTTTGTATAACATCCGGGTTTATCTCAACCCCGATATTTCGGGCGGCTGGCCTTTTGTGCCGCATGACGGCGCAATGCCCCAGGAACCCGGAAACAAAGACCTCGTGCCGTGGTGTTTCGTTGATGATCCGGTGAACTACCCCGGCAGCGCCTTTGCCGCCGAAGTAGTGCGCGTTGGGCAAAATGATTTCCGGTTTCATGGCTGCAGCACCTCGTTTTCTTGCGATGAATCCGGAGCGGCCTTGTTTTCGCCCTCCAGCAAATTCCCTTGTTTCTGTTTCTCCCGTTGCTCAATTTGGCTTTGTTCCTCCTTGGTCGGTTTCCTGATTAGGTACCAATAAATCACGGTTTCGGGTAATATCTTGCCGGGGTACATTCTTTCCAAAATCTGTTTTGTTTCCTCGACGGTGTACCCGGTATCTATTCCACAAATCCACGGGTTTAGGTTCTTTACTGCAAGTTGCTTTTTATCCTCAACCTTGTGCAGCCCCAGGCATTTGTTTTTTTCATAAACCAAAACCCATTCACCAACGGCCAAACGGTTTGAAAGCCTCAACGTGGTGAAATATTTGCAGTTTAGTTTGCTGTTCCAATTGTAGGAAAATTCAATCGTGTTCATGTTCAAAGGGCGGTTTGATTTTGTGCGTTGGCATCGTTCAAAACATTAATCATCACCTGGGCAAGGTTGTCGTAAAAACTGCCTTCCTTGCGCAACAGCATCAAAAACCGCTGCACCTCGATTTCTTCCCCGGTGTATGGGTGCTGCAAAAGAAACTCAACCAGGTAGCCCCGTGGGGTATGGTCGCACATGGAGGGGTGTTTAAAGTCCTGGGTATTCGTTTCCATGTGTCCAATGTTCCACACACCGGAATCTTTGGTCAGTTGCCAGTAGTCAGGGAGCAGCACCAAAAGCAATTCCGTTGGCTGGCTCTCCAGCATTTCGCGGGTTAATAGCCCGGTTTGTGTATTCGGTTCACTTTTCATCTTTCAATCATTTATCAGGTTATCAAAAATTTTATCTGCGATTTCGCCCAACGTAGCAAATCCCATCCTTTCCCCTTTGTGGGGCATGGGTAGGCGGGGTTTTTCCCCGGTGGCGAGGTTGGGGGCTGTTTTATCGAATGGCAATACCTGGGGCGGCGGCGGTTGCATAGCGGGCGGTGTGGATGCCAGGAAGGAAAGCACCCTTTTGGCAAAACTTCGGGTGAACGTGAACGCTTTACCGGTGCTCGTGGTCAAGTCCACCCGCCGCGCCTGCCTGATGCCTGGGAACTGGTGGCCGTACACCTGGGCATGTGTGAAGGTGGCCACCGCTGAAAGTGCCGGCGTTTCCGGCTCCGATCTATCCAGGGCAAAAACGGTAAATTGTATAACCAGGGCGGGCAATGTGGGCAGCAGGGTTTCCAATCGTTCCACCTCTGCTTTTCTGGCTTCTCGACGGCGGGCGTTGTGGGCGCTGTCTCTGCATTTGCGGGCATCGGCTCCAAAAAGGGTTTCTGAACAGTAGATACTTTTTGCTTTCTGGGTGGATATATCCCGGCCACAACAACGGCAAAATTTTTTGTGGAAAAAACTACGCTTAGTTGGTGGGGTAGAAGTGGGGGCAGAAGGTATGTTTTGCCCGTCGTTTTTTTCGGTTTCGGGCAAAATACATATATTTTTATTTAATTTGACTTTTTGCCCCCTCATCATACGGGATAAAAAGTCAAAATTTGGGTTCTGCGCACCGCTTGAAATGTTGGATAAAAAGTCAACGTTTTTCTGCGTCACACTTAGTAAATTTTCCCAATGCGAAGGCATGGAAAAAACTACGTTTAAAAACAATTTGTTTGCCCCGCTTTTTTCTACCCAGGCGGCATACTTTTGACGGTTTGCCCACCTGTTAGCCTTGTGCAAATTCATCCACCAATTAGGGTTACAAAAGTCCTTTAGGTTCATTTGCTCCCGTGTGGTTAAACTGCTTTCCGGCACGCTTCCATCATAGCAGATTGTTTCAGAAATTACACTTTGGAGCAGGCCGCCCAACGGCGCTACTTTGCCGGGCTCGGTGAGGTCGTAAAGGGTGGCAATACCGAAAGGCTTTAGGTAGGCCATTTTTTGCACCCTGATTTCCACCCGTAGCAAATTTGCCGCGCCGGTTTGCGCCTGGCTGCCCTTGTCGTACATTTTGAAAGTGTATTCCTGCCGGGGCGCAATCCTGCCCAATTCCGGCTTTTCCGGGTTCATGGGCTGGAACGGCTTGCTGCCGTGGCAGATCAACGTTTTCAGGAATTGCCGGGCGCTGGCATTGTCTGGCAATAGCAAATCCGTGCTTATCTCCAGGTTTTCGAGCCGGGCGGTTTTCGGGTCAATGTCGAACCTATCACACAACCCGGCCACCGCGCCGCACACCTGGGCATGTGTGAAGGCGCCCGCGTGGGCGGCTCCACCATTCGCGTATTTTTGAAGGCTACCCCGAAACCTGCAAAATTTGGTACCCGTTTCCGGTGATTGTATTACCTCGATGGTAAAACCGTCACATTCAGCGGTGATCTTTTTTAGTTCACCAGTTCTGAAACCCACGCACATTTCCGGCTCAATCGGCAACGCTTCGAGCTGCCGTAAGTCGAAATTTTCGCACTTGAATTTCAAACCGTCAAACATTTAGTTTCATAATTTGCGAACAGATACACTATCTTTGTGGCCTCTCCCGGCGCATGAAAAAGCCCGGTTAGAATGAAGCCACCGGCCACGCTGCAAAGCGTGGCCTTTTTTATTCCTGCCTTATTGCGTTTTGAGTTTGCCCGGATGCAATGCACCCGGGGCGGGCAATTGGTCCGGCTCATTGCTTTGAACAATGCCGGAACACTCGAAGCGTGCCGAATATCCGGAACGCGCCGCCCTACTTATTGCTAAGAAATTTTAACGGGGGGCCGGTTACTCCACATTTATACATTGGTTCTATGTATCCCCGTTTTTGATATCCGAATTGGTTTTTCCCCTCCGGTTTTGGTTTCCCACCCTGGGCAACTTTACGACCTCTCCAGGTGAAACACCTGCTAAAATCGCATCTCCTTTTTGACACAATCGCCGCCAGTTATGGGGCAAGTATTTTACTCGGTTTTCCTTTAGGATTTTTCCAAACAAGGAATAAACTACTTTCTTTTGTGGGGTTATCCTTGTGCCTGCCAAATGTGCCAGCCTGTCTAATAATTCGGCAGCTTGCGCAAGCCGTTTTACTTGTATTCGGTTGGCATGGACTTTTTTATAGTGTAGTTGCCATTTTTTCCAGCCGCTTTCAATCGCTTTTGAAACGATGCTTTTCGCGGCCTGCTCGAATAATTCGGCATCCTCTACGCTTTGTTGTTTCCTACTTTTCATTTCGCCGCCCTCCCTTCTTTATTTCCACCATTGCCCCGTCAATTTCGGCGGCTTTGTAAAAAACCTTGTTCCCCAGGCGGTAGGCTTTCAAAAAGCCTTTGTTTGTCCAATCCCAAACGGTTACACCTGATACCCTTAACAGCTTGGCCACTTCTTGCCTGCTTAGGTAGCCGGGGGCAGGTGTTGGGGTTGGTTGGTTTTGGAGGGTTTTTAATTGTGCCTCCAAAATGTCGAAGCGGGCTAAAATTTGCTCCCCGCTCATTTGCTCCAAAAGAATTGATCTGTTCATATCAAATATTTTGACGCAAAAAAACAGGCTATCTAACCCGTTGCCCCTTGTGTGCCGCACATTCAAAGGCACATTTCTACTAAGGTTTGTTTTTATGCTCTCTCAACCATTGCTCAAAATCTATGCTGTATTTCCTGGGGTTGTGCCTTTCCGTTTTGTGTGCAATTGCGCTCCTCGAAAGTCGAATATTAGTTTCACTCCTCCCCGTCAAATTGGAAATTAGTTTGTGCTGCCCTTCTTTGGTTAATGTTTTAAATTCTGGCAGTTCAAAAACGCCTAATCTATGCAAGGCATAAATTATGTAGTCTGTTTTCCAATTTTCACTTCCTGCCTGATCTTCTTTTATTTGGGGTTCCTCTTTGGTTTCTAAAATTTCAATCGCCCATTTACTTACGCCCACCTCAATAAGTGTTTGAAATGCCGTTAAATATTGGCCGTCTAAAATTGGACTACCCTTTACGTACTGTTCAAAAGCCCTGAAGTCAATCAATTCAAATGCTTCCTTTACCCTTGCTTCCAGCATTAAATTTTGCTGTACAATTTTCGTTTTTAGTTTACCCTCTAGGTTTGAAACTTCAATTTCAATTCCCGTCAAAATGAATTTGCTCAAACTTATGAAACTACCTTCATCCAAAATTTCCCCCCACCTTTCCACATTTCGCCTGTTTTCATGCTCTGCTAACGCCTCTTTGGCCTCCGTACTCAATTCAGTAATTTTGGTGGCTCCTGTTTTGCGCCGCGTGCTTTTCGTTACCTTCTTAAATTTATTCCATTCAGCAAGCATGTTTTTTTCTCGCTCCTTGATTTCCTTTTGGATTGGTCCCGGTAATTCCGTGTAAAGGCTCAATTGCCATTCTAAAAACTTTTCAATGTTGAATCCTTGAATCAGGCGTTTTTTTTCGGCTTCCATTTTCCAGCATTTTAGAGGTTTACAATTTTTGCTTTCTGCTGCTCTGCCTGCTCACTCTGGAAAGCCTTTTTCAAAATTAAAGCGTGCTCCTCTGCCCCGGCCTTGATGTACTTCAAAAATGCCTGTTGGGTGGCGTGTCCTGTTACCATCATTATAGAAATGGAGGAAACGCCCCGGTTATGCAAGTTTGTAGCGAACGAGCGCCGCGCCGTGTGCGTGCTGACCAATTCCCATTTTTCGAAAGTATCCACCCGACGCACCCCGGCCACCGTTCTGCCTTTGGTTACGGGCTGGCTGATGCCTGCCAGTTTGCAGGCTTCCTTTAGGTACTCATTAAATTTTTGGTTTGAAATGGCACGGGGTAGTTTTCCGTTGTATTTTTCAACGATGGAGCGCACGGCGGCAAATTCCGGTATCAGCACCTTTGCCCCGGTTTTGGCCGTCACTACCTCAATAAGCCGTTCCCCGTTGCGCTCTACAAAGTTCTTCGCCGGGTCAAGGGTGGTAAAGTCGGTGAAGCGTAACCCAGTCCATGCGCCCACAATAAACAAATCTCTCACCCGCTCCAGGTGCGGGAGGTGATCGAGCGGAAAAGCAAGCAGGGCGGCTAATTCCTTTTCATCCAGGTAAATGTTTTCGCTTTCCTCCTTGGTTACTTTGAAATACTTGCTTTTGTGGCCGTGGTGATCGGCCACCCCTTGCGCATTGGCCTCATTCAGAAAAGTTTTGATAACCTGAATGTGTTTGCCTATTGCGTTGGCTCCGTAGCCGGAGCCTTTTTGGTGCGGGCGCTTTTGCAGCCACCGGGTAAAATCTTGGTAAAACTCCAGGTCGAAACCCTCGAAACTTACCCCTTTGCCTTTTTTCTGGGCAAATGCTTCCAGCAGGTTTACCGTGGCTTGGTATTTTTGAATTGTACGGGGGTGAATGGTTTTGCCGTTTGGTTGTATGCGCTCCCGGCTTTCCTCGATGAAGCGGCGGCAAAATTCAAAAAAGGTTTCCGGCGCTTTCGCCTGGGTTTCAGTTGTGGGGTTTCCGTTTATTCCGTTTATGAAACCAATAATGTGCGGTTTCATTTCGGTAATACTGAATGAGCGGCGGGCGCGGGCTTCATTGTAGAACCTGTCGGCCTCTGCTTCAATGTCGGCCAATGCCGCGTTAATCGCGTCACGTTCCGGCACATTGGATGTATTTTTCACCCGTTGTGTTTTGGCGTTCCAGTATTCCGGCAACACTTTTAACCCGGTGGCCAGCAGCAGCCGGGTTTCCTGATACCGAAAAACAAAATAAATTGGTTGAGCTGATTTTGCGGACGGTTGCCGCAATTTGTAGCGAACGGCGGGCATTTGAAAAAGGTTTTTTAACGCTTTTTCGCGTTATTGTTAGAAGTAAAGCCGCTGCAAAAATATAACGTTGCCGGATTGTTGCCGGTTTTTTCTTAATTTATTCTAACAAAATGTTTCGTTACTTAATGGCGGTTTGAAAGAATAGGAAAGTTTACTATTCATTTTGAACATTTTAATATGCTAACAAATTGTGTTATAAATGATTGTAAAAGGGGCAAATTAAGGGTTATGTAGCCTCCCTCGCGCTACAGGATCTTAAACGCAGGTTTTTCGTTTGTTACGAAACCTGCGTTTTTGCATTTTTGCGACCTACCTGATGCTTGATAACAACATTTTGGTTGTCCATCGTATCTTCCCGAGAATTTTTTGGACGAATAAGGATACAAGTGATTACTTTGATCCGCTACTTTTAGGCGGGCAAACTGTTAATCCTTCTTCATCCCCGTACCGGCATTAATCTCCTGACAAAGTCCCAGGAACTATTAACCAATCAATTCTCACACCGGATGAACTGCAAACTTCGCCCGACGCAAGCACTACTACTTTTTGCCTCTTGCCTATTTTTCTCTACAGCTCAAGCACAATTTCTCCAGGTTACAGATGTCGTAACGGGTCCATACAACCCGCAATCGCTCATCTCAAATGTATTCCTGGGTGAAGGTGTTGAAGTAACCAGCATTACCTTTAACGGAGACCCACGCGCAGTGGGGTATTTTTCCGGCGGTACACCAGCTCTGGGTATCGAACGTGGGATTCTGCTGACTTCCGGATTTGCGGTGAATGCCGCAGACGACGGTATTGTTCAGGCCAGCGATGGTAACGCAGGCGGCTCCGTTGAACCTAGTCTGACGCCTATTGCAACGGACGACCTAAACGATGTAGCCGTTTACACCATAACATTCATTCCCAATTCGGACACCCTGCGTTTTCGCTACAGTTTTGGCTCCGAAGAATACCCGGAATATGCCTGTACTGCGTTTAACGACGTGTTTGGCTTTTTTATTCAGGGGCCCGGATATCCGGTGTTTACCAATATTGCCAAGGTGCCGGGCACTAACCTGCCGGTGTCTATCAATAATGTTCACCCCACCAATCCGGCAGCGCCGCCTTGCCCGGCTTTTAACGTTCAGTATTACAACGATAACCTGAGCTCTAACCTGCAGCCTGTTTACGACGGCTTTACAGATGTTTTTACCGCCATTGCTGTGGTAACCCCCTGCCAGCCATACACCATTAAATTGGCAATTGCCGATGTGGGCGATGCCGCGTATGATTCCGGTGTATTCCTGGAAGCCAAAAGTTTTGGTACGGGTTCTTTGCAGGTAAATGCCGCCACGGTTAGCGCCGATGGTACCATTGCAGAAGGTTGCGCACAAGGAACAGTTTCATTTACACTGCCTGAATTGCGTAGTACCAATTACAACGTCAATTTCAATGTGTTCGGTTCTGCAACGGCAGGGGTAGATTACCAGGCCATTCCTAATACCCTGGTGATTCCTCCAGGACAGTCTACTATCACCATTCCGGTAATTGCCTTTGAAGATGGCATTGCAGAACCAACCGAGTCTATCGGCATTTCAGTACAGGTAGACCCTTGCAACCGGGATACGGTATTTCTGTATATCCGGGATAAGATTCTGGCCCCCCCGATGTTGTCAGATACTTCGGTTTGTTTGCCCAACACTCCGGTTGTGCTTAATGGAACGGTGCCTACACCAGTGCCTGCTCCGCCTACTTTCACCAATTCCACAGATATTGCAATTCCTAACGGCGGTTTTCCCATCAACTCCACGGTAACCTCTTTCGGAGTAATGCCTGCTACCATCGGACCTGGTGTAATCCGGTCTGTTTGTCTTAACCTGGATCATACCTGGATTTCTGATATTGATGCCTATCTGGTTTCTCCAAGTGGAATTGTATTGGAATTGACCACAGATAATGGTGCAGATGGCAACAACTACACCAACACCTGCTTTACCCCAACCGCTACAGTACCAATCAGTTTCCCCGGACCATTTGCGCCCTCCACTGCAGCGCCATTTACCGGCGAATGGCTACCCGAAGGCCCCTGGACTGATTTGTATGGAGAACCTTCCAATGGTAACTGGCGTTTGCGTATTACCGACGATCAGAACAATATTAATGGTACACTGCTTGATTGGACCATGACCTTCGAGCCAATGTATAACGTGACCTACCAGTGGTCGCCAGCCGGAGGGTTGAGCTGTACGGATTGTCCAAATCCTGTGGCTACCATACCTGGTACAACTATTTACAGTGTAACTGCCACTGATTCTTACGGTTGCACGGTAACAGAGGATGTACAACTGAGTATTGGCGCCATTTCTGCCAATATTACTGTTCCGCAGCCTATTCGTTGCAAAGGGGATAAAGCCACTATACAGGCCAATGCTCCTGGAAATAACACCTATATCTGGAGTACAGGCCAAACAACTGCTTCGGTAACCAACCTCGGTCCTGGTACTTATACCGTTACGGTTACAAGTGTAGGCGCATTTTGCTCCTCTACTTCTTCCGTTACATTGGTTGAACCTTCAGAATTGCTGGCCACAGCCTCACCGAATGACGTAACCTGTTTTGGACTCAGCACTGGAACCGCGGCTGTTTACCCATCGGGTGGGGTAGCACCTTACACCTATTTGTGGAGTAATACCATGACTTCCGACAGTATTTCAGGGCTGCTTCCAGGTACTTACACGGTTACTATTACGGATAATAACGGTTGTCAGGAAGTAAGCGCCATGCAGGTATTTGAGCCTGCCTTGATTCAGATTGTTACAGCCCTGAATCGCGCACCTTCGTGTTTTGGTGGCAATGATGGTCAGCTAACTACATACGCTGTGGGAGGAACCACTCCGTTTGATTTTGTATGGAACACCGGGCAGGTAAATCAGGGCATAACTAGTATCACTGCTGGCACCTATACGGTTACAGCCACAGATGGTAATGGTTGTTCAGCTGTTAAAACGGAAACAGTAACAGAACCACCTTTGCTCACAGGCTCTGCTACTGCTGTGGCTGTAAAATGCTTTGGTAAAAACAATGGCTCGCTTCAGATTCAGCCTGCCGGCGGAACACCTCAGTATAACGCATCCTGGACCGGACCTAATGGTTATACTGGTAATGGGTTAAATATCAATAACTTGTTTGCAGGAGCTTACCAGGCAACCCTAACGGATTCCAAAGGTTGTGTTCATACAATAACCGCAACGGTAACTGAGCCTACTGCCCTGGCGCTGACACTCCCTGCTGTGTCGGATACGGTTTGTTTTATGGGTAATGATGGTATAGCCACGGTTTTTCATGCAGGTGGAACCGCTCCATTTACCTACTTGTGGAGTGCCAACAATCAAACCTCACAAACAGCAACCGGACTGCCTACCAGCCAGTATCGCGTAACGGTTACAGATGGAAATGGATGCACAGCCACCAGCGAAACCTTTGTACAGGAATTGCAAGAGTTGAATACTTATGGAGAGGCTCAGGCGCCTGGTTGTCATAATGGAGTGGATGGAACAGGTGCAATGCTATCAATTTTCTACGGAGCGACACCAGCCAATATCAACGACTTTACTTTTAAGTGGAATACCTCTCCGCCACAGTTTGGTATCAGTGTTACCGGATTGCAGGGTGGAAAAACCTACACGGTTACGGCAACCGATGCTCAGGGATGTACCGCAACAGCTTCTATTCCGGTGGGCAACCCACTGCCGCTTGAAACTGAGGTAACAGGCACGTCTGATGTAAAATGTTTTGGAGAAACTAATGGCTGGGCCTCAGCGAAGGGTGTTGGTGGTACAGCACCTTATAATTGGTTCTGGAATGGCGGCACCACTCCTTCTGATTCCATCGCACAGGGCCTTGCCGCAGGTACTTACCGTGTTACCATTACTGATATAAATGGTTGCCCTGGTACGGCCAGCGTTACCATCGGACAACCTGCTGAATTGCGGGTAAGTTTGCAGCCAATTAATGTGGGATGTTTCGGCGGAAGTACCGGAACCGCTAAAGCCGTGGCATCCGGCGGTGTAAATCCATATCAATATGTGTGGGAAAACGGTGCTACTACTACCAGTATCAATAATCTGGCCGCAGGAACCTACAGGATCAGTGTAACAGATTTCAACGGCTGCCTCACACCAGGTAGTGTTACAGTTTCGCAACCAGCAGAGCCAGTGTCTGGAGTAGCAACTATGCAACCTCCAAAATGTTTTGGTGGCTTTGATGGTAAAATTTTCCTGACTGGCTCAGGTGGAACTGCCCCATATCGATATGCTTTGGACAACAAGCCGCTCAATGGCTCTCCGGTACAGATTGGTATTTCAGCTGGAACCTATGCTCCTGTTATTGTAGATGCTAATGGATGCTCTTCCTCAATTACGCCAATTGAAGTGACCCAACCAGATGCAGTTACGGTGGATCTTGGTCCTGATTTTGCTATTTTGTTTGGAGAAGATACCCAATTGTTTGCATCAGTAGCCAATGCACAAGGGTCCGTACAGTATACCTGGAATGCAGCCGACAGCACCTGGCTAAGCTGCATGGATTGTATAAATCCGGCCGTGTACAGCCTGGAGTTCACCAGATTTTTTGGTATAACCGTAACAGATTCACTGGGTTGTCGTGCAGATGATATGGTACGCATTGCAGTGGAAAAACCGCGCAGGGTATTCGTGCCAACCGGCTTTACGCCTAATGGCGATTTCAACAATGATCTGTTGCTGGTGCACGGTCAAAGCAGCTCCAAAGTTGTTGATTTCAAGATCTTCGATCGCTGGGGCGAAATGGTATTCCAATTACAGGATTTCACCTTCAACGACGAAACCAAAGGTTGGGATGGTAATTTCCGTGGCCAACCCTGCGACCCGGGCGTGTACGTATGGATCCTCGAAGTGGAATACATAGATGGCGAACGCGAAACCTTCAAAGGCAATACCACTTTGTTAAGATAATAGGCAGTAACAAGGCTCGAAGGCTAAAGACGCTAAGTTTTTTGCTTCATAACTGCCAAATGGAAATGGTTTCTCAAGAGTAATTTTTACCGCAGAGGTGCTGAGACGCAGAGGGATTGAAAATCAATCATTTAAACCTCTGCGTCTCAGCGTCTCTGCGGTAAAAATCACTCTTGAGAAACCCTCTTTTTATTTTGTTCACCTTTGTGCCTTCCCAACCCCGAGTCTTATTACACCTGTTTTACCTTTTAATAAGAGGGTATAATGTCCGGCAGGTATATTTTCCAGGCCCTGAATCTGAAGCTGCATGATGGAATTATTCACCAAAGTAATTGGCCTTTCGGCAACTACCTGACCGAGAATATTTTGCCATACAACAGTGTCTCCCGGAGCAATTCCCCGGTTGGCCAGGTAATAGGTGAGGGTGGCAGTACTGGATTCGTACTGGAAAATGCCGCCATTCCCGTTCTCCATATCTCCCAACCGGATCCAGGCATCAGTCATGTCTGGTAATCCAAACCCCCGTTCATTGTCGGGGAAATACCGCTGATCGGCACTGGCATAAACGGCTTGCAGGATTTCTTTTGCTGTTTTTTCCGGATAAGCGCTCCATAACGCTGCAATGGCCCCGGTGAGCATCGGTGATGCCAATGAGGTTCCGCTGGATACGCCGAGCGAAATACCTACATTTCCGGCCACTACCACCTGATCGCCCGGCGCTACCAAATCCGGTTTTATCCGCTGGTCTGCAGTGGGCCCAATTGAGCTGAATGCCGCCCGTGCCCCCAAGGCATCCACGGCCCCTACGGCCACTATGCCGAAGGCATCCGCCGGTACACCAATGGTGCGCCAATCACCATCACCCTCATTGCCGGCACTGTTGCAAATAATCATGCCTTTGGAGGCCGCAAAGCCTGCCCCTCTTGCGCCTATAGACGACTTGCCATCCAGCTCCCATTTGAAATGCCCCAAACTACGGTCGTTAAACGCGGTATAACCCAAAGAAGCATTCAGAATATCGCAGCCAACACTGTCAGCCCACTCAGCTCCAGCCACCCAGTTTGCCTCTTCAATGGGAAACTCCCCTCCGGTATCTTCCGTCTTTAACAAAAAATAGGTGGCCTCAGGCGCAGTTCCCACAAAGTAGTAAGGAAGGTTGGCTGCCATAACAGAAAGTACAGAAGTGCCATGTTGTGCTGATTCGTACAAGCCGCCATCGCGCTCTACAAAATCCCAGCCCTGAAACAACCGCCCCTGCATGGCTACGCTGTCGAACATTGGAATGGTGTCTGCATTGGAAAAACCACCGTCCATTACGGCCACCCAAATGTCTTTACCCCGATATCCGGCCATATGTAATACAGGAATACCCAGCATTTGGTTTTGCTGGCCGGCATAACCCCAAATGGGAATGTCGCGACCTTCAATGGCAGGATTTTTAGTCAGCGGGGCGCGCTTTTTTTCCTTTCGATTGGGTGGATTCCGGTATTTAAGGTGTGGTCCAAGGTATTCCACCTTATGTACAAAAGACAATCGCTCGAGTTTTCTTGCAGTGGCAGAATCTGCCATCACCGCGGCTGCATTAAGCCATTTTGAAGTGTTGTGTATGGTTGCTCCCTGCTCTTGTAAGGCTTTTAAATAATTCGGATTAACTGGCAAATCACTATCATCCAGTGGAATGCCGGCTTTGGCTCTGCGCTCAAGAGACCGGAATGATAAAAATTCATCCGGGCGACATAGGCAGTAAGGCGAATCGTTTTTGTCTTTGAAAGAAATCCAGAACTTGCTGATTTTCTGCGCATTAACCTGGAAATTAAGCGCAATCAGAACCAGTAGGGAAAGAAGTTTTGGCACGTTTATGAGTTGTTGCATGTTGCAAAGGTTCAACGTTCCTACTTTTGTACCGAAAAAAAATCTGTTTTGGACAACTCATTGCCATCCGAAAGCTCCACACCTGTCCGTTTTTCCATAATCACAGTGGTCTACAACGGAGAATCCCTGCTCAGGGGAACCATGGAAAGCGTTTTACGCCAGACTTATCCTCATTTGGAATATATTGTTGTAGATGGGGCCTCTAAAGACCAGTCTTTGGCCATTATTGAGGAATATGCTGCCAAAATGCCCGGATTACGCTGGATTTCTGAACCTGATAAAGGGCTTTACGATGCCATGAATAAAGGACTGGCGCTGGCTACCGGCGATTTTGTTCAGTTTTTGAACGCAGGCGACTGGTTACATTCTGCTGATACACTGAAGAAACTTGCAACTCTATGCACGAGCCAGACTGATGTGTTGTATGGAGATACCATGCTGGTGGATGATTCCCGCAAGGCGCATGGCCTGATGAGCGAACTCAGTACACGCACCTTGCCTGATCCCTTGCATTGGAGGGATTACCTTGCCGGCATGCGCGTGGTCCATCAATCGTTTATCCCCAGAAGAACGCTCTCTCCAGCTTATCGTTTGGAGGCCGGTCTTTGTGCCGACTTCGATTGGTGCATAGAGATATTGAAAAAAAGCAGGGAAAATCGTTGTCTTGATGAACCAATTACGGACTATCTGATGGGTGGCCTTTCTAAAAAGCGGCACAGGCAGAGTCTGAATGAGCGTTTTGCCATCATGCAGCGTCATTTTGGATTACCACTTACTTTGTTGGCTCACGTTTGGATTGTGTTGCGAGCAGGCATCCACCGTCTGAAAAGATGGGGTGAAGAGCGCTATTGAGGTGTCTGAATTACACCCGATTAAGGCATTTTACCAAACATGAGCTCCAATCGGTTCCAGCGGTAGTCAAAAATCTGTTGTAGCTGTTTTCGCACAAACAAGCTGTTCGCCAAATCGCCCAGCCAACCCATGGGCACTTTGTAGTGTACCAGATCAGTCATTTCTACACCGCCTTCAATGGATTTGAAATGGTGTTGATGGTGCCAGATAGCATAAGGACCCACCCGTTGCTCGTCTACAAAAAAATTTCCCGGCGACACGTGCGTGATTTCCGTCATCCAGAATAAAGGAATGCCCAATACAGGCTTAACCGTATAAGTTATGACCTGTCCTGCGTACATCTCGCAAGTGGAAAATTCAGGATCGGAGGTGACCTCAAATCCCATGTAGGAAGGTGTAATAGCTTTGAGGTTTCCAGGGTTGGAAAAGAAATCCCAGGCGGTTTCCAGGGAAATGGGTAAGCGTTGTACCCGCTTAAGTGTATAAACAGCCATATTGAATGGTTTGATTGGCCGGTAAATAGCAAAAGCGGTTATATTGTTTAAGAATTTGACTCTTTTTGTTAAACAAATCTACCTTAATATCAATGTTGTATAATTCCTCAATATCTGGGTAGTGATAAAAAAACCGCTGCAATTCATTGAATTACAGCGGTATATAGTTTTGGTTTGATCGTTTTTACATGTTATCACCCACAAATTTTTCCAGATTCTCCGGATACTCTTTCGTGTGTTCATACCTGATAATATCCGTACTGGTAACAATACCCAGTAACTCGTTATCGTCGTTCACAATCGGCACAGCATGGAACAAATGACGTGTAAGTACTTCTGCCACTGCGCCCAAATGTTGATCGGGATCAAGCGTGGCCACCCGGCGGGTCATTACCTCATTAACTTTCATGGAACTGTATTCCTCGGCGGATTTTCCAAGTTTGAACAGATCCCAGCTGGTTACCATACCCACAAGCTTTCTTCCTTCCACAATGGGAATATGGTGAATATGTTTACTCAACAGGATCTCCCGTACTTGTCCAAGTGTGTCATTTGGAGAAAGCGTAATGACATCCTTGGTCATGTGCGTATGGACGAGTTCGTTCATCATAGGCCAACAAATATTTAGGTTTTGAAATGCAAAATTGTTTGCCCGAAAGTAAGCAGCTTCCGCGCTTATTACCAAGTTTAATCCTGAGTAGTTCGAAAAAAAGACCGCCTTATGTTACCTGTCACTTATTTACCGAGTTCGCTGGCCCGTTTTAGTGCGGCATTTGCCCCGGAGGTGATGGCATCGTGCAGCGCTTTTTCTCCAAATACCCGCAATGCAGCCTCTGTGGTGCCTCCCTTGGATGCAACCTTGCCTATCCATTCCTGACAACTCAGGTCGGACTTGTTGTACAAATCAATGGCTCCAGTAAAGGTCTGACCAACCAGGAGCTCAGCCTCAGAGGGTGAAAATCCCATTTTTTGGGCAGCTTCAATCATGGCATGCATGAAATAGTACACATATGCCGGTCCGGAACCAGAAATGGCCGTTGCAGCATCAAGCATGTCTTCATTTTCCACATAAACAGTTTTGCCGGTGGTATTCAGCAGGTTTTGCACCATCACCAGTTCAATCCGGGTAACTTCCTCAGTGGAGCTGAAGGCCGTTACACCTGCGCCAATCTGGGCCGGGAGATTGGGCATAGCACGCGTAATTTTTCTGATGCCAAGTGCCTGGGCAATTGTTTCCATACGTACCCCGGCCATAATACTCAGCAACACTTGACCAGGATCTGTCAAGCCCTGCATTTCCTGAAACAACTTGCCTGAATCCTGCGGTTTTACCGCCAAAATCAACAAATCAGCCTCCGGAACACAGAGCCGTGGATCGCTGAAAAACCGTCCTTCGTAATGTTCGCTTAAATGATTGGCTTTTTCATAGGTGCGACAAAGGATCATCAGTTGATCCGGAGTTACGATGCGACTGCGCAGGAAACATTGGGCGTAAGTGAGACCCATATTGCCCCCACCGAGAATTAATATCTTCATGATGGAATTGAACTGAAAAAGAAGCTTGCTTTGATTGATTTTTTAGAATTTGCACGCAAAATTCGATGATAAGAATCTAATCACTATGAAAAACCTTGCCACTTTCTGTCTGCTAACCATAATTATTGCAACAGGATGTAAAACAACGGATGGCAACTCAACTAACACCATGAAACCAACATCCTCTAAACCTGCCTATGCTATGGCCATTCACGGCGGCGCAGGCGCCATCTCCAAGGCTAATATGCCCCCGGAGAAGGAAAAGGAATACAAAGCTGCCCTGGATTCTGCCCTGACCATTGGCGAACAAATTCTCCAAAAGGGTGGCTCTGCTATGGATGCTGTTACCCAAACCATCGTGTTTTTGGAAAATTGTCCTCTTTTTAATGCCGGCCGTGGCGCTGTGTTTACCCATGAAGGCAAAAATGAGCTGGATGCCAGCATCATGGACGGCACCAGTCAGAAAGCTGGTGCCGTGGGCGGTGTAACCACGGTGAAAAACCCAATTCGGCTGGCCAGAGCAGTCATGGAGCAATCGGCGCACGTGTTGCTGACCGGTCAGGGCGCCGAACAGTTTGCCCGGGAAAAAGGCCTGGAAATGGTGGATCCTAAGTGGTTTTTTACTCAGGAACGCTGGGATGGACTACAAAAAGCCTTGGAGGCAGAAAAAAAGGATGCCCGTACCGGCTCACTTGAATCGGCTGATTATAAATTTGGTACCGTTGGCTGTGTGGCGCTGGATCAAAACGGCCATCTGGCGGCCGGCACCAGCACTGGCGGTATGACCAACAAACGGTGGAACAGACTGGGTGATTCACCAATCATTGGGGCTGGCACGTATGCCTCCAACGATGCCTGCGCAGTGTCTTGCACCGGCCACGGTGAGTACTTTATCCGCTATGCCGTGGCTTATGATATTTGTGCCCAAATGACCTATGGCGGTAAAACCCTGGAACAGGCTACCCAGCACACCGTGATGGAAAAGCTGGTGGCAAAAGGTGGATCAGGCGGACTGATTGCCCTGGATACCCTGGGTAATATCTGCCAGCCATTCAATTCTGAAGGTATGTACCGTGGCTGGGTGAAGCCCGGACAGCGTTACGTGGGTATTTACAAAGAATAGGCTGGGGTAGGGGGCTTATTCTCCTTTTTGAGAAAAAGTTACCAGTAAGGTAGCTTGTTCGGGACTTAAAACTCGGTCAATTTTGATATAAATGCCGGGTTGGACTTCCCGTTCCTGCCCTATAGCCATTTCTGCACGCCGCATTTCAATAATATCACCCCAGTCTTTGAGCGGCGCTTGTTTGGGAGAAAAGCTGCTCAAAAACACGAATTGCCTGGAAGCTTCCTGCATCCAGAAAGAATCCGGCTGCGTGCTGTAATCGCCCTTCACGGTAAACCGGTATTCCTGATAGGCATTACCACAAACTTCCTGTCCGATTTCAAGCAAAATACCCCGGTCCAGCATGATGCTTTCCAGGGATTGTGACCCTTCTTTCTCAAAATTATACTGAACAATATGAGGCAGATTTTGAGCAAAAATTGGTTCTGGTTTGAACTTGCAACTTTGCTTCTGCGAACAGGAAAAAAAGCTAATGGCCGCTGCTCCAAACAAAGCCGATAAAAGGGGCAGCGCCTTTCCGACAATAGGCAAGTACTTCATCTCTTTTTGGTAAAATCCCATGGTTCGTGATACTTAGGCTGCAAAAGTAGATAGTTTTGCGCCGCCTTTGCCTGATGTCCCCTGAAATTGATCTAACCAACTTTTTTGTATGTCAAGTTTACTCATTCGCAATATCCACCTGCTGATTCATGCTGAACGTAACCCACGTACACTCGTGAAAGGTGCAGAAATGGCAGATTTGCCTTGCTTGTCCAATGCATATGTGCTGGCTGAAAATGGTCGGATCAAAGCATTTGGCCCCATGGCAGATTGTCCGGAAAGAGCGGATGAAACTATAGATGCCACCGGAAAACTCGTGCTGCCGGCATGGTGCGACTCTCACACACATATTGTGTTTGCTGCCACCCGGGAAGAAGAATTTGTAGATAGGATCCGAGGCTTGTCGTACGAAGAAATTGCAGAAAGAGGCGGAGGTATCCTGAATTCGGCCAGAAAACTGCAAAAGGCTACAGAAGAAGAACTTTTTGAAGGCGCCTGGCAGCGCCTGCAGGAAGTGATAGCCATGGGTACAGGCGCCATTGAGGTGAAAAGTGGCTATGGACTCACACTGGACAGTGAACTTAAAATGTTGCGGGTGGTGCGTAGACTTAAAGAGCAATCTCCCATTCCGGTTAAGGCTACCTTTTTAGGGGCGCATGCCATTCCGATGGAGTATAAAGCCAACCGGGAGGCATACATGTCGCTGATTATCCAGGAAATGCTGCCCCAGGTTGCTGCCGAAGGTCTGGCTGATTATTGTGACGTTTTTTGCGATAAGGGCTTTTTTACCCCGGAAGAAACCGACCGGATTTTAGAAGCAGGTTGGAAATACGGCTTGAAGCCCAAAATTCACGCCAATGAACTTGGATTAACCGGCGGTGTACAGGCTGGCATTGCAAGGAACGCTATTTCTGTGGATCACCTGGAATACACCAGCGAGGTAGAAATTGAGGCGCTGTTGCAAAGCAATACCCTGCCTGCCTTGTTGCCGGGCTGCGCTTTTTTCCTGGGTATACCATTTGCGCCAGCCAGACAAATGATTGATGCTGGTCTGCCTGTTGTGTTGGCCACAGATTTTAATCCGGGTTCCTGCCCATCCGGCAATATGCCCTTTGTGATTTCTCTGGCTTGTGCCAAGATGAAAATGCTGCCGGAAGAAGCAATTAATGCAGCCACGCTTAATGGCGCCCGGGCCATGGAGCTGGAGGCAGATTACGGTACGATTGCTGTCGGCAAGGTGGCAAATCTGATTATTACCCGACCAATGATGTCGCTTGCCGGACTTCCGTACGCTTTTGGCAGTAAGGTTGTTGAGCGGGTGATCGTGAGGGGAAGAATTGTCTGAGATGTTGATACGCGGGCGCCCGGTGCCGAATAAATCTGTTAATGTGCCGAATGTAATGCCGGTGTTTTTGTTATGGTGGGGATTCATGTGTAAATGGTAGGCTGTTGGCAAAAAATGGTGGTGTTTGGCGGCAATAAAGGGTGTTAAATAGTCGTTTGGCCCCGGTTTTTTGTTTGAAATGGTGTTAAATAAACGGAATTGTTTGGAATGCAATAGGTCGGAACGAAGGGGTTTACCTACTTTTGCGGCCATTGTGCCTGAACCTTTGTTGAAAAGAGCAGAACGTTAAAGTTGCTGCACTGATACAGCAAAACAAAAAGGTACAGCATCTTGTGTCCGGTGTTGTAAAACACATCCATCCCAACGAGCAATCCCGTATATCGGTTCTAATATCATCCATCAACCTTTGTTAAAATTTTTCTACTGATGCACAGACTTCTAATCCCTTTGCTTTCGTGCCTTTTTTTGGGCGCACCAGCGCTTTTGCGCGCACAAACCCCTCATGAAATCAAATACCTGCCTTTCGATCCGAAAAATATCAAACTAACTCCCTCCGGCGCAGAAGCGCCATGCGGTAGTGCTGGAACCTACACCTTCGGGCAATTCGTAGGTTCCAGTAACGACCCCGCTCCATCACCTATCTTTCTTTGCTTTGGCGATTCACTTCAGGTTGTTCACAACGGCGATGCCGACCTGAGTGGCGATCCGCAGGCAGCAACAGCGCCAGGTATTGCCTACGCATTTTACACCTGCGCGCCAACAGAAACAGGTCCAACCCTGCAAGACGTGGCATTGATTCCAGGCCCCGGCGATGCCTGTGTGCTGGCTGGTTCGTCCACGGGCCTTTACATTACACAGGCAGTGCCAAACGGTGGTAGTACCTGGTTTTTCAACAGTGGAACCCTGCAGAACACCTTTAATATGGGCCAACCGATGTCTATCATCTTTGCCCCTATTACAGTTGATGACTTTGCCAATAACAACTACGAATCAGCTCAGGTTGGTTTCCCTCCCGGCCCTTGTGTAGCAGTTAATACTGCAGCAGCTTTTGAAGTAGTTTACCTGAATGAAATTACCGCTACCGGAATCTCCAACAACTTCGGAAACGATTGCCTTGGCCGATTCACTGTACGCGGTGGTTATCCGCAGTACGATGGTAATGCAGTGTACGATATCGAAATCTTCCTGACTTCGAACCCTAATGTGAAAGCAGTGGTGCATACTTCTGCATCTAACCTTTTCCACCTGTCCAGTGTGCCGTTTTCTGTGCCACAAGCCGGTAATTACACAGTAGTTATCCGGGATGGAAAAAGTTGCCCGGCTACCTTCACCATCGACATGAACGTGTGCGATGCCTCCGATAACGTTACCCTCGCTTTCCCCGATACCATTGTGCCTCCGGGCGGTACGGTTTGTATCCCGGTAACGGTGCAAAACTTTGCCATTCTCTCTGGTTCCTTATCCATTACCTGGGACGAAACGGTGTTGCAATACAATGGTTTGCAGAATGTTAGCTCTGTGATCGACACAGTGTTCAATCCGGCTGCCAACCTGAACGAACAACAAACCAGCCTTGGTTTCCTCGGTGTTCAGATTTTCAACAACCTCAACCCCACAACCATCTTTATTCCGGATGATAGTACCCTGTTTGAAATCTGCTTCACAGCAATTGGTAACCTAGGAGATTGCTCCGGATTAGGTGTAATCAATACGCCAACAGGTATTGCCCTGGAAGACGAGATGGGCCAAAACCTCGCCCTGACCGTTGATACCGGACAGGTTTGCATCGCATTCCTGCCCCTCAGCTTCACTTTCACGGTAACTGACACTACCTGTCTTGGTGAGGCGCTTTTGACCATCACTCCGGTTGGCGGCGTTGAGCCATACGATGTGATCGTTAGGCAGGACCCGGGCACAGGCCCAACCTACTCCGGTACGGTATTGACCTCCGGTGGCACATTCGATGTGCAAAATGTGGGCAGCCCAAACAACACTCCTGAAACTTTTGAAATCTGTGTAACGGATAATAATGGTTCCGGGGCCACGCAGTGTACCACATTTGTGGTGAATATTCCACGACTTGGCGCACAGATTAATTTTGTTCAGGAACCTTTGTGTAACGGTCAAAATAACGGTATTATCAGTGCCGTAGTCTTACAAGGCGGTATTACTGTAAATAACCCCGGACCAACCTATACCTACGCCTGGGCTCCTGCCAACCTGACTGTGCAAAACAGCCAGGTTCAAAATGGTGTTCCTGCGGGTCTTTACACAGTAACGGTAACTGACTTGAACACAGGTTGCTCAGAAGTAGCATCCGGTACACTGGGTCAGCCAGCTCCGCTGAGCTCCAACAGCATTACGGTTACCCCAGCTTCCTGCTCAGGTGTTTGTGATGGTATCATTAACTACGAAGCAGAAGGCGGAACCCCATTCCCTGGCCCGGCTTATCAATATGCCTGGGAAAACCTCGGTAACAACACTCCGGCTGACAATGGAACGGACAACCCGATTGTTTTGGCTGGTGTTTGTGCCGGTGATTACCGTATTACATTTACGGACTCCAGAGGTTGTACGCAAACTGAAGAAGTAACAGTGACAGATCTGCGTGCATTGGGTGTAAACCTCAACGTACAGCAAAATGTATCTTGTTTTGGCGGCAACAATGGGGCTATTAGTGTTTCGGTAACAGAAACTGTGCCTACAGGTAATTGCTACACGCCAACCTGGACTCCTGCAGGAGGCTCAGCGGGTGGTGTTTGTTCAAACTTTACCTATAGCGCGTTGACCAGCGGAACCTACATCTTTAGCGCTGTGGACAATCTGGGTTGTAGTGTAACTGATACCTTTACAGTAACAGAACCTGCTCAATTGCGCATTGACAGTTTGGGACAATCCAACCCAATTTGCGCTCAAGCCAACAGTGGCTCGATCTCCATTAACGTAGCTGGTGGCACTGGATTCGGTACCTATATTTTCAACTGGAACCCTCCGGCTACAAACGTTCAAAATCCATCAGGTCTGCCATTCGGCGCATATACAGTTACTGTGACGGATGCGAATAACTGCACCGTAACCCGCACGTTCAACCTGTTGGAGCCTATGCCTCCTACGATTACCGTTACCTCTGTACCGCTGAAATGTGGCGGCGACGGCTCATTGACAGCTAATTCACCAAACGGTTTTATTTACGTTTGGACGGATATCAACGGCGTAGTGATTGACTCTACTCAAACCATCGACAGTTTGGTAGGCGGTGATTATGTTATTCGCGTGTTTGATACCGGCGGTTGTTTAGGTGAAGACACCATTTCGCTGACGGATGTAACAGCTTTGTCGTTCAGCGATACAACCATTACAGAACCGCTCTGTTTTGGATTGAACACCGGCACCATTGCAATTGGTGTGCAGAATGGTCAACCACCTTATACCAGTTACAACTGGGCGCCACAACCTCTGCCAAACTCCCCGGTTATATTCAACCTGCTAGCCGGAACATATACTGTAACAGTTACGGATAATGCCGGTTGTACGCTGGTAGGAACCTTCCTGCTGGATCAACCACCGGCTATTGTGAATACTTTTGATGTTGCAGTACCAAGTAAGGTTTCCTGTTTCGGAGTCTGTGATGGGGCCGCTACACCAATCGTACGGTATAACTCTAACCCGCAAACAACGGGCATTTTCACATTTGCCTGGAGTGATGGATCTTCTGATTCTCTTCGTACCACCCTTTGCGCTGGTCCGAATTTTGTGACCATTACCGATGGTAACAACTGCTTCCTGGTAGATACCATTGATATCACTACGCCAACACAAATCACAGGTACAGCTACAACCACCGATGCCCTTTGCTTTGGCGATGATACCGGTACTGCCAGCATCGTACCTGCTGGTGGTAACGGTAGCCCGTACACCGTTTTATGGAGCACTGGCGCCACAACTACTTCTGTAACAGGTTTGGCTGCCGGGCCAATTACCGTAACGATTACGGATAAAGACGGCTGCACAAATTCTGTTAATAATATAGTGGTTGGTCAGCCCGGCGAAATTGCCCTCACCATTACTCCGGAAAATCCAACCTGCTTCGGAGGCAATAATGGTCAACTGACGGTAGACCTTACTGGTGGTGTGCCTAACTACACCTACTTCTGGGAGGATGCCGATGGCGATAATGTAGGCAACAGCGAAACAGCTGAAATGCTGACGGCTGGAACTTACTCTGTGACAGTAACCGATGGTAATGGCTGTACTTCTACCATTTCTTCGGTGCTCGATAACCCAATTCCGGTAGATGGCGAATTTGAGCCAATTGCACCACTCAATTGTAATGGCGACGAAACTACCCTGAATATTCTGTCAATCAGCGGAGGTTCAGGTGGCCCATACAGCTTTAGTGTAGACTTCGGTGCAGTGCTTGATCCAATGTTCCCGGTAACAATTGGTGGTGGATGGCACTACATCACATACATTGATGGCAAAGATTGTGCGATTACAGATTCTGTCTTTGTATTGGAGCCACAACCAATCAAGGTTGAGTTTGATCCATTAGAAATTGAGGTTGAATTGGGAGAATATGCCAATTTGAACCCTATTCTGAGCAATGTAGCCTCTGTTGCTGAGTTCACCTGGACCAATCCACAAGATCTGGTTAATCCGGATACGCTGTATGCTACTGCATACACATTTGACAATCAGTCGTTTACACTCACTGTGGTGGATTCTTCTGGTTGCTCAGGCTCAGGAACAGTGTATATTGTGGTAGATCCTAACCGCAATGTGTATATCCCGAATGTGTTTATTCCAGCTAATCCTTCAGGTTTGAACGATCACTTCAATGTGAATGTTGGCCTGGGGGTAGAAACGGTGAACTTCATGCGCGTGTACGATCGCTGGGGCGAACTCGTGTACCAACGCGAGAAGTTCTTCCCGAACAACGATAACCTGTCTGAAGGTTGGGATGGACGCTACAATGGAGACTTTGTCAATCCGGGCGTATTTGTCTACATCGTGGAAGTTAAGTTCCTCGACGGACGAGTGCTGCTATACCGCGGTGACGTGACAGTGATCAGGTAATCCTGCTCTTATATACCTGCGCCGGGTTTCCCCGTCGTCAGATGTTTAAAACATGAGCCATTCCAATCCCGGGATGGCTTATGTTTTTTTATATACTGCAATGGAATCCGTGCGCCACACCCACTCACTCATTCACTCACTCACTCACTCATTCACTCACTCACTCATTCACTCACTCATGGTCTTTGAAAGGGTGCCTTGGCTGCCATTCTTCCACAGGTTTGAGATAATCCAAGATAGTGGGTACGAAGCGGTTGGCGACGGTGTTTTGGTGGCGCAGGTAGCAATACAAGTCGTGTGCAACGGCGCCGACAGAACTTTTTATTTCCAGGGCTGTGCGTGCAAATACGATTTGTTTACTGCCGCCTTCAATGCCCATTCTGATGATATCGTAAAGAATATTAAGGTATAACTGGTAATCGTGGTTCAGTGATTTTTCGTATCCCAGGAAATGGGCCTCCAACTCATCGTGATTCCAGATCATGGTATAGAAAGCTACCAGTTTGCCATCCAGGTAGTAGGCAAACATCTGAAAATGCTCTTGCAAGTCCTTCTTCAACGCTGCGAGATAATGCTCATTCAGGTCTACCATGTTGAACCCTGCATTGTTGGCAATATCCTTGTATAAGCGGTAGATATTAGGCAATTCATGCAGGATTTCGGCATAGGTCATTTGACGTTTTTCGATGCCGTCCAGTTTTTTAAACGCGCGTTTTGCCCGTGTGCGATATTTGGTAGACATCGCATTCAGGTATTCCTCCATGTTCTGGTATGGCAGGTCCAGCACCATATTGGGCTGGATTTCAAACTCTGTGAAGCCTTTTTTACCCAGGAATTGCCCTTGTGGTCTGTGCAGCGGAGCTATATCCTTAACCAGTATAACCGGCATTTTTACCCCTTCTTTACCCATATGTTCAATCACATAATCCAGGGCTTGTTCCAACACAATAATGGCATCTTCCTCGCGCACTTTTTCCTGATTAAAATAATAGCCATGCTCGCCGGTTAGCAACATGTTGCCACAAATCAGGATGTCGGCAGCAGCTTTGCCGGCCACCCATTTTTTAAACCATTGTGCCAGTCCGCCAAAAAAACAGGGGTCCTTGCGCGGAACGTCCAGATCGGCAATGTTATCGTCGCCTTTAAAATATTTGATTTGACAGAGTGCCACACCAACAGGCTGATCCTGTTGATAAAAAACCAAATAACCGAAACGCATCCCTTCTGGTGGATTGGCTTCCAATATACTCAGGTATTGCCGTTGCAAGAACAGGTCATGTGCGGGTGCAGCATGATCCCAGTCCTGACCGGCAGCTTCAATGCTTCGGAAAAAGGTATATCGCAGGGCGGTGCTCAATTGGGTAGACAGAGTTGGCTCTAAAGATACGGTGGATGGCGAAACTGTAGTTGACATGCAAGAGAAGGTGTAGCAAAAGAACGCCGTCTCCGCCAAATGGTTGTAATCAATCTACCAATTGCCATTTTTTAACTTCCTGTATCGCTGCATGTTCGTCAGACCATCCCATAATGGTCATAGTTCCAAGGCCATCATAATACAAGAAAAATTGCTCCAAAATATGCCGGATGGCACTGTAATCCCGCTGAAATTCAGTCCAGTTGGTGGCCTTGATGATACGTTTTTCAGTATCCACAGGAATCGCCAGCACTTTGTGGTCGAGTTCGCCAAGGTCTTTCAATAACAATAAACCTATGGGTTGCACTTCCACCACCGTACCAGTGGGTATATGTTCCGCCAGAATCAGTACATCCAGTGGATCGCCATCACCGCCACGGTCTTTAACCATTTTGGTGGAAGGGATAAAACCGTAATTAACAGGGTACGACATAAAATCTACCCGCCTCGGTTTGCCGTTGCGTATATCGGGCTGAAACTGAAGCAATGCCGTATTGTATTCATACTTGGTGTTGGTGCCTGCGGGTATTTCTACCACCCCCTGCAACAACCCATTTTCAGAAAAAGAGGGTAGGGTCAGGTGATTCATCATGGGTTAAAGCTCTTTTTCAATGAGGTAATTGTTGCGGATACTGGAATTTCGGTTGATCATTTCTGCCAAAAAACCGGTAAGAAATAGTTGTGTACCCACCACCAGAGAAAGAATACCAAAATAAAAAAGTGGTCGGCTGGTCATTCCGTACTCCAGGTAAACGGCCTTGGCAAAGGTCAGATATGCCAGGATGAAAAAACCAATTACGAAAGAAAGGATGCCAAGCGTGCCAAAAAAGTGCATCGGGCGCTTCCCAAACTTACCCACGAAGGAAATACTCATCAGGTCGAGCGGACCATTGATAAAACGCTCAAAACCGCCAAATTTGGTAACGCCATATTGTCGTGCACGGTGTTCCACCACTTTCTCGCCAATGCGGGAGAAACCAGCCCACTTCGCGATTACAGGAATGTATCGATGCATCTCACCGTACACCTCAATGGTTTTAACTACGTCAGAACGATATGCTTTCAATCCGCAATTAAAATCATGCAGGTAGATGCCGCTCATCCACCGGGTGACAGCATTGTATAACTTGGTGGGAATGGTTTTGCTAATGGGGTCGTGCCGCACCTTTTTCCAGCCGCTCACCAGATCGTAGCCTTCCTCCGTAATCATATGATACAGCCCCGGAATTTCGTCCGGGCTATCTTGCAGGTCGGCATCCATGGTAATGACTACATTACCATTTGAGGCCTGGAAACCGGTGTGTAACCCGGCCGATTTGCCGTAATTACGTCTGAACTTAATGCCGCGGACGTTGGGATTGCCTTGTTTCAGCTGCTCGATGATTTTCCAGGATTTATCCGTACTTCCATCATCAATCATGATGATTTCGTATGAAAAATGGTGTTTTTCGCATACACGTCTGATCCAGGATTCAAGTTCCGGAAGGCTTTCCTCTTCATTTTTAAGGGGTATTACAATAGATATCTGCATGGCTTAGCGCAAATTGGAGGGGCAAAACTACACCTTTAGAGTTCAAATTTTGTGAGCGGACTGGGTCTGATCTGTGTTCTTTCCGCTGCAGGATCTCTTTGTACAAACACCGGCAATAAATCTGCCGAATCTTTGCTCACCTGTATGGCTTGTTGTTGAAAATGACTTTTTTCTTTCAACATGGTTTTCCAACGTTCAAAAAGCTGCTCCTGTTCCTCGGCGCTGAATTTGCTCTTGCTGTCATAAAACCCTTGCTGTGCCCGCTGACGCCTGGCTTCAAACAGCGTGATGGCACATGCCACCGATATGTTCAAACTTTCAGCAAATCCTACCTGTGGAATGGCAAAATTGCCGTCACTCAAGGCCTGGGCTTCTACGCTAACGCCTTCATCTTCATTGCCAAATAACAGTGCTGTTGGTACAGTCAGATCCAGCTCATACAGGGAATGGCTACGGTCGCCCAAACCGGTTGCCAGGATACGTTGATACCGTTGCCTTACCCGTCTGAAACACTCTTCCATATCTTCAAACACATAAACATCAATCCACTTAAAGGTTCCGGCTGAGGTTTTTTTTCCCAATACCAACCCCCGCTTATCGAGGTATTTCTTTGTGTATAAAACAAATACCTCACGTATTCCCACAGCATCGCAAGAGCGTAATACGGCGCTGATATTCAAGGGATCAAAGATATTCTCCAGTATGACCGTCAAATCGGGCTGTGATTGACGGATGACGGAGCGGATTTTTTGTTCTCGTACTGGATTCACAAGTGGTGTATAAATGAATAGATCAGAAGGACGCAGACTGGCTGGAAATGGTTGGTTATTTGGCTACAGGCACATACTGATATTGCTCAAACTTCAGCAGGTGTACAAAGGTGTTTTCCCAATAATCCGGCCGGTTTTTACCATCATCCACCTGGCCGTTTCGGTAAATTCTGGAAAATTGAAACTGCCCGCGCAGGGTGTTGGCTTTTTCACTACTCAACTTTTCCGGAAAGGATAAACCATAACGAGCCAACATCCTGCCAACAAACAAGGTCACATCATAACCGTTGAAACCATCGTCGTCGGGAATAGTACCTGTGGCTTCATAAAACCGTTGCTGGAAAGTTTTAATCTCTTCATCGGTATAGTCCAGCCAACCAGCTGAGGTAATGTGTACGTTCAGGCTGTTGAGGTAGTCTGGTTCGATTGCCTCGAATGTTCGCCATTGGGGCATACCATAAACTTCCACCTGATTGCTGCCTTTTACCTCCTTCAATTTACGCATAAACGCCATGACAAAATCCTGGCTTGCCCAGCTTGGTAATACAAAAACACTGGTTCTTCCGGCTTTCAGGTATTTTCTCAGCTCGGCAGATTCAATGCTTTTGGCATCATCCGGCAGAATTATCTCATTGAAACGCACTGTGCCACCAAGTGAGGCATTGGCATTCTGGAAATAGGGAAGGCGGTCTGATTCTTTGGCTTTGCAAACAAGTGTTACAGCATCGGCCTTGTGCCGTTTCCGTACATACCGGGTAATTGTTTCGCAATGCGCGCGCAGTGAAGGATTGATTTGAATAAATCCCGGATTGCCCTGTGTTAAATCTGCACTTGGCGATTCCGGCGATACCAGGATTTTGCCACGCTCTTTGGTCCATTCGGCAAACATGCTCAAATGTGTGGCCCTAACTGGTCCAATAAATACAGAGGATTTTTCCAACCTGCTGTTTTTCATAACTTTTTCAAAATCAGTATCATTGGCCTGGGTATCCCAAACATTGGCTACAATGGTTACTGATTCTTCCTTACTCAATTGTTCCAGTGCCAATTTGGCTCCGCTGTAAAACTGCAGGGCCAGTCGACTCTTTTCCGGCACTTCTTCTCCTGTCATCTGGTTGCTGAGGAATGGCAACAAATAACTGATGTTATAGGTGGTGCCGAATGGTTTATTGCCTCCTGGCTGTCCGGTAGATGGTCCAATCGGTGGTTTTCCACCATTTGCTGGCGACCATCGAATGGTATCCATTGGGGCTGGTTTGCCCGATGGTTGGTTGGCGCCGTTGGGTTTGGCAGGAGCAGTACTTCTGCGCGATGGATCGCAGGAGGCCAGAATGAAGCCCAGACCAAATAGGAAAATCAGGGAAAAATAAGTTAGTTGCTTCATGTCAACCGCCGGCTTTTTTGGTTTGTTTATACCCCAGATCCAGTAAAAGCTTCAGGATCTTGTCGCGATGATCTCCCTGGACGATGATGATGCCATCTTTGGCATTGCCGCCTGCCGCACATTTGCTTTTCAGCGTTTTCGCCAGGCTTTCCAGGGCATCATCCGGACCTGTAAAACCCTTCACCAGGGTAGATTCTTTACCTCCCTTGCCGCGCTCCAGCCAGATACGCAACGCCTGCTTAGCTGGATCAAGGCCAGTTTTGTTATCTTCTTCTGGCTCTTCCGGCCTGAAATCCGGATCGGTAGAAAAAACCAGTCCGCCTAAGCCAGAGAAGGACTTGGAAAATTTTTGTTTGCTCATGGGTAGTTTATGACTCTTCAACTGGGGTTTGTGGTACTAAAATACGCAATGCAGCAGGTTTGATGGTGCATTCCAACAGGTCGTCAATAATCATTCCCTCTCCGTCCAGGTGTACATGATTGGCGCCGTCCACCCTGATACTCACTTTTTGTGCTGTATAATGTTCTACAAAATCAGCTTCGTAGATCTTGTTGGTTAACATAGACGGAATGGCGGCAAAATACTGCCATCTGGGAGCATCTTTTAGAATAACCACCTCAAACAATCCGTCATCCAGTTGTGCATCCGGCGCAATCTGGAAATTATATCCATACATAGGGCCGTTGGCTATACTAATGGCAAAACACTTGCGTGTTATTTCCTGTCCATCCAGCGTTATTTGACAATCACGGGCGGTGTAACTCAAACCAGCTTCAACAGATTTCAAAAAATAAGGCAAAAAACCACGCCAATGACTGCCTTTCATCATGTTGGACACCAAACCATCAAATCCAACTCCTGCAATATTGAAAAACGGGATATTGTTCATCATTCCGCAGTCAATGGTTTTAGTTTCCGCAGTGTTCAGTTTTTTGATGGCTTCATCAATATCTCTACCATATCCCAAATGCATAGCCAGCCCGTTTCCAGACCCGGCCGGAATGATTCCTAAAATGGTTTCTGTACCAACCAATGCTGATGCCACTTCATTGATGGAGCCATCTCCGCCCACCGCTACCACGTATTCATAACCTTCTACAAGGGCTTTTCTGGCCAGTTCGGCGGCATGGCCCGCTTTTTTAGTGAGCCAGATAGCATATTCAAACTTCTTGTGGTTCAGGTGGTTGTCTACGCTGTCGCGGATATGTTTTTGCAAATTGGTACCAGCTTTTGGGTTTACGATAAACACCATCCTTCTGGGACGCAACAAGTACGCCAGTAGTTCATTTTTGATAACCGGATTTGAATCTTGCATACAACTATCGGTTTGCCGGACAAAAATGCTTTTTGTTACATTCGTTCTGAAACGTAATCGCGCCAGCGATCCACAACCAATTGCATGTCTGAAGGCAAATCCGATTCAAAACGTATGTGTTTTTTGGTGGTTGGATGTTCAAATCCAAGTATTTTGGCGTGTAAGGCTTGTCTGGGCAGTGAGGCCAAACAAGATTCAACAAACTGCCTGTATTTGGGATACAAGGTGCCTTTCAGAATTTTGTTGCCGCCGTAACGGATATCTCCGAAAAGGGTATGACCAATGGATTTTAAATGTACCCGGATCTGGTGTGTGCGACCCGTTTCCAACCTGCATTCTACCAGGGTACAATAATAAAAACGCTCTACCACTTTCCAATGGGTAACGGCCCATTTGCCGTCTTCACCTTCCGGAAAGACCATAAACAAGCGCCTGTCGTTCGGATTTCTGCCAATATTGCCCCGAATAGTGCCTGAGTCGCCTTCCATATCGCCCCAAACCAGAGCGTAATACCTGCGCTCAATGGTGTGGTGGAAAAACTGGTTGGCCAGGTGTGTCATGGCATATTCATTCTTCGCCACTACCATGATACCGGTGGTATCCTTGTCAATTCGGTGTACAATGCCGGCCCGATTGGGTTCATTGCCTTCTTTAACCGGCAATTCCTTGAATTGCTCCTGCAAATGCCAGGCAACTGCATTCACCAGGGTGCCGTTTGGAATGCCTACACCAGGATGCACTGCCAGTCCGAAAGGTTTGTTGATCACCAAGACATCCGCATCCTCGTAAATAATATTCAATGGGATGGGTTGTGGCGTAATATCAAAGTTCTCTTCCAGCGATTTAGGCAGTACAATAGATATGGTGTTGCCCGGCCTGACTCTGTAATTGGGTTTAACTTCCTTATTATCTACCTGAACAGAACCCGCACGAATGGCATTTTGAACCTTGTTTCTGGATCTGTTGGCCAGGCGGTCCATCAGAAATTTATCCAGTCGGATGACTGACTGCTTTGGATCAGCTACTATTTCATGTCGCTCATAATAATCCTCTGAGGCAGGCATGTCTTCTGCCTCCATGTCGGGATCCACGGGCGCCGGTACAGAGTTTGGAGGCAGTTGAGTCAAATCATCTTCAATCATCATGGTGTAAAGGTAGGTGTTTTCTGCGGACACCTAATGGCCTGTTCTGCCGGTAACAGTGATTTCTACCCGTCGGTTCATTTGTTGTTGTTCTTCAGTACTACCCGTGTAAGGGTGCAACATTTTGGAGTTTTCATAGCCTTTGGCGGTTATTCTGCCGGGCTCAATGCCGTTTTTTACCAAATAATCCCTGACGGTATTAGCCCGATCCGTGCTAAGTGTTTTCAAGGCCGGATCTTCTTTGGTCATCATATATTGGGCAGGTGTTTGGCCTGGTTTCAAGGGATACTTGTGGTTTTTATCATAAGGCCTGTTCACATGCCCGCCAATTTCAATGACCAAGTCCGGGTTTAGCTGCATGAACCGGAGGATTTTGGGCAATTCCGGCTCTGAAACAGGCAGAAGTTTAGGCTGATTACCCACAAAATATAAATTTCGCAGAACAACGGTTTCGCCCGGTTCGGCAGGTGGAAGCACTATGTTTGGGGAGAGTTTATACTTCTTATACAATTCCGGGCTGCCCATTATTTTCAGGGTAACAGACTCAAAAAAATAGTTTTTCTCTACTACTTCAATTTTGACAATGGAGTCCTTCGGCAAATTTACCCGGTACCATCCCAAGGAATCAGTGCGCACGGAATCCTTGCGCAGCTTGCTTTGAAAGGTTACTGTAGTTTGAATACCCTGGCCGTTGCGCTTGTCGGTCACCTGGCCTTCCAAAAGTGCCATAGGTACCTTACGGGCTATTTCAACTGTTGCCCGGCGATTCTGCGCTCTGCCGGTTTCCGTTTCATTGCTGGTTTTGGGCGCTTTTTCACCTAGCGCTTGTACGGAAATAATGGATTCCGCCGGAATGCCTTTTTCCTTAAGCCATCCAGTAACAGCTTCGGCTCTTTGTTTGGAAAGTTGTTTATTGAATGCATCACTGCCAACAGCATCTGTATGTGCTGTTATCCTGAATGTTTTATCGCCAGTTATGGTGGCCAAAATACTGTCCAACTCGCTTATTGCCGATCGTTCCAGTGCTGCTTTGCCAGAGGCAAAATGGATTTCTACCTGCTTTACATCATATAAGGAGTCAAAAACAGATTGTGTATGCCCGGTATGATAAAACACTATAAGTAGGGCAGACAGTAGTGTTTTAGATAAAAAAGAGCCGGTGATAGTAGCAAATGTGTGGTTTCCTGATATATGCATAATATACTTAATTTTAGAATGTTGTGTCTACATAAAACACATCATTACCTCCTACTATTGTCCCCTAAATGACCATTTAATGACCCCTAAATGCCCCAAACGCCCCAAACGTCCCCTAATCCCCCCTCCTCCTACCTCCTCCTCGGTTGATTCCATTCCTCTTTCTCTGCAAACCGGACAATAATTTTCATCATATTAACCAGTGTCAGAAATACGATGAAACCTACTGTTACCACAATATAAATCCATCGGTAGCTTCCTGCCTGACTTAATGTAACACCGGAAAAGCCCCAGGCCAGCATGCTGGTACCGAAGCCCAGGCCGAGGTAACTGTAAATGGAGGCGCCCCAGTATTTCACAAAACTGGCTGCCTTTAAGCTGAGTAAACTGTTCATCATGGCAAAAAACAGCATAAATGCTGCACCAATCGACCAGGCGTATAAACGATCAACTTCCATCATCCCGGAAACTGTGCTCAGCCAGCCCAGGGCCATCAGGATCAGGGCTACACAAAACGTGGCTATGGCCTGTACGGGCGGATGATCCATTCTGTTAAAAAATCGTGTCATAATTATGGTGTTGTTAAGATGTCGGACTGTTGGCCGTTGGATTGCTTTTTTAAAACAAACAATGCAGCGCCCTACATATCTGGTCTAAGGTCCAGCAGTCTAACATTCTGTATCAATTACTGTCCAAAAAGATGAACCCAGTGACCATTCCAGGAAAACTTGCCGATACCATCCGTCGCTTTTGCGTGGACTGCACTGAGTTTAGCTACCCGGTTGTATGCTGTTCTGACTTGTTCTTCACTAGCCACCTCAGCATGTGTTTTGGCCGCCGATTCTGCAATGTATCCATGTAGCAGGGCGCCCATTTCTTTGCGGAAAAGTTCCGGAGAGCCAAATATGTCAACGCCTAAAACCTCTCCTCCTGCCACTGCAACCATCCCCACCACATCCTGTCGGTCGGTAAAGGCTTCTTTCAAGTGGGTAAAGTAGGCGTCGCGCCGCTTTTTACTTTCAGTTTCGGCATCCAGCGCTGTGTAAGCACTTGTGGCAGAATTAGCATCATTTTCTTTGGTTACTGTAGCCACTGCGTTCCACACCTCCTGCTGATTTTGCGACTGGTGCACCGCACGACGAACCGAGGGACTTGCAACATTATAATATCCCTTGAAAGCGGCAATGTCTTTTTCGGCAGGGCTAGCCTGCGGATCATAATAGGTAGACCTGCCAGTTTCCACACAATACACCTCAATATTGCGAACTGTCATAGGCATAATCACTTCATGGTGTGCAATTACCCGGTCCTGGTTTCCGCCTTTTACCACATCACCGGAAAGCATTAATATGGTGTCCTGACTTTTGTTCTGAACCGTTAGCGCATGAAACCAGTTATCTTCCTGTTTGCCAAACTGTTTGTGCTCCAAAAGCCGGAAGCCCGGAGTATGCATGCCTTCTGCCAGTGTTTTAAGTTGGGCTAGCGACTGATTTTCTGAAATCAGGGAAGCATCGGCTGTTACAGGATACAAGCGCAGGTTTTCATAAACCCACCTGGGATTGTTGTCCGTTACCAATTGAATCTGAGAAGATGATGACGTAAACTTGGGTTTGTCAGACTGGCAGGCAGTCCACAACAAGCTGGTAAGCGTCAGCGCCAAAAGAGATAATCTGATCATGTGGAAAGTATTGGGTTCAACGATCTTTGCTACAGAATGGCTTCAAAAGTACCGAACAAAGGGATCATGGAAAAGTTTTTCTAACGGAGGTTGAAAAAAAATCTATATTCCTTGTAACATCGCCAAGCCTCTACCGTCTTCTCATCAAACAAGGCGCAAAATTGCATGACCAGGACCATCTTTCAGGAACAAGTCCTTCCTATCCGGAACAAACTCTATCGGTTCGCACTGCGAATCACAGGTAGTGTACATGAGGCGGAGGATGTCGTTCAGGAAGTGTTGGAAAAGGTCTGGAAAACTGCCCCTGAACAATCGGTCAACGTGCAAAACTGGGAAGCCTGGTGCATGACCCTCACACGTAACCGTTCGCTGGACAAAACCCGGAGTCAATCGCTCAGACGCACTGCTCCATTGGAAGGAGTAGCTGAACGAAGTGCAGACGGATACAACCCGGCTCAGGCAACAGAAAGCGCAGATCTGGTACAAAAAGTGAAACAACTGATGCAGGAACTGCCCGACAAACAACGTATGGTGATGCATCTGAGGGATATCGAAGAACTTAGCTACGAAGAAATTGCAGAAGCCCTTAGTATTAGCATGGAACAGGTTAAAGTAAACCTGCACAGAGCCAGAAAAACCATCCGGGAACAAATGACAGGTTTGACATAAAATCAAAAACTCATGAAATACGAACAAATTCAAGCATTGCTGGACCGCTACTGGGAGGGAGAAACCTCTCTGGAAGAGGAACGCGCCCTGAAAGCGTATTTCAACGCCGGTCCGATTGACGAACGATTGCGAAATGTAGCTCCACTGTTCCGCGCATTAAAAGAGGAACAACTGGTAGAACTCAAAACCAAAGCAAAAGCAGCCAGCATTCGTCCGCAAATGTACCAATGGGCAGCAGCGGCATCAGTTGCACTTTTGCTGGCAGCAGGCTGGTGGATGTGGCCAAAAGCAACAGATCAGCAAATGGCTCCCATGGCTCATCAGCCAGCAACACCAATAGCACCCCAGGCGCCAACAACAATACCTCAGGAATCAGTGGCTGCTATTCAACCGCAAAAACCTCTGGTAAACAAGAAGCCAGCCAAACGAAAATCTCAACCGGGCAATAAATCCACCCAACAGGAAATAGATCCGGAAACTGCCATGGCTATGGCCGAAATCAAGGCCGCGCTGGCGTTGGTGTCTGCCAAACTGGATAAAGGCAAAACGCAGGCAGTTAAAAAAGCTTCTTACCTGGAAGTAGTGGAAAAAGTGCCTAAACGCACAGAAGGATAACCTCAAATGAAACCAGCATCATGCATTACTTCAATCCAACTTCAATCAGTTTTTTAAATTTTCAAGCTATGAAACAGATCATGTTCTCGCTGCTCTTTGTGATAGCAGCATCCGCAACCACCATGGCACAAAACGATGCCATCACCAGATTCTTTAACCAATACAGCGAAGACGAGCGCTTTACCGTGGTGTACATCGCACCAAAGCTCTTCCACCTGGCTGCTAAAATCGAAACCGACGATGAAGACTGGAACAGCATCCGTGAAATCGTAAAAGACCTCGGCGGTCTCCGTGTACTGACTGCCGACAGTATTGCAGATGGCTTGGCACTGTACAAGACCGCTTTGTCAAAAGTGCCAACCAGTGAATACTCTGAATTGCTTACTGTGCGCGACAAAGATGAAAATGTACGGATCTGGATCAAAGATTCCGGCAATATCATCGAAGAACTGTTGCTGCTGGTGGGTAAACCAGATGAATTTGTAATGCTGAGCTTTACTGGCAAAATTGATCTCGACAAAATTTCAGAACTGTCTAAAGTACTGGATGTAAAAGGCGCAGATCAACTGGAAAAAATCAAACCTAACAAAGACTAAACTTCCTGCCATGAAAGCGATCCGTCTCATTATTGCCGGCATTTTGCTGGCCACAGGCCTCCATGCCCAGGATTATGGGCTCTACTGGAAATACAAGGATTACGATGGTGGAATCGCTGTCAGTGTCCCAAGATGGGCAACCTTCGTAGGTTCCGCCTTTATGGATGAAAAAGAGGAGCGACAACTCGTTCGGAAAATCCACAAGGCCAGAGTTCTTTTTTTCGAAGATGGCAGCCCGTTCAGTCAGCGGGATTTGAAAAAATTCCACCGCAAAGCACGACGCCGTAACCTTGATGAACTGGTTACTGTAAAAAGTGGTAAAACCCATGTTAGCGTTCTGGCCAAATCCAAAAGAAGTACTATCAGAAAGGTGGTGGTACTCTTCAGCACCGAAGAAGGTGCAGGCCTGGTAACAGTAAAAGGCAACTTTAACCTGAACGAAATCAATAAGGTGATTGAAAAATCCAGCAAAGGCAACAAAAAAGAAAAGGAATTCACCATTCCGAATCTGCCTAAAGTGCCGGTAAAACGCACCTGAGTTTTAATTACCGGTTTTTACCGCAGAGGCGCGGAGACGCAGAGATTTTTGCGCTCCGCGCCTTCGCATTCTATACCAAATTCCTCTGCGCCTCCGCGCCTCAGCGGTAAAATAAAACTCCGCGCCTCACCACTCAACAATAGTGGTATCCCGATCATACACCAGCACGGTAAAAATACCAACCGGATTGGCTGACCCGCTTACATTGCTTTTGATAGGGGAGGGCTGTGCAAAAGGGTTCAGATTCCCGATTACCGCCAGATCCACGCTTTCTTTAAAATCATAATAATCTTTGGTAACATGAAAAATGGTATTGAAAACGGTATCTCCCTGTTTCAGTTCATAACCAGTACCAATAGCTATGCTTGCCGTTTGGGAAAAACGATCAGTCACCAGGAAATCCTGATCCGGAAAACTATCTAAAGAGCTGTAATTCAACAGTCTGCGGTAAAAATTCTCCTTACTCTGGTCGTCTGTAATATAAGTCAGCATTCTGGCCAGCGTATCACCTGCAGCATTAGGCTCTACAATAATACTGTCGATGGGCACAACAGAAAGCATGGTGGTGTTGCCCCGGATTTCTCCGCCATCCGGTAGGCGGATGAACAGGGAAAAGCTGGTTCCGGGAGCTGTAGGTACCAGGTTTTCACCTACATAATTGAATACCTTGATGGGATTGGGTACCAGGGTAAGCTGATTTTTCAAAGTATCCGTTTGACCATTGTAACTGATGGTTACAAATGCGCCATCAAAGAGGGCATTTTGAAGGAAATTGGAACTCAAACCCAGTGTGTCAAAAAAGGCATAACTGCGGGTTAGAAGCAGCCTGAAAGGTTTGCCCGGCTCCAAATAACATTCCACTACGGGCTGACGCTCATAATCCGGCAGATCAATTTCCACGTCTTTGCTCAGATTGCAGGCAGATAACAAGGCAATGCTCAAAGCCAGTGCCAGGTGTTGAATATGGTAGCGTTTCATATTTTGTTGGTTGAATTGGTTAAAACTTGAAGTTCCAGGTTAAACTTGGTAAAATTGGAAACAACGATACCTGCCTGGCCCTGATTTCAAACGGAACTTCACCAACAGCCGTGGTTTCTGTTTCAACCGCAATGGTAATAAAGTATGGATTGCGCCGGTCTGTTGCGTTGTAAACACTCAGGGTCAGGTCGTTTTCCATACCTTTTCTGTTTTTCCACTTATATACAATGCCAAGGTCTGAACGAGTATAGGCCGGATACCTGAAAGTGTTTCTTGGACCATAAATGGGCACCACAAACTGTGGCTGAGCGCCTGGAAAGTCGGTAAACGAAGCTCGGCCACTGGGCAACCAGGCCGGATAACCTGAGGTGTATACAAATGTAGCGGTAAGTTGGAGTGATTTCTCCTTTCCTCGTTTTCTCCATCTTGTCACATCCCAAAGTGCTACCACGCTTAGATTATGGCGTGTGTCGTGGCGAGGAGCAAACCAGGCTCCATTGTCAATATCCGGAAAATCACCTCGTTTTACCCAGGCCAGGGTGTATCCTATCCATCCAGTTAAGCGACCTTCCTTTTTTTCAATTTCCAGCTCAAGCGGAGAATAAGCGTATGCCCGACCAATGGTCAATTCGTTTTCCAGATCATTGTTGCCAAACAATTCTGCCCCATCTTTAAAATCAACAGTATTCTGCATCCATTTATACCAGGCTTCCCAGGTCACAAGTATTTGATCGCCAAATAAATAGGAAAAACCAGCTGCCACCTGATCGCTTACCTGAGGCTTCACGCCGGTAGTGGTTGGATACCAGATATCCGTAGGTAAGGATAGTCCGCTGCTGGCCAACAAATGCACATATTGATTCATACGCGCGTAGGAGGCTTTCACTGATAAACGTTTACTGGCCTCAAAATTGGCAGCGAGCCTGGGTTCAACATTGGCATAAAAAGCAGGATCGTTCTGCCACATAGACAAACGCAAGCCATAACTCAGCTTTAAACGGTCAATAGCCCATTCGTCTGCCGCATAGGCGCCATATTCCCAGCCATCATATTCCCTTCCAGCCTCAAATCGCACTTTACCATCGTCGCTACCTGCCTGCAAACGCGCTGTAACAAAATCGTGATAAGTGGTATTGGCGCCAAAACGAACAGTATGGGTGTTATTAGGTTGCCAGTAAAAATCCACTTTGGTGTTGGCATCCATCACATTACTACCCAAACTAAAGGAAAATCCCTGCAGTTCGTTCTGGATTTTATACCGGTAATCAGAATAGGTAAAAGTGGTATTGGCAAATAGGGTAGGGCCAAACACATGGTTCCAGCGGGCAGTGCCGGTAGCATTACCCCAATCGAAACGAAAATCAAACGTAGGATCTTTGAACGTAAATACGTCGCGACCAAAGTATCCGCTTAAAAATAAACGATCCTTGGGCGAAAGGGTGAAATTCACCTTGGTGTTCAGGTCGTAAAAGAAATACCTGGGTATCTTGTTGAACTCCGGATCATCTGCGTTGCCCCGGTTAATAGCTTCGGTAATGATATCGGCGTACGTGCGGCGACCACTGATAATAAAGGAAGATTTGTCTTTTTGAATAGGCCCTTCAAGGGTTAAACGGCTGGATATTAACCCTATACCACCTGTTCCGCTTAGTTTTTTGTTATTCCCTTCCTTCATGCGCACATCTATCACCGAGGATAGGCGGCCGCCATATTGTGCCGGAAAACCTCCCTTATATACTTTCAAATCCTTAACGGCATCTGAATTAAATGTGCTGAAAAAACCAAACAGGTGATTGGCATTATACACCACCGCTTCGTCCAGTACAATGAGGTTTTGGTCGTTATTACCGCCACGTACAAAAAGGCCGGTCGTGCCTTCTGAACCCGGGGTAATACCAGGCTTTAGCTGAAGAATTTTGATAATATCTGTTTCGCCAAACAAGGCTGGGAGTGCCTTCACTTCTTTGGTGGAAATGGTAGAAACAGACATTTCAGTGCTTTTTCTTTTTTCGTCGAGCGCGTTGGCTTTTACTACCACCTCCTGCAACATGGCGCCCACCGGAAGTAGTTGGATGTCAAGCTTGACGTCTCCCTTTGGCAAAATCTTAGTATTGAAAGTCTGGTATCCAATATAGGAAAACTTAAGCTCAATGGAGTCTGATCCTGTGGGCACAGTCAGGGAGTAAAAACCATATTCATTGCTGGCATTACCCTTTCCCAGCCCAACAGCCTGGACTGTGGCGCCAATAAGTGTCTCCCCGTTCTGACTGTCGCGAATGCTGCCACTAACCGTGGCATTTTGTGCTTCAGCAAGAAGAGGGAAAAGAAAGGTGAGGGGAAAAAGTTTTAAATAGTTCATGTGTTTACAGGAAGTCCGGGTAATTGATCGAAGGATGGATATGTTTTTTGCACTAAGGTCTTGGGGAATAAATAGGGGCGAAAAGCAGGAACAGGTCAAATGAAACTTTGTTCTGCAAAGGGCGTATTTTGCTGATGAATTTAAAATTTCATTCGACCAATTTCGAATGGTTTTCGATCTGACCAGTTCTGGTCGGAAAAAGTGGCCTGGAAGACAAAAAGTAACAAATAAAATTTTTATACTTTTTTTGTGAAATATTTTGTTTTAAAAAACAAGTTGTTTATTTTTGTGCTGTCTTTTAAAAAATAAGTGTCAACAAACCCTTGTTTATGCCACAATTAGAAGTTTTTGAAAGCAAAAAGGGCACCAAAGTAGTGGCCGCCTCTAATCTGCATGCAACGCTAAAGCTTCCGGTTCGTCAGTACGGTACCCAAATCCGCCGCTGGCTCAAAGATGTGTATGAGTTTGGCGATGGTATTCGCAAACCGCAACCATACCGTGACTATGCCAAAAGGCCCCGTCCCGGTGAACCCCTGGAGGATTTCTACCTCACACTGGAACTGGCGAAACTCATTGCCTTGCGCAGTAATAGTCGCGACAAGCTTAAATATGCCCGGTTGCTGGAGCTTTTTGCCAATAATGGCCAGATGAATCTTTTTGCCTGAAACGTACGGTGTAAAAAGTAGCCGCTTGTTTGTGCATTAATGTTCAGCTGTGCATCTTAGGTGTGTCTCAATGGTCAGACTGCCAGACATTGGACGTTAGACAGAGTTGCTAAATGTTCTGATTTTCAAATGCTTGGCAATCAGATCTGACATCTAATATTCAATTGTCCAACAGTCTGCTTTTTGTTTAACACACCCAAATAAGCATTATGCAGCTCCAATCTCTTATTGTTCGTCTTTGCCTCGCATCTGTCCTGCTGCTTCAAGGATTTTTGGTTCAGGCAGTAGACCATCGTCTCTCTCCTCAGGTACAGGAAGTAACTGTTTACCGCTCCGGCGCAAAAGTCAGCAGCGTGGGTTCTATAAAGGTATCTGCCGGAAAATCAAAAGTCATTTTCGAAAACCTTTCTCCATGGTTTGATCCCAATAGCCTTCAGGTGCGAATCAAGGGAAGCGCTTCATTACTTTCTGCTGTTTTTCAAATCAAGACGCCGGCGCCTATTCCAGAAAATCCCCGCGCGCCAGTGCTCCGGGATTCTTTGTTGTGGTTAAGCGATGATATGGTGCGAATCCGGGATGAACGCGAAGTCCTGAATGCTGAAAAAGTGCTAATCGACCGGAAAATGGATCAGGTGGGCACTGGAAGCGACGGTCCCAATCACCATATTTCCCTCACTGTAGCAGAACTCCGCGAACTCTCCGCTTTCTACCGTCAAAGACTCGGCGAAATCCGGGAACAACTCCTGAAATTGGTCATTCGGGAACGCAAGTTGAATGAGCTATACCTTAAACTTCAACAGGAGCTACAACGTATTCAACCCAACAGTTCCAATAATACCGGCGAAATAGTGCTCCAAATTGAAACAGACGCCCCTCAACAGCTGGAAATTACCTGTAATTACCTGGTGTCCCAGGCTGGCTGGACGCCACTTTACGACCTGCGCTCTGAAGGTATGGAAAAACCCCTCCGCTTGTTGTATAAAGCCAAGGTGTTCAATGGATCCGGATTCGACTGGAAAGGTGTTCGGCTTAAACTGTCTACTGCCAATCCGCTGGCTAATAATGACAGACCCATATTAACGCCAATTTATGTGAACTACCGCATTTATACCGCCAGAACGGAGTCTAATGTGCAAAAAGATGCACTGTATAACATGATGCAGGTTCCTTCAGCTCCACTCGCACGCGATTTGGAACGATCCGCCGGAGGTACATATGACGATGAAGTTTCTGATGTTTTCGCACCGGAAAGCACTGATGAACTCATAGCTAATTTCGACGTGAAAAAGCCTCAGGATGTATTGTCAGACGGCCAGGAAAACATAGTGGAATTGGAAGAAATGGATATTCCGGCTTCCTATGAATATCATGCAGTGCCCAAACTTGACCCCGCAGTATTCTTGTTGGCAAAAATCACGGATTATGGCCGATATAACCTATTGCCTGGTGTGGCCAATGTCTTCTATCAGGATACCTACATAGGACAAACCTCCCTTAATCCAACAACTGTTTCCGATACCATGCTTTTATCGCTGGGTCGCGACGAGCAGATAACCATCAAGCGGGTTCAACCAAAGGAATTAACTGAGCGCAAAAAGATTTTCAGCAACACTGTCAAGGAGACTTATACCTATGAAATTGTGGTGAAAAACAACAAATCCATACCAGTTCGTGTGGAAATTCTGGATCAAATTCCTGTTTCCCAACAAAAGGAAATCGTAGTTGAACTGGAAGACAAAGATGGTGCTGAATATCAGGAAGAGTTTGGCAAACTGAAATGGGAGCTGGAAGTGCCTGCCAACCAAAATAAACGCGTCAGGTTCACCTATACCGTAAAATACCCCAAGGGTACGCAGGTGAGCGTAGGTAAATAAATGCTGGGTTGCCTTAAAAAGAATTCTTACTGCAGAGGTAGAGAAATGCAGAGGTGTGAACAATTGAAAGTCAAGGACTTTGCATTTCTCTGTCTCTGCAGTAAAGTTAATCTGCTACATTTTTTTTCTCCAACCTTTTATGCAAAGGTAAAATCAACGGAAGCGAAGCAGACCCATACCAGGGATGTAGCTCCATAGTCAGTCGACCGGCCTGAATAGCAGGGTCAGTAGCTGTTAGGGCCCTGGCTTCTTCAACGGTGGCAACATTAAATATGTAAATGCCTCTCACATCGCCATTGTCCATAAACGGACCTGCTAACACCAGTTTGCCGCTTTCAGCCAATCGGTTAATGTTGTCCAGGTGTCCTTTTTGCAGCTGAGCAGCAGTGATGGAATCCTGGCTGCGGTTTGGCCCTCTTTTCAAAAAGGCCATCACATACTGTTTCATTCCGTACTGATCTGCGCCAAGCTGAGCGGCCATTTTTTCATCATACCCGGCTTGTGTACTTGTGATGCTCTCGTAAAGGTCGGCTCTGGCAGAGGAAGATTGGGGCTTGGTTTGACTACAGGCCCAGTAAGAGACAATTGCGAGGAAGAAAATCAAGGGTTTTATTGTGTGTATCATAGCTATAAAGATTACGTCCAATCAGCAAGGTTGCCGGCTTTTTCCAATATAATTCTGCCGGCATCATCCTTGGTCACGGTGCCACAATCTGCCCATGGATCATGTTCGAAAAAGATCAGTTGTTTCCTTTCCAGGGCCTCCTGCAACATGAGCGCTTTTTCTTCCAGCGTAATCAGCGGGCGTACATCGTAGGCCATTACATAAGGCATGCCTATATGCCAGCGGGAAGGCATGGCATCGGCTGCATAAAGCAATTCCTGACTAGAATCCAGGGTGATCAAAGGCGCCATCATAGCTTCTGTATGACCGTTGAACAAACGAATGTTGATACCCGGACAAAACACAGCGTTTGGTTGGTCGGGAATAAAATGCAGTATGCCAGCTTCCTGTAACGGAACAAAATTTTCCTTTAAAAAGGAGGCCCGTTCACGTTCGTTCGGGTTCATAGCCCATCGCCAATGGCGTTCGTTGCTCCAGTAACGTGCCTTTGGAAAGGTGGGCGCTACTTCACCACTTTCCTCATCCTTCCATAATGCACCACCACAGTGGTCGAAATGCAGGTGGGTGAGAATTACATCTGTAATATCCTCTTTTGATAAACCTGCCATTGCAAGAGAACTCAATAAACTTTGGTCGCCGTGCGGTGAAAAGTGACTTCGGAATTTTTCATCCTGTTTATTGCCCAGTCCGGTATCTATAACTATGTTTCTGCCATCCGGAGTTTGAACAAGCAAAGGGCGCATAGCCCAGGTGCACATGTTCTGCTCATCCGGCGGGTTCAGTTTTTGCCACATTCGTTTGGGAACTACGCCAAACATGGCGCCGCCGTCAAGTTTAAAATTGCCTGCGTGCAGTGCTGTAACTTTCATGGCTGTTTATCGAATAAGTTTGTATCCGTTTTCCCCGGCAAGATAACCCAAAAATCTGTTTAAGCCTTGCCATTTGGCGTCATTCAGCTCGTAGCTGATATTCTCCCGGAAGTATTTTTCAATATCAAAACTAGGGTTGCCGGGGATGATTTTCAAAAGTTCCGGCAAATGATCCAGGCCAAACCGCAACGCATTGTTGAATCGCTCTGTCAACTCTTCAGTAACGGGGCGTGTACTGATCCAGGCAGCAAAAACAAAAGGCAATCCGGTCCAGTCAACCCAGGCCTCTCCCAGATCATAGATGTACGGGTATTTTTGTTCCAACCCAATAGCCCGGTCGCCAATGATTACCGCAGCCGTGCTTCCCCCAATACGTTGTTCAAATCCTTCTGTTGCAGGGATAAAAACGGGTTGCACCTTCCAATAATGCCTACAAAGTATCTGTACCAGCGCTACGGAGGTTCTGGAATGAAAATCCAGGTAAATTTGTTGGATATTTTCCAGTGGCACTTCAGAAAACAGGCATACGGTTTTGACAACCCCGGTGGCCCCAATGCAATAATCGGATACCAGATAAGCTTGGGGTAATTGTGGAATGATGGCTACTGGCGTCAGGGCAATGTCCGCCTCACCTGTCAGCAGTTTTTGAGCACAAACCGATGGGATATCCAGGCTCAAATCTATGATTCCAGCCAAATCACTGCGGTACAAACCGTAAATAAATGGCTTGGTATTCAAATAACTTACAGCAGTCAAACGCATGTCCGGGCAGTTTATAGATTCATCAAATGACTCGTATCGTTCTCCAGTTCAAATTCCCAGCGGTCGTTCACATAATGCGCCACGTACAACCCGGTATTGGTATGTTCAGCACTTTCCATTTCACTTGCTGGCAAGCCTTTCAGATAGGTTATCAAGCAACGGATCGCCCGACCATGTGTAGCTACCAATATCTTTTTTTCAGGCCTGGTTTTTACCCATTCCACAAATCGTTCAATGCGCTCTAGTAGCTGTCGGGCAGACTCGCCATCCTCAATGGATGCATCCAGATCGCCTGAACGCCAGGAGGCTATCATGCGTTGATATCGCTCGTTTTGCTCTGCCGACATAGGTTTGCCCTCGTGAATACCCCAACTGATTTCATTGACATCAGAGGTTTGCTCCCAGGGAATTTCACGCGCAATAAATTGCTGCACCGTTTGATGGGTCCGTCGTAACCTGGAGGTCACTACCAGATCAAAATCCACATGTTGGTGCGCCTCGTAAAATGCCCTGGCTTGGGCATAACCCACTTCGTTCAGTTCAGAATCTATGCCGCTGCCCTGTACAATATTGAGACGGTTTAATTCCGTCTGTCCATGCCTTAAGATGTATAATGTCACTGAAAATCAATTGTTTATAACGGGTAATTCCATGTAGCCCCTGAAAGCTTTATCCTCTTCAAATACCACGTCTGTGAAATCCTGGACTTCATTGTACAGGGTATCGCGCTCAATGGGTTTGCGCCCAACTTTGCGGATCATATCAACGAGCTGCTGAGTAGTAAGTACCGGATTTTGCTCTTCAGAGCCTGCCATGGAGTAAATTTTGGTGGTGTCGTCTATCGTACCATCCAGATCATCTACACCAAAAGCAAGCGCCAGTTGGGCGGTTGTTCGACCTATCATCGGCCAGTAGGTTTTTATATGGTCAAAATTGTCCAGATAAATCCTGCTTATGGCATAATTGCGCAGGTCTTCCACAGCAGTACTTTCCGGCACATGACTCATTTGATTATCCTGATTCCGGAATTTAAGGGGAATAAATGTCTGAAACCCGCCGGTTTTGTCCTGAAGTTGACGCAAACGTTCCATATGGTCAACCCGGTGTTCATATCGCTCGATATGACCGTAAAGCATAGTGGCATTAGAGCGCATACCCAGCTCATGCCAGATCTCATGAATGCGCAGCCATTGATCCGCATCGCATTTGTCTGCGGCAATTTGTACCCTGATTTCCGGATGGAAAATCTCGGCGCCACCGCCAGGCATACTGTCGCATCCGGCTTCTTTTACCATTTTCATACCTTCCTCATAGGATACCTTGGCTTTTTTGAAAATGTAGTGATACTCAACGGGTGTGAGGGCTTTTACATGAAGCTCAGGACGGTGTTCTTTGATTTTGCGGAAAAATTCCAGGTAAAATGGCAGGTCATACTGTGGAAGTACACCACCTACGATATGCACTTCTGTTACAGGCTGACCATCGTATTTGTACACCATTTCCAGCATCTCTTCCATGCTGAAGGCCCAGGCATCAGCGTCGCTGCGTTGCTTGATTAAGCGGGAATAAGAGCAAAATTTGCAATCGTATACACACAAATTGGTTGGTTCGATATGAAAATTTCGGTTGAAAAAGGTTTTGTCGCCGTTTTTACGCTCCCGAACATGGTTTGCCAGGGCGCCAACGTAAGCCAGCTCTCCTTTTTCGTACAAAAACACACCCTCATCAAAACTGATGCGTTCGCCTCGTTGAACCTTTCTGGCTATGGTTTTGTGGGTTTCACTCAGGTTGGGATCTTCAAGCAGGATGGATAAGTCTGTTGCCATAGGATGGAACGATTATGGGTAAAATCGCAATCCTGTAAACCCGTCCGAAGAACAATGGTTTACAGGATTGCGACTGTTAACACTCAATTGGAAACATATTTTCCGATTATTCAAAACGACGCTTGTAGAACCAGGTATTGTCGTTCAGGGTGAAACCTGCACTTAAACGGAAATAGGTTTCCTCAATAGGAGAATCTGCACCAATTTTACCAATTTCAAGCGCAATATTTACAAAAGAGGTTTGCTGTCTGGGCAAAACTACCGGCAAACCAACCCCAAGGGTCAAACCAATATCGTTAAAATTCTTGCCGCTAACAGTGCGCGGATCCTGACGGAAATAACCGCCCAACCGGTAGCGCCAGCGCTTCAGGAATTTGTTGTACGAGATGTAATCCGGGATGTACTCCACACCACCGGAAATATTAAATGTGTTTCGCATGGATTGTGGTCGCGCTTCGTTCTCGTAGTTCGACCAGGTTTCTATGCCAAATTGGGCGCCGAGTTTTAATTTGTTGGCTTTGACAAACAACACGCCAACACTGAATGCTGCAGGGAGACTGATTTTGCGCTCCTGGTCAACTGTAGCAGAAAGGGTATCGGCATCTGAATAATTGCCATTAGACAACTGACCGCGACTGCGAATCTGGTAACGATCCTCCAGCGCTTTGAGCCTGTACTGGCCATTTCCCGTTGCGCCAAGCGTAATCCATTGGGTTGGAATTTCTTTATCCTGCTCAGAACGTTTCAGGATAAAATCGTGCTGAACGCCCAGATTCCATACAAAGCCATTGGCAACAATATCCTGCCTGATATTATCCTGAAAGGTAGGCAGTTTAACATCGCTGGTATCAGTGAACAGGGTGTTGTTCGAATAGGTTGTTTTGCCAAACAGCCAGCCAAGGTTCAACCCGACAGCCGTATTTTTTCGTTTAGCGGCCCCGGTCCATGCCAGGCGGTACAAACCTCCACTGCCTTGGAAATTATTCTGGATATCATCGAGGTTGGGCAGGGTATCGCGGGTTAGGATATAGTATCCAACCCTGGAATACGGTGTAATGCCAATACCCATACCATAGTTCCAGATAGATTTTTCACGGTCCAGTACCTCATTGATTGGGCTTTTCAGGGTAAAACCCAGTGCGAGGTGAGAGAGGTTTCCTCCCCACTCGTTTTGTGTGGTAGAGCCTGCGGTATATTGGCTGTATTTGGCGTACATGCCTGTTTCAAGTGCAGTAGCGCGCAGATAGGCGTAAGAGGCAGGGTTAGAGGGGTTCAGGTGATAGGGGTCGTGAAAAGCTGCCGTTTGACCGCCCCAACCGGCTTGGTTGGCGAAATACGGGTTAACGATATCCCCAACGCCATATCTGGAGTATGGGGAGTTGAACTTAGGTTGTGCTGCAAGACCCAGACTAGCTAACAGAAACAAAAACAGAAGGTTAGATCTCATTCGCGTGGAATTATCTTGGTGTAGATCGCACAGGCGGTTAATTTGCCTGATGGTTGTATGTTAAAATGTGATGTAAGCCAATTAATGTCAGATGAGGTTCCAGTTGTTTTCCCGGGAAATGAAAATGCGGGAAAAGAAACCCGGCATCTCCTCCGGTAAGCACCGGTATACATGGTGCGTAATGTGTTTCAAAAAGTGCTGCAAATCCCTTCATTTCGAGCAAAGAACCCAGAAAAGCGCCGTTCTGGAGTGCAGTTTCAGTACTGGTTCCGATAAAATTTGAGGGCAAATGTTGTGAAACTTCCGGAAGTCTGGCAGTGAATTCATGCATGGCTTTGGCTCGCATACCTAATCCTGGTGCAATGTTTCCACCTTTGTACACTCCATCGGCAGTAAGCAGGTCGTATTTGATACAAGTACCGCAATCAATCACAAGGCAATTTTTTTGAGGGTATAACGCCTGAGCGCCGGCGATCGCTGCCAGGCGGTCTTTGCCAAGTGTTTGTGGAGTGGCGTATTGATTCTCAAAAGGCAGTGGTGTGGTATGTGTTAATTCCAGATAAACCGGAAAGGATTGGTCAAGCCTGTTATGAAAATCATCCTCCAGATTGGCAACTGATGAAATCATGACGCGTTGAACCCCACGAAGGTTGCCATATTCCGCCAGCTGTTCTGCTGTCCAATTGGTGACAACCTGATGCGAGGTTAATTTCCCTCCCTCAAACAGCCCCATTTTCCAGCGGGTATTGCCAATGTCTAACACAAGATTCATACAATCGGCTGCGAAGGTAAGCACTGAAAGCTACAGTTAGCCAAAGAAAAAGCGCAATAGTTTGATGCTCAAACCATTGCGCTCACAAGTTTGCGGAGGAGGAGAGATTCGAACTCCCGGTACCTTTCAGTACGACGGTTTTCAAGACCGCTCCATTAAACCACTCTGGCACTCCTCCGTTGCGATAATTTTATTTCGCGGGGCAAATGTATAACGACTTGTTGAATTGCAAAATATTGATCTTTTCTTTTTTTAAAAGAATCTCAACAAGTTGCTTTTCCCCACCTTAGTCTGTGTCCAGTTTGATCAGGGTAGGGATCTCTCCATTTCCTTCCATTTTGTCAAAAAAGGTGCGCAAATAACGCGACATCTCCTCAGAAGCCTCATATCCCAGGTGTTTTGACTTGCAAAGTGCCATCATGGAAGACCGGTTGGCCTTCAGCGTATTAAGGGCTCTGCGAAGGTGCTCGGTTTTGAGACCACTGCTCATAAGAAAACGATCCTTAACAGATTTTAAGCCAGTTTCTGAACTTGGAGTAGCATATGGAGCCGATACCAGACCAGAAAAGTCAAAATCGTAAGGAATCACCAGCGATTTGCCGGAGATGGGCGCTTTTACCAGCCGTACATTTCGTTGCATGGCAATTTCCCAGTCCGTATTGCCAATCATATATTCGAACATTACCGCTAAAGCTGCCTGGTTGGAATTCAAACTGTCGGCCGGAACACCATAATCCTCGTTGATCTGACCACGCAATCGAGCTACCAATTCCTCCTCGTCTTCCAACAAAATAGCATACATGGGCGATTTTGATTTTTCAACATGTGTATCCCGGATCGTCAGTCTTATCAATCTTGCCCGCAAACTGGCATCCGTCAGCGTTTCAAACATCCGATAGGCCAGGTACTCCTTGATAATCAGTTCATTTCCTTTGTCATTTTCAAAACATGGTAAAACCAATTTGATCTCGTTCAAGGTGTCCATCCCTTCTGCCACCAGTTCTTTTTTCTTGAATTTAATCTTCATGGGCGGGAAGGCAGAAATCTTCCGGCGGAATTTTCCTCTGGGCTTTACCTCTATTTTATATTGCTTTCCTTCGGCTGTACGCAGGGTGGCCGGGAAATATTGGTTAGTCTTCTTTTGCTCAATAATGGTAGTCAGGTCGCATTCTAGGGTCATTTTAGCCGCTTCCTTCTCGGTCAGCACCTGAAATATGCTTTTGGGTGTAGTGGTCCTAATAGTATCCTGCGCTTCTGTAACGGCATAGCCCAAACAGAAAAACGCTGGAAGGAACCATCGGAATGTTTGTGTGATCGTCATCATGGGTTTCAGCAATTGTGCGGCATGTGATGATTAAAAAAAACTCGACTTGCGAAATTATATCCTGAAACAGCGATTTCAAGAGGAAGGTTTCAGAATTATTGCAAAGTTAACGGGGCGCTTTCAAAAATGAATGTTATTTCGATAAAAAGTGCCGGATTCCCGCTTTGAACCATGCTATTCCCGATGGAGTTTTTTTGAAAAGCAAAGGTTGCAAAAACCTTTAGAATTGCCACTTGCTGACACCATATCTTACAGGCTTATGCTGTAAATTTGCGCTGCTATATTTTGGGGGCAGTTTTGCAGCCCAAAATTTTGATTCACTAGGGGATTCTACAGGTTGAATTGTCTTAGACCTGAGTAAATCTTCTACTTACACAATCTCTAACTTAACATCCATGAAAAAAGGGCTTTTACTTTTCCTTTTTGCTTCATTGGCCTGCATTCCCGCATTCAGCCAGGTGATGCCCCATGTCTGCGGCAACGCTGAAGACCAATCTGATCTCATCCCAAGGCTCCGGGAAAACAAATTAGTGATGGAAGCCATGCGTGCTGCTGCTGCAGACCGCAGCGAAATCAGATATGTACCAATCCATTTTCACCTGGTAGGCGATGCCGACGGAAATGGTAAACATAAAGAAATCCGCATCCTGGAACAACTCTGTGCACTAAACGCCGCCTATGAGCCGGTTGGCATTCAGTTCTACCTGAGCGAACACCCTACCTATGGCCTGTTTAACAAGTCCATCAACAACAATAATGTATTTGATAATCAAACCAATACACTGTTGATGAACCTGCGTCGCCACAACAATGCTATCAATGTGTTTGTGGTAGAAACACCTGTTTCCGGCAACAATCAGCCAGGTATCACTCTGGCTTATTACAACATTCCACAAGACTGGATTGTAAGTCGCAAAACAGAAATCAACGGCGCTATGCCCAATAGCACCCTGCCGCACGAAATGGGGCACCTGTTTACACTGCCGCACACTTTCTTCGGCTACGAAAACAACCCGTTCGACGCAGCTGATCCTACCTGGCCTGTTGCGCCGGTAAACGCACCATTGGGCAATGGTATTACCACTGAACGCCAAAATGGTACCAACTGTAGCACGGCGGCTGATGAAATCTGCGATACTCCTCCGGATTATAACTTCGGTTTCATCTCCAGCAACTGCAACAATTACTCTGGCGGCGCCAAGGACCCACTCGGAACCTTGGTTGATCCAATGGAGAACAACTACATGAGCTACTTCCTGAGCTGCAGCAGCTATCAATTTACCCAGGACCAAATTGATATCATGAATGCAGACCTGAACAGTACTGGTCGCAATTATCTAGACAACAGCTTTAGCCCGGTTGCTACGAGCATAAATACACCTACAGATTTGCTGGTTTCTCCAGCACAAGCCAGCACTGTACCTTATTATAACGAGGTGTTGCTGGAGTGGCAGCCAGTGGCAGGTGCTACTCACTATCTGGTGGACATCGACATTGTTTCAACTTTCGGAACACAGTTTGCACAGACCTTTATTGAAACGGGAACCAGCAAATTGTTGACCAACCTTTCTCCTAATAAAACCTATTACTGGCGTGTGAAGCCGTTCAACCACCTGGTTGGCTGCGCAGCATTCCGTTCCAGAAACCTGAAAACCCCTGCAACTGCTACCACCGGTACCATTGAAATTGAGGGGTTGAATGCCTGGCAGATTGCTCCAAACCCTGCTCAGGATGCACAGGTAAGCTTGCTTGTTAATGCCAACGATGCTTTCGAAGCTTCTGTTCGTGTAACAGATACCGCTGGAAAAACGGTAGCTTTCCATCAGGGCGTTAGCTTCCAACAAGGTGAAAACACCTTTGCGCTGGATATCAATAGTCTGGCAAATGGCCTGTACCTGGTGTCTTTGGAAAGCCAAAACGGCCGAAACGTGCGCAAACTCAGCGTTTTGCGTTAACATTTGCTTCAGTATTCCAAACATCCCCTGTAACGCGATCTTGTTGCAGGGGATGTTTTTGTTTACAGGACAACTTTTAACCAACAACTCTGTTGTAAACAAACTTTACCATTGCGTTAGTGAAAAAACAATCAGCCGAATCTACTCAAACTCCTTTGGTTGAAGGAGTAGACTATTACCAGGAGAAAGGATGTTGGGTGTTTACTGAACATTACCTGCTCAAACGTGGCCAATGTTGTGGCAGTGGCTGCAGGCATTGCCCTTATCGCAAAAAAAAGGAACAAAAAACTTAGGCTTTTGTGTAATTCTCCACACTTAGGCATCCTGCATGGCATATACCAATCACCAAACCTATTTTGCCATGCAGAAATCACTCTTATTGTTGCTTGCCTTGTTTCAGGCTACTACCGCCTGCCAATCTTCCCCCAGTCCTGTTACAGTAGCTGATACGCCTAAACCCTTAGCCGTAAGCCTTGTCCAGCAATCTTCCAACCAATCAAAAATTCAGGTTGCCCTGTTGCTCGATACCAGCAATAGTATGGATGGTCTCATTGATCAGGCCAAAGCACAACTCTGGAAAATGGTTAACCGCCTGGCCGATGCCCAACGTCAGCAAGTAGGCGTTGAGCTCGAAATTGCTCTGTACGAATATGGTAACAATGGCCTGGATGCTTCAAGTGGGCATATCAGACTTGTTCAACCAATGAGTACGGATTTGGATGGTTTATCAGAAAAACTTTTTCAGCTTAGGACCAATGGAGGTGAAGAATATTGTGGCTGGGTAATTCAAACCAGCCTGAAAGACATTCCGTGGTCTGCTAACGACAATGATCTGCGCATCATTGTTATCGCCGGAAACGAACCATTCAACCAGGGACCAGTAGATCCGAAAAATAGTTGCGGAACCGCAAAAGACCGGGGTATTTTGATCAATACCATTTATTGTGGCGATTACGAAACTGGTGTTGCTACCGGGTGGAAGGAAGGGGCTGATCTGGGTAAAGGCAAGTATTTGATCATTGATACCAATAAAAAAGTAGTTCATATCAATACTCCTTACGACGGCAGGGTACTTGAGTTGAATGAGAAACTTAACAAAACCTATATTGGTTACGGAAAGGAAGGAGAAGCTAAAAAGATGCGCCAATCCGCACAGGATGCCAATGCATCGCAATATGGTTCTTCCAATTTTGCCCAAAGGGCCGCAGCAAAATCCAAGGCCACTTACCGCAATGAAGACTGGGACATAGTAGACGCTGCAAATGCTGATAGTGACTTCCTTGATAAGCTGGAGGAGTCTTCCCTTCCTGTTGAGTTTAAAGGCAAAACTAAAAAGGAAATAAAACAGGAGATTGAACGCCTAAGTAAGGAGCGGGAGGTGGTTAAAAAGGAGCTGGCTGAACTGGAAAAGAAAATGGCATTATTTATTGCTGAAGAAACCAGTAAACAGTCTGGTTCTTCAGAAACACTTGATAACGTACTGATTAATGCAGTTGTAGAGCAGGCCAAAACTAAAGGATTTAGTTTTCCGGAAGTGAAGTAACAGGCTCTTTGCACAACCCGGATTTGCCACCCTTCAGGTAAATCCGGGTGTTTGTTTTAGCCGCCTTCATATTTACATTTCTTCGTTACGCTTTTCCTTTTCCCAGTCAGTTCGGGCAAAAACGATGGTAATAATACCTACAATAACCATGAGCAATTTGACTACAAATGCTCCAAGACCGCCCAGTTTTTCAAGCCAGCCCAAAAAATACCAATGTGTGCCCACGAGTTCCATTACAATGGAAGTGACGCCAAAAGTGAGCAAAAGGTAGCCTGCAAGCAGTAATATTCCCTTGTTTTTCATGCGTAAGTTCTACATGTTTTAGTCGGCGAAGGTAGCTAAGCCCGGCCATTCCAGCCAGGTTAACTTATAGTTCTACCAAATCCGACGATTATTGGTTGTATGGTAAACCAAGAACCACCTCAAAGTGTTTGAATTGATCTACCTTTGCACGGCAAAAGCTGCCATTTCCGGGTAGCAACGCCAAACTAAACAGATATGTCTCAAATTCTTGAAAACCAGGATATCAGAGCGTTGGGAAGCAATTTGGAATTGCTTGCCCAACAGGTAGTGGAAGGTTTTATTGTTGGCTTGCACAGGAGTCCTTTTCATGGTTTTTCCGTGGAATTTGCTGAACACCGCCTGTACAATCAGGGAGAAAGTACCCGGAACATGGACTGGAAGGTGTATGGACGAACAGATAAGCTTTTCACCAAAAGATATGAAGAGGAAACAAATCTGAGGTGTCAGATTGTGATTGACGCCTCGTCTACCATGTACTACCCATGGGATGAAAAATCCCCCCAGAAGAATAAGTACAGCAATAAACTTTGTTTTGCAGCACAGTCGGCTGCAGTACTGATGAATGCCCTGAAGCGTCAACGTGATGCTTTTGGCCTCACACTTTTCGATGACGATTTGAGGTTTGCCACAGGCGCCAAATCAAGTACGGTGCACTATCGTTTGTTGTTAAATAAGCTCACCGAATTGATCGAAAACCCGGTGCTTAATAAACAAACAGACCTTGCAAAAAGCCTTCACCAGGTTGCTGAATCTATTCATCGCCGTTCTATGGTTGTGGTTTTTACCGACATCATGGAACGCCCGGATCAGGCTGAAGAGGTTTTTTCTGCTCTGAGGCACCTTCGCCATGCAAAACATGAGGTGATTCTTTTTCACGTTACTGATAAACGGCACGAACTTGATTTTGAGTTTGAAAACCGACCTTATGTTTTTGTAGACATGGAGAATGGGGAAGAAGTTCGTTTGCAGCCAAATCAGGTGAAGGAATTTTACACTCAGCAGGTAGGTGCGTTTAAGGAGCAATTGCGCATGAAATGTTTGCAATTCAACATCGATTTTGTGGAGGCCGATATTCAACAAGGGTTTGTTCCCATTTTGCAAACCTGGATGGCCAAACGGTCTAAAATGCACTGATTTTCCGCTACAGATCTGCCTAATCAATTCTCAATCATATGCAAGAAGTTTTCATAGTGTCTGCCGTTCGTACTCCAATTGGAAGTTTCGGTGGAAGTCTGGCGGGTGTTTCCGCTACTCAACTGGGTGCTGCCGCTATTAAAGGCGCCCTGGAAAAAGCTGGTGTTGCACCCGATCAGGTAAATGAAGTGCTCATGGGAAATGTAGTGAGCGCTAACCTTGGACAAGCTCCGGCGCGTCAGGCTGCCCGTTTTGCCGGCATTCCGGATCATGTTCCTTGTACAACGGTCAATAAAGTTTGCGCTTCGGGCATGAAATGCATTACCCTGGGCGCTCAGAGCATCATGCTTGGTTTAAACGATATCGTGGTAGCCGGCGGTATGGAAAACATGTCGCAAATCCCATACTACATTCCTAATGCACGATGGGGCTATAAATACGGCAACGGTGAAATTGTAGACGGTCTTGCCAAGGATGGTCTTACTGATGTATACAACCAAAAAGCTATGGGTGTTTGCGCAGATGCTACCGCAGTGAAATACGGTATCAGCAGAGAAGCACAAGATGCCTTCGCTATTGATTCTTACAAAAGGTCTGCGGCATCCACAGAAAATGGTCTTTTCAAAGCAGAAATCGTTCCGGTGAGCATTCCTCAGAAAAAAGGTGATCCAATGATGATTTTGGAGGATGAGGAATTCAGGAAAGTGATGTTCGACAAGATTCCTGGACTTCGTCCGGCCTTTACTCCGGATGGTACCGTAACAGCAGCCAACGCCAGTACGATTAACGACGGAGCAGCAGCCCTGATTTTGGCCAGCGAAGCTGCCGTAAAGCGATTGGGGCTCAAACCAATTGCCAAGATTCGCGGATTTGCGGATGCAGAACAAGAGCCTGAATGGTTTACAACAACGCCAACCATTGCTGCGCCTAAGGCCTTGAAAATGGCAGGTGTAAGCAAAAGCGACATTGACTTTTTTGAGGTGAATGAAGCCTTTTCAGTAGTAACCATGGCCTTTGAAAAGGTAATGGAAATCAGCCATGATCAAACCAATGTGTTCGGTGGCGCTGTATCACTGGGGCACCCGCTGGGCGCTTCCGGAGCACGAATTGTTACCACTCTGAACAATGTACTGCACCAGCGCAATGGTAAACTGGGCCTTGCCGCTATTTGTAATGGAGGCGGCGGCGCTACAGCTATTGTGATCGAGAAACTGTAAGTTATTCAGTCCTAAGGTAAATATGAGTCATTCCACCATTCCGTGGGATGGCTCATGTTTTTTTGGATTATACCGATGTCGATAGATCATTGCAGGGCAAATCCCAGGATAATACCAATGGTATTCCAAGCAGGGGGATCGTCGTTGGTATCATTTTTTCGGCCAAATAAATACCGCGCCAGGTAATAAAACTGGGTGGGCAGGTTAGTGCGGAAGGAAGGTTGGATAAAGCCCTTACTTTGGTTTTTTAGATTGAAGCTATACCCAATTCCACCGGTAAGCGCTAATTCAAAAGGATCGTAATCCAGATCAGCGGTGACATCATTCGGCCAGTTAGGGAAAGAAGACCTTGTTTCCAATACTTTTCGGGAGAGCCGAAAGATGGGAACAATTCCCAGGCTTGCGTAAAACCTGTTAGGTCCAGATTGAAATCCATACCTGAGTTGGACCGGCAAGGTTAAGTCCTGATGGCGGTACCATGTTTTTAGCTGCTCTCCAGAAAAAGCAATGGTGTAGTCATATTCAGATTGTTGGAAAGCATAACCCAATCCTGCCCAAATACTGAACCTTGAGCTTTTTACCCAAAATGCTCCGATATCCACCTGATGCCCCAACAGGTGTTGCCGGCTTTTTTGACCTGTTTCAGAAAAATGGGTTAAAACCGGTGTGTAGGATGCAAAATAGGATTGCCCTTGAAGGTTATTCAGGAAAGTTGTTGCCACCATTCCTGTTAAACAAACAGCCTTTAATGTCATAATGCCTTGAATTGTTAACCACGTTGAAAATTTTTGAACCAGTTTCCTTACCAGCTATCCAACTGTTTCCATACTGCTGGGCAAGCGGTAAGTTGTAGCATTTGGCCAGAGGTATCTATGGGCATCAGGGGCTCAAAGCGGAAACATTGCCATTGTCTGGATTGCAATTGTGCCGGAACCGGGAGTAAAACACGCACATTTTCCTGTAAATCTTCCCGGGTTTTGGCCCAAAGCACTAAGGCTTTTTTACCTGTAATATGTGAAAAAACTGCTCCATCAACGGTCTGGGGCAAATTCAGGGCACAGGTGCCAGGCATATCCAGGGTGTAACCATCCAGCGTTTGACTATACCATTTCAGGGCGCTCACTAATAAATTCCCGATGGGTTTACCGGGAGCAATAGTGTCCAGGGGAGGGTAGAGGCCCATAAATCCAAATTCAGGGTCTTGATCAGGTGGGAGAAGGGCATCTGCCAAAGCGTACAGGTGCATCTGACTAACCTGGTGTATGGGGGCTGTAATCAAGGCCTTCAATACAAAGTTCAGTTGGGCTTTTTCATCACCGAATCGTTCACCTATTGTGGTTCGGGGTAAGTTGAATTCAGAACAAATCCAGGATTTAGCCGGATACCGAATATTGTCAAATCCGTAGTGGAACAGTACTTCTTCCAGTTCCTTTTTCCTTTGCCAGATTCCTTCCAGGGCAGCATCCGAATGGCGATTAGGTTTTTTTTCTCCTGAAATCGGGTCTGTTTTAGTCAGGGCATACAAATGTGGGTATGCATGAAAGCTCATACAATCGAAATACGCGCCACCAGGAAAGGGGAAATCCGGTGCGCCCACCTGACCATTTTCTGGCTGATCGGAATATCTGCAAATAGCATCCAGGTAAGATGGCCACCCCAGACCGCCAACAGCTACCAGGGCTGAAGGGTCTGCCTGTTTTATCACCTCGTAAGTGATGCGCAGCATTCGAATATAGGCAAACACGGGCGCTTTTAAGCCCGTTTGGCAGGGTGGGGGAGGCGAATCCCACCAATTGCCCGGTTGTCCTTTTTTCAAGCCTCCCCAGCCTGCATCCGGCTCATTCCAAACCTCATAAACCCCTATCAGCCCTTTGCAGGCAGTTGCAACCTGCCACACATATAGGGCATAGGCGTTTTGATCATTTACAGGGGTATGGTTGGCGCCATTGTCCCAAATGGGCAGATAAAGACCCGTAAAAAGCGTAGCAGGTTTATCCGGGCATGGTTGATGTGGATCTGCGGCATCCGGAGAGGGATAACCGAGAATGCCGGTTACTGGACCCATACCCAATTGTTGGCTGTATAACAGACTTTGGGCTTTTTTTTCATAGCCCCATTTTGTTAAAACATGGTGAAATAACCCGGTTCTCAGAGTGGAGCAACCGCTGGAAACAGCCAGCAATGCCTGTAAAGAATCTGTCCATAATGGTGGAAAATAGCCAGTATTTACACCTAAAATGACATCCTTGGGTAGGTGTGATCCCTGATCCAGGGCTGTGGGTGACTTGGTTTTGCAAGAAAGGTGGACCAACAGCAGCATGGTTGCTATACCGCTTATATGGTACGCAAATGAAAAATTAACCAATCTTGGCAAGCTGTTTGTCATGTTTGACAATAGACTTTCTGCGAAAGTAATTCGGTTGCAGGAAATCTAATAAGGCGACGAAATATCAGTAAATTCGACAGCATTTTTTGAAAATTCATATCTTCGGGCAGCGAATAAAGCCTGGAGATGTTCTTGAGCTTTGTCGGATTTTTTTAATCTAGACTGTGTATCCCTACCCATGAACAAGTATTACACCTTTTTCTTTCCGGCATTTTTGCTGTTTTTGCACATTCATCCGACCCGCGCTAATGGCGTTGACAGTATAAAAACCCTGATTACACCGGTTCAGTGTTATGGTTACCGTAATGGCATTATCCAGGTGGATCAGGTTTTTGGCGGGGTGCCTCCTTACTATTATTCCCTGGACAATGAGACATACTCAACTAACCCCATGTTTGATCGTTTGTGGGCGGGTGTTTACAATGTGTATGTGCGGGATGGCAATGGAGTGTCTAACCATTGGTCTATTGAATTAAAGGAGCCTGCGGCTTTATTGGTCAAGCTGGAGTCCAGTGTGCCAGAGGTGGTTGCGGGTGAACCTTTTGGTTTGCGCGCCATAACGAGTGTAGAACCTGAATTTCTTGAATCCATTATTTGGACTCCTGAGGAATTGTTTTCCCGGCATGATACTTTGCGTCAATGGGTTGATATTGCCGAAACCACACAGTTTACGATTCAGGTGATGGATAAAAATGGTTGTATTGATATTGATGATCGTACCGTGGAGGTGTCGTCAACACCAGTATACCTACCTAATGTAATCAAACCGGGAAGTACTGATGAGGATGGCTTTTTCACCTTGTTTGCAGGTGAAGGTGTGCGGCAAATTACTTCCATGCAAATCTACAGCCGGGGGGGCAGTCTGATTTTCGAACGTCAGAAGTTCCCGGCCAATGCGCCAACTATGGGTTGGAACGGACGTTGGCACGACAGATATGTTCAACCAGGGGTATATGCATACCTGGTCATGGTGGAACTGGCGGATGGTAAAACCAAACGCTTTCAGGGCACAGTAACTGTGCTCAACTAATTAGCAGAATAAATCAGGCAGAGAAAGACGTGCCGCAACCGCAGGTGCTTTTGGCATTCGGGTTATCGAATGTAAAGCCGCGGTTATCCAGGCCATTGTGGAAATCAATTTCCATACCTAACAGGTAGATAGCGTGCGCTTTGTTCATTACTACCTGAATGCCATTGGTTTCAAAGGTGTCGTCGTTATCCTGACGTTTATCAAAACCCAGTACATAAGAGAAGCCGGAGCATCCTCCACCTTTTACACCTACGCGGAGGAAGTAGTCGGCAGGAATGTTTTCCTGTTGACGGATCTGGTTCAGTTGTTCAACAGCGCCTTCAGTGAGGCTCAGCGGTGCTGTAGTAGTATGGTTGTCTGTAACGGTTCCCATGAATATGATTGCCTTTTAGTGTGGCAAAGGTACGAACAGATAAACACCCGGATGCAAAAAATGTTTGCGGTGGATGCATACCTTTGCCGGCCTTTTGGCGTTTGGCTGATTTTTGGCCACAATATTTTCTTGATCAAAATTTTTACACCCACATTATGGAGTTTTTTCTGGAGTTGTTGAAGTTGACTATTCCGGCGGTTGTAGTAGGGGCTACGGCTTATTTTCTGTTAAAGATGCTGTTGGATGAGCGGCAGCGAATGGACCTGGCACTTTTGCGCAACGAAGCGCAGAAAGTTACCCTGCCTTTGCGCCTTTCAGCCTATGAACGTCTGATGTTACTGTGCGATCGTGCCGACATTGCCAATACCCTCCTGCGCGTACGCATGCCGGGTATGAAGGTTCGGGAGTTGCGCGGTGTTTTGCTCATGGCCATTAATCAGGAGTTTGAGCACAATGTGTCGCAGCAATTGTATGTGTCGGATACACTTTGGCAAATTGTACGCATGGCGAAGAATAACACCCTGGGTATGGTTACCATGACAGGGCAGGAATTAGACCCGGAGTCTGATGCTGATGAGCTGGTAGCCGCCCTATTAAAGGCAGTGGATGAGCAGCAGATTACGCCGCTTCAAACAGCAATTATGGCTGTGAGAACAGAGGCGGGTAAGTTGTTTTAGGCAATTAATTGATAATGTTACAGTTGTAAAATTTGCACTTTTGCAACATTGTCATTACGTGATTTTTTAAACGTTTTTGCGCTGTTAGTACTGGATTTATAAACTGTTTTGCAAATGAGTATATTTGCAAAACAGTTTGTTTTTTTGGAAGCTTGCCAATAGTCTTATCCTTTGACATTCAAATGTTTTCCAGGATTGTGCTGTGTGGTAAAATTGTTTCAAACATAGTTTTAAGGAAAATTGGATAAATTCGAAATTGTGTTAAATGGCGCTATTTTGTATTAATATATTTTGATTAATTGACTTGCTTTAGAATAAAAATTGGATATTTTGCAAAAATTCAATTTGGGTGCATACTGACGAACAAAGGTTAAATCCCATCATTTTCACAAAATGCTCGTTTTCAAAGTGTTTTGAAATCGAGAAAAATATTTCTGTAAAAATCTCTCATTCTATTTGTTCAGGTCGGCAATTAGCTCAATCTTTGTCGCCCTACTCGACTGAACAGCTTCACCGAAACGAACTATTAACGGGACATTCCCGGTAACCAAATGTATCTATCTGGTATGACAAAAGACAGCCAGATGGTATGGGATGATTGTCTGCGTACCATCAAAAAAAATGTAAGTCCTCAGAGTTTCAAGACCTGGTTTGAGCCCATCAAGCCGGTACGTCTTGATGCTGAAGTACTTACAATCCAGGTGCCCAATAAGTTTTTCTTTGAGTGGCTGGAAGAACACTATGTACAACTGCTAAAAAAGAGCATCCGGCAAGAGTTGGGTGAGCGTGGAAGATTGGTGTACCATATTCCGGAGAATGGTGCGGCGCCTGCAGGTATGCAATCTGCCGGCAAAGTAAATACCCGGCCTTCGGCTGATAAGGACAGTGAACCTGTTCCTGGATCTTTCGATGCCGAGATGATCAAGAATCCATTTGTGATTCCTGGTATCAAGCGGATTAAAGTTGATCCGCAATTGAATCCGAATTACACCTTTGATAATTTCATTGAGGGCGATTGTAACCGACTTGCCCGAAATGCTGGTTTGGCTATTGCCAAAAAACCTGGCGGCACTGCATTTAACCCGCTGTTCATCTTTGGCGATGTTGGCTTAGGCAAGACTCACCTGGCTCAGGCCATCGGTAATGACATAGTTGGACGATCAGATGCCAAGGCTGTCTTGTATGTTTCGGCGGAGAAATTTACCAACCAGATTATTCAGGCTATCAAAAACAACTCAGTCAACGACTTCGTCAATTTCTATCAAATGATTGACGTGTTGATCATTGACGATATCCAGTTTTTATCAGGCAAACAAAAAACTCAGGAAATCTTCTTCCACATATTCAATCAGTTACACCAGAACGGCAAACAGATTATCCTGACATCAGATCGTGCTCCAAAGGATCTGGAAGGTATGGAAGAGCGCTTGATCTCACGGTTCAAGTGGGGACTTAGTGCCGACTTGCAAGCGCCGGATCTGGAGACAAGGATGGCCATCCTGGAGACAAAGATGGAAGAAGAGGGCGTTGATATCCCTTCAGATGTGTTGGAGTTCATCTGCTACAACATCAAAAATAATATTCGCGAACTGGAAGGTGTGATGGTTTCTTTGCTTGCGCAAAGTACCCTTATTCGCAGAGACGTGGATTTGGAACTGGCCAAGGAGGTGATTCGTAATTTCGTGACCACCATTAATAAAGAGATTACCGTTGAGTTTATCCAACAGTTGGTGGCAGAGCATTTTAGTGTTCCGGTAGATAAACTGCACCATGAAACGCGCAAACGTAATATCGTAATTGCCCGTCAGCTCTCCATGTACCTTGCGAAAAAACTGACTAATAAGTCTTTGAAGTCTATTGGCGAACAATTTGGCGGTCGTGATCACAGCACAGTAATCTACTCTTGTAAAGCTGTGCAGGATATGATGGACACCGATATTGTTTTCAAAGACACGGTGGAAGAGGTGGAAAAGAAGCTGAAAATGAGCTTAAACATGTAGCCTTGAATTTTGGCATCTACAATACCTTTTTGCGGTTTATGATGGGCCCTGCATGAAAAATATGCAGGGCTTATTTTTTATTTGCATTTTTGGAGGGGCATGAAGCAACGCCTTCTTCGATATTACCGTATCCTATGTTGGACAAACACGTAAGTCTGGATGAGATCATTTCCGGCTGCCGGGAACAAAACCGGCTTAGCCAGCAACGATTGTACAGCCATTTTTACAACTATGCCATGACGGTAGCTCGCAGATACATGGGAGGGCAGGAGTTGGCGGAAGAAGTGGTGAATGATGCTTTTTTTAAGGTTTTTACCAAAATTCACCTCTATTCCAGCGACCAATCTTTTAAACCCTGGTTAAGAAGGGTAGTGGTGAACACGGCTATCGATCGGCTGCGTTCACAAATGAGTACCCCTCCAAATCAGGAGTTGCTGGACATGCATGACAGTGGGAAACTTTCCGGAATCGAAGAAAATTTAACGCAGGAGCAAATCTGGTCTATGTTGGACAAGCTACCACCTGCGTATAGAACCGTATTTAACCTGGCTGTTATAGAGGGAATGACTCATGAAGAGATCGCCCAATCCCTTGATATCAGTGTAGGTGCATCAAAGTCCAATCTTTCCAGAGCAAGACAGTTCATCAGGAACATGCTCAAAACCGAATTTGAATTTTTCGACTAACTAACCATGCAAGACCTGGACGATTTATTTAAGGACCGACTTGATGAGGAAGCCCCATTCCCCAACCGGGCTAAACAATGGAAACAGTTGTCTCAAAGGTTGGATGCTTTTGACGCAGGAGCACAACCCGCGCCCAAAGGTACGGCAGGCAGTTTGCCCTGGTGGAAGCTGGCTACCCTGGTAACGCTTGCAGCTTTGACCTATTTTGCCTGGAAAGCAAATCAGCAAAAGGCAGAGAATGACCAATTGAAATTGGAAATTGCCCGATTACAAAATCAACATGACAATCCGGTTCATGAACCTGCTCAAAGTGTTTCTACACCACAAGAAACCATTCAGGCTCAGTCAACTGCAGGTACTCAGACAGAAAACAAGGCTTTCAATTCGACACCAACGACCGCGGCAACAAATACCGAAAAGGTACAAAAACGGAATCAGGAATCAAAAATCAAACAAATAAGAAAGGCTGAAATATCCCCTGTACCTCAACAACAAACAGCTGTTGTTTCAACTCCAAGCCAGCCTGTAGCAACAGAATCAGAGTTGCCACAGACGGCAGCAGACAAACAGCCAACGCCGGTAGAGCAAAATGTTGCGCAAAATGCGACAGCCGTCTCAGATTCTATACAGGTTGCATTGGCCTTAATGATGGTAGATTCACTACAAAAAGCCATTGTTGCCTTGCAGGATAGTTTGGTGGCCAAGGCAGAAAAGCCTTTGACGGTAGCGGATATTAAACCTGTGGTTAAAACAAGTAATAAACAGTTCAGGATAGGCGCCCATGCTACTTTGGGTTTTGTGCAGCCACAGCAAAAAGGTGTTTCATCTATTACCGGACAGGGAGTTTCCTTTGAGGCTAAGGTGTGGAAGTCGCTATGGGTTTCAGCAACTGCAGATTGGCTAAACCATGATGTGGCGACATCAGATTTCATTCCAAAGTTTCACTCACATCATGATACTATTCCCAAACCCCCTGGTGGTGGAGGTGGCGGCGGAGGAGGAGGTGGCTCCTTTAATTCCAAGTTGGTGCTGGTAGAAAGCTCTATCAGGCAACAGCATCTGGGAATAGGTCTGCGATACAATTTGCCTGTGCGTTTTTGGGTGCAACCGGCAGTCAGACTTGCGCATGAATGGGTGCATGTATCTTCCAGTCTGGTGACATACAAGTTTATAGACGATGATCCCGGAGGGCCTGGTCCAAATCCGCATCCGGATGAAGACCGGTACACTGCAGAGAAATTTCCAGCGAAATGGCTGTCTAATAAATGGAGAATAGGGCTCGGATTAGAAAAAGAACTGCCAAACTGGACATTCGGTGTATGGGCAGATTACTCCAAGGACCTTTCTGCCGCTGCACCATCATTCGATGCCATGTACTTGCGTGCCAGCGCACAATACCGTTTTTAGGAGCGGCGCTGAGGTTTTTATTTACTGCAGAGGCGCAGAGGTTTAAATGGTACAAACCCTCTACGCCCCCGTAGTAAAAAACTCCCTTATCTCCTGGATAACTCCTTGATTGGCTGAGTTGGTTTCAATGAAGGTTTTACTTTTTCCACTATCTGGTTGGTTTTGACCTCAAAGCTTGCCTGCTGTCGGATATCCTGACTGGAAGCACCGATCATAACAGTGTAGGCGCCCTTCTCTACTATCCAGGCGCTGGAAGAGGTATGGAACGAACAGAGGTCTTTTGCCTGGATGGCAAAACTTATCTCCTGGGTTTCACCTGGCGCCAGCAATCTGGTTTTAGCAAAGCCACGCAATTCTTTAACTGGTTTTTCCAGGCCGGTTGAAGGCGCTGAGATATACAGTTGAACCACTTCTTTGCCAGCCACTTTGCCTGTGTTGGTGATGGCGACGGTGCAAGTTAAATCCTTGGTCAGTTTGTCGGAACTGAGTTTGGCCGGTCCATAGGTGAATTCCGTATAAGACAAACCGAAACCGAAAGGATAAGCGGTTTTTACCTTAAAGGCATCGAAGTAACGATAGCCAACATAAATACCTTCTTCGTATGTTATTTCAGTGGGCTTATCAGCTGGAAGTCCAGGGAATTTATCGGAACCTGGCACGTCAGGATAATCTACCGGCAGGGTAGTGGCCAGTTTCCCGGATGGATTTATTTTGCCAATCAGTACATCCGCAATGGCGTTGCCGGCTTCTTGTCCACCCTGCCAGGCCAGCAAAATAGCATCAGCCTGATCCTGCCAACTGGCCATTTCAATTACGCCACCGGTATTGACAATTACAATTACCTTTTTCCCAGCGGCATGGAATGCTGTGCTTACCTGTTGCAGCAAGGTTTTTTCCTGTTGACTCAGGTAAAAATCGTTTTCCAGTTTCCGATCCTGAAACTCACCTGCGTTTCGCCCAATGGTAACGATCGCTACCTCAGCGGTTTCTGCTTTTCGGGTAAATACTGCCTTGTTTAGGGTCATTTCAATGATGGGTTGCTCCAACTCGAAGAAAGATTTTTTGGGCGGGCGAGCTGCCTTTGCCTGCCGTATGTATTCCTGATAGGTTGTTTTTAGTTCTTCATCCAGTTGAAAACCTGCATTACGCAAACCATCCTCAAGTGAAATGGTGTAGGCCTCATTGACATCGCCGCTGCCTGTTCCGCCAGAAATCAGGTCGTATGAAGTATTACCAAAGGCTGCTACCAGTTTGGTTTCTTTACGGATGGGTAGAGCGTTATTCTGGTTTTTAAGCAAAATCATGCCTTCGCTGGCCACATTTCTGGCTACTTCTGCGTGCGCCTTTAAAGCTGGTTTATTGGACGCGATTCTGCCCTGGTATGTGCCAGTTTTTTCTATCAGATCCAGAAGTCTGCTTACATTCAGGTCCAGCGCAGCACCCGTCAGACTGCCATCTTTCAGGGCATTTTCAACGGCTTCTATTTGTTTTGGAGTGCCAGGCATGATGAGGTCGTTGCCTGCCTTTAATTGATCCGGTGCAATTTTACCTCCAAACCAATCGGTCATAACCAACCCATCAAATCCCCATTCCTTGCGCAGGATTTGGGTAAGCAAATCAGGGCTTTCAGAGGTGTAAACCCCGTTGATTTTGTTGTAGGAAGACATGACTGTCCAGGGTTTGCTCTCCTTGATAGCTATTTGGAAACCTTTGAGGTATATTTCACGCAGGGCTCTTTCGCTTACCACTGTATTTATGTTCATTCTATTGGTTTCAGAGTTGTTGGCAGCAAAGTGTTTGACAGCGGTCCCAACCCCTTTAGATTGGATCCCATTCACCAACGCGGCGGCCATTTTCCCTGAAATGAGTGGGTCCTCACTAAAATATTCGAAGTTGCGGCCTGCCAGTGGGTTTCTGTGAATGTTCATAGCTGGCGCAAGCAATACATCCACGCCATATTCCCGGGCTTCTTCACCCATGGCTGTTCCGATTTGCCCGGCCAGTTCCAGGTTCCAGGTGGAAGCAATCAGTGTAGCCACAGGGAAAGCCGTGCAATAAAAAGTTTGATCCGGGGCGCTTTTACGCGTTGGGTTGATGCGCAGACCTGCCGGACCATCAGCCAAAACGATGGAAGGAATTCCGACACGGGGTATTTCATATAAAATACCTGCTGCGCCTGGCACTTTGGACTCTCCGGTGGCGAAGTTGGCGCCCTGAATATTGCCAGTTACATTAGTGCCGGTAGCAGGTGGGGTAGGGGCTGTGTTATTGGAATTGATATCGCTCATACGCATGCCGGTTCCAACTACAAGTCGGGCTTTTTCAGCCGGCGTCAGGGTTTTAAGCAAGGCTTTGCGGGGAGATTTTCCCAGCACCGGCAGGGTGTTTTGTGCTAAGCCGATATTGGTTAGGAGCAATAGACCTAGAAGGAAAAAATTCGAGTATTTCATGCTGAAGAATGCCATTTTAGCCCGAAAACTGGTGTGTCGGGTAAGGTGGTTGAACAAATTGACGAAATGGTGGGCCCTTTCGGTAACAAAGGTGGAGCACATTGACCTTTGCTAAATTTGATAATTGTCAAATAATATGGAAGGTGTTAACGGGCATTTCTTACCCTGCTTAAGGTTTCCTGAGTAATACCCAGAAAAGAGGCGATATAACTCAGCGGCACCCGTTTCAGAATATCAGGAGATCCGTTCAGGAGTCGCTGGTAACGTTGGTGTGCGTTTTCAAATTGAATACTTTCCATGCGGATTTGGGAGAGTATCAGCGAGGTGGTGATCATTTTGCGGAACAATTTTTCAATTTCATGAGATTGTTCGCATAACTGCATGAGATCATCATGATGCATCATGAAAACCTCCGAGGTTTCCAGAGTATGAATGGCCAGTCGGCTGGGTACGCGTTGGAAAAAACTCTGGATGGAAAAAAAGAAATTATAATCCAGTGCCAGCCACTCGGTTATTTCTTTTTCCTCTTTTTGATAATAAATCCGAACAGCTCCTTTACCAACAAAATACATGTAATTGCTTACCTGCCCTGCCTTTAATAAATGAGCACCTTTTTCATAAGTAGTTGATTTCCATATAGATAAAAACTGAGCCATGGCAGGCTCAGACAATGGATACATAAGCGCAATACGGGCTGATAACTCCTCCATGGTGCTAAGGTAAAGTCATAATACCTTAAGGATTTTCAGAATGTTTGTATATAAATATTGGAGCATACGCAACCAGATACGATCAGAATCCGTGTGGGATTACATCAGGCAATGATGCCTTTATTTAACCTTCTTGTTTAATTATGAAGAATTTGTTTTTGACGTTGGCAGTGGGACTAATGGTAGTCCTTTTTTCCTGCCAAAAGGATCCTTTGAACCTTGATGCCGCCACTTCCGATCTAATCGCTTCTGAGCGCGGAGGCGGACATGGGCATCACCACGACACCCTGTTTGTACATGATTCGCTGCATCAGCATCACGACAGCTTGCATGTACATGATTCCTTGCATGTACACCATTTTGACAGCCTGCACATACATCACGACAGCCTACACGTACATGACACTATTCAGCATCCTCACGATACGACAGGTCATGGCGGACACGGCGGTGGTCATGGTCACCACGGACATGGTGGATAAGAATTGGATTCAATTTGTGTCTTGTGTTGACTTTTTAAGGTTTTTGGATCATTCTATTGGTCTTGTTTAGCATAATTTGCCCCTTTGTCCTGAATAAGTTTGATGCATATTGTATTCAAATAGTTCAGGGCAGGGGGATTTTCCATTCAATACGGCTGTGTAAAAGCTGTTAACATTAAACTTCATCGACTATGAAAGGAATTATTTTTCAGATTGGTCTTTCATTGGTTCTTACCACTACCACTTTAATTGCTCAGGATCTCCCCAGCTCCATGTATTTTGCTGAAAATGAGCATATTTTATACACTAATGGGAGGAATTCGTCTGGTTTTTATGATGAATCCACCTTCCGTGAAATTCAGCTTTGGTTTGATCAGCCAGACTTCTGGCAGTTGATGAAAAACAACTACACAAGCAAAACAGATATCCCGGCCACAATGATTGTGGAAAACGATACCTTTTTTAATGTAGGTGTTAGATTTAAGGGGAATACATCTTATCAGCAGGTTCAGAATTCCGACAAGAAATCATTTAACATCAGTCTGGATGCCTTTGTAGCTGGTCAGGACATAGACGGCTACTCCACCCTCAACTTTAATAATGCTTTCGAAGATGCCTCATTCATGCGTGAGGTGTCGTATCTGCACCAGATCAGGCGGCATATTCCTGCTGCGAAGGCGAATTTTATTCGGTTATCCATTAATGGTATCAATTGGGGCGTATACCCCAACGTACAACAAATCAATGGAGATTACCTCGAGGAGTGGTTCTTTAGTAATGACGGTACTCGCTGGCGTGCAGACCGTCCGTCAGGCGGTGGCGGCCCGGGCGGCGGCGGTTGGGGTGACGGTACGGCAGGCTTGAACTATCTGGGCGCAGATACAGCTACCTATAAACAATACTACACCCTGAAATCAAGCAGTAAAACCAATCCGTGGGATGATCTGGTTAATACCTGTAATGTGTTGAATACTACTCCTTTAAGTAATTTGGAAACCGAAATCAGCGAAGTGATGGACCTAGACCGTACGCTTTGGTTTTTGGCTTCCGAAATTGCTTTTTCAGACGACGACAGTTATGTCTTTAAAGGTAAAATGGACTACTATTTGTATTGGGATCCGGAAACCCAACGCATGACTCCGCTGGAATTTGACGGCAACTCTGCCATGAAATCCAATGCTACCAACTGGGGGGTGTTTTACAATGAAACCAAAGTTAATTATCCCCTCCTTAATCGGCTACTGGCAGTACCAAGCATCCGCCAACGTTATCTGGCGCATTTCAGGACCTTGATAGCAGATGAAATGAATTCTACGGAATTTAATGCACTTGTGGATACATATGATGCACAAATCAATGCGGCTGTAATGGCTGATACCAAAAAGCTGTACACCAATGCCCAGTACAATACTGAAAAACAAACCATCAAAAACTTTGTCAATACGCACCGGAATACACTGTTAAATAACAGTGAAATCAATGCGGTTGGTCCCAGCATCAATAGCGTGATTTTGCAAACACAGGCAGGTGAATGGGCAGATCCTGCGGCCGATGAATCAGTAACGGTTCTGGCCAATATTACCTCCCCGGTAAATGGTATTTCAGAAGTGTCTTTGTTCTATTGTCCGGGCGCATATGGCCATTTTGCCAAAACTACTATGTACGATGATGGTCAGCATAATGATGGCGCTGCATCTGATGGCGTATTTGGCGCTTCTATCCCTGGTTTTGCTACCGGAACGCTGGTGCGTTTCTATGTACAGGCGGCTGCTAATAATAGTGCGAAGACGCTTACATTTTACCCGGTAGGCGCAGAGCATGATGTGTTTTACTACTATGTAGGTGCGGCCTGGGTTATTAACCCACCGGTGGTGATTAACGAAGTGATGGCATCCAATGCCACCACAGCTGCTGATGAAGCAGGTGAATACGAAGACTGGATCGAGTTGTACAATCTGACGAATGCAGCGGTTGACCTGACGGATTACGCTCTGTCTGACAACCCAACGAATCTGCGCAAATGGGTTTTCCCTGCGGGAACAATTATTCCTGCTAATGGTTATCTGATCGTTTGGGCAGATGAAGATGCGGATCAGGGCTCTTTGCACGCCAGTTTCAAATTATCGGCTTCTGGAGAAACACTTAGCCTGGTGGATCCGCAAAGCGCATTTCTGGATAATATTTCCTTTGATGAGCAGGTAACGGATCAAGGTTACGCCCGCTTACCGAACGGCACCGGTCCGTTTGTTATCAAGGAACCTACCTTTGGCGCTTTCAATGGAACTGTTCCAACAGTGGAACCTGGAGTTGCCAAAAACAATGAGTTGACGCTTAGTCCGAATCCCTCACATGATCAGGTTCGGATAGAATTGAAAGCGGAAAACGTAACTGGTCAGCTATTCGTGTACAATACGCTGGGTGAGTTGGTGACTGAAATGGCTGCTGCTCCGGTACAAAACCTGCAAGTGGCAGACTGGACGCCAGGATTGTACTTTGTACAATGGGGGAACCTGAGCACCAAACTCTTTATTGCTAAATAGAAGCTTCCTCAAAATACGCTTGATTGCAACAAACACAAATTAACTTGTTTTTATCGTGAAACGCACACTTTTATCGTCTTCAATCCTGCTTTTTGGCCTCTGGTTTGGTTTGACCAACTCCATGCGCGATCCCAACAATCCACCCACAGGAAAAACCGGCGCTCCCGGTGAAAATACCTGCGGGCAGTCAGATTGTCACTCTGGTGGTAACTTTACCGGCACAGTAACCATTTCCGGGGTGCCAGATACGGTTGTAGCCAACACCACTTACACCATTACCCTGACCAATGCCAGCAATGCGGCCAGGGCAGGCTTTCAATTGACCTGTTGGGATAATGCAAATGCCATGTGTGGAACCTTGACAGCTGGTACCGGCGTAAGCATAGGCAGTGGAGCTGCGGGTAAAAAATATGCCCGCCAGTCTTCTCCTAAATTGTTATCAAACGGTAGCACATCCTGGACGTTTACCTGGAAAGCACCAGCCAGTGCTTCAGGCAATAAGGCAACTTTCTACTTTGTTTCGCTTTGTGCCAACAACAATGGCCAAAAAACCGGCGACAATGTGTTGGTTTCTTCCAAACCTGTTGTTTTCCAAACTACTTCTGCCACAGGCGAACCTGCGCAGGAAGCAGCTGTAACTTTTTTCCCAACCCTAGTGCAGGAAAATCAGATTCAGGTAAACCTGCTTGAGGCCAAAATTGGAAGACTACAGGTATTTGATAACAGTGGTAAACTTGTACTGGAACAAAATCTGGAACAGGAAAATACTGTAAACACCAATAGTTTGCCAAAAGGTCTTTACAACGCTTTGATTGAAGCAGAAGGCAAAAAAGCTGTTAAAAAATTCCTGGTGCAATAGACGGTATACTGTCTGGTAATCTCAAACAGGAACAACTGCAAGAATTGCATTTTTGAGGCGGGTGCTTATTAAGTCGTAACTTGAATGACTTATTAGGCGCCCGCCTCCTTTTTTGCCCGGTGCTTGCAGTACCTTCGCGGCTAACCATGCAAATTGACAGCCGCATCTTTTCCGCTAAACTCCTTTTGTTTGGAGAACATGTGCTTCTCCTGGGGGCTACAGCGCTGGCCGTACCTCTGACTGCTTTTTCCGGCAAATGGGTCTGGAAAAGGCAAAAAGATCGGTATTTTGATAAAATGATGGATTTCGCCCAAAGCCCTGTATTGAGTGAAATCCCTGGTTTGGATGTCCAGACTTTTCAACACGATTTGAAAGAAGGCATGTGTTTCGAATCCAACATCCCTACCGGATATGGCCTGGGCAGTTCAGGCGCCTTTTGTGCCGCGGTTTACCAGCGTTACGTGGCAGAACCTGAAAGCGATCCGGCTCAATTGAAAATGTTGCTTTCGCGTTTGGAGGGCTTTTTTCACGGCAACAGTTCGGGTATTGATCCACTGACAAGTTATCTGGGGAAACCGGTTGTAATTCGGCAAAAAACACAGGTTTCCATTGCCCTGCAATCTTCATGGAATGGAGATCAGCCATTGGTATTTTTGCTGGATTCAACTTTGCCAAGGAAAAGTCAGCCACTAATTGATTGGTTTTTGCAGCAACAGCAAACCCCGGTTTTTAACCATTTTTTACAGGAAAGGTATCTGCCTGTCCATGAGGCGTTAATCAAGGCCTGGCTGGAGGCAGATTCCGAGGATTTTTGGATAAACCTCAGGACCATTTCCGCCCTTCAGCGCGAATATTTTGCCCCAATGGTACCTTTAACCGTGGAAAAGGTGTGGAATGAAAGTCTGGAACACGGTCAATTTACCTTCAAGATTTGTGGCGCCGGCGGAGGTGGATTTGTGCTGGGATTTGCCCCAAACAAGGAGGTATTACATACATTGCTGCAAGATTTTAAACTTCATTTTCCTCTGGAACGCTAACCGGTGTACGGACTTTTGCAATATGGCTAAAAAATTATCCATAGGGTTTTTAGGCTTGCTGGTATTTCTGGCCATTTTCCGGGATATTCTGGCCAATGGCCGACCCTTAAAATGCCGTATAGGTGGAGAAACCTATTATCCAGGACTGGTGGTAGCGCTCAGGGGAGATGCCTGGCTCCGCACTCATCCGGTCTTGGGTGTGATTGAGCAGCAAACCGCCTACGAGTCATGGAAAGAGGAAAGTCGGTTTGATGATTCGCCCTTATATGCTCCCATACCATTCTCGCCGGGAGAATATTCTACCAGAAACATCTCTGGTTTATTGGCGCCAGGAACAGTTCAACCTGGTCTTTCAGCTCGTTTTAAACATGTTTTAGGGACAGATGGAGTAGGCAGAGATATTGCTGCCACCTTAATCTCTGGTGCGCGAGTAGCTTTATTAACCGGATCAGTAGCCATGCTTATGGCGCTTTGTATTGGATTGTTATTAGGCACTTTGGCAGGTTATTTCGGTGATGAGCAGTTGTTGATTCGCAGAGGATTAATCTGGTTTGGGCTGGCAGGTATTCCGGTAGCCTGGTTTTTTGCTTTCGTACAGAGAAAATATGTGCTGGATATAGCCCAAACCTCTGCTGTTTGGTGGGAGAGTGCAGGCATTTTTATCCTGGTGATGGGTGCAGGTTTGTTGGCAGGCTGGCTTTTCAGCCGTTGGTCTTTTGGTGCGAAAACAGTAAAATTGCCCGCGGATTTGATCATTATGCGGGCTTCTGAATTGGTTAATGCATTGCCTAAACTGGTAATTATAATCTCTTTGTCGGTGCTGCTTCAGCGTCAGAATGACTCCATTTGGTTATTAATAGCGCTTATTGGCGCGCTGGGTTGGACAGGTGTAGCCAGGTATGTCAGAGCGGAACTGTTGCGTATACGGGAATTGGAATATGTACAAGCAGCCCGGGGATTAGGGATGAAGGAATGGCGCATCTTGTTTAGGCATGCATTGCCCAATGCCATGCGCCCGGTTTGGGTGGCTCTGGCTTTTGGGGTAGGCGGCGCTGTAACTATTGAAGCTACGCTTTCATTTTTGGGCTTTGGTGGCGAATCGCTTAAAGGTATTTCCTGGGGCAGTTTGATGGCCCTGGACAATGGAGGCGGCAATCCGGTTAAATCGTGGTGGGTCATGTTGCCTGCCGGCCTGATGGTTTGTTTTACCGTACTATCTTTTAATACGCTGGGCGAACGAATGAACCAGCAGTAAGCTCATTGCGGCATGGACCATAGCTACATCCTGGAGATGGAAAACGGGCGAATAATGGTCAGAACCCGCGGTTCCGGTCCACACTTGCTTTTAGCCCTTCATGGCTATGGAGATCAATCACTCCTGTTTGAGAGGCTGGTTCCGGAACTTTGTGCAGGGTATTTGGTAGTGGCCATTGATTTGCCACAGCACGGTCAAACGGAGTGGCGTAAAGCGTGTTTTGATAAAAAGGATTTATTAGAAATTGTTTCCTTGTTGCAGCAAAAGCATCCACACCAAAATATATCGTTGTTGGGTTTTAGTATGGGCGCAAGGCTTTGGCTTAGCTTGTTGCCGGATTGTTCTCTCAGCGTGACGGAACTCATTTTATTAGCTCCGGATGGTATAAAAACACGAGGGTTGAGAATTGTGGAAACTTTTCCAATCAGTGTCAGAAGTTGGCTGTTGCAACGCATCAGGATGAACAAACTCCTGGCAAAAGGATTAATCACTTTGGGAAAACAATCGTGGTTACCCGATAGCATCCGGCACTTTACAGCACGCCATTTTCGTAACCCGCAAAAGCTGGAAAGGGCACTAGTCTGGTGGGAGTATCTGGGTGGTTTTCCGGTGCAAAAACAAGGTGTTCGCCAATGGGCGCAGCAAAGTGGAACCCGGATTAAAGTGTGGCTTGGAGAGCAGGATCCTTTGCTTCGAGAAGAAGATTTACAGTTATTTTGGGGGGCGGCGGCATTGGATATTATGGTTATTCCAGGCGCCGGACATATGGTGGGTTTTTACAAAAGGTGATTGCTAACGGGTTTGCCATCCGGATTTTCAAAGAAACGGAGTTCCAGATTTTTCCCATCAAAAACTGCATAAGAGCAAGGGAACATCCATTCTCCCAGGTTGATGTACCTGCTTTTTCCATTGGGCAAAAGCCAATCGATGGGCAGGTGACGGTGACCAAAAATGAAGTAATCTGGCTCAATACCCTGATTTATTTTCCTTTTGCAATACTGTAAAAGCCATTCCTTGTCTTCTCCAAGCCATGAACGCTCCTCTGGCGGAGTAGCGGCTCTGCTTTTTTGGGAGAAAAAATGAGCAAGCCTGGTGCCCATATCAGGATGCAGCCAACCGAATAGCCACTGACTAAACGGATGGGTAAACACTTTTTTCATCCGTTTGTAGCCAATATCGCCTGGTCCGAGTCCATCACCATGACCAATCATGAACTGTTTGCCATGAATTTCCCGCATAATGGGTTTTCGGTAAACCGGGATATCGAGTTCTGATTCAAAGTACCCGAACATCCACAAATCGTGGTTGCCGGTAAAGGCATACATAGGAATGCCAGCATCTCTTAACTGGGCCAGTTTGCCAAGAAAACGCGTGTAGCCTTTGGGAACCACCGTTTTATACTCAAACCAGAACTCAAACATATCGCCAACCAGGTAAATGGCTTCTGCATCAGGTGCAATGGAATCGAGCCAGCGACAGATTTGTCGTTCGCGTTCGGCGCTGTTTAGTTTGGCATCTGCGCCCAGGTGAAAGTCGGATACGAAATAGGTTTTTTTGCCTGCGTTCATCACAAGAGCAAAGGTATGCAAGACTGTTCCCTATCTTGCCCCCAAAATCCTCTTTTTGTTAAGTATGAATATTTCCAAAATCCTGTTGGCTTCGCTGGTTTTATTGGCACTTACCATTGGTTTGCACCTGATTCCGGGTATGGACCCCGGTGTTTTGATGGCATCCCGCTGGGCAACCGTTTTGGCTTTTTGTGCTTATGGCTGGCAAGCCGGATCGCTTACAACCTGGATTCTTATCAGCATGCTGGTTGGCTTCGAGGTAGGACTCGATATGGGCAAAGCGGCCAAAGACTTTGATGTTTTAAGCACCATATTTATAAAATTGATTAAAACGGTGGTTGGTCCGCTATTGTTTTCCACGTTGGTTATTGGCATTGCCGGCCAAAGCAGTGGAAAACAGATGGGCCGTATTGCCGTGAAGGCTTTTACCTATTTTTTGCTGGCAACCTCTGTTGCCTTGGTGATTGGTCTGGTGGCTATTCACCTCACACAGGCTGGTGCAGGAATTCAACGAAACGACTCAACAGATAAGGTGGTGGTTTCCGGGGCGGAACTTCAGGCCAAGGTGGATACCAAAAAGAATGAAGCACAATGGATGTATGGAGATAAGGTAGTGACGGTAAAACCACCCGATTTCAAACTTGACTGGAAGTATACAGTGCTGCATACTTTTCCGGAAAACGTTGCTAAAATGGTGTACGAAGGTGCTGTACTCCAAATAGTTATCTTCAGTTTGCTATTTGCACTGGGACTTCGGCAGGTGAGCGAACATCACCGGAAAACCATGATACATTGGTGCGAAGCGCTGTCAGAGGTGATGTTTAAGTTTGTGGGCATTATTATGTATTTCGCTCCGTTCGCGGTGGGTGGCGCATTGGCATCAACTATTGGCGACAAAGGATTGGGAGTGATGATAAATCTGGCCAAACTACTAGGCACGCTTTACCTGGCTTTGTTTGTTTTTGTAGTGGTGGTCTTTATTCCCGTGCTTTATTTCTTCAAAATTCCGGTCAGGAGTTTTTTGAAAGCCGTGTACGAACCTGCTTCACTGGCATTTGCAACAGCCAGTTCGGAGGCAGCTTTGCCACAGGCCATGACCGCTATGGAAAAATTTGGCGTGCCGCGAAAGATTGTTTCTTTTGTGTTGCCCACCGGCTATAGTTTTAATCTTGACGGCTCAACCTTGTATTTATCTCTGGCATCCATGTTTTGTATTCAGGCTGCCGGACTGACCGAGCAGTTCACCTGGGACAAACAACTCATTCTGATGGCAACCTTGTTGCTGACTTCAAAGGGTGTAGCTGCTGTGCCGCGGGCTTCTTTGGTGATTTTAACGGCTACTGTGCTGCAGTTTGGCATACCTGAATGGCCAATTGCCATTATTTTAGGGGTGGATGCTTTGATGGATATGGGGCGTACCTGTATCAATCTGGTAGGCAACTGTCTGGCTTCAGCCGTGGTAGCGCGTTGGGAAGGAGAATTTGATGATGAAGCGGCTGCAAAAATTCAGTAGAAAATGAGCAAACCCAAAATAGCGATATTTGCTTCAGGGGGAGGCAGCAATGCACGCAAGATCCTGGAGTATTTTCAGGATTCTGAAACTGCTGAGGTAGCACTGGTAATATCCAATAAGAAAGAGGCTGGTGTATTGGATATAGCTGGCGCCTTTGGTGTGCCCACACACCTGATCAACCGGCAATCTTTTTACGAAACCACCGGGATATTGGAGGTTCTGAAATCGCATGGCATTGGCTTTATTGCCCTGGCGGGCTTTCTTTGGCTGCTGCCGGCGTATTTAGTTAAAGCTTTTCCAGGTAAAATACTGAACATTCACCCGGCATTATTGCCAAAATATGGAGGGAAGGGTATGTATGGGCACCATGTACACGAAGCAGTAAAAGCTGCAGGTGATTTGGAGTCTGGCCCTACCATTCACTTTGTCAATGAGCATTATGATGAGGGAGATATAGTGTTTCAGGCTTCCTGTGCGTTGGACCCCGATGATCAACCAGAAGATATTGCCAGGAAGGTACTGGCGTTGGAACATGCTCATTTTCCACGAATTATAGAAGAGGTTATTCTTCAGGATAAATCCAGGAAAAACTGATCTTTTTATGCGAATCCGGGATGTAGTCATATTAATCCGGCCGGAACACTGGGTAAAAAATCTGTTTATTTTCCTGCCGGCATTTTTTGCTGCCCGACTTGCAGAGCCGGCGCTTCTGGCCAATGCCTTGCTTGGGTTTACCGCCTTTTGCCTGATGGCATCTGCGGTGTATGTGTTGAACGATCTGGTGGATGCTCCGCAAGACCGCAACCATCCGGACAAGTGCAAACGCCCCATTGCCAGCGGCGCTATCAGTAGGGTAGAGGCGATGTTTATTCTGGCCGGGTTGCTGGGGGCTAGTTTTTTACTGCCCTTGTTTTTTCGACCGGAAATGTTGATTTTCAGTCTGTTATACTTCCTCATTAATGTAGCCTATTCCCTTTCGCTCAAACACCTGGCCATCATTGATGTATCGCTGATAGGGCTCGGTTTTTTATTGCGGGTTTTGGCGGGAGGTGCGGTAACCGGAGTTGCGGTTTCCCACTGGCTAATGGTGCTGACTTTTGTTTTGGCTTTAATATTAGGCCTGGCCAAGCGGCGTGGAGAGTATGTTGTGGCGATGGGTGAAAACAATTTTCGTAAGGCGTTGGAAGGCTATAACCTGCCTTTTTTGGATATGAGCATGGTGGTTTGCTCTACGGTTGCCATTGTAGCCTATCTGATGTATTGTTTTTCTCCAGAAGTAACCCAGCGTATTGGCTCCGACAAAATATTTTACACCTCCTTTTTTGTAGTGGCCGGGGTGTTGCGGTATCTGCAGTTGACACTGGTTTTTGGAAAAACGGAATCGCCAACGCGCGCGCTGTTGCGCGATGGTTTTTTGCAAATCATTTTGCTGGCCTGGATAGGTTCCTTTGCCTGGTTATTGTACGGAAAAAAATGGTTGCTCCAGCTAGGGCTGCTGGACTGGATCAGTTTTTAAACTCTTCAGGTGAAAAGAATTTGTGGAAAAACAACACCTGAAAGTCAACAGCGCTTCCCCAGTATTCTCCATTGTGCTCCCCGGGGCGCTCTGTGTATTCATGCGGGTAGTCCAGTTCTAACAGCACCCGGTGCATTTCTCTGTTAGCTTCCAGGAAAAAATCATCAATACCGCAATCAATAATTAAAGGAAGCTGTTTCCCTTTTAAACGTTCTGCCAGTGTAACCGCAGAGGCTTTCACCCAGTTGTCCCAATATTCTGAAGGGTCGCCGAGGACTCCTTTCAGGTCCCATTCGTTCTTTTTCCAGGGCCTTAGATCCAAACCGCCTGCCATACTTCCAGCTGCACCGAAAATGTCCATGTGCTTGATTGCCAGCGTAATAGCACCGTGGCCGCCCATGCTCAACCCGGCAATGGCTCTGCCTGAAGGTGCTTTAATGGTGTTGAAATAATAATCAACGTAATTCACCACTTCACGAGATATATAGGTGTCGTATCGCACAGAAGAATCAACCGGGCTATCCAGGTACCAGCTGTCATATCCGCCATCCGGACACACAATCAGCATCTGATAATGGTCTGCATGTTCTTTGAGTTGAGGCGCTTCGGATAGCCAACCGGCAAAGTTTCCACTCCAGCCATGCAAAAGGTACAAAACCGGATAAGGTTTTCCGGAAACCTGATAATTATCCGGGGTAATGACCAGACAGTTGCTGGTTTTCTGCATAACCGCACTGAAGATTTGCAACGTGTCTACATGCGCGGCAAATATGGATTCTGTGGTCATTAAAAAGCTGAAAATGAGCAGGTTAGAAATGAATTTGCGTTTCAAGGTTGAAAAAATTTCGGCTAAAGTAAGGTACATGCCTGGAAAGGAATTACCCTAAATGTGTTATTGGCATTGCTTTTGTTTGGACGCATTAAACAGATTTTGATTACAATGAGAAAACTTCCTTTACTCCTTCTACTGGCGTTCCTCTGTACAGGATGGAATGTCAGCGCCCAAAACCAGGCATTTAAAAATGCTATCCAAGCCAAATTGAATTTCATTGATTACGGGGTTTTGTACGATAACAACCTCAAACTTGGACAGGGATTTGAGTTTGCATACGCCAGAAACCTGGCGCCTGCCCTGAATATCGCTGTTCCGGTGAGGTTGGGTACGGTAAAACTGCCGGAATCCACTACGAACTCCATAACAGCCGGAGCGGACCTTCAGTTCAGGTTGGAGAACTTTAAAAGTGAAGCTAAAATTGTTCCATTCGCTTTCGCTGGTGCAGGTTATGTGTATGAAAAGGACAATAGCCACGTGCAATTTCCATTTGGCGCAGGTGTCCATTTCCGAGTGAGTCCATATGCATTTTTAAATATTCAGGCCGAATTCCGTAAAGCGCTTATTGACAATCGGGATAACCTTCAACTGGGGGTAGGTTATGTATATTTTCTACACCAGTCGGAAAACCGGCCTGCGCCTGTGGAGTTGACCTTGCAGGATTTGGACAAAGATGGCACCATAGATTCGCTTGACCTTTGCCCGGCCTTACCCGGCCCCCCAGTGGCCATGGGATGCCCGGACGCGGATAATGATGGGGTAGGGGATGAAAAAGACGAGTGTCCGGAAGATGCAGGTACAGCCCAAACAAATGGTTGTCCGGATTATGATAACGACGGTTTTGCAGATAAAAACGATGAGTGCCCAACAGAAACAGGCGCCCTGAATGGCTGCCCGGACACAGATGAAGACGGCATTGCCGACAAAGATGACAAGTGCCCGAATGAAAAAGGGAAGACCGCTAATAAAGGTTGTCCGGACGCACCAGATGCAGATGGTGATGGCGTTCCGGATGCTGACGATCTTTGTCCGGATGCCCCTGGCCAGTTTAAAGGCTGCCCGGATACTGACTCTGACGGAATTGCCGACAATGAAGACAAATGTCCGTACGAGGCTGGTGTAGCTGAACGAAACGGCTGTCCAGCGCCAAAAGATTCTGATGGCGACGGCGTTACAGATGACGCCGATCCATGTCCAACGGTGGCTGGCACAGACAATGGTTGTCCACCGGCAAAACCAGCAGACAGTGATAACGATGGTTATCCTGACAATACAGATGCCTGCCCTAATGAAGCGGGAAAATTGAACGGCTGCCCAGATTCAGATAAAGACGGTGTGGCCGACAAGGACGATATGTGTCCAAACAAAGCCGGCAAGCTCAATGGCTGCCCGGATGCTGACAACGATGGTGTAGCCGACAAGGATGATAAATGTCCGAATACTGCCGGCACTGTTAATGGCTGCCCGGATGGCGATGGCGACGGTATTGCAGATAAAGACGATAAGTGCCCGAATGTTGCAGGTTCCCTGAATGGTTGTCCGGATTCAGATGGCGATGGCATAGCCGACAAAGATGACAAGTGTCCGAATGCCGCTGGCGCCTTGAATGGCTGTCCGGACACGGATAAGGATGGTATTGCAGACAAAGATGATAAATGTCCGGACGTAGCTGGTATTGCGGGTAATAAAGGTTGTCCGGAGGAGAAAAAACCGGAGAATAAGCCTGTGGTTAAAAAGCCACCGGTAGATGAGAAGCCAGAAGTAACGGAAGCTCGTGAGAAATTGGCTACAGCAGCGCGTGCTGTGCAGTTTGAAAGTGCCAAGGCTATCCTCAAGGATGCTTCTTACGATGTATTGGATGAGGTTGTGGCGTTGATGCGTAAAAATCCAAGTTACTCTCTGTCGATCAGCGGTTACACGGACGACGTGGGCGATGATGAAGCAAACTTCAAATTGTCGCAGGATCGAGCCAAGGCATGTTATGATTACCTCATTTTCCGTGGTATCAAGGCAGAGCGCATTCGTTATGCCGGCTTTGGCGAGGCTCGCCCCATTGCTTCCAACGACACGGCGGAAGGAAGAGAGCAGAACCGCCGCGTGGAGTTTGAGTTGATTCTGGAATAAACTTTAGGCAGCATTAAAATGAAGGAGTCAGGATTTTCTCTCGGTGAAGTCCTGACTCCTTCTTTATTTTGCACGCAACAAAACAGAAGAATTGCTGTTAGTTCGGCTTATGCGGCGTGATTACCTCTTGCTTAGTGGTTTGGCTTTGTTATTTTTCTTTCCCTTTTTGGGCAGTGTACATCTGTTCGACTGGGACGAGATAAACTTTGCCGAGTGTGCCCGGGAAATGCTTCTTACGGGTGATTGGATGCGTCCACAAATTGATTTTGAGCCATTTTGGGAAAAACCCCCACTTTTTCTGTGGATGCAGGCTTTGTCCATGAAAGTGTTTGGTGTCAATGAATTTGCGGCAAGGTTTCCAAATGCTCTTTGTGGCTGGGCCACTTTATTGTTGGTGTATCATCTTGGATGCCGGATACATGATCGAATGTTTGGCTGGATTTGGGCACTGTTTTGGCTGGGCAGTTTGCTGCCTCATATGTATTTCCGCAGTGGCATCATCGATCCCTGGTTTAACTTTTTCATTTTCACAGGATTATACGGGTTTATTGAATTCCGTTGGAGGTTTTTTAACCATTCCAAGGAACAGTCGTTCTGGGTAAAGTACCGGCATTTATTGGGCGGTGGTTTTGTTCTGGGTTTAGCCATACTAACCAAAGGGCCTACAGCTTTCCTGATTGTCATTTTGGTATTGCTGGCGTATTGGGCCAGATATCGTTTTAAGGGCAAAGGTTATTTTTGGCACCTGGTGTACTTTTCCCTGGCCGCCGGATTGGCAGCGCTTTTGTGGTTCGGCGTGGAGTACTGGATGCATGGTCCCTGGTTTTTACAGGAGTTTATTACCTATCAGATAAGGTTGCTGAGCACGGAAGACAGTGGGCATGGCGGGTTCCTGGGATATCATTTTGTGGTATTGTTGCTGGGGTGCTTCCCGGCTTCTGTGTTTGCTATTCCAAATTTGTGGGGAGATCATGAGTGTGAAGATGAGGCACTGGAAACCAATACCATGCTTTCCTGCATACGGTATGATTTTGGTACCTGGATGCAATTGTTGTTCTGGGTGGTGTTGATTTTGTTTAGTTTGGTCAAGACCAAAATTGTGCATTATTCCTCCATGTGTTATTTCCCGCTAACCTATTTGGGTACAGTAACCCTGTGGCGGGCCATTAAATGGGATGTGGTTCCCAAAATTACCCAGTACCTGATGCCGGTTATTGGGGTGTTATTGGGCACTGTAGTGGCAATATTGCCCTGGTTTGGTACTCATTTGGAAACCATCAGGCCCTTATTTGCCAAAGATGCTTTTGCCATGGCTAATCTGGATGCAGATGTGGCGTGGGAATGGTGGCAGGGTTTGCCGGGGGCAGTGTTGGCATTTGGTAGCATTTTAGGCGGTTATTATTGGGCAAGGAAGCAAGCCTGGTTTACAGCGAAATATGTGCTTGCCGGAGGAGCCGTGTTCACCGGAGGCGCGCTTCTGTTCACCGTTTGTAATATTGAAGGTTATTCTCAGAGAGCCGCGATAGAATTTTATGAGGCTAAAGCTTCGCAGGATTGTATTATCAAACCGGTAGGATTCAAGAGTTACGCGCATTTGTTTTACGGTAACAAACAGGATCCGGGTCCTGATAAGACGGTGGATGATTTGCCTGGAATGTACTACAAAAAACCTCCCAAACCCACCTATTTTGTGGCTAAAATAAACAGGATCAATCCTTTACAGGACTTCAGTCATATCCATGAAATAGGTCGCAAAAACGGTTTTGTTTTCTTTGAATGGGATCCGGCAGCTCCTTTACAGAACAAATGATGTATTGCGCTGTTTAGGTTTTATCTTTGCCCCTGAAAAACAATTCATTTTTCACTCATTCGTCTTTTACAATGATGTATCCCATAGCACTTACCACCCCGATGGCAAAAGACCTGACGGATTACGGTTTTGAATCACTTACCACGCCAGAAGAAGTAGAGAACGTACTGGAAAACCAGCAAGGCACAGCACTTGTAGTGGTAAACAGCGTTTGCGGATGTGCCGCAGCCATGGCACGCCCGGGCGCTAAACTATCCCTCCAAAACGAAAAGCATCCAGAGAAACTCTACACCGTATTTGCCGGAGTAGATACTGATGCTACCTCAAAAGTGCGCGAGTTTTTGGCGCCATACCCGCCATCTTCTCCAAGTATTGCCTTGTTTAAGGATGGCAAACTGGTTCATTTCCTGGAACGTCGTCATATCGAAGGCCGTTCAGCTCAGGTTATTTCCGATAACTTGCGTCTGGCATACGATACCTATTGCTAGGCACTCGGGTAACTTCTACTAAAAACAAACATGAGTCATGCCGAATTTAGGGGTGACTCATGTTTTGTTTTTGGCTTTGTGCGGTAGACCTCGGCAGAGGTCTAACCTTTGTAGCAACATGGTTTAGATAATTTTAGGACCTCGCAAGAGGTCCAACTGACGCAGCGAGGTTGGACCTCTTGCGAGGTCCTGGATGCGATTTGCGTTTAATGTAGCTACAATGGTTTGACCTCTTGCGAGGTCTAGGGCACTTTTTGATCCTGCAAATAGGAGAAACCCTGAAAAATTAGTGATGACTCATGTTCTCATTTTTTAGTCTTCCTCTTCCTCACTAACATGCAGAAAAGCTCCTCTTCTGGGCGGAGGCATATCAGAATTTTCTCCCTTGATAACTTTCCAAAGCAGCTCATTAAACTCTAAATCCGGCACCCGATCTTCTCCTGAGAAGTCGAAACTGTCTGAACGTCGCTGTAAATCACTGTCAATATAAGCGTTTCGATCGTCCAGATTGACAGATGGTATTTTGGCTTTGTATGGAGAAAGATTCAGATTGTTTGTGAAACAGCGCCACATTGGTGTGGCTGCAGCATCGTACTGACTCATGGGTGGCAAGCCAAGTATCAGCTCCATTGTTCTTAACATGGAATTGGTGGAGTACAAGGTGTGATCCACATAATTCCGTTTGGTGTAAGGGCTAATGACAAATGCAATGGAACGGTGCGCGTCTACATGGTCGGCGCCATTTTGTGCGTCATCTTCCAAAACAAATACGGCTGATTCTTTCCAGATTGGACTATTTGACAAATGTTCAATAAATAAACCAAAGGCCAGGTCATTATCAGCTACCTGAGCAAATGGCGTGTGCGCGCCTTTACTCAAGCCTTCGGTATGATCATTGATGAGCCTGAGGGTGTTCAAACGGGGTACGGCGTTTTTTACTACCAGGGAGTCAAATTCGCGTTTCCACTGCGATACACGCGTGGTATCCTTTACATTGGTATCCCAGGAGGTGAAATATGGGCAATAATGCCCCTCAAGTGCGGGAATATTGGGTTTATAGTCATCGGCAAACTCTCCATATGTTCGGTAACTAATTCCGGCACGTTTACAATAGTCCCAAATAAAACCATCTTTTGGCCAGGCAATTTTGTTCTGGCCTTCATACACGTAGTCGCCGCCTCGTCCTCCATAGCTTGTAACCCATGTTTTTTCAGTATAGTCGTTAGCATAGGCTGCTGTACTCCAGTTATGTCCATCCGCACTTACTTCAGCACTTACATAAAAGTTGTCAAGAAGTACATATTCACGGGCAAGGCTATGGTGATTTGGTGTTATTGATTCCGGGAAAAGGCAGAGGCTACTGTCTCCATTTCCTTTCTCCATATCGCCTAAAACCTGATCATAGGTGCGATTCTCCTTGATGATATAAAATACGTATTTGATTGGCGAACTGCCATTCATCGTCTGAGGAATTGGATTTCCTGGTTCACCTTCTGCAAGTTTTTCTCTCTCCTTGGAATAAGGCGTGTTCTTGTAGACCTGCCTGGTATAGGTTTGCAGCATTTTGGCGCCTGGATTGGATATAATACTCAAAGTGCCTTTCATAAGCCCTCCGATATATTGTTCCTCTACCTGGCCTTTTTGATAATTCACTTTGCCAATTGGATTTGGGCCATTTGGGTTGGGAAAAGAAGAGAATCCTTTTCCGTTTGCAACAAATAGCTTTTTACCTAATGTGCGAACACAGGTAGGGTACCACCCGGTTGGTATAAATCCTAATGAGACACTTCTGCCAGGCTTGGAAATATCAAAAACTGCCAGGCAATTATTGTCGGCATTGGCAATGAAGAGTTTTTTACCATTCTCCGATAATGCCACACTATTTGTGGTAGAACCGGTTGGCGCATCAGGGTAGAGCGCAGAAACCAGGGTTTCTACCACTTTCTTTTGTCTAAGGTCTATGACACTTACTGAATTATCGTCGGCACAAGCCACAAAAGCAAAATCCCCGTCCTTTCGAATGGCTATGTCATTAGGATTATCTCCAACCTTGATTCTGTTGGTAACATTTCGGGTTGATGTATTCCAAACGATGAATTCATTGCCACCCCAGTGAGAGATATACAGTTCATTTTTGTCAGGCGATAGGGTGCAGGTGTAAAGTTCTTTACCCAATGAATCCCTGTGAATAACCTTGTTTTGTCGGGTATCAACCACATACAGACTGTGGTTTTCTTTGGTTACAACGTATAACAAGTGTTTCTGATCATCCAGGCAAAGACTGGTAGGAGAAATCCGGTTGGGCCAGGGTTTACCCAAAACAATGGAATCTGCCAGAACAAGTTTGTTTTGCTGAATGGCGTATTTCCAGATTTTGTTGGTGTTACCTCCGGAGACGTACAGAGATTTGGAATCAGCCGTAAAGTCAAGACCCAGCCAGGCAGCCGGAACCTCTATGTTGTGATATGGAGTGCCATCATCTGCTGATAGCAATTGAATGGTGGTCTTACTCTGGCCATTATTCGTTACAGCCAGATATTTCTGGTTTGGGGAAATGACTATGTTCAAAGGCAGGTCTCCTAAATCCCGGGAATAACCAGCCGGAGTAAGTTGCCAACCGTTGGGCAGCAATATTGATTTGTCTGCCCCGGTTGTTTGTGGCAACTGTGCTTTCCCGGTTTGAATGAAACCAAGCGTTGAGAGAACTGAAATTATTAGTATTTTTTTCATGTCAAGCTGTTACATATCCGTTGCTCAGCAGCCATTCCGGAAGTTCGTTCAAAGAAAGTAATAATCCATCATTTTCCAAAACCTCCAGCTCTTCCTTAGAATGTGTGCCATTTATTACCGCAAGTGATGCAGCACAACCAGCTTTTTTGCCTTCTAACAGATCAACCGGCGTATCACCAATTTTAATTACCAGGGAAGGATCTGTTATGCCAAATACCGCCATTGCTTTTTGGATCATATAAGGCTCCGGGCGACCCATGGGTACATCTTCACTTGACACAGAATAGTCGATCGTAGTGCCAACACCTCCCTTGTATTCAGTGTCCAGTCCGGCCAGCCAACCCAGTTTATTCAGTATAATATCAGTAACCGCCCGGTAAAATCCTGTATTCAAGGCTATTTTGATACCTCTTTGTTTCAACCAGTGAAATACTTCCAATGCGCCTTGTGTTGGTTCAATTTCGGCATTGTGGTAATAGCTTTCGAGAATTTCCTTGAAGGTCAGGAAACTATGCGCCGCTTTTTCTTCTATGGTATTTTGCGAAGACTCATCTCCAAGCTGTTCCCGCCAAAGGATTTTAAATACTTCCAGCTTGGACACACCCATTAAGGCATTCAAACGCTGGTTGTTGGCCGTTAGTCCTTCCGATTTGCATGCTTCTGCAAAGCAAAGCAGGACTTCATCATTGTCTCTCACTGTTGTACCTGCCATATCGAATACAACAAGTTGTATAGGCTGTCTGTGGTTCATATTTGTCTGATTTTCAGGCAAATGTCGGACACCTAAAATTAAGGGGTGATTAAGTTATGGTTTATTTTGAGGGGTGATAATGCAGGGTCTTTTCCATGTGCAATTTGACGATTGGCACCCCACGGATAATATTGTCACTTTCCTTCAATACCAGAAATCCTTTGGATGCAAAAAATCCCTTTGCTGTTAAACTTGACTCTGTAACAATTTTATCCAGCTGGAATTTTCGTGCAATCCTCTCCATTTGTTTCAGTAAATTACTGGCAATGCCTTTGTTTTGAAAATCTTTATGGACGTAGAGAAAATCCAGGCTACCCTCTTTTGTCATACTGGCAAATCCCACTATTTGACGCTGATATTCTACAATATAGCAGTATTGCTGGTCGAGCAATATCCAGGATTCCCGGTCAGGCTGCTCAGGCGCCAGGGCTTGAAGTTGCTCCAATGAATAATCGGTAGCATTGACTCTGTGGACCGTTTCATAGAATAATTGCTGGATCATTCTTTTGTCGGCAGGGCGGTATGGGCGTAAAAACATTGGCTTAACAAATGAGTTACTTCATCACAAAGGAACTAAGGGCTGTGTTAATCAGGGGTTAAGTAATGGTTGTGTTTCTGCAAACGGCAAAGAGGCGTGTATTTCTGCCGGTATCATTGCAGAAATCTGTGGATAAATGCTGTATTCTTCTGCTGCTGCACGCCGGTTTTCGCAGGCTTCTCCGTTCACTTTTATCTTGGTTGCCGGTGCAACTGCGTTTGCGGCTTATTTTTGTATATACGCTTTGCGCAAACCATTTACTGCAGGTGTCTACGCCAATGAAATGGTTTGGGGTGTACAAATGAAAATTGCTCTCGTGCTGGCTCAGGTAGCCGGATATGCGTTATCTAAATTTATTGGTATCCGGGTTATTGCTTCTATGGGCATCTCCAATCGGCCGGTTATGTTACTGGGTATCGTTGGAATTGCCTGTTTATCGCTTTTGGGTTTCGCCGTTACACCAGCGCCTTATAACCTGTTTTGGATGTTTCTAAACGGTCTTCCATTGGGTATGGCCTGGGGAGTGATTTTTGGATATCTGGAAGGGCGAAAAGTAACAGAGATATTGGCGGCAGCACTTTGCACCAATTTTATCATGTCTTCCGGAGTAGCCAAGACTACCGGCAAATGGCTTTTAGATGAGCAGTGCGTGTCGGAACGATGGATGCCATTGTTGACTGGCGCGATGTTTATTCCCATTTTATTAGTCTGTATTTGGATTTTGGAGCATTTACCACCTCCAAGCGAAACTGATCGGGAACAACGTACGCCTCGCCAGAGCATGTCTGGGGCAGATCGAAAACGGTTGTTTTGGAAATACGCGCCCGGTCTATCATTGCTGGTGCTCACCTATCTGATATTGACTATAGTGCGGGATTTCCGCGACAATTTTGCTGTTGAGATATGGGCGGAACTTGGGTATGGCGGTCAGGCCGGCATTTTTACCACTTCAGAATTACCCGTTGCTGCATTATGTCTGGTTTTAGTTGGAGCTATGGTATTTATCAGGCGCAACATTCAGGCATTTTGGCTAAATCACCTGGTTACTATGGGCGGCGCGTTCCTATTGATTGGTAGTACGTTGCTGTTTGAGGAGAAAATGATTTCGCCACTTTTTTGGATGGTTGGCTCTGGATTTGGATTGTTTTTGCCCTATATTTTGTTCAATGGTGTCCTGTTCGACCGTTTTATGGCCGCTTTTCAGGAAAAGGGAAACGTTGGTTTCCTGATGTACATAGCTGATTCCATTGGTTATCTGGGAAGTGTTGTGATCATGCTTTGGCGCAATTTCTCAGTGGATACTTTAAGCTGGCTATCCTTTTACAGCAAACTATGTTATGGCGGCGGGATGTTGATCCTGGTTTTAATGGGGCTTTCTTACAGCTATTTTTCTCACAAATCACAACAAAATGTTCTTGTGCTGGAACAAGGACAAGCTTCAAACATTTGAATTTTTATGCAACAAAAGTACGATGTTGCCATTGTTGGCGCAGGAATCGTTGGACTGGCTACGGCCTATGCTGCGGCAAGCAGAGGGTTAAAAACGATTGTATTTGAACGGAATCCGCGGGCTATCGGAGCTTCAATACGCAATTTTGGACTAATATGGCCAATTGGTCAGCCGCCAGGTAATTTGCTCGACAGAGCTATGAAGAGTCGTGAAATATGGCTCAAACTGGCGCGGGAAAGCGGACTTAGAATTCGCCAAAATGGCTCACTTCAATTAGCCTATCACGCAGACGAGATGGATGTATTGCACGCATTTACAGCTTCAACTCAGGGTGCTGGCTACGAAATCGAGTTGCTGAATGCCGAAGAAACCCTTCAAAAAAGTGCTTCGATAAAGGCTCAGGGACTAAAGGGAGCAATGTTTAGCCAAACGGAATGTACTGTAACTTCCAGAGAAGCCATTCCGCAATTGGCGCAATACCTGGAAATGGTTCATGGGGTGGAGTTTCATTTTGGTTCTGCGGTGACTCATGTTGATACGGGATTGCTATCAGACTTTTACGATACATGGCACGCTGAACGGATCTTTATTTGCTCCGGCGCTGAATTTGAAACGTTGTATCCTAAAGTTTTTAGAGAAAGTGGCATCACCAAATGCAAACTGCAAATGTTGAGGACAAGCTCACAGCCGAATGACTGGCAGTTAGGACCTTCTTTGTGTGCAGGATTGACATTGCTTCATTATCAATCCTTTGCCCACCTTCAGGGATTACAAGCAGTAAAAGCTCGTTATGAAGCTGAAAATGCTGATTTTTCGCGCTTCGGTATACATGTGCTGGTTTCACAAAATCATAAAGGCGAGATAATACTGGGCGATAGTCATGAATATGGCTGGGATGTTTCACCTTTTGATAGTGAAGCCATTAATACACTGATCCTGGATTATCTAAATAGCTTTGCGGCATTCCCTGATATGCATATAGCTGAAACCTGGCACGGGATTTACCCGAAATTACCTGGTAAAACAGAATTGGTGATGGAAATTGAAACGGGTGTTTGGATCGTAAATGGCTTGAGCGGAGCCGGAATGACTATGAGTTTTGGTTTGGCGGAAGAGTTGTTTTTGTAGATGTTTTTTGCAGAGCAAATAGAAAGTGCGATTTTTTGTTTTCTGTAAAACCAAACAGCAGGAGTGGTGTTTATTGGCCGATAATCACCATTTCATATGCTCAAATATTCACTTTTTCTCCTGCTTCTGACTACCAGTCTGTTGGTGCCCTCTTGCTTTGATGCCAATAAAGTTAGTTCCAGACCACAGGAGAGCTCAGCCATTGTCAAAAACATGCCATCATCATTTTATCAGCTACAGGCTAACAGCCTGGACGGAAAATCTGTGTCGTTGGATCAATTCAAGGGCAAAAAAATCATTGTGTTGAATGTCGCCTCAAAATGTGGCTACACGCCCCAATATGCGGATTGGGAAAAATTTTATCAAAGTCATAAAGATGAGGCCGTAGTCCTTGGATTTCCATCCAATAACTTCATGGGACAGGAACCTGGTTCAGCTGAAGAAATTGCTGAGTTTTGCCAAAAGAACTACGGTGTGTCTTTCCCCATGTTTGAGAAAGTAGATGTCAAGGGGAGTGATATTTCCCTTGTATATCAATGGCTTACCGATCCGGCCAAAAATGGCTGGAATAAGCAGGAGCCAAGCTGGAATTTTTGCAAATACCTGATTAACGAAAAGGGTGAGCTTACGCACTTTTTTGCGTCTAAGGTAACCCCTGAAAGCCCGGAATTCAAGGAAGCTTTTGGTAAATAGATTACCTCAACATACTTACCGGGATAATTTGCCTGGGTATTCCTTCTCCCTCGATGGCAACATCGAGCCAGTTTCCCCCACCTCCATTGTACCATTCAACCCGAATGGTATGTATGCCCTTTTTTAATGAGATTTTACCAGACTTTTCCTGGATTCCATGGTCTCCGTCATTATTAACTACCAGTTTATTGTCTACATACAATTTACTGCCATCATCGGATCTGGTGAAAAGCTGGTAATTCCCCTCGGTTTCAATGTTGATTTTGCCTGTAAAAACAACTGCAACATTTTCTGACCTTGGTAGCATTAACTCCCCGGAACTAAATTCGTAAGCATTTCCCTCCTTGACAGGATCAAGGCCTTGAAAATCCGGAAGCTGTTTCATGTTTTCAAACAGGTAACATTGATAGGTTATGGGTGCATTCTTTTCATTGTCTGCCATTCGGAAATTAGCCTCCGAAATGTCACTTACCCGTTTCGTACCATCGAATAAAGCAGCTCTTAGCACCATGTTTGACCGGAATTTGATGAGGGAAAGGTAGGTTTCAGATTGAGCATCAGGCATGGAACCATCTGTGGTATACTTGATAGCATATGCTTTTGAACCGGTGTAATTGGCAGCTATGGATATCATTGTATCTTTGAAAAACAGCCCCCCCTGACCATAGATCCCACTGGAATTGCCAGGAGTGAATACCGGTTTTTCCAGCCATTCATTCACCGCATAGTTGTTTTTTGGCATATCAAATCTCTCAAAAGCGCACAGAACAGGACGACCTATCCAGGCATATGGAGCCTGTATTCCCAGAGCGAAGGCAATGGTGGCTGCATTATCATATTGGTAAACAGGCGTTGGTATGGCGTAGTCCTTTTTTACAGATTTTCCCCACATGATGAATGGAATTTCCATTTCCTCTAGGGTTAAACCTCCATGTCCCATGCCAATACCACCATGGTCTGCAGAAATGAGTAAAAGTGTCTGATCCTGTATGCCCAGCGCTTCAATAGCCACCACCATCCTGCCAATCAACGAATCGGCTTTTTCCACTGAAGCATAATAAGCCGGTGAACCATGTCCGTATTCATGCCCCGCATGGTCTACATGATCCAGGTGCACAAAAGTGAATACCGGGCGTTCCCGAAACAAATACTTCAAAGCCAGATCCATCGCCTGATTTTCACTTTCCGCTGCTTGGTTGTAGTCAACAGCATTTGCTTCAAACAGTCGCCCAAAGCCCTTCCAGTGATACACCGCCGCTATTTTAGCTTGCTGAATTTGGCGATCGATTTCTCCAAAAATGGTAGGGAATATATCTGAGGATCCATTGACGACAGGTGGCAAAATAAACCGGTCTCTTTCATAATCATTGCTGTGGATGCCGTGTTGTTCAACATCTGCGCCCATAATCATGGAGGCCCAGTAAGTGGTGAAGTCTCCTTTTAAGGTTCATTTTTTAAGGTAATTACTTATGAAAACAATTTAAGGCGAAGATCAAGTATAACCGGGCAGCAGGTCATTACCCCTATATAAAGTGAAAATGAAATTTTCGGTTGCACCAAAAGGCATATGCACCCGAATCGAATTAACGTTGCCTTAATAATAGGCCAGCTACATTTGCGAAAACATCTAAAACATGCGAATTAGTTGCCTTTTTGCCTTATTTTTGATAATTTCTAACCAACTTTTAGCTCAAAACGAATTAAACTCAGACAGTCTGATCTTACTGGATGAAACGGTGGTAACAGCGTACAGAGGGGCAAGCAAAGCACTAAAAACGCTTGAGGCTATTACAACCCTGAAGCGCAGAGAGCTTCAAATGTTTCAATCCCGGACAAGTCCTGAGGCATTGGGTATAATGCCGGGTGTTTTTGTGCAAAAAACCAATCATGGCGGGGGTTCACCTTTTATACGCGGGCTCACAGGAAATCAAACCCTGCTGTTGATTGATGGCATCCGGTTGAATAATGCGACTTTCCGCTACGGCCCCAATCAATATTTTAATACCATTGATGTTTTTACCCTCGATCGAATAGAAGCGCTCAGGGGTGGAGGTGCTGTGCCGTTTGGATCGGATGCTATGGGGGGAACTTTACAGGCATTTACCAGAACATTGGAGTTTGAGAATCAAAATTCATGGAATGGAAAAATGACGGCACGCTGGGCCACTCAACAAATGGAGCAAACCCTTAGGCCGGAACTTGGATTCAGCAGTAAACGGGTAGCTGCGGCTGGTGGGATAAGCTGGAGAAAATTTGGCGATCTGGTTGGCGGCGATACCACCGGTCGGCAAACGCCCAGCGGCTACAGCGAACTGGACATGGATATCAAGGCAAAAATTGCACTAACCTCCGCATCTACCTTAACGTTCTTACATCAGCGGGTACAACAACAAAACGTACCAGTTTACCATAAGTTCGTTCTGGAAAACTTTGCAGAAAACCATATGGATCCACAAAAAAGAGCCCTCAGTTATATGCGTTTTGATCAAAAGTTTAGCAGGGGAACATTGAAGCAAATAAGCGCTACGTTATCCTTGAACGAAACTGAAGAGGTCAGGAAGATCAGAAAGAATGGCTCTTCCGTGTTACGTACCGAATCAGATCATGTAATGTCGTATGGTGGTATTGTTCAAATGGATCATGCCATCGGCAATAATTGGACTATCCGTTCCGGAATAGATGGCTATCTGGATGATGTAAGCAGTGCCAGAACTGATTTTGACCAGTCAACCGGAGTGCTGACGCCCAAAAGGGGCCTATATCCAGATGGTTCCACCATGTCAAGCATTTCCGCATTTTCCATACATACGGTAACAATCCGGCAATGGGATGTTTCGGCTGGCGCCCGCTGGAACGCATATGCATTCCGTGTGAAAGATACTGATTTGGGGGAAGTGACTATCAAGCCTAAGGCATTGGTATGGAATGCTTCTGCAGGTTACCTTATTAATAGCCAATCAACCATCTTTGGCTCCGCTCAAACCTCTTTTCGTACGCCCAATATTGATGATTTGGGCACACTGGGAATCGTAGATTTCCGCTTTGAGGTGCCCAATTACCAGCTTAAGCCAGAGCGGTCTACCCATTTTCAAATGGGGTACAAATGGCAAAGTCCATCTTTTCAGGGTTCCGCATACTTGTATAGAAATGAGTTGCGTGATTTGATCACCAGAGCGAAACAGGATACCCAAATGATGCAAGGGTATCCATTATACCAAAAGGAAAACTCTGGTAGTGCTTATATTCAAGGGTTTGAGGCTGATGCCAAATACCTGATAAATCAACATTGGGGCCTGACAGGCAGTTTTACCTATACCTATGGGCAAAATGTTAGCGACAAAGAGCCCCTCAGGAGAATTCCACCCGTATTTGGCAGAGTAGCTGTGCAGTTTAAGCCAGATTTTGGTTTGATAACCGCAGAATTAGCGGGCGCCACTAAACAAAGTCGGCTTGCCAAAGGGGATCAGGACGATAACAGAATACCTAAAGGGGGCACACCTGGGTGGTATTTGTTGAACCTGCATTTTGAGTACGAGTGGAAGCCAAATCTTGTGGCTCAAATTAGCATGCTAAATTTATTAAACCAGGATTATCGTACGCATGGCTCAGGCATAAATGGTTACGGACGCTCCTTGTTTGCTACCCTTCAGTTAAATTTTGGGAAGTAGCATTGTCAGCGGATTCCGGGGCTTTTTTCTTACCTATGTAAATGAAAAAAGTCCACAGGCCGGCGTATGCCTTCAAAATATCAAGGCGTTGCAATTCAAAGTTTTCCTTAAGGTATGGCAATAAATGTTCTTCCATGCGAACATGATTGAACCGCATCCATTTCCTGAACCAGGAAAATGGACTTCCATGAAAGTCTACAACAGCAATACGACCACCTGTAGGAAGATCAGCATAAGCATGCTGGATTGCCTCCTTCCAACCGGGATTGATCATAGTAAGGCAGTATGAAAAAAGGATTACGTCCGGCCGTTTTGGCAATCTAACTGGCCTCAGTCCATAGGCGCTTTCCAATAAGAGTGTCCGTCTGGAATAGCGACTCAATTTTTGGCTGGCAATGTTTAGCATGTCCGGAGACAAATCAAGGCCGATTAATTGCAGATTTGGGTAAAATCTGCTCAGAATATTCAGGTTGTAACCCGTGCCACAACCTACTTCCAGCACCGTCAACTCACTGAACATTGGAATTTCCAGAGCATGAATGATTCGCCTTCTTCCAAACAGGAATGTCCAGCGCGTTAATTGATACACTTTAGCGTGCCATTTGTAATATCCTTTAAGGGCTGCTCCTTGTTCAAGGGCAGAGCTTTGTATGGTATCCATTAGACTGGTTGCTTTAAGATGCCTCTTAAGGTGGTTGCATATGTACCCACCCGGTCTGAGGGAATATGTGGGATTGATTCAGCGGACAAAAACGTCACACTATCGTGTACGAAACCTGGCAGGAAATTGACGTTTGCGGATGCAGATCTTAGCAGGTATTTGGCTCCCGGTGCGCTGTTTTGCAGAATGAGGCGCCATTCCTCCTCCAACGCCGGAATATTGTTTTCAGCCATCCAGTCCTGATGGTCCAGCAGGATAAAATGGGTGTACTTACCAGGATGCTGTAGCAAAAACTCGCTTAATGTAGACGTGTGGGTTTGTATTCGGATTGCCCGGTTTTTCAGGGTCTCAAAATTTTCTTGTTTTAGGTAATTTGGGCAGCAGTCGGTGGTATAATGGCCATTCAGGTATACTTTCCAAAAGTAGTTATCAGTAATGCTTTGCTCCGTAAATACGATTCGGAGGCAAGCCCGGATATAACCGGCCATACCATCGGGGTAGTTTTGTTTTGCCAGCTCCTGTTGTATTTGAGGAACGCCTAACATGCTCTGGAATAAATGCCGGTTAATCAGCCAGGCAGTAAAAGCATCTAATAATAGCGGCTCAATTTGCTCATAAACGGCTTTCTGCTCTTCCAGATTCTTTGCGCCTAGTAAAGCATTCATATGGTTCGCCAGGCTTTTTTTAGCCTTGATTCTTTTGTGCATCAGGTATGCAGCCGCACCGGCGCTTCCATACCAGTAGAAGCTTTTGCGCAATTTCTCTCCTGTAAAAAAATATAGATGTCTCTGCCAATATTTTCTGCTGAAGTCCGAAAGCTCACCAGCTAAGGATTCCCGAAAAAGACTATCAGCCTGTTTACTGTATCCTTGTCCAAACCACTCAAAAAGAGATTGATAATCAGCATATTGAATCATCCGGCACTTAAGTTCCAATAACCCGTTTTGCCTTGGATTCATATCAATACAGTTGATGCTTTTGGGGTTGTCCAGTAAATAATCCAGTGCGTTACAACCAGCTGAGGTAAGCATCACAATCTGACTGTTGGCATCAAAGTTCAACAGAGCCCGGTCACACCTGGGATCTTCCCAACAAGTGTTGTAAACCAGGTTGTTACCATGAATTTTTTGGAATACCTTGGTTTTTATTATGTTTACCATGCTTTATCCGCTTTTGCAACTAAAAATGCTCCTTCATGAGCGTTTCCAACCAGGCTGTTTCAGTGGGTCGATTCATTAATTTGGCTTTTTCATCTATTCTCCTGAGCGCAATGTGCTGCTGAAACAGAGGATCGGCCTCAAAGGCATGCTGCTCCTCAAGGTTAAGCACCCCACCTTGTTTTTCCAGGGTAATGCGACTGGCTTCAGACAACCCGTTGAAATATTCAGGGGCGGTGCTGACTAAATACCTTTTAGCCAAGACGTGGTTGGCTACCAGACTTGCGACTTTTTCCGAAAAACCCAGTTCCAGGAGTTTTTTAGCCCCGATTGATTCATGATCCCATTGCCCATACCCATCCATATCACCTTCTGTAGTGTCACATAGATGACCAAAATCATGTAGAAATGCAGCGATAATGAATGTCGTGTCTTCCGGGAACTGCTCTTTTGCCAGTGTAGCAGCCTGGACAGCATGCTCAAGCTGACTAACCGGTTCGCCATGATATTCTTCATGGCCACGTTGAGTGAAAGTTGAAAAAACGAGGTCAATACTTGAAGCAGGAATCATTTGTGTGCATGTGTTATTAGACATGTTGGAAAGAGAAAGGAAAACGGCATTTCGCCGTTTTCCTCCTAAACTGAAAACCCATTGTTGTATGAAGTCAATGATGGTACGTCTTTATTTCAGATACCACATTTTGGTATTCAAATCATCGGCGCCCTGACGGCCTACAGCTTCATTGTAGCTGGCTTCATTAAGTGCTTGTTCAATAATCGGGTAACGGAAACGAACTGGAATCATATCATTATTCTGGTTGGAAATGCCGGGGGTAAGCGCCGGAATGCCTGTTCGACGCCAGTCAAACCAAGCTTCCATTCCCTGATAAAACAATGAAATCCACTTCTGAAATCCAATTTTAGACAGCTTTTCCTGCTGCGAACCTTCGTAGGCTACAGTGGTGCGGGTGAGGTAATCTGCTGGTGTAACAAGTCCGTAAAAAGCAAAGGATGCATTTACACCGTTTTCGTAGTACGTTTTGGCGTTGCCAGAAAGCAAACCTTTTTCTGCAGCTTCAGCCAGCAGGAATTGAAGCTCTGCATAGGTCATAATAACGCCTTTGGCAATTGTCAAACCTGTTGTTGAAATTGACTGCTCATAGTAAAGTGAGCCAATTCTGGACTGAAACTGCGGGCCACCGTTGTATTGCAGAGCATCAACATCGTTCAATCCATTCGGGATACCGGCGTAAACCGGGTTAGCGCTGTTTTCGGTGTCCGGAGTAGGTCTGAAGAAAATAGGCATCCGCGGATCGCTGAGGCTTTTCAAAGTATCCAATAATGTTTTGCTTGCACGGAATTCATTGAATGAACCGATCCGTGAAGAATAGAGTGGAAACTGGTCAGGAGAAGTGGCGGCATAAGCATATAATGCATTGTCGGCGTTTCCTTCAAATACAGGGTAATTGGCAGGACTTTCAATAATGGCACGAAGCTCTGCACTTACGTCGCGTTTGCGTGAAATGCGGAGTAGTGCGCGCACACGCAGAGAATTGGCCAGTTTCTTCCATTTGTTCAGGTCTCCTTTGTAAATGACATCACCGGCTACCACTTCGCCAGTGGTGCCAAGCAAATCACTTGCCGTCTTCAAATCGGCGAGGATACCGTTATAAATAGCTTCCTGCGTATCGTATTTGGGGTAGTTTTGGCCTTCCTTGGCACTTATGGCTTCTGAATATGGGATGTCTCCATAAGCGTCTGTTGCCAGAGAGAACATCCATGGTTTCATGATCAGCGCAATGGCTTTGTAGTTGTTTTCTCCATTGGCTTCGCTTTGCTGAAGAATGATTTTTACATCCCGCATATTGTCGTATACGGAATTCCAGATACCATTAAGCTCACCCCACAGGTAACGGTCTTCGTTCACAAACTGGTTTTTGGCTGTATGCTGAATGACAATATTGCCAATACCCCAGGTTTCGCCCATTACTGAGTTCATTACATCACGCTGGATCTGAGGAAGTAACAACCCGGAATTCACACTGGTTGGCGCGTTGGGGTTGCTGTTGACTTCATCAAAATCTTTTGTGCAACCAAATGCCATAGTTATCAAGGCAAAGGCTGTGAGAAATTTAATGTTTGTATGTTTCATTGTATGAATGGCTGAAATGAAAAAAAGTGGTTTTTTGGGTTTAGGGGTATTAAAAACGGAAGCTCAGGTTTACGCCCCAGCTACGTGTTGAAGGCAGCGCAACAGATTCTACACCAGGAATAACAGTACCGCCAGCCGTAGAAGAAGTTTCAGGATCTATGTGTGGAACTTTGGTCCACAGTGCCAGGTTACGACCAACTACGGAGAGACTCAGGTCACGCAGAGCACTGCCTTTCAGCAAACGGTTAGGCAGGGTGTATCCCAATTTCACTTCGCGGAGCTTGGTGAAGGAGGCGTCGTACATCACACCTTCAATGAGACTGCGACCCAGGGTATATGTGGTGTGCCATTCACGGGCGCTCAGCTTAACTGCATTCGGACTGAAAGAACCGTCTGCATTCTGAACCACACCTTCGCCGATTACACCATTTCCTTCTACATTCAAATCGTAACCATTGGCACGACCTTCCAGTGTTTCAATGATTTGACCACCTTCACGACCCACAGTTTGGGTATGGGAGTAAACTTTACCACCAATGCGCACATCAAACAAAACGCCTAGCGACAAACCTTTGAAATTGAAAGTATTGCCGATGCCGCCCAGCCAATCTGGGTTATAGTTGCCTAATAAAATGCGGCTGGAGGTACGAATGGGTTTGCCTTGATTGTTGTAAACCACCTGGCCTACAAATTGACCGGATGGATCATAGTATTTGCTGTTAGGATCGCTGCTAACGCGCTCATAACCAATTCCATACATGTTGCCCATTTGTTCTCCAACACGCGCTTCTACCGTCACGTACCGGGAGGCCAGCACATAATTGCTCACTTCCTGACCGGAAACAGGATCGGTAAACAGTTCCTTAACTTTGCTACGATTACGTGAGAAGTTGAAATAGACATCCCAGCTGAAATTGCGTTTGCGAATCGGGGTAGCAGTCAACATCAATTCTACGCCCTGGTTTTCAATCAAACCGGCATTAATGATACGTGCGCTGTAACCGGATGTATTTGTCAGCGGAATAGGCAGAATCTGGTTTTTACTCTGGGTGTTGTAATAGGTTACATCCAATCCAAGGCGATTATGGAAAAATCGCAGGTCAAGGCCTGTTTCAAATGAGGTACTGATTTCAGGTTTCAGGTCTGCATTTACCAAAACACTCGATTCACTGTAAGATGGGGTTCCCAATACAGCTTGTTGAGCGTTAAAAATTGTTTCCAACTGGTATGGATCTGTATCGTTACCTACCTGAGCAATACCTACGCGAACCTTTGCAAAAGAAAGAATATCAGATTTGATCTTAAAGGCATCGGTCAAAACGGCGCTCATGTTTGCCGCATAATAGAGATAGCTCCGAGAGTCGGATGGCAGGGTGCTTGACCAGTCGTTGCGGGCAGAAAGATCGAGATACAGGTAATTGCGGAAACCCAATTGACCGGTTGCGTACAAAGAATTGATGCGTTTTTCTGTATACGGCGTGTTGGTCAGGTTCTGTAATGCTACACGAGAGTTTGACAGTGTATAAATGCCAGGTACAGCCAACTCAGGGGCAATAACATCTGAGTAACGGCCTACCTGACGCATAGCATTGCCGCCCAGGCCCAGATTAAGGTCAAAATCGCGATTCAGGTCTTTTTTGTAGCTCAACAGGAAATCTGTGTTCAGCTCAGAAAAACCAATTCTTTCTTCTCTGTAACTGCCACGCTGGAAACGCTGGGTGCTGTAAGCTCTGCGACGAGCACGGAATTCGTTGGTGGCATCGGTGCCTGCACGGAGCATCAGGCTCAGGTTGTCTGTAAAATCGTAAGTAATGGATGCATTACCGTAAACACGGCCCAAATTCTGGCTGTTGGTGTTTTCATACAGGTTGAAATAAGGGTTGTCGTGATAGTTGTAGTTAAAGCCAAACTGATTCAAACCTTCGCGTCCTGCCATCCAGTAGTCGCGCATGGCCTTAACATCTACCTGTCTGCCCAACCAGCAGTTGAACAGATACATAATGTTTTCAGTGCCATAACTGAGGTTAGGACGGTTTGCACTGGTGTTTGTCAGATAATTGATGGCTGTCCGTACATGCAGACGGTCGCTCAGTTTATAACCGCCTGAAAATGAAATGGTATTGCGTTTCAAATCAGTATTTGGTACGGTGCCAACCTGATCCAACCAGGTGTACGACAAACGGAAGTCGCCATTTTGATTACTGCCGGTAAGTGCCACATTGTGTGTTTGAGTAACGCCTGTTTCAAAAAAGTCGCGGATATTATCCGGACGGGCAACCCAAGGTGTAGCAGTTATGCTGCCACGTGCAGCCAATTGTTGATCCAGGTTAACCGGACCGATAGACGTGAACAAGTTTCCAACATCACCACCGCGGAAGCCGTTAGAGGTTGGAGAATCAAATTGTGGAATTAATTGACCGTTCAGTTGAGGTCCCCAGCTTTCATCAACACCATCTGCGGTGCCACCGCCATTGCCATCTTTAAATTCAAAGTCGCCTCCAAGTCCCTGGCCATATTGGTTTTGATACTCAGGGAGGCGCAGTACGTTTTCAAAGGTTACGGTTGAATTCACAGAAACACCGATTCCTTTGGTCCCTTTTCCAGATTTGGTGGTGATTACAATAACACCGTTGTTTGCACGTGAACCATATAAAGCGGCAGCGCTTGCACCTTTCAGTACAGTAATGGACTCAACGTCGTCAGGATTTACAAACCCTGCGCCATTGCCATAATCAGCTTCCTGATAGCTATTTCCGGAAGAGCCGCGGAATTCATTGGTAATAGGCACACCGTCTACTACGAAAAGTGGTTGGTTCCTGCCAATATTCAAGGAACGTTCGCCACGAATCGTAATACGGGAGGAAGAACCAATACCTGATGGATTACCTACTACGGTAACACCGGCAACCTTACCAGCTAAAGAGTTGATAATATTGGTTTCACGCGCCTTAATGAGGTCTTCTCCCTTAACCTCTTGTGCGGAATATCCCAATGACTTTTTCTCTCTGCTGATACCAAGGGCCGTTACAATGACCTCCTGAAGTTTGTTATCAGGCACTAATGCAAAATCAATGGTTCTGACAGTTCCAACGGTAATGGTTTGTGGCCCGTACCCAACTAAAGATACTACCAATTCATCGCCTTGTTTGGCGTCAATTGAATACTGTCCATTTCCATTGGTAGTAGCGCCTCTACCACCATTTTTGAGGAGGATAGTTGCTCCCGGGAGCAATTCATTGGTTTCTGCATCAGTTACAGAACCCGTAATCTGCTGGGAAAATAAATGACCAACAGAAAAAAGCATGAGGGCAAAGGCCATAAGGTGGCCCTTGAAGGATAGGTAATGAACCTTCATAGATAGAAATGTTTGATGTTGAAAATCTTAAAAGGTGATTGCACGAACCTTTTAAGTGGTGATTTCATACCGTGGGAAAAGGAGAAAAATTGGTATGAAATTTCTCGCAGCAAAAGTAGAACGAGGGGGCGGCGGCTTGGGCTGATCCCGGGTTAAGTGTTGATTAAGTTGTTGTTAATCAGGTGTTTATGTGAATTTTGTGTATGCTTTTTGTTAACTTATTGTAATAGTATATAAAAAAAGAGGGCGTTTCTATAGCCTGAAATTCAGGACTAAAGAAACACCCTCTTTGTACAATTTCACTAATATGCTTTTACTTACAATCAAGTTCAAGTTTGAACACGCCGTTCTGCTCTGTAATGGCGTACTTGCCAGGCTGAATCGTGCGCGTCTGAATGTTCAGGCTCTGCATCAAATCATCCGGAATGATGCATGGATCCTGGATTTCCAGTACTCCTTTGTAAAAATGTTTGCGAAACAAATTGATGCAGAGCCTGGAACGGAAAAAATACATGGTGATTTTTCCGGTTCCTCCTGGCATCAGTTGTGCAACTGTTTTTTGACAAGCGCTGGTGTCCTGGTCGGCCTTAACAGAGTGCATGGAAGATATCCGGCAAATTCCGGTTCCATTACAGTTCATGGTAGGCGAGCCAAAAACAACTTCACTATGAATGGCCTTTTGAAATGAAGCGTTTTCTGTGGTGCTTTTTTGAGGTGTAATCGGTGATGCTGCAAAGACAAACTTGTCTTGAACTGCAGCTTTTGGGAGATAGGTCATGGCAGTTCTCGAATAAAGTGAATGCAAACGGATTATGATACAGGGAACCGCGACAAACAAGGGGATTAAAGCGTGCGTCGGTCCGCTTCTTGCTATTCAAGAACCGTTCCAATTTGAAACCAGACCGCAAAATAAATGAAAAAAAATTATATCATGTCTACAAACTTATGCCAAGGGTAACCCCGGATCTGTAAAAGTCTGAGCCAAAGAAGCCAAAAGCTACATCTACCCTCAGCGGACGAATGGCTTTTATACCAATGTTTTCAAAGCCCCAGTTTACTTCCCAATACGGCAGTTTTCCGGTGAAGGCCGGGTCTCTGGATGGCTGGTTGGCATAAAACACATTGGCGCCAAAAACCTCTTTCCAGTTAAGTTTGCGAATCAGTGGGATCTTGTCCAATAACCACCCCTCTAAATGGTGCTGGAAGTGCAATTCCGCAAAAGGCTCGGAGGTAGCATAAGCATAATATGGCAGGAGAAAAAAGCCACGCTGGTAGTTGTCGGGATTCGCAAAGATCGTTTGGTTGCCAAGCGGATGGTACAAGTCCATGAAGCCTAAATTTTCCTTTCTTAGAAAAATACCGCCGCCAATATTCCATTGAGAATACCCTCCAAGTCCCCAGGTTAGGTCGTTTTGACGAATATTGAGTCGCAACAGGTCGAAATTTGCCCAATCTTTTCCTCCCACAGGAATGGCGCTCCTGTAACTCAGGATAAACTCCGGCCAACTGGAGTTTTGATAAAAACGCTGGTTAGGATAACTGCTGTACGTCTGCTTTGGACGGAAGATGAACTGTGCCTCCAAATAAAGTATATCGGGCTGAGCGCCTGCACCATCTGAAACGAACCCAGGTATCGGCTCATTACTGGTGTATTCCCTGGAAACTTTTTTGCGCCAGGTGAAATCACTGTTGTTTTCCAACAAGCTACGCTGTGCCCACTCTGCAATGCCACGGAAAGTCCAGCCTGTACGTACTACCTGACTGTAATCCAAACGCAGGAATTGCTTGTCGTACAATTTCATGAAATTGCGTTTGTCGAACAAGGAATACAGGGTGTTCAAAAACGGCGCAATGGGCTCTCTTTCGTTGAACTGCGCCGTTGTAGAACCCCCTTCTAGCGATAAAGTGCGGTACTTAATACTGTCAAATCTGCGCTGGATTTTGGCGCTGGCACGCAGTTTTTGTTCAGAAAAACCATAGTTCAAAGCGCCATTGGCTCGCCAATAGCGGGTGCCTTTTTCGTTGGAGTCTTTTTCCCAGGAGGGCCTGATGTCAAGGAGCCAGCCTTGAACAGTGTTAAATTGTACCCATTTGAAGGCTGCCGGATATGAAATAGAAGTATGCTTGTAGGAATTTTCCCAGCTGTAGCCAAACAACAGATTATTGAGCTTAAACCGGTTGCTTTTACGATCCAGGCTGTCCATATAGGCCTTAGACTTCCATATTTTTTGCAAACTATCCTTTTTTACATAATCGCTGCCTTCTTCTTCGGTTAAAGGAATGGGGCGCACTTCTGCCCAGTATTCCTGGGTTTGTTCATTTGCCTTTTCCTCAATTTTAAACACTTCATCAGAAAACAGGTCTTTTTCAAATACCGGATTCAGGTTGTAATTGGAAAAAACGCCATTGAAGAAACCATTGATTTTGAATCCCAGGATACCAAACTTAAAGGTGGTTAACTGCGTGAGTAGTCCCCAGGAATCTGTAGCGCCCAGCGGTACAAACTGCTGTTGAATGCGAAGTGTGTCTAGCACAGGTTGTTTAATGGCTGCTCCAGTGAGGGCAAGATCTACTCCAGATAATAGCCAGAATTCATCTACAACATACAAAAAACCGGAAAATACCGGATCGGCCGGTCTTTTAGGAATAACCTTGATTTTTTCCACGGTGAAGCCCAATTCATTACGGAACCGGCCGGCGTGCTTGAAGTTGTAATACGAAAAAGCGTTGTCGGCCAATGGGGAAAGAATCTCACGTTCAATCTCAAGACGTTCGTTGTAGAGATTGAAATCGGTGAGCGTAGCCCGGTTTACACTAAAACCGTTTTGGTTGCCGCTTACCCTGCTGGAAACCATCACTTCTTTTTTGCGCCCGGGCGGGTCCTGGGCCCATACTTTTGAAACCGATTCCGACAGATAAATAACACCGGAACCGGATGTGTCCAATACGCCCCCCATATTACCTACTTCCTCACCCATTATCTTTTTAGGACTATCTACCAGCTTGTAAAAACCTTTGATGTAAGCGTCGCAGGTATAGTTGGCTGTTTTTTTGCGGTAAAAGGAACGTTTGTTAATCACCTCCCGCATGATGCGAATGGCCGGATCTACCGAAGAAACCTCCACTTCTTTCAGTTCCAGGTTAGAGGGCTCCATGGTAATTTTCAAGGAAATTGGCTTTTCAGCCACAACAACTTTTTCGAGGTGTTGCTTATAGCCAATGTATTGAAAAACAAGCTCATGCGACCCCTTTTCAACATGAAGTTTAAATTCACCATTGGTGTTTGAAACCGTGCCATTACTGGTATTACGCACATATACTGTGGCAAAAGGCAGTGGCTCGCCGTTTTCATCCAGGACTTTTCCGGATATTTGAGCCTTGGAAAACAAAGGCAGTAACAGAAGAAGCAGGTAAATCTTGTTTTTCATGGTGTTTAGATAGTGTAATTGTGTTTCAGACGATATACAAACACAATTAGCTTTTGTTCATTTCGTCCAGCCTGCAAGGTATTTGGAGTTTGTTTCATGGAAATGCTTCAAGAATTTTTTAAGTTTTTAAAAACACAGGACTTGCCATTAAAGCAAGACCAGAAGGTGCTTTTGGCAGTTAGCGGTGGCTTGGATTCCTGTGTTATGGTGGAACTTTTCCGGCAGTCAGCATTTCCTTTTGCTATTGCGCATGTTAATTTTCAGTTGAGAGGGGTGGAGTCCGATCAGGACGAACAATTCGTACAAGGGCTTGCCAAACAAGTAGACGTTCCATACTTCGCACAACGTTTTGATACGAAAAGTGTAGCCGAATCTACTGGCCAGAGCACACAAATGGCGGCCAGAAACCTCAGATATGCCTGGTTTAAGGAATTGACAGACGAGCACGGATTTGCCGGCGTTTGTACGGCGCATCACATGAACGATGCTCTGGAAACTGTCCTTCTAAACTTTACACGTGGGACTTCTTTGCCGGGGCTTTCTGGCATCCAGGCGTATAAAATATTTGGCGCTGAAAGTAGTTTTGCCGGCTTACAGGTACTCAGACCTCTGTTGTTTGCCGGAAGAGCTGATCTGGAACGGTATGCCAGGGAGCAGGGCCTGACCTGGCGGGAGGACAGCAGCAATGCGCATGACGATTATGCCCGCAACCTGATCAGGCATCAGGTGGTGCCTGTGTTACAATCCTTAAATCCGAATTTACTGGATACTGCCGCGCGAAACATGCGCAGAATCAGATCAGCTGATCGAAATCTGGGTTATTTGCTGCAACAGTTTGTGCAATATGAAAATGAGGCTGTCAAAGTTCAAAAGAAGGCAATAGCCCAATTGCCATCGCCAAGGCAGGCTCTCAGGCAATTGCTGAAGGATTACGGGTTTGATGCCGAACAAACCAGGCAAATGGCCGAAGCTTTTGATCAAACCGGCCTGGAATGGCATACAGATAAAGGATTTTCCGCGCTTATGGACAGGGAACACCTGCAGATATTTGCCAGGGATAAGTCTTTGCCCGACAGTTTTTCGCTTAAGGTGCAGGAAGATGATTTGATGTTGCGTCTGCCTGATGAAACCAGGCTTTTTCTGATGTATGCAACGGTAGAGCCAGGCGAAAATCCGGTTCAGTCAGACCCAAATAAAATCACCGTTGATGTCGAACCATTGCGCTTCCCTTTACTTTTGCGCAAATGGCAGCCAGGCGATTCCTTCCAACCGTTGGGTATGGGAGGGAAACACCAAAAATTGCAGGATTTTTTCACCAATCAAAAACTCTCCCGCCTGGAAAAGGAACAAACATGGGTTTTGACCAATCAGGATGGCGCCATCATTTGGGTGCTTGGATTGCGTCTGGATGAACGTTTTAAATTGCGGAGTTCAACTAAAAAAGTATGCAACATTCACTGGATAAGATGATATCATTTGATTTTTCACCTGCCGGGAGTTTTGTTTCCCGTGCAGAAATGGAGGCTATGGCGCCAATGGTTGATGCCGTTGCTCGCCAATTGGAACGCAAAACCGGACCAGGTAACGACTTTCTTGGCTGGCTTGATTTGCCGGTAAAATATGATCGAGCAGAATTCAAGCACATTTTGGCTGCTGCAAAAAAAATCCGCAAACAAAGCGAGGTTTTAGTGGTGGTAGGTATAGGCGGCTCCTATTTGGGGGCAAAAGCGGCCCTGGAGTTTTGTGTGCCAACTCCTCCGCTTCCTGTCAGAGGCGGACGCAAAAAGCACTTTGATGTGGTATTTGCAGGTACTAATCTGAGCGCAGATTATCATACCCAACTATTGGATGCTATTGGCGATCGTGATTTTTCTGTCAATGTCATTTCCAAGTCGGGCACCACCACAGAGCCTGCAATTGCTTTTCGTTTGTTCAGACAAAAACTGGAGGAGCGGTATGGGAAATCAGGCGCCAAAGACCGGATTTATGCCACAACCGACCAGGCCAGAGGAGCCCTGAAAACCCTTTCCACCCAGGAAGGTTATGAAACCTTTGTAGTGCCCGATGATGTTGGCGGGCGTTTTTCTGTGCTCACGGCCGTGGGTTTGTTGCCTTTGGCTGCTGCCGGTGTAGATGTCAAAGCATTGATGGATGGCGCAGCTGAGGCGCGTATCGCATACCGGAAGCCTTGGGAGGAAAACGATTGCTTGCAGTACGCCATGGTACGCAATGTACTTAGGAATAAAGGCAAAGAAGTGGAAATCCTAGCCAATTATGAACCCAGGTGCCAGTTCATCGCGGAATGGTGGAAGCAACTGTACGGCGAAAGCGAAGGCAAAGATGGTAAAGGGATTTTCCCCGCATCTGTAAGTTTCACGGCAGATTTGCACTCCATGGGTCAATACATCCAGGATGGCAGGCGCAATCTGTTCGAAACCGTACTGGAGATTTCCCGCTCCCAGCACACTTTATTGGTTCCTTCCACCCAGGACGATCTGGATGGACTGAATTACCTGGCTGGTAAAAGCTTGGAATATGTGAATCAAAAAGCGGCAGAAGGCACCCGCATGGCCCATATTGATGGCGGTGTGCCCAATTTGATTATCCGGATTCCGGAAGCAACCCCGTTTTACCTGGGGCAGTTGTTCTACTTTTTCGAAAAAGCCTGCGCTATCAGCGGCTACCTGCTCGGTGTCAATCCATTCGATCAGCCTGGTGTGGAAGCGTATAAGAAAAATATGTTCAGGTTGCTGGGGAAGGGGTAGGGGTTTGAGGGGGCAAACCCCTCAAACCCCTCAAACCTTACAACGCATCATTATGCACTGCCTTCACCGCCCGACCAGATGGATCGTTGAGGTTTTGGAAGGATTTATCCCAGGCAAGTGCTTCTGGTGTGGAGCAAGCTACTGATGGCACGGATGGTACGCAGGCTGCGGCGGCATCCGAAGGGAAGTGGCCGGAGAAAATACTGCGGTAATAGTACTCTTCCTTACTCATCGGCGGATTGATGGGGAAACGATATTTGGCATTTGCCAAGTCTTCATCAGAAACAGCCTTGGAAGTTATTTCTTTCAGTGTATCAATCCAACTGTAGCCTACGCCATCGGAAAATTGCTCTTTCTGGCGCCAGGCTATCTCCGGCGGAAGCACGTCCTCAAAAGCTTTCCGTAGAATCCATTTTTCAATTCGGCCATTGCCCGGACGTTTGTCTTCCGGGTTCAGACGCATGGCTACATCCATGAATTCTTTGTCCAGGAACGGCACCCGGCCTTCAACACCCCAAGCAGCCAACGATTTATTGGCACGCAAACAATCGTAAAGGTGGAGTTTGCCCAGTTTTCGAACCGTTTCTTCATGAAATGCCTGTGCATTCGGCGCTTTATGGAAATACAAATACCCGCCAAACAGCTCATCAGAACCTTCGCCGGAAAGTACCATTTTAATACCCATGGATTTGATCACGCGCGCCATCAGGTACATAGGCGTGGAGGCGCGAATGGTCGTAACGTCGTAGGTTTCCAGGTGATAAATCACATCGCGCACAGCATCCAGCCCCTCCTGAATGGTGAAGTGGATCTCGTGGTGGACGGTTTTGAGATAATCTGCCATCTTTCTGGCCGCAGCCAGGTCGGGAGAACCTTTTAAGCCTACCGCAAAAGAGTGCAACTGGGGCCACCAGGCTTCGCTGATGCTTCCCGTTTCAATGCGCCGAGGCGCGTATTTCTTGGCTATGGCAGCAATAATGGAAGAATCCAGTCCGCCGGAAAGTAATACGCCATAAGGCACATCCGACATCAGTTGGCGTTCAACGGCATGTTCCAGGGCATTTCTAAGCGTTTCAATGTCTGAAACATTATTTTTAACTGCCTCAAAAGTATTCCACTCCCTTTTATACCAAGGCTGAGGTTCCATACCATCCGGGCTATATAGCAAATGGCCTGGAGGAAACTCCTTGATTTGTTTGCAAATGCCTTCCAGTGCTTTGAGTTCGGAAGCCACGTAAAAATTGCCATGCTGATCCCAACCCATGTAAAGTGGAATGATCCCCATGTGGTCGCGGGCAATCAGGTAGGCATTGGTTTCTGTGTCGTAAAGTGCGAATGCAAAAATGCCGTTCAGATCTTCCAAAAACTGTTTGCCCTTGGTTTGATACAGAGGCAGGATAACTTCGCAGTCGGACTCGGTTTGGAAATCATATTTGCCTTCAAATTGCCTGCGGATACCTCTATGGTTGTAAATCTCGCCATTTACAGCCAACACCAGTTTGCGGTCTGGAGAGAACAAGGGCTGACCACCTGAAGCCGGGTCCACAATGGCCAAACGCTCGTGCGATAAAATAGCCTGATCGCAGTTAAACACTCCGCTCCAGTCTGGTCCGCGGTGACGCAATTTCTTCGACATGCCGAGCACCTGCTCGCGCCATTGGTCTGCATTGTTTTTGCCAAAAAGTCCGATAAATCCACACATATTAGTGTTTGTGTTTTAATGACAGTCAAGGATAAGCTCAAATCCACAGGGGGGACACACAGCTCCTCTACAGTCGGAATGAAAAAAACGGGAATATAACAAAATCTGTACCGCTTGACTAATACGATAGGCAAGCGGTACAGAAAAATTGAAAAAAAATCAGGAATATGTATGGGTAGGGACTGCAAAGGTAAGCTATTGCACCAAAAGTGCAACCTTAAGCTCCCAGCCAGCTTTTGAAATCGCCAGCGCGCTCTCTGCTTACAAATACATCTTCGGATAGGGCAGGGGAGAGCTCCAGTTTTAGCCTGCCGTTCAGGTGTGGGTGAATTTTTTGTAGCGCATTCAGGCGTATGGTCATACCACGACCGATTCTGAAAAAGTCTTTAGGATCCAGCAAGGTTTCCAGTTCTTCCAGGCTGTTTTCTATAAAATATTTTTTCCCGTTAAAGGTAAAAGCCTGCGTAAGCCCGTCTGCCGAACGGAAATAGGCAATGTCGGAGGCTGCAATAAAGGCGAGTAAAGCGCCGTTTTTGACCAAAAATCGCTCTTTATAGGTTTCTTTTCTTAAGAGTTTGGCCAGTGATTCGATATCCAGGGGCGCCTTTTTGTTAGATTGTTGTTCGTACTTAATCAGTGCTTTTTCCAGGTCTTTTTGGTCTATGGGCTTTAACAGGTAGTCGACAGCGCTCACTTTGAAGGCCTGTACAGCATATTGATCAAAGGCGGTGGTGAAAATTACCGGCGCCTGAATCTCAACCTGTCTGAAAATATCAAAACTCAGTCCATCCGCTATCTGAATGTCCATAAACACCAGATCCGGCATGGGAAAAGTGCGAAACCAGCGCACAGCACTTTCCACAGAATCGAGGGTATCCAGAATCCGAATACCCGGGCGGGTTTCGTTGAGCATCTTACTCAGCCGGCGCGCTGCCGGAATTTCATCCTCAATTAACAAGGTTTGCATCATGAATCAGGGTTAGTGATTGAGGTGAATAATGGGTAGTGCTATCGTGAAATATTGTTGTGAGGCAATGAGATCCACTTCTTTATCTGTGAGCATTCTGTAGCGATTCTGAATGTTTTCGAGGCCCACGCCGGTAGAATCCATTACCTGATTCTTTTTTTGCAGGTTGTTTCTGACAATCAGGCTGCCATTTTCCCTAAAAAGCTCAATGTTGAGCGGTTTTTCAACCGAAATGACATTATGCTTGATGGCGTTTTCAAACAACATTTGCAGGGTTAGGGGTACTATTGCGAAGTTTGGGTTTTGCACAGATTCGTGAATAACAACCTTTAAATTCTCACCAAAACGCTCCTTAAGCAAGTACACATAGGCATCCAGAAACTCGAGCTCTTTTTGCAAGGGTATGATTTTGGCTTCCCGACTTTCCAGTACATAGCGGTACACATTACTCAATTGTTGCAGAAAACGCACGGCCTTTTCTGAGTCTTCCGGAATTAAATAAGCCAGGGTGTTAAGACTGTTGAACAGAAAGTGCGGATTTACCTGATTTCGAAGACCCTCCAACTGTGACTCTACATTTTGCCTTTCCAGTTCGGCTTTTTCAGCCACCGTTTTTTGCAATTGAATGTAAAACGAAATGGCTTCGTACAGGATAATCAGCAAAGCCGACATCAGGAATGCCGAGATGAAAGTGACGATTGGATTGGGATCGTTCTCATTGGGGTTTTCTGATAACCAATCCATTACAGCCACTATCAGAAGCTTGTTAACCACAAAATAAATAGTCAAAAAAGCGATCAGATACCACATGATCCTGTGCCCTATCTGCTCAAATTTGGGATAGCGCAATTTGGAACGTATGTATACCCAGCGCAATGCAATCCAGAATGTAGCAGTGTGAATGACAGACATGCCCATACAAACCGTTACAAAGCCCAGTCCATTCTTTAATATGGTGTCGCTGAACAGCAAAAAAGTAATAAACAAGCTTGCAGTAGGCAAACCAAAGAGAATGATCCAACGATCATTAAACCCGGAAACATCCTCGAAACATACCTTCTTTTTCATAGTACATTTTGCTGCCAAAATGGGCTACAAGTAGTTTGCCGCAAAGGCGGAGAGACGCAGAGTGTATAATTACCAATTTTTATATCTCTGTGTCTCTCTGCCTCTGCGGTAAAATTACTTTTGAAACCAATTTCCTTGGCTTTTAACGATTTCCTTAAAACTCTACCCTGTACATCACATCCGGGAAGAATCCGATCTGATAAGTTTTTCCAATCTCGTTACGCACTTCATTGTAGCGTATGGCGAAGATATTCTGGCGGTTGGTCACGTTCTGGAAATCCAGGAAAAAGGTCTGAGAAAGTTTGCGTTTTGCACTGTTTACCCGAAATCCGATTTTTACATCCCAACGGAAATAATCATCCAGTCTCTCAGTAAAAGCCTGATTTTCTTTCAACACTTCTCTTCCAGCCAGTTTACTTGCTTCCAAATCAACCGGGGTATATGGCCGGCCGCCAGCAGCTGTAAGTTTGGTGTCCAGGGTGAGGAAACGTTTTCCGGAATTCCCCAGTTTGAATTCCTTGCCAGCCAACATGTTGGCAACATAACCTCCGTCAAAAGCTGTAGATCGTTCAACGCCGTCTGAGCCTTTGTATTTTGAATCAAACAAACTTACGGTCACCAAACCATACCATCCCTGATTAAAGAATTTTTCTACAGTTAGTTCTGCGCCAAAGTTAGTGCCGGTGCCTTCATTGACCAGATTGTTTTTCTCCGGAAACACAAAATCGGCGCCGGCGTTCAACAAAGAAAAGCTGGAAGCCAGTTTTTCTACAGGTACGTTGGATAATGCCTGATAATAGGTTTCCGCCTTGATACGCCAGGAAGACGCTGGTTTGAAATCCCATCCCAGCACAAAGTGTTGACTGCGGGTGAAACCCAGATTGTTATTGGTTTCTACAGCCGAACCATCCTGCAAGCGCTCTCTGAACAGGAAAACAGGCAAGGGTTGGGTTTGCTGGTGCATGCCATAACCGATATTCAAGGTGCTTTTAGGCGTTACCTGATAATTGAACGCTACCCGTGGCTCCAGGGCTACATCTTCGGTTTTGTCAAAATATAACCCGTGCAGACCTGTATTCAGGGTAAGTTTAGAAGTAAGCCTCCACTGCAATTGACCATAGGCTTCTGCTTGTGAAAAACCTCCATCAAAATCACGCTGTGTGAACAAATCAGGAAGCCCGTCACCATTGAAGTCCGGAATGCCCTCACGGGTTTTTACATGAGTATCCAGCAATTGCTGCTGAAGTAAAATTCCGGTTCGCACCGTTAATTTTCTGTTGATTTTGATGTGATAAAAGGATGATAACCTAAATGCATTTCCTGCATCCAATACATCCAGCATTTCTAACAGGTTGTTGTTTTCATCCCGAAGTTTTAAATCCTCGGTTTCATATGAGTTGCCGCTGTGAGATGCGCTCAGGATGGTTCGGATATACGAACGTTCGTCTACCAAAATATGGTGTTTTAAACCAATGACCCCGAACATAGACTTGCTGTAGGCATTTTCATTGGGGTTGGCAAATAGATCAGTTGTGTCAATGTCTGCACCCAGGAAATCAATAGAGCTTTGCCCTGCAATGCCGAACAAGCTAAACCGTCCTGCTTTGGTTTGACCAAAATCCAGGTTGAAAGTGAGGTCTTTGTATTTCGGGGTGGCAGTGGTGCCAACGTTCAATCCTACGGCCTGTGCAATTTCGGCAAAGGAATGTCGGTAAGCTACTACAAAAGAGCCTTTTCCTTTTCTAACCGGGCCTTCTGCTGCTGCTTCTAAACCAGTGAAAGCGCCAATCTGGCCCATAAATTCAAACTTTTCCCGGTTGCCGGTGCGCAGATTGATATCAAACACACCAGCAGTTGCATTGCCATATTCTGCCGGAAAAGCAGAGGTCAAAAAGTCTGAATTGGCAATCATGTTTGGATTAAGTGCAGATACCGGCCCACCTGTGGTGCCCAGTGTGGCATAGTGATTGGGATTTGGAATTGGCACACCTTCCAGTCGCCAAAGCACACCTGTTGGTGCATTCCCGCGAATAATGATATCATTACGTGCATCGTTGCTGGCTGCCACCCCAGCAAAGTTGGCCACCAGGCGACCTACATCATTTCTGCCACCGGAGTACCGGCTCACTTCTTCAGTGTTGAATTGACGGGCAGAAATAGTAGCAAGGTCGTTGATCGCTTTATCTTTATTGACCTGTGCGGTAACCACCACTTCCTGCATTGTAGTAAAAGATTCTACCAGTTTGATGGTAAGGATCACTTCTTTTCCAGCAGTTATCAAAACATTAGGCAGGGTTTGCGGCTCATAACCCAGGTAGCTTACCTTCAATGCCTGGCGTCCAACAGGCACATTTTTAAGCGCAAAGCCACCTTCCGCATCAGTCATTGAGCCAATGCTCGGTTCTATGTCCAACACCTGTACAGTTGCCCCAATCAGGGGCGTTTCAGATTGTTGATCGAGCACCCATCCGCGGATGGTTTGGTTTTGTGCGAGGGCGATAATCGGGAGAAGGAGTACTGATAAGAAAACCAGTAAAATTTTTACTTGCATAGCCAGTTGTTTTTGAATGAATGATGGTGCAAATCTTCTGGCTTTCTTTTTTCCTGAAAAGCGAATAGCCCTGGTTGGCAGAATTTTGCACCTGACTGGCATTTTTAGAGGTTTGAACAGTTGGAGCGAACCATATCTCCATGCAATGGTTTCAGTCACAAATCAAGCTCGTTTTACACCATGAACATTCAAAAACTAATCCTGGCAAGTCTTTGCCTTTGGAACAGCCAATTGGCCTTTAGTCAAACCTGGACACAGAAAGCATCTCTACCTGACTCTGCTTTAGCCAGGCATCATCCGGTAACCTTTTCTATTGGCGGTTATGGTTACTTATTAGGAGGTACTTCCATGCAAAACCCATATTTAAGCGATTTTTACCGCTACGATCCAGTAACTGATCAATGGGAAGCCCTGCCCAGCTTTCCGGGGCCTCCCAGAAGCTACGCCTATGCCGTGGTGTACAATGACAAAGCCTACATGGGTTTTGGATTCGGACCTACCTCGGATATGACGGATTTATGGGAGTTTGATCCGGCTACCGGCGTTTGGACAGAAAAAACACCTTGTGATTGTGACGGCAGAGGCCATCCGGCTTTGGTGGAGGCGGATGGGAAAATATTTGTTGGGGCGGGAGGAAGCGCTATGGGTAACCTCAATGATTTTTGGGAATATGACATCGCAACTGATACCTGGACCCAACGTCCGGATTTCCCTTCCCACAAAAGGCACCATCCGTACCATTTTTCCCTGAATAATCTGGTTTACATTGCTTTTGGCCACGGAAGTGTGAACATAGGTGGGTCAACTATTTATAACGATTTACACAGGTATGATCCTCAAACTAATACATGGGAAAGAATGGCAGATTTTCCTGGGGAAAAAAGGGTAGCCGGCACTCAGTTTTCCCTGAATGGCAAAGGATATGTACTCTCCGGAGAGGGTGAAGACCATTATTATCTGGAGGAAGGTGAGTTCTGGGAATATACCCCTGAACTGGATACCTGGAAGCAATTGCCTTCCTGGCCTGGCAGCGGACGCTGGGCGCCTGGTTCTTTTGTGATTGGAAATACCGTGTATGCAACCGGTGGCACAGCCCTATTATCTGATGGCAGTTCAGAGAATATGAAAGATCTCTGGGCATATGAGTTCCCTGAAGTTTCTTCAACTGTTGCCCCCCAGGTTCAGTCATTGCAGGTATTCCCTAATCCAGCCACCGATCACTTGACCATAAGCGCAGACCTGAAAGAAGCATTTCAGTTCTATATTTTAAATGCCACAGGCCAGGTGGTTCAGTCAGGCATTTCTTCCAACCGGCAGGTGTTGTTGAACCCAATCCCGGCTGGTTTGTACACCATTGAGGTCGTTACAGCACAACAACAATATCAGGGGAGATTTATCAGGTAAATCATCCTCCTGATGGCTCAAACAAAAAAGACTGAGATGGAAAAACGCCATGCTTGGCGGCTTTCATCTCAGTCTTTTTTGTACAACATGGCTACATTACCTAAGCAGCGTCACATCGCCCACCCTTTTACCAACCAATTCGCCACATTTCACCGTAACGATGTAGACATAGACATCCGATACAGCCGGCTGGCCTTCTATAGTGCCATCCCAGGAGGAATTGCCCACATTTTCGTAGATTTTTTGTCCCCAACGGTTGTATATCTCCAGGCTGCTTACTACTTCCGAACTTTCATATGGCACCACTCTGAATACATCATTGGCGCCATCGCCATTAGGTGTGAAAGCATTAGGAATATGCAGGCTATCTGCCGAACAGGGTGGCAAAACCAACACTCTGAACACAAGTTCACCTGGACAACCATTGGCATCTGTAACCTGTAAGCGGAACTCCTGGTAAGCCGCCGAATCCGCCGGATAACTCACCTCCATACAATCCTCACAGGGAGGAACAGGCGCCGGAATCCACCAGTACGACTCAAATCCAGATGGTCCTGTGAGGGTAATGATTTGTCCATAGTCTACATAAAGGGTGTCCTGAACGGGTAAATCCGGTGGATCAACCGCTGTAACAATGGCACAATGCACACTGTCACAACCATTCAATCCCTTGTAGGTTCTGCATACCTGACCACTGGTAGTAAAGAAGGTGTCCTGCACATTTTTCAGGGTGTCACCCAGACAGAAAGTGAAGTTTTCAACCGTCTGAACGGGAGGGATAAGTGCCAGACTTTGGAACACCAGACTGTCGCAACCCTCGCTATTGGTTAGTAAAAGCTGGTAGGTTCCTGGTGTTTCGGTCACATTACCCAGGATATCCACAGGAACTCCCTGGCAGGTAATTAAACCCGGTAATATGACTGTATCTGGCGCTATTGTTTGAATATCAATGGTTTGAGAGGTAGTGCACCCATTCGTGAAAGTTACTACTACGGTGTAGGTGCTGTTTATGGATGGCTGTATCTGTTGGGTAACCTGATTGGGGTTTTGAATACCTGGTCCGCTCCAAAAATAGGAAGTTCCGGTACTGGGTTCTGCAGAAAGCGTAACGCTCTGGCCAGGGCAAATTGCTGCATCAGAGGCTGTAATGGTAGCGGCGCTACTAAACGACAACTGAAAACTGTGCAGGATTTTGCAATCGCCAGACATTTCTGTCAGCACCAATTCAACCGGAGCGTTCAATGGAGTTCCGGGAGGCGGGGTGTAAGTAGTGGTAGCGCAATTTACGCAGGCAATTCCTGAATTTGTAAACCATGTATAGGTATTGCCGTCTTGTTCTGGTACACCAATTTGAACAGGGTTTAGTGAACAAAATTGCATGTCGGTATGGTTTACCAGCCACTGCTCGGGATGGAAAACCTGTTCGGTGCACATACAATTTGGATCTGCCGGCAACTGTATAAGCAAATTGCACCATTCTGTTGAATCCAATCCTGGCACTAACCCGTTTAAAACCACCGATTCATTTGGCCCAATCGGACTATTACTGATCCAGGTGTTCAGGAGCTGGTCTGCAGCATCCACCTGGCCATTTCCGTTTAAGTCTCTCCAGAAGTTCAGGGTTGTTTGTTCTGAGGGCGCCTCTCCATTATTGGTCAGTACAACATTTCCACTTACCGTGCCCCCGTTCAGGGTAAAGTCGGCATCTGTGATGAGCAATTGTGGGCGCTTAATGTCGAGGATAAAGATTCCCTCCCCAGTTGCCAGATATACTACGCAGGGGGCGCCCAGACTTGGACAAAAAGCTTCTGTGCGCACCCGCGTTTGCACCTGAAGGGTTTTGTCTGCACAACCAGCCATCCCGGAATATTGCACCTTAAACTGAAAATTAACAGCTCCACCACCTTGCAGGATTGGCAATGGAAGCTGAAAGCCCTGGGAATTAGGCGTAACTGGCCCGGATGGAGCGTTAAGGCCAGGAAGATAGGAGTTATTCACCAGTTGGACGCCCTGAGGCAGGGTTATGTATACACTATCTGTAGCTGAAGGAGTTCCAAGCAGTTGCAGACTGACCTGAATTTCCTGGATGTCGCCACAGGTATTGGCAGGGTTTCCTATTGGTAATACATTTACCAGAACGCCATAAGGGGTCTGAAGCCCGTTGATCTGCAATGGTTGCCCCAGTTTGTTCAGAACATTGGCTTGGCGACCGCAGGGTTCGGTAGCGGTAGCACCATAAATAATGGGGGTGTTGGCTACAAAGCCGCATTCTGCCAACACCTTAAAACGTATTCTGTAAGAATTTTGAGGAGCCATGTTGAAACCCGGCAAACCATTTGCGGCAACTGCCGGCAATAAATCGCTTACCTGCCATTCATAGAAATTGGTGCCCGTTTCCAATGGGTTAGGAATGTTCACCCATGGTGAGCCTTCCGGATAGGAGATTTGGCAGGAGCCAGGAGCAATTTGTAGCCCTTGAGGCAGTTTTAGGGTTGAAAGTAACTCGTACGCATAACCAAACTTGGCATTATAGACTTCAAATTCAAACCAGTCTGATTCCTCACAAAGAAATATTTGATCTGGTTCCTCAATGATATCCAACTCCAGCTCCGGACGTTCCAGATTAAGCATAATGAGCATGGTATCTATACCACAGGATGCATCAGATATCTGCTGAATTGGATTGCAACTCCAGCCAAAGTAGATGTAAAGGGAGTCTAAATCACAGGAAAGGTTTTCGCCGGTAATTCTGAAATTTTTACTGGTTATTCCGCCAAACTGATTGAGCCCAAAGAATCCGTTATTACCAGGAATTGGTTGATTTTGTGGCATTTGGAACAATTCCAGTTGATTGATCAGGCCGGAAGGAGCATCCATATAAATCCAGGCGAAGGGCGCCGGAGCTACCAGCGCATTTTTGAGCACGAAATCAATATCAAACGATCTGGTGGGTGAGTTAACTACACTGTCGTTGGTAATGATTGAAAAACGCGGCGTATTGGCAAAGAAGCCAATGGCGTTTCGGATAGTGTCATATCTGATCATGGTATCCCCGTTCAAACAACCTTCGAACGTAGTTTGAATGAATTGAATGGAGCTATCCGGAAGGGAAAATAGGCAGTTTGGTTTGAAAATAAGGTTGATTTTCAAGGTAAAGCCTTCATCAATCGGGTCAGAAAAAGCAGGTGAAAAATCAACCTCCAGATTTAGTGGCGACTGGGTAAATGGCAAGCTGATATTGCTTATCCAAGGAGTACTATCCTGAAGTGTCAGGTATTCCAATTGAGCAGATTGTAGTTCAAGTCCTTCAGGATTAGTCTGTGTATAATCAGAAATCCAGGCTAATGGACGCACCTCGTTAGGGAACATGTTTTCCCGGGCAATACGCATGGAATACCTGAATTTTTTGGGCTCAACAGATTGTTCACATGGCTTTATGGTGTGTTGGTTAGAAGAATTGGAATACTGCCAGCCGGAATATTGAAAAGCTTTTGATGAGTCTGTTGAAAGCCAGGTGTCATCAAGGCTAAGTAATTTGGTTCTAAAACCAATAAGCGGCGGATCAGGGAAGTTACTGGAAAGTGGAGTAAAGTTGGTGTTGATTTTATAATCGCTAAAAATAAATACTGAATCGCCCAACTCAAGATATGGCTTGGGCAAACAGCCGCTGGCAGCCATTGCTACAAGTGGGAAATATTTTACTTCAGCCAATGAACTCGTCTCATCTATCACCTGTGGTGGAGTGGTATTAGGTAAAACAGATTGACTATATAAATTTCCTAAACGAAAGGGAACCTGATCCCAAAAACAGGTTGCTTCCTGACCATCTGCATATTTTACTCTGACCCTGGATCCGAGGGAGACGATTGCTGCCGTATCGGTAAATTCATACTGTGCGGACTTGACTCCAAAAATATCATTGTCGTTCACTCCCATGTCCGAGGCTCGAACAGAATGAATGATACCATATCCAAAAGTGTCAATGGTAATTGCAGTATCAACGGAAGCACAGAATTCAACCCTTAAGGTGTCGCCGGGTAAAAAACGGTCTTTCCGCCAATTCTCCTTAACTATTTCAAGGGGTAGGTCAGCATGTCGGTCATCAGTTTCATCTTTCCAACCGGAATTATTTCTGTAGGCCGTCCATTTGTATGTTAATTGAAGGCCATCACCAGGTGGAATAATAACAGGTTGGCCGCCTCCCCCCCCATTCCCACAATCCACATTTATTTCCCTGGCTTCGCAATCTGTTATACCACAATTTGGTGAGATGTTCAATTCAGTACTCCAATAACTAATATCTAATGAGTTAAGAATGCAGCATGGAGGTGAGTAGTTTAAGGTCCCACTCCCGCAGATTACTGATGTGTCACAATTAAACTTTATACAATACAAATAGCTTAGCGTATCAACATCGAATGGAGTTTGCCAGACCATATGAATGTTTTGATTTCCAGATGCATCAAAACTTGTTTCAAGCAAATACGGTGCAGCTTGATTTTGTGCATTGGTACAGACCGTATCCAGGGTAATACTTTTGGGCAGAGTCATTTGTAAATGAAGGAAGCCATCCTCCAACAGGTATTTCCCTTTTGTAAAGTAATTGTAGGTGTAGGTTTGATTATCCTCCAAACATACGCCAACATTGGTCAAATGAGAGCTGTAGATGGTATAACCTGTATCAGGAACAATTCGCGCTGTTCCTGAATTAATTCCACCCGGAGGGCAAGCTTTTTGATATAAATAATTGGCCTTAAAAGCCGGGAAAACTTCTCCGCAAATCTGTACGCAGGTCAATACATCAAACACCAGTTTGACTGAATCCTTGGCCGGAACCAAGGGAATGACCAGATTGGCACTATATAAAGCAGGTTTGTCACAGGTAGCCAGGATGCCAGTAGTTGAAATATTGGGCGATATAGCGGTAGTATCACCCGCACTAATTATTTTAAAGGAGCCGGGAGCTATTCCTGCCTTCCCTTGCTCATTTGGCATAGTTAAGTTGAATAAGACATCCTTGGCATCAGCCTTGCCAATATTAGTGATGGTAAAACCCATCACCGCAGGAACATCGCCACAATAATTAGTTGGAGGAGTCCATATTTGCTCAAACTCCAGTTCTGGAACAAACGTGGATGTCTTGATATTCACCAAAATCAGGGAACTATCATAACGGCACCATGAACTAGCATCACAGCCCCAGGCAGCTCTTATCAAAGACGATTTTAACAATGGCGGTATGCCACAGTCCGTAATAATTACTCTTTCCGTTAAACACACTTTTTCTTCCAGGTCAAGCCATTGATCACCATTACCCACAGTGGTAAAAAAACTGCCTGAAAACTCCGCATTAGCCAGGTTGTTCCCAACCGTAAAAGCATCAGCGCCTTCTACAAACACCTCAAATCCATCCTGGTGGGCATCCTGAAAATGCAGGTTGCCTATTTTACCCAGTCGGGTGTTTTTGAAACAAATAGTACGGTAGAGGGTATCCCCTTTTTCACCTGATAGTATGGCTGGTGTAACACTTTCAATAACCAAAGCGCCAGTTTCCACCAAAATGGAGGTGGTAACCACCTGAGCATTCCCGGATACAGATGTAACTGAAATGAGTGCCTGAAATAATTGACCGGCGTCTATCAAATCAGCGGCCTCACACTGAGCCGTAACCAACAGAAAAAGCGGGTGACTTTGCTGAGCATTCAACACCGGCAGCGTAAACGTAGGAGCAGATAAATTCCCTACATTCAGTTCCGTTGCACCCTGGATGGTACCTGTTGCATATTGCAAGCCAGCCGGAAGTGTCACCTGAACAACTGCGCCATTAACCGGGGTGAGTAACTGGTTTTGAACCTGAATGAATAAGGTGTCTGAACCGCAGACAAAGAGTGAATCACTCTTTTGGTAAGTGATTTGGAGGTTTTGGGCATGCAGGAAGATGTTTAGGAACATGCAGAGCCCAATAACCAAGGATGATTTGGCGGTAAGCATAAATAGGAAGAGGTAGTTTTTGTGTCCGCCAATGTAAAGCAAAAAGAATGCATGGTTGTATCTTTTGTCGGCTGTCTTTCAAATTATTTTTTTTTGTATTGTTATATGGGCTAAAATGATGGGGCAAAATATCTTTTTGAAAAAGGCGTACCCTTTAAAAAATAAAAAAGGGTTGTCTTGCCCATGTTCGGGAAGACAACCCTTTTTTATTACCGTCCATCGTCTCACTTATGATCGCTGGCCGGTTTTTTATCCAGCGGCTTTTTGGCGGCTTTATTGGCTTTCTTTTCCGCTTTGCGTTCTGCTTTCCGCGCCTCATGCTCTGCTTTACGCGCGGCCACCAGTTCATCGTATTTCTTTGCCTGCTCAGCATTCAGTAATGCCTTGTGAGCAGCCTGGCGTTCGTTGCGAACCTGCTCGAGCTCAGCTTTACGAGCTTTCTTGATTTCGTGTTGCTTTGCCTTGTATTCCCGGTCAACCTTGTCAAAAGCTTCTTTTTGCTCCTTGGAAAGATTGAGCTCTTTGGCTATGCCAGCATCAGCATGATGACCTGGATGCTCCAGTTGTTTGTTGGCAGGTTGGGTGGTTTGTGCCTGAAGGGAGGCAGAAAAGATCAAGGCAAACAGGCCGATAATCCATTTCAATTGCTTGTTCATATGCTATTCAAGTTGTGTGGACGTTGCCGCCCGTTTCATGATTTTTACATATAGACGATGAAATGGCCCCAGGGATTACTCTGCCTGGCATAAATTTTTGTTAAGACTTCTCTACCTTAATCTTGTAATGAGTCAATAGCCCTTCCAGATTATTCGAGGCAAACCTGGCGCCCTGTAATTTGCACTTATCCGGATGTATTCTGAAATGATACGCAGTTCGGAAATCAGCGTCCTCCAGGTTGGCATAATCAAAACCGGTATTTGTCAGGTTGCAACCCTGAAATACAGCCCTGCGCAGATCTGCCTCCTCCATATTGGCTTCCTCTAAATGACATTCCAGGAACTCAGTAGCCGGTATTTTTAGCTGAAAAAAGGAGGCATATTGCAACAGGCAATCCTTGAAGGAAAAGGATAACGAAAATGAATTGACGTCTTCAAAATGCAAACCCATTAGTTTGCAGGACTCAAAAGAATTGTCCCGAAAGGCCGTGCCTTTAATGGTAGCAGTGCTCAGATCGCAACGCACCCAGCTGCATTGGTCAAATACCAGTCCGGACAAATCTGTACCGGACAATTGACAATCCGTAAACACACAGTCCTCGTATTCGCCAGGATCAAGTGTGTTTACAGATTGAAATTTTTGATTGGAAAAGTAAGCCTCAGCCATGCTCTTGATATTATTCAGCTACTTCCGGACGCATTTGCGGGAAGAATAATACCTCCTGAATCGATGTTTGACCAGTGAACATCATAGCCAGCCTGTCTATGCCAAAACCAATACCTGCTGTTGGTGGCATGCCATATTCCAGTGCACGGATAAAATCCTCATCCATGGCCATTGCTTCCTCGTCGCCGCGGGCGGCCAAACGCAACTGATCTTCAAAACGCTCGCGCTGATCAATAGGGTCATTTAACTCAGAATAGGCATTGGCTACTTCCTTGCCGTTCACAAACAACTCGAAACGCTCCACCAATCCTGGTTTTGAACGGTGCTTTTTGGTAAGCGGCGACATCTCTACCGGATAATCAATCAGAAAAGTAGGCTGAATGAGGTGTTTTTCCACTTTTTCGCCAAAAATCTCGTCTATGAGCTTGGCTTTACCCATGGAATTGTCAATCTCAATATGTTCCTTTTTACAATAGTCGCGCAATTCAGATTCATCGGCAGTTTCCACATTAATGCCTGTATATTCCTGAATGGCATCAAACATGGTCAGGCGGCGGTAAGGTCCGGCAAAATTGATCACATTGCCACCTACTTCTGCTGTGCTTTCACCATTTGCATGGATAGCCCTGGCTACCCGTTCCAGCATTTGCTCCGTTACATCCATCATCCAGTTGTAGTCCTTATAGGCTACATAAAACTCCAGTGCCGTGAATTCCGGATTATGCGTACGGTCCATGCCTTCATTGCGGAACATTTTGGCAAACTCATACACGCCATCAAAACCAGCTACAATCAGCCGTTTCAGGTACAACTCGTTGGCAATACGCAGATAAAGGGTCATATCCAGCGTATTATGGTGGGTTTTGAAGGGCCGCGCAGCTGCACCCCCGTGGATAGGTTGCAAAATGGGGGTTTCCACCTCAAGCAAACCCAGCTCGTCCAGGTACGCACGCATGGTTTTGATCAGCTTGGTGCGCTTGATGAAAATATCCCGAAAGCCGGTATTCACCGTAAGATCCACATAACGCATTCGATAGCGTTGCTCAGGATCAGTAAACGCATCGTAGATGTTCCCTTCGGCATCTTTCTTTACCACAGGCAACGGACGAAGGCTTTTGGCCAGGAATTGAAACTCCTGCACATGTACGCTAACCTCGCCGGTTTTGGTTTTAAAGGCAAAACCCTTAACCCCAACATAATCGCCCAGGTCCAGCAATTTTTTAATAGCAATATCAAACAAAGGCGCTTCTTCACCCTGCATAAAGTCGTCCCGGCGCAGGTACAACTGAATTCGTCCGCTGGAGTCCTGTAAGTTTAAAAACAAAGCTTTGCCGGCTTCACGGTTGGCCATAATACGACCTGCCAGCGAAACTGATTGAAAATTCAGGCGATTTTTGGCGCCATCTTCCAATATCTCCTCCTGGTATTGTGTTACGATATCCTGAGCAAAGGCTGTTACCTCATACATCTCAGCCGGATATGGGTCGATGCCCATTTCCCGAAGTTTGGAAAGCGATTCCCGTCTTTGTAATTCTTGTTCCGTCATTATGCAGGTTGCTGAAAATAAATCCGATGAATGGAAGCCGCAAAATTACAATTTGGCTGGCTTAGCTCGTGTCTAAATTTAGTAACAATGCTAACAATTCAATACTTCCCCTGGTTCCGGCAAAAAAAAAACCGCCCAACAACAGCAAGTCATCGAGCGGAAACACGGGTGAATATTTTAATCGGGATGTTAATCTTCCCAGGAACTTTTATGTTTGAAGTAATAGGTCATGGTCAGGCGCAGGGAACTGGTGCGGATATTGTGCCCTTGCGGTGCAAATGCCAGGTTTTCGTAGAGGTTACGGGCGCCCATGTAGTACCGTGCGCTTACGTTGAAGCGTCCGGCGCCCGCACTAACACCAAAGGCCGGACCGAAATCCAAACCAGAAAGTGATTCGTTCAGGAGGGTTACTTGTGTTGCATTGACAATATTGTTGTAGTCGCCTACATATTCATCGCGCTCTGAGCGATCCAGGTTGTGGAAGTGGCTGCCAAAGAAAGCGCCGGCTTGAACACGCACCGGAACATTGGCAATTGGCTGATAGCCTGCGAAAACACCGGCCTCGAAGGTGTTGTAGTAAAAATTATAGGTGCCTACAGTGGGTTTGTTTTCCGGATTGAAAACAACAGTCTGAATGGTTGCGCCTTTTTGGGTAAACATGATTTCAGGCGTCAATTCAAAACGATCGCCAAAACCCAGGTTTACATTGAATCCAACAGCAGTACTCAAACGGCCGGAAGATGTAGTGAAAAGATCAGATCTGACGCTGGAATAGTTGCTGCCCAAGGAGAAGCCCAATTTGTAGTGGGTTTGAGCGAAGATGGCAGCGGTAGAGATGGTGGAAAAGATGGCGATGAACGCGACCTTGGCGAAAACTTTACTGTTCATGATTATTGGATCAAAAAGTTAGTTAAAATTCCGTGAAATGAGTTTCAAGTAAAATTTAATCCAATAACTGAAGCGTTTAAAGTTTTGTTTTGAAATTTAATTCGGGTCAAAGGTATGGGGCTTACTCAATACCGCGCAAGTGCCTCTGCGAATTTTCTTTAAAAATTACACAAATTTGATATTGCATAGGCGCAAAAATCAGGCACCAAAACGCGAACAATTGCGTTTTGGTGCCTATAAATGGACAAAAATCCTCAAATGTAATATTGTTGACAAATCGCGTTTATTCTCCCTTGGTATACACGCGGAAGAATGGCAAAGGAATTTTTCCTTCAAAAAAAGCTTTTCCAACGATAGCGCCGGAACAGCCAATTTCTCTCAGACTTTCCAAATCGGCAACATCCCGTACGCCACCACTGGCCACAAGTTGAATGTCGGGAAACCGCTTTATTATTTCCTGATACAATTCAATACCCGGGCCGGAAAGTTCGCCATCGCGGGCAATATCAGTAACGGTGAAAGTGCTCAGACCCAGGCTGGTCATTTTACCAAGAAAGTCAAAAATGCTAACTTCAGTTTGTTGTGCCCAACCGTGTACCGCCAGGTTATTATCTCGCACATCAGCCCCAACCAGAAAGCGGTCCGGACCGAATTTTTCTACCCATGCGGAAAATTCATCCTGTGCCAGCAAGGCAACACTTCCTACTGAAAACAACATGGCGCCGGCATCCCATACCTGTTTAAGAGATGGAATACTGCGTAAACCGCCACCATAATCTATTTCCAGACGTGTATGCGCTGCAACTTCTGCCAGGATGTGCAGATTGGCTGGCCGACCAGTTCTCGCGCCGTCCAGGTCAACCATATGCAGGCGTTTGATGCCCGCAGCCTCCAATTCCTTGGCCAAATCAAGTGGATTGGCATCGTACTCTGTTTTTTGCTCAAAATCGCCTTGGCGCAACCGAACCAGCTTGCCGTCAAGCAGGTCAAATGATGGTATGATTTGCATGTGTGGTGTCCTTCCTTAAATGTGTGGTAAAGCGCGGCAAAGGTCAAAAAAAAACAGACAGGAATGTAAAAATCTTTGATCCGTTTCTTCGGGTAATAGGTCAAATTCGTGAGGTAGACATTTTTTGCTTATTTTTGCACGCAAATTGACAAGACTCTTCGAGATGTCCCATTCCAAAACCTTTTTGATTTTGATCTTTTGGAGCCTGACTACCTGGTCTCCTTTATTCTCCCAAAGATCGGTTTCCGGAAATAATTACCTGACTGCCATAGCAAAAGCCGGTGATGACGCACTGGATTTGCTCGACAGGTATGAATTGGCTGAATATGATTGCAATGTTAGCCAATTCTTGAAAATCAATCAGTTAGAGACGCATAAACTTAAAGCAGGCGCCACATACAAACTCCCAGTAATGGTAGTGGCGTATAACGGAAAGAGTATACGTACAACCCTGGATATTGAAGACTGGAGAACTGCCAAACGTATCGAAACGTATAATAAGACTGCCCAAAAGAAAGGTCTTCGTCCTGATTACTTCATTGACAATAAAAAGCTTTGGGTACCCTGGCATGAGCTCAATTGTCAGGAAACTGAACCAGCAGCAGAGCCTAAAAAAATGGCCGCCGGGGTAGGATTGGCCGCAAAATCTGAGGTGGAAACGCCCAGATATGTTTACCCAATTGCCAATCGGGTTTATGGAGGGGAAAAAGATTACGATAACGATCGCAATTTCGAGTTATACGGTCCTAATTACGCCTACACTCCTCTGTTAAACAGAAACCTGAAGGGGCATGTGTTTTATCTCATCAGCGGACATGGAGGTCCTGATGTTGGTGCACAGGGCAAACGGGCTGGCAATAACCTCTGCGAAGACGAATATGCTTACGATGTAACACTTCGCCTACACCGTCTGCTCATTAGCCATGGAGCAACAGCGTATATGATTGTTCGCGACAATAATGACGGCATCAGAGATGATATTTACCTGGATTGTGATAAAGATGAGGTGGTATTGGGAGAGCAGGATATTCCAACTGACCAGCGCGAACGGTTGCAACAGCGTACTGATTTGATCAATGCGCTTACGGAAAAACACCTGAAGGTTGGCCAAACCAACCAAACTATCATTGAAATACACGTCGATTCCCGGAGCTTAGAGAAAAAACAGGATATTTTCTTCTACTTCCGGCCGGAAAGTGCGCCCAGTCAACGTTTGGCAGAACACATACAACGCACTTTTGCTGCTAAATATAAAAAAGCACAGGGTGGAAGGGGGTATGCAGGTAGTGTAACATCCAGAACGCTCTTCACCCTGAAAGAAACCACTGCCAGAAAAGCAGTGTATATTGAGCTGGCTAACATCCAAAACGACTGGGACCAGCAGCGTTTGGTATTAAGAAACAACCGGCAGGCAATAGCCAACTGGATCTGCCACGCCCTGCTTACACAATAATTTTTACTGGTCCTTTGGTATGATTTCCGTTTGTTGGCCAAAATAATGGGCAAACTTGGCAATGTCTTCCGCCAATTCTTTGTTTTGAGTCGCTTTCAGATAGGTCTGACTGAGCGAACGCAGTGTTTGATACATAAACCTGTCCATTTCCAGTACCTGCATTTCTTTTGTCCAAAGATCAATCCGTAACGTATCCCGGTGTTCTTTGTCGAACAATGCCACTGCCATGGCTTTACACTCCTCCAATATGCCGTTATTACGGTCGCTGGCGCCCCATTCAATTTTAATCGGAACATGCTCAGCATTTAAACCAACCCTCAGGGTGATGTCGCTGGATTTTACTACTTCGTTTGGGTCCATTGTAAATATATTTGAGCCGCAAAGGTAGAAAAAGGCTTTGCCTTAAACCGTTTCGTTTTCAGTTGTTTTCCAAGATTTATGGTCATTCATTTAGGGTATCAGTTCGATTCCATTGTTTATACCAGGCAGTCGCACAGGGAGGCGGAATGGTTTCTTGGCCCTGTCAAGTGCCTTCAGTGGCTGGAAGGGCAGCTTGGTCTGAAAGGCTACAGAAATAATACTACCTATCTGCGTATTGAGCTTTACAGGCAGGCGCTGGCACAATATCTCACTGAAAATCAAGCTTTTTATCAGACTTCTTTCGAAGCAGACCGCTTTGCCACAGCAGAAGTGTTGCTGCAATGGCGAGATGAACTATTACTTGCTGGCTGGAATTTCCAGCAAAAGCCCGGTATGCCACCGCGTTTAGAAGTCCTGGCAGGTGTGGAGACTATTTTTGCCCATAAACTGTCAGATCCATCCTTACAGGAAGAGGCCGCAGGTTTCGCTGATCGCTTCGCTCAGGTGTTAAGATGTCTGGAAACCTTGCAGGCGCCTGTTGATAAAGTAGTGCTTTATGAACCCCTGGCATTGCAGATGCCAGTGATACAACGATTTATAGCCCAGGTAAAAAGTTGGAATGTTCCCATCGTAGAGGAAGTTTTCAGCAGCCATGCTTCGCCAGATTCGCCATTGGGCCGCTGGATGAAAGGGTCGGGTAGGGGAGCCGGCCGACTTGCAATCCTTAAAGCGAGGCGAGATTCAGATGCAGCTGTGTTTTTGGCACAAATGCTGCGTGAAAACCCCGCTTATCGTCCAGATTTTCTGGTTCCGGAGATGAACCTGTTGCTGGAACAAAACCTGCTGCAGGAAGGATTTGCACCCATGGGCATTTTATCTGCTTCACTGGCTCGTCCGTCCTTGCAGGTTCTCAAACTGGCGCCGGCGTTTTTGTGGGAACCGGTAGATGTGTTCAAATTTATGGAATTCCTTACGCTGCCGGTTAAACCACTGGATTCCGGTTTGGCTTTGGAAATTGGCCGGGTACTGGCTGAAAAGCCTGGCCTGTTTAGCGATACCTGGTTTGCAGCGGCATTTGGCTACCTGGAACAGGCAGAAATCCCGGAAGAAGCGCGTGACCAGTACACGTTTTGGTTTGATCGGAAACGGTATCCCATGGATGGCACAGCGCCTAAAAAAGATGCAGAAGGACTCTATGCTTACCTTCAGCAATGGGCACACCGCTATTTCGATGCCACAGGCAGTACCAATACTTCACTTCTGGTGTTGGCCGAACAAGCCCGCAGGATCCGGGAATTATTGGAAACTCTTCCGGAGCAACGGATTAGCTATTTGGAATTGGAGCGTATTGTTCGTACCATTTACGAACCATCGCCCATGCAACTGGCCACGCCTGAACCTGACAGCCTGAGTTTTTTCCATCAACCAGGCGCTATGGCGGCCCATACAGATCATCTTGTGTGGTGGAATTGCATTTATGATACAGCAACTCCACAGCCAGATAAATGGCAGAAAACGGAGCGTCAATTCCTGGAAGATGCACAAGTGATGCTTGAAACACCACGGCAAATAAGTCAAAGACAGCAGCTCAATCAACTGCGCCCGTTGGTTCAAACCACCGAGAGTCTGATGCTTGTGATTCCAGAGCAGGTTGATGGCGCAGAAACAGTTTCTCCTTTGCTTTGGAGCGATTTGGAAGCCTTTTTTGGTCCGGAATTACATGAATTTGTATACGATATCAGCTTGAGCCGGGATCGTGAGCGATTGTCGGCATGGCTGGTTCCTCCTGGTCAGCAGTCAGTAGCATTGCGCACTGCGCTTCGCCCCAGGCCCCAAATCCGGATTGCACATCCGGAACTGGCCATGGATTCGGAGTATGAAACGCCTACCAACCTGGAAAGTCTGTTTTATTACCCCCATCGCTGGTTTTTCCGTCACAAACTACGGCTTTACCGTTCCAGTTTACTGAGTGTAACCGGAGATAATACGCTGCTGGGTAGTTTGGCGCACCGCTTTTTTGAAAATCTGTTGAAACAGGATATCAGTAGAATTGGTCAAAAAGCTATCCAGGAATGGGTGCAGCAGGAAGCGCAGGTGTTGTTGCCTAAGGAAGGCGCTACATTGCTTTTGTATGGCAGAGAGCCCGAACGATTGGCTTTTTTGCAAAAAGTATCCAATGCTGCCTGGAATCTGGTATCCATGATCCGGGAAAATGGCTGGCAGGTGGAGGGCACAGAAGTGCCTTTGTCTGGTCAGTTTTTGAATATTCCCATCCAAGGCAAGGCCGATCTGGTATTGAGCCGGGGAGAGGAAAAAGTGATTGTTGACCTTAAATGGTCAGGTGCGCGCAGGCGAAAGGAGCTAATCCAGAATGAAGAAGATTTGCAGTTGATGCTGTATGCCAGGATGTTGCCTCCACCTGAAGAATGGCCGCATACAGCCTATTATATTTTAGAGGAAGGAAAAATGATTGCCCGGAATAACCAGGCCTTTAAGGATGCTATAGTAGCTGGAAAGCCGGATACAGACCATCAGGCAGTAGCAAGTGCAGTTTTGGAAAAAATGGAAAAAACATATGCCTGGCGTTTGGCGCAATTAAAACAAGGATTGCTGGAAATCAGAACTGCCCGAACAGCGCAGGAATTGGAGGCTATGTACGAAGGACAACTTTTTGAGTTGCTGGAAATGAAGCAGGATGATGCTCCATGGGACGACTATAGCACCTTACTTGGCGCTTGACGGAAGAACTTGCTACCTTCGCGCCATGGCAAGATTATGGGCTATTTTCGCCGTAGCGGTTTTTTTGTTGCTGATGACCATCAGCTTACCCATTGTTGGGTTGAATATGATCATTACTCCGGGCCAACGGGCTTTGCGGAGCAATATATATTACCTCCATCACATTTTTACGCCGCTTTTTTTAATGCTGGTGGGTATCCGACTCAAGGTAGAAGGCAAGGAATTGCTTGATCCCAAACGCAGTTATGTGATTGTAGGAAATCATAAATCCGCCCTGGATTTTATCATCAATGCACATGCGTTCCCCGGGGTATTTCGTTTTTTGGCCAAACAGGAATTACAAAAGATCCCTGTTTTTGGATTCATTGTGCGCAAAATGTGCCTTACCGTTGATCGAAGTAGCGCCATGAGCAGGGCCAGAAGTGTGGTGGCCCTGAAACAACAGCTGGCAGAGGGCTGGAGCATTTTTATTTATCCGGAAGGCAGTCGTAATGTAGGCGAGGGCTCTTTAGGTCACTTTTATGATGGTGCGTTCCGGATCGCCGTGCAAACTGGTGCGCCATTGGCTATTCAAACCATTCTGAACATTGATCATATTACTGCCGGGGGCAGAGGTTTGCGTCCGGGGGTAGTGTGCATTGCCTGGGAAGTACCCATAGAAACCTCTAATATGGGTACAGAGGATATTATTCCGCTTAAAGAACGCACGGAGCAGCTAATGCTCCAGCGACTCCAGCCTGGTTAAACAATCATTATTTATTGGTTAGAACAATGTACTCCCAAGGCTTCAGATTTAACTGCATGTCTTTGGTGAGTTGCACCGTACTTGCCTCAAACACACTGAGGTAAACACCTGCTACCACGGCACCATCCGGCTTAAGCGTTACACTACAGGCTTTAGGACTCAAATTGCTAATTACCACTAGTCTGTCTCCATCTTTTTCCCGGGTGAATGCATAGACTTCTTTTGGGTGGTCTGTTTCTATTTTTTGCAATTTACCGCCATGTTTGCCATTCCAAAGTGCCCGGTTATTGTGCTTTAAATCACATAATTTTTGGAAAAATGACGTTTTTTCATAGGATTTCCATTGAATGGGATCCTTTTTGAAAAAGGCAAGGCGTTGAGAAAGTCCGTCTTCCTGACCGCAGTAAATCATGGGAGCGCCCTGCCAGGTGAAGGCTAGTACATTAAATACATCAGCGGCAGCGCCATACAATTCTGTTTCAGTACCATTCCAGGAGTTTTCGTCGTGGTTTTGGGTGAAATACAGCTGGTTGTAGCCAGCAGGATAAAAGTTGTCCAGAAAACGAATCAGGGTATCGAGTGATTGAGCATTTTGTTTGCCCTGGGCAATATCCTTCGTAACATCTTTCCACTTCCAACCATAATTGGCATTGAAGCAGGAATTAAAATGCCCGGGTTCATCCTGCCATTCCGACAACATATACACTTGTTTTATGGAGTCCAGTGCTGGTCTTGCTTCTGCCCAGAAATCATTTGGAACCAGGCCAGCCATATCCACCCGAAAACCATCAATATCGGCTTGTTTAATCCAGTACTGCATAGCTGCGATCATAGCTTTTCGAGTGGCCGGATTGTTGTAATCCAGATCGCAAACATCACTCCAGTCATCTATAGGCTCACCGCGCTCATTGAGCGGCACAGTAAAATCTCCCTTGTACTTGGTGAAGTATTCGGGGTGAGTTTTCTTCCATTCAGAATCCCAAGAGGTATGATTGGGCACCCAATCCAGGATCACTTTAAGGCCGAGTGCATGGGCTTCTGAAACCAGACTTTTAAAATCAGCCTCAGTGCCCAAATCAGGGTTTACAGCGTAATAATCCTTAACTGAATATGGACTGCCTTCGTCGCCCGGTTGCTGTTTCCTTCGTTCTATCCCAATGGGATGGATAGGCATGATCCACAGCACATCAATTCCAAGGTCTTTCAACCTGGGCAATTGGGCCCTTACGCCAGCAAAATTGCCTGATGCAGAAAACTGGCGCACATTGCATTCATACAATACAGCGCTTCGGGACCATTCCGGTTCCGGAGCCAGACTGGTTTTGGCAGTCGGGTTTTGCTCCACGTTGGTTGACGGTTGGTTTTGACAGCCGATCCAGCATAGGACGGCTACCATTGGGAAAAATATTTTATTCATAGGAGTTGCAAATCAACCTTTGCCGTTTTGCTGTTCTTCATTGTCGAGCAGATTCTCGTCCAGAAGCCCCCGTTTTTTAGCTGTTTCGGCATATCCATGCAATTGAATGGGTTTTTGCGCCTTTCGCATCCGAATGTTTAGTATTTCGACAAACAGAGAGAAGAAAATCGCAAAATAGAGGTAGCCTTTTGGCACAGCGCCTTCGATGAAGTGGCCAAGATGTGCTGCTTCAGCAATCAGTGAAAAGCCAATCAGAATCAGGAACGACAAGCCCAGCATTTGTACCGTTGGGTGGTCATTGACAAATTTGCTAACCGGTCCGGAAAATATCATCATAACCACAACAGAGGCAATAATCGCCAGGATCATCACTACCAGATCATTGGCAATACCTACGGCGGTCAGAATGGAATCGAAGGAAAAAACGACGTTAATCAGGGCAATTTGCATGATTACAGCATTCAAAGCAGACTTACCCTTTCCCACCTTGGGGTCGTCAGATTCTTCCGGGCCTTCCAGTTTGTGGTGAATTTCATTGGTAGCTTTGTAAAGCAGGAAAATACCACCCAATAAAAGAATGATCCCTTGTCCGGTTAATCCACCATGTAATCCCAGAAAGTCAATATGAAAAAGTTCCTGATTCATGCCCATAATCCAGGTGATACCGAATAACAGGATGATACGGAGGCCCATGGCTAGTATCAGACCAATATTTCTGGCTTTAGGCTGTTGCTCTACAGGGAGCTTGGCTGAAACAATGCTCAGGAAAATGATGTTATCCACCCCGAGTACAATCTCCAGGAAAGTAAGCGTAAGTAAACTGATCCAAACTTCACCGGATGAAAAATCGGGCATTGCTAAGAGAAACATGTGCAGAAAAGGACTTGATAAGGTTGTTTTAGGGGGCAAGGATACGACGATTGTTCGATTCGTTCGCCAGCCGACATTTTATGAACATCATTTTGTCTGTTTCTGTTTTAGAATGCCAGCGTAAATACCTTTGTATGATTCATTTAAAAACTACACTTTCATGAAAAAAATCCTCGTTTTTGCTCTGCTGTTTGCTGCTGTTTCAGTTGCTTCCGGGCAAGTAACCGCCAAAAAGTACCTGCTGATTGAACATTTCACCAATACAAAATGCAGTGTTTGCGGCAGTAAAAATCCGGCCTTTTACAACCTGATTAACCAGGCTCAGTATGCAGACGACGTACATCATGTGTCTGTTCACCCGATGTTCCCTTACCCATCATGCGCATTGTACCAGGCAAATACAACAGAAAATTCAGCCTGGACCGGCTTGTATCCCATATCCGGTACGCCGAGCATAGTATTAAATGGTACAGTGCAAAGTCCTTCTACACCTTTGCTCTCTGAGTCAAAACTGCAAACCTATCTGAACCAAACCAGTCCGTTACACCTCAAAGTAACAGAAACCGGGCCTGACAATGCCAGACAGGTGAAAGTAAGGGTGAAAGCACTTGGTGATCTCCCAACCGGTAATTACAAGTTGTTTGTGGCTATTGTTGAGAAAAAAGTAAATCTGGCGGGCGGAAATGGAGAAACCGTACACCACAATGTGTTCAGAAAAATGTTGACAGCTGTTCAGGGCAATGATTTTACTGTTCCTGCTATTGGTCAAACAGCGGATTACGACTTCAACTACAGCGTTGCCGGAACCTGGGACCCCAACGAAGTATACGTTTTGGCTTTCATCAAAGAAGTTGACACTAAAACGGTTGTAAACAGTGGAACCAGGTTTGATCCGGTTTTAACAGACGTACAAGAGTCTGTAACCACTCCAATCACGCTGTTCCCCAATCCGGTAGCAGATTTCACCTCATTGGACTTGTCGTTTGATCGGGTTCAGACCCTGGAGTTATTTGCTTTGAATGGCAAGAAAATAACCACTGAATTTCAAACTCAGGGTAGCCTGGTAAATATTTCCACGGCTACATTGCCAGCTGGTGTTTATCTGGTGAAGATAACCGGCGATAACGGGGTATACATTGGGAAATTTGTAAAGCAGTAGAGGGTAGGGTATTTTAAAGGTCATTTAGGAGTCATTTTAGGGTCATTTAGGGGTCATTTGGATGGTCATTTAGGGGTCATTTGGGATTGAATCGTAGGGCGAAAGTTAACAAAAAAGGTCATTTAGAGGCTTCCAACAATTCACATAGTATCGTGCAGAGTGAATTGCCTAGTAACCTCCAAATGACCTTAAATGACCTTAAATGACCTTAAATGACCTTAAATGACCTTTAAATGCCCCCTAAATGACTATCCAAATGACCCTTAACTGCCCCCTAATTCTTCTTCTTCATCTTCTCCGCTTCTTCTTTCAGTTTGGCCAGTTCTTCTGTTGCTTTTTTAATTTCCTCTTGCAGTTGAGTCAATTTTTGTTGTTCAAGTTGCTGTTGTTGACGAGCGGCTTCAGCTTTTTTATTTTCCTCGCCGATGATCTGGGCCTTTTCTTCTTTGGTTTGCTCAATTTCTTTGGCAGCCTGGATTTTCAGTTCGCTAACAGCTTTTGATTCGTTTTCTCTGGTAGTTGCAATGGATGCTGCAGCTTCCTGACGGGCTTTCTGTACATTTTCAGCGCCTTCTTTTTGAGCTAATTCTATTTCTTCGCTGGACTTCTTACGAGCTTCTGCTGTTTCGGCGGCATATTGGGTGCGTTTAGCCTCAGATTCTTTTCGTGCAGTGGCTACCTCTGCAGCTGCGCGCTCCCGGGCTTCGATAACTTCTTTGCGGGCTCTTTCCTGAGCATCCGCTACCTCTTTGGCAAGTGCTGCTTTTTTATTCTCAGTATCCTGACGGGCCAGCGAAATGGCTTCAATAGCTTGTTGTTTGGCAGTGGCTACTTCCTTGGCTGCGGCTTCACGTGCTGATGCAACTGCATGTGCAGCTTCTTCCCGGGTTTTACCAATAGATTCGGCAGCCAGTTGTTTTTCTTTGGCTGCTGCTTCGCGAGCAGCCTTTACTTCCTCTGCACCTTTTTGGTTAGCCTCAGATATTTCATTGGCTGCTTTCTGACGGGCCTCTGCTACATCGCTGGCAAGTTTCTGGCGGATAGAAGCACTGTTTTCACGGGCCAGACGAACGCTATCTGCCTCGGCTGTTTTGACTGCGAGAATGGCTTGTGCGCTTTGTTTTTTGGCCTCCGCAACATTATTCGCTGATTCTTGCTGGGCTCTTACAGCTGCTTCGCGGGCAGCAGCAATCTCATTGGCCGCTTTTTCTTTGGCAGCTGCGATTTCAGCGGCAGCCTTTTCGCGTGAAGCAACCACTTCGGTGGCAGAAGAACTGTTGTTTTCCTGCTGCTTTTTGCGCGCCTCAGCAATGGATGCGGCAGCTTCTGCCTGGATTTGTTTGATCTTTTCGTCGGCAGACTGCTTGGAGCCTGCTACCTCGGTTGCGTATTGCTTTTGGGCTTCGCTGGCTTTTGCATTGGCCTCCTGCACCCTGATGCGGGCCTCTTCCTGAGCCTTAGCAACTTCCTGGGCGCTACGCTCGCGGGCGCGCTGTACTTCGGCTGCAGATTCTTGCAAAACCTTAGCCTGTTGTTCCTTTGCCGCAGCAATAGATTTGGCCAATTCAGCCTGGATACGGGCAATTTCTTCTTCTGCTTTTTTCTTGGAAGCGGCTACTTCTATGGCTATGCTATCCCGCTGACTTTTGGATCTTGCCTGTGCATCAGCAATGGCTTTAGTTGATTCTGCCTGTACCTGCTGTACTGATTGAGATGCTTTTTGTTTGCTTTCCACTACCTGTTTGGCAATTTCAGCTTTTTCTTCGTTGGCAATTTGTTGCTGCTTGGCTACTTCCTCACGGATACGGCCAATTTCTTCGCTGGCGCGTTTTTTGGATTCCGCAACTTCTGTAGCAGATTGTTCTTTTTGTTTGGCTACACTCTCCCTTAGATCAGCGAGTTCGTTGGCAGAGTTTTGCTGCACCAAAGATTTTTCTTCAGCGGCTTTTCTGCGACTTTCGGCCAGTTCAGTAGCCAGTTTTTGTTTTTCCAGGACAGTGTTTTCCCTGGTTTTCAAGATTTCATTCGCGGCTTCTTCACGAGCTTTCAGTATTTGATCAGCAGCAGTACGTTTGCCTTCAACCACATCAGCAGTGGTTTTGCTACTTTCCTGCTTAGCCAATTCCCGGGCTTCGGAAACCATTTTAGCGTTTTCTTCCCGGATACGCTTCAATTCATCATCGGCGTTGTTACGGGCAGAGGCAATTTCGTCGGCATACTGGAGTTTGGCTTGCTCCATTTTCTGCTTAACTGCTGTAATTTCTTTGGCTGCTGCTTCCCGAGCTTTTTGAACTTCCTCGGAAGAGGTGATACGGGCTTTTTGAATTTCTTCACCGGCCTGTCTGCGTGCATCTTCCACATTAGAGTTGATTTTTACCACAGCAGAGTCGGCTTTAGCTTTGCTTTGAGAAATAGCAGCCTGAGCCTCGGCCTTTGCTTTTTCAATTTCCTGAAGGCTGGCTTTTCTGGCCTCCAACACCTCATTGGAGTATTCCAGTTTCTTAGCATTGGCGGCCTCACGGGCGGCGGCAACTTCTTGTTGCAATTGTATCTTGATGGCATCGCCACGTTCTTTTTCCGCTTTTATATCGGCGCGGATTTTTTCCTTGGTTTTTTCCAGCTCAGAACGCAGGGCTGCCACTTCCGGATCGCCACCGGCAGTGGCAGGAGTGGCGCCGGCAGCTGGTTTAGCACCAGGCTTGGCTGGTCCGCCTGCTGTATTGGCTCCACCGGCAGGCGTAGCGGCTGGTTCTGGTTTAGACACAGATGCGCCTGGAGTATCTACTACCGACATCTTGTCCAGAATAGCATTAAAACAGGTAACCAGATTTTTAAATTCACCCTGGCGTTCAGCGTTGATGGTGAATTTGTATTTCTGACGGTCTACAAAATTGATGAAATTAATCCCGGTGATGTTGGATTCGGCCAGCCATTGAATGGCTGCCATATCCAGGCGGAGATTATTTCGGTGGGTTGGTACGGCGCCGGCGATGAGTTCATCCATGCCAGTGAATTTGTAGGCTTTTTCCTTGCCATTGGCATCCACAAAAACAACCTGGTCGTCCTGGTTGAATTCAATGCCACCCTGAGAGGTAAAGCGGGCGAAAATGCCTTTTTCATTGGTAAAAAACTCAACAAAGTAGGTGTAACCACCACGGATTACGACACTGAGGTTAGCGGTATTCGCAATTTGAATACCCGAGATTTTTTTGTTTTCCTTGATAATCTTTGAGCAGTCCTGGGCCTGGATTCCCTGAGAAAATGAGAAGGCGAGCAGGGTTAGCAGTAAAAGGATTCGGGAGAAAGGCTGCATGACAGAAGGAAGAAAAATAAAGTGAAGTTCCTGAAAGTACGTTAAGATCAAGTGTAATCATTTGACAATCAGGGACCTAAAGTTTCAATTTGCCGAAATATCCGGCAATCTGAACAATCATTTGATTAAAACTGGGGCAAAATAGATATTTTTTTAGGCCTCAAACGAAAGATGCGTTGAACAAAGGTTATGTTGCCCGAATTTTAAGATTTGTCTAACGAGTTTTACCAAATTTTTTCCCGTATCAAAATCGTAAATTCAGTGAATCTCTCAATGGCTCATTTTCGTTGTGGTTCTTTTGCCAGTAGGCTTCTTTCCTGACGCTTTTTAACTTGCCTTCAGAAATCTTTTTGCCAGCGTAGGTCTCTTCCCATCCGAGAATTTTGTGCGGGAAATTTGTTTCAAAACGGATTGCCAGGCTGCGTGGAATACCGGAATATTGCACCTGAAGCACTGAGGCGTCGCCTTGCCGTATGATTTGCAGATTTGCAGATTGTACGGTTTCCTTTATATGTTGAAACCTGTGGTATATCGCAGAAGGAACCAAACGTTGCACGCCCGCAGGTATTGATGCAGGATTCAGTCGAACCATTGTCCACAAGGCATCTTCCAAAATTGCATCAGGGAGAAAGGTTTGCTGATCACCTTCAGACTCAAAATAGGAATGTGATTGGAGTTTATATCCATCCTGCTGATGATCGAACTGCTGGAAAACTTGACCACACCAGTCCTGAATGCTTGTAGTTGTTTTTAGAGCAAGAGATCCGTCTATCGGGCTAAATATCGATTGCATAAGGGAATAATCGTAAATTCCGGTATGGAACCGTCGAATCCAGTTGAGCTTTAAAACCGGAACTCTGTCTGCTCCTGCAGCCATTGGATCGTCCAGTTTTACATGTTTATTGGCAGAAAAATCCTCTGTGACAAAAACGCTGACTTGTTCGGCTTTGCGCGTTTCTCCGTACCTGTCCTGTATTACATCATAAGTGGCGAGTTCGGCTGTACCTGCATACCAGTAGGTTGCAAATCCCGGATCTGCTTGAGCTACAGGTTTTTGCAGCGCTGGCGTAGCCTCTGTGGCTGCCTGTTTGGGACTTTCGGTACAATTATGCACAGAAAGGCTGGCAAATAGAAAGAAAAAGCCAACTGATTGGAACTTCATGGTAACCGGTTGTGGCAAGCCTGGGGCAAATCAGGTGCAATGATAATAGGAAGCCTAGTGAAGTTTACTACCAATCAGGCGCAAAAATTCACTTCTGGTCTCATTCTTCAAAAATTGTCCGGTGAATGCAGAAGTCGTGGTCAGAGAATTCTGCTTTTGAACCCCGCGCATCATCATGCACATGTGGTGAGCCTCAATGACCACAGCAACGCCGAGTGGTTTTAGTGTGTCCTGAATCACATCCCGAACTTCCAGTGTGAGTCTTTCCTGCACCTGTAATCTTCGGGCGAAAACATCTACGACCCGGGGAATTTTGCTTAACCCCACAATATAGCCATTGGGTATGTAGGCAACATGCGCCTTGCCAAAAAAGGGTAAAATATGGTGTTCACAGAGTGAATACACCTCTATATCTTTAACCAAAACCATTTCGCTGTAATCCTCGCGGAACATGGCCGATTGCAAAATAGCCGAAGCATCCTGCCCATAACCCTGTGTGAGAAACTGCATGGCTTTGGCTGCCCTTTCCGGTGTTTTATGCAAGCCTTCGCGACTTGGGTCTTCTCCCAAGCCACTCAGAATATCCAGGTAATCCTTCCCCAGACGTTCTGTGAGCAAGGGGTTGTCGTAGTGGTCATTCTTTTTATATGCCATAAGGGTGGAGGGACTTATTCCCCATAGTATTCAGCGTAAATGGTATCAGTTTCCCAGAGTTTGATACAATGCAGTTTACAGGGGTAATCGGCCAAGGCACTTTCCAGTTGTTGCCAAATGAGTATGACCAGATTTTCAGTGGTTGGCTGCAAACCTTTGGGAATAAACGGAACATCCAGGTTCAAATTGCTGTGATCCAGGTGGTCAACCACTTGTTCCCGAATGATGATACTGAGTTTTTTGACATCCATTACAAATCCGGTGACAGGATCAGGTACCCCCTTGATGGTAACATGCAGGTTGTAATTATGCCCGTGCCAGTTTTTATTGGAGCATTTGCCAAAAACTTCATGGTTTTTTTCTTCTGTCCACTCTGCAACCCAAAGTTTGTGGGCGGCATTGAATCGTTCAATTCTTGTAATATAAACCATTCTTTTTCAGTGCATTAGGTCGTTTGGTTGTTTGGGTGTGTTTCCATGACTGTGTGTGGTGTCAGGGAAATGCATCCTAAAATCAGCGCAAAATTATGGAATGTTTGGGTAGCAGTTTGTGCAAAAGTTGCAACCTGCAAAAGTCCTGAACAACCGGGGTTTATCCGTTACAGTTCCACTTTTATCTAAAAACACGCATCGGGTGTTTTCAGTTGCAGATTTTTGCCATTGAAAGTTTCTTTATTTTTCCAGCATTTTGAAAACCAGGGGCGCACTAGACAGCATTTATTCTTTTCTGAACCGAAGATTGGTGTACCACTCCATCTTTTGGGTCACACTCTATGGTACCATGATTGGCACCAGCCTGAGGCAGGGGATTCAGCCGTCTACTACTTTTTACAACGAAACCATTCAGGCACTGTTCTTTGCGGTGTTGGTTTATTTTAATCTGTTGTACCTCATCCCTAATTACCTGGCCAAACATGCGTTCATTTACTTCGGACTGGTATTGGCAGCCTGCGCCATTGTAACGCCGATTGAAGTGCTGGCCCTGTATTTGTTTTATTCAGATTCGCCTGACTATCAGGCAAATGTGGTAGAACAACAGGAGGGTATTTACCTTGGAAATGTGTTCGTAACCTTGCTGGCTACTGTATTGCGGGTTATCATGGACTGGTGGCGTTACCAAAACGAGAAGCAGGTTTTACTCACCCAAACGATGCAGTCGGAGTTGCGCTTTTTGAAAAGCCAGATCAATCCGCATTTCTTATTCAATACCCTGAATAATCTCTATGCGCTTACGCTGAAAAAATCAGATAAGGCGCCCGAAATCGTACTCAAACTCGCCGAAATCATGCGATATATGTTGTACGAGTGCAATGAGCGTCGGGTGCATTTATCCAAGGAAATCCATTATCTCTACAATTACCTTGATTTGGAACGCCTGCGTCAGCCTAAAGACGCAGATATCACTTTTGAGGTGGAAGGACATGTAAGTGAACAACTGGTAGCGCCGTTACTCTTTGTTCCTTTTGTAGAAAACAGCTTCAAGCACGGTTTGAATCATGCCACTTCAGGAGGATATGTACGAATGAAGTTAATGGTGGAGGGAGAAGACCTTGAATTTGTGATTGAAAATAGCAAGGTAGAACAAATGCCCCGGCCCAGCCATCCGCGCAGCGGCGGAATCGGGCTGGCTAACGTCCGGCAGCGTCTGCAAATTTTATACCCGGACCATCATGAAATCATCATTCGTGACGAGCCTAATCGTTATGAGGTGACGCTGAGGTTGACGATGATTAATTAGGGGCATTTAGGTCATTTATGGGTCATTTAGGTCATTTGGGGGTCATTTGAGCACTCACTCTGCCGCAGTGGTATGGACAGCTGAAAAAAGAACGTTAGTTACGTTTCTGCTGTTTGGCGTCCCCGCCAACAGCCCGGCGGAGTGAGTGCTCAAATGACCCTTAATTGACCTAAATGACCCATAAATGACCCATAAATGACCCATAAATGACCCATAAATGACCCATAAATGACCCATAAATGACCCCCAAATGACCCTTAAATAACGCTAAAACTACAAATGAATCACCTCGCCGTAAGCAGCTGCTGCGGCTTCCATGATAGCTTCGCTCATGGTAGGGTGGGGGTGAACAGCTTTTATCATTTCATGACCGGTTGTTTCCAGTTTTCTGGCAACAACAATTTCAGCGATCATTTCAGTGACATTGGCGCCAATCATGTGCGCGCCCAATAACTCACCATATTTTTTGTCAAAAACAAGTTTAACAAAGCCTTCTGAATGGCCTGAAGCTTTGGCTTTGCCGCTGGCTGTGAAGGGGAATTTACCCACCAAAACCTCATATCCGGCTTCCTTGGCTCCTTGTTCTGTGTAGCCAACAGAGGCAATTTCCGGTATGCAATAGGTACAACCGGGAATGTTGTTATAATCAATGGTTTCCGGATGGTGACCGGCAATTTTCTCCACACAGGTGATGCCTTCTGCGCTGGCTACATGCGCGAGCGCCTGAGTGGCAAGCACATCTCCGATGGCGTAAATACCGGGCACATTAGTTTGGTAGTAATCATCTACCTTGATATAACCACGGTCAGTTACAATGCCTAAATCTTCCAGACCGATATTCTCAGTGTTGGGCGTTACACCGGCGGCGCTAAGCACTACATCGCAAACGATGGTTTCAGTTTTTCCATCCTTGCGGTTTTTCATATTTACCTTGATTTCCTTACCGCTGGTGTCAACATTTTCAACAGCCCAGCCGCCGTACACTTTCAAGCCTTTTTTATTGTAAATTCTGGTAAGTTCCTTGGAAACATCGGCGTCTTCGCGTGGAACGAGTCCTTGCTCCATGAATTCCACTATGCTAACCTCTGTGCCAATGCTGTGGTAGAAATAGCCAAATTCAACGCCGATAGCGCCGGCGCCTACCACTACCATTCGTTTTGGTTGCGATTCCAGGCTCATGGCTTTACGGTAATCAATGATCTTTTTGCCGTCAATTTTAAGGTTGGGAAGTTCTTTGGCACGGCCGCCAGTGGCCACAATGATGCTTTTGGCGGTGTATTCAGTTACTTTACCCTCGGCGTCGGTAACAGCCACTTTCGGGCCTTTCACCAATTTGGCGTTGCCCATGATCACGTTGATCTTATTCTTCTTCATCAGGAATTGTACGCCCTTGCTCATGCCTTCTGCAACGCCACGACTGCGTTTGATGATAGCATCGAAATCGGCCAGAGGTTTGCCTACTTTAATGCCGTATTCTTCTGCGTGGTTCAGGTAGTCAAATACCTGGGCACTTTTGAGCAACGCTTTGGTTGGGATACAGCCCCAGTTCAGACAAATTCCGCCCAGGCTTTCACGTTCAATGACAGCAACGTTCATGCCCAGTTGGGAAGCGCGGATGGCAGCTACATACCCGCCTGGGCCGCTACCAATTACAATCAGATCAAAATTCATATTGTCTTGGAAAAAAATGGTTTGGACCGGCTTCGTTTTTGGAACAAATACCCGGGAAAAAACTGGAATGGACCCAGAACCCGGACATCCGGCGGGTGCAAAGGTAGTTGGCTTGCCTAAATTCTGTGGTATTTACATGGAGCAAAAAGCCAAATTAGGCTTTATTTCAAAGAAAGATGGTTTGCGTAATATTTCTGTAAGGTTTCGTTTGGACCACTTTCGAGCAATGTGCGTATCATTGCCCCTGTTTTCTCATCTGTTACTAATTGTTTCAAAGCCCGAACATGAAAAAATACTTCCTCGTCCTGCTTGCGCTGCTTCCCATGCTAGCCACAGCGCAACAATCTGTGAGTAAACCCAGCTCTCGACCGCTATTCGACAAAAAAACGGTAGGCGAAGTACGACTCACGCTGCCAACCTCCGATTGGGTTAATGTGCTGGACTCTATGCGTATCTACAACGCTGATGGTCTTCCTGCCACGGTGGTTGTTGACGGTTCCCGCTATGAAGGCGCCAAAGTGCGTTTCCGAGGCGACAAATCCTACGCAAAAGGATTGAAGCGCAATCCAATGAGCATCAAGCTTAATGCCGACAATCCTGCGCAAAACCACCAAGGCGTAGTTTCTCTGAAACTTTCCGCCGCAGTGCGCGATCCAAGTATGGTGCGCGAAATGCTGTTCCATGAAATTGCTTCCAAATATATGCCAGCCTCACAAGCTGCATTCACCAAGCTGTACATCAATGAAGAATATATTGGTGTGTTTGTTAATGTAGAAAGTGTGGACAAAAGCTTTTTCGAAGCCAACTATGGCGGTTCAAAAGGCGCGGCATTTAAAGCTGGTGTAGACAATAAGCCGGAAAACCTGCCACCCAGCTGCAAACAAAACATCTTTGGTTCGCTGGAGTACGAAGATAACCTGGATTGCTACAAAGGCAATTTCGAACTGGATTCCAAAGGCGGCGGCTGGACTGAACTTCAGGAACTTACCCGCAAACTGGCCAACGAACCAGGTAATGTAGGTCAGGTGCTTGATGTTGACCGTGCCCTGTGGATGCTTGCGCTGAATAATGTTACCGTAAACCTGAACAGTTATTCCGGCAACTACAGCGTTAACTACTATTTATACCGCGATGGCAATAATCGCTTTCAGCCCGTGCACTGGGATCTGAACCTGGCATTTGGCAGCTACAAAAATACCGGTTCCGGCAGCGACCTTAACCTGCGCCAACTCCAAAACCTGGATCCGCTGCTTCACGCTGACAACCCGTACAAACCACTGGCCAGCCAACTGCTGAAAGACCCGCTCAATCGCAAAATCTACCTGTCGCACATTCGTCAGATCAATGAAGAAAACTTCCTGAATGGAGCTTATGAAAAACGCGCCAAGGAACTTCAGGGAATGATTGTAGTGCCGTTCAACGACGACAAGTACAAAACATACAGCTACGATGATTTCCAGCGCAGTCTGAACGAAACGGTAGGTAAAAAGAGTAAAATTCCGGGACTAACGGAGTTGATGAGCAAGCGTTCACGCTTCCTCAAAACCCACCCGGAACTGACCAAATTGCCACCGGCTATCTCTGAAGTGATGGTAAAAGGTCGCGCTAAATTTGAAAATCAGAAAATCAACTCTTTCCACGTTACAGCACGTGCTGATAAGTATCCGCTGCGTATGTATATTTACTACCGCTTCTCGGATCAGGATCCATACAGCGTAATGATCATGTCTGAAGACAATACGCCGGGATTAGCTGCAGGTGTGAAAGCATTTGGTGTGCAAATCGAGGCTAAATCTCAGGATGCCGTGCTGGATTACTACCTGCTCGCTGAAAACGTAGGAGCTGCGGATTTTCTGCCGGCAAACTACCCAAAGCAGCCTTTCAAGATCAAACTCAGTGAACTGAATAAATAAATGATCTTTGCTAAAATGCTGATCCGTAACCTGTTTTCACGGATCAGCATTTTCATTTCATTAAGACTGCACCCCATCAGAAAACCGGATCCATAACGTTCCTCCCACTATGAGACACACCCTCCTATTCGCCTTCATTTTTTTTACCAGTTTTGCCCTGAACGGTCAGGATTTCTACGGAAATGGCATTCAGGAAGTGCGCATTGAGTTCGCACAAAAAAACTGGGATGTAATGCTCGATTCCTTAAAGCAGGCTAACCCCGAAGCAAGACTGGTAGCTACAGCATGGGTCAACGGGCAACGCTTTGACAGTGTTGGTGTTCGATACAAAGGCAACAGTTCTTATTTCCGGACCCGGAATGAAACCTTGAAAAAGCTGCCGATGAACATCAAACTGGATTTCAAGAAAAAAGGCCAGGTACTGAAAAATGGACAAAACACTATTAAATTGTCCAACTCCTTCCTTGATCCCAGTTTTCTGCGCGATCCGCTTTCCTATGAAGTCATCAGAAAATACATGCCGGCGCCTCAGTGCAATTTTTCCAAGGTTTACCTAAACGGAAAATATTGGGGATTGTATGTCAACTCTGAGTCCGTAGACAATGCATTTATCAAAAAACACTTTGGTGTTGAAGGTGGGCATATCGTGAAATGCGACCCCGATAACTGGAAAAAAGTTAGAAGTCAGACAGGCTGCCCTAAAGGTGAAAATGCTTCGCTTACATATCTGAACGACAATGCTGGATGTTACGATGCCTTCTATGAGGTGGACAATCCTTCAGCCTGGAAATTGCTGATCAACCTGATTAAGGTATTGAATAAAACACCTGATCAAATTGAAACGGTACTTGATGTAGATCAGACGCTTTGGATGCTGGCACTAAACAATGCGATTGTGAATCTGGATAGCTATAACGGCTCCCTTTCACACAATTATTACCTGTGGTTTGACTCCGCAAACGTGGCTCACCCCATTATCTGGGATTTGAACATGTCGTTTGGCGGATGGCGCCGCGACTTCAGCTTTCAGGAAATGACGGATGATCAGCTGATTCAGTATTCACCGCTGGCAGAATTTGAAAACCTGCGCAGGCCCTTGATTTCCAAGCTATTGAAAAATCCGCTGTACCGTAAATTGTATCTGGCACACTTGAGAACCATCGTGAAGGAAAATCTGACCACAGGTCAGTTGATGACACGCGCTCAGGCCATGTCAAAGGAAATCGACCCCTGGGTGAAACAGGATAGTCTCAAACTATATTCCTATGCCGATTTCCAAAATTCATTTGACAAGTCCATGAAGAGTGGACCAGACAATGTTATCGGTCTGCGTACTTTAATGACTAAACGAGCAGACTTTTTAGCGAAACACCCCTTGATGAACAAACCCCAGCCGGTGATTGCAGATGCATCTGCTTCCAAAGAAGGGCTAAAAGTTAGGGTAACAGCTAAACTCACCAGCGCTACCAGGGGCGGGTGGTTGTATTATCGTGCCAAACAACAATATGCGTTCAAGAAGGTGCCTATGGTAGACGATGGTACCAATGGAGACATTGCTGCCGGAGATGGTATTTACACCGCATCGGTGGAAACGCCAAAGATTAAGCATTGGTACGTAGCTGCTGAAGGAGATGAAGGTGCAGCTACCTTACCAGAGCATGCTTCGTTTGAATATTTCAAGCTTGATTAGTTTCTGTGAGTTTAATTCACCGCAGAGGCGCTGAGACGCAGAGGTGTTATTTTTACCGCTGAGGCGCTGAGGCGCAGAGGTGTTGTTTTTACCGCTGAGGCGCTGAGGCGCAGAGGTGTTATTTTACCGCTGAGGCCCTGAGACGCAGAGGTGTTATTTTACCGCTGAGGCGCTGAGACGCTGAGGTTTTTTGTTTATTTCTCCGCGTCTCCGCGCCTCTGCGGTAAAAAAACCTCTTGACCCTCTATCCCTGAATAGCCTTGATACCGGGCAATTCCTTGCCTTCCAGGAATTCGAGCATGGCGCCACCGCCTGTGCTGACAAAACTTACCTTTTTAGCCAGTTTCAACTGATTAACTGCCGCTACGGAGTCGCCGCCACCAACCATGGTGAAAGCGCCTTTTTTAGTTGCAGCAGCACAAGCCTTGGCCACAACTTTGGTGCCATTCGCAAAAGAAGGCATTTCAAAAACACCCATCGGACCGTTCCAAATGATGGTTTGGCTTTTGCGAATAACAGAGGCGAAAGAGCGGGCCGCAGCAGGGCCAATATCAAGCCCCATCCATCCGTCAGGGATTTGATTGCTTGGACAAACCTGTACCGCCGCATCAGCAGCAAATTTATCGCCACAAACAGAATCCTTGGGCAGAAGAACTTTTACTCCGGCAGCCTTGGCTTTTTTCAGGAATTCCTTGGCAATTTTGAGCTTATCGGCTTCAACCAGTGAATTGCCTACAGCGCCTTTTTTTGCCAGGAAGAAAGTATAAGCCATAGCCCCACCAATCAGAATGTTGTCGGCGTAATCCAGGAATTTTTCTAACAGTAAAATCTTGTCGCTAACTTTAGAGCCACCGGTTACACAGGTAACTGGCTTGGATGGGTTGTGCATGGCCCGGGAGGCATTTTCAATTTCCCGTTCCATGAGGAAACCAAAGGTTTTGTGCTGCTTGTCGAAATATTGCGCCACAATGGTGGTGCTGGCGTGTGCCCGGTGAGCAGTTCCAAAGGCATCATTTACATAGATATCTCCAAGTGCTGCCAGTTTTTGAGCAAAAGCCTGGTCGCCTTTTTCTTCTTCAGCATAAAATCGGGTGTTTTCCAGAAGCAAAACTTCTCCTGGTTTCAAGGCAGCGGCCTTCTTGGTGGCTTGTTTGCCAACGCAATCGTCGGCAAAATGAATTTTAGCCTTGAGTTTTTTACGCAGGTGTTTAACCAGGTGCTTCAAGGTGAATTTTTCTTTATTGATGGTACCGTCAGCATTGAGCTTTTCAAGCGGCCGCCCCAGGTGCGACATCAATATGGCGCTGCCACCCTGATCCAGGATATGCCGAATGGTAGGTACTGCCTCACGAATCCGTGTATCATCGGTAATGTTATAGGCTTTATCCAATGGTACGTTAAAGTCCACCCGAATCAGTGCTTTTTTGTCTTTGAAATTGATTTTCATGATATCGCTGCAGGAGAGATTGATGGTTGAAAGAGAAGGCAAAAGTGGTGATTGTGCTGTTAATTGGCAAATTAGAGTTTGTTTAAAATTCTTACCCCACCAGCCTGAATCACCGGATCGAACAAAAAAACGTGGTTAGCGAGGAAGTCCCCGTTAACCACGTTGATATGATATTGGTGCACATATGGGTTAAACCATTGCGCAGAGTTGTGCCAATCGTGCGGAGTAGCCAGCCTCATTGTCGTACCAGCCCACGATACGGCAGGTGTTGCCGTTAGCCTGAGTGAGGGGGGCATCGAAAATTACGGAGTGTGTGTTTCCAACAATGTCGCTGGATACAATTTCATCGGTGTTATACTCCAGAATACCTTTCAGTGCGCCTTCTGCAGCTGCTTTGAACACCGCATTGATTTCCTCTACGGTAGCTGCTTTTTTCAGGGTGCAAACACAGTCGGTAATTGACCCCGTGGCGGTAGGTACGCGAAGTGAGTGTGCTTCAATTTTGCCTTTGAGGTGCGGTGCAACCAGAACAACGGCCTTTGCAGCACCGGTGCTGGTTGGAACAATGTTTTGCGCGGCTGCGCGTGCGCGACGCAGATCACGGTGTGGACCGTCCTGCAGGTTTTGGTCGGCCGTGTAAGCGTGAATGGTGTTCATAAACAATTGTTCTACCCCAAAAGCGCGATCCAGTGTGAGAATCATTGGAACCAGACAGTTGGTAGTACAAGACGCATTCGAAATGATGAGGTCATTGTCGGTGATCTTGTCAGAATTAGCGCCAATAACAAAAGTTGGTACGTCATCAGCCTTTGGCGGAGCAGACAGAATAACACGTTTTGCACCGGCCTGAATGTGCAAGCCAGCCTTTTCCTTGTCGAGGAAAATACCGGTACATTCCAGAACCACGTCAATATTCATGTCTTTCCAGGGTAATTCAGCCGGGTTTTTTACAGCCAAACCTGCAATGCGGTTACCATTTACAGTGATGCTGTTATCGTCGGCGGTAACCGTGCCATCAAAACGACCGTGCATGGTGTCGAACTTGAGCAGGTGCGCAAGGGTATGATTGTCGGTCAGGTCATTAATGGCTACTACTTCTACATTGGGATTTTTAACCAAATTGCGGAAAGTGAGTCGACCAATTCGGCCGAAGCCATTGATGGCGATGCGTTTTTTTGCCATGACTTTATGTTTCTAACTTGAGTGAAAAAAAATGCGGCATCTCAAATGCCTCTGATCAGGATCATCCCTGAAGCAAATTGGTTTGAACACCGCCGCAAATATCGCAAAAAATATCTTAGTGTACAAAATACAATAATAAAGATTTTTTTTCGTCGGCAGCTAAATTTTCACAAACGGAATCATTGATCTACTCATTCATAATGCCGGGTATTTTGCAAACCGCCCGGCTTGGCAGCCCAATATCCCAAACATTTCTTTCTTTTGCCATCACAAACCGATAATCATGAAGAGACTGCTTGTATTCTTTATCATATTGTCTGCAAAGCTCAACGCACAAAACTACTTGATGAACGGCAATCCAATCACGGATTGTTCCGGTACTTTTTACGATTCGGGCGGTCCGGCAGGCAATTATGGCAACAATCAAAACCTGACTACTACCATTTGCTCAGATGGCAGTAACGGTACTCATATACGTTTGAGTTTTTCAGGTGCGGCTTTGGGGGCAGGTGATGTGTTGTGTTTTTATGATGGTCCTACAGCTGCCTCGCCTCTGTTGTCCTGTTCGGTAGATTATCCGCCCAGTCAACCTTTTGTCATTCAGGCCACAGCTTCCAATCCTTCAGGCTGTATAACCGTCACTTTTCAATCTGATGCCAGCGGCACCGGTACCGGCTGGGCCGCAGCCATTTCGTGTGTAACTGCCTGCCAGACAATTTTAGCCGATCTGGTAACAACTACACCTGCAATGGCTCCTGCAGATACAGGCTGGATTGATATTTGTCCAGGAGAAAGGGTGTTCTTTACCGGCGCAGGGGTTTACCCGCAGAATGATTTTGCCTATCATCAATCAGATTTCACCACCACTTTTGAATGGAATTTCGGAGATGGCGGAATTGCATACGGCCCCAGCACATCACACCGGTTTGACCAACCCGGAGGCTATTTTGTACAACTTGCACTCACAGATACCCTTGGATGTAAAAACTCCAACCTGATAAGTCAGCGCATCCGGGTAGCTCCCCGGCCAAATTTTGGCTTAACATCAGTAGGCCAAATATGTGCAGGAGATACTTTGCAGCTAGGGGCTACCATTGACACTCTTTTGCAGGGCCATACAGTTTCGGTTTTCCCGGTTAGCTCTTCCTTTGATGTGGAATCCAGCCGTTCGGATTCTCTTGCCCTGCCTGATGGTACCGGAGAATTGTATGAAACCAGTATTTTCCTGACGGAATTTTCTCCCGGTCAAATCCTGGTGAGTGAAAACGATTTGGATCATATCTGTGTTACGATTGAACACTCCTGGATGCGCGATATTGAAATAACCCTGACCTGCCCGAGTGGTCAAAGCATCATACTGCATGATCATCCGGGCAATATTGGCGGCCAGGTTTACCTTGGGGAACCCAACGATAACGACAACTTTAACCCCATTCCAGGATTGGGCTATGATTATTGCTGGACACCAACGGCTACCAATCCAACCTGGATTGAATACGCTAATACAGTGCTTGGTGGAACAGGTACGCTGCCACCGGACAATTACAGCACATTTGATCCTATCAGCGACCTGATCGGTTGTCCACTAAATGGAGAATGGACAATTGGGGTAACAGATTTATGGGCAGCAGATAATGGCTTCATATTCAACTGGTCTATTCAGTTTCAGGAAAATCTATACCCCAATATTGAGACTTTTACACCCCAGTTTGTGCAATGGGGATGGAATAACCACCCATCCATATTTTTCGCCACAGGAGATAGTATTGCAGCATCTCCACAAAATGCAGGCACCGCCGGATATGTTTTTTCGGTAACAGATGATTTTGGATGCACATGGGATACCTTGCTAAATGTACCTGTGTTGCCTCCCACGCATCCGAACTGTTATTCTTGCAACACAAGTTTTCCGGATCTTCCGGATGTAGATATCTGTGCCGGCGAAACGGTTTCATACAACGCTGTGTCTTTGGCGCCTACTACACAGGAAGTCCGGTTTGAATCTTATCCGGATTACAGATTAGGAAATGCCAATCACCCGCATGCTAACCCGTATTTATCGCCCGTTACGGTTAGCAGTTTGGGGTACAACTTTATCACTAATCCAATCCAGCAGGTTACCTCGGTTTGCATGGATATTGAAACTGATTTTTGTTCAGATCTGAATATCTTTCTGCGAGCTCCGGGTGGGCAGCAACTCATGTTATCAACAGGTAATGGCGGCGCAGGAGACAACTATAAAATTACCTGTTTTTCCCCCACCGCAACACTACCCATAGTGGGTCAGGCAGCTCCGTTCAACGGCACTTATATACCTGAAGGTAACTGGAATGCTTTAAATGGCGCCCCTGTGAACGGCGACTGGAGCCTGGTGGTTTCTGACGGTTTTGCACCTGCTCAATTTGGCAAGTTGAAATGGTGGAGCATTGGTTTCAATACACAAAACAACGTGAATTATAGTTGGACCAATGGCGCAAGCCTCAGTTGCTCCAACTGCCCAAATCCGGTTGCCAGTCCAACGGATACGACTGTTTACGTACTCATAGTAACGGATAGTTACAACTGCGTTCACGTGGATACCGCTACAATCAATGTACGGAATTTCTTTCCTGCGCCCACTGGCCTGATTGTGTTTGATCTTGGGCCAGGCGCTATGACCTGGCAGTGGGATGCCGTTCCAGGCGCTTTGGGATATGAAATAAGTGTGGATGGCGGCCCCTGGCAGTCGCCCAATAACGGACAATTATCCCATATCGTGACTGGAGTCAGTATTGGTCAAACTGTGCAGGTATCTGTACGCTGCGTAAGTCCGAATTTATGTACACCGGCTGTTGAAACAAATAGCAGTGTGTTCCCTAACTGTACGCTCTTTGTGAATGTGTTTTCTACCACAGATGTACTTTGTTCCGGCGATACAAATGGTTCGGCAATTTTATCCATCTCCAATGCTACTTTCCCAATCGCTATTTTCCTGGACACCATTTCCATGCCCTTCCCAAATGGTGATTTGATCAATATTTTGGCTGAAGGGCCGCATACTGTGGTGGTTTTAGATGATTTAGGATGTCGGGATACCATTACATTTTCTATAGGCGGACCGCCGCCCCTGCAAATCAGTACCACCGGTAACAATGTTTTGTGTAACGGCGATAATACCGGAGAGGTCGATGCCACAGCTTCCGGCGGCACAGGCAATATTGCCTACACCTGGCAAAACTGCCTTGGCGGACCCACTTTAGGAGGAGCAAACCAACAGAATTTATTTGCAGGATGTTACAATGTTACCGCTACCGATGCCAATGGATGTACCATCACAGCTTCTGAAACACTGACAGAACCAGCGCCATTTGTGTTTGCAGGCACTCAGGATTCTGTATCATGTAACGGGTTAAGCGATGGTGGAGCTACCATCAGTGTCAGCGGTGGTAGCACCCCATATACTTATCTATGGGATAATATGCAGACAACAGCAGTGGCTACTTTGCTGGATGCCGGTTTTCACTTTGTTACGGTTACTGATGCTGCCAACTGTGCCGCCACCACTTTTGTTCAGGTGTTTGAACCTGCTATTTTCCTGATTGATATGGTTCAAAGTATACCGGCAAGCTGTTTTGCATCTCCAAATGGAGCAGCTACCGTTATAGCCTCTGGGGGTACAACGCCATATACCTATTTATGGAATGATCCGGCTGGACAACAAACACAGCAAGCCCTGCAACTAGGCGCAGGCACTTACCAGGTGACTGTAACGGACTGGAATGGCTGCTCGGATGTTGAAACCACTACAATTACGTCCCCCCCTGCCATTCAGGTGTCATTCTCTGGCGTATCTGGCGAAATTTGTGCCGGCGACTGTTTGGGGCAGGCCACGGTGGCTGCAACTGGCGGAGTTGGTAGTTTCCAGTTTTCCTGGTCTAATGGTGTTCCGGCAGGGACAGTTAATGCTACTGGTTTGTGCCCGGGCACTTATTCAGTGACGGCAGCTGATCAAAATGGTTGTACACAAACCGGAACAACCCAAATCCAGGGAGCGGTTCCAATTGTGGTTACGTTTGTGGAGACAGATCCATCTTGCTCCGGGTTTTCGGATGGCCAAATTGCTACCAATATTAATGGCGGCGCGCCGGGATATCAATTCGTATGGAGTAATGGAGCTACTACCCAAAATTTGCAAAATCTGGCTTGTGGACCCTATGTATTGACGGTGACCGATAATGGAGGTTGTGTACGAACCTTTAATGCTAATCTGGATTGTCCGCAAACCATTGTTGTTCAGAGTATTACGCCGCAGCCGGTACGTTGTTTCGGGCTTTCTGACGGTTCAGTGAGTGTGCAAACAACAGGCGGTACATTGCCTGTTTCTTACCTGTGGAGCGATCCGCTGGCGCAGGTAACGCAGGTGGCGCAAAACCTGTTGCAGGGAACCTACACGGTTACGGTTACTGATGCCAACGGCTGCAATATTCAGGCTTCGGCTACAGTTACTGAACCACCTTTACTGACAACCACCCTCCAATCAACCCAAGCATCCTGCATCAATGAGGATGATGGTACTGCTACGGCTACCGGAGTCGGCGGGGTAGGGGGATACATTTTTCAATGGAGCACTCCGGGCTCTGGTAATACCGTTTCAGGTTTAAGCGCTGGAACCTACACAGTAACCACCACAGATGCAAATCAGTGTACTGCTACTGCTTCGGTTACCGTTGGTCAGCCTGCAACACCAGTAATGGTGAGCACCAGCCAAACTCGTTGGGCCTGCTATGGGGATTCAGATGGAGAGGCATCCGTTTCAGCTAGCGGAAGTAACGGGGCGCCATTCCAGTTTGCCTGGAGCAATGGTCAGACCGGAGGCGGTGCTTCCAATTTAGCGCCGGGTATATACTCTGTTACTGCAACAGATGAAAAAGGTTGCACTGGCGTACAAACCGTTGTTATTCAACAACTTGACAGCATAGAATTGAAAGTAGCCTATGGGCCGCCAACCTGTGCCGGCTATGCAGATGGTATAGTAGGAGTGGTGTTGCTCGAAGGTGGGTTAGGCATGGGAGATACCACACAATATCAATACCAGTGGAGTCTGCCTGGTGCGCCTGATGCTACACTGGTATATGGATTTTCTAATGGATCTTATGGTTTGACGGTTACGGATTTACAAGGGTGTACAGGAGCCATCAGTTTCGATGTGATAGCCCCGCCACCTGTTACCCTTCAAACAGAAAAAAGAGACATTACCTGTTTTGGATTAACAGATGGAGAAGCACGGGTGCAATCTGTACAAAATGCTGTTGGAGCTGTAACTTATTCCTGGAGTAACCAGGAATCCACAGCCCTGGTTGATAGCTTAGGCGCCGGAAATTATACCGTTACAGTTGAAGACAGTAAGGGATGTACAGCTTCAGCCTCAGTTTCGTTATCCGAGCCGACAGCGCTTACACTCCAGTTTGATGTGGAAAATCTGGTTTGCGCCGGCGACAGCATTGCAGAAGTATCGGCTGTTGTTGGAGGTGGATCTCCTGCATATACTTATCTGTGGGCTAATGGTTCTACCGCTGCATCCCTTACCATGTTACCTGCAGGCGTTTATCCTTTGGAGGTAACTGATTTCAGAGGATGTAAAATTAATGGTTCAGCTGTGGTGAGTGAGCCACTTTCCATGCAGTTACAACTTATTTTGAAAAACCCCTTGTGTTTTGGCTCCAAAGATGGCCAGATAAACCTGACTGTGAGCAATGGAACCCCACCACTTCGGTATGTACTAAACGATGGTTCCCCATCGACCAATAATGTGATGATAGCTCTTGGGGCCGGTGATTACCACATTGAAGTGACTGATGGCAAAGGATGCACCGCAGATGCCCTGGTTTCTCTTAACCAACCTCCGGCAGTTCAAGTGGACTTAGGTCCAGATACTTCCGTCATCCTTGGCGATGTCTTACTGCTCAATGCCACCGTCAATAATGCAGTTGGATTTGCTCGTTTGGTTTGGTCATCCTACCTGTTGGACACCATTACATGTGTTGATCAACCTGATTGCGAAACTGTGCAGATTAATCCGCCATTCTCTAATGATTATCAGGTAAAAGTAACAGACGATAATGGCTGCATGGGAACTGATGTGATACGTGTAAATGTGGTTAAGCCTAAAGGAGTGTATGTGCCAACTGGTTTTTCACCCAATGGCGACAATGAGAATGATCTTTTGGTGGTGCATGGAAAGGGAAGACAGGTCAATAAAATATTGTTGTTCAGGGTTTATGACCGTTGGGGTGAGTTAGTGTACGAGGATAGGAATTTTTTGGTGAATGATACCTCCAAGGGCTGGGATGGAACATTCAGAGGGCAGCCTTGCGATCCGGGCGTGTATATTTGGACCCTGGAGGCAGAGTATTTGGACGGTTACATTGAGCCTCAAAAAGGCGATGTCACCCTGATTCGTTGACGACTAAAAAACAATCACATCATCTTCATGTTGCGGGTAACATTAGTTCAATCTTCCCTTCAGTGGGAAAAACCGGAGGCAAACCGGGAAATGTTTGCGGAGAAATTGGCCGGCCTGGCCGGTACCACCGATCTTGTTGTACTACCAGAGATGTTTTCCACTGGTTTTTCCATGAATGCAGAAAAATTGGCGGAACCTATGACAGGAGCTACCATGCAGTGGTTGGCCTCCCAGGCAAAAAAATTGGAGGCAGCTGTTATTGCCAGTTTCATTTGCCAGGAAGAAAGCAGGTTTTACAACAGGCTGATTATGATGCGGCCAGACGGCAATTTTGATTATTACGACAAGAAGCATTTATTCACCCTTGCAGGAGAAGGAGAACATTTTTCACCAGGCAGGAGTCGCCTGGCTCTGGAATGGAAGGGTTGGCGCATTTGTCCGCTTATTTGTTACGACCTTCGGTTCCCGGTGTGGAGCCGGAATATGCGGGGATCGTTTTTCACGGGCTTGAATCCTTATTATGATCTGCTATTGTATGTGGCCAACTGGCCGGCTAAGCGGTCGCATCACTGGCGTTCATTGTTAACCGCCAGAGCCATTGAAAATCAATCTTACGTAGTAGGCGTCAATATCGTTGGGCGAGATGGCAACCAACTGGATTATACCGGCGATTCGATGCTGATAGATTACAGTGGACAACCATTGGCTCACCTGGGCGATGGTCAGGAGCAAATGGTAACCCTAACTTTGGACAAAACCGGGTTGGATAACTACCGAAAGGATCTTCCTTTTCTTTTAGATGGCGATGTTTTTGAGTTTAAGGGTTGAATATGCTGTGAAGTAAATCCCTTTCGTACCTTTGCGTCCCGTAACAAGCAAAACATTTATGACTAAATACATCTTTGTTACGGGCGGCGTAACTTCTTCGCTCGGAAAAGGTATTCTTTGTGCCAGTTTGGCAAAATTGCTCCAGGCCAGGGGCTTCTCGGTCACCATCCAGAAATTTGATCCTTACCTCAATGTCGACCCCGGAACACTCAATCCATATGAGCATGGAGAGTGTTATGTAACCGATGATGGTGCTGAAACGGACTTGGATTTGGGACACTACGAGCGTTTCCTGAATGCGCCTACTTCCCAGGCAAACAATGTGACTACTGGCAGAATTTACCAGACGGTCATTGAGCAGGAGCGTGCGGGCGCTTACCTTGGGAAAACCGTTCAAATTATTCCACACATCACAGACGAGATTAAACGAAGGATGTTATTGCTCGGCCAAACCGGGCAATACGATATTGTACTTACCGAATTGGGGGGCACTGTCGGCGATATTGAATCCTTGCCATACGTGGAAAGCGTTCGTCAATTGCGCTGGGAGCTGGGCAGGGAACACTCGCTGGTTATTCACCTGACCCTGGTGCCTTTTCTGAATGCTGCCAAGGAGTTGAAAACTAAACCTACCCAGCATTCCGTGAAGGAACTGTTGAGCCTTGGTGTTCAACCGGATATTCTTGCCTGTCGTACTGAGCATCCGCTCAACATTGATATCAGGCGGAAATTGGCGCAGTTTTGCAATGTTGAAACATCTTCCGTGATTGAAATGATTGACGCGGAAACCATCTACGATGTGCCGTTGTTGTTGCTGAAAGAGCGACTTGATTCAGTGGTTATTTCCAAACTTCACCTAAAAGATACCAAAGAACCTAATCTCAATTCCTGGAAAAACTTCCTGGGTAAACTGAAAAACCCATTACATGAGGTTAAAATTGGCTTGATCGGCAAGTACAATGAACTTCCGGATGCCTATAAATCCATTTATGAGGCCTTTGTGCATGCAGGTGCGGTAAATGAATGCAAAGTGCGCGTTCAACCTATCCATGCCGAAGACTTGGAAGGTAGTTATAAAGACGTTAGCAAAACTTTGTCGGGCTTGAATGGAATTTTGGTGGCTCCAGGTTTCGGCGAACGTGGAATTGAGGGGAAACTATCCGCAATTCGGTATGCCAGGGAAAACAATGTGCCGTTTTTCGGAATTTGCCTGGGCATGCAAACGGCCTGTGTGGAGTTTGCCAGAAATGTGCTGGGCCTTAAAGAAGCGGCCAGCACAGAGGTTAATCCTGCCACTCCTGATCCGATTATAGATATGATGGAGGATCAGAAAAATATTACCCAAAAAGGCGGTACCATGCGTTTAGGTGCTTATGACTGCGCTATTCGCAAAAAAACCATCGCCTTTGAGGCTTATAAAAATACCCAGATTCGGGAACGCCACCGTCACCGCTGGGAGTTCAACAACAAGTACCTCGCCCAATTTGAAAAAGCGGGTATGGTGGCTTCAGGCACAAATCCGGAGACTAACCTGGTAGAAATTGTGGAGCTTCCTGAACACAAATGGTTTGTAGGTGTTCAATTTCACCCGGAACTAAAAAGTACGGTGGAAAACCCACATCCGCTATTTGTAGCATTTATTAAAGCTTCAATTAACGGATAACGAACCAAACCTTCAGGATAAATATGTTTCAATTTTGAAATATTATCCTGAAATGCATTTGAATTTAACGTTTGGTGTTTTAAAAATTCTGCAAAAGTTAAATTTTGTCTAATTTTGCACCGAATTCGATGATGGCACAGCCTTTGTAACAATAAGCTAGAAACTCTGCCGTTTTACACAGGTTATCGTCATTCACACATAGCAATAAAGCAAATTCATCATGAAAAATTGGCAAAAATTCCTTGCGTTCGCATTCGTTGCGGCTCTTTTCCTCCTTGAGTCCTGCCACAGGGGCTACGGCTGTCCGGGTGCTGATTTGTAATCGTCTATGGCAATTCAATGGCACAAACTGGAATCAGTGGATCAGATTGAACAAATCATCCAACGTTCCAAAGAGATTCCTTGTCTCATCTACAAGCACAGCAACCGCTGCCATATTTGTTCCATAGCACAATATCGTTTAGAAGACGATTGGGCCTTTGGTACAGATGAAGTAGAAGCTTACTATTTGGATGTGATTACACACCGGTCAGTTTCTATGGAGGTAGCCAACACTTTTCAGGTGCATCATGAATCACCTCAGGTGTTGCTTATCATGGATGGAGAATGCACGTATGATGCTTCTCATCTGGATATCCAGTTTCAGGAAATTCTGGATGAAGTCAAGGCTTCAAAAATCTGACTATTCCATACATAAACCGATAAAAAAGGTGTTTGCACATGCAGACACCTTTTTTCTGTTATATATCTGTTTCATTACCATAAGTTATCCGATTTTAGCCGCGTGAAAACCCTGCGCATTATCCTACGCTTCCTGTTTTTTGCCCTATACACCAGCTGGATTGTAGCCCGGATTGCCGTGCTGAATCTGGTGTTCGGGAAGGATATTATTCGTTCCATGCGTATCCGGAAAACCTGGGCCAGTCAGCTTATTCCTTTAGTTGGGATACAACTTAAGGTTTACGGACAAATCCCTGATTACCCTTGCCTGCTGGTGTCTAACCACCGCTCTTACCTTGATCCAATATTGGTATTGAAAGATGTAAATGTTTTTCCGGTGGCCAAAGCCGAACTGGCTAACTGGCCTGTCATAGGAAAAGGGGCGAAAATGGCAGGAATTTTATATGTCAAACGGGAACAGGCTGGCAGCAGAGTAGGAACTATCAAACAAATGCAGGATTTGGTGTCTGGCGGGTTTTCAATATTGATTTTCCCGGAAGGCACTACTTCCGGTCGCCCGGATACGCTGCCTTTCAAAAAAGGCGCCTTTAAAATGGCTGCTCAAAGTGGAATAAAAATGGTTCCGGTTGCCATTTGTTTTGAAGACCCTGCAGATTTCTGGGTAGGCAAAGTGTCCTTTTTAAGCCATGCTGCCAAAAGATTCGGTACACCAGCCATCAAAGTGAGTGTACACTACGGACCTGCCTTTTCAAACGAAAACCCTGACCTTTTGCTTGAGAATGTGCAATCCTGGATCAATAAAACCCTAGAACACATCTGAAAAAAACTAAACCTGCACATTCGTCCTTAAAGTGCATTTGCAAAGAATTACCAATTCGGTACGAGAAGGATCTCGGGAGTGTCACTACCTTTGTTTCTCCTATTTCAATCTTTTCTCGGCCTATGTTTTCATCAACCGTTCGAAATCAATCTGAACCCATAGAAAATCAAAAAACGACAGGCAATAAATCATCCATGCGTAAAAACATACTTGTAATAGCAGCCGTTTTGCTGTTGGTTGGCGCTTATTTCGCCTGGGAACCTATTAAAGGCTTTTGGTTCCCTTCCGTTCCAGATGAGCTGGAAAATCCCTACGTTCAAATACCCACTGGCGCTACATTTGAGGAAGTGATGGAAATTCTGAAGAGAGGTAAGTTTGTTAAAGATGAAGTTAACTTCCGTTGGCTGGCTGAACAAATGAAGTACCGCAAGGATAAAATGCGTTCAGGCCGGTTCAAAGTAGAGCCAGGCTGGACCAACCGCCAACTCATTCAGCATCTCCGCAATGGTGAACAGGCTCCCGTCAAGGTTGTCCTCAACAACGAGCGATTGCTTGAAGAGGTAGCAGGAAAAGTGTCGCGCTTTATTGAAGCCGATTCACTTTCCCTTATTCGTACATTTAAAGATCCAACTTTTCTGAGAGAAGCCGGATACACAGAAGAAACACTGATCTCCGCTTTTATTCCGAATACGTATGAAATGTACTGGAACACAGACGCCAAAACTTTCATACAGCGAATGATTAAGGAACACAACAATTTCTGGGATAAAGAGAACCGCCGCGCCAAAGCTCAGGCTCTCGGACTAACAGAAAAACAAGTGTACACGCTTGCTTCTATTGTGGAAAGAGAAACCAATGCAGTGAGCGAAAAGCCAACCATTGCAGGAGTATACCTCAACCGCCTTAGGATTGACATGAAGTTGCAGGCCGATCCGACCAGTGTTTTTGCTACCCGCGATTTCACCACACGTCGTGTGACCGACTATCATACCAGCTTCAACTCGCCTTACAACACCTACGTGTACAAGGGGTTGCCTCCAGGCCCAATCAGCATGGCTTCAATTCCAAGTCTGGATGCTGTTTTGAATCCTCAGAAGCACAATTACCTTTATTTCTGCGCCAAACCAGACGAATCCGGAACGCATACCTTTGCTGAAACTTTTGCAGCACATAAAGTGAATGCTTCAAAATTCCAGGCTTATGTGCGTACCAGAAAAAAGTAAACTGGTAGCGCATTGGTTCAATTACAATCAACATGAAATATTCCAAAAGTATTCTTGAAACCATTGGTAATACACCTTTGGTAAAAATCAACAAAGTTTCGTCAGAAATACCTGCGCTGGTGCTGGCCAAGGTGGAAACATTTAACCCCGGACACAGCATAAAAGATCGTATGGCTGTGAAAATGATCGATGATGCCGAAGCGCGTGGGGATTTGAAACCAGGGGGCACCATCATCGAATGTACCTCTGGTAATACAGGCATGGGTTTGGCTTTGGTAGGGTGTGTACGCGGTTATCGCTGTATTTTCACTACCACTGATAAACAGAGTAAGGAAAAGGTAGACATGCTAAAAGCCCTGGGGGCAGAAGTCATTGTTTGCCCTACCAATGTGGAACCGGAAGATCCGCGCTCCTATTATTCCGTTGCCCGCCGCCTGAGTACGGAAATACCCAACTCTTTTTGGTGCAATCAATACGATAACCTGTCTAACCGTCAGGCACACTACGAAAGCACCGGCCCGGAAATCTGGGAACAAACAGAAGGTAAAATTACTCACCTGGTGGTTGGTGTTGGAACCGGGGGTACAGTAAGTGGAACAGCGAAATACCTGAAGGAGAAAAATCCGAATATTCAGGTTTGGGGCGCCGATGTTTATGGTTCTGTCTTCAAAAAATACCATGAAACCGGTGTTTTCGACCCCAAAGAAATTTACCCATATATCACGGAGGGCATTGGAGAAGATATTTTACCTGAAAATGTGGATTTCAGTTTGATCAACCTGTTCGAAAAAGTGACAGATAAGGATGCTGCACTTTGGGCCCGTCGTTTGGCTCGCGAGGAAGGACTATTGCTCGGGTATTCAGCTGGTAGCGCCATGGGTGCGCTGTGGCAACTTCGGGGAAAATTGAAAAAAGATGATGTGGTAGTGGTTATTTTTCATGACCATGGCAGCAGGTATGTAGGCAAAATTTACAATGATGATTGGATGCGAGAGCGTGGTTTCCTGGAAGACGAATTGAAAATCAGCGATTTGATTGCCCGGAAAAAAGACCGCAGATTCTTTGGTACTCAGGTAAATGATTCTGTTCGTTCGGCCTTTAATTTGATGAAATCACATGATCTGAGTCAGTTGCCGGTGCTGGAAGGAGAGAAGATAGTAGGTTCAATCACTGAAACCCAAGTACTGCATTTCCTGCTGGAGAATCCTTTGCACAATTCCGAAAAACCGGTCAAACAGGTGATGGGTGATGCCTTTCCTGTAGTTAAAGATGATCTACCCATAAGCCAGTTGAATCGATACATTTCCAAGGAAATGCCGGCCGTCATTGCTACAGATCGATCCGGCGGCTTACATGTAGTGACACAATATGACTTGATTCAGGCAATTTGAGGTCATTTAAGGTCGTTTGGGGGCAATTAAGTCATTAAATGACCCCCAAATGACCCCCAAATGACCTTAAATGACCCCCAAATGACCTTAAATGACCCCCAAATGACCTTAAATGACCTTAATGACTCATAATCCCTTGACCCCATAAACACCCGTCCTGATTTCTGAGGTTTACCAAACGCACTGTTAATCGGTTTGTCGGGTGGAAGAAAGCATTGGAATTGTCGTTTTTGCGCCAGACAAAACCCAAACCGAGCTTTTATGACTTTGAAAACACACACTAGCCAATTTTTCAACCCCAAAAACATTATTGTCTCGGCCCTGCTACTTGTAGCCCCCTTGGTTATCTATGGCCAAACGGTGGAAGATTGCACCAATGGTTTGGATGACGACAATGATGGACTGATCGATTGTTTTGATACAGACTGTACCTGTACCGGCCAATGCGACAGCTTTTATTACACTACTTGTAATCCTGATTGCTACTATCTTCCTCCCTGTGGCCCGATATCTTTGGCGACCAAGTGGACCTCCAACGCTGAAACCGGAACCTATTCTCCTTTGGTTGCCGGTGATCTGGATGCAGATGGAATACCAGAGGTGATTACTACCTGGGTAGAAAACGCCGACCTTTACATTCTAAACGGAGCAACAGGTCAGGTAAAATACCAAATCACCAATCCAAATACTGTTTGGCCGGGCGGAACGGCTCCGGCAATAGCAGACCTGGATAACGATGGCTTTGGGGAGATTGTGGTAGTGGGGGACGACCGCCGTATTTACTGCTATGACCATACGGGTATGTTGCAGTTTGTAGGGCCAACCATTGTAGGGTATGATTATCGTTACAGGTTTGCAGTGCCCAATATTGCTGACTTTGATAATAATGGCACTGCCGAAATTAATATTGGAAATCAGGTGTTTAGCGGCCAAACTGGTGCATTGTTGGCTTCCGGAGGTAATGTTTTCTCCGATGGAGAACACCCTGCACGGATAGCCGTAGGCTATTCTTTTGCTTCGCCTGTGCCGGCTGATGTTTTACCTGATAATGTTTGTTTTTCTTGCCCTGGTCTGGAAATAGTTGCCGGGAACCAGGTTCTGTCTGTGAGTTTCTTTACTGGGTTAAGTTTTCCGGTAAGGACTGCGCCAGCAGGTTATTCCGATGGTTTTACCAGTGTGGCAGATTTTGACGGTGATGGCGACTTGGACGCCATTGTACAAGGTCAAAAAAATGGCCAAAACACCGTTTATGTTTGGGATATCCTGACAGGAACCATTATGCGGGAGTATCAATTGCTCAATAACTGGAGTGAAGGCGCATCAAGGGTGAATGTGGCTGATTTGGATGGTGATGGCAAACTGGACATTAGTTTTGTGAGTCACCCATGGGTGTATGCATTGGCAAACGATTTTACACCTCTGTGGATTAACCCGGTGAATGACCCATCATCGATTACATGTACCAGTGTATTTGATTTTTGTGGCGATGGCTCGGCAGAAGTGGTTTATCGCAGTGAAGAAAAACTGCAAATTCTTGATGGCGCCACAGGAAGTGTGATTTGGGAAGATGTGTGCCTGAGTTTTACACACATTGAAAACCCGCTCGTACTGGATGTGGATGCTGATGGCAAAACAGAAATACTGATTGAATGTGGCACTAACAACAGTAAGTTTACAGGAACAGTGGTGGCTTATGAAGCCATAGGTGTGCCAGATATCAGCACCCGACCCGTCTGGAATCAGCACGCCTATTTTAATACGAACATCAATGATGATTTAAGTGTGCCAAGGTTTCAACAGCAGCAGCACCTGGTAGGGGATAAGTTGCAGCTGAACACTTTCATGAACCAATATTTTAATCCAACATTCCCTTCTCCGGATGCCATTCTGACCCTATTGGATGAGCCGGTTTGTTTTGAGGATTCGCTGGAGCTGCGCATAGAAATATGCAACGTTGGGGATAATATCTTCCCATTGAACACACCTGTCTCAGCCTATGTAGGCAATCCACAAACAACTGCTGCTCAATGGGTTGGCATTGTAGCGCAATCAGATTTGATCGGTCTGGGCGACTGCGATACCATGACGTTTAAGATTCCGCGTTTGGCCAATGATACCGTGTTTTTAGTGCTAAACGACGACCACTCTACGCTTCCTCCTTTTGACCTGAGCGCAGATTTTCCGGTAAACGGCATTGGAGAATGTGGTTTTGAAAATAACATTGCCTCGTTTTATTTCTCTTATCAGCCTGAAATCCTGAATCTGGGACAGGACACCTCCATTTGCGACCAAAGTATCCTTAATCTGAATGCTGCAGGCACTGATATTGTTGGCTGGAGCTGGCTTGATGGCTCCACAGATTCTTTATTCACTGCTGTAGGCCCAGGTACCTACGGGGTAGTAACTACAGATATTTGTCAGATCACCCAAACGGATACGCTTACAGTTAGTCTGTATACGGCAACTACTGTTGACATCGGTCAGGATTTTAGCGTTTGTCCGGGGGAAACGGCTACCCTCAACGTATCAGGGTTTGATACTTACACATGGTCTTCGGTGGTAACCTTGAGCTGTACGGATTGCAGCAATCCAAGCCTTGTACCTTCTGGCCCAACCCTGATAAGTTTGGAGGCGGCATATGATTACGGCTGTTCCGCAAGAGATACCATTTCTATTACCCTTTATCCAACTTACAACCAGACAGTTGATACAATCGTTTGTTACGGTTCTGAGGTGGTGTATTTAGGCCAATCCATTGAACCTGACAGCAGTAAGCTGTTTTCTCTGCAAACCATCCATGGTTGCGATTCCCTGGTGACGGTACATGTGACCGGGACGGGAGTAGGTACATTCAACATCACGGTAGATACGGCTGTTTGTTTGGGTAAAACCCTGACTATTAATAATGTAACCATTGAGCCTGAACAAGAAGCCACTTTTAACCTGTCGGCTATAACAGGATGTGATTCTACGGTGGTGGTTAAAGTTGCTCCCTTGGACACCTTTTATGTGTTTGAAAGCAGGGTGATTTGCTATGGGGATACCTCGTATGTATTTGGGGTTCCTCAAACCACCTCCGGTGAATACATAGGAAAGTTGCAAACAATACAGGGTTGTGATTCAACTATTTCTGTATCGTTGCTGGTTTATCCTCAGATACAATTGCAGGTAGATGGCACGCCGGCTTGTTTTGGCGAAACCAATGGCGTTTTGGAGGCTCTGATATTGAATCCGGTTCAACCTGTTGATTATCAATGGAATATTCCTGGTGAAACTTCGGCGCAGGTATCTGATTTGCCAGCAGGTGATTACTCACTTACTGTGACAGATGGTAATGATTGTTCAGAAACCAGGACCTTTCTCCTTACCGAGTATCCTCAAACGGTATTTTCAGCAACTGCAGATTCGGCGAGTTGTTTTGGTTTGACAGATGGCTCAATCCATTTGCAGCCGGCGGATCCGTCTTTGTTATTTGGATTTGAAGGGGGCGATTTCAGCCAACAACTGGACTATACAAACCTGCCTGCCGGGGATTATCAAATCATCAGTCAGGATGCCTTTGAGTGTCAGGATACCATTCAGGTAACCGTTTTGGAACCACCTCAACTAAGCCTTTCACTGCCAGCCGATACAACAATTCAGTTGGGCATTTCTGTACCACTGGATATCCAGCTGGGTGGGTTGCCTCCAGTTTTGTGGAGTTGGAGTAATACCAGCTACTTATCATGCCTCGATTGTCCGAACCCGGTGGTAGAGGTACCGCTGGAAACCACCCGGTACGTACTCACCATTTCGGACGAAAACGGCTGTGAGGCAACAGACGACTTAATAATTACGGTTGAACAGTTTGTGGGTATTTATATCCCAAATGCCATGGGGGGGAGTGGCAATAATGCAGTTTTGGAACTCGGCTTCAACCCGGCAATTAAAAAAGTGAACTTTTTCCGGATTGTAGACCGCTGGGGCGAATTAATGCATGAGGCACGCAATGCACTTCCAGGAGATGCCGCTATTTCCTGGGATGGACGTTTCAGAGGGAAAGCAGTTAATCCCGGCGTATACGCCTGGGCCATCGAACTCGAACTGGTTAATGGCTCCATCGTGCAAAAATTTGGAGACCTCACCGTCATCCGTTAACCCACTCATCCTCTCATTCACTCATTCACACACTCACACACTCACTCATTCACTCATTCACTCACTCACTCATGGTTCTCTCCCGACCCCTCATTCTCGCTTCCAAGAGTCCCCGCAGATCCCAGTTGCTTCAAGAGGCGGGTTTTAGCTTCCGGGTAGAGACATTTGATGTAGATGAGTCGTTTTCGGAGGAGATGCCTGTGGAGGAAGTGGCGCCATGGTTGGCTCAAAAGAAAGCACAGGCTGCCAGGCATCTCATTGAGGGTGATGAGATAGTGTTGGCTGCAGATTCGGTGGTGATATTGCATGGGAAAATTTACAATAAACCGGCTGATTACCGGGGAGCCTTCAGCATGATCAGGGCGCTTTCCGGTAATCAGCATACAGTCATTACCGGTGTTTGCCTAATGTCAAAAACGCAGGAAAAAGTATTGGCTGGCAAAACGCAGGTATGGTTTTCTGAGTTGACTGATGAAGAAATTGATTACTATATCAGGGTTTGGCAGCCGTATGACAAGGCCGGTTCTTATGGTGCACAGGATTGGATTGGGCATTGCAAGATTACCCGGATTGAAGGAACCTTTCAAAATGTAATGGGGTTACCAGTTGATCTTGTTTATCAGGCTCTTCAGGAGTTTTAAAAACATCAAGTCATGCCAAACCTTTCTGTTCGTCCTATCCAGGAAGCTGATATCGCACCACTGGCTGATTATTGGTTTCATGCCAGCCCGGAGTTTCTCATCGGAATGGGAGTAGATTTGAGTAAAATGCCTGAACGGGTACAATGGGAACAAATGCTCCTTACTCAAATAGGTCAGCCTTTTCCTGAAAAGCAATCGTATTGCATCATTTGGGAAATTGATGGCCAGGCATCCGGACATTGCAATATCAATAAGATAACGTTCGGGAAAGAAGCAAGCATGCACCTCCACATGTGGCAATCGCCCTCCCGACAAAAGGGTTTAGGTGCGCAACTGGTGCGAATGAGCTTACCTTTTTTCTTTGAAAATTATAGCCTGGAAGTACTTAATTGCGAACCGTATGCATTGAATCCAGCACCAAATAAAACGCTGGAAAAGGTTGGATTTCAATGGATTAAAGAATATATAACCACTCCTGGCTGGATCAATTTTGAACAGCCGGTAAACCTTTGGCAACTTACCAGAGAACAATTTCTTCAGCTTCCATGAGGGTGGTATTTACCGTAACCAATGATTTGACTTATGATCAGCGCATGCACCGTATTTGCGGGTCACTAGCTGCAAATGGATATACGGTAACATTGGTTGGACGCTCGCTTCCAGCGTCCTTTCCACTGGATGAAAAGCCTTATCAACAAATTAGGTTTCGGTTGCCTTTCCAAAAAGGATTTGCATTTTATGCTGTTTACAACATCAGGATCTTCATTTATCTGTTGTTTTCCAGGTATGATGCTGTTTGTTCTATTGATTTGGATTCATTACCTGCGGGCTGTTTAGCTTCGCTGTTAAGGGGTAAAAAGCGTGTTTTTGATGCGCATGAGTACTTTACAGAGGTCCCCGAAGTGGTGAATCGTCCATTAGTAAAAAGATTCTGGGCACTGATAGCCAAAGTTTTCCTGCCCTTTTATCGTCATGCCTATACCGTTGGACCCGGTTTGGCCAACCTTTTTCGCAGTATATATGGTCTGGAATTTTCCGTTGTCCGGAATGTTCCCAACTTTATTTCAATGTCCTCCAAATCAGAGCTAGCAGATAAAAAAACTCTATTGTATCAGGGAGCGTTAAATGAGGGTAGAGGTATTGAAACATTGTTGGAAGCCATGCAACAATTGCCTGATTATCAATTAGTTTTGGCCGGTGAGGGTGACTTGTCTCTTAGGCTAAGGCAAACGGCCGATTCCCTGAAAGTACAGGATCGTGTAATGTTTTTGGGGTTTGTAAAACCAGATGTCTTAAAGACATGGACACAAAAAGCCTGGTTGTCACTTAACTTATTGGAAAACAAAGGTTTGTCATATTATTATTCCCTGGCCAACAAATTTTTTGATTCCGTACAGGCAGGCGTACCGGTTTTAACAATGGATTTTCCGGAATACCATGCATTGAATCAGGAATTTGAAGTGGCTGTGCTCTTACCCGAATTGCAAGTTGAATTGGTAGTAGCTGCAATTAGAAATTTAGCGCAAAACGAAGGAAAATACGCCTTTTTGAGTGAAAACTGCCTTCAGGCTGCCAGGATTTGGAATTGGGAGCATGATGAGAAAATCCTGTTAGAGGTCTGGAAAAGGGTAGGAGAGGGCTAGTAATATTTTTACGTATCGTCACGTAAATTGCAACCCGAAGACACTTTTAATCCATTTACGAAGTGGGTGCATAATGCTCCGTATGTTCGCCCTCTGATTTTTACACCATCCTTACTGTCGTCATTCGATGAAACAACTCACCAAGTTTCTGCTTGTCGCGGCTTTATTTTGCTGCGCTCAACCTACCTTCGCTCAACTCCAGAACATCAACATGCAACTCCGGGCTACGAAGTCGTTCCCGGGTCAAACATTGGCCAATATTTGTGGCTATTGGCAAAACGGGCAGGAATACGCACTGCTCGGTGGCTCTAACGGGATGATTATTGTGGATATTACCAATCCGGCCTCTCCACAACAAATCGTACAGATTCCATCGCCGGAAGGAACACCCAACGAAGGCAGCCTTTGGAAAGAAATCAAAGTGTACAAACAGTATGCTTACCTGGTTACTGAGGCAGGCGGAGGTATTCAAATTATTGATATGTCGGCGCTTCCAAGCTCTAATCTTCCCCACCACCTGTACACAGGCGACGGTGATGCAGCCGGAGAAATGGATGAAATCCACGCTTTGCACATCGACGTTACCAAAGGTTATCTTTACACTTATGGCGGTAACTGGGAGCCCGGCGGAGCAAAAGTGTTCGACCTCAATCAGGATCCTTACAATCCTAAATACGTAGGCCGCTTTGAACAACTGGGCTATATCCACGATGGTTATGTAGACAACGACACCCTTTATGCCTGCCATATCAATGCCGGGTTTATGTCGATGGTTGATATGACTGATAAAAACAATCCGGAAGTATTGGGTACAGTTGAAACGCCAGGCAAGTTTACACACAACTCCTGGATTACCAGTGATCGCAAGCATGTGTTAACTACAGATGAAAAGGCGCCTTCATTTCTTACTGCTTATGATGTAAGTGATCCTTCTGATATCAGGGAGCTAGACCGCCTTTCTCCGAATAACGGGTCTGGTACTTATGTGCACAACACACACATCGTGAACGATTACGCTGTGACCTCATGGTATACCAGCGGCGTTTTGGTTGTGGATGCACACCGTCCGCAGAACCTGATTACGGTAGCACAATACGACACCTATGCAGGCAATAACCTGGAATTTGAAGGATGCTGGGGTGCATTTCCATTTTTTCCATCCGGCACCATTGTAACCTCTGATATTACTCCGGGTGAACTCACGGTACTTACACCCACGTACAAGCGCGCCTGCTATTTTGAAGGTAAAATCATCAATGGCTGCAATGGGGCTCCATTGGCAGGTGCAACGGTTAAGATTAATGGCGGAACCAACCCACAAAAGATTGTAACCACCAAAGCAGATGGCATTTACAGAACAGGTTTGGTTACACCGGGAGCTTATACTGCGACTATTTCAGCACCAGGTTTCCCTGATAAGACTGTAGATATTGTTCTTGCAACCGGACAGGTTACAGAAATGGATATTACCATGTCCATAGGACCATCCTTTAACATCAATGGAGCCGTTACAAATGCCTTAACCGGCGCCCCAGTAGTTGGTGTAGAAGTTCTGTTGAGCAGTTCTTTGGTATCATACACCTTAACCACCAATGCTCTGGGTCAATTTGCAAAGGATTGTGTTCCGGTAGGCAACTATACAGCCACCGCAGGCAAATGGGGCTATCTGGTAAATAGTGTAAACGTAACCCCTGGCAACCCTGTATCGCTTCAACTGACTCCCGGCTATTACGACGATTTTGCTACAGATCTAGGCTGGACAGTATCCGGAACTGCTGCTACAGGAGATTGGGAAATTGGTGAGCCAGACGGCACTGTATATCAGAATAATCAGGTAAATCCGGAATTTGATGCGGATCAGGATAACAATGATCAGTGCTACATGACCGGAAATGGCGGCGGACAATCGGGTAATGATGACGTTGATGATGGCTTTGTATCGCTGATATCTCCAGTTATGAAGCTCGCGGGATTTCAGGATGCGGTCATGACCTTCTACTATTGGTTTTTCAATGTCAATTCACAAGGTAATCTGGCAAATGACCGCATGGAAGTGAACATTTTGAAGGGCGCCCAAACCATCAACATTTTCACCCTCGATCCATCAGATTCTCAAAGCGCCTGGCAATATTCAGGAGATATTCACCTCAAAGATTTTGCAGCTCCACTTACTGATAATATCAGAATAGAATTCAAAGTAAACGATCTGAGTCCGGGTCACTTGTTGGAAGGCGCTTTGGATATTTTCAAGGTGGTGCCGGTGGCTACGGTTGGCACAAACACCCTGGATGCTTCAGCAAGCATGTTGATATTGCCTAACCCTTCCGGAAGTGAATTTCATATGCAATATGCCTGGGAGAATGCTTCAGAAATGCCCAAACTGGTGGTTCAGAATCTGCTCGGACAAACAGTTTATGAAGCACAATTGAATGCCAAAAGCGATGTAGCTTCCTTTGGACAGGAATTCAAAGCGGGTGTTTACTTCGCTTCTATGGTGAGCGGCGGCCAAAGAACGGCTACCGTTAAGCTGGTTAAGCAGTAATTTTTTACCGCGGAGGAAGAGAGGCGCAGAGCGTTCGTATCATACTGAGAGTCTCACTCAAAGTGAGACTCTCAGTATGATACGAACGCTCTGCGCCTCTGTGTTTAAACAACGCTCCATCTATTTTTTACGGAGAACAACTCCTTTACCTACGCTGGCCGAACCCCAGGCAAACAGCATACGGTCAATGGCCAATAGGGCATCCGTGAAGAAAACCAAGAAGGGTTCTTTAGTAGAAGCCGGCCGTATTTTTACACCGCCACTGGTGTCAGTGGTTACATTTCTTGCGTTTTTCTTGAAAATACTTTGGGCTATTCCGGTCCAGTATACCTCCAATAAGCCTACAAGATATCTGCTAAGTCCTTGAAATTCAACGATTTCAAAGCCTGCATTTTCTGCCCAGGATCTAAAATCCTTTGACCCAATCAAATAATCATGGCCAAAGGCGTAGGCCCCCTGAGAAATTGCCCATTCCTTTTGTCCGGATTTTCGGAAAAGTGTCTGATAAATTCTGTTTACCGGATCATAGGTCACAGGAAACTCCCGGCTGGGGAAGGTCATTAAGGCATAACCTCCTGTTTTTAATACCCGCGCCATTTCCCTGACCATTTGTTCCGGTTGTCCTACGTGCTCAATTACCTCACAACTTACAATCAAATCAAACGATTGGTCCGGGTAACTCAACCCCAGCGCATTATTCACCTCGTATCTGAGGTTTGATACATCAGCATTCAATCGCTGGGCATGAGCCAGATCCTCCTCGTTTACGTCGCAACCAATGAGTTCCTTACAATGAGCTGCCACCATCCGGTCGTAGTCGCCCTCACCGGTGCCAAGGTTTAACCCACGAATGGATTGACCATCTGTTTGTGGTATATATTGATTTAATCGCTTACGGATGAACAGATACCTGTTTCGGAAGGTGGGAAATAAAAATTTGAAATTCATGACGGTTGTCGTAACGTGGACTAATGGTAAATCAGAGACCTATTGACATGGCCAAACATAATCAGACAATGGCCAGGTTTTGCCCTGATAAGAGAAGTGCCACCATTCTGTTCTAATGCCTTTGAAGCCAACTTCAGCCAGAGCATCTCGTAGTATTTTTCGATTTTCGAGGACTTTTTTTGGGAGTTTTTGGTTGTCTGTATGCGCTTCTGGACCAAAAAAATCATAAGGTGTGCCCATGTCCAGCTCATTGCCTTTGCTGTCAACAAGGGTCAGGTCGACAGCTGCGCCACGTGAGTGCATGGAGCCTTTGGCAGGAGGTGTAACATAGTTGGGGTTAGGGACTTTATCCCACAATCGTTGCTGATATGGTCTTGGGCGGTAACAATCAAACATTTTCAAGCCCAAACCCTTCTTTTTTAAATTTCTGTGGGCTTTTACCACGGCTTCTGCCACCTCTGGCCGGAGTAGACACAAGGGGCAGTCATAAATTTTGGATTTGGTGAAATTGTTGGCAGTAGCATATCGGATATCCAGTAAAATGCCCGGCTCCAGTGCAACCACATCCCGAAAGCCAGGATGGTCTGGTTTGATGACCTGGGTCGCATTGGGAGTGCTCACTTTTTGTTGTTGGTCCAAAATTTCTACCTGCGGCGAAGATTGGCTTCCACAAGCCAGAACCAAAAAGAACAAACCTATATTTAGTCGCATTATTGGAGTCATTTCTCGGGCAAAATTAGCTTTTAGTCGGTTACCCACTCAACGAAATGCCTGCTTTTGCGTTAATACATCAAATTTATCCACGTTTATGAAATCTACCGCACTGTCTTTCCAACTTCCATCCTCTGTCAGCCTGAAAAGATGGTGCCGAACCCTGATTCCTATGTCACCATTAATCCTCAAAGGATTATTCGCAACTGCTCAGGATGTACCTCACCCCGGTCAGCCATACGATGGTCCTGGCGGAGCGGAATATATACACCATTCTGTTGCTTTTTTTGATGCCGCTACCCGCGCAGACGGATATTGGCTATTCGAGCCTGCCGATCCCAAGCCTGATTCCGCTGAAGTGATCGTTTTCCTGCACGGGTATGGAGCTTACAACCCTATGGCCTATGGCAAATGGATCAAACACCTGGTGGCTAAGGGCAATATTGTGATCTATCCCAGGTATCAGAAAAACCTGGTTTGGCCACGTCCCAATGGTTTCCCTGATAATGCCGCAACAGGCATACGCGACGCTATCAAAGAACTACAGAAAGAAGGAAGGGTAAAACCTCGTCTGGATAAGGTAGTATACATTGGACATTCCTACGGAGGCGTAACAGCGGCATACCTTGGTACACATTGGCAAAAAATGAGGGTACCCAAACCTGCTGCCATGTTGCTGGCCGAGCCTGGATCCGGCCCGTTCAAAGGGGCCAGGTTAACGGATTATTCCGCTCTTCCAGCCGATATGAAATTGTTGGTTGTGGTAGGTGAAGACGATTATGTTGTTGGTGCTGAGTTCGGTGCAATCGTATTTAATACTGCCATCAATACTCCGGAACGCAACCTTATTGTGCAGCGCAGGGATACCACCAACCAACGACGTTGGTTACTCGCAACCCATTCAGAACCATATTGTTACGACCTGGATTTTGATATTGGGATCCGCAATTACACGGCCAAAAGGGTTTTAATGACCTCCAGACTCAATGAGGTGGACTTTCATTGTTACTGGAAATTGGCAGATGCGATGATCAGTTACACCCGATATGGCACACATCGGGAATATGCTTTTGGCAATACTCCTGAACAAAGGTATATGGGGTTGTGGCCCGATGGTCACCCCATTAAGGAGCTTGAAGTTTACCAGCCGGTTGATATAGAACGCATTAATCAGGTAAGAGCTACCATGGCTGAAATGCACCATCCAGGTCGGAAGCCTCAAATGGCCGCTACAAAGTAGTAATTACGGCGTTCGTAGAACTGTTTGGAAAAATCGCTCAGTGTTAGCGCTTTACCGCTGGCCAGAAACTGCTCCAATAAATAAATTTGCATCCCGCATTGTTGGAACAATTGAAATACCTGTTCCGGTGTTGAGCCGTATTGATCAGAGGCGCCCATGCCGTGTTCAAAAATAACGGTTGGTTTCCAGCGCGTGATGGTATTAACAGCTCCCTCCAGTACCAGTTTTTCGCCTCCTTCCACATCAATTTTCATGATGTGCAATGGAAGGTCTGAAGGCCAAACATCGTCCAGCTTTTTGGTTTGAACGGTAATCACGGTATCCTGCTCGTTAGGCCGGTCGTAAAGCCGTTTTTGCAATCCGCTGTACGACGGATTACTCACTACATAATTGAAGCTGGAACTGCCTTCCTGATTGGAAAGTGCCAGGCCCAGGATATGACAATTGTCTGCGCCTGCATATTTGAGTTGCAACTGATCAAAAAGCGCTGGAATAGGCTCAAATCCGTAATGCTGGCCGGTAGGAGAAGCTGCCAAAAACAAATCCAGAATTTCTCCTTTATGGCAACCTACATCTGCACTGTTGCTCCCGGGCTGACATACTTTCTTGATGATCCGTTCCGTAAGACGGTCATATCGTTGGTTCTTAGTCAGATCAAAGGGCAGCGCCTTGAATATTCTTTTAATGAAGTCCTTCAACAGTAAAAACGGTAAACGGTCAAAACAGGCTGCAAGATACCGTATTTGTTCAGCGGGGATTGTTCAAATTGGGCAAATTGTTGATTAAAAATAAAAAAGCCGTCGAAGCATTTCGCGTCGACGGCCAAACCCTAAAAACCAAATGAAAACAATCTTCCTTATTTGCCTTAACGCCCTCGCTCGTTTGCAAAGGCTCTCCTTTAAGTCTGTGTATGTTGAAGTTTCCTGATTGGTTTTTAAAAGTCGTCGGAGCTTTCGCCCCGACGACCAAACCCTAAAAAACCAAATGAAAACAATCTTCCTAAAGTGGGGTGCCGGCGTTTAACCGGCACAAAAGTGTTTGTTTGTTGTCAGCACTCGTTCGTTCACAAGTCTGCAATTTATACGCCAAGCCTGCACCTGCGTCACATACAATATTTACGCTTTTATGCATATTTTAAAGCGTGTTAACAAATAGGCGCGAAAATGCAGGTTAGTTGAACTTTGTTGACATTTTCACCTGAAAAAGCCGGTATTCTTTTGAATTTTGTTTGAAAATCTTTCTGGTCACTTAGATCCTCTCCCTTATGCCTAACTTGCTGCGGTGAAACATAAAGTCCTGCTTTTCAATCCGCGAAGTGCCAATTCCAAACACCGCATACCAAACAGTATCCTGCAGGTAGCAGCCAGTATTCATGACTCTTTTGAATATGTTTTGATAGATGGCAATCTGGAATCAGATCCCTGGAATACCATACAGGGTTATCTGCAGGATAGCTCATTCCGATATATAGGATTTACGGTAATGCCCGGGCCGCAGTTGCGTCAGGCTATTCCTTTTGCCCAAAAACTAAAGGAGCAGTTTCCACACATTATTCAAATCTGGGGCGGCTATTTTGCCTCAAATCAATACCTGGCAGTAATGCAAAGCGGTTGGGTTGATTTTGTAGTGGATGGCCCCGGGGATCGCGCTTTTCCATCCTTACTTCATGCGTTGGAGTTAAAAACGCCGTTTGAGTTTATTCCCAATCTCATCTGGAAAACACCGGAGGGTGATGTAATCAAAAACAGCAAGGAGGCTTTGCTGGATCAGGATACCCTTCCTGAACTACCTTACGATACACTTAACCAGTTTTATCCACTGGATAAATACCTGAATCCCACGTTTTTAGGCAAAAAGACACTGGCATATCACAGCAGTATGGGATGTCCATTCAAATGCTCCTTTTGTGCGGTAGTGCCAATTTACGAAGCGCGATGGAAAGGAAAATCAGCAGAAAAAATCTTCCAGGACATCATGTATGTGCGGGATAAATGGGGAGCGGACAGCATTGAATTTCACGACAATAACTTTTTTGTCAGCGAAAAACGCACCACAGCTTTAGCCAGGCTTATGTTGGGCAAAAACATGAACTGGTGGGGAGAGGCCAGAATAGATACCGTAGATCAGTATACCGACGCGTCTTTAGCATTGATGCGGGAAGCGGGCTGTAAAATGATCTTTTTTGGTGCAGAAACCGGGAACGACGAACTGTTAAAACAAATGGATAAGGGCGGTAAACAAACCGGAGCCCAGATCCTGGCCTTTGCAAAGCGCATGAAAAAATTTGACATTATCCCGGAATATTCCTTTGTACTGGGGCTACCTGCGGATAATGAACAGGCGGTTTGGCAACAGATTAAATCGGATATTCAATTTATTAAGCGCATCAAAGAGGTAAACCCGGATACCGAAATCATCTTGTATGTGTATTCCCCAGTGCCTACAGAGGGCTCTGATTTGTACACGCAAATCCAAAAGGCTGGATTCCGCTTCCCTCAACATCTATTCGAATGGTTGTCACCGCAATGGGAACAATTTGACCAACGCAAAAATCCACTAACTCCATGGCTGACGCCTGCTATGGTTCAGTATATCCAGGATTTTGAAACGGTTATTCATGCACGGTATCCAACTATTTCAGATACCAAACTGAGCAGCCTGCAACGCCGGGTTATGCCCACAATAAGCCAATGGCGATACTCCACCAATTTCTTTCATCGCCCATATGAGCTGAAACTGCTGCAAAAATTCTGGCTTCGTTACCGCCAACCGGAATGGGAAGGTATGTGAAGACGAGTCATATTTTTACCGCAGAGGCGCAGAGAATTTGACTATCAATTACTTACACCTCTGCGCCTCTCCGCCTCTGCGGTAAAAATAAAAGTCACTTTTGCTGCTCCTTGGCCCAGGCATCCTTTAGTGTAACCGTGCGGTTGAACACAGGTTTGCCAGGTTGAGCATCAGGATCCACACAGAAATAGCCCAAACGGGTGAACTGAAAACGTTCGCCTAATTTCGCATCGGCGAGTGCAGGCTCAATGAGTGCATTTTCAATCACTTGCAGATTGTGCGGATTGAGGGTGGCCAGGAAATCCTCCTCACTGGCGGGATCTTCAACCTGGAAAAGGCGATCATACAACCTTACCTCAGCCTTTTGGGCGTTGCTGGCTGCCAGCCAGTGAATAACACCTTTGGGTTTCAGACCAGAAGTATCTTGTCCGGACCGACTTTCCGGCACATAGGTGCAGTGGATTTCAGTGATATGGCCATTGGCATCTTTCACCACATCATGACACTGAATAATATAGGCAGATTTCAAACGCACCATGCCTCCTGGTGACAAGCGGAAATATTTGGGCGGAGGATTCTCCATAAAGTCATCCTGCTCGATCCACAACTCCCGGCCAAAGGTCAGCGGGCGATTGCCGGCATTTGGATCTTCCGGGTTGTTTTCCGTTTCCAGGGCTTCTGTTTGACCTTCCGGATAGTTGGTAATCACCACTTTTAATGGATCGAGTACGGCAAAGCGACGCAGGGCAATTTTGTTCAGGTCTTCCCGGATACAGAATTCCAGCAGCGACATATCCGCTACCATTTCGCGCTTGCCTAAACCGATGCGATCGCAAAATTCCCGAATGCTGGCCGGTGTGTAGCCACGTCTGCGGAAACCGGAAATAGTAGGCATACGCGGGTCGTCCCAGCTACGCACATGACCTTCTTCAACCAACAATTTCAATTTACGTTTGCTGGTGATGGCATATGATACATTCCGGCGGGCAAATTCATATTGTTTGGAAGGGAAAATGCCCAGCTGTTCAATGCACCAGTCGTACAATTCGCGGTGAGGTGCAAATTCCAGCGTACAAATGGAGTGGGTAATTTTTTCAATACTGTCGCTCTGACCATGCGCCCAGTCGTACATCGGATAGATGCACCATTTGTCGCCGGTGCGATGGTGGTGGGCGTGTTTAATACGGTAGAGTAGGGGGTCGCGCATGATCATATTGGACGATGCCATGTCGATCTTTGCACGCAGGGTGCAATGCCCGTCAGGAAACTCGCCAGCGCGCATTTTTTCAAACAAAGCCATGTTTTCCTCCGGTGTTGTGTCCCGATACGGGCTGTTCTGGCCCGGCATGGTTGGGGTTCCCTTCATGGCGGCAATTTCTTCTGCCGTGGAAAAATCCACATAAGCTTTACCCTTCTGTATGAGCACTTTAGCCCATTCGTAGAGCTGCTCAAAGTAGTCGGACGCGTACAGGATATTGGCTGGCTCAAAGCCCAGCCAGCGCACATCTTCGATAATGCTTTCTACATATTCTGTATCCTCCGTCACCGGGTTGGTATCGTCGAAACGCAGGTTGGTAGCGCCGCCATATTTTAGTCCCAGACCAAAATTCAGGCAGATACTGGTGGCGTGCCCGATATGCAGGTAGCCGTTTGGTTCCGGCGGGAAACGGGTCAGGATGGTTTTGTGTTTGCCGGATGCCAAATCGGCTTCAATGATTTCTTCCAAAAAATTCAGCGGCGTATTGCTGTTCGTGCTCATATTCAAGTAATTAGAAGGTCAAAAGAAGGGTTTAATTTCCTTCGCCGTTTACATTAGTTTCAGACCTATAAGGTTTCCAAAACCCTACAGGTCTGAAACTAATGTAAACAGCGGCGCGGCTACATTCTCTCAGGCATCTCAATACCCAATAACCCCATGCCGGATTTCAATACCTGGCCTACAGATTTGCTCAGACTCAGGCGGAACGCCCGTGCTTCGGTCGTATCTGCATTAAAAACAGAGAGATCGTGCCAGAATTTGTGGTATTTCTTTGCCAGGTCGTAACAAAAATTAGCCACCAACGACGGATCGTATTCTGCAGCTGCCTTTTGTACTACATCGGGGTACTCATGCAGCGCCAGCAGCAAATCTTTCTCCTGCGTTTGAATGCCGGAATAGCCGCTTGCAGGCGCCAGGTCTATATTTTCCCGGGCAATTCTTTGCATCAAACCATTGATTCGCACATGACTGTACTGAATGTACGGACCGGTTTGTCCTTGCAGATCCACGGATTCTTCCGGGTTGAAAATCATTTTCTTTTTGGGGTGTACCTTGATGATGAAAAATTTCAAGGCGCCCATGCCTACACGGCGCAGGTTTTCCTGTTTTTCTTCTTGTGAAACCCCTTCAGATTCTCCTCGTTCTGAAGATTGCTCCGTTGCTATCCGAAGTACTTCGGCCACCAGATCATCGGCATCCACCACTGTGCCTTCACGGGTTTTCATCCGACCGGTGGGGAGCTCTACCAGACCATAAGAAAGATGGTGCAGGCCTTCAGCGTAAGGTTCGCCGAGCCGCTTGAGGGTCTCGAACAACACCTGGAAGTGGTAGTTCTGTTCATCGGCTACTACATAAACGTATTTTTCGCAGCCAAGTTCCGCATGTCGCATCCGGGCAGTTCCCAAATCCTGGGTAATGTACACAGAGGTGCCATCGGCGCGGAGTACCACTTTTTGATCGTGGCCGGCATCAGTCAGGTCTACCCAAACAGAGCCATCCTCTTTTTTGAAGAAAACACCTTTGGCCAGACCATCCTCCACAATGTCTTTGCCAAGCAGGTAAGTATTGCTTTCGTAATACAACTTGTCAAAGGAAACGCCCAGATTATGGTAAGTCTGATCAAACCCGGCATACACCCAGCCGTTCATTTTTTGCCAGAGCGCCATGGTTTCCGGTTCATGTGCTTCCCATTTCAGCAGCATTTCCCGCACTTCTGCACCCAGGGTTGAAAATTCGTTAAACCACTTGTTTTTATAGTCTTTAAAAAAATCTTTAGCCTCCTGATTGGGTTTGCTCTTGCTTTCAAAAAGTTGATGGGCTACTTCAGTTTGTTGCCAGGCATCATACTCAGCTTTGCTTTTTTGCTCAAAAAGTACGTACCAGTCGCCTACAAAGTGGTCGCTTTTGATGCCTTCACTTTCGGGGGTCTTGCCTTCGCCCCATTTCAGCCAGGAGAGCATGCTTTTGCAGATAGCCACCCCGCGGTCGTTAATGATCTGAGTTTTAATTACTTCATAGCCCGCGGCTTCCAGCAAACGGGTACAAGACCAGCCGAGCAGAATATTTCGAATATGGCCCAGGTGCAAAGGTTTGTTGGTGTTTGGGGAGGAGAACTCCACCATAACTTTTTTACCATTGTTGGGAGTGGTTCCAAACGACTCGTTTCCTGCCACGGTTTGCAAAAAGGATTGCCAGTAGCTGTCGCTGATTTCCAGGTTCAAAAAGCCTTTTACTACATTGTAGGCCTTTACCTCAGACACATGATCGGCCAGGTATTGGCCTATTTCGGCCGCAGCTACATCAGGCGATTTTTTGGCAATTTTGACAAATGGGAAAATCACCACAGAGTAATCTCCGGTGAAATCGGGTGGGGTAGTGTTGACCAATACTTTGGAAGCATCAGTGGCTTCACCGTAGAGTTCGGTAACGGCCTTGGCAACGGCGCCTTGCAGGGTGGAAACGATATTCATGTTGAAAAAAGAGCCGCAAAAGTACGTCATTTTTTGGGTGCGGGAAAGGCAATAGTGAACTTCGTGAATATTGCTTTTGGTTTTACCTTATTACTAGATTTTCAAGATTTCGTAAACGGAGAAACCATGTATCTATGCCTCAACAACTGTAATCCTTTTTCAATCGGTTTACCATTATTCCCTAATTTTACTAATCTTTTCAACAAAAACTACAAATGATGAATCGTTTAGCCCTATTAAGCAGCCTTTGTTTTTTCCAATGTTATGCTTTTGCACAATGGACACCACTAAACGGACCTGAAACTTACAATGCCATTCTCCTTGATGCAGGTAAATATGTACTGGCAGGTACTACCCAGGGCGTTTACAGATCAAATGATTATGGACTTGCGTGGGAAATAGTCCCGGACCTTCCACAATTATTTAATTGCCATAGCTTTTCCATAAATCAGGACAGCAGCCAGGTAATAGTTTCCATGCGGGATGATGCCTGTAAATGTTTGTTTTTATACAAAAGTAATGACGAGGGGGAGAGCTGGAAAAAAATCAGTACGCCTGGTTTTGCTGATTATTTAAGTTCCATTTACTCTGGAAATGATGCATACGTACTGGTTTCAAGTAGCAGGATACAGGATAAGCAGCTCATACATACCAATTGGGAGTCGTTTGACGGCGGTGGGCAATGGCGAAGAAATTTTATGGATACATTATCAGATTCTCCAATAAGTAATATCCGGCGCTATGGCACACAGTTATGGGGTTTTTCGGGAAATAAGCTATTCAAAGGGGAAATGCAGGGTCAGCATTGGGGATTGGTTGCATCTACTCCAGACTCATTGGCCATTGGGGATTATTTGATTAGAGGCGATTCTATTCTGATGACAAGTGTCGGGGTTTTGTATTCAAAATTATGGATTTCCATAGATGCCGGAGGTAGCTGGACGGAGTTGCCATACCCATTTTCCATTAATCAGCTTAAAGAAAAGGAAGGAGTACTGTATGCGAAAGGTGCATATGATCAGTTGCTTGTATCCTATGATGAGGGGCAGCACTGGGATGTTCAAGCAGTTGATTCCATACATTTGAGTGATTTTGTGCTGAAGGGCGATTACATAATTGGTTATGAGTTTGGAACAGGTATTGTAAGATCAGAAGATATGGGAAGGCATTATTTCAGAACTGCTGAACGGCTTGGTTACGCCAGTTTCCCGGATCAGATGGCAATATTAGATCGAAAATTGTTCGTCTCTGATCCATATGCTGCAGATCTCACTAAATCACTGGCGGTTTACGACTTAAATCAAAATACGTGGTCAATCAAACCTTCTCCATCACAGACTGTGGGATTTTCTATGTTTTCGGATGATTTGACTAGTCTTGATGGAAAACTATTCGCGTGTATGAACACTTACGAAACTTTGCGTTCAGACAACCTGGGACAAAGCTGGAGTGCCTGTACAGAGCTTTCTCAATGGCCTCAGGTTCCAACAGGCACCCGATTTTTCTCTCTGGATCATACGTTGTTTATGTATAACACATTTTGGTCAACTAACTATTCATTATATAGATCAGCCGATTACGGGAATACCTGGAATTTTCTTGATTTTACAGGGGGAATATCATGCCCACAATCCGGAAATGGCGTGGTTGCCGGCGCCGTTGGTCAAGTGATATTTGCTGCAAACAGATATGGTAATTGCTTATATACCTCGGCAGATTTGGGTAACACCTGGCAAAGCCTTGCTTTGCCAGAGATCGAATTGTATTCGGATACGGGTTACACTTACATAACTGATATCACAACATCGGATAATGTGATTCTTTTAACCATGGCAAGGAATGACCGGAATCAAAGAGATTTTTTCAATTTTGTATCTTTGGATCAAGGGAAAAGCTGGCGGGAATCCAATGCTCCAATTGGCCTCCGCGAATCCAATGCCATTTTATCGCCGGTAATGTTAGAAGTTGATAGCTTTTTGCTTTTGTCCACTTATGGAGCTGGTATCTTGATTTCCCAGGATAGTGGCAATCATTGGCGCCCTTTCATGGATGGACTTCCTGGATTACACATCAATGATTTAGTTTCAGATAATGGTTTCGTTTACGCCTCATTAGGTGGTCATGGCGTATGGAAAAGGTCTTTGCAGGATTTGAGGTTGTACGACAGTACGCCGGAACAAAAGTTGATTAAGGTGATTGCCGGCCCCAATCCTAACACAGGCCTTGTTCGACTTATTGCCCATTCACCGATTGAAAATGCTCAGGTATTGTGGTTTGATATGAGTGGAAGGCTTTGCCTTGAAGAAAATGTAGCGTTTTTATGTCAAAAGGCGGTAGTCGTGTTGCCTTTTGCGAACGGTCAATATATTTACAGGATTCGAACCGACGAAGGAGAGGTGGCGATGGGAAAGGTTGTTTTAATTCGTTGAGTGACCTCAAACACGCCAGCATTCATCAATTAATTCTAAAAAAACACCCCATCGGAATAACCAATGGGGTGTTTTTTTTATTCTCAGAACAGCTAAGCTATTAATTCTCCAAAGCTGCAGCGCCACTCACGATCTCGCCAAGCTCGGTTGTGATGGCTTCCTGACGCTTTTTGTTGTAGTGAATTTTGAGCGATTTGAGCAGCTCTTCTGCATTTTCAGTTGCCTTGTCCATGGCTGTCATACGGGAACCATGTTCAGACGCCTGCGTATCCAGCAAGCATTTGTGGAATGACAACTGCAAAATGCTTGGCACCAAAGTTTCCAGCAATTGCTGTTGATCTGGCTCAAAGATATAGTCAGCCTTGGCCATCTTAGCTCCAGCAGGCGTTTCCATCTTTGGTACAGGGAGCCATTGCTCTGCTGTTGGGAAAACGGTAGCTGCGTTTTTGAAGCGACTGTAAACTACTTCAACCGCATCGTACTTGCCAGTAGAAAATTCATCCATGCGTGCACGCGCTACACGGCTTACATTTTCGTAAGCAGGGTTGTCGTAAACATCCATGAAATCAGTGATGAAATGAACATCCCTGAAACGACGACGGAAATAATCATAGCCTTTTTTGCCAATGAACAACATGGTTACATTGCCGTCACGACGTTGTTTACCATATTTTTCATTAATAAGGGCAGTTGTTTCCTTGCAAATATTGGTATTGAACGCGCCGCAAAGACCACGGTTAGAGGTCATAACTACCACCAACACGTTTTTTACTTCACGGGCTGTTCCAAAACTGGTATTGGCGCCACCATCCAGGTTAGAGAGGATGTTGGACAACATACGGTTCAGACGGTCGGCATAAGGACGTACCTGAACAATAGCATTTTGTGCCTTGCGCAGTTTCGCAGCAGATACCATTTTCATGGCCTTCGTAATCTGCTGTGTGTTGATTACCGACTTAATCCGTTCGCGTACTTCTTTTAATCCGCCAGCCATATGTGATTTTTTGAATGTGGAAAATGTGGGAAATGTGCTGAATCAATTAAATTTGGGTAGACACCCTTAATTCATTCATTCATCACATTCCCCTCATTAATCATTATTTTTTGTATCCGCCTGCCAGGTCTGCAGCCAGTTCACGCACTTTAGCCAGGCTGGCATCATCCAGCTTGCCTTTACGGAACTCTTCGAGTACTTCAGGCAGTTTGTTTTCCATACGCTCCAGGAAGAGGTGTTCGAACTCTTGTACCTTTTCGAGCGGAACATCACGAAGCAGGTTGTTGGTGCCCAGGTAGATGATAGCTACCTGTTTTTCAACAGAAACCGGGCTGTACTGTGGTTGCTTCAGGATTTCCACGTTGCGTGAACCTTTAGCCAATACGGCCTGGGTAGCAGCATCAAGATCTGAACCGAACTTCGCAAAGGCTTCCAGCTCGCGGTACTGAGCCTGGTCGAGCTTCAGTGTACCAGAGATCTTCTTCATGGATTTGATCTGTGCGTTACCACCTACACGGCTTACAGAGATACCTACGTTGATGGCCGGACGCACACCTGCGTTGAACAGGTTAGACTCAAGGAAGATCTGACCATCGGTAATGGAAATTACGTTGGTTGGGATGTATGCAGATACGTCACCAGCCTGAGTCTCGATGATCGGAAGAGCTGTCAAAGAACCGCCACCTTTTACCAAACCTGCTTTCACGAGGCTTGGAGGAAGGTCGTTCATGGCCAGGGCCACTTCCTGAGTTTGGTTTACTTTAGCTGCACGCTCGAGCAAGCGACTGTGCAGGTAGAATACGTCGCCAGGGTAAGCCTCACGGCCTGGTGGGCGACGCAGCAGCAGAGATACTTCACGGTATGCAACGGCCTGTTTAGACAGGTCATCGTAAATGATCAATGCAGGACGGCCGGTATCGCGGAAAAACTCACCAATTGCAGCACCTGCGAATGGAGCGTAGAACTGCAGTGGAGCTGGATCCGAAGCAGAGGCAGATACGATCACTGTGTAAGCCATAGCGCCGTACTCTTCCAAAGTACGTGCTACTGTAGCAACAGTAGAGGCTTTCTGACCGCATGCTACGTAAATGCAGAATACAGGCTCACCACGATCATAGAACTCTTTCTGGTTGATGATGGTGTCGATAGCGATAGCGGTTTTGCCGGTCTGACGGTCGCCAATGATCAGCTCACGCTGGCCACGGCCAATTGGAATCATCGCGTCAATAGCTTTTACGCCAGTTTGCAGGGGCTCATTTACCGGCTGGCGGTAAATTACACCCGGAGCTTTGCGCTCGAGTGGCATTTCGTATTTAGCGCCGGAAATTGGTCCTTTACCGTCGATAGGCTGACCCAGTGGGTTTACAACGCGGCCTACGAAGCCGTCGCCTACTTCGATAGAAGCGATCTGGCCGGTGCGTTTTACTTTAGAACCTTCGCGGATACCGTCTGGAGAACCCATAAGTACGACACCTACGTTGTCTTCTTCAAGGTTCAATACGATAGCACGGGTGCCATTTTCAAATTCAACCAGTTCGCCGGACTGAGCGCGGTTCAGGCCGTATACACGGGCGATACCGTCGCCCACTTGCAACACCGTACCTACTTCTTCGAGGTTGGTTTCAGCCCCGAAGCCAGACAGTTGTTGTTTCAATATCGCGGAGATTTCTTCCGGTCGTACGTCTGCCATGACTTATATTGATTTGTTGATTCGTAAAAGTAGAAATCCGATCCGAAGGAATAAACCCGGACCAGGAATCTGTTGAGTTAAAATTCTTTGATGTAGAGGTTTTTCGTGAACTCGGCATTCAGATCAGCCAGTTTGCTGGCCACTGAAGCGTCGTAACGCTTGTTGTCGAATTCCAGCACAAAACCACCGATTAGTTCGGGGTCTACACTGGTTTCGATATCAAGATTGGGGTTGGTAATGCCACTGGCCAGCAATCGGGCCTTCAGGTCGTTTACCACGGCATCGCTCATAGGCGCAGCAGCAATCAACTTAACAGTAGTGATTTTTTGCAATGCCTTATACTGGGCAATGAATTCGTTGGCTATTTCTGCCAGGTAACCTTCGCGACCTTTATTCACCAGCAAAGTCATGTAAGCCATTGTCAGGCTGTCCATTTGCTTGCCAAAGAGTGCGGCGAGTGCAGCATTCTTTTTATCGGCGCTGATGATCGGGCTTTTCAGCATCAGGTGCAGATCGCGGTTTTTAGCCGCAGCTGCCAGCGTATTGATATCGGCGCTTACCTGCGGCAATTTACCCTGCTCGAGAGCGAGGTCAATCAGCGATTTGGCATACCGGGTAGCAATGCGAGTTACAGACATGGTGTGCTAATTAGTTCAGTTTGATGGAATCTGCCAGGGATTTAGCGTAAGCTTCCTGTTCAGTTTTGTTAGCCAGTTCGCGGCGGAGCAGTTTTTCTGCAATTTCCACAGCCATCTGACCAGCCTGATTTTTCAGCGATACCAGAGCAGCCTGTTTTTGGTTTTCGATATCCTGAATAGCGCTTTCTACTTTGCGCTTGTATTCGGCATTAGCACGTTCTTTTGCTTCTGCAATGATTTCGTCTTTTGCCTCTTTTGCTTCTTTCAGGATAGCAGAGCGTTCTTCACGGGCCTGAGCCAGCAGTTTTTCGTTCTCTGCCTGGAGGTGCGACATTTCTTCGCGTGCTTTTTTGGCTTCATCCAGAGCATTTTGGATATCCAGTTCGCGTTGTTTGAGCGCATTGCCGATAGGTTTAAAGGCAAAACGGCTCATCATGAACCAGAAAATGAGGAAGATGAGGGTGGTCCAAAAAAGAAGCCCGGGTTCGGGTTTGAGTACGTTGAAATCTGCCAAAAACAACATCGTAGTGATGAGTTATGAGTGATAAAATATGTGGAAGGGTAAAACCCCTGACATGTCAAAATTCCGGGCCATTGAGTCGCCAACCGCTTCGCGCCGGCCCGGGAACAATTACTTCGGAGCGGCTACGAAGAAAGACAATACCATGCAAACCAGAGCAGCACCCTCAACGAGAGCTGCAGTCAGGATCATGTTTGCGCGGATATCGCCGGATGCTTCTGGTTGACGGGCGATGCCCTCAACTGCTTTGCCACCGATTTGTCCGATACCGAGACCTGCGCCGATTACTGCCAGGCCTGCACCAATTGCTGCGTACATAATGAAAAATTATGAATGATGAATGTTGATTGCTCGTTGTGTCCGGTTTATGGGGTAGATCAGTGATGATCGTGGTGTGGTTCTTCAATAGCTGTACCGATATAGGTAGCGCTCAACATGGTGAAAATGAATGCCTGCAGGAATGCAACCAGCAATTCAAGGGTCATCATGAAGAGGGTCAGCGGGATAGAAGCCGCAGCGCCTGCTGCTGAACCGCCCACGCTTTCGCCGGCTTTGCCCAAAATGAAGATCAGGCTTACGAAGCTCAGGATCACAATGTGGCCCGCCGTAATGTTGGCAAAAAGACGAAGCAGCAGTGTGAATGGCTTGAGGAATACGCCCAGAATCTCAATTGGGGTCAGAATAAATATTTTGAGCACAGCAGGCACGCCTGGCATCCACAAGGTGTGTTCCCAGAAGTGCTTGTTGGCACTGAAAGTTGAAATCAGGAATGTGATAAGCGCCAGAACAATGGTAATGGAGATGTTTCCGGTTACATTGGCGCCACCAGGGAAGAATGGAATCTGGCCAATCAGGTTCAGACCGAGAATAAAGAAGAATGCCGAAAGCAGGTACGGCATGTATTTCTCGTATTTAGGACCGATATTAGGCTTGGCTACTTCATCCCGGATAAAGGTGTAGAACGGCTCAATGAAATTCTGCAAACCTTTGGGCGCTTGTCCTTTAGTGCGGGTAGCTGCAGTAGCCACGCTGCGGAAAAGGAAAAACAAAATCACGAAGGTGAGCAACATAGTGAACACATTGCGCGTAATACTAAAATCGGAGAAGCCGGTTACGCCGCCGCCCAAAATGCCGCCGTCGTAAGTGGTTTTGGATTCCAAACGCAGGCACTGACCATCGATGATGGCATTGTAAACCGTTTTAGCTTTGCCGCCTTCTTCGATTTCCTGGTGAGTGTAGTCTTCTACCTTGAATTCGCCGTGCTGGAACTTTTCATCAAGGATGCGCATTACAGAACCATGAACCAATACATAACCATCGTTGGCAAACTCGCCATTACCATGATGGTGTACATGGAACATGCCGGTTGTGCCAACCTTCCAGCCATGAGCTGATTTGAGGATTACCGGAAGGTTTACGTACATGTCGCCCACAATGTGGATGACATTGGCGTCTGAAATGTGGTGAACAGCATTATCGCCGGCATTAAATTCCGGTTCAATGCTCAGAGAATGGCCGCAGGCGCCTTCATGATGTTCCGCGTTTTCTGCTCCCTCTGCCGGATGTTCACCGGTCTGAGCTTGCTCGGTAGGATGCGGATGCTCTGCGCCTTGTGGATGAGGGTGATCTCCATGTCCGGTTTGAGCCAAGGCAAAAGTGCACAAACCACTGAGAATCAATACTAAACTATATGTGCGAACAAAGTTCATATCCACTTTGGAAAAATCTATGATCAAATCGGCTGCAAAAGTACGATGCTATTTTCTGATAAAAAAACCAACTCAAACTATTTTTCCAAAAAATATAGGGCAGACAGGGGGGTAGGGGGGCGAGATTCGGAATTAAATTTGGAGCGCTCGTTTTTTGGCCTGAATTTGGCAGACTTTTTCGCAATATAAAGACAGCATTTTTACACCTAAACGGAATTTATGACAAAAACTACCTTATGGCTACTGGCATTCCTCTGCGCTGCTAACCTGGCAGCCCAAAATAAAATGTGGGAAGTTTCCGGTATTATCAGAAGCGACTTATCCGTATCTGTCCCGGGTGTGTCAATTTTAATTAACGACACTTTGCGCGCTACCACAGATGGTTTTGGTTTCTTTTTGGTGAGGCTACCCTCTCGCCCAAGAACCCTTACAGCTAAAAGAATTGGGTATGAACCCCTAATGGTCAAACTGCGCGATTATCCATTCAAGGAAAGATCTACCTACCTGGAGCTGGAGTTGCTGTCTGCCAATACTGTTTTGCCGGAATTTACGGTTAGCGCAAAATCAGTGGAAAAGATATTTCAGGAGGATTACCAGCATGCGCTGGTTGATTATGAATTGATTGGCAGAAACCAGGTGTTGTTACTTAAACGGTACAAAAACCAATACGCTCTTCAATTGACGGATGAAGATGGAACCATTTTAGATCAAGTAGATCTTCCTTCCAAAACTGATTACCAACAGATTTATAAAGGTTGCCTTAGCACCTACCATGTACCAGGTCTGGATTGGGCTATTGAATTTCGGGTGAGCGAAAATAAACTGGACACCCTGGGGAGGTACCCTGCCGTTGAATTTGAGGCGTATATATTACCCTGCGCAGCCATGGTAAACGGTTGCTATTTTTTCGAGCACAGGCTCTACAACGGAAATGCCGTGGAGTTTGAATGGATGGATCCCGCCGGGATATATCACCCTTTACTTAATGTGTATGATGAAGAGACTTTCGCGTGGTTGCAGCGAAATGTTAGAGATTTTTACCGGAAAAACAGGTTTGAAGATCGAGAGGCATACTTTGATGCTGTAGAAAGAAGGCAGGAAGAACTTAATACGTCCCGGTTGCCTCCATCACCCGAACCATCGGCGGTAGAACCATTGAAGCGCCCGGGGACGGTTAAGGTTAAACGGGACATCATGCAGCAGACTATGAGAGCAGCATTTCGTGGTCAGTTGATGCCAATTGTTCCCTTAGCATTTGACTCCATTTACGTGCCTATGTTTGTCATAGGTGACAGTATTTTTTTACTTAACCACAAACAAAATTTGCTGTTACGGTTGGAGCCTGATTCTTTAGGTGGAAGAGTGTTTAATGCCGTTCAATCGCCTTTAACCTACCATAAGGAAAAAGGATGGAAAAAATTTGCAGTAGTTGACAGCCACACTCACCGGGCATACGGAGTGTTTCGGAAGTATATCAATGGCCTTACCCTAAAGGAAATCGACTTCGAAACCGGCGCCGCCGGCAAAAGTTATGTTATCAGTGAGGCGCCATTACTTTGCAAAGAGTACAAATTGCGGAATGGTAAACTCTATTTCATGGGACAACCTGACCCAGAAATTCCTAATTACTCATTATATAAGGTGGATATGTTTCAGTTTGGCCAAAAGTGATCAGCGTTTGGAAAAATTGGAAAAATCTCCAAGATCCAGGGCGTACCGTGAACCTTCGTACCGACTGGCATTGCCAATCATGGAGCTTTCCAAGACAGCATTTTTCAGGTGCGCATGGTTTTGCACAATGCTGTTGCCGATGATGGTGCTTTCCACTTTGGAATGATGGCCCACGCTTACGTGCGGTCCTATGACACTGTTTCGGATTTCAGCGTGCTCGCCAATGAAACAAGGGTGGATGATAACACTGTTTTCTATCACTGCGTTGCTGGCCGTCAGGTGTTGATCCCGGTGGAACTCTAGCATGCGGGCATTGGAATGAAGGATGTTCTCCTTGGTGCCACAATCAAGCCATTCTTCAATCTGACCGGTTCGGAATCTGGTGCCCTGGTTTTTTAAATGTGCGAGTGCTGTGGTTAATTGGTATTCGTTTTTCTCGCGGATATCGTTGGAAATGATGTATTGTAAGGCTTCCCTGAGTTTTTCGCCTTCTTTGAAATAGTAAATCCCCACGATGGCCAGGTCTGAAACGAATACACTTGGCTTTTCCACCATATCAATGATGTATCCATCCTCATCAAGTTTCACCACACCGAAAGAACTGGGATCCTCCACTTTTTGGGTCCAGATAACCCCATCTTCATGGTCGTCAAACCGGAAATCTGCCTTGAACAAGGTGTCGGCAAAGGCAACAATGCACTTTCCGTTGAGGCTTTTGGCAGCACAGGCAATGGCATGTCCAACGCCCAGAGCCTTGTCTTGCTGATAAAGTGTTCCTTTTGCGCCAAGCTTTTCGGCAATGGATATGAGTTCTTTTTCCACCTCAGGGCCAAAATCACCTACAATATAGGCAATCTCTTCGATGGGACCATTATAAGAACTGGCCAGGTCTTCTACCAATCGTTGGATAATAGGCTTACCAGCAACAGGAATGAGCGGCTTGGGGACGGTTAGCGTATGTGGCCTGAGCCGGGTTCCTCGTCCGGCCATGGGTATGATGATCTTCATAACTTGCTTGATTATTGTTTTTTGCGGGTGATGGACATTTAAGATTTCCCGGTACTGCCAAATCCACCGGCGCCTCTGTCTGAGGCATCAAGCGCTTGTACCGGAATCCACTGCACCTGTTCATGTTTGGCTACCACCATTTGGGCAATTCTCTCCCCTGGCTCAATGGTTTGAGGCTCATTGGAAAGATTCACAACAATACATTTTATTTCACCCCGGTAGTCGGAATCAATGGTTCCGGGTGAGTTGAGCATGGTGAGTCCACGTTTGGCGGCCAGTCCGCTTCTTGGCCGAATTTGGGCTTCGAAACCATGCGGAAGTTCAATAAACAGACCCGTTGGGATGAGGCTGCGTTCCAGGGGAGCGAGGGTGACAGGGTTTTCCAGATTTGCCCTAAGGTCCATTCCAGCGCTGCCATGGGTTTCGTATTGTGGCAGCGCAAAAGGAGACTGATTGATGATTTTAACGGATAATGGTGTTTGCATAGATGTGGCAAAGGTACATTATGCGTGGGAAAGAATAATGTCGTGGGTTGGCTCTTCCCCGGAAGGGTAAATTTGTACTAAAATGCGTCGTATTCCGGCCATGAATGGAAATTGCATGAGTAATTCTTTTTCCCCTGCGTACATTTCGGCCGGCAAACATCTGGAGGCGCCAACATGCATGTTTGCTCATCCTGTTTTGCCCTGCAAACACTAATTAAACTATCATCCCGTTGCTTCATGAGAGCATTTTTTACTATCCCATTTGCCCTTTTTTTAGCTGCTTCTACCCTGGCTCAAATCCCGGTAAACGACGATTGCTCAGGCATTATTGACCTTGGTGAAGTACCATATTGTTCCCAGGTGGCGCAATACACCAATGTTAACGCTACTACCAGTAATGTTGATGCTTCAGCTAATATTCCCAGTTGCTGGAATAACCTGGCCGAGCGTGACGTCTGGTTCCAGTTTTCCCTTCCTGCTGATGGCAGTATTCTTGATATTACCGTAGATGTTTGGGGGAATATTGCCGGAAACGGCACGATGGAGATGCCTCAGGTGGCAGTTTACCGCGGAGATTGCATTTTTAATGGTCTGGCTGAACTGGCCTGCCTGGCAGCACCTTTAAATATAGATGAGGTACATCTGGAACTTTTCGGATTAACACCTGGCGTTCCATATTTCATTAGGATTAACGATTACAGTCCAACAGCTTCCCCAAATGCTGGTACTTTCAAACTGTGCATTAATAAGTACGTGCCTGATATTAATATAGGTGAATCTCAGGGCTCTTCCAGTTGTTCTGGCACTCTTTGGGATTCAGGAGGTCCGGCCGGAGATTACCAAAGCGATGAGAATCTGACTTTCGAAATTTGTCCTTCGGATTTTCATCAGTGCATAAAGCTTGATTTCCAATCTTATGACGTTGAGGATGCGTTCGATTATATCCGGGTTTTTGAAGGATCAGGTACTTCTGGCGCCTTATTATTGACTTTAACCGGGACTGGTAGCAATTTTACCTTTCAAACTCCTGCAGATTGTGTAACCATTCAGTTTGATTCTGATAACAGTATCGAACAGGAAGGCTTTAAAATGACCTGGCTTTGTTCACCGGAGATTTGTGATGCTCAGCCACCTGTACTGCCATCTAATGCAACCTGCGAGACCGCGCTGAACTTGAATGGCTGTGATAATGTACCCACTATCATGCCATTATCGCCCGGTCAAGGCGATCCAGGGTTTATCCAGGATGGTATTAATGCAGGTTGTTTCACCAACCCAAGTGTTGATTTTAACTTCTCTTTCTTTTACTTTCAGGCACAGGTTGACGGAAAATTTGGTTTTGCTGTGCAATCTGCCAACCCTAACGAAGCAACAGATATTGACTTTAATGTTTGGGGGCCAATAAACAACTTTAACGACATCTGCGATTTTGCGGCAAACAATCAGCCTGTACGATCTTCCTGGGATGAGGGGCCCGATTTGACGGGTTTGGCTGACATTCACCCTGTTTTAGGATTGCCCGTATTGGATAATTTTGACTGCGGCAGCCCAGCCACGCCAGGTACGGATCCTCCGATTGGACAAGCTGACGATTTTGTGCGCAGACTGGATGTTCAGGCCGGGAAATACTACCTGATTTTGCTGGATGATTTTGAAGGCAATATTCAGCAGGATGGTATGGCTATTGATTTTTCAGGCACTACGGAAGGGGTGTTTGGACCTGTTTCAACACCTATCTCTGTTAGTAATGACACTTCTTCCTGCAATGGAAGCGCTGTGCAATTGGCGGTTACCGGTGGGGTGGATTATGCCTGGACGCCATCTGCAGGACTTTCCTGCAACGACTGCCCCAATCCATTCGCGTCACCAACCGTTACTACTGCCTATCAGGTTACGGTCATAGATGTTTGTCAAACCTATATTGACACGGTGGTGGTTTCTATCGGTCCGATTATTAGTTTGACAAATGATACAACGTTATGTAACGGACAAAGTGTGGTGCTTGGAAATACCGTTCCGGAACCTGCAACAACCTACACGTGGACACCCAATGATGGATCATTGAGCAACCCGAACGAACCTAATCCAACGGCTACGCCTACCCAAACTACAGTGTATACCTTAACTGCCAAATCCGGCTCCTGTGAAACGGTTCGATCGGTAACAGTTGCGGTAATTAACCTGGATTTTAGTGTGAGTGTTAGCGATACCTCCATTTGTAAAGGTAACAGCGTACCCATTTCTGTTACTGTAAGCCCATCCAATGCCAACTTGAACTGGTCGCCATTAAACCAGATACAAGTGCAGCCAAATGGTTTATCGGCGCTTGCCTCACCAACAGTTAGCAGGATTTATACCGTTACAGCATCTTTGCCTGGTTGCGTCAGGAAGGAACTGATTAATATTCAGGTAGACAGCTTGCCCGCCAACCTGCATATTTCTCCAGCAGATACCACTATTTGTGCAGGGCAACAGGTATTGTTGGTTTCGCCTTCATACTCTGGCGCCAATTACCCAAATATAGAATTTACCTGGCAAACCGGAACAGGTCAGACTTTGCCAGATGATGAGTATTTCCTCTTGGCCAAACCAGATGTTACCACTTTATATCAGCGTATCTCTCGCAACGGAGCGTGTTCAGACACAGCCGCTGCTTTGATAACAGTTGCGCCTGTGCCAACTTTAATCATTACACCAAGTCAGCCACAACTCTGCCTGGGTGAAACCGTGAATTTGCAGGTTTCCAATACCGGTGGTTTATTAAACCCAAGCTGGTTGCCTGCAATCGGCCTGAGTTGCATTGCCTGTAACAACCCAACTGCGGCGCCCTCTTCGTCTGCCTTGTACACTTATACAGCCGGAGTGCCCAATGGCTGCACTGCCACAGCTTCTGTATTTGTTGAAGTAAATCAAACTCCGGTATTTCAACTGGCTAATGACACCCTGTGTTTTGGAGAAAGTATTTTGCTAAATGCGGTAACCGACACGACTGTTACCTATTCCTGGACTTCATTCCCTGCAGGGTTTGTATCCAGCGAAGCCCAACCAGTGGATACTCCTGCACAAACCACCACTTACCTGCTAAACATGGAAAATGGTTGTACGGTAAATCAGCAATTCACGATTCAGGTTGTACCTCCAGGCAATTTACAGGTAAGCGCCAAGGACACCATTTGTCTGGGCGCTTCTGCAGTGCTTACTGCTTCCGGTAATTACCCTGGACAGTTTCAATGGAGCACCGGGGCTAACGGACAGGTAACAACTGTTGCGCCTACCACTACCACCACCTACACTGTTCAATATAATTATCCGAATCCGTCGTTGCTTTGTCAGGCCACTGACTCAGTAACGATTACTGTACAGGGCGAGGTTGCACAGGTGCAGTTTCCGGCAGATACCCTGCTTTGTTCGGGTGAAGGGGTGGTCCTGAATACTATTGCCACCCCCGAAGCAACCTACAGCTGGACTTCCTCACCAAGTGGTTTCACCTCCAGTGAAGCAACTCCGGCCTTGTTTTTTCCAACCGAGTCGGCAACCTATCAGGTGAGCACAGAATTGAATGGATGCAGTTATATCTATGAGGTTGATATAACGGTGTACAATCCGGAAATGGTTGTCAGTGATGATACCATTATTTGTGCCGGACAGCCACTTACCATATTTGCGGATGCATTCCTGACAGGCACTTATGAATGGATCCCTGGAGGAACAGATCCTACTTTTACCGTAAATTTGGAAAATAATGCCAGATACGATCTGATGTTCATGTATGGAGATGGTTGTATTTATGAAGACAGCGTTTTGGTAACTGTCCTTCCCGGATTTGACATTAAACTGATCAGCGATCCGGATACCAGCGCGGTGAATGCAGGCAGCCCTGTTATGCTTGATGCTTTCATACCGGGTACCAATGTGAGTAATTTTACGTTTGAATGGCAGGAAGGAGTAGATGTGATCGGCAATACGCAACAAATAACAGTTACTCCGGTTACCATTGGCGATTCCATCACTTATGTGGTTACTGTAGTTTCGCAGAATGGCTGCGTAGAAACAGCATCCATTACTTTTGCGGTTTTGGAACCGGAAGTGCAATTCCCAAATGCATTTACACCCAACGGCGACGGGGCTAATGACGGATTTGGATTGGTTATTGCGGAAGGAATTGCTGTGGTAGAACAAATGGATGTTTACAACCGTTGGGGCCAAAAAGTGTTTAGTAGTGCAGAGCCTGATGCTCGTTGGGATGGCACAGTTGAAGGTAAGCCTGCTCCATCTGATGTGTATGTTTATGTCATTTTCTGGCGCGGAGGTGATGGCGCCTTAAGATTCAACCAAGGTGAAGTAACCTTGCTTCGATAAAAGTTCAATGCAACAAGCTATGAGAATACGTTTGATCCTGCTTTTTCTGTCCCCTTTTGTAGCCTTTGCCCAAAATACCATTGGAGGGGTGAAAGTTTCAGTTCCTGAGGCAGAGGTGTCAAGGCAGAGCCAGTTTTTGATGGCAGAAAGGGAGCGATTACTGAACCATAATGAAAAAGCACTCGAGCTCTACAAAAAGTTCACGTACGACAATCCTTCTGTAGATGCAGGCTGGTATGGTCTGGCGCGCACACATACGACGCTTCGCGACCTGCCATCGGCATTGGATGCCATCACAAAAGCGGTTACACTGGCGCCTGAAAATGAATGGTACGCGGTTTACCAGGGCGATTTGCTGGAAAAAGTAGGTCGTATGAAAGATGCTATGCTGGTATATGAGGGATTGGTGAAACGTTTTCCTGCCAAACCCGAATTCCATGAGCAACTGGCGTATCTCTATTTAAAAAATGAAGAACCTAAAAAAGCCCTCAAAGCCCTGGATAAATGGGAGGAGCTGACCGGCATTTCAGAAGAAATTGTTTTTAAAAAGCACGTCATATATGTTGGTCTTGGCGATTTGAAAAAGGCGGCTTCGGAATACAAAAGACTCGTGGATGCATTCCCCGATGAGCTCAAATACCGGGTTGAACTGGCCACTTATTACGACAAGATTGGCGATAAAAATGCCGCCAGGCAAACCTATGAGGAAATCCTCAGACTTGATCCGGACAATTCATCAGCCAGGATGGCACTTGCGGGTGGCAATAAAGACAACGGAGATGTGGGTAAACTGTTGGCCTATAAAAGCCTCTTTGATGATCCCAAAGTGTCTATTGACGAAAAGGTGAAGGCATTGATGCCTTATTTTACCAAGTTGAATACTCCGGAAGGGGCCAGTTTGAAACAACCCATTCTGGAACTGGGTGCCTTGTTGGAAAAACATCACGCTGATGATGCCAAGGCCTGGAGCCTGTCCGGCGATTTATTTTATCATACCAATCAGCCGGCTGAGGCGCTGGATCGCTATAAAAAATGCATCAAGCTCAATCCTTCAGTGTTTGCCGTTTGGGATAATACACTGGAGCTTTTACTGGAGCAAGGCGATTTTAACGAAGTGCTCTCCACGGCAGAAAAAGCCATTGATGCGTTTCCTAATCAGCCCAAGGCCTATTACTATTATGGTATGGCTGCCAATGTAAAGGGCAAGCACGAGGATGCGCTGAACCAGCTGGAACAAGGGCTGCTCATGACGGCAAACAATCCGGGTTTGCGTTTGGACATGACAGACCAGGTGGGACTGGCCTTAATGGGTAAAAAGGATTTTGCCGGCGCTATCGCCAGGTATGAAAAAATTTTAGTCAAAGGCGGCGACCAACATCCGGGCATTCTTGAGCATTTGGGCGATGCCCTGGCCATTCAGGGGCAAGCTGCGCAGGCGGTGGAATATTGGAAAAAGGCCTACAATATCCGTCGCACCCCGGCGCTGGAACAGAAAATTGCTTCCGGGAAAATGTAAGGGCTTATTTCTTGGCCTCCTGAAGCTGTCGCTTCCATGCCTGCTCGCGCGCATTGGCATTGGGTTGTTTCATGAGCCACTTTTCAGCCAGATCCATGCGGTTTTCATGGAGTGCAAGGGCCGTGCATAAGCGCAGCACGGCTTCATCAAAATTACTGATCTTCATCTGATCAGTTTTAATCTCACTTACGTTTTTAAATGTCTGAGAGGCAATGCCTGATGGCCAGTCGGATGCCGTAAAGGCATACCTTATATCCACGGAAATAGAGTCCGAAAACTTTTCATATTCGCCCCAAATAACCAGGTCTGCCTCGCAGGTTTTACCCAGTTCAGCACCTTCTCGGGCGCTCCCGGGCTTAATAAGTTCAGGTTTATCTGTTGATACCAGTTTTACGTCCGTAGCTAACTGATTACGTTCCGTCAGATCCTGAATTCGTGTTTGTAAACTCAAATCCGGTCTGGAATCTTCGCCGGCCAATTTTTGAAAGGGTAACACCATGACTTTCCGTACTCCATTTTTGAATTCCGGACATTGCAATCCTGGCATACTGGCAACTTTGCCCGAGTCTGCGCGGAAAAAGTAAATACCCATCCAAACCAATCCCACCAGTAATGCCGCTGCTGCTATCCATATCGGCATTTGGGATTTGGCGGCTACTTTGCCTCCTGATGGATTGGAGCGAATTTCGTCCAGCATATTCAGCATAGACTCATTGATCCGGGCATATTCACTTCGTGCCTCCTGGAAGTTAAGTATACCGTTCCCTTCCTTCCGTTGCACACTATGGAAATTGCCCTGAGCAATTCGCAAGGCTTTTAGCAATTCAGGATAAGTTTGTTCCGACTCTAAATGCCCGATGAAGGATTGAAGGGCTTTGCCAGTTTCTCCTTCACTGATATACTGGCGAATGGTGTCGAAGACGGGCGAGTTTGCCATAAGATTTGTTTTGTTTCAGGGTACAAATGAAAGGAAAATTACATTTTACTACATGATTTTCCGGTCTGTATGGTGTTTTGGTCCCGGAGGGTAAAATAAGTTCGTCGGATCAAAACTAATTATTAGTCTGAATTTCCCGGATTGTCGCCGACGAAATTGATTTGCCGTACATTTGCCGTACCACTTTTGTATCACTTCCCTGCGGAAGTCAACACACCAACATGAGCGAATTTCTGAAAAAATTCAAATCTGTCTTCATTGTAGAAGATGAACAGTCCAGCGCTAATACAAACGTTCCTGAGCAAGCAGTAGCCAGCTCCAATGATACCCCAGAGCCGAGTAGACAGGCGCCTGCTGCTGTGTCAGGCAGTGTGAGCGACAAGTTTCTCGATGCTCTGGCTGCTGCGTTGGAACGAAATAATCAGGAAGGTTTTGATTATTTTGAATTTCGCCAGGCACTCAAAAATTTGGCTAAAATGCCCATGGACGAGCAAACCCGATACCAGTCGGCCTACGCTATGGCGCAAACCATGGGGGCAACAGCCTCCAGACTAGCCGAATCTGTACAGCACTACCTGGGTGTTTTGAACACTGAAAAACAGCATTTTTCTGAAGCTCACGCACAACAAGTGGCCAAATTGGTAGGCAACAGGGAAGAAGAGGCTAAAAACCTAGAGGCGGTGATGCAACAAAAGGCCAATCAAATCAAACAGCTCACAGATGAAATTGAGCAGCATCGTTTGCGCAGTGAACAAATCAGGCAGGAAATTTCAGACAGCACCCTGAAAATTGAGGCCACGAGAGCCGACTTTGAAACCACCTTCCAGTCGGTTTACGGCCAGGTGCAGGATGATCTTCAAAAAATTCAACAATACCTGAAATAAGCATTTAGATGAACGACTTGCTTAAAAACCCATTTTTCGTTTTTCTGGCCGGTCTGATTGCACTTTGGCTGGTATTCAAACTCCTGAAAATTTTTATTAGTTTTTTCGGATTGTTTGTATTGGCATTTATCCTTTTATTTGCCTTCAACGACAAGTTTCGATCGCTGGTTTCCGGTTTTTTCCGCGGAATTTTCAGAAGCTAAGCTACATTTAACCCATCATTCAACAACGAAATCACAACAGAACATGACAGATATGCAACCGATCAAGCCCAAGTCATTTTGGGAGCGTCCGGAAGGAGTAACCGGAGGTTTGTTCATGGCCGCCATAGTATTGGGCGGCGGCTTTTTGCTTTATCAGGCATTGCCAACACTCATCAAACTGGCTTCAAACACCCTTTATCTCGCTGGTTTGCTAGCAGCACTGGCCGCAGTGGTTTACATGGTGCTGGACCCCAAAATGCGCAACCTTGTCTGGTATGTGTACAAGTCCATCATGCGCTGGATCACCGGCATATTTGTGCAGATTGACCCGATTGGTATCCTGAAAAGTTACATTGAGGACTTGAAAGATAATTTGGGTAAAATGAACAGTCAGATCAGCAACCTTAAAGGACAGATGTACAAACTGTCTGAAATGATCCGGCAAAACCAGCGCAACATCCAGAATAATCTGAACCTTGCGGGCAAAGCCAAGGAAACAGGTAAGGAAGCCATGATGGTGCTGCAGGCTCGCAAGGCTGGTCGTTTGCAGGATTCAAACGTGAAACTGGAAGACCTTTACAAGCGTATGGAGGTGCTTTACCGTGTGTTGACCAAAATGTATGAGAATTCCGAAATTATGCTCGAAGACCTGAGCGATCAGGTAGTTGTGAAGGAACAGGAATATAAGGCAATCAAAGCCAGTCACTCCGCTATGCGTTCAGCGATGAATATTCTGAGTGGCAACTCCGACAAAAAGTACATGTACGACATGGCCCTGGAAGCTATGGCTGAGGATGTTGGTCAGAAAGTGGGCGAAATGGAGCGCTTCATGGATATGTCGAAAAACTTCATGGACGGTATTGACCTCCAGAATGGCGTATTCGAAGAAGAAGGCCTGGCTATGTTGGATAAATGGGAAAAAGAAGGCGTTTCTTTCCTGCTTGGCGGCGACAAAAACAAGATTGTGGCCAAATCCAGCAGCCCGGCTGAAACGCTGGACCTCAATGCGCCAATTAAAACGCCTACGAAACAGGAGCGCGGCGGTAACCAGTACGACTCCTTTTTCGATCAATAAAGTAGCATTTCACTTTGTTTCTGACATAACGCCCGAATCGCTGAGAAGCGCCGGGCGTTATGCTTTTAATTCCCAATCATTGTAACCACCGTTTTCTGAGCAATGTCTTATATTGTTGATGGTATTCGCACGCCAATTGGCAATTTTGGCGGCATGCTGGCGCCCGTTAGAACCGATGATCTCGCCGCACATGTTATTCAATCTCTGATGAGCCGGCACCCGGAACTTGATCCGGCTGCTATAGCCGACGTAGTGCTCGGATGCGCCAACCAAGCTGGTGAAGATAACCGCAACGTGGCCCGTATGGCGCTTTTGCTGGCGGGTCTTCCCATTTCAGTGCCTGGAGAAACCGTTAACCGACTTTGTGCCAGTGGTATGTCGGCTGTCATTCATGCGCATCGGGGCGTGGCAGCCGGAGACGGCGACTTGTGGATTGCCGGAGGGGTAGAAGGTATGACCAGAGCTCCCTGGGTAATTAGTAAAACCAGCAAACCATTCGGTACAGATGCACAAATGTTTGATTCCAGTTTTGGATGGAGGTTTGTGAACAGCAAAATGCAAGTCATGTATGGTACTGATGCCATGGGTATGACTGCTGAAAATCTGGTGGATATGTACGGAATTTCCAGAGAGGATCAGGACAAGTTTGCCCTATGGAGCCAGCAGAAAGCATCACAAGCGCGTTCAAACGGGGTATTGGCTCAGGAAATAAGCCCAATTGCTGTACCTAAGGGCAAAAAGGATATCCAGTTATTGGATCAGGATGAATTCATCAAGCCAGATACCACTTTAGAGATTCTGTCAACCCTTCGGCCAGCCTTCAAAAAGGACGGCTCAGTGACGGCTGGTAATGCATCAGGCTTGAACGATGGTGCTGCGGCCTTGTTGATAGCCTCAGAACGAGGATTAAAAACGCATGGTCTCAAACCACTGGCTCGTATCATCAGTTCAGCAGTTGTAGGGGTCGAGCCCAGAATTATGGGCATAGGTCCGGTTGCTGCAACTCAACAAGCACTTAAAAAAGCTGGCAAAACCTTATCTGAAATGGATGTGATTGAACTGAATGAGGCCTTTGCGGCCCAGGTATTGGCCTGCACCAGAGCCTTGGACTTGGCAGATACCGATCCGCGTATTAATCCAAATGGAGGGGCCATTGCTTTGGGACACCCGTTGGGCATGAGCGGTGCACGTATTATTCTTGCTGCTGCCCGGCAATTGGAAAGAACAGGAGGAAAATATGCCCTTTGTACCATGTGTATTGGGGTAGGGCAGGGGTACGCAGTAGTGCTGGAGCGCGTTTGATCAAATTACTTGCCCCGCCCCTGTAATAAGACCAGCGCTGTGTAAAACATGATTTTAAAATCCAGCGCCAGCGACATATTTTCAATGTAGAGCAGGTCGAAGCGCAGACGTTGCAGCATTTCCTGCACATTGGAGGCATAACCGTATTTAACCTGGCCCCATGAGGTAATGCCCGGTCTAACCTTTAACAGGTGCCGGTATTGAGGGTTCTCCTCCAGAATCTGATCAATAAAGTGTTTGCGCTCCGGACGCGGACCAACCAGCGACATGTCTCCGCGCAACACATTCCAAAAGTTAGGAATTTCATCCAAACGCCATTTCCGCATTACAGCCCCCCAGGGAGTGCAGCGAGGGTCGCCATCGTGTGATAATTGAGGGCCGAATTTCTCTGCATCGGTGTACATGGACCGAAACTTGAAAATGGTAAAAGGTTTTCCGTTTTGCCCCATACGCTCCTGCGCAAAGAAAATCGGGCCAGGGCTAGACATCCGCACCCTGATCATAATGTAGAGCAGTAAAGGTGACAGAATGCTAAGTGCCAGGCCGCTCACCAGCACATCAATGCCCCTTTTGATGGTTCGTTGCCATTTAGGCATCAGTTCCTGCCGGATTTCAATCAGAACAGCTCCGTAAACGTGGTTCATTTTTACCGTCCCGAGCAGTATGTCGTACATGTCCGGGATGATTTTTACCAGTATCTGATCGCCGAAGTCAAAAAGTATATTCAGTATGTTTTTGAGACGGTTATGTTCCGACGTTTCAATGGCTATGATGATGTCTTCCACCTGATGTTCTCGAATCACATTTGCCAGATCAGGTATTTTCCCCAGCAAAGGCAAATATTCGGTTAATACTTGTTCGCTGCCACCATTGGTGTCTATGAAACCTACAAATCTGTTGCCCAGTCCTTTTTCCCGCAAGGCGATATCATGGTAAAGTTCCAGTGCGTTGTGGTTGCCACCGATGAGCAAGGTGTTGAAAGTTACTTTTCCAGCCTTCAGGCGCCTGCTTGCCCGCGTGAGCAAAATCATCCTGGAGGTGGCTGTAAGTAAAAAATGCATCAAAAACAGCGTAGAAAACGACCGGTAATAGGTTTGGTAATCGCTGACAACATCGTCCAGAATCAAGGTAAAAAACAGAAAGGTAACCCCGAGAAATGTCACCAAAAAAGTGTTGGTCAGCGTATTTAGCCGGGCAATACGGTAGATATCTTTGTAGTGGTCGAAGATACTGTATAGCAGTACCCAACCTGTTGGAATGATAAAAATGCCCAGGTAGAAGTTTGGATCATCAAAAATCTTAGGGGCTATTTCAGCTCCTTCCAGATTTTTCCGGTACAGAAAAAACAGTGCCCAGGCCAGCATCGCCATAATAAAATCGGCGACGCCATAGTAAAAAGTGTGGCGTTTTCGCAGTTTCATGCTCTTACCCGTCTTCAGAAGTGCACAACCCGGATATTATCCAGCCTTACTGTGCCATTAATTTGTTCGAAGTTTCCACTATTGTCTCTGGGTAAACTTAACCGGAAGTAAAGCCTGTGATCAGCAAAGCCGGTATTTACAATATGTTGGGTCAGGTTAATGTAAATCTTGTTCCAACCTTCTGTGGTATTGAACTGGTAAACTTTTTGCGTATTTTCGGGATTTCCGTTCAATAAATACAGAAAGAACGGCACATCAGCGTTGTAGTGCAGTTCAAGCCAAACCTCGGGTGCTCCCAAAAAAGGTAAATCTTTCATTAACTCCGTGGCTACATCCATGATAGGATGGGCAGTATCTGCCCGCATAATCAGGCATTGACCTGCAAATGAATTATCCGAAGTTAATTCAACATTTAGGCCTACATCCCCGTCTCTGTTTTCAAGACCAATAGAGGATCCACCGTCAAAATCACCCCTGCCAACACCAAATCCATATTTTATGCTTGTTTCGTATTCTGTAGTCGGTTGTATGGTAGTGGTTTGACCAGCAACGAGGTTGTAATTTTTGGTGTATCGTTTTAGGTATGGGTAGATATTGGGCGTTGCTTCTATACCATTTTCCTTAATTCCCGGGAAAAGTATGATTTCGGTATCCCCCTCAGCCAACACTGGCACTGTGGCTGGAAGTGTATAGGCGCCGAGAAATTCACCATTTACATATAACCACCCATCGGTAATAGCTTGCCAGGACGCACCACCCGGGGCTGTTACCTGGTAAGGATTGATCTTGAGATAGGCTGGAATTTGTTCGGGCTCATCTTTACATGCTGAAACAGACAGCAGCGGTAGCAGAAAAAGGAAAAAACGCTTCATCATGTGTTTATTGTTTGTAGATTTTTTGGGCAACCAGGTAGCTATGATTTAGAACGCATATAAACCTCCATCGTTACGCCTTTGAAATCAAAATTTTTGCGTAACTGATTTTCCAGGAACTGTTTATACGAATCCCGCACCCAATTGGGGTTATTGACAAAAAACACAAAGGAAGGGTAGTGGGTTGGCAACTGAGTAACATATTTGAATTTTGGGAAACGTCCGTGCACCGATGGCGGAGGCGTTGCCTCAATGATTTGCATCATCAGTTCATTCAATTCTGAAGTCTTAACACGTCTGGTTCTGTTGGCATAAACATCCAAAGCAGCTTCAACTGCCTGGAATATGCGTTGTTTCTCTTTTACGGAAATAAACAAAATCGGCACATCGTCAAAAGGAGCCAGCTTGCGTTTGATGGCCGCTTCAAAATCGCGGGTGGTGTTGGTTTGTTTGTTTTCCACCAAATCCCACTTGTTCACCAATATTACAATGCCCTTATGCCGCTTTTGGGCCAAACGCAAGATGTTCAAATCCTGGCCTTCAAGACCTTGCATCGCGTCAAGCACCAACAAACACACATCAGATTCTTCCAGAGCCTTGATGGCGCGCATTACGGAATAAAATTCGAGGTCTTCCTCAACTTTGGACTTCTTCCGGATTCCCGCAGTGTCAATCAGGACGAACTCTTTGCCAAATTTATTGTACACCGAATGGATGGTATCTCTGGTAGTACCTGCAATTGGTGTAACGATATTACGCTCTTCACCCAACAAGGCATTCAACAGAGATGACTTACCCACATTTGGTCGGCCGATGATGGCAAACTTGGGAAGTTCTGTTTCCAGTTCTTCCTCATTCTCAATATGTTCGATAATGGCATCCAGCAAATCACCTGTGCCACTGCCACTTATTGCAGAAATAAAGATGGTATTTTCAAAACCAAGTCCCCAGAATTCGTTGGCAGCCAGCAATTCCTTATGATTGTCAGCTTTGTTCACCACCAGATAAACCGGTTTTGTGGAACGGCGCAACCATTTTGCCATACTTTCATCGAGATCGGTGATGCCGGTTTGGGCATCTACCAGGAAAATGATGGCAGCAGCTTCCTCTGTGGCTATCCTAACCTGTGAGCGAATAGCAGCCTCAAAAACATCATCGGAGCCATGCACAAAGCCTCCGGTGTCTACCACGGTGAAACGTTTGCCTCCCCATTCACAGTATCCGTACTTGCGGTCGCGCGTAACACCGGAAAAGTCATCGGTAATGGCATCCCTTCCACCAACCAGGCGGTTGTAAAGGGTCGATTTGCCCACATTGGGGCGTCCTATAATGGCAACAATATTATTACTCATGCAAAGAAAGCTGGTATTGGGGTTAGGTTAATCGGGGTAAATGTGGTTAAAACTTTGGACAAAGGATCTTCTGGTTGTCGTAATTGCCCATATATGAAATGGAAATTTCCACCGCGCCTTGACGTTGATCAGCCTGCAGCGCCCTGGTGTTGAGGTCGTAACTCAGGCCAAACAACATGGAGTTTACTTCCAGACCAACAAGCGCCACTACTGCATCAAAGCCAAAACCGCCATCGTTTCTCACCGGACGAGCCCAAGCGCCGAAATGGAGTGCCGAGCTGCCATATTGTCCTAATGCGAAGCGGAAATTTGTGCCGGCGTTAATCTCCATATGTGGACCCTGCAAGGCTGCAAGTACCCTGGGTTGCATGGAAACACGGTTGCTGCGATCAAACGGAATACTGGCCGCCAGTTGTACATTAGCTTTTGGATAAAGCTTGCCACCGGGCTTCACTGTAATATTTGTAGGGTCTTCGTAGAAAGAAACCTTTGGTTGCAGGATATGGTGCAGGGAAGCTCCTGCAAAAAAGCGACCTTCTTCGGCAAAGGTAGAGGTATAGTTCAGACCAACGTTTAAATCAGGGAAAGAGAAGTTGTTGGCAGGCAACAATTCGCTTGATCCAAGGGTATAACCGGTAGTTCCATTGAACTCATCATGAAAATTTAGCGTCTCATAATTCACATTGCGTTGTGTCAGGCCTCCCTGAATACCCAGGGTAAGGAATTGGTCCTGGTTAATGCCCAAAGCTTTGTGATATGCCATCGAAACGGCAATTTGGGTCGTATTGAAATCAATTACGCTTACCTGATCATTGAAAAACATAATGCCCAATCCGAAGGCATCCTCTGTATTCCGTTTTCTGTTGGCCTCAAAACGGAGATCTGCCGCCATGGAAAAAGTTTTGATTGGGTTGTCGAGTACTTTTCTCCATTGATCACGATAAATAGCGCCCACCCGGTAGCTGCCATCCATAGCGCCTGTGAGTGCTGGATTTAAAGTTAGCGGTGATGCATAAAATTGCGTAAAATGCTTGTCTTGTGCAGAGGTTTTTGAGACGAGCAAAGTAAAAAAGCCAAGCAGCATGACCCACCTGGCCGGCATTTGGAGTAAAAAAACACGTTTTTGCATACGAATTGGGAGTATTTTGTGCAAAGGTAGCAAGTTGTTCCGAACGAGGACTTCCCCGGAAGGAATTACATTACGAATTATAGGATGAATTCATTGTATGTAGCAAGGAATTTCAAAATTCGCCTACCTTTCGCCGCATCACTTGAACAGTCTAACCCTCTTAATTGCGTATGGCCAACCAAGACTTCAAACCTTACATTCCTTCAGAAAATGTCTCGGTAAAAGAATTTACCATCCGGGCCATTGTTCTGGGTTCCCTTTTCGGGATTTTGTTTGGCGCTGCAACTGTATATCTGGCTCTAAAAGCCGGTCTGACGGTTTCTGCGTCTATCCCCATTGCGGTGCTGGCGATCTCCCTGGGTCGTAAATTCCTGGGCACCACCATTTTAGAAAATAACATCATTCAAACAGCAGGTTCTGCCGGAGAATCAGTAGCTGCCGGAGTGGTATTCACGTTGCCGGCATTCCTTTTCCTATCCGACGGTATTGGCAAAGGCTATTTTAATTACTGGACAATCCTGATGCTGGCAATCTTTGGAGGGATTTTGGGAGTACTAATGATGATTCCGCTACGTCGGTCCTTGATTGTAAAAGAACATGATAACCTGCCGTATCCGGAAGGTACCGCTTGTGCACATGTATTGATGGCCGGCGATAAAGGTGGTGATTTTGCCAAAACGGCGTATCAGGGACTAGGTTTTGCACTCGGTTATGCCATGCTGCAAAAAGTTTTTCATGTGATTGCCGAAGTGCCCACTTGGGCCAGTGGTATTGCCAATAAATACCTGCCAGCTGCCCGACTCAGCGGTGAGATTACGCCTGAATACCTTGGCGTAGGCTATATTATCGGTCCACGCATTGCAGGCGTTTTGGTTGCAGGTGGCGTATTGGCGTGGCTTGGATTGATTCCTCTTCTGGCTACACTGGTTCCACCGGATGTCATTGCGGCACAGCTGGATAAACTTGATCTGATGGATGCCACGCAAACCAGCGCTCGTTTTGGCTGGGATCCTGCTACGCATACTATGTCCAATTTGTCGGAGGCTGTTTACCGGGCCTATATTCGCCAGATAGGCGCAGGTGCTGTGGCAGGCGCAGGTTTTATTACACTGATCAAAACCCTGCCAACCATCATTTCTTCTTTCCGCGACAGCATGGGCGAATTCCGCAATCGCGACAAATCGGTTGCTAAGGCGCGCACAGAAGATGATCTGTCTATCAAAGTGGTAGGTATAGGAAGCCTGGCACTGATCCTGCTGATGGCTGTTTTGCCTAGCATTCCGGGCGACAGCATTTTCAGTAAGCTGATGATTGGCATACTGGTGGTAGTGTTTGGATTTTTCTTTGTAACCGTAGCCAGCAGGATTGTTGGTATCATCGGCAGCAGTAATAGCCCGATTTCCGGTATGACCATTGCTACCATTATGGGAACTGCATTGGTATTTATTGGTGTTGGCTGGACGGGTAAAGTATTTGAACCAATGGCGCTGGTAGTAGGTAGTATGGTATGTATCGCGGCAGCGAATGCAGGAGCCACCTCTCAGGATTTGAAGACGGGCTTTTTGATTGGCGCAACGCCAAGGTATCAGCAAATAGCGCTGTTTATCGGGGTTGTGGTGTCATCGCTGGTTATCGGAGCAACTGTGCTTTTTCTGGATAACCCAACAGCCGATCTGCGCGCGCAAGGTATTGAACATGCCATTGGAGAAAAATTCAACGCGCCTCAGGCTACCCTGATGGCTACCCTGATTAAAGGTCTTTTGTCTTTTAATCTGGATTGGCAATTTGTTCTGGTAGGCTTGTTTATTGCCGTTACTATGGAGCTTTGCGGCATCAAATCGCTTTCTTTTGCGGTAGGCCTTTACCTTCCGTTGAGCACCACGCTGCCTATTTGGATCGGGGGTGCACTTAAAGGCCTTACAGATTGGATGGCCAGCCGTAAAGGTGAAGCGGTTGAAGATGCAGAACTGGGCAAAGGCAGTTTGTTTGCCACAGGATTGGTGGCCGGTGGAGCACTGGCAGGAGTGATTGTAGCCTTATTCCAGGCATCAGACGGCACCGCAGCCGCCCTGGAAAAAATGAATATGGAACACGGTATCACTGGTGTCATCGGAGCCAATGGCTACAATATACTAGGAGTACTGTGTTTTGCACTACTCGCGTTCTTCCTCATTAACGCTTCCAGGAAGAAGTGAATGAGTGAGTGAGTGAGTGAGGTATTGGATTTGGGATTCTTAGTGGCTAAATACATGAATTTTTATGCAAAAGTATTTTGCCGAAATCCTAAACCCAACGCCCCACTCACTCACTCACTCACTCACTCATTCACTTACTCACTCATTTTAACGAGTTGTTGGATGCCGATTTTCCCTCCTGTTGTTCGGAGCTGTACCCAGTAATTGCCGGCCTTGAGCTGGCCAATCTGGATGGGTAGTGTTGCATCAGACGATAATTTGGTTTGTAAAACCTTTCGTCCATTGATGTCAATGATTTCCAGTTGGGCTGGTTGATCCTGGGTGTCTGGATATTGAATCAGGATTTGATCACGTGCGGGATTTGGAGAGATACTGAACTCGGCCGAAACGGCAGTTGACCGCTCAATGAATTGTGATGTTTTACTGGCTTCAAAGAGTTCCGGCAATTGTGAAATGTTCCCCAGTTCAAGTTTGCCGGCAAAACAAATGAGCACAAACTCCTCCGGAGATCCAACCAGTAATACCAGATCTGTTACAACGTCCTCTTCCGCCTTTACCCAAATTCTCACGTTGGTCTGGTTGTCCCGAACCGTCAGAAGTTCATCAAATTCAGATTCCGGAATGCAACTTTTAGCCTCTTTGTAGAGCGCCACTCCGTTGGAAATACTATCGGCTACCAGTATTTCCATCACACCCATATTCCAGACTACGCCGTGGAGCCCCTGCCAGTCCTCCTTGCTGATTTCATGACCAGAGGCAACATCAAAGAGGTCTTTACTCAGGAGAGCATGGGTAAACCCAGGCTTTTCTTTGTGTTTGTGGAAAAAGGTTGTGAGTGCACTGTTTTGAGCCTGCAGGGATTGCAGGCATGTCAGAGCGGCAATGAGCCACAAGGAAATTTGTTTCATAGCTGTAAAATGTTGAAGGATGTATAAGCCAGACGACTATACCAACAAAAGGTTACAGCAAAACATCTTTTTATTGCGGTTTGCTGAACGCCGGATTGGTCAGGATATCAGGCTCGGAAAGGGTTTTTAAAAAGGCAATAATGTCGCGCTTTTCTTTCTCGTTCAGACGACCTTTAACCAGCGTTGACATAAATGGATCTGTGTGTGGCCCCAGGTGAAAACCTGTATTATAGAACTCCAATACCTCTTCCAGTGTGGCAAACCTGCCATCCAGCATATAAGGCGCCGTGTATTCTACATTTCGCATGGAAGGGGTTTTGACAGCACCAATATCTTGTGGCAGCCCGGATACCGAAAACCTCCCCATATCTGTTACGATACTGTCTTTGCCGTTGTTTCGAAACAGAAAATCGCTGAACATGGCGCCAAAGGAGTGGCATTTGGCACAACCACCCTTCACTGGATCCATAAATAATTGCATGCCATTCATTTCTGATTTATCGAGAGTATCCAGTCCCTGTTTCCAGCGGTCATACCTGGAGTTAAAAGAAATGAGGCTGCGTTCAAATTGCGCGATGGCCTTGGCTACTAATAAACTGTCTATCTGCCTCGTTCCAAAGGCTTGCCAGAATAATTCCCGGTATTCAGGTATTGCCTGCAATTCAGCTACGGCATTGCCCAGGGTTTCGTGCATTTCAATCGGGTCCTTAATTGGGAAAAGAGCCTGATCCTCCAAGCCGTGAGCCCTGCCATCCCAGAAAAGTCTATGCTGCCAAGCCAGATTAATCAGGCTCATGGAATTCCGGTGTCCGGCAATGCCATCTATTCCTATACTGAACCTTCGCGGATCGGTGAATCCGTTTTCCTGCTTATGACAATCTGCACAGGCAATGGTGTTGTTGCCAGAAAGAACTGGGTCGTAAAAGAGTTTCCGCCCAAGCGCAATACCCTCAATGGTTGTTTTATTATCCTCAGGATCAAAAAAAGGAGGGAACCCTTCAGGGGCCTGAAAAACATAAGGCGTTGGTGTAGGCGGCTCTTCAGGAGTCGTATCCCTGCAGGCAATCAATGTGAATGCCCAAAGCACTGGCAAAAGCAACAGTCTGTTCATGGCCTACATATGTTTAACGGCGTCTGGCAATTCGTAAAATGTCGGGTGGCGATAAACCTTATCATTAGCCGGGTCAAAAAACGCTTCAGTATCCTCTGTGGATGCATGAATATATTGAGATTCAACAACCCAAATGCTCACACCTTCATTTCGGCGGGTATAGACGTCGCGGGCATTTTCCAGAGCCATTTGAGCATCTGCAGCATGCAGACTACCTACATGTTTATGACTGAGTCCTTGTTTAGATCTGATGAACACTTCCCAAAGGGGCCAGTTTTTCATATCAAAAAGAAATTGGTTAGGCAGAACGATTACTATATCAGCATCGTTCCAATAATTCAAATGTTCGCAAAGGTAACAATGTCTGGGTTAACAGAATGCCGTACTTTTGACCTTTGTCGACAATTGTCTGAAACAAACAATTAAGCAAATCTTTTGATTTTCAAACATTTACACACAAATGGCGATTCTTTTTAAGTCTATTTCCCGTAGTGCTGTTTTACTGACTGCCCTCTTGTTCATCGGTTATGGTGCAGTTGCCCAGATTAAGTACGGCTTTAAAACAGGCCTGAACTTCTCCAGATTTCAAGGCACATCCGAACTGGATAACCAGGGTAATTCATTGGAAAAATGGGATAATTCCACAGGTTTTCACATCGGTATGACCTTTGCCTACAAGTTCACAGATCGTTTTGGTGTTCGTGGAGAATTTTTATACTCCAAACGTGGCGCGAAATACAGTTATGAAGGACAGGCTTACCGATTCTTCAAACACAATGCAGGTCAGGTTTACACCACTGGAAATGCCCGGTACCTGATTAATGTCAATAATTCCTACCTGGATATTCCGGTAATGGCTTTTGGCAAATTCAAACATTTTGAAATTTATGGTGGTGGCTATGTAGGTATTCTGGTTGCTTCCACAGGCGAAGGCTCTCTGCGTTATTCAGGAAAAACTGCATTGGGCAACAATGCTTATGTGAATCCAAATACCAGCGAAACCGAATTAAACTTCAACCTGAACCACAATTACCGCAGAGATGATCCGGGTGAAGGCACTGCCAACTCAGACAATGAAACGGCGATAAATGTCAAAGTGGATGGTTTTATAGCAGAAACGCCTAAAACCATGGGCGCCTACTACGATTATCCAGAAGATAAAGGCGCACTCTACAATACTTTGGACTTTGGTGTCGTTGGTGGCTTGTCTTATTACATCAGCAGCGCCCTCTATATCAGCGGTCGTGTGCAGTATGGACTTAGCGACATTACAAACAACAAAGCAGATCTTGCCAAAGCACGCACTGGCGACGGCCAGAGCCTGATTTACCGGGACGACAAGGACCAGAATTTCATGATTCAGGCTTCCGTTGGATTCAGCTTTTGAGCATCAAGAACACATTTTATGACAAACACCGCATTATTTGAGGCCTTTGATGAGAAAGGTCAAAGGGCCAGTCCAGTTCTGCCAGCCAACGTAAAAAACTACCTGATCGACATTGATGGCACCATTTGCGATGACGTTCCTAACGAAGAGCCTGAACGCATGGGTACAGTTGCGCCATATCCAGACGCTTTGGAGTTTTTGAACCGCTGGTATGATGAAGGACATATTATTTACTTTTTTACCAGCAGAACCGAGGCACACCGAAGTGTAACAGAGGAGTGGCTGAACATGCACGGGTTTAAATATCATGGTATTGTCTTCGGTAAACCCAGAGGAGGCAACTACCACTGGATTGACAACCATATTGTGCGGGCTACCAGGTTCAATGGCAAATTCACAGATTTCATCACTGAAATGCACGAAATTGAGGTTTTCGAACCTTGATTAACGGCAATTTCCAGATTTATGCAAAAACTGCTCCTGCAGCCCTCCTTCGGGCTCGTTATTTTCACGGTCATTCTGGGCTTTTGCAATGCGCAAAAACCCCAATCCGGGTATTCTTCCGCAACTTCGGTGGCAGGCGACAGCCTGCCTTATGATCTGCAAAATCCCTCGCTAACCATTAATCTGGTAAGCGAATCACTGAAAGAGATTTCAGGATTAGGGCCTAGCGATACACCTGGTTATTACATTGCTATTGCCGACGAACGCGGCGAGGTGTTTTTCATTGATGGCGAAAGGGGCGGTGCGATCAGTCGCCAGATCCTTTTCCGGGAAAAAGGCGATTTTGAAGGCGTGGAAATGGTTGGAAAAACTATTTGGGCTTTGAAAAGCGATGGAGATTTGTTTGAAATTACCGACTGGAAAAAAGGTGCTCCGGTGGTAGCCGAATATAAAACGCCGCTTAAGAAATCTGACGACCTGGAAGGCCTGGCCTATGATCCATGGCGTAAATGTTTGTTGCTGGCCTGCAAACAAAACCCTGATAGTACGGGCAAACGACATGTCTGGGCTTTTGACATTAAGTCCAAAACTTTGCAGTCCAACCCGGTATACAGTGTTGATCCTGAAGAGGTGAACAGGCTTGTGCCATATGGTGAATCGGAGAAACACGATTTTTTCAGTCCCTCAGCCATTGCGGTTCATCCCAAAACGCAGGATGTTTACCTGATATCCACAGCCCTCAAACGCCTCGTTGTGCTTGATTACAAGTCGGGCGCCATCAAACATGTGCAAACGTTGAATAAAAAGTTGTTGCCACAGCCTGAAGGACTTGCTTTCGATGCGGATGGCAACCTGATTATTAGCAGCGAGGGGAAGAAGGGCGAAGGACTGTTGTTGAAATTTGATTTTAAACGAAAAAAGTAAGGTCTTTGAACAGGCCTTACGTTTATTTGTTATAAAGAAGTGTTGAAAAACCTCAAACAGTCTTCAGGTTTTTGTTCAAAAATCTACCTTTGCAAAACCAATTTTTGTTGACACATTTTTCATTGTTTTTTCCAAAAAAATGCCTGTAATTGAACTAAAGATCCCCAATTTGGGTGAGTCTATAAGTAGTGTAACTTTTTCCAAATGGTTAAAGCCTGATGGTAGTATGGTTACATTGGATGAACCGCTTTGTGAGATTGAAACCGAAAAAGCTAACCAGGAATTGTCGGCAGATAGCGCCGGAAAACTTGTTTGGGTGGCTAAAGAAGGTGAAGATTTGCCAGTTGGCGCCTTGTTCGCAAAGATAGATACGGAAGCCAGCGGTGCAGTGGCCAGTTCAACGCCTGCTCCGGCAGACGAAGTTCCAGCTGCCAGGGAAACAGCATCAACAGCCAATTACGCTACAGGAACGCCTAGTCCGGCAGCTGCTAAAATTCTATCTGAGGCTAATATTCCAGCTTCTAATGTGGCTGGCACAGGCAGAGATGGCCGGATTACCAAAGAAGATGCCGTAAAAGCATCTACTTCAACTCAGGCGCCCGCTCAAACGCAAACACCAGCTGCGCCGACAACAGCCTCTTCTCCAGCACCAACACCATCCGTGGCCTATTCACGGGTAGACCGCAAGGAGAAAATGAGTCGCATGCGCCGCACTATTGCCAAGCGATTGGTGAGTGCAAAAAACAATACAGCCATGCTCACCACCTTCAATGAGGTGGATATGAGTGGGGTAATGGCCCTGCGTGAAAAATATCAGGATGCATTTGTCAAGAAGTACGGAATTAAACTGGGCTTTATGTCCATCTTCGCTAAAGCCTGTGCCAAAGCGCTGATGGAAATGCCTGATGTCAATGCTGCCATCGACGGTGAGGATATCGTTTACCATGATTATGCCGATATCAGCATTGCTATCTCCACCCCGACAGGGTTGGTGGTTCCACCAATTCGCAATGTAGAAAGCATGAATTTCGCGGAATTTGAGCTCAAGGTAAAAGAGCTTTCTGCCAAGGCCCGCGATGGTAAATTGTCGCTGGACGAAATGACCGGTGGTACATTCACCATTACCAACGGTGGCGTGTTTGGCAGCTTGATGAGTACGCCAATCATCAATGAACCACAAAGCGCAATCCTCGGCATGCACGCCATCAAGGATCGCCCGGTGGTTGTGGATGGAGAAATCAAGATTCGTCCCATGATGTACCTGGCATTGAGTTATGATCACCGTATAATCGACGGTTCCACCTCTGTGACGTTTTTAGTTCGAGTTAAAAACCTGATTGAAGATCCAACCAGTTTGTTGCTGGATATCTAATCATTTACTCAATAGAACGCCCTTTCTGGACCCGTCCGGCGATGCATCATTATCGCAGGACGGGTTTTTTTAACCTCATATCAAATTTATGGACCAATTCACCCCCGCTACTAATCCTCCCACCGCATTATTGAGTATTCCTGGAGATCCTATTCAGGTGCAAATGCACACTCTGTCTAATGGGTTGAAGTTGTTTTTCACGATCAACAAAAATGAACCAAGGGTTTACACTGAAATTGCTGTCAGGGTAGGCTCCAAGCATGACCCGGCTGATACCACCGGATTAGCCCATTATTTTGAGCACATGATGTTCAAGGGCACAGACCGTCTGGGTTCATTGAATTGGGAAGAGGAAAAGGCGTTGTTGGATGAAATTGAATCACTTTTTGAGCGCCACCGGGCAGAACAGGATCCGGAGCAAAAGAAAAGGCTTTATGCAGAAATTGATCGCCTGAGCAACGAGGCTGCTCAATTTGCAGCAGCTAATGAATACGATAAGTTGGTGAGTGCCATGGGAGCTAAAGGAACCAACGCCTACACCTGGGTGGAGCAAACCGTTTATGTAAACGATATTCCGTCCAATGAACTGGAACGCTGGTTTGCCCTGGAAAGTGAGCGGTTCAGACGTCCCATCCTCCGGCTCTTCCATACAGAGCTGGAAACAGTATTTGAAGAGTATAATATCAGTCAGGACAAAGATTTCCGTAAAACCCTGAAGGCCATGCAGGAAACCCTGACACCAACCCATCCATACGGCACACAAACCACTTTGGGTAGGGGAGAGGACCTCAAAAATCCGTCTCAAACTAATATTTACAAGTTCTTCGACACCTATTATATCCCCAACAACATGGCTATTGTTATGGCCGGGGATTTTGATCCGGCACATGCTATTCGGTTGGCAGAGCGCTATTTTGGGAAGTTTGAGGCCAAACCTTTGCCTAAGTTTACTTTTAAACCACAGCCTGAGTTGGGCGCCAGAACGCTCAGGGAAGTGTACGGACAGGAATCACCGTGGGTGGAAATTGGCTGGCGCCTGCCGGGAGCCAAATCCAAAGAAGCCTCGCTTTATTTACCACTGATTGCAGGGATTTTACACAACTACCAGGCTGGCTTGTTTGACCTGAACATTGTTCAAAAACAACAATTGCTTGAAGCTTATGCATACCCACGGGTGTATGAGGACTTCTCTTCACTCCTGTTAATGGCCAAACCCAGGGAAGGGCAAGGCCTGGAAGATGTGGAAAAGATCCTGATGCGTGAAATAGATAATCTGAGAAACGGAGTGTTTGAAGACTGGCTGCTGGAAGCGGTTATTAAAGACATGAAGATTTCGGAAATCAGGGCCTTTGAGAAAAATCAGGGCCGTGCTAATACCATCACCAATGCCTTTGTACTTGGTGTAGAATGGTCTGAGGTGGTGAAACGCTGGAAGAAACTGTCCAAGGTAACCAAAGAACAACTGGTTGACTTTGCCAAACACACCTTCCGCGACAATAATTGCGCAGTAGTTTACAAGCATACCGGCGAAGACCAATCAGTAATGAAAGTGGAAAAGCCGCCTATTACCCCAATTGAAGTGAACCGGGAAGGCGCTTCTTCTTTTGCTTCAGACTTTTTGCAGTGGGAAACGCCGGAGGTTGCACCCACTTTTGTGGATTTCAAAAAGGTTATCCAAACAAAAAAACTCTCCGCTGGAGTGTCGCTTAAAGTTGTTCAGGACAAGAAAAGCAAAATGTTCAGGCTCCATTATTGCTACGATATGGGCAAACTGAATGATCGGCGCCTGGCTATTCTTGCTGGTTACTTCCCATTTCTGGGCACCAGCAAATACAGCCCCACGGAAATTCAGCAGGCCATGTATCGATTAGGGGTAAGTTTTGGAGCGGAGTGCCGGGAAGAACATTTTTTCATTTCCCTTACAGGCTTGGAGGAATCCTTTGAACAGGCTGTAAAGTTGCTGGAACATATTCTGGAAGACGCAAAACCGAATCCTTCAGCCCTGGAGAATCTGGTAGCTGATATTCTGTTGCGCAGGGAAAACAACAAGAAAGACAAACGCACCATTTTGTCTAAAGGTCTGTTGAACTATGCAAAATATGGTCCGGAAAATCCTTTTACGGATAAACTGAGTGCAGAACAAATGCATGAGCTCCGTCCGGATGAACTTGTGGAAACACTGAAAGGATTGCGTCAATACAAGCACGAGGTATTCTATTTTGGTGCAAAATCCGGCGGAAAGATCAGATCGCTGCTTCAGGAAGTGCATCCATCTGAGAAGGCAGTACAACAAGCTGTTCAGGCTAAAAGATACCAGGAACTGGGCTCTAAAAAGGACAAGGTATACTTCGTGCACTTCCCATCTGTTCAGATAGAATTGTTGATGCTGTCAAAGGGTACTCCAAAATTCAATCTGGAAGAATTCGTTTTGGGAGAATGGTACAATCAGTACTTTGGTTATGGATTGTCTAGCATTGTATTTCAGGAAATCAGGGAGTCCAAAGCACTTGCATATTCTGCTTATGTTCATGCAGGAAGTCCTACTAAAAAGAACAAAGCGCATTGGCTTCAAGCGTACGTTGGTACACAGCCGGACAAATTGCGCGATGCAGTGGAGGCTTTTCAGGCCATTTTAGAGAACATGCCGGTTTCGTTGCCACAAATGGAACACGCCAGAAAAGGTGTGCTCAAACAAATTGCAGCCGGCCGAATCAACCAGGCAGAACTGTACTGGGCCTGGAGAGGAAGTCGTGACAGGGGTTACCTGAACAGGGATTTAAGGCAGGATATTTACCAGAACATTGAAAAGGCTTCTGCTAATGACCTGATCGAATTCCAGCAAAAACACGTCAAAGGACGCCATTACACCTGGCTCGTTTTGGGAGAAAGAGAACGAATAGACTTCACTTACCTGAAGAAAATGGGCAAGGTAACGGAGCTCAGTCTGGAAGATATTTTTGGTTATTGAGTTAATCTTTCCAGGGCGGTCTCAATTAATTGACGGACACTTTTGCCAGGATCTGAGCTGAAGTGTCCGGTCGCTCTGTTTGCCAGAATAACACTCAGAGAAACTGCCTTATGACCCAAAATTGCCGACAAACCGTAGATGGCAGATGTTTCCATTTCCAGGTTTACAATTTGATTTCCCTTAAATGAAAAGGTTTGAAGCAGATCAAGGTAGTCCGGCGCCTTTACTTTGGCCCTCAGTTGACGCCCTTGCGGACCGTAAAAGCCAGGGTTAGTGGCCGTAATTCCCTGGTAGAAACCATTTTGGAAGCGCTGGAGTAATGCGGCGTCTGCAGAAGCATAATAAGGCGCCAGCGGAAATTCCCACCGTGGTTGACAATGCTCAGTCAATGCTGAAAGTATTGGATTTGCCTGTAAATCTTCTCCCTGGTAAAATTGAAGCAGGCCATCCAGGCCAAAGGCGCCCGAGGAAGCTACCATTGCATCCACGGGAATCTCTTTTTGCAGACCACCAGAAGTGCCAATACGGATGAAAGTCAGTGGCTGAATGGTGGATTTGATTTGCCGGGTCGTTAAATCTATATTGAACAAGGCGTCAATTTCATTTAGCACAATGTCAATATTATCCGGGCCTATCCCAGTGCTGATTACCGATATCCTGGTTTTACCCAACCAGCCGGTATGGGTTTTGAACTCTCGTTTCTGAACCTTATGCTCTATACGGTCAAAATACTGACTTACCTGTTCTACGCGGTCCTGATCTCCAACGGTAATAATCAGAGGGGCAATTTGCTCGGGCAACAGATGCAGATGATAAATACTGCCATCCGGGTTTAGAATTAATTCGGAAGGTTTCATGTTTAAAGAGAAACAGGGCTTCACGCTTTTTTGCATGAAGCCCTGTGGTTGGTAGTTAACCAGGTTTTTATTTCAAGAGGGTAACGTTCCCTTTATTTTCGAAGTATTCGCCATTGCCGCACCTCAATCTAACGTACCAGGCGAATGAATCGCCAACTGCGTCTCTTCCTTTGTAGGAACCGTCCCAACCTAATGTTCCTATGTCGTTGGTTTCAAAGACAATCTCGCCCCAACGATTCCAAACAATCAGACTTAGTTCTGTCATGCCATCTGCATGTACTTTGAAATAATCGTTTTTGTTGTCGTTGTTAGGCGTAAAGGCCTTAGGCACGAAAACAAAAGGATCAATGCAAGCATTGAAACGATAGTAAACCGTTACGGTATCTGTCGCCACACAACCGTCTTGTGTAGTTACAGTTACGGTATAAGTAGTGGTTTCCGTTGGTGTAGCTTCAGTTTGTTGGCCGTTAGGGTTACTTAAAGTGCCTGCAGGTGACCATTCATAGGTAACAATTACTCCGTTGCCTCCCGGAGTTGCTGTCAGAATGCTGGTCGGATTATCTACTGAAACAGTATCAGGATTGGCTGTCGCTTCCACTGCTACATTCGTCACCTCCACAGTATACGACAAAGAAGTTGTACAGCCGTATTGGTTTGTCACTACAACGGTGTAGGTGGTAGTGACCAATGGTGAAACAATTGGGTTGGCTGTATTGGGCAAATCTGGCGTCCAGTCGTAACTGAGGTTATGCCCGGGAATCAGGTTAGATAGCAGTAATGTCGTTTCTTCCCCTGCGCAGATGTCATCGTCTGACGGAATAGCCTGAATCTCAGGCATTTGGATCTCAATTTTCATGGAATCCATTGATGGGCATTCCACGTTAGCAGTGCGTACGTAATAAGTATTACCTGGTAAAACCTTAACGGATTTTGTAGTGGCAAAGATATTGGTGAACAGTTTGGAGTTCGACCATTCCAAGCCAACTTGTCCATGTGTTTGCGCAGTCACCACAATAGAATCCATGGTACATACAACTGTATCAGCCGGCAGGGTTACCGTGTCGGTTGTAATGATGGCTACATCCATCTGATACACCACAGAGCAAAGCCCTTTGTTTATTTCAACGGTATAGGTGGTTGCAGTTAGTGGCGTTACAACAGGATTGCCTGCCGTTGGATTCAGGGTTGGATCAGGGGGCACAGCTGTCCAGGCATAGGTAGCTGCTGTGTCCACGCCAACCGGATTGAGTTCCAGACTGGTAAACAAACAGATAGAATCTTGTGCCAGGATGAAATCCTGAATAATGTCAACTGTCACCGAATCAGTGGCGATAGCTACGCAGTGGTTGGAGTCAACAACCGTTAAAGTAGCCAGGTAAACACCTTCCTCCAGGTATTTAATGCTTGGATTTTGGGTATTGGCTGAAGTAGGAATGCCGTTGGAAAACTCCCATCCCCAGGATAAAATAGCAGAGTGGCTGGCTAATCCGTTGAACTGAATTAAAGCTTCCAGTGAGCAGTCAATATAGCTGTGGGCAATGGCTGCAAACAAGGTGTCGTCCATCACCATAATCATGCTATCCCACGGCGCAACGCATTCAAACTGGATATCAGGCGTGAAGGTTACCATGTACATGCCCGCAGAATGGTATTCATGTACTGGATTGGTTTCACTGCTTTTTGGGGTATCATCCCCAAAGTCCCAGATGCCTGACATGCCACTGTTGTTCGTGAAACTAACGGTTAGTCCATTGCAAAGATCTGCCGCGATATGTCCATCCAATGAATCACTTGGATGGATGGTAACCTGGAAGCTAAGGGTGTCTGAACAAAACTCCCGTGTCACAACCACCGTTACCGTATGTACGCCGGCTGGTCCGGTCAATATTGGGTGTGCAATAGTATCGTTGCTGAGTACAGCCGGTGCTGTTACACTCCAATGGTAGTCCACATCTGCGTCAGCTGGAATTACAATCACTGAAAGAGGTAGTGAATCACCTTCGCAAATACTCAACGGCATTAAGGTATCGAGCTCAAGTTCAACCCCGAGGCCTATTACGCCTACTTTTTGAGTTAAGATGCAGGTATCCGGGGTAACAGCCGTAACCATGTAATAAGTCAGATCCGAGGTGGCTGGCACCCAAACCGGGTTTCCATTCAACACCGTACTTCCTTGCATCCAGGTAATTACTGCCGGAATGCTGGTAGTAGCAAACAGCTTAACTGAATCTTCACAGGTTTCTATCAGGGTGTCTGTTACAAACAATTGGAACAGGCTGTCTAATGGCGCAATGGTAATGCTGTCTACAGCCGTACAAGCGTTACCATCGGTGGTCACCAGTACATAAGTATTGGTGACACTTGGACTTACCAATACATGAAGCGGATTTGGGTTGTATGTTACCGTTGGCGTCCAAACATAAGTGTAGGTAGAATCGCCTCCGAGTACATCAATTTCCACCGGCAAATCATCACAATTAATACTGGTAGAATCCAGACTGAGTTCAATATTCGGGAAACCCGGCACATTGTAAATCAACACAGCTGTGTCTTTACAACCCACGCTGGAGGTAACAACCAATTGGACTGTAATGGTTTCATCTACAGGAAGCTGGAATACCACCTGATTTTGGTTCAGTATTACGGTATCAATACTTGGACCGGTAACGGTCCATTCCAGTTCTACAATCTGATTGAAGGAGTCGTAAGAGAGGTTGGTGAATTGTACCACGCTCAGACTATCTCCACACACCAGAACAGAATCGCCGTCAATCACCGCATGAGGGTCAGATATTATGCCGATATCCGCTACGCCAGCACCGATACAGCCTATCGAGTCTACCACTGTTACCAAATATGCACCGGGCGCCAATCCATCAATAGCAGCCTGATTGCCGATAACAGTGCTGTCTGCAGTCATCCAGGTGTACTGGTACTGTGGCGTACCATTTGAAGCGGTAGCCAATGCGCTACCAAAGCCTCCGGCGCAGAGAATATCTACATCGGTAACCAAAACCTGGATATTGCTATGGGCGCCCACAATGCCGGTAGCAGTACCGCTACAACCTGAAACTGGATCTGTAACCGTAACAGAAACCACGGTTCCCACTGCCAGGCCGTTCACCTGGGTAACATTGGAATCAGGTGGCAGAATATTCCATTGGTAAATATAACCAGTTCCCAAAGGAGAAACCACTACAGTAGCTTGTGCATCGTTGATACCCACACAGGTTGCGCTTTTAACCACCAACTCTACATCCAGCATATTGGTGGCTGCAATAGATACATTAATTTCAGTTGAGCATTGATTGGCGTCTATTACCAGTACGGTGTATTGACCTGCAGCCAGGCCGGTCTGGGCATTGCCTTGTAACCCACCTGGATTCCAGGTATAGCTATATGGAGCAACACCTCCATTGGCAACTACTGTTGCGGAGCCGTTAGCATTTCCGCCACATGCCGGAGTAAGCCAGGTAATGCTGGCGGTAAGTATTGAGGGTATTTCCAATAAATCATCATCTACCGCAGTACAACCATTAGCAGAAGTTACAGTGCAGAAGTATTGACCAGCACCTACACCAGTGAGATGTTGAGTAGAAGCGCCATTGCTCCAGCTGTATACCAGTGGAGCCTGACCACCGCTGACCTGTGTATTTACCACACCACTATTGGGTGCATTGCCACAAACAATATCTATAGCGGTAACGGTTACTTGCAAGTTTTCAGCCACCTGATATGATGCCGTGCCTGTACATTGATGCGAATCTGTTATGGTAACAGTATACAGTCCGGGTGCTGTTACAGAAACTGAAGCATTGGAAGATTGGTTAGGTCCGTCCCAGGCATATTGGTATGGCGCAAATCCTCCAAACACCCCGGCAGTGAGTGTGCCTGATGTACCGGCACAGTTGATATCACTGGCTGTAATGGCCGGCAAAATGGCATTGGGCTGATTCAACGTTACGGAGCCTGAAACCGTTTGTTGCGCTGCATCAGTGACCGTAACAGTATAGGTATCTGCTACCAATCCTGTTGCAGTGGCCAGGTTTTGGCCATTGCTCCATGAATAGGTATAGTTGCCCGCGCCACCCACCGCAACTGCAGTAATAGCGCCATCAGCTGCGCCAAAGCAAGAAGGCAACACAGTATTGAAACTGACCTGGATCTGGGCAGACAATAGTTGTGCCCAACATCCAAACAGAATGGCCGATAACAGGCTTTTTTTCATTTTTAGGTCCTATTTAAATGGTTTCAGGTAGTTTAAACGTGGGTTTTCAAGAATAGCTACATTTTACGCGGAGCCCCGCTTTTCGAGACTCGCGCACCAATGATTTGAACCTTTCTCGATCGGGCTGCATGAACTTCGTATACCGATAATCGTCGATCTTTCGGATTGCCGTTTACTCCCATACGAACAGATTCTGTATCGCCGTTGGGCTCTCGAATAAATTTTAGCTGACCGTTACCTACTACTTCACGGTAATCGCGGAATGCACCCGCGTCGAAAATCATAAAGTGGTTATACACGGAAGCTATCCGCCGGTTGGTCAGGTGGAAATTGTAACTGGGGTTGGAAAGGGGAGAGGCATAACCTTTCAATGTCAGGATAACAGTGTCACCTCGTTGAAGCATCTCATTCAAGATATCCGAAAAGGCAAAGAATGAATCCCAATTCATACGCACTTCCTGTTCAAAGAAATACTCCAGGGTGTCGAGCGCATTTTTCCGTGCCTCACCGGTGAGTACACTGCCAAATTTATCCTTGTACTCATCCTTTTTACGGATGTAGCTAACAAATGTCTTCTGATAGTCAAGCAGGATAGTGTCCTGATCCGGTGGGTAGTCCTTTTTCGGAAAATCGTTATCGAAGTAAAGTGTCAGCGGCAGGTATTGCTCCAAAATGGAAGGCCTGTGCAGGTAAAGATCCACGTTAATAGTACCTCCATCCACATAATCCAGTGTGGAGATGACGATGGATGAATCCTGTTTGGACTTATGTGATACAAAACCGTCTTTCCCGGCCAAAACCCGGTAGGTATGACCATAGGTGAGAGGATAGGATTTTGTGTTGGTTGTTTCAGGCAATAACTCCACTTTACCGTTTGGTTCGTTGGGCTCAAACACGCCCTTTGCATCGTATTTCCCCAAATCAAAGAATACCATCTCTGGCCCCATCAGTGGCTCCTGAAGGTCTTCATCGTGCACTCTGGCAATCAAATTGATTCTAGGGAAAAGCATGAGGGTGTCCACAATTTCATGTGTCCACAATTCCCGGGGTGTTTTCATGAAAACCGTATCTGGAATGAATCCTGCTTTCTCACCGATGAGCATGTATTTGGCGTTTACTTTAACAGCAAAGCCATAAGAGCTGGTAGAGTCCATAGGGCTGCCAACTGCTACATATTTACCTTTGGCATCTTGTTCATACAAGGTGATGCGGGTCATTGGAAGTGATTTTCCCGTGATGCCATGTAGCGCAATTGCCCTGTAACGGGTTATGAAATCCACCGCATAGATATCATAACAGCAGCCTTCTTCAGAATAGTTGGCATTGCCAATACGGTTGCTGCTGAAGAAGCCCCGGCGACTATCGTTTCCAATCACAAAATACACATCGTTAGCCGATCCATTGATGGGTGCGCCCATGTGCTCGGGTTTTTCCCATTTGCCGTTTTTGCCTGGCTTGGATTTATACACATCAAAACCGCCAAGTGTAGGAAGGCTATCCGTACTGAAAAACAAGGTGTTGGAGGCTGCATGGAAAAATGGGGTTACATCATTTCCACTGGTGTTTAAATCGGAAAGCGGCTGTGGAGCACCCAGGCTGTCGCCAAAAACTTTGCTGAACCAGATATCTTTACCACCCTTGCCTCCTGGACGGTCGGATACAAAAAACAAGGTTTCGCTGGTTTCACCAACCAGGGTGCCAACACTCGGTTCTGTGGTAGAATAGCCAACCTTATTTACGGCTTTTAGTTTTTCAGCCGGTCCCCAGTTGCCATCTGCCATTTTCTTCCGTCGATACAAGTCGAAACGGATTTCAGCAGAGTCTTTGACATAGTTGCCGGCAGCAAAATAGGATATATTTCCTGTGCTGTTGACCGATAAATGAGCTGTATGTTGCAGCAGCAACTGATCGTTAAATACCGTTTCAGAAACCGTCATCGGATGGTCGGGCCCAACCAGGCCATCTGCACCATCCGCCTGAAGCAGTTTAATGGTATTCCTGCGTGGCTTGACTTTGTCATTTTTCAAATCAAACCGGTATGCAGAGAAATACAGCTGGTTGTTCAAATAGGCTGCAACATATTCCGAATAAAGCTCCCGCGTATTGACGAAAGCAGTATCCAGCAGATAACATGTGTCGTTTTTGACAATGTAAGGATTGTCTGTACCTGCGCCACGAGCCCAAAGGCATAATTCGTATCTGTCTTTAGCTAGTTTTTTAACGTGATCTGGTACGGGTGGGTTTTGCGGGAGTGTTGCAATAGTTTCGAACAGATCGGCGGCATCCTCATATTTTCCTTTCCGGAAAAGCACTTCAGCCAGTCTCATTTTTGGAAAATAATCTGGCGCCGGGCTCAGACCATGGTCCACCAGTTTGCGGAATGCGGATTCAGCACTATCGAGGGAGGTAATTTCCATGGCGGACTCACCGTAACCGGCCAGCGCCTCCACATGTAATGGCTCTGCTTTAAGTGCAAAGCCATAGTATTTCATGGCTGCGTAATAGTTCTTTTTACCAAATGATTCGTCGGCCTTTTTGAGCAGTTTGCTCAGAGAAGGCGCCCGCTCTGATTCATCCACCTCATTGATCCGGTCGCTGATCACGGTACGATACCACAAGGAATCGTTTTTGCTTTTTTGTTTCGTTGAATCGGCTGGTGTCTGGGCAGAAACCGAGACAGCGCCAAGGCAAAGAAACAGGCATATTAGCGACGAGGTGAAACGCATCATGTTGAAATTCTGAAAATTAAATGTTTCTGACATGCGAGGGTCGGTAACTATCAGCAAGCAATGGTCTGTCTATGGAGATCAAATGATTGGACAGGATTTGAACTTGGGTAGCGCTTTGATTTTGAAAAAGCGATAAATCAAGGAAAGCTCTGGACCACCTCTTCTGTCGGAGATCAGCTTTCCTGCACGTGAAAATGCATCCCAGTCGAAAGTTGCGCCAAGCATCCAGGTTCCGTAGTGGAGCTCTACGCGTGGAACCAATGAGTTGTTATATCGGTGACGCCAGTCGGCGCCAATTTGCAAAGCAAGTTCTTTGTAACGCTGCTCTCTAAGGTGCATACGCACGCCGGCACCATATACGATTTCACTGTATCCACCTTGTTTTTGATACAGGCCCTGGGCCATGAAGTCGAATTTTTCAGTCAGTTGAAACAAGCCAAGTCCGTACACTGTCCATTTTTGGTGAAGTCTTACCTCGTCTTCATCCGTTACAGATGATGCCCAAAAATCGTGTGCAGGCCGGTTGATATGGTGTACCGCGAAGCCAAAATCGAAGCGGGTACGCTTGCGCATAGCCTGCGTGCGCAGGTTAGCGCCTGCGCTGATATCGAAATATTTCAGGCTGGTCACCGTCAGATCTTCAGAAATGGCAGCGCTTGGATCAAACATGCCGTCAATGTACTGTTCACTAAATGTTACCTCATCAGTATCGAAAGAGCGTTGACCGAACATGGGTGTTGCGCCAACCGTGAGGTACATATTTCGTTTCACCGGAAGGGTAAGCGATAGCGGAACGCCAACTTGAAGAGATTGCAGCGCCAGATCACCTTGTTTGTCGTAGTTGATCAGAAGAGAGGCGGTTGCAAAGCGGTTGTATTTGCCTGGCTTCAGATAAACCTTGTTCTCTAGCGATGCCGAGAAGGTATTGTAAGGGACAGGCACTGTTTTCCATTGTTTCCGGTAATTGGCAACAAAGCGCATGTCTCCTCCGTACACACCAACAAGGCCTGGACTGAGGTTCAGCGGCGCATTGCCGAATTGGGAATAATGGATATCCTGAGCTGCAATAGAGCAGGCAATCAGAGAAAGCGCCAACGTTAATGCCCGACGCATAGTGGAAAGTAGCGTAATAGTGTTCACAATCGAGTCATTTAGCATTTGGACAATCAATCTTTTTAAACAAAATTGATGCCTACAATGGATTTCAATAAGGCTTGTTTTGTCGCATAAATGGCAAATACTGTCGAATGAAGTATAATCACCGAGACAGCAATCCCATTGCCAGGGACGAATCAACAGAGCTACGAAGAGACGGACCCAACAGCGATAAAGGGGGAAAAACAGGCTGTATCAAGATCCAATATACGGGGAGAAAACGGCGGCAATTAACATGCCTAAGTGGGTTTGGCCAAGAATCGTGCCAAAAACAAAAGGTTAATGCATGCTGCACGTTGTTGTTTAATTTCATGCAAAAAAGCCGCATGAATGAGTGGATTATCACAATACAAGGGAACGATTAATCACAGAACGTTTCAATTCTGGGCCCAAATCTAGTTGTATTAGAGCAAAGTGACAAATGTATCTTCGGCTAACTTCGTATATTATTTTTTTTAATTGATTGAATTACAGGCTACTGGTGGACTAAATCAGCCACTGAAAAGACTAAAGAAATGATTTTCGAGGCTGATTAGGCGTTCACAGTGCGTTATGTTGTACATAAAAAACGATAAACGCCTAATCACAACTTTCAGGTTTTTAGAAACCAGGTTTGATCAACATCAGACCTGGGTTGTTTTCCATTTTCCACGCTTGAAAACCCAGAATGCCGCCACTGCCATTCCGGATTCTGCAAGAATAATTGTCCAATATACTCCCGCCTCTCCCCAACCAAGTTGGAGGGCGAGAAACCAGGCCAATGGAATTTCAATAAGCCAGAAAAATATAATGTTGAGCAGGGTAGGGGTCATCGTATCGCCTGCACCATTAATGGCTTGCGTAAGGATCATACCCCAACCATAAAACACATAACCACCGGCAATTATTTGCAGGGCCATAGCTCCGGAACGTACTACTTGCGGGGTTTGGTTGAACCAACCCACCAGTGTATGCGCTCCGATCAGACAAAACAGTGCTATCCCAATCAGAAAAAACATATTGAAAAAACCGGCCCGGATGGCAGATTGCTCAGCCCGGTCAGGTTTGCCTGCGCCAAGATTTTGTCCTACAAGTGTAGCAGCAGCATTAGCCATACCCCAGGAAGGTAACAAGCAGAATATAACAATACGAATGGCAATGGTATATCCGGCCACCACCTCTTTGCCAATTTGCCCCAGAATAAATACCATTACAATCCAACTGGCCGAAGCAATTAGGTATTGTCCGGTACTTCCTGCTGCAATACGTAGTAAAGACGTAACAATTTGCCAGTCAGGTTTGATCATATTCCAGCGTAAATGGATGATTTTGCCAACCTGAAACAGATTCCACAATTGATATAAAACGCCGGTTGATCTGCCAATGGTAGTTGCAATGCCACTACCCACTACACCCATGGCCGGAATTGGCCCAAAACCAAAAATGAAAATCGGGCATAAAACAATATTAACGGCATTGGCAATCCATAGTGCCCGCATAGCAGTTGCGGCATCTCCGGCGCCCCTGAATATGCCGTTTAACATCCATAATAATAAAATTGGGAGATTGCAGGTCAGTAACAAACGGGTGAATTGGTGCCCGGTGCTGGATACACTGACATCGTTAGACATCAAAGCCAATATTTCCTCGGCAAAAAAGTAGCCTGGAACAGCAATGAATACGGATAAAACTATGCCTATCAAAATAACTTGCGCACCAGCCTTTGCCGCTGCATCCCGATTGCCCTCTCCAATCCTGCGCGCCACCATGGCTGTTGCCGCAGAACTCAAGCCAATTGCCAGGGAATACACAAGAGTTAATACAGATTCTGTTATTCCTACTGTGGCAATGGCCTCTGAACCAACCTTGGAAACGAAAAAAATATCAACTACTGCAAACAGGGACTCCATCGCCATTTCAAGGATCATGGGGATGGACAACAATACAATAGCGCGGTCTATTTTTCCGCTGGTATAATCCTGCTCTTCTCCGTTGAGCGATAATTTGATGGTTTGCCAGGCCTCATTCAGGCTGGACTTGATTGTTTTTGTTTCCGATTGCATAGAACAGGTTTAAACGCCAAAGGTAAAAGTTTCAACAAAATGTTTGATGTTAAATTTTTTACTACACTTGCGATGCTGGATCAAGGTTCTTCAACGCTTAATTTCCAAACCAAGTTCCCCAACCTTACCTTTGCTTTTTTGTTTAACAGGAAAGTCTGACACAGGTATGAATATCACTGATTTGCTGCACCGGGCACTGAAACTTGAATGGCTTAGTCCGGAAGAAGGCGTTTTCCTTTTTGAAAATGCACCAACCACTGAATTAATGTATGTTGGCAACGCCATCAGGCAGCACCATGTGCCCGGGAATATTGTTACCTGGATCATTGACCGTAATTCCAATACAACCAACGTTTGTATAGCCAATTGCAAATTTTGCAATTTTTACCGCCGGCCTGGTCATGAGGAGTCTTATATCACCACGATGGATGAATATCGTGTGAAAATTGAAGAAACCTTTCGCTTGGGAGGCGAACAATTGTTGCTGCAGGGCGGACACCACCCTGATCTTGGACTCAGCTATTACACTGATTTGTTTCGGCAATTAAAATCCGAGTACCCAAATCTGAAGTTGCACGCATTGGGCCCACCTGAAATTGCCCATATTGCCAAACTGGACGGAATTAGCCATTATGAGGTGCTCAAAGCACTTAAGGAGGCAGGTTTGGATTCTTTGCCCGGCGCAGGTGCAGAAATTCTGGACGACCGTGTTCGGCGACTTATTTCCAAAGGAAAATGTGGTGGACAGGAATGGCTGGATGTGATGCGTGCCGCTCATCAGTTGCGTTTGACCACCTCTGCAACCATGATGTTCGGTCATATTGAAACCAATCTGGAGCGCATGGAACATTTTGCTGCGCTTAGGCAGGTTCAATCTGAAAAACCTGCAGATGCTAAAGGCTTCCTGGCGTTTATCCCCTGGCCGTTCCAGGATGAAGATACCATTCTCAAAAAAATCAAAAGAGCCAGAAATGCCGTAACAGGTGATGAATATGTGCGTATGATCGCCATGAGCCGGATTATGCTGCCCAATATTGTCAATATTCAGGCCTCCTGGCTGACAGTTGGCAAACAGGTAGCACAGGTGTGCCTGCATGCCGGCGCCAACGATTTTGGCAGTATCATGATTGAGGAAAATGTGGTTTCCGCAGCCGGCGCCCGTTTCAGATTTACGGCCGATGGTATACAATCAGCCATTCAGGAAGCTGGTTTTGTACCACAATTGCGCAATCAGCAATACGAATTCAGGGATTTACCCAAGGGGATAGAACAGCAGGAACTTGATCGCGTCGCCATGGTGGTGGACTAATCAGATAACTGTCGTGCATCTGGCACATTTGCCGGTAAACAGATTAATGACCTGTGGTACATTCGCCACACGTTAAATTGATTTACCATGCACAAAACTATCTTAATCGCAGCCTTTTTCCTTGCCTTCAGCGCAGCTTCTTTTGCGCAACAAAACTATTACTCGGTTAAATTCCCGGATGATCAAACCATTTTCAGTTGTGGAGGCACAACTGATACCATCTGGCCGGAAATAACCTACTACAGCAATTGCAATTTCAATGTGGGCATCTCTGTCAAAGACCAGGTGTTCAATCTGAATGGCACAGGCGGATGCAAAAAAATCCTGCGCACCTGGAAATTACTCTGGTGGTGTGATTTCAATCCCAACTGGCCTGGCCCGACACTTATAGATAATCCTGCCAATACAGATGTTGGGCCAACGGTAATGGGAAATAGCATCAATCATGGCTATCTTCAGTACACCCAGATCATTAAAATTGTAGACAATGTTCCACCGGTTTATACAGATTGCCCGGTTGGTCCGGTACTTTTTTGTGACCTGACAAACAATGACCCCAATCAATATGGAGCCAATTGCGAAGGTCCGGTAGACCTCAAAATGAAAGTTACAGATGCCTGCTCCAAAGCTGATCTAATAGTATCCTACCGACTTTACCTTGATTTGGATGGCAATGGCAGCATGGAAACCTTCCAGAGCAGCAGTGCGGCAAATGCATGGCCAATTGAAAAAACTATTTCCGGCGATACCGTTTGCGCCAGGGTAGTATTGCCAGCCGGGGTTGGTTTGCCTTATGGAAAACACAAAATTGAGTGGATTACCAATGACCGTTGTGGCAATGAGGCGCTCTGTAAATATGAATTTGAAGTACGCGACTGCAAACCGCCAACCGTAGTTTGTATGAATGGCTTGAGTATCAACATTATGCAAACAGGTATGATAACGCTTTGGGACACAGATTTCCTGCAGTACACCTTTGATAATTGCACACCAGCCAATCAGATTAAAATTGGTATCCGCAAATCAGGTACAGGAACCGGATTCCCGCTGAACCAACACGATGTAACTTTTGATTGCAACGAGATTGGTAAACAATTCGTAGAAATCTGGGCTGTTGATGCTTACGGCAATGCTGATTATTGCGAAACCTTTGTGATTGTACAGGATAATATTGGCGCTTGTGCTCCCTCCGGACCGGTAACTGGTAGTTTGATGACAGATCAAAATCTGCCTTTGGCTGGCGCCAAAGTGACACTGAAAAGCAATTTGCAGGCTATTCAGCAACAATCAGCAGGTGTATCTGACCAACAGGGGCAGTTCGCATTTGCCCATGCGCCAGGTACCTGCAATTACAGTCTGGAACCTGTTTGTGATACCCTTCCCGCAGCAGGTGTAAATACACTCGACATGATCCTGGCAGACATGCATATATCTGGTCAGGGTGCATTGGCAAATCCATACAGGATTATTGCAGCCGATGTTAACCGAGATGGACAGCTAAATGCTCTGGATTTGGATGCCATTGGCAATCTCGTGGTTGGCACTACCAGCCAATTCCCCGGCAACAAAGCCTGGAGATTTGTGCCCGCTACCCATGTTTTCCCGCAGCCTGCTAACCCGCTTGCCAATGCTTTCCCGGAAAAATTGAGCACAGTTTGTCCGGTTGCCACTCCACAACACTATCCTTTTATTGCCATTAAAACCGGCGATGTGGACGGTTCTGTTGTTCCGGGCAGTTCAAATCGGGATGAAGAAACAGCGGTACTGACTACCATCAAAAAACGATTTGCGGCCGGGGAGTGGTTTGAGGTGAATATTAATACTGCTGATCTGGCAGCACTAAAAGGCATGCAGTTCACCCTCACAGCCAATGCAAATTGCCTGACATTGGTAAATGCTGTTTCCAATCTGCCAGGTGTACGGGTTAATCTGGATGCTGCGCAAAACCGGGTTGCAATGAGCTGGTATTCATTGCAGCCTCTTTCGGAAGAAACGGTTATTACGCTGACTTTCCTGGCAACACAAAAAGGATCTTTGGCTAATAATTTATTCCTCAATGCCTCTCTGGCCAAATCAGAAGCGTATAGTCAGGAGCTTACCAAAAAGCCTCTTTTATTGGAATTTGTTGATCCGCAACAACGCGATCTGGCAGAGGAAGATATTGTTGTAACACCAACTGTGGTTCTGTATGCTGTAACGCCTAATCCTTCAAGCGGACCATTCGAGGCACGTTTTCACATGCCATTAGAAGGGAAAGCGCTTGTTCAGATCACAGATGCAAACGGCAAGCTTACCTATAGTCAGGAAGCTTATTTTGATGCAGGCAACCAACAGGTAAATCTGGAATTAAGCACCTCAGGCTTGTATTTCCTGCATATTATCACAGATAATGGCCATGCCACACAAAAAGTGGTGGTGAGGTGATAAGTTAAGGTTGTTTTGGCGTCATTTAGGAGTCATTTAAGGTCATTTTGGGGTCATTTAAGGTTATTTTGGGGTCATTTAGGAGTCATTTAAGGTCATTTTGGGGTCATTTAGGAGTCATGTTCGCTGTTTGGTGTCCTCTACAACGGCGGAGCGAGTTTTCGAAATGACCCCAAAATGACCTTAAATGACTCTTAAATGACTCCTAAATGACCCCAAAATGACCTTAAATGACTCCTAAATGACCCCAATGACCTTAAATGACTCCTAAATGACCCCAAAATGACCTTAAATCCCCCATCATTCCTCTAACTTAAACACCCTGGCGGCTTCTACTGCTTTTTGCCAACCCCGATAGTGTTTGTTCGCGAGATTTTCATCCATTTGAGGTGAAAAACGATGTTCCAGCTGCCAGTTTTGGGCAATGTCAGCTTTGTCTTTCCAATAACCGATGGCAATTCCTGCCAAATATGCTGCACCCAGTGCAGTGGTTTCCTGCACAACAGGTCGTTCTACTTTAACACGCAATAAATCGCTTTGAAACTGCATCAGGAAATTGTTGCGTACCATACCTCCATCTACCCTGAGTGCTCTCAATGCAATACCGGAGTCTTTTTCCATAACAGAAAGTACATCCTTGGTTTGGTACGCCACACTCTCCAGCGTTGCCCGAATCAGGTGACTCCTGCTACTGCCACGCGTTAGTCCAAATATGGATCCACGCACTTCCGAGTCCCAATATGGAGTTCCCAGGCCTACAAAGGCAGGAACCACATATACTCCTTCTGAACTGCTTAAACTCATAGCATGTTGTTCTGTTTCAGAAACGTCCTTGAACAATTCAACGGTATCGCGCATCCATTTTACAGCAGAACCCGCCACGAAAATGGATCCTTCCAGCGCATAGGTAACTTCTCCGTTTAAACCCCAGGCTATAGTGGTCAATAAACCGTTTTGAGATGCCACGGCCGTTTCGCCAGTGTTCATCAGCATAAAACAACCTGTGCCGTAGGTGTTCTTGGCCATACCATCCTCAAAACAACCCTGACCGAATAACGCAGCCTGTTGGTCGCCGGCAATACCCGAGATAGGTATACCTTCTATACCCAATACCTCCTTTTTGGCATGGTCATACACAGCAGAGCTGTCCATTACCTGAGGCATCATAGAGGCAGGGATATCGAATGCCGACATTAGTTCTGCGTCCCAACGGAGGTCGCGAATATTGTACAGCATAGTTCGGGAAGCGTTGGTGTAATCGGTAGCATGAGTACGTTCTTCGCTAAGGTTCCAAAGCAGCCAGGTATCTATAGTGCCAAAAAGCAGGTTGCCGGCAAAAGCTTCTGATTGCGCACCGGGCACAAAATCCAGGATCCATTTGATTTTAGTACCGGAAAAATATGCATCGATCAATAAACCGGTTTTATAACGTACTTCAGGGTCAAGGCCACGTGCTTTAAGCGATTCGCAGATGTCCACAGTTTGTCTGCTTTGCCACACGATGGCATTGTATACTGGTTTGCCGGTACGTTTGTCCCAAACAACGGTGGTCTCTCTCTGATTGGTGATCCCAATGGCCGCAATATTGGCAGCGCCAACTTTTTCTACTACCTCTTTAACGGTATCTCTTACCGTCTCCCAAATCTCCACCGGATTATGTTCCACCCAACCCGGCTTAGGGAAGTATTGGGTTATTTCCTGTTGGGCAACGGCAATGGTATTGCCTTTTTTATCAAAAACAATGGCGCGGGTGCTTGTTGTACCCTGATCAATAGCTAGAATATAGCTCATGTTTAAAGTTGAAATTTCGTTTGTTGTTGCTTCCTGATGCGGTTTTTGACCCATTTTTCCATTTCCACTGCGTGGAATACAATCATAGCCATCAAAATGCAGATACCCAGTTCCTTAAGACTTAATGCTTGAGTTTTAAAAACTTCGTTCATAAAGGGTAGGTAAATGACCATCATTTGTAAACCAAAAGTGAGCAGGACTGCACTTAGAAGCGGCAAATTAGAAAAAATCCCTTGCTGATAAAGAAATGTCCGATCACTCCGAACACCCAGCACATGCCCCAATTGGGCGAGCGATAAAATGGTAAACACCATGGTTTGCCAGTGGTCCAGGCCTTCACGCAAGCTCCAGGCCTGAGCGCCCAGGGTCACGCCGGCCATCAAAAGTCCTACCCAAACAATATGATATCCTACACCATCTGAAAAAAGACTTTCGGTGGTAGGGCGGGGCGGGCGCTTCATGATGTCTTTTTCAGCCTTTTCACTGGCAAGTGCCAGGGCAGGCAATCCATCTGTAACCAGGTTAATCCAGAGTATTTGAATAGGCAGGAGCGGAATAGGCATTCCCAATAGAGGGGCAAGAAATATGGTCCAGATCTCTGCACTGTTACAGGTCATTATGTATTTGACGAACTTTCGGATGTTGTCAAAAATCCGGCGACCCTCTTTTACCGCTTTTACAATGGTGGCAAAATTGTCGTCAAGAAGTATCAAATGAGCCGCTTCCTTGCTTACATCGGTTCCGTTTATGCCCATTGCAACGCCAATGTTTGAAGCCTTAAGTGATGGCGCATCATTCACGCCATCGCCGGTCATGGCAACAAAATGCCCTTTTTGCTGAAGGACTCGTACAATACGCAACTTTTGATCTGGCGAAACACGGGCGTAAACTGAGGTGTTTTCTACTTGCCGGTTAATGTTGCAAGGCGGATCCGGTTATCACCTGGCTATATTCATCCAGGATACCTATTTCTGTAGCTATGGCCCGGGCCGTTGCCGGATGGTCGCCGGTAATCATGACAGGTTTGATTCCGGCAGTTTTACATTCCTTGATAGCTTTTTTAGCTTCTTCTCTTGGAGGGTCAATCAAGCCGCACAAGCCTACAAATTGCAGCTCAGCCTCCAAGGTTTGATAAGTGAAAGGAACAGGCAGTTTATTCAGCACTTTACAACCATAGGCCAACACTCGTTTACCCTGCGCGGCCCAGCCTTCGGTGTATTCCTGCAACAGGGCAGCTTGGCTGGAATCAGCCAGTATGGCTGCAATAGATTCTCCGGCGCCTTTGGTTACCACCAGATACTTGCCCTGGAAATGGTGTACTGTAGTCATACACTTCCTGTCTGAATCAAATGGCAGCTCAGCCAGTCGGGTGTATTCCTGCGTTATTGTACCGTATCTTGATATCCCCAACGATTCCAATACCATGGTAACAAGAGCCAGTTCAGTGGGCTCTCCAAATGGAGTTCCATCTTCCTTGAACGGGATATCATGGTTTAAGGCCATGCAACACAAAAGCGCCTGATCTTCCGTCGGAAATTCAACATTGGGATGTTCGTAAAGGTCAACCACCTGCATTTTATTCTGCGTAAGTGTTCCTGTCTTATCGCTACAAATAAATGTTACAGACCCCAAGGTTTCCACAGCAGGCAGTTTGCGGATCAGGGCATTTTTAGCTGCCAGACGGGAAGCTCCCCTGGATAAGGCTATCGTAATAAGCGCCGGCAATGCTTCAGGAATAGCGGCAACGGCCAGACTAACGGCCAGCAGCAGAATGGTGAGTGGATCCTCACCGCGCAGTACTCCGGTAATAAACAGGATGGCACATATGAATAGGACAATATAAGACAGGTTTTTACCGAATCTGGCCATTCTACCCTGCAATGGTGTGGCAACCTCTTCAACTTGCAACATTCCAGCAATTTTCCCAAGTTCTGTTTGCATGCCTGTAGCAGTAACTACAGCTTTTGCCCGTCCGTTGGTAACAAGCGTCCCTTTGAAACCTAAGTTCAGTTGATCTCCCAAAGGAATATTTTGCCCCTCCAGTACATGGGTAAGCTTATCCACCGGAACGGATTCGCCGGTTAACGAGGATTCGTCTACCCGGAAACTATGCGTTTCCAACCAGCGTACATCTGCCGGAACAACGTTGCCGGCTTCTAACAGGACAATATCCCCTGGTACCAGTTCGGTGGAGGAAATAGACATTGTTTTCCCTTCGCGTATCACCTGCGCCTGGGTTGTAGTCATTTTTTTCAGGGCTTCCATGGCTTTTTCTGCACGGAACTCCTGAACAAAACCAAGAATGGCATTTAACAATATTATGATCAGAATGATGATGGTATCTGTCATGTCACCTACAATCCCTGAAAGAATGGCGGCTACGGCCAGTATCAATATCATGAAGTCTTTAAACTGGTTGAGAAAAAGCTGCCAGGCAGGTGTTTTGTGCTTTTCCTCCAGCTCATTGGGGCCATGTTTTTCCAGACGGTGCAACACCTCCGTCATAGGGAGCCCGTTCCCTGAGGATTGTAACTTGTTCAGCGTTTCAATGTCGGAAAGATGGTAATATGGTTGTTGCACGTTTTAAACTTGCTGTTTATAGGGTGTTTTGTAACACGATTTTACCAAACTGCCCGCCGGTTTCCATGTGATCAAAGGCCGCGTTGCCCTGACTTAGAGGAAACATACAGTCAACTACTGGTCGAATTTGATGCTTTTCAACAAATTTCAGCATTTCGGCAAATTCCGTTGGACTGCCCATAGTGCTGCCGAGCAAACTGATTTGTTTCCAAAAAATAGGTTGCAGGCTTAAGCCATTGACCTTGCCCAGGGTGCCACCGTAAAAACCTATGCGTGCCCCGGGGTTGCACAATCCGGGAAACAAAGCAAAGCCATCGCCACCGGCAGAGTCAATAATCACATCAAACCCACTACCGGATTGTTGTTTTAACTGCTTGTCCCAATCCGACTCTCTATAGCTGACACCTCCGGCAGCGCCAAGCGCTTTTGCCTGCTCTATTTTTTGTGCGTTACCGGAGCTCACCCAAACTTCTGCTCCTGATGCCAGGGCAAACTGCATGGCCATCAAAGCCACACCACCTCCAATGCCTGTAATGAATACCTTCTCACCGGGCTGAAGCTGACATCTACTCATCAGGGTGCGCCAGGCGGTTAGTCCGGCAAGTGGTAAAGCAGCTCCTTCTTCCCAACTCAGGTGTTCCGGCATGGCATAAATATTCGCTTTGGGGATGGTAATTTGTTCTGCAAAGGTGCCATGCTCAGGCATGCCTAATACTCTAAAGTGTTTTCCCTGGTGATTTGGAGAACTACCCCATTCCAGAGCGGGATAAATCAGCACTCTTTGTCCGTTCCATTCACCAGCACCATCTGAGCCCAGCACACAAGGAATTTTTATGCCAGCGTACAAACCTTGTGTTATAAACAAGTCGCGATGGTTGAGTGCAGAGGCTTTGAGGTTTACTTGTGCATCGGTTTCGCATGGAAGGGTAGGGAGCAGTTCGTCAAACACGGGTCTGCTGTTTAACTGGTTAATTATCAGTGCTTTCAATGTAAAATGAATGTTGAGTTAGGCGCCGTAGAAGAACGTACGCGGCATTTACAGGCTTAAATTTCAAAAGAAAATTGAGATTCTGCAAACAGTTTAGTGGAAATATGTGTTTACTTCGCACATTCAATTATGCGTAATCTATCCGGCATATTGTTTATTTATTTTTTGCTTAGTTGTCTGACTCTTCAGCAACTAACGCCTGTGTATACCGAATTGAATGAAATTGAATTCTGCGAAAGCAATTCTGAAAGCGAAAATAGTGATTCCAACGCTCAAAAGGAATCTTTCTCCGACTGGAAAGTGCTACGAGACCGACATGCACTGGATGAATATGCTGTTTTAAGCGCAGCTTCTTCCAAAGCCAGTCATATGGTGGGTTCTGACAGAATCCCGGCAAGCGCTTATCGCACCATTTTTTCGCCTCCTCCGAACAATTTCTAAGGAGATATACGGATCCACCTTTGATCTGTATTGCAATTGTGCCTTTGCACATAGCGCCACCATTTTCCTCAGCCGTAACTTCCTCTGCACCAACAGCCAGCAGTTTTTACCTGCCAACTGTACACGTCACCACCGTTTGTTGGATTAATTAAAGTAAAATTTTTGCTTTTTGGTGCTTTTGGACAACCAAAATTAAACCTGCCTAAAATAATAGTGTTACCATTGCACTTGAAAAACACAAGAACTTGAAAGGAGAAAAATCCCAAACCATTTGATTTCTCCCTCATTTGAAAAGCAAGAAGGTTTTATAAAGGATGGATTTGAACCTGCCGCTGTAAAGTGGCAGGTTTTTTTCTTTTAAGAATACTTGTTTGGTTCATGTTTTTTCCAACCTTTGCTTCTATATCAAGTGCAATACAATATGGCCAACTCTTCTGCCACGCCCCAATTTTCTGATAGCAAACCATTGCTTTCTACCAGTAGTATTTGGAATATGAGTGTAGGATTCCTGGGTATCCAGGCGGGCTTCGCATTACAAAATGGTAATGCAAGCAGTATCCTGCAACGGTATGGGGCAGATGTTCACGAATTACCTAATTTCTGGCTGGTTGCCCCCGTTATCGGCATGATTGTTCAACCAATAATTGGTTACTACTCTGACCGAACCTGGAACCGATTGGGGCGTAGAAAACCATTTTTTTTGGCAGGCGCTATTGCTGCCTGCTTTGGAATGATGCTTATGCCAAATGCCGGTATACTGGCTGCTGCATTGCCTTTGGTGCTTATGGGCGCCGGCATGCTCATGATTATGGATGCGGCTTTTAACGTAGCCATGGAACCATTTCGAGCGCTGGTGGCCGACAAGCTTCCATCAGCCCAACGCACAGAAGGATTTTCTGCCCAAACCGCGCTCATTGGTGTAGGTGCAGTAATAGGCTCCTGGTTGCCCTGGTTCCTGGCTAAAAAACTGAATATAGCAGATACGGCGCCTGAAGGACTGGTTCCAGATAATGTTAAATGGTCGTTCTATATTGGCGGTATTCTATTGCTTGGCGCCATTTTTTGGACGCTGTTTACCACAAAAGAATATCCTCCGGAGGAACAGGCTAAATACACTGGCGAAACCTTGGAAACCCATAAGGGCAGTGGTATCAGTTCCATTTTTCAAGATTTGGCCAATATGCCTAAGGCCATGCGGCAATTGGGCTGGGTTCAGTTTTTCTCTTGGTTTGCCTTGTTTTCAATGTGGGTCTTCACCACGCCGGCCATTGCCCACCATGTATATGGCTGCGCCATTGACGACAACAGCTCTCAGGCTTACAGTGATGCCAGCAACTGGACAGGTATTATTTTTGGAGTATACAATGGTGTTTCAGCCGTATTTGCGCTGTTTTTACCTAAAATTGCCACCAAAATTGGTCGCAAAAACACACACGCAGTGGCTCTGACCTGCGGTGGATTAGGCTTACTTTCCATTTATTTTGCTGGCTCCCCCAATTTCCTGATCCTTTCCATGATAGGCGTGGGCATTGCCTGGGCAAGTATTCTGGCTATGCCGTATGCTATGCTGGCAGGCTCTATTCCAGCGCATAAAATGGGTGTGTACATGGGTATTTTCAACTTCTTTATTACGATCCCTCAAATTGTTAGTGGTGTCATCAATCGCCCGATTGTGAAATACCTGTATGGTAACAATGCGATTTGGGCTATTGTGATGGGAGGTGTTTTCTTTTTGCTGGCAGCATTATCTGTACGTTTTGTAGAGGATAAGGATGATGTAGCTATTAAGGCTTAAAACTCTGTTCACCTTTAAATTAAATGGCTTATGGAAATGAATGATTTGATTTTTACCTTGCTGGTAGGCGCAGTATCAGGCTGGCTGGCTGGCCAAATTCGACAAGGTTATGGCTTCGGTATTTTAGGTAATATCGTGGTTGGTATCCTGGGCGCATTTGTAGGTAACTGGCTATTCCGGTCTGTTCTTCATGTCTCGTTGGGTAGCGGATTGTTGAGTACCATTGCCACCTCAGTGATTGGGGCATTGGTACTGTTGTTTCTCATTGGTTTGGTACGAAAAAAATGAGTTGAACTGTACAAAAACCCCGTTCCGCTGTTGTGGCTGGACGGGGTTTGTTGTGTCTAAACTGGTAAAATATGCATCATTGGTTAAAAATTTTACTGCTTGGGAGCTGCACATTATTGCAGTGCAAAAACTACTGGGGTAACCCACACAAAAATGCCGTTGCTCCCAGAATTGCCTCTACAACAAAAACTGAGCTAAGGGTTGAACCGGCCAATTGGTGGACAGGCATGAAATGGAATACGGTAGAGGTGCTATTCCAGCGGGAGAATATCAGCCAGTTTCAGCTTGGTTTGCAACAGGCTAAAGGTGTGAAATTACTCAAAACAGAAACCCTCGAAAGTCCCAATTATCTGTTTGCCACTATTGCAATCGACGAAAAAGCGCCAGCGCAAAAGCTTCAGTTTCGTTTTACCCGCGATCAGGAAATTTTCACTTTTGAATATCCCATACTTGCGCGAAATACGCAACTACGTGCACAAGGAGTGGACGCCAGAGATGTGATTTACCTCATTTTTCCGGATCGGTTTGCCAATGGTGATCCGGGTAATGATCAGGTGCCGGGCATGCTTCAGGGACTGGAACGTGAACGCTCAGAAGGCAGGCATGGCGGTGACTTGAAGGGCATTCAGGATCATCTGGATTACCTGAAATCAATGGGAGTTTCTGCAATTTGGCTGAATCCTGAATTGGAAAATGACCAATTAGAGGCATCCTACCATGGCTATGCCGTTACAGACCACTATCGGGTGGACCGTAGGTTTGGTACAAATGAAACACTCCGAAATCTGATTTCCGCCTGCCACAAACAGGGGATAAAAGTTATCAGGGATGTGGTTTTGAATCATATAGGCGACAACCATTATTGGATGAAAGATTTGCCATCTAAAGACTGGGTGAACCAATGGCCAAAGTACACCCAAACTTCCTACCGCGCCCCCGTCCTTGTAGACCCTTATGCTTCAGATTATGATAAAAAGCAATTTCAGGAGGGTTGGTTTGACAAAAGGATGCCGGATCTCAACCAAAAAAATCCACATGTAGCCAATTATTTGATCCAGCAGGCTATTTGGTGGGTGGAGTACGCCGGATTTGATGATTTCCGTATTGATACCTATACATACTCTGATCAAACGTTTTGCAGTAGTTGGTGCAAAGCGCTTCGGGAAGAATATCCCAACCTGTCTATGTTTGGAGAAATCTGGGAAAATGCTGTGCCAGTACAAGGCTACTTTGCTGATAATCAACCCTTATTTGGCGACAAATTTGATTCCAATCTTCCCGGAGTGGTTGATTTTCAGCTGTGTTTTGCTATCCAGGAAGCATTAACCAAACCAACCACCTGGACCGAGGGCGCATCTAAAATTTACTACGTGCTGGCTCAGGATAAAATGTACCAAAACCCTTACAAAAACCTGGTTATGCTGGATAATCACGATATGGCCAGGTTTTACACCCACATTGGCGAAAATCCCGACAAGTTTAAAACTGGAATGGCTTTTTTGTTAACTACCAGAGGGATACCACAACTTTACTACGGTACAGAAATACTTGGGACCGGTGATGGCAAAACAGACTGGGGGAGTTTCCGAAAAGACTTTCCCGGCGGATGGCCCGGTGATCCTGCGAATAAATTTCAGGCATCAGGCAGAACCCCTGCGGAACAGGATGCCTTTCTTTTTACCCAAAAACTAATTCAATATCGAAACCAAACCCCTGCCTTGCAAACTGGTAAATTAATGCAATTTGCCACCCGTGATCAGGAGCCGGAAAAAGGAATTTATGTCTATTTCAGGTTTGATGAGGCGAAAACAATCATGATAGTACTGAACTTTTCAGATCAGGTCAAAATGCTGGATACTACCAGATTCAAAGAAAAAATGACAGGGTTTTCCACAGCTAAAAATGTAATCACCGATCAGTGGATTAGCTCCCTGGACAAATTGACAATCCCGGCTTATTCACCCTTAGTGCTGGAGTTGAATTAAATCATTTAAGGGTCATTTGATGTCATTTAGGAGCCGTTAAGGTCAAACAATGGCCCTTAAATGACATCAAATGCCCCCTAATCCCTTTACCCCTTCAGCGCCTCCCTGGCAATAACCAGTTTTTGTATCTCGGAGGTGCCTTCACCAATGGTGCACAATTTTGAGTCGCGGTAGAATTTTTCAACGGGGAAATCCTTAGTGTAGCCGTAACCGCCAAAGATCTGCACGGCGTCTGTACTAACCTCTACAGACACTTCAGAGGCATAATACTTGGCCATAGCAGCTTGTTTGGTGCATTTTTCACCAGCGTCTTTCAAGCTGCCGGCCTGTCGGGTGAGGAGTTCTGCCGCTTCAATTTTTGTAGCCATATCGGCCAGTTTAAAGGAAATGGCCTGAAAATTGGCAATAGGTTGACCAAATTGCTGACGCTCCTTGGCATATTTTACAGAAGCTTCATATGCACCCTTAGCAATCCCCAGGGCCAGAGATGCAATACTGATTCTGCCTCCGTCGAGGATCTTCATGGCCTGAATAAATCCTTCTCCCTCCATTCCTAATACCTGACTTTGGTGAATTCGGCAGTTGTCGAAGATCATTTCTGCTGTTTCGCTGGCGCGCATACCCAGCTTATTTTCTTTTTTACCCGCAGAAAACCCAGGTGTGCCACGTTCTACAACAAATGCTGTCATACCCCGACTGTCCAGCAATTCACCTGTACGTGCAATTACTACGGCTACATGGCCACTTTTGCCATGTGTTATCCAGGATTTAGCGCCATTAAGCACCCAGTAATCGCCGTCCTTATGCGCCACACATTGCATGCGCATGGCATCTGATCCTGTATTTGGCTCTGTGAGCCCCCAGGCGCCAATCCATTGTCCGGAGGCGAGCAGGGGAAGGTACTTTCGTTTGATTTCTTCGCTGCCAAATGAAAGAATATGATTGGTACACAAAGAGTTGTGAGCTGCCACACTCAAACCAATGGAACCGCATACTTTGGCAATTTCTTCAATAATGGTTATGTATTCCTGATATCCAAGTCCGGCTCCACCATATTCTTCTGGCACCAACACGCCCAAAAAGCCATGCTGACCCATCTGGTGAAACATATCCATCGGAAAAAACTGAGCCTCGTCCCATTCCATAAGTGACGGGCGAATATGCATTTCAGCGAAGTCGCGTGCGCTTTGACGGATGAGTTGAAGATTATCCATTCGTTCGGCGGCAAATCCCATAATTTGATTTTAATTAGGTAAAATAGTGGTGAAGGCTTGTTTAGCCATTATTAGTGGCCAAATCGGGCGCAAAAATAAGCTGTTTTTTGGCTTGGGGCTGATGAAACCAGGCGATCGGTCATATATTAGCCAGACAGCCAATGTAATTCGACCAAATGCAATTAATAACCGCAAATAGAAACCTGATTCACCTTATATTGTTCAAGGCAACCTGGCTTAAACATTCCAGCTGCCCAGGTATTTCAGAAAAATTTTAACCAGATTCTCTGCATCAGAAATACCTCTGTGGTGTTGCCCGGTAAATACCATATTTTCCACCTCAATGGCTTTTTTAAGCCCAATACCTGATTTAAGCCGTTTCATGAGCCTGTACTGTTCCTTGAGATTCACATGGTGGTCTGTCCAGCTGTCGTCAAGTCGGTGGAGTTTGCAGTCCGCAGCGAACATTTTCCGGTCGAAACTCCCCCAGGAACAGAGTACATAATCCTCTTCGTGAATACGTCCCCAATCCTGGAATTCTTCAATCACTTCAGGAAAATAATTAGCCCGATTGATATCCAACTGCTCAATTCCTGTCAATTGCCGGCAAAATGGAGAAAGGGTAGGGTGGACGGAAGGTTTAATAAAACGATTGAATTTTCCACGGATTTCCCCATAAGCGTTGAGCTTGTAGGCGCCAATTTCAATGGTTTCCTGCACATATCCTGGTGGTATATTTTCCCAGCAGGTTGCTTCCAGATCGTATATGATGTAGTTCATCGGATTTTCAATTTGTGCAATAAATACCAAAAGACCAGCCGTATTTTGCTTTTCTGTGCTGCGTAAAACAGTTTGGTATCCAACCCGGGTGGACGCTGAAGGCTTGGCGGGTGCACAAGCGGGAAGCTCATAGCAGAGGCCTTTAACCTTGCCCTTGGATCATCTGAAACAGTATGGGTGGCATCATCCGTTCCAATTCCTGTGTTCTGAACCAGGTTTTGCCTTGGCACTATACTTACTCCCTTGTTTTTCAGGATACTGTAAGACCAGGCGTAAGCCCATGAGTTGTTTTCCCTGGCTTTGGTTGTCCGCAATTTTTCTAAAAAATAGGCTTGCACCATGATGTTTGAACTTAGGTCCTCAATACCATTCTGAGCAATAAATTGGTCAAAATGGTCCAGGTTCAGCGACATCTTTTGCCAGGCCCTGCGCCAGCTTGCCCAGCCCCAAACAAAGGTAAACTTGGAAAAAAAATAGCTTTCGTCCATACCTTGGGTGAGATGAGCGCCCAAATTGGAGCCCCCAATGTGCATTACCTGCTCTTCCTGTGCATATTGGTTTAGCAAGGTAGCACAAAACGCAAAAAAGCTGGGATCAGGCACACAATCGTCTTCAATGACAATACCGAATTCAACTTCGGAAAAGAACCAATTTAATGCCCCATAAACTCCTTCACGCAAACCTGCATTTTCCTCCCGATACAAAGTTTGAATATCGCATGGCCAGTCAATACCTGCAACAGCCTCCCTTACTTCCGCCACCTGGACTGCTTCTCCCGGTTTATGGGCCCTTGCACCATCGCAATGTACAAAAACGCGCGAGGGCTGAATACCACGTAATCGTTCCAGAACCACTTGCGTATGGGCCGGCCGGTTAAACAACAACAACAATACAGGTGTGTCAAAAACTTGGGGCATAAGGATATTATGCGCAGATGCTTTGGTAAATGTGAAGGTGTGCTTGCACACTTTTTTCCCAGGTAAACATACGGGCTCTATCCATACCTTTCTTAATCATATTTTGGCGGAGTTGTTCATCGCCCAGCAACTGCCATATAGCGATTGCCAATGATCCGGGTTCGGTAGCCTGGAAATACAATGCCGCATCGCCTCCCACCTCTGGCAGAGAACTGCCTTGTTGTAAAACAACCGGACATCCGCAAGCCATGGCTTCCAGAACTGGCATGCCGAAGCCTTCATACAAGGAAGGGAAAATAAAACAAAAAGCCCCTTGGTATATTCCAGCCAGTGCTTCGTCTGACTGAACTAGTCGATAATGCACCCTGGAACGTAAGCCCAGCGCATCAATACTTGCCTGCTCTGGATCATCAAATTGTCCGCCGCCCACGCAAACTAATTGCATTTCTGTAAACTCTTTCAGAAGGGGTTCCAATTGTTCCAACATCCAGAGGAAATGCTTGTAACCCTTGCGCTGACCCACAAACAACAGGTATGGAGCAGCGCTATGTGGCTTGGACCCCGATGTTGCCGTTAAATGATTACCGTGGTGCACCACATGAACCTTTCCGGGATCTACTTCAGGACAAAAATGCAATAAGTCTTTTTTGGTATTTTCAGACACTACAATTACTGCGTTAGCTCTGGAAGCCAATAACCGCTTGTGTTCCTTCACTCTGGCATCGAGTGAGAATAAACCTTTGCTGCCATGGTCATACAGTTCGTGAATCATGTCATGTACTGTAATAACCCAGGGAATGTGCTGCTTATGAACAGCTTGCAGAAAGTATGGATCGAAATAGGTAGGATGAAAAACATCAGGCCGGACGGCCCTGATGGCTTGAGTGGATTGGCTTTTGCCCCATTGCAATTGCAGCCATTTTTTACCCTTAAAGGCAAAACGACTCAGGCTGTGACGCTCAAATCCTGACAAATGTCGCAGGTAAACGTTCTCAGAAAAAAAATGCTGGGGCAGCATTACATCCTGCCCCAGCGCTTGAAGTCCACGCATTTGCTCAACGACGTACCGGGATATTCCACCGTAAGTTTGCCAGGAAAACACCTGGTGATCGAAAAGAATGCGCATGGAATGAATTAAATGAATCAGGCTAGTTTGATACTCTTGTCGAGGTAAACATCCTGAACAGCATTCAACAATTGAACGCCCTCTTTAAATGGACGCTGGAAAGCTTTACGACCCAGAATGAGTCCCATACCGCCGGCACGCTTGTTCACAACAGCAGTGATAACAGCTTCCTGTAAATCGCTGGCTCCTTTCGACTCACCTCCAGAGTTAATCAGTCCAACCCGGCCCATGTAGCAATTGGCTACCTGGTAACGGCAAAGATCGATTGGGTGATCTGAAGTCAGCTCTGTGTATACTTTCGGGTGGGTTTTGCCGTGCTTGGTTGCATTGTAGCCGCCATTATTGGTAGCCATTTTCTGCTTGATAATATCTGCCTGAATGGTTACCCCGAGGTGGTTGGCCTGACCGGTAAGGTCGGCAGAAGTATGGTAATCGATACCATCTACTTTAAAGTTATTATTGCGGGTGTAGCACCACAGGATAGTAGCCATGCCCAGTTCGTGTGCCATTTCAAAGGCTTTGCTTACTTCCACAATTTGGCGTGGGCTTTCAGGAGAGCCGAAATAGATGGTAGCGCCAACGGCAACAGCACCCATATTCCAGGCATCCTTGATGGTACCAAACATGATTTGATCGTATTTGTTGGGGTAGGACAAAAATTCGTTGTGGTTGATTTTTACCACAAATGGAATTTTGTGCGCATATTTTCTGGCAACAATACCCAGAACGCCATATGTTGACGCAACGGCATTACAACCGCTTTCTACAGCCAATTTGACGATATTCTCCGGATCAAAATACATTGGATTCGGGGCAAATGAGGCGCCAGCTGCGTGTTCGATGCCCTGGTCAACCGGCAAAATTCCGATGTAGCCAGTATCCCTCAGTCTTCCGGTACCCAACAGCTGTTGCATGCTGCGAAGGGTTTGACCATTACGATTGCTCTGCTGCCAAATTTCTTCCACATGGTTTTTGGAAGGAGCATGCAGTGTTTTTTTATCGAACGTTTTGCTCTGAAAATCAAGATAATAGGAGGCTTCTTTGCCTAGAATGTCGGATGTTTTTGACATGGTATGTGAGTGAGTGATTGAGTGAATGAGTGGGTGAGTGACTGAATGAGTGAGTGAGTGGGTGAGTGGGTTAGAATTTCCAGGTGAAACCGAATCGGTATTCAACTGGATTTTGATATGCCTCTATATCATTAGCTACCCTGAAATTGTACAAAATACTGATTTCGGAGCCGGAACCTCCCGGGCTTCCAAAGTTCCAGCCGCCGCCTATCCGTTGATTGACGCGTTGATCTTTGAACGAGCCTCCTGAAATAGGATCATAATTTTGGAACCATTGATTAGATATTTCACCTTGCAGAAAAAGACCCCGAAATACCCGGCAGCGAACAAAACCTCCAAGGTCGAAACTATGCAAATTAAGGGATTGGAAGCCTCGCTGCTTAATGGATGTGAAATCGTAAGCCACTCTTGGTCCAAGCGAAAGAGGTCCAACAATCTTGTACCCAACCATAGGCGAGATACCGAAATTGAAAGAACTGAATCCTGAGTATCCTCCAAATCCAATGTTTACGCCACCTCCATACCAAAGTCTGGAAGTAAAGCCTTTTTCTTCGCTTTCTTTCTCATCTCTGGAACGATTGCGTTGCTGCGCAATACATTCCTGGTTTAAGGTCAATAATAGTGCTAAAGCGAACAGAGTCGCTATTTTAGAAGAAAATCTCATAAATAGATATTGGTGTTGTAGTTGGCAGGCGGGGCAAAAATAGCAACAAAAACGTAAAGTCGGGTTTTTGCCAAACGCGCTTTTTTTTTCTTTAAACAAAATCAATCAAAAAGTATGTGCTACTTTCGCCCGCAGAATTTTCCCTAAAAAAAGCAAAGTATATTTGAAACCCTTAGCCCTTGTACTCCGTACAGGCTGAAAACGCCTTTAAAATCATCCTATTCCGATTGCGTTTTCATTGTTTTATCTCTAAACAATCACGTTTACCAAACCAAGTCTATGGTCAAGATTCTACGTCTGTGGGGTTGCCTGGCATTTGTATTGGCGCTGCAATTTTTGTCCAATACGCTATATGCCCAATCCTTCGTGGCAGCCATTGAGCCACACACCTCGCCTGCTTTGTCCTACCATTTTACGGCATATCAGGTATTTCGCCTGGATGCCAAACAGCTTGACAAATATGTCAACTCCAATGCAGAGGCGCCAATGCAGCTTATTATCGGTACACACAACTGGAATTTGTCGCTTCAGCCCAGTCGTATCCTGTCCGACAATTATTCTGTGGTACACCACACTGCATTGGGCACAACAACGAGCACCGTTAAACCACAAATTGCCTTTAAGGGTAATGACCTGAATGGTGGTGGTAATGTACGTCTCACCCTGCATAATGAATTCCTGTACGGATTCGTCATGGAAGGCATGGAACGCTACTTCATTGAGCCTCTTTGGTATTTTGAGCCTCATGCAAGCCGCGATTTGTTTGTGATTTATCCTGAAAGCGCTGTTCAACCAATGGCCCCGGATGCCTGCGGCGTAACTGAGGAGCAAATTGAAATGCAACATTTGGAAGATGCTGTCAACGACAAACTCAACCAGAGTGGTGCAGAAAACATGGCTTGTTACGAACTGGAGCTGGCTATTGCTTCAGACGAATTAATGCTGGATAAGTATGGCTCTGTTGGTGGTGTCGAAGACCACAATATTGGTGTAATTAACAATGTGCAGGGTGATTATCTGGGGCAATTCAATCATGATTTAACCTTTGTTATTGTCACTCAATTTGTATCAAGTAACGATCCATGGACCAACTCCACGGATGCAGGAACACTGCTTGACAGCTTCCGCACCTGGGGTAATAATGGAGGGTTTGGTGTAAACTTTGACCTGGGTGAGCTCTGGACAGATCGTGACTTTAACGGCGGAACAGTGGGTATTGCCTATCTTAGTGGAGTATGTAACAACGTTAAATATCACTGTCTGCAAGACTTTACAGGAAATGCAGCATTCCTTCGCTGTATGACCTCCCACGAAATAGGTCACAATTTCTCGAGCGGACATGATAACAACTGTCCTCCCGGCGATTTCATCATGTGTCCGTTCGTATCCTCCTCTACAGAATGGAGCGCTCAGTCGCAAACTGCGATTAATAACTACATGCAGGGACGGATCAACAATGGCTGCCTGTCTGCTTGCGGCCCTTCGTTGATTGCAGACTTTACCTGGAGCCCTGATCCTGGCTGTGAAGGCAGTCCGGTGGAATTTACAGACCTGACTTCAGGTAACGTGACTGGCTGGGCCTGGACTTTCCCTGGTGGCAATCCAGCCAATTCCAACCTGCAAAATCCAACTGTTATCTGGAGTGGCCCCGGCCCACGTAACGTAACCCTGGTTGCAAGTGGACCAGGAGGCAGTGTAAGCATCTCCAAAACAGTAAATATTGATCCATTGCCAGTACCAAGTTTTACCTTCACGGTAAACGGTCTGGTAGTAACCTTTACGAATACTTCCCTTCATGGAACCTCCTTCGAATGGGATTTCGGTGATGGCGGTTTCAGTACTGATGAAAATCCAGTACACGAATATCAGGAAGCCAACACTTATACGGTTAAGTTGACAGTAACCAATGCTTGTGGCTCAGTTGAAAAATCCATGGTGGTAAACACTGCACCTACTGCCGATTTTACCGCTACCCCTACCTCCGGCTGTGCAGCATTGGTGGTAACCATGGAAAACCAGTCCTCCCCGAACGCACTTACCTACCAGTGGTCATTCCCCGGAGGTTCTCCATCTGCTTCCAATCAGCCGAACCCAACGGTAGTGTACAGTATTGCAGGGGTGTATACCATTACTTTGCGTGCAATTAACCCGAGTGGTTCGGATACCATTGTTAAAACAAGTTACATTACAGTTAAGGCTGTTCCGGTAGCCAACTTCACCTCCAGCGTGAATGGCTCAACGGTTACCTTCACCAATACCAGTATTGGGGCAGTATCTTCCTACCACTGGGAATTTGGCGATGGTGACACCAGCAATGTAAAAAATCCGGTGCATACTTATTCAGCGCCAGGAACGTATACCGTAGTGCTGACAGTAAGCAATGAGTGTGGTACAAACACAAAATCTTCTCAGGTTGTGATTGTATCACAAGGTCCGCCAACTGCAGCATTCGCAGCCAATCCGTCAACCGGATGCGTGCCTTCCAATCCTGTACCCGCATACGACCACATTGTGGTGGTAGTGGGCGGTAATACTTCTGCCAACTCAATATTTGGCAACCCTAATGCGCCATATTTCAATTCTCTTGCAAATAATGGCGCCAAATTCAGTAACTCCTTTGGAGTGTTTAACTCAAGCCAGCCCAACTTCCTCGCATTGTTCTCCGGAAGTAACCAGGGTGTAACAAACGATAACCTGATTCCTGCTCCGTTCACTACTGCCAACCTGGGCCGTGCATTGCAGGATGCACAGAAAACTTATACCACGTTCTCTGAAAACCTGCCTTCCGTTGGATTCAACGGTGGCACAAGCGGCAACTACACCCGTGCGCATAACCCGGCAGCCAACTGGATGGGTAACGGACAAAACCAGATTCCGGCTACAACCAACCAGCCTTTCTCTGCGTTCCCAACCAATTTTGACAATCTGCCTAGTGTGTCATTTGTGGTTCCGGATCTCTGCGGTGGCGGTCACAATGCTTGTCAGCCAACAAACAACGGCGTTTCGCAGTTCGACAACTGGATCCAAACAAATCTGGATGCTTACAAACAATGGTGTGTAGACAACAACTCATTGTTGATTGTTACCTACGATGAAAACGCATTTAACGGCAATAACAAAGTTTCCACCGTGTTCTATGGTGCTCATGTAGCAAATGGTGATTACCCACAAACCATCAATCACTACAATGTACTTAGAACTATTGAGGAAGCATTCCGACTCAATGTTCACGCAGGTGAAGCAGCAAACGTTACCCCAATCGAAGATTGCTGGGCTCCAGGCACTGATCCGCTTTATGTGAAATTTACGAATAACTCAACAGGAGCAGTTTCTTATAACTGGTCTTTCCCTGGTGGCACACCGGCCACTTCCAGCCATGCGAATCCAACCGTTTATTACTCTGCACCTGGCGTTTATACTGTAACACTGACTGCCACAAACGGCAGTGGAAGCAATACTACAACTTCCACTGTAACGGTAAATACTGTTCCAACGCCAGATTTCACTTCTGCGTTTAACAACAATACCACAGTTGCATTCACTAATGGTTCCACAGGCGCTACAAGCTACCTTTGGTCGTTTGGTGATGGTACTACCAACAGCGTGGATGCTAATCCGGTGCATGTTTACCCGGCTATTGATTCCAACATAACGTATCAGGTAATTCTCCAGGCAACAAACGATTGCGGAACCACCTCTGATACGCAATATGTAACCATCGTAATTCCGCCGAATGCCAATTTCGTTGGCACGCCTTCCAGCGGTTGCGGACCACTTTCTGTACAGTTTAACAGCCAGTCTTCGCCAAATTCAGTTTCATTTGAATGGTTGTTCCCTGGCGGTAATCCTGCTACGTCTACGGTTCCAAACCCAACTGTTGTGTACAATAATCCTGGCACTTACAATGTCAACCTCATTGCCATCAACGGTGTTGGCCGGGATACCATTGTTAAAAACGGTTATGTGGTGGTAAATCCAACACCTGTGGCCGGATTTACTTCTGCCACGAACGGTCTTACAGCCAACTTCACCAACACCTCTTCCGGTGCAACATCGTATTCCTGGGATTTCGGTGATAACTCTGGTAGCACAGATGCCAACCCATCACATTCTTATACAGCTGATGGTACTTACACCGTAATTTTGTCTGCTACCAATGCTTGTGGTACCGTAACCAGCACCCAAACAGTTACTGTTGCTACTGCTCCTACAGCGGGCTTTACAGTATCTACGAACGCAGGTTGTGCGCCATTGGCACTTCAGCTGACCAACACTTCCAGCACCAACGCTACTTCCTATGAATGGGAATTCCCGGGTGGTAATCCGGCTAGTTCCAGTGCACAAAATCCGCCAGCAGTGGTGTATGCAGTGCCTGGCACTTACACTGTTACCTTGACGGTTTCCAATGCTGCCGGCAACAATACAACTACTCAGGTTGTTGTAGTAACTGGCGGCCCAACAGCTAATTTCACATCCAATGTTGCTGGTCAGACAGCTACATTCTCCAACGCTTCTTCCAATGCAACGGCATATTCATGGGAGTTCGGTGATGGTGGAACCAGCAATGACGCTAACCCTGCCCATAACTACCAGGCTGACGGCACCTACACCGTGACTCTGACTGTTTCCAATGATTGTGGAACAAGCAGCTTTACACAAAACGTAGTAATAAATACCGAGCCTGGCGCAGGATTCTCTTTCAATACCAACAGCGGTTGCGCTATTCTGGCAGTTAATTTTGCAGATATCTCTTCCGGCAATCCGGTTTCCTGGGAATGGACCTTTGAGGGCGGCACTCCAAGCTCTTCTACTGCCCAAAACCCAAGCGTACAGTACTTTACCCCTGGTGTTTACGATGTTACACTGATTGTGACTTCAGTTAACGGAACTACCAGTTCCTTTACCCAGAATGATGTAATTACTGTTAACGGCGCGCCATCCGCTGGTTACACCACAGCTGTAAGCGGCAATACAGTGAATTTCACCAATACTTCTTCAGGCGCAACTTCCTTCACTTGGAACTTTGGTGACGGTGGCACCAGTGCGGATGAAAATCCAACCTACACCTACCAAAACGATGGGGTGTACAATGTGACAATGGCCGCTACCAACAACTGTGGCACTACCATTTTCGAACAACAGGTTACTATTGTTACTCCGCCAACTTCCGGTTTTAATTACAACAGTAATGCCGGTTGCGCTCCGTTTAGCGTTCAATTCAACAATGCTTCCAGCAGTAACGCTACCTCTATCTCCTGGGATTTCCCGGGTGGAACGCCTTCCTCTTCTACAGAAGAAAATCCTTCTGTGAGCTGGAATGCTTCTGGTATATATGTGGTAACCCTCACCGCATCTAACGGCGCAGGTAGCAGCACAAGCACAGCTACCATTACAGTTGGTGCAGCGCCAAGTGCCGGATTTACCTCTGTTACCAATGGTTTTGTGGTGAATTTCAGCAACACATCCTCCGGGGCAGACTCTTATTCCTGGGACTTCGGTGATGGTGGTAATGGCAGCAGCGAGGCTAATCCTTCGCACACGTTCAGTCAACCTGGCACCTATGAGGTTTCTCTGACTGTTACAAACGATTGTGGTTCCGCTACTTCAACACAAACCATTGTGATTCAGGGCTCCGCTCCAAATCCGGCCATTTCTGCCGATAATCAGAGCGGTTGCACGCCATTCACTGTACAGTTTACGGATCAATCCGGCAACAACCCAGTGTCCTGGAACTGGACCTTCCCGGGCGGTACTCCGGCAAGCAGCACGCAGCAGAATCCTTCTGTAGTGTACAACACTCCTGGTGTTTACGATGTAACCTTGGAAGTATTCAATGGCTTTGGTAGTAATACACAAATCTTCCCTGCTTACATTACGGTGCAAACCACACCAACGGCCGGGTTTACCTTCAATTCCGTAGCAAATACTGTTTCATTCACCAACAGCTCCCAGAATGCAACCTCGTATTCCTGGAATTTTGGTGATAACAGCAGCAGCAACGAACAAAACCCAACGCATACTTATGCTGGTCCGGGTAGCTACACAGTTACACTTGCGGCTACCAACCCATGTGGCACAACTATTTTTGAACAAACCGTAACCCTCTCTTCCGGCACCGGAGAAGCATCCTGGGTGGAAAACTTCCGCCTCTTCCCGAATCCGAATACAGGTTCCTTTACGGTTGACATGAAAGGGTTGCCACAGGATGAAGTTGAATTCGTGCTATACAATGCACTTGGTCAGCAAATCAAACGTGAAACACTTGATTTTGGCACAGGCAATCTGTTGCACCAGTTCAACTATGGAACGCTTGCCGCCGGTGTGTACACGCTCCGTGTACAGGCAGACGGTCAGGCTATTTATGTAAAAGTGACTATTGCCCGTTAATCAACGGTCAAAGTAATAAATTGCCCGGCGGGGACTTCTTAATGAGGTCCCCGCTTTTATTTTGTACAAGCAGGTTTTACCTTCGCGCCACACACAAAAAGACAACCACACCATGCGTCAGCAGATAGTAGCAGGAAACTGGAAAATGAATAAGACCCTGGAAGAAGGGGTTGAACTCACTAAGGCTATTTTGGATAAAATAAACCAGCCAAAGGGTTTGGTGGTAGTGGCTCCGCCGCTCACCCATCTGCAGGAAATTGGCCGTTTGCTTTCAACAAAAAAATCCTTTCACCTGAGCGCGCAAAACTGCCACCAGGAAGAAAAAGGCGCATATACCGGCGAGGTCTCAGCCGACATGCTCGTTTCTGTCGGATGCTCCTTCGTTATCCTGGGCCACTCTGAAAGAAGGCAATACTTCAAAGAATCCAATGCTACACTTGCAGCCAAAGTCAATATTTCTCTGGCTAAAGGTCTGCGCCCTATATTTTGCTGCGGCGAGCCATTGAACATTAGAGAGACCGAAACCCATGTGGCCTATGTAGCAAAACAACTCAAAGCAAGTCTCTTTCACTTATCTGAAACCGAATTCAGAAAAGTTGTCATTGCTTATGAACCAATCTGGGCTATTGGAACGGGTAAAACAGCCTCCAGTTTGCAAGCGCAGGAAATGCACAAATCTATCCGGGATTTGGTTGCGAAGAAATACGGCAAAGCTGTTGCCAACGATACTACTATCCTTTACGGAGGCTCTTGCAATGCCCAAAATGCCGCTGAACTGTTTGCACAGCCTGATGTAGACGGCGGACTCATTGGTGGCGCTTCTTTGAAAGCAGATGATTTTGCTGTGATCGTAGGAGCCTTGAAATAACTCACTGAGGTTCGCTCCAGCGATACACTTTTTGTTGAAATCCGGATAAATCCAGGATTCGGTCCACCACCGTCAGTGCAATGTCAGTGACTGTAGTGGGCTGCGAGTAAAACGATGGGCTGGCCGGACAAATGATTCCACCGGCCTCTGTTACAGTTTTCATGTTGTTGATGTGAATCAAACTGAGTGGTGTGTCACGGGTAACCAAAATCAACCTGCGCCGTTCTTTAAGCACAACGTCGGCAGCTCGGGTCGCCAGGTCGTTGCTGATACCGGTGGCTATACGCGCGAGAGTGCCCATAGAGCACGGACAAACAATCATGGTCTGGTACTGTGCAGATCCGGACGCAAACGGCGCGTAGAAATCGTTTTTCTGATAAAAATCAAAAGGATAGGCGTCAAAGTCAGGCTTTCCAATCTCCAACTCCCAATTAATGAGGGCATTGTCTGAAAGCACCACCCCTACTTTCTCCCACTGATCCTGCAATTGAACCAGGCGGTCCAGTAATACCTTGGCATAAATGGATCCTGATGATCCTGTAATGGCTACAACGATTTTCATAGCCGATTAACAGTATTTAAACATGATGGTTTAGAACAGGGTATGTTCCTTGCGTGGAGGCACGGCGCCTATGTGTCGATAGGCTTTCTCTGTAGCTATACGACCTCTTGGTGTACGTTGAATAAATCCCTCCATGATCAGGAAAGGCTCGTGTACCTCTTCAATAGTTCCAGCTTCTTCGCCTACGGCAGTGGCGATAGTAGTAAGTCCAACCGGACCGCCCTTAAATTTATGGATAATGGTATTCAGTATTCGGATATCCATATCATCCAAACCCGACTCATCCACATCCAGTGCCGCCAGTCCGTACCGTGCTATTTCCTGATCCACTGATCCGTTGCCCTTGATTTGTGCAAAATCGCGGATTCGGCGAAGCAAGGCATTGGCAATGCGGGGAGTGCCTCTGCTTCTCCGTGCAATTTCATGGGCGCCCTCTGTGGTAATCGGAATGTCCAGGATTGTTGAAGATCGCTGAATGATCCGTTCCAGTGTAGCTACATCGTAGTAATCCAAATGGCAGGTAATGCCAAAACGGGCCCTCAATGGTGAAGTCAACAAGCCCATTCTTGTAGTTGCGCCAATAAGGGTGAATGGATTTAGCGTGATCTGTATACTACGGGCATTAGGCCCGGAATCAATCATAATGTCTATCCGGTAGTCCTCCATAGCAGAATACAGGTATTCTTCAACTACTGTATTTAGTCGGTGGATCTCATCAATAAACAAAACATCTCCCGGTTCAAGATTGGTCAATAAGCCCGCCAAATCGCCAGGCTTTTCCAACACAGGGCCGGAAGTCATCTTCAAGCTTGCACCAATTTCGTTGGTAATAATATGGGAAAGAGTGGTTTTCCCAAGTCCTGGCGGGCCGTGCAATAAAACATGGTCCAGGGCATCACCACGTTGTTTGGCGGCCTGTATGAACACCTGAAGGTTGTCCACTATTTTGCGTTGACCACTGAATTCATCCAGCAGTTTGGGACGCAGGGCCTTTTCAACGAGTTTTTCCTCAGACCCACCCGGTTCTTGTGCAAGTGTTTTAGACACTTTTAAGGGAGTTAATTGGCAATAATTGCAAGGGCAAAATTCAAATATTTTGTTTTGAAATCAAAATTTATCTGCTTTTCAAATTCATTTTTCGCTTTTCAATCCAATTTCAGCATTTACCTTAGCGGTTATGGAAGTTTTGCTTACCAATAATTTTCAGCCGGATTTGTTGATTGGAGGCATAAGACTGGGTGAGCCAATGACGGCTTTTACCAGTTTGCTGATGGCCAGCGTATGTTTGTATGCCTGGTATCGCCTGGGCAGAACCAGCACTTATGCCCCGGAAGTACATTATTTCCGGCTGTTTTTTTTACTGATGTGTTTATCTGCAGCAGCAGGAGCCATCATTGGGCACTTGTTCCTGTATCTCTTCCCGTTCTCGCTCAAAATTCCAGGCTGGATGCTGGGTATGATTGCACTTGCGGCACTGGTACAAGCCAGTGTGTTGCGCATGGATGGGGTGTTGCAGGAAGGATGGACGGGCAAAATTGTACGTTTAAACGTTCTGACCTTGCTGTTTGGTTCTGTTTGGCTGGTAACAGCGCTTTGGTTTCCTGTAGTGGAAATCCATGCTGCCATTGGCCTGCTCTGCATGGTACTTCCCATGGAATACTTGCGGTATCGGCGTACTTCCAGCGAAAGCAGTCGGTATATGCTGGCTGGTATTGGCTTGCTGGTTACTGCTGTTCTCTTTCACATTGGCAAAATATCCCTGGGAATCTGGTTTAGCTTTTTTGACATAGCACACCTTATCATGTGCGGCGCTTTTTGGTGTTTTCTGCTGGGAGCAGAATCCGAGGCACTCGCCCGAGCTTGATAATCAAGGTTTTATCATTTGCATGCCAATAGGGTGGGGCGCTGCAATAATGTCTACTATAGCAGCAAAAGCCTTGGGATCATGTTGAAAATCCTGATCGCCCAGATCCAGGATTACCACCGGCGTATCTGTTTCGGTTTTTAGATATTCCAGGTAAGCTTCCTGAATTTCTGCCAGGTATTCAGGAGCAATATTTTGTTCAATTTGCCGCCCTCTTTTTCTGATATGTTTTATCAAAACATCCACTGGCCTGTGCAGATACAACAACAGGTCAGGCTTTGGAAATGTAGCATTTAAAACAGAAAACAGCCGTTGAAACAAACGGAATTCTTCCTCGCTAAGGTTATTTTTAGCGAAAAGCAGGGTTTTGACAAAGAAATAATCAGCCACAGTAAAACTGCGGAACAAATCCGGTTGACTGAAGTGCTCCAGGAGTTGCTTATGCCTTTCTGTCATGAAAAACAATTCCACAGGAAAAGCATACCGCTCCGGTTGTTCGTAAAACGGGGGCAAAAATGGGTTGTCTGTAAACTGTTCCAATACCAGAGAGCAGCCCAAGTGAGCAGACAATTGATGACACAGGGTAGTCTTGCCGGCGCCAATATTTCCCTCAATGGCAATAAAAGGGTAGGGGATGTCCATGGTCATCAATCCAGCATGACTACGTCATTATCGTCGCCACATTCCATATAAAGTTCATCAATCTGCATGTTCAGCACCGGATGTTCAAAATCGGGGGCAATTTCCATCAAGGGCACGAGTACAAAGCCCCTTTTGTGCAGTTCTGGATGAGGAATTTCCAGGCCTTTATCGCGGATAATCCGTTTCCCGTAAAACAGGATATCGATATCAATGGTACGCGGTCCCCATTTTTCTTTGCGCTCCCTGCCAAGTTCGCGTTCAATTTTGGTGATTTTCTCCAAAATGTCGCGCGGTTCCAGAGAGGTATTGATCATGATAACCATGTTAAGAAAGGCATCCTGATTGGGCTCTCCCCAAGGCTGCGTTTCATAAACATGACTCCTTTTGGCTATTTTACCAATGTATTTTTCAATCAATCCAATAGCATTTTTCAGATTGCCTGCGCGATCGCCAATATTGCTGCCAATACTGAGAAAAGTATTGATGTACTTCTTTTGTCCTAGTGGTTGCATAAAAAAGGGTACAACGCTTCATCGTTGCTGCCAGCGCAAAGGTAGTAAAAGACTTTTGCCCAAAAATGTAAAGTGAAGAACATACCTTCGTGATACACAAAAGCAATTTCAGTATGCGCGATAAAATACTGTTGGCCAACATGGAATATACCCGTCTGGTTGACGCCTTATTGGAGGAAATGAGCAGGAAAACTCTGGCACAATTGAACCAAAAACCAGCCGATAATGGTTGGAGCGCCATCCAAACCATGCACCACCTGATCTTGGTGGAGTCCCAATCGCTGGCTTATTTGAACAAAAAACTAAGCTTTAACCCTGAATTCCCAAAACCAGCCTGGTCTTCCGGTCTCAAAATGTTCTTCCTGAAATGCACCCTCGCAAGTCCGATCAAATTTAAAGCGCCAAAATCGGTAGGAAACGACCTGATTCCGGAACAGGACAGCTTGGAAAATGTGTCGGCCAAATGGCATCAGGTACGACAATCATGGACAGATTTATTGACCCGGTTGCCGGACAATTTGCTGGATAAAGCCGTCTACAGGCATCCCAGAATAGGACTTATCAGCTGGCTTCAAACCATTGATTTTATTGCTTCACATTTCAAGCGCCACAAGGCACAGATTTTGCGTGCGATTTCCTAGTGGGAACCATCTTGGATCCATTGAAAATGAATACTTTGCACCCGAATTTAAAACATTCATTAACCAATTAGGAACCTATGCGTTTTTTGCTGACCATCGTATTAGCCCTTTCTACCTCTCTCTTAATTGCTCAAAAGACTTATACCCCTGATTGGGAGTCGCTAGATTCCCGACCCACGCCAGAGTGGTGGCTTGATGCCAAATTTGGTATTTTTATTCACTGGGGCGTTTATTCTGTACCGGCCTTTACAGCAAAAGGAAACTATGCAGAATGGTATCAAAACGCATTGGAAAACAATGCCCACAAAGGCAAAGTGAAGCAATTCCATGAAGTGAATTATGGAGATAAGAGTTACTACGATCTGGCAGATGATTTCCATGCGGAGCTGTTCAATCCGGATGACTGGGCCAGGCTTTTCGAACGTGCAGGCGCCAAGTATGTAGTTCTGACCTCCAAACACCACGATGGTTTTTGCCTTTGGCCAAACGAAGATGCCAACAGAACATGGGGAATTCCATGGAATGCCGAGGTCAGAGGCCCTGGACGCGATTTAGTTGGCGAATTGTTTGGCGCATTGAATAAAACCAAGGTTAAACCCGGACTCTATTTTTCTCTGTATGAATGGTTTAATCCTATTTGGCAATACGACAAAGCACAATATGCCCGCGAGCATGCCATGCCTCAATTATACGAACTAATCCAGCGCTATGAGCCATGGGTTATTTGGTCTGATGGAGATTGGGATGCTTCCTCGGAAGTATGGCAAACGCCACAGTTTCTGAGTTGGTTGTACTCCGAAAGCACTGTAAAAGACAAAATAGTAGCAAACGACCGTTGGGGAAGTGATACCAGATTCCACCATGGCGGCATCTACACGCCTGAGTATCAGCCTGATCTGGATTTTGAAGACCATGCCTGGGAAGAAAGCCGCGGCATGGGCGCCTCTTATGGTTACAACCGCCATGAAGATGCCTGGGATTACAACAGCGCCCAATCGCTGGTGCTTCACCTGGTAGACAAAGTTTCCCGCGGTGGCAATTTCCTTCTGGATATTGGCCCGGATGCACATGGTAAAATTCCACCCATTATGCAGGAACGCCTGCTGGAAATCGGCAAATGGCTCAATATCAATGGAGAAGCTATATACAATACCCGTCGCTGGAAAATGCCGGCTCAATGGAGCATTGGTCGGCGCGACTGGAAGCCAGATCCTGCCGCCAAAGGCCCGGTGGATGCTTTGTTGAAACAGACCGTAGACCCTGATGCCGGCTTTGCGGTGAAGGAGGTTTTTTACACCTGGAACCCTGAAACCAAGTCGGTTTATGCTATTTTCCCTAAATACCCTAACGATCGTAAATTGGTATTGAAGGGTATTCAATTGCCGACCACAGGTTCGGAGGTGACTTTTTTGGCCACTAAAGAAAAACTCAAGGCTGAAAATCTCGCCGGAAATCTGGTCATTACCCTGCCGGAATACAATCCCAACAGAATTAAATCTGCACATGCTTATGCTGTAAAAATCAGCGGTTACGGCGATTTTGTGGCCAAACCCCGCATGGAAGTATTTTATGACCCTGAAACGGTTAAGCCAACGGTTAAAATCACCTGTGCAACGCCGGGCGCCGTTATCCGTTATACCACAGATGGAAAAGAACCTTCCGAAACTTCTGCAACTTATTCAGCACCACTTACACCCGCAGGAACAGCTACCATTAAAACCAAGGCTTACAAAGCAGGTCAGCTATCCAGCAACGTAGACTCCATGCTGGTAAAGTATTACAAGCTGATGCCTGCCCAAAACATGCTGCGTGAGCCTCTATCCGGACTAAGGGCTGAATTAAAGTCGGTGGACCATAACAAATACACTTCAGAACAAGTATTGCGTGGCAACCTGGAAAAGGCAGAGGATGTCAGCAAAATTGAGCTCGACCCCGCTTGTAAAGAAGGCAATTGCGGAATGGTGTGGAAGGGACTCATCAATATTCCGGAAACTGGAGGTTATGAATTCTGGACTTCTTCAGATGATGGTTCAGTACTCTCTATCGACGGAGAAATTGTAGTAAACAACGATGGTGATCATGGCACGCAGGAAAAATCGGGCATTACTCACCTGCAAAAAGGATGGCATTCCATTCGCATTATTTATTTCAATTCTGGCGGCGATGCCAGTTTGAAGGTACAATATGCTCCACTTGGGGAATCCAAACGGACCATAGACGCTCGTATGCTTGGACATTAATCATTTAATCAAAGTAAGACAGTGAACAGGAAAACAATCATTTCCATTTGGGTTTGTGTGTTGTTCGCCAACCAGCTTTTCGCACAAACTGACAAAATCAAACAACTGGAGGAACAGGCTAAACAAGCAAAGGGCGCACAAAAAATCGAGCTGCTCATTGCGCTGGCCGATGCCCAGATGTACGCAGGCGCCTTGGAAAATGCCGTAAAAACGGCTGATAAAGCAGAAGATTTGGCAGAAGACCTGAAAATGCCGGAATTACGCGCCAACGCCTTGAACAGGGAAGGAAAAGCGCTTTTGCTGGCAGGCAAAAAACGACCAGAACAAAAGTTTGAGCAAAGTTTAAAGGTGCTACAGGATATCAGAAGCAATAATAAATCATTAGCTTTGGATAATCTCGAAAACATGCGCTCCATTGCGCGGAAATCTGGGAAAACACAGGAAGAGCAACTCATTGAAGCTCAAATTGTACGCCTTAAAAGTGGTGGCGCTCTTTCCAACTCACCTACGGAGTCAAAACAGGAAATGCAAAAAGAGTTAACTGCCACGCAAAAACAATTGCTGGAAAACCAACAGCATTTCAGAGATGCCCAGAGCAAGCTGTTGGAGGAAAGTAAAGCCTTACAGGAGGAGTTGGCTGCCAGAGAAGCAGAATTGGAGCAAATGACCCAGGAGCAGATGAAAACCAGTATGATTTTGATGCAGCAGAAACTACTGCTGGACTCTGTATATTATACCAGAGGCATGGATTCCCTGGCTGTATCAAACGCAAACCTGGCGCTTAGGGAGGCAGAAAGCAACCGTAAATTTAACTACTCCATTATTGGGGTATTAATGCTCGTTGCCGGCGGCTCTTTGTTCAGCTTTTTCAGAGCAAGGCAAAATGCCAGGATTTTGGCAGAGAAAAATAAAACCATCAGGGAGGAACAAGAGCGGTCAGATAACCTGTTGCTCAATATCCTGCCCACTCTGGTTGCAGACGAGTTGAAACGGCAGGGCCGCACCAAGGCGCGTTATTTTGAAGACGTAGGAGTGCTGTTTGCAGATTTTGTTGGATTTAGCAAGATTGCAGAAAAACTTACCCCGCAACAACTTGTTTCGGAACTGGATACCTGCTTCCAAAAGTTCGATGAAATCATTGCCCGATATGGTTTGGAAAAAATCAAAACCATTGGCGACGCCTACATGTGTGCAGGAGGCCTGCCAGATGGCGGAGGTTCGCAACTTAAGGAAATTGTAGCAGCCGCCATGGATATGCAAGCCTGGCTCGCTCAATGGAATGATGAAAGAGAAAAAAAAGGACTACCCAGGTTTGATGCGCGCATTGGCGTTCACAAAGGCCCGGTAGTTGCCGGTGTAGTGGGCTCCAAAAAGTTTGCATTCGACATCTGGGGGGATACCGTAAATATTGCTGCCCGTGTTGAGCAGGCTGGAGAAGGCGGGCGGATCAACATTTCGGGTGAGGTATACCAATCGGTTAAAGATGCTTACCCGTGTCATTACAGGGGCAAAATTGCCGCCAAGAATAAAGGGGAGATTGACATGTATTTTATTGAAAACTGATCAAAAAGACTGGAATCAAGCACATAAACATGCGTATTGCACTTTCGCAGTTAAACCTGCACATTGGAAATTTTGAAGGAAATTTGGCTAAAATGTTGTCGGCAGTTGAAGCCGCCAAGGCCCAAAATGCCGATCTGATTTGTTTTCCGGAACTGGCTGTCTGCGGATATCCTCCCAGAGACTTCCTTGAATTTGACGATTTCATCAAACGTTGCCAGGCATCCATAGAGGCGCTTTGCGAGGTTAGTCACGACCTGGCGATAGTGGTTGGAGCTCCCACCCGAAATCCGGTGTTGGCCGGCAAAGATTTGTACAATTCTGCCTATTTCCTTTATCAGGGCAGCATTCAGGCAGTACAGCACAAGGCTCTTTTGCCCACCTACGATATTTTTGATGAATATCGCTACTTCGAACCAGCCACCGAATTCAAAACCGTTTCGTTTAAAGGTAAGAAAATAGCTATATCCATTTGCGAGGACATCTGGAATTTAGGTAATGAGAATCCACTGTACACGATTTGTCCTCTGGATGAAATGATGCCGGAAAAGCCTGATTTTATCCTGAATATTTCAGCTTCACCATTCAATTACGCCCACGCCAACACCCGTATACATACGGTAAAAGCCAATGTAAATCAGTACAAAATACCCATGTTCTACACCAATATGGTGGGAGGGCAAACAGACGTTATTTTTGATGGCGGTAGTCTGGTGGTTTCACCAGACGGAATGGTGTTTGATGAAATGCCTTATTTTGAAGAGTGCCTGAAAGTGTACGAGCTAGACGAAGTGATGAAAGGCGGCCGTCAACAGGAACAGCCAAAAGACAAAATCCGCCTGATCCACGATGCGCTGGTACTGGGTATCCGGGATTATTTTCAAAAGTTAGGCTTCTCAAAAGCCATCCTGGGCTTATCTGGCGGTATTGACTCTGCAGTTACGGCCGTGCTGGCCACCGAGGCCCTGGGCCACGATAATGTTCGTGTATTGCTGATGCCAAGCCAGTTCAGCAGCGATCACTCCGTGAAAGACGCCAAAGACCTGGCCGAAAACCTGGGCATTCATTACGATATTGTGGCTATCAAACCAATGTATGATGCCTTTGAGGTCGCCCTGCACCAACAATTTGAGGGACTGGCGTTCAACGTAACTGAGGAAAACATTCAGGCACGCGTGAGGGGTACGCTATTAATGGCCATGAGTAATAAATTTGGCAATATTCTACTCAATACCACGAACAAAAGTGAAATGTCAGTAGGATATGGTACTCTTTACGGTGATATGTGTGGAGGATTAGCTGTTTTGGGCGATGTTTACAAAACAGAAATATACGAACTGGTTAAGTACATCAACAGCTATCCCATTGGCAAACAGCAAATGGTTGGCGTTATTCCGCAAAACTCTATTGTCAAACCACCTTCTGCAGAACTCAGACCCGGACAGAAAGATACCGATAGCCTGCCTCCATACGAAGTACTGGATCCACTTCTGTATCAATACATTGAATGTCGAAAAGGACCATCAGAGTTGATTGAAATGGGTTTTGAGGAAGCGCTGGTAAAGCGAGTGCTTCGAATGGTCAACATCAACGAATTTAAAAGGGAACAGGCTGCACCAGTCATACGCGTAAGCTCAAAAGCTTTCGGTATGGGGCGCCGCTTGCCTATTGTTGGTAAATACCTGTCTTAAAACCCGGGAATTTTATCCAGCACTCTGCGCAACAGATCTGGTCTGAAACCGGCCAGAAACGCCATAAAGGAAACCACTCCGGCAATTCTGAAATATTGCTGTTTGGTGGTGGTTTCAAATGGATCATCCATTAACAGGAAGGCTCCAGCCATCAGGGAAAGGTAGAACATCAATCCGGCGATTCCACCTCCAATGACTCTGGATCCTTCCTTGGCGGGCCGCACCTGTTCTATCCCAACCTCAAGGCTACGCAGCAGAGAGCGACACAAGGCTCCACTTAAGCCTGCCAGAATGGATAAAATTCCCAGATTCGTGGGAATCCAGGCAGACACTACCAGTAAAAAACTGCTAAGATTGAAGGCCTGATTAAGTTCCGCACGTAGTGGGTTGGTGTCGATAAAAGCACCAATACTAAATGTTAGCAGCCAGAGAATCAGGCAGCCGAAAGTGAGCAGATATTTGGGAATCATAACTGAAAGGATTAAGCTTTTTTACCTGGCATTTGCGCATCCACCTTTCGGGAATCATTTTGCCGCTGCTTAATAACATTAATGTACTCCCTGGCTTTTTTGTTACCATACTCCTGGTATGATTTTGTTGCCCAATCCAGCGCAAGCTCAAGATTGCCACTTATTTCAGACGCAACCGCCATATTGTAGGCCGCTCTGCCAGCTGCTTTTTTATTGGTAGTACCAGCCTGAGCAATGACACGTTTCCAAAGAATAGACGCTTTTTCAATTTCACGATCCGCCAAATAACGGGACGCTTGTTTCATTTCACTTTTGTAACCTTTGGCTTTGTGGTAATATGCCCTGGTTACATTGACATAAATCGGAGCAATTCGGGCGCCGTATTCAATGCCTACGTTGTAGGCTACATCGCGGGTTACATCCAATTGATTGGGCAGGTTATTCATTGCTGCCCGTTCTGTAGTCCCGCTGCCAGTACGCTCCAGATAATCGTCTGTTACAAACTCATCCAGAATGATTTTTGATTTGGGATCATACAACCGCCAACCTATTCTTACGCCGGTTCGTTGTTCAGAGCGAAAGGTGGTTACAGTATACTTTTTGCCGGTTTTATCCTTTTTGGTTTCATTCACCGGCCACGCCCTGCTGGAATTGTCGGTATCAAAGGATTCAATAGCTACTACCGCATTGGTGCCATAATCCCGACAGATTTTATCAATTTCTGACCAATCCAAGGCTGCCGGCATACGTCCGCCGGCTTTGCTGCCAGTGAGTTCAATGCCCGTGGTCTTTACCTGGAATCGCGGTGTCCGCGTCAGGGCATTGGTCAGGCCATCCATAGCCGTCTGCCGGCTTCTCCTGTCCTGGCCAATTTGCTCCCCGGTAAGAAGGCCCTCAAAAAAATTAGACCATCCATTGGATGGCTTACTCCGGTCTATCATCGCTACCGTGGTGATGTGTTCCGGGAGCGTCATTTGGGCAGGCTGAAGTACCCGCAGGGTTGTGTTTCGTGTGCAAGAGGTTAGTACGACAAATGCCGTGAAAAAAGCAAGAGAATACCGGTTAGATAACATTGGATCAGTAATTGGTAGTTAACAGGAAGGTTGGGTATTAAGTATGAGGTCTGTGTTTACCGCAGAGATTCAGAGGCATAACGAATTGATTATCAAAACGCTGCGTCCTCTGCGCCTCTGCGGTAATAATGCAAGCAAGGATTATCCCTTGTATTCGCCCTGGATGGAAGATTTTACCACCCTGATAAAGGTTTTTTCGTCAACCATTAAACGAATCACTGGGCCATCTATTTTGGTAACTTTACCAATGATGCCGGAATTGGTTACTACCTCCTGACCTTCTTTCAGGCCCTCAATGAATTTTTGCTGTTCTTTTTGACGTTTTACCTGAGGTCGAATCAGGAAAAAGTAAAACACAACGATAATCAGGAAAGGGAAGAGCATTCCGATCAGGCCACCACCGCCCGCAGGCGCTTGCAAAAGTGTGTGCAACATGTTGAATTGTTATTTCGTGGAAAAGTTGTTATAAAAAACGCACGTTACCTGTGTCAGATAACGTGCGCAAAGGTAAGTTGAAGCTCAATAGCTTTTACAACTTGAATAAATCATCCTTGATACCCTGGTTGACCTTGACCTCAGTAACGGTAACCTTAAAGGGAACCGGGAACACACCGCCAACGGTCATTTGGTGCGGAATTTTTACTCCGTTAATTTCTTTGTACTCAGCAATATCGATCGTTTGGATGGTTGGGCTGCCATCCATGCCTTTGTTCATGCTCACTTCGCGCAGTTTCAGGCTGGTTTTGGAATCGTAATATTCCGTGACCATTTTGCCGTCCGGACGTGTTACTTCAAGTACAAATGCCACGGCGCCATCCAGCTCTTCCATGCCTTTCAGGACCAGTTTGTAGCCTTCTTTTTTGTAATCCGCCTCTTTACAAATCTTGGCCTGTTCCTTCAAATCCGCTTTAGTGGCTTCATCTACGGTTTCCACCTGACCCATGGCTGATTGCATGCCGGTTTGACCATCGTATAATTGTTTGTTCATAACCTGGCCGTTCATGCTCATTTCAACCAAAAGTTTGCCGTTTTTCTGATAGGTAACCAGGTTGAATGAAGGTCCACGCATTTGCATGACTGAGTTAGACTGCATCTCGGTGATAGTGGCAATTTTACCTCTACCACCAATGGCATTCAGGTAGTCTTCAATTACCTGATCAGCAGTCAAACCTTCAGGAAGGGTAGTATTAACTGTTTTAGCCGGATTGCCAAAAGCATCATAATAGTGCACCTTGCCGTCAGATGAGAATTGCTTCAACCTGTCTGCTACATCGTCGCGGTTACCAACCACCAGGATATGGGCTTTGTCTGGACGAATGTATTTTCTTGACATAGCCTGTACTTCTTCTACAGTAACATTCTGAAGTACTTCCAGATACTTTTCGTAATAATCTACAGGCAGTTTATATCGTGCTGTGTTCAGGGCAAAAGTGGCAACGGTACCAGGCTCCTCCAAACTGCGCGAGAAATTTCCTGCCATGACATTTTTTACTACCTGCAACTCATCATTCGACACTTTTTCTTCACTCAAACGGCGCATTTCTTTCAAAAACTCAATGATGCTGCTATCTGTCACAGCATTGCGTACACTGGCAGAAGCATTAAACATGCCCACCAGTTTATCAGGGTTCAAAGAGCTGCCCGCACCGTAAGTCCAACCATGAGATTCGCGCAGGTTGTAGTTAAGGCGGCTGTTGAAGTAACCGCCCAGCAGAGAATTGGCTACCCTCGAGCGAATAACATCCGGTGTGCCAGGCATCAGATCAACAGGGTAAGTAATGTTGATCACAGATTGAACAGCACCTGGGCGGTGAACAAAATCAACCACAGTTTTTTCAGGAGCACGCGGGATACCGTAATTGTGTTTAGGCACATCTCCCTTTGCCCATTTACCAAAGTATTGTTTTGCCTGACGTTCTGCCTCGACCCGGGTTACATCCCCCGTAACAACTAAATAGGCAATATTGGGCTTGAAATAGGTTTGGTAGTGGTTTTTAATCTGATCTAATGTGATTTTAGACAGGGTTTGATCTGTCATAATCTCACCATACGGGTGATCTTTACCGTAACGAAGAATGGACGCTACATTGCCTGCAATGGCGCCGGCATCATCTTTTTGTGAAGCCAGATTGCTTTCAGCGCGTTTTTTGGCTTTGTCCAGTTCTTCCTGAGGAAAAACCGGATTCAACAGCACATCCGACATGATGGTAAGCAGTTTTTCACTGTGTTTTTTCAAGCTGTTACCACTTACACCATTTGCATCAGAGAACAGGGATGCGCCTATGAAGTCCACCTGGGCATCAATCTGAGCCTTCGTTCTGGTAGCAGTCCCCTTGGAAATCATCTCTCCGGTGAGATCAAGGTAGCCCGCAGCTTCTTTTTCTAAAACAGGATCGTAGTCAACAAAAACCCGGTAAGAAACCTTAGGTAATTTATGGTTTTCCACCAAAATTACGGTCAGACCATTGTCCAATGTAAAGGTTTCTGCCTTGCCAATTTGCACCTTGGGCGCAGAACCTGGCGCCGGCGATTTCTTTCTGACATCGCCGGTTGGCAGCGGAATTTGTGGCGCTTTGCTGGCGCCTACAGCTGGTGTGGATGGTGTGGGCGGCGGGGGAGGGGTGCTGCCTACCTTGCCTCCGGACTTTGGCGTACAGGAGGCGATCAGAAGAGAAAAAGCGAGGATAAAATATGATAAATTCTTCATGTTCAGTGTGTTAAGATTAGGGCTTGGCTGGTTGCGGCAACCAATGCAGAATGATCCTTGACTGGTGGTTATAGTATTTTTGGGCAGCAGCACGAATGTCTTCTCTGGTCACTTTGCGGTAACGCTCCAGTTCCGTATTAATAAGGTTGGCATCACCGTAGTACATTTCATATTGCGCCAGGCTTTCTGCAATACCTGCCACGCTGTTGTTGGCAGTCACAAAATCATTTTCAACCTGATTTTGCAGTTTCTGGAATTCATCTTCCGGAATCAGATTTGTTTGCACATCCGTAATAACAGCATCCATGCTTTTTTCAAGATCTGCAATATCTACACCCAGATTGGCTACGGCAAAACAAATACTTGCGCCTGGATCTTCAGTTTCAAACGGGAAAGAACCAGCAAAAACCGCTTTTTGCTGCTGGTCTACCAGGCTTTTTTGCATCCGGCTGCTTTCGCCCTGACTGAGCAACATTGACAACATTTTTACTGCGTAAAAGTCTTTAGTGCCTTGTGCCGGAATATGGTAAGCATAGATGATGGCCGGCAACTGTACATTGTCAAATACGGTATCGCGGCTCACCTTAGTGATAGGCGGCTCTTGCGGGAATTTGCGCTGGATTTCGCCCTTGCCGCGCGGAATATCCTTGAAGTAGATATCAATCAGCTTTTTGGTTTGCTCAATATCAATATCTCCCGCAATACTCAAAATGGCGTTGTCCGGACGATAAAAATCCTTGTAAAACTGCTTGTAATCAGCTTCCTGCGCGGCATTCAGGTCTTGCATAGACCCGATTGGCGGGCTTTTGTAAGGGTGCACACGGTACAGTCTTTTGAGGGTTTCCTCAATCAGCATACCGTAAGGCCGGTTTTCATAAGATTGCCGACGCTCTTCTTTTACTACCTGTCGTTGCGTTTCAATGCCAATTTGCTCCACTTTGGCCTGCAACATCCTTTCGCTTTCCAGCCACAAACCCAGCGCCAGTTGGTTAGATGGAAGCACCTCGTAATAATAGGTGCGGTCGAAGGATGTGTTGGCATTGTTCATGCCACCGGCTTCATTGATATAATCGTCAAATTCGCCGCGTTTGATATTCTCTGAGCCTTCAAAAAGCAGGTGCTCGAAGAAGTGGGCAAAGCCGGTCCGTTGGGGCTTTTCATTTTTTGACCCCACATGGTACATTACAGAAACAGCAACAATGGGTGTACTGTGGTCTTCATGTAAAATAACCTTCAGCCCATTGGCCAATTCGTACTTCACATATTGGATGTTTTGTGCAACCAAGGAGCCTAGTCCAAGGGCTGCCAACATGAGTGATAATAAAGTCTTTTTCATGACAGGTGTATGATAATTCATGCGCAAAAATCAGCATAATATCCTGGCAGAGTCTATTGGTTTCGATGAATCTTTTGCTTGCCTCTGCCAAAAGCACAATTCTGCTGAAAAAAAATCAGGAACCAGTTGACACGAACTGATTCCTGATACTGATCTAATTGTTATCAAAAGTCTATCATTTCAGCAAAACGCCGTTCTTAACTTTGAAAACCTGTACCCGGCTTTTCAGAACATTGGTTAAAGGGTTGTCTGATAAAACCAGGAAATTTGCTTCATATCCATCCTCAAATTTGGCAATTTTCCGTTTTGGATAAATCGCCTTCGGGGTGTTTTCGCAAAGCACCTGAAGCGTCCACGCATCGTCCAAATCGCCCAGGCCAAACCAATAGTTCAGTTCCATGCGAAGGGTGCGCTGCATATCATCCGAACCCATTGCCACCATCACGCCGGCATCCTTCAACTTCTTAAGCGTTTTTTTGTGAAAATCCTGAACTGCCGCTTTATTTGCTGCCGCTTGTGCATGAGAAAGCAGCAATACCACAGGCGTTTTCTTCTTGACCAGCGTTTTCAGGTCGGCATCATTCAGTTCAAATTTCTTGGTGTCGCCGGTACCATCCCAGTTATTGCCCGGCAGGTTGGCAAAACCATCCACACCCAGTTTCTGGCCCAAACGCAGGTCTTCTGCGGTTTCAACCTGTGCAAAAACACGCAATCCGGCCTTGTGGGCCTTTTTTACCACCAGTTTGGCTACTTCGGCCGACAAGCCTTTGCCTTCTTTGCCGCCATTGTTCATAACGTCGAGCAGACAGATGTAGATGATGCCCGGGTTTTGCATTTTGAGCTTATCCCAATTAGCTGCCAGAGCCTCTTTGTTGTCTATGTACCAATAGCCATTGCCCAGCATTTTTTGGCTGGTTTTCAGTTCTGCATAACGCTCGCCCCAGAGTGTAGGGTTTTTGATTTTATTGGCCGGACCCTCATATTCCAGGAACGGGAAGCCGAGCGTGCAGGTAATGACACCATTGGAAAAGACTGCATCAGGCGCTGTAGGCTTGTTCATGAGCGGCGCGCTGGCAGAACGACCTTCCTGTGTATTGCCCATAATTTGCAGGTAATACACACCTTCACCGAGGTACATGGATAAGGTGTTGGCGGCGGATGGATTTTCCGAAACGCTGGAGCAATGCGCATCTCCAAACGGTGGAATCAGGTATTTGCCTTCCAAATCAATTACAGAATCCACTTTGGAAGGGGCTTTTTTGCTCAAAAGGCCATTGCTGGTGAACCAGGTTGCTTTCACAAACCCCTTTCCATCGTACCAAAGGCCGTTGCGGAATTCGTAATTTTTAGTGGTGTTTTGTGCCTGCAAACCAAAAAACAGGCAGGTAAACAAAGTCAGGGAGGTAAAGATTTTTTTCATGTCAATGATCATGCTGAGCATGGTGCTGGTAAAATCGTTGGAAAAAGAGGTGCAAAAGTAGCCAGATTGGGAGCAATTGCTGTGCAGTTAACATACTCTTACAACTTTCGGTCCAAACTCCCATCAGCGGCAAGTACCTTCGCTGCATGCAGTACGATGTTATAATTGCCGGAGGCGGTATTGTGGGATTGGCCACCGCTTTTCAGCTTCAGCAAAAAAGACCTGATTGGAAAATAGCCGTTTTGGAAAAAGAAACAGCACCGGCAATGCATCAGAGCAGCCGGAATAGCGGCGTTATTCATTCCGGAATTTATTACCGGCCAGGAAGCCTGAGAGCCCTGAATTGTAAAAAGGGGTACGACATGTTACTTCGTTTTTGCCTGGAATACGGTATTCCCCATGATGTTTGTGGTAAAATCATTGTAGCCGTGGAAGAGCGAGAACGCCCATCCTTGGATAAAATTCTTGCTAATGGGACACAAAACGGTTTGCAGGGTATCCGGAAAATAGGCCCGGATGAAGTGCGGGAAATAGAACCTCACGTTCGGGCTGTGGAGGCTGTCTGGGTGCCTCAGGCTGGTATTATTGATTATGGTCAGGTGGCCCGCAAATACGCAGAAATATTCCAGCAACTTGGCGGCAACATTTTTTATAACAAACCAGTAGTTGCCATAAAAAAGGTACAGGGTGGGGTAGTGGTTGAAGCCGACGATAGCTTCCACACTAAAATATTTGTCAACTGCGCAGGGTTGTTTTCAGACCATATTGCTGCAAAAACAGGCGTAGATCCGGAACTGAAAATATTGCCGTTTCGTGGCGAGTTCTACGATCTCAAACCTGAGGCGCAACATTTAGTGCGCAACCTGATCTATCCGGTACCCAACCCTAACTTCCCGTTTTTAGGAGTACATTTCACCCGAATGATACAAGGCGGCATAGAAGCCGGTCCCAATGCGGTACTGGCATTCCGGAGGGAGGGCTACTCCAAATGGGATTTTCATGCCGGTGAACTGGCTGAAACGCTGGCTTATCCGGGGTTCCGGAAAATAGCCCGGAAATACTGGCGCGATGGATGGGCTGAAATGCAGCGAAGCTATTTAAAAAGCTATTTTGTAAAAGCCCTGCAACGCCTCATTCCCGCTATCCAATCAGACAACCTCGTGCCCGGGCGTTCCGGCGTGCGCGCTATGGCGTGCGACCCGCAAGGCAACTTGCTGGACGATTTTTTAATCCTTACGCAACCCGGCATTGTTAACGTGTGCAATGCCCCCAGTCCGGCCGCCACCGCATCGCTTGCCGTGGGAGAAACCATTGTTGAAAAGATCTTGTCGCTTTAAATCTAATCAATGTCGTTGCTCATTCGTTCAAATCCTGCCAGCCAGGCAGAAAAAGCATATACCTGGCATGTGTTGTTCCGGGAAATCCTGGGATTGGACTATGTTATGGCATTTGAACCCACCGAATATGGACATGAGCTTTGTTTGCCCAATGGACAACAATTTTTCATTCCTGATACCTTCGACAGTCTCCACCCAGCATCTGACTGGAATTTTCAACTAGACACTAAAGATTATCAGTCGCCCGATTTCGATGTTTTTGCGTTTTGCTTTTTTATGTTGAGTCGGCTGGAAGAATATCAAACCAGTCATCGGGATGCGCATGGCCGGTTTCCGGCAAAAGCCTCCTGGGCGTTCCGAAATGGGGTATTAGACAGGCCTGTGGTTAATGAATGTACCAATTGGCTTTGGGAAAAACTGCAACGAGCAGGCTTTACAGGTGAAAGGAAGCTACCTGAGTTCCGGTGGTCGTTCAGTTGTGATGTAGACCACCCCAGGCTATGGTGGACGGGAGCTGCAAGATTAAAAACCCTGGCTGGCGCCTTGCTTAAGCGCCGCAGCATTACAGAAGCTCAATTCTGGTTAAAGCAGCCCGGTATGTTCCGAAGGTCTGCAGCAGATCCTTATGATGTTTTTGAGGAGTGGATGAACCTGTTTGACCAATACGGTCATGTGATTCAGTGGAATTTTATGGGTCAACGCGCACCGGGTAGCGATTGCTGGTATCCGCTGGAGAACCCGTTTATTAAAAAGCTTATTCTCAATTTAGCTGAGCGGGGACATACCATCGGCTTTCACCCGGGTTATGAATCGTACAACAATCAGGATGCTTTTAACCAGGAGTTGAACTCATTGCAAGAATTATCACCTGTTGCGGTAAAGTCTGGCAGGCAACATTACCTGCGTTTTTCCAATCCGGAAACCTGGCAGGTATGGGAAAAGGCAGGCATGGAAGAAGACAGCACACTTGGCTATGCCGAAGCAGACGGATTCAGGTCGGGAATTTGCCAGAGTTACCCGGCGTTTGATTTGTCGCAACGTAAAATGCTTCATTTAAGGGAAAAGCCATTGGTGCTTATGGATGTTACGCTGGCGCAGTATTTAAGGTTAACGCCGGAACAAGGCATAGCAAAAATCAGATACTATCATAAAGTGGTAAAGCAATATGGAGGAGAGCTCACCCTGCTTTGGCACAACTCCTCCTGGAATACACCTTTTTGGACGCCCTGGAAAAAAGTATTTTTAGAATCACTCAGGCTTGATTAGCGGTTCGGCTTTGTTTGTTTTTGTTAAACCGGAGCAGCGAGAGCCAAATTTTGTATGGTAAACAGCCCTTTCAACCCGCTGTTTTTCAATTTGTTAGCAATCTTCAGAAAGGGTTTGCTTTATTTTGGCTATCGTTAACAGCAAAGGTATTTCAGGTGCGGCATCTCCATACATACTTTTGTGCCATCATTCTGACTACGGCAGATCAACACAACTAACATTATCTCATTTAAAACGGTTTCCACTCTAATGAAACAAGCATTTTCCCTCCTCGCTTTCTTTCTGCTTTGCTCTTTCGCAGTGAACGCTCAAAGCGGTCCGGTGATGACATTCCCGACCACCACCATTGACTACGGCAAAATTGAAAAAGGAAGCGACAAAGTTCGCAAATTCTCTTTCACCAACACCGGCAACGAGCCACTCGTGATCAAATCAGCAAAGGGTTCTTGCGGTTGCACGGTTCCAACTTACCCACAGGAGCCAATCATGCCTGGTGAAACCAAAACCATCGACGTTAGCTACGACACCAACCGTCCAGGCGCTTTCACCAAAACTGTGACTATCACTACCAACGAAACGCCAGAAACGCACACCCTCACCATCAAAGGTGAAGTACTTGTGCCACCAGCTCAAGAAGCAGTACCAGCCAGCAATGGCGGTATCCGTCAATAATAACTGATTGATTTTTGGTTTGACGATACGACCCTGTCGGTGTAATACCGGCAGGGTTTCTTATTTTTTAGTTGAAACATTGCAACCTTTTTATGGCGTTTGTTGTCTAATGTTGCAACGTTTGTCGAAAAACATACAAAGCCCGTCAAAAATCACTAATTTCGTACCGTCTTTTTTAAATAATAAAAGGCTATGAAAAGAACCATTACATTCAAAACAATACTGGTTGCTGCCTCACTGCTGAGTCTTTGCGCATTTGCATTTGTGAATATGCGCTCCAACACAGCTTTATCTTCCTCACTGCCAAGTCTGTCCATTGCACCCAATCAGGTGGAAAGTGAAGAAGCAGAAGAAAACCGGGATCTTTCGGTTCCGGACGTAACCGTACTCGGGCGCGTCTACGGCATTGCCAAGCGCTTGATGGACAAAGCAAACTAAAGCCTGTTTAAGGGAATTATACAGAAACCCGTTGTTGAGCTTCAGCAACGGGTTTCTTATTTTGCCTACCTTTGCACCTTTAAATCAGGCAAATGGCAGAACCCAACTATATAACCATTGGCAGGACACGCAAAGCGCACGGACTGACCGGTGAATTAAAAGTGAGCATTGAGGAACGTTTTTTGGAAGACTTCCTGAAATGTGAACGCATTTTTATTGATGTAAAGGGCGCTAAAATTCCCTATTTCATTGAAAATGTACGGGGCGGAGGAGATATTATCCTGCACCTGGAAGAAGTATCAGACCGCGATGCCGCTATTGCGCTGCAGTCTCGTGATATACTGCTAAGAGAACAGGATATCCTTCCAGATCATTTGAGGGAGTTCGAAACAGAGGAAGAAGAAGGGTTAGAGTATGGTTTTGTGGAAGGTTTTACTTTAGTGGATAAATCGCTGGGTCGCATTGGAACCATCAAAGAAGTGCTTGAAATGCCCCAACAGGAAATGGCGTTTCTTGACTATAAAGGCGCTGAGGTTTTGATCCCATTGAATGTGCAGCTGATTGTATCCATCAATGAGGAAAAACAGGAAATACTGATGGATTTACCTGAGGGCCTGCTTGATTAATCTCCAACAGCTCCCTTACCAATCACAATTTTCGCAAGCGCTTTAATAAAAAATCTTCATCCGGAAAGATCCGAATGAAGATTGGAGGTTGTTTTCTTTGTTTTAAGTCCGTTATACAGGGGCCGTAATTACTACGGCTTTGTTCTCATGGGTTTGCTTGAAGTAAGGTAAAATGAAGGTGTAATGATGACTTAAGGGCCGCTCTCATGGTTGCCTTTTCTTAGTTTTCAAATGGCCATTCAGGGTTTGCCTCACATGGTTAGAAAATAGGGATAGTGTTTGTCTGGTTTTTATAGGATTTACCCGTGGGTCCGCTGTGTTTTCATGTGGCCTGTCCGGGCCTTGTTGTATATAAAAGGGTTGGGTTATCTGTTAAACCTGGCCCCCGGCAGCGCTCCGTGATTTCACCTTTTTCCTGCTCGGCCTACTTGGGGGTGGAGCGCTGCTCGGGGGAGTTTGGGCAAACTGTGCCAGGCCGCTTTCATGTGATCCTTCCGGTCTACACTCGATTCTGACAGTCTTCTCAAAAACGTTTCGACTTTCCTTACCGCTTTTGATGATACAAAGGTGAGGGCAATACCCTCCTGATGCCAAACACAGAAAATCACATCACTTCCAAAGAGTCCAAATGTTTTGTGAATTTTGCATTGTCCTAAAAACCTATAAATATCCAAAACGTTGATAATCAATATGTTTTGGTGATTAAAGCTGACTATGTACGCCAGCCCTTTGCTCAGAACCCTGCAACTTTTATCACAGGAAGAATTGGAGGCGCTGCATCTTTTTGTAGCATCGCCCATTTTTAATGTGGAGCGCCCGGAAGAAACCTTAGGTTTGTTTGAATACCTGAAGCGTCATTATCCTAAATTCGACCACCCTTCGCTTCACCGCGATGTGGCGGGCACACGCTTTTTCCCTCAGGCGGCCAACCCGGTAGGAGCCCTTCAGCGTACCATGGCACAGTTAATGAGCATTGTACGCCACTTTGTCACTTTTCGATATGCGGTAATCAGGGACGCTGACAAGCCGGATGGTACGGCGTTGTTGCACGAGGTGCAACAGAAAATTGCGCTTATGCGGTTTTATAGCGAACGGATCAATCAAACTAACGCACCCTTACCTCCTGTCGCGCCAGCCGCAGAAAAAGGTCGCAAGAGCCGAAAGACGGAGAATTACTTTGAAAACCTGAACAACCAGGCCCGAAAAGAGCTGGACCAGAACCTGAACTTTACCTCCTTCGATGAACACGAGTATGCCGATTATTATCAGTTTCGGTTTATGGTGGAACAGGAAAAAGCTTTTTATGAAGAGAGCAATAGCGAAAGGGGCGGCGATAAAAATCTTTTGGCGGCCACAGAGCAGCTGGACACCTATTATTTGATGCTAAAGCTGGATCAAATGAGCCGGCTGATTCACTATCAGCGTATGTGGCAATTATACGAAGTCGGTTCTGAGGAACACCTGCATTTTGTTACCAACCGCGATACAACAGTCCGGATCATGCGGGCTTTGCGCTCCAGCGGCTTTTTCCAGCAGCCAGCCCTGGCGCTTTCCTGCACCTTGCTGGATTACCTGACACAGGACGATCCGGAGGAAGCCGAAAAGCTGGCGGAGCAATTTGAGCAATTGATGGAACAAAATCCTGGCGTTTTACCTTCTGTTCGGGTACAAAATATGCGAATCATGATTCGAGGATTCTGGCCTGCCAGGTACCGCGAAACCAAGAACCCGCGCTTTTTGGAAAAAATCTTTTCCATGCAACAGCAGATGCTTCAGCAGTTCGGCGTCAATGAACTACTGCCAAGCACACATTTCCAAAACATGCTATTTACTGCCCTTAAACTTCAGAGGATTGATTGGGCAGAGCATTTTTACCAGACCTATAAAGGTAAAATTGGGGGCCTAAATGATGAAAACCAGCGGACCCTGTTGCTGGATATTGCCCAGGCGGCCCTGCTTTTTGGGAAAGGGGACCATAACGCAGCAGCAGCAATCCTGCCGCATTACCTGACGTATGGCGCCCTGGATGATATTTATCTGTACGCTATTTCTGCTACACTGGATACCAGAATTAGGTATGAGCTGGATGAATTGGACGATGATTATGCCGAACGTATGTTGCACGCCACTACCACCAGGTTGCGCAGGGAAGACAGTTTGCCGGCACACCGAAAAACTGAGCGATTGCGGTTTTTTCCTATGGCAAAAGAGCTGTACAAGGTCAAATTTCTGCGCAAACAGGACAAAAAAGCCGACCTGAGTGCTCCATTAGCCAAAATCAGACAACGGCTCGACCAGGAAACGCTGGTGGATTGGGAGTGGATAGAAGAAAAATACGCAGAGCTGGCGGTTAAAACTGGAAATAAATAAAGGCTTGTACCTCTGAGGATTTTACCTGCATCACCAAAGCAATAATGGCTGTAAGAAGTACAGCTTTGCCAAGCAAGGGTAAGGCAGTGGCTCCTTTCTGTGCCCATAATTCTGCGTTTTTGGGCAGAAAATGTAACCCAAATCCCAATAACATCCAGAAAAGTACCGCACTGTAACCAGTAAAGAAATCAGCAAAAAACTCCGGACGGAATTCAAAGGCTATCTGATGCAACATGTCGCCTGCTTTATCCATTCCATCAGCCCGGAAAAATATCCAGCAGAAGCATACGAAATGAAAAGTCCATATCGCCGCCAGAATTCTTCTGAACGGCCCGGAAGTGGAAGGGAAAATACCTTTTATCCATTTCTCCAGCGCAAGAGCGATTCCGTGCAGAGCGCCCCAAATAATAAACCTGGAGGCCGCGCCGTGCCACAAACCGCCCAGCAACATGGTAGCCATGAGGTTGAAGTTGGTAGCTAAACCCACATGATCCTTTTTCCAAAGTGAAGGCACTATAACTACCATGAAAATACCAAACCAAAGCGCCATCCACCACCATTCGCCAGCTATCAGTCGAAGGATAGAAAATCCGAATGTGAAGGCAAAAAAACCGCCAGTTACCAGCCAGGTGGCCCAGCTGTATCCCCTGTTTCCTCCCATCGGGATATAGAGGTAATCGCGGAGCCAGGTGGATAAGGATATATGCCAACGGCGCCAGAACTCAGTGATACTCAATGATTGATAGGGTGAATCAAAGTTTATGGGGAACTTGAAACCCATCAGTAATGCCAGGCCAATGGCCATATCGGAGTATCCGGAGAAATCGCAATAAATCTGCATGGCATAACCATATACGGCAAACAGATTTTCCAGGCCAGTGTATTGGAGTGGCGATTCAAAAACCCGGTCCACAAAGTTGACGCTGATGTAATCAGAAATGACTGCCTTTTTGAATAAACCCGTGCAAATAAGGAAAAAACCGCGTCCAAATTCTTCCCGGGTAACAAATACCGGAACACGAATCTGTGGCAGAAAATCAGCTGCACGAACAATAGGGCCGGCCACCATTTGAGGGAAAAAGGTGACAAAGAAGGCATAGTCCAACATGTTGTTCAGGGCCTTCAACTGGCCTCTGTACACATCTATGGTATAGCTCAGCGACTGGAAAGTAAAGAAGGAAATGCCCGCGGGCAGGAACAAATAACGAGGGTCGTATGGTTTGTCCAGTGCTTCGCAGAACATCTCAGAGTAGAGATTGTATTTGAAGTAGACCAGCATACCGAGGTTAACGACCAAGCTAACCACCAATAAAGCTATTCTTCCTCCTCGGGTTTTCGACTGCTCCATCCAACGCGCCAGACTGAAATCCACGATCACAATGACCACGTGAAGAAGCCAAAAGATACCTGCGCATTTGAAGTAAAAATAGAGCGAAAAGATGGTTACCCAGGCTATACGAAGCCTGTCTTTGCGCATCAGGAGCTGATAGATAGCATAAAAGCCAATGAACAGGAACAAAAAAAGCCCGCTGCTGAACAGCAAGGGCGATACGGTTTCCCATTGACCCACATCATTTTTGATTAGCGGGCTTTTGATCAGCTCTTCCAGTATTTTGTTTAGGTCGAATTCAAACACGGCGCGAAGGTAAAACGAGCATGTTCCCGCAGCTATACCTGCATCAAAAATTTATTAGACTTCCAGCCTAAGTCCATAGGGCTCAGGAAATTTATTGTTTGGTCAGTTGAATGATCTGTGCGGCGTCATTGTTTTTGGCCAGTATATAAACCAGCTTTCCAGATAATCTCAAGGGGGCCATCCTACGGATTTGACCAGTTAACCTAAGATTACCCAAATCTGCAACCTCCACCTGCCCGGCGGGACCAAACTGTAAAACATGTCCGCCATCAGCATCATACCTACCCATTTCAATATTACATTCGAAAAAATTACCGCCAGTGAGCAGTTCTTTTTTACCATCTGCATTCAAATCGGTCCAGAGAAATGCCTGTTGAGTAGAGAATTGCATGGCTGGCGGCAAGGGCTTAACGGTATATTTTCCTTTACCCTCATTTAGCAACAGCACACTGGAAAATGTGGTAGCCTGGCGTTGTACGGCCTTTTGCAAATTGTTTTTACCAAAGATATCTGGCACCTCTGCCTGGGCAAAATCCTTGGCATAGAGGTATTTTTTCTTCAAAGAAGGAATGGTTTTAGTGTACTCTTCAAAGGTTGCAAAGGGTATTTCCCGATCTTTCAGGTAATAGGTCATAACCTGATCTGTTTGACCGTTGTGGTCTATGTCAGCCACATAAAGGCGCAGTGGTTTTTCCTTGCTTGGATGGAATCGACCATTTTCACCCGTATTTCCTGCAACAATATCCAAATCGCCATCCTGATCCACATCTTCAGCAGTAGCATAGTTCCACCAGCCGAAATCTTCGCCAAGCACTTGTTTGGAAAAGGTCCCAGCCTGATTCATATAGGCAATAACGGGTTCCCATTCTATAGCAAGTAACAGGTCGAGATCGCCATCTTTATCCAGATCGGCCCATTGAGCATTTTTAATCAATCCGGCTTGTTGGAGGCCGTCACATTTCTCTTCGGGTACTTCTTTAAACTGGCCATTGCCCTGATTTTCAAATAAATAGGATTTGGGAGTCAATCCATAGTTCCAGGGTTGAGCCCTGGCGCCAATAAAGACATCAGGCAACCCGTCTCCATTAAAATCACCGGCGCGAATACAGGATGCGGTGGCGTATGCGCCCGGAAAGTCTTTTCGTTCAAATTGACCATTGCCCACATTCAGGTAATACCGCTGTTTCATGGCTTCATCACGCGATTTCCACTCATTGCCACCGGAGGCAACAATTAAATCCAGGTCTTTATCCTGATCCAAATCTACCCACTGCGCATCAACATCCTCAAAAATGCTGTCACGCAGTATGGCTTCAGGCGTTTGTCGTAGTAATTTACCCTGAGCTGTTTGGATATAAAGAGCGCTTTTTTCAAACTTACTGGACCCCAAAAACAGATCATCCAGGCCATCTCCATTCGCATCACCTACAGCAAGAGCTGGCCCTTCTGCAGAAACCATATGTGGAATGAGTGCTTCCCTATTGAATTCAATAAATTGATTTTCAACGTGTTTGAAGTCTAATCCGCTGGATTGGGTAATCTCTTCAAAGGGAAACGCCGATTTTTTACCAACGGCAAATTGTTGAAATGGGAAAGCAGGTAACCCGCTTCTCCAGGCTACTTCCACAGTTTGATTGTAAGCTGGTTTTACCCATTTTTCGTAAGAACGGTCCGGCCAAACTATATGAATGGAATCCACCTGTACGGTATCACCAATACCAATATACAAAGGCGCCTGCAAACTGGATTGATAACCGCGAACCGGGAAGGCTTCTGCATTCAATCGTTCGCCATTGTGTTTATACACCCATACCCTGGCGCCAACAGCTTGCCGGTTGCCAGTCGGGCCTTTCAGGGAAAGGCTGAGAAAAGCGCCGGACTGCCCGTTTTCATGGTGCATGTTTTGATACACAAAGGGCTCATCTTCAATATTATTCACCACAATATCAAGGTCGCCATCGTTGTCCAGATCTGCACTTATGGCGCCATTGGAGAAGGTGGGGAGATTGTTGCCAATTTCATTGTGCCAGTCCTGAAAGCTAAGTTGACCGGAGTTATGAAAGAACTTGTTAGGGATTTTGATGCGAGGCATTTTTTCTACTATGGCCAGCTTATCCTGACCAGTGCTCAAATCCTGGCCGCCCTGAGCCCCTTTACTTTCCTGAAACCGCATATAATCAACATCATTCATCCTGCGGGGGATACCATTGGAGATAAACAAATCCCTGCGCCCATCTACATCGAAATCTACGAACAGGGCAGACCACGACCAGTCAGTAGCGCTTACGCCGGCATACTGGGCTATTTCCTGGAAACCGCCATGACCGTCGTTCAATTGTAAAGCGTTTCTGGCATACTGATTTTGATATCCGTAGCCTAGTTTCATTTGGTAAATAGCAAACCCATCTTCCCCTAGTGAAGCTTTCAGGATTTGCGGATCTTCAGGCTCCATATCCAGGGAAAATATATCGTTCCAGCCGTCATTGTTGATATCTGCGATGTCAACGCCCATGGAAAAGCGACTGGTGTGTCTGATGGCATCTGCGATGGATTCTTTGAAGCGACCGTTTTGCTGGTTGATATACAGGTAGTCGTTCTCGTGAAAATCATTTCCAATGTAGATATCTGGCCATCCATCCAGATTCAGGTCGCTTAATGCAATGCCTAATCCGTAGCCCGTAACGGTGCTGTTGATCCCCGTTTGCGGGGTGATATCAACAAATTTCCTCTCACGGTTTTCCAGGATTTTATCTCCTGATAGCGGGTGAAAGGTGCCTTCGTATTGCTTTCTGGGGCCAAATGTGCCGTTTTGGTGCAGGGAGTGATTTAGTTGAAACAGATCCAGATCGCCATCTCCGTCCATGTCAAAAAAGGCGGTCTGGGTGCCAAATCCTACTAAATCCAGTCCGTAGTCAGCCGCCTTGTCTTCAAAAACCGGTATACCGGCTTCAATTTTCTGGCAAACCAGGAGTCGGTTTTTGCCTTTGATGGCCTTGTAATCGCCCACCTGACTAACATAGATATCCAGCAGTCCATCCTGATTGATGTCTACTACAGATGCCCCTGTTTTCCAGGTAATTGTCGGAAAAGGGTTCGGATTAATGTTTGCCTGATTGGTTACGTCTTTAAAATGCAGGGACCCTTGATTGATAAACAACTTATCAGGGCTCATATTGGCAGTAAAGAACAGATCAATCAAGCCATCCTGATTAAAATCGCCTCCAGCCACGCCACCTCCATTGAAGAAGTACATATAGTTGAAGACGTTGATATCATTGTTTTGACCGGGCGAGTTGGTGAAATCCAAACCAGTTGCCTCTTTTCTTAGGAGCTGGAAATGGGAGGGTTTTTTGTTGGTTTGACAGCCCACAAAAATTAACGAAAAAATAAAAAAAAGCCTGATTAAATCTGACATTATCGAATAGGTTTGTTTATTACCAGGGGTAAATAAATGGCCAGCGAATAATCGAACCAGCTTTGATGAGTCTTGAAAAAGTAGGCAGCCGGCGGTTTAGTACCTGTATAATAAAACAGCTCTTGCCTCTTCATGTATCGTACCGTAAATTCAAGTGAGAGCCTTTTATGGATTCTATATAAAAAGCCGGCCCTAAACTGCCAAAATTTTCTTGGGTTTCCCACTGTTACCAATTCACCATCAAAAAATTCCGCCTGAACTTCTTCTTTGGTAAAAATGTATAAATTCGGTTTAAAATCAACTGGCCCTGTCAAATCCTGATCAATGACTGGATTTGACGCCCATATATAAGTTACTCCACCACCAAACAGAGGTGTTAGTTTTTTACTTTTATTCCAATACCAAATTAGCTCAATGGGTAGTTCAACAGATTGGTAGGAGAACTGAAAAGGTCCGACAAATTCAAAGGCATAACCTCTATAAAAATAAGGTAAGACAGCTCCGTCAACCCCTCTCATAACTATTTTTGTCCTTGCAATTCCGGCTCTAAGGTGAAGGTTTTTTAATAACCCAACCATAATATCTCCACCTGTAATAAAACCTTGCACAGGCTTGAATGGAAAAAGATAATATCCGCTTGTACTGGGCGATTGGTTGTAGTAAGTACCTCTAAGTCCTACTGAAAAGTTCAGCAAAAATGGTTTTTTGGCAGGTTTAACCACCGGATATCCCATGCACTTGCCATAATTAATTAAGGCCCTTACTAGCTCAGATTTATGGTAACGGATAGGAGTTGAAGGCGCGCACTTTTCCCCTAAATAAGCGCTTAAGAATGCCTGAGGAGCAGTTTTGTTTACTTTTATGAGCTCAGGGTTATTTATTGAATTGATATAATATACGTTTGCTTTATCAATTTTGCCCTCATAAAGACTAGCCCCGGCAGCAACAAGTCGCCGAATAAATATGGATTTTGAACCATCTGTTGTCACTAGAGGTAATAGAACCGATCCTTTATCAGTAGCAATCAGATAGACATCTTCAGGGCGCAGCACCTTAGTTTTGTCACCTTTGTCTGACAGGTAAAAATCTATTATTCCAAAAACATGCTCCTCCAGATAAAAGTAGCCATCAACCCTAGTGCTATCCGATTTTGTTAGGTAATAACCTTTTTCGAGGGCCGCCTGAGCAGTTAAACCAAGTTGAAAAAGAGACAAATAGCAAATGCAGAGAATTAGTTTAAAGCGGCACTTCATGCTCGTATTTTTCATGTATTCTATAGTTTTTACTGTTTTAACTGAAAAAACCGTGTTGGTTTCTCATTTTCAGTTAATAATAAATGGTTGACGCTTTTTATTTTGATTAGCTTAAGGCTGCGTGCTTCACCGAAATGGTAAAATCCAGATGCTTTTGCAGCAAGCCATTGGAAATTACCCTTGCCGTCATTCAATAGCGTATGGCCAAAACTGGCATCCAATTTAGAAAACTGCGGCATAAAACCAGCATCATTGCCAGCCATAACCAGATCGGTGGCGCCATCACTGTTTATGTCGCCGCACCAAATGGCATTCACACTGGAAAATTGCACCTCTTTGGGTAGTGCAATCATTTCAAACTGTCCATTCCCTTTGTTTAAGGCAATCGAAGTAGCGAAGTAGTTGCCTTCCATGACCACCGATTTTTTCAGTACCTCCTTGGGGAATAATTCCTGGATGGACTTTTTAGCATAATCAACGTGTTTGAGCGATTGTTTTTTCAGACTGGGTATTTGACCAGTCAACTCTTTTTTCATAGGGACAGGCATGTCTTTTCCATCCACTTTTCTGGTCATAATTTTGTCTATCACGCCATTACCATCAAAATCATTGACCCAAAAACGTATTGGCGCCTCTTTTGTGCCACCCAGGTAAAAGTTTTCTCCTCTGTTACCCAATACCAAATCCTGGTCGCCATCTCCATCCAGATCTGCGGTTTCAACGGCATAGTACCAACCGGAAAATTGATCCAGATTTGTTTTCATCAGGCTCAATTTTCCCTTGTTGGTCTGATAAATATGTGGAGAGCGCCATTCACTTACCACGATTAACTCCGGATGACCATCGCCCGTAATGTCGGTCCAATTTGCTGCGGTTACCATACCCAGCAAATTGAATTCCGGGGCCTTTTCTTTGGCTACTTCCACAAAATTCCCCACACCATCGTTTTCCAATAACAAATGTCGTGGCGGCATACCATATACCTGCGGCAATGAACGGTTGCCCACAAACAGGTCCTGATCTCCGTCTTCATCAAAATCCAGCGCTATTAAACAGGCGGTATTAAAACCATTTTTAGGCAGAGGAGTTGGCGCGAGAGCAAAACCTCCCTTTCCATCATTGAGGTAAAGTCGCAACAACAAGTATTTAGAGCCGGGGGGCTGGTGGTTTCCACCCGCTCCTACCACCAAATCCATATCCTTGTCCTTATCGGCATCAAAAAACAAAACAGCCGTGTCTTCAAAAGTGGAATCCGGCAAAAAGGTTTTTTGATTGCTCACTGTAAACTTCCCCTGCCTGTTTTGCAGGTACAAGCGACCCGGAGTTCCTGCGGGTCCGCCAATGAACACATCATCCAAACCATCTCCATTTACATCCGCAACAGCTGAATTAGGGCCTTCCCGGGAAACCATGTGGTAACTCAATCCTTCCTGATAAAAATCTACAAATGGGTCTTCCTTGGTCAGGGGAAAATCTGTGGGAATTTCTTTAAAAAATGCGTCGGCAGCTGCTAAATCGGCTGTAGGAACATAAATATCCCTGGCTTCTTCCCAGGCGAGGGAAAGGGTCTGATCAGGGGAAGGGTGGGGGGCTACCGATTTTTTCAGGTCGGGCCAGATGATAACCAGCGAGTCAATGGCCGGGTTTTCTCCCAGTCCAAACACCATGGCATAATCTACCGACGACTGAAATCCTCTGCTTGGGATCAGTTGGAAGCTGAGTTTTTCCGTGCCACGGTGCAAAAATGCCTGAGCGCCAATGGCGTAGGTATTTTGGCCCTTTCCTTTCAGTTTAAGAGTTAAATAGTGGTTTTGTGTGGCCTGACGGGCATTGTTGCGGTACAGGAATGACTCCATGTTCACATTGTTCACCACCAGGTCCAGGTCGCCATCGTTGTCCAGATCGCCGTAAGCGGCGCCATTGGAGAATGATGGTGTGGTAAAGCCCCAGTCGAGTCCTTTGTCTTCAAATTTCAGGTTGCCACCATTGCGGAAGGCCTTATTTAGCACCGGAACAGAAGGCATTCTGGAAATGACTTCATTGATTTGTTCTTTTCTGCCAGTGAGCGCCATTTGCTGCACCACCTCGTCTGCAAAAAAGTCAATAAAATCCTGGTCAATAACATCCTTGTAAATGCCATTGCAGACATAAATGTCACGCCAACCGTCATTATCTGCATCAAACATCAGAGCTCCCCAGCTCCAATCTGTGGCAGCTACACCGGCATAATAGGCTATATCGCTGAAGGCATGGTCTTGGTTGTTCAGTTGCAAGCAGTTTTGCATGTACTGATGATAGAAACCGCTCTTAAGCTTAAGGGAATAAATATTATAATTTTCAAATTGTGTGCTGGTTTTCAGCCTTGTTTCATCTCCCGGCAACATCTCAGTAGTGAAAATTTCCGGATAGCCATCGTTGTTAATATCGGCCATATCAGCTCCCATGGATGCGAGGCTCATGTGCTGCACCCACTGTTCCAGCTCCTCCTTGAAGGCGCCATTTTTTTGATTAATGTAGAGATAATCCCGTTCGTAAAAGTCGTTGGATATATACAGGTCAGGCCAAAGATCGCCATTCACATCACCAACCGTTACCCCCAGACCAAAGCCAATAAGCGAGCCATAAATATTGGCCAGTTTGCTTACATCCACAAATTTGCCGTTATCATTGCGCAACAGCTTATCGCCACCACCTTTCAGGAAATCCTTAACCGGCCAGTCTTTGGCGTATAAATCACGGTTGTTGCTGTTATTCAGGGTGTTCACCGGCATGAAGCTGTTGTTCAGAATATAACAGTCCAGATCACCATCCAAATCATAATCGAAAAAAGCGGCGTGGGTGGTATAGCCATCTTCATTTAAGCCGTATTCCGCAGCTTTTTCCGTAAACGTCAGGTCTTTATTGTTGATAAAAAGCTCATTTTCAGGCTTTTCTCCAGGTTTATACCCTGCGTTGCAGACGTAAATATCCAGCCAACCATCTGCGTTGATATCTACCAGTACTACACCTGTACTCCAGAATTTTTGCCCCTTTACGCCGGCTTTTTCAGTAATATCTTCAAAGCTGAAATCGCCTTTATTCAAGTAGAGTTTATTGTCGCCCATGTTGGAGGTCATATACACATCAGCCAGGCCATCGTTATTCAGATCGCCAATGGCTACACCACCTCCGTTGTAAAAATTCCGGTAACTGAAGATATTGAAATCCTCTGTGTTATCCACCTGGTTTACAAACCGGATACCTGATTTCTCTGCCGGCACCAGTTCGAACAATGTATTTGATTTTTGTTGTCCGGTACATCCAACCAAACAAAGTACCAGCGCCAATCCGCCAACCAGGCTACTCCTGGACAAATTCCTGAAAATGAGCATTGAAATCGTTGAATTTTGGTTTAATGTAAAATCCTCCCTTGCAGCTCCTCCAATGAAACGCCCTTGGTTTCGGGCATCATGCGCCAAACATACAGCAATTGAAGCACCATCATCAAGCTAAAAAATGCAAAAATGGGACCTCCGCCAAAATGATTGGCTAATACCGGGAATACGCTGGCAATTAACGCCGCAAATACCCAGTGCGTCAAACTACCGAGCGACATGCCTGAAGCCCGAACCGAGTTCGGAAATATCTCGGAAATAAACACCCAGATCACAGCGCCCTGACCAATTGCGTGGCTGGCTATGAAAGCAAAGATATACACCGGCACCAGCTTGTAAGATTCAGTGTAAAAGGAGAATGCTATAAGCGCCAACGACAAAATATAACCCAAAGACCCAATGTACATCAGGGTTTTCCGTCCGTAACGATCAATCAAATACCAACCCACAAAAGTGAATATCAGATTGACCACACCGATACCCGTGGTGGAAAGCAGGGCTGTTGAAGCGCCAGCTCCTGTCATTTCAAAAATACGCGGGGCATAGTATATCACGGCATTGATACCTGAAACCTGATTGAAAAAAGCGAACAGGAAAGCCAATACAATGGGTATTTTGAATTTTCCGGAGAAAAGACTTTCACGGGACTGTCCTTTTTCCTGTTGAGCAGAGGCCTTTATTTCTTCCATCGCTTTATCTACATCGGGTTCAGTGATAGACAACACTTCCCGCGCAGACTGCTCATCGCCCTGATGGAGCAAAAGCCAGCGAGGCGTTTCGGGCGTCATTAACATCATGCCGGAAAACAGCAAAGAAGGCAAGGCCACAATGCCCAGCATCCAGCGCCAGTCATTCTCGCCGCCAACGCCCAGCAGCAAATAATTGGATACATAGGCGATCAGGATACCCAAAACAATGTTCACCTGAAAAGAAATAACCATACGGCCACGGTACTCAGCAGGGGCTATTTCAGAAATATAAACCGGCGCCACCACGCTGGATGCTCCAATGCTCAAACCGCCGATAAAGCGAAAAAACATAAAGGTGTACACATCCTGAGCTACGGCTGCACCAATAGCCGAAACAAAAAACAAAATGCCGATCCACAGCAGGGTCTTTTTTCTGCCGATTCTGTCGGCAGGAATACCGCCAAAGGCAGCGCCGAAAACGGTTCCGTACAAAGCCATTCCGATGGCCAGACCATGCGTCCAGTCATCCAATTGCCAGAGTTTCTGGATGGTTTGTTCTGCACCGGAAATAACAGCAGTATCCAGGCCAAAAAGAAAACCTCCCAGTCCAACGGTTATAGACCAAAGTATCAGTTTGTTATTCATATTGTTCAAAAGATGAGAAAGGTTGGGCAGATGTTGATTGCCGGAAACAAAGCAGGCCGCCCAAAGGAGCGGCCTGCCAATCTATTCTATTGATTTCCAACAATTAGTAACCGTTGTTCTGACGCAGGTTCGGGTTGGAGTCAAGTGCCTGTTGTGGGATTGGGAACAGTACGCGAGTTGGGTCAGTGCTGGATTTGTCCGACCATGCGGTAGACCAGGTTCCGAAACGGATTTGGTCTGTACGGCGAACACCCTCCCAGTACATTTCACGGCCACGCTCGTCGTAAATTTTGTTCAGGTCGAGTGCACCAATGTCACCAGCTCCACGGGTTGTGCGAAGGGCATCGATGGTAGCTTTTGCACCGGCAGCATCACCTTTACGGAACTGAGCCTCAGCCTTCATGGTTACAACATCTCCCAAACGGAAGAAAATGTAGTTGCCGTAATTGGCTTTGTGGTACTTGATAACACGGATACCATCAGCAGTACCTGCACCCAGCAATGGAACGTTAGGCGTGAAGGCCAGTGGAAGACCGGTACGAGAGTTGGTTACTTGTGAACCATCGTCTTTGTACTGTTGGCCAACCAGGAAGCCGTAACCAACTCCTTCGAATTCGGTTCCGTCTTTCAAGCCATCTTTTCCTTTGCGTTGGTCGCCATTTTCAAACTTGTTGTAGAAATCAGCAAGTGTAGCAAAACCGTTCCAGCCGCTTGGGTTTTGGTCGTAGTGCAACGTCATGCGAAGGCGGTTCTCAGGATTACCGCCATTGCCGTTGTGTGTGAAAATCTTTTCACTTACACCAGTAGTTTTGAAGATGTTGAAATAGTCTGGATCAAGCGTAAAGCCATCTGCAATTACTGCATCGCAAGCAGCAATTACTTTGTCCATATCTGCATTGTCGAAGGTGTAAGGACCAGCTGGGTTGCTTGATTTGTACACAGCTTTGTTCAGGTACAAACGAGCCAGGAGCGCATTAGCAGCAGCTTTAGAAGCTTTTGTAACATCACCGCCCGGAGCAACAGTAGGCAATTCAGGAAGTGCTTCCAGGATGTCCTTTTCTACAAAATCAAATGCCTCAGAACGGGTCAGAACGCGTGGGTTTACATCTACACCTTCACCTACGTTACGGAAAGGTACTTTACCCCAGAAATCCATTACATGGTACATGTAGAATGCACGCAGGAATTTTGCTTCTGCTGCTTGTTGAGCAGTTGGAGCAGGGCTGGTAGATGCAAGCACCTGGTTGCAACGGAATACCCGTGAGTTGAGCTGGTTCCAGCTGTTGGTTACAAAAGCGTGGCTGGCGTCCCAGGTGTGTGCGTGCAGTGTACGCCAAACACCATTGTCACCCCAGTCGGTACCACGCGTTGGTGGAATCATCTCGTCAGAAGTGTGGGCGGTCAGGGAATAAATATTCGCCTGATCTGTAAAGGCGCCAAGGTCATTGTAAGCAGAAACCAGAAGGTCATTGGCATTACCCGTGAAGGTGCCATCTGAAGCTTCTGTCAACGCTGAATCTGTATATTCAGGTTCCAAATCGGTACATGCCGAGAATGTAATCATTCCTGAGGCAAGAGCCGCTAGTAGAAAGAAAAATTTGAGATCTTTCATTATTGAAGTGTTTTTTATTGAAAATGAACTTAAGCCTGTATGTTAAATTGCTTTTAGCTTACTAACAACAGGATTAGCCACTTGTTTAGAAAGTAACGTTTGCTCCAACGGAGAAGGTACGAGGACGTGGGTATGCGTTGTAGTCAATACCCAGGGACGGAATGCCACCGATTTGCTTGTTAACGTTTACCTCTGGGTCAAGACCGGAGTAGTCGGTAATCAACAACAGGTTTTGACCAGAAGCGAACAGACGCAAAGAAGAAACATATTTGCTCTTCAGTGGCAGGTTGTATCCAATGGTCAGGTCTTGCAGACGAATAAAGTCGCCTTTTTCCAGGAAACGGGTAGAAACGTCTGGAGCATTGTTACGGCTCTCACCGCTAGTTGGCACGTCTGCAGTTACGTTGCGTCCGCTACCCAATGCACCTGCAGTGAAGAGGGCGTTTGCAGTGTTATTGTAAATGTAGTGACCTGCCTGACCGGTGAAGAAAATGCTTGCGTCAAGATTGCCAAACTGGAATTGATTGGTGAAACCCCAAGTGAATTTTGGAAGTGGGCTCTTATCCAGGAAAACCTGTTTGTCGCCTTCTCCGCCATAAATAGCAATACCATTTGCGTCATATCCACTGAACTCACGCAGGAAGTATGCAAAAAGTGGCTGACCGGCAGCAATTCGTTGAGCATAAGCCTCAGAAAGACCCTGACCATTGATACGGCCAGTGTTCAGGAATGAGCTGAATGAGTTTACGTTGTTATCGTTAATGGCAACGTTACCACTGATACGCCAGTCGAACTTGCTTTTGTCAACAGCAACTAACTGTGCAGCAACCTCAAAACCAGTGTTTTCAATATCAGCATCCAGGTTGGTCCATACGAATTCGTTAGCTGCTGGTTGTGCAGAGAATACCTGTACAAGCATGTCGGAAGTATTCTTTTTGTACCAGTCGATAGAGCCAGAGAGGCGACCTTTCCAGAATGCCCAGTCCAAACCAACGTTGAACTGAGTAGTGGTTTCCCATTTCAAACCTGGGTTTTCGAATGCTACGCTACCAACGCTACCGGTGAATGCATTTCCTTCGTTATTGATACCGCTGTCGCTGGTGCGCTGACGGGAAACAAAACGAGCGTTACCGATTTCCTGGTTACCAGTAGAACCGTAACCCAGGCGGAGTCCGAGATCAGAGAAGAGGTCTGGGCAGAAGCTCTCTTCTTTCAGGCGCCATTTGAAGGCAGCTGATGGGAAGTAGCCGTACTTGTTGTCGCCACCAAAACGAGTAGAACCGTCTGCACGCAGCGTTGCAGTCAGGAGGTACTTATTGGAGATAGAGAAGTTAACACGACCGAAGTAAGACTGAAGCTCGTCAATAGTGTTATAAGAGTTAACAATGCTAGATACACCAGCAGTAGCGGTGTTGTTCACCATCAGATCCAGATCTGAAGTTGAGAACTTTGCATAGGCGTTACGAGAGCCAGCATTTTGGAATTGTTGGTAAGAGTAACCCAACAAACCAGTGAAGTCAACGCTACCAAAAGTTTTGGTGTACGTGAAGTAGTTTTCCCACAGATTTGACTCAGTTTGGATATCTGTAGTGAACAGACGGCCTTTGCCACCGATTGCCGGACCAGCGATCAGATCGCGTGAAAATGCGTTTTTACGGGAAGAAATGGAACGGTCAAAACCAACAACTGTTTTGAATGTCAGGTTGTCTGTGATGTTCAATTCCGCATTAAGGTTACCCAGAGCCCGCAGAGAATTGGTGCGGTCATCAGAGTATTCAATCATTGCCAATGGGCTTGGTTCGCTGTCACGACCGCTTTGGAATGGCGTGCCATCTGCATTGCGAACAGGCCAGGTTGGGTTGCCTTTCAGAGCGTTTGCCCAGGCGTCACCTTCAAAGCCGGAGTTCTCAGTAATTGGCGCACCTTGGTCGCGAGTTTGAGCAACTGTTGCGTTGATACCGATTTTCAGACGATCAGCCATGAACTTTTTGTTACCATTGAAGCGCGCGCTCAAACGCTTGATGCCGCTTTCAAGGATAACGCCTTCCTGGTCCAGGTAACCAACAGAGAAACGGTAGTCGCCACCATTACCGCCAGCACCAAAAGAAAGGTTGTGGTTGTGAGACATGCCCGTTTGAGTGATTTCTTCCTGCCAGTTGGTGTTAGCGCCAAAGTTGATCTCAGATACATCAGCACCAGGGTTCAGTTTTTGCCATTCAGCAACGAAAGTCCGGGAATCCAACACATCGTACAACTTTGGCAGTTGAGCAAAGCCCAGCGTGTAGCCGTACTCCAGAATACCTTTACCTGATTGGCCGCTTTTGGTTGTGATGATAACCACACCATTTGCACCGCGAGAACCGTAGATAGCAGTAGCAGATGCATCTTTCAAGATGTCGATGCTGGCGATATCCGCAGGGTTCAGGAAGTTCAGCGGGTTACGTGCAGCCTGGCTACCCAAACCTTGAACATCGGAAGAGCCAGTTGTTTCTCCACCTCCCAGCGGAACACCATCTACTACGAAAAGTGGACCATTGCTACCGTTAACAGAAGATGTACCACGAATACGGATGTTGATACCACCGCCAGGTTCACCGTTACTGTTGGTAACAACTACGCCCGCAGCGCGACCTTGAATGAGTTGCTCAGGAGCAACCGCATTGCGGTTGAAATTTTTCTCTGTTACGGAAGATACAGCACCGGTAGCGTCAGATTTTTTTACTGCACCGTAACCGATAACCACAACTTCTTCCAGAACAGCGTCTGATTTCATTGCCACGTCAACCGTGTTGGATGCGCCAAGCGTAATTACCTGCTCCGCATAGCCAGTGTAGGCAATACGGAGTTGGGAAGAACCGGCTGGCACCTCAATGGTATAAGCACCGTTGATGTCGGTTGCTGCGCCACGAGTTGTACCCACTACGGATACAGATGCACCGATAAGAGCGTCGCCGGTTTCACCATCGGTGACCGTGCCTTTTACAGTGCGTTGAGCCATTGCGAAGTTGCACAGCAACAAAAATGCCACCAACAACCCGCCCTTAGAAAGGGTGTGCAAAAACTTCATACGAAAATGAGTTTAGTTTAGTGAAATGATATTATGCCTCAAAAATGATAGCCGCAGTTGTGGATTTGGTTAGCATGGGGAATGCTAGGAATATGTCACAAAAGTTGTTGCGGTCAAATCTGGCAGGGCGGGTGGCTTTTTGACTTCTTGCCATCGTGTGTGGTGAACACTAAGACGTGGCGAAGGTAGTATTTTGATGGATTTAGAAACAAACACTTTTTTCAAATTTTTTTATTTAACTATTTACCCAAATTTGATTGCCATTTTGAGAACGATCCAAACACCTGTTCAGATAAACGGGTTTTCCTGCAAAGGGTGTGCAGAATTCCTATTTTTGCGCCTCATTTCATCCATTTAAGATGTCATCAACTACTAAACGTTTGCCTGCAGAGTGGGAAGCACAAAGTGCAGTTCAACTAACTTTTCCACATGCCGATACTGATTGGGCGCCTGTTCTTCAAAGCGTATTGCCTTGTTTTGTGGAAATCGCCAGCACTATAAGTCAATTTGAGCCGGTATTGGTTGTATGCCAGAATGCGGAAGAAACCCGAAAACTGTTTTCTCCTGCGGCTTTGCAAAATATCATTCTGAAAGATGCCCCCAGCAATGACACCTGGGCAAGAGATCATGGCGGGATTACCATTGAAGATGCCGGAAAGCCTGTAATACTTGATTTCGTATTTAACGGATGGGGGCTGAAGTTTGCCGCAGACAAAGACAATCTGATTACAGGACGCCTATATAATAGTGGTGTATTCCACGCAGGGTATCAACACGGGGGGATTGTTCTGGAAGGTGGCGGCATTGAAAGTGATGGCCAGGGTACTTTGCTCACTACCGCCGAATGCCTGTTATCACCTAACCGCAATCCGCACATGACCAGAGAGGATATTGAAAGTCATTTGAAAGAGTCATTTGGCGTGAGCAGGATATTATGGTTGTATAATGGCTTCCTGGAAGGTGATGACACCGATTCGCATATTGATACCCTGGCTCGATTTTGTACGCCAGAAGTTATCGCATACGTCAAATGCAGCAATCCTGACGACAACCATTATGCAGCGTTAAGCAGTATGGAACAGGAACTAAAACAATTCCGAACGGTTGCCGGTGAGCCATACCAACTGATTCCATTGCCCTGGCCGGATGCTTGTTACGATGATGAAGGAAATCGGTTGCCTGCAACCTATGCTAACTTTCTAATCATAAACGGAGCAGTACTAGTACCTACCTACCAGGTGCCACAAGACGATGAAGCGCTACGTATTTTAACAGAGGTGTTTCCTGATCATCGGATTATTGGTATTGATTGCCGTGCTTTGATTTTACAACATGGATCACTGCATTGTGTAACCATGCAGTATCCAAAGGGTGTTGTATCCCAGTGATATAGCCCAAATTTACCATAAGATACTTTTTCACCGTTATGAAAATCGGAATTGTACAGCAGTCTTGCTCTACCGACAAAAAAGCAAACATCCAAAAATCGCTTGATGGCATTGCCGCTTGTGCTGCCAAAGGCGCTGAACTGGTTGTATTGCAGGAATTACATTGTGGCATCTATTTCTGTCAGGCAGAAGAAACCGACATGTTCGACATGGCGGAGCCCATTCCAGGGCCTGATACCGATGTGTTTGCAGCAGCAGCCAAAGCCCACGGTGTGGTACTGGTGAGCTCCCTATTTGAAAAGCGAGCGCCAGGATTGTACCACAACACGGCTGTAGTATTTGAAAAGGATGGCAGCATAGCCGGGAAATACCGGAAAATGCACATTCCGGATGACCCAGCATACTATGAGAAGTTTTATTTCACGCCCGGAGACCTTGGTTTTCAGCCTATTAGCACCTCTGTAGGGAAACTTGGAGTGCTGGTTTGCTGGGATCAATGGTATCCTGAAGCCGCCAGGTTGATGGCGCTGGCCGGAGCGGAATTGTTGATCTATCCTACAGCGATTGGCTGGGAAAGCACAGATCCTGCTGCTGAAAAGGAACGGCAGCATGGCGCCTGGCATGTTGTTCAACGCGGCCATGCCGTAGCCAATGGATTGCCGGTAATCTCGGTCAACAGGGTAGGGCATGAGCCTGACTGGACAGGTGTAACCGGAGGAATACAGTTCTGGGGGCAAAGCTTTGTAGCCGGCCCTCAAGGAGAATTACTATACCAGGCTAGTATAGACCAGGAAGAAAACGTAGTAATTGAGGTAGATAAGGCCAGGACAGAGGCAGTTAGGCGTATTTGGCCTTTCTTCCGCGACCGCAGAATTGACTATTATGGGGGGCTAGTCAAGCGATATTTAGATTGAAATGTACTAGGCCCCACCCATTCTTACCACGAAAAGACTACTTTCGTCGAAAAAAACTACTTGCAGCTGACAAAAGTACCAGATAGCTATTGACAAAAACCGCCATGTAGTACATTTGGGGGATACAATTGCAAATGGCAATTCTTTTGATATGTGTGGGCGTCTTTTTTTTCTGTTTAAACGTAAACGGGAATTTTAGAAACCCAAGAAGGGCACATGATTAAAGGAATAGCAATAGTAGTTCACCATTCCGATTTACTTAATCATGGCAGCAAAGCGTACAAGAAAACTTTTGGTCTGGGCAATTTGCCTCCAGAGTGCCTTGGTCTTCGGCCAAATCACTTTTCAAAAAACCTTTGGCGGTTCTGGTCAGGAAGTAGGCACCTTTGTGCTTGAAACTTCCAACGGTTATTTGGTTGCAGGTCATGTAACCAATACTGTCGGCAATCAGGACGGGCTTCTCCTTCGCCTGGACTCAAACGGTTCACCTGTTTGGCAAAAGCGTATTGGGGCCGGACAGGCGGATCTGTTTAAAGCCGCCGTGGCTACTCCGGATGGCGGCTTTGTAGCCGTTGGGGAAACCCGGAGCTTTGGCGCAGAAAGCTCTGATATTTTTATTGTCAAAATTGATGCCAATGGCAACTCAGTTTGGAATAAAATTATCAATAATGGTACGACAGACGACATTTCTAACGCTATTCTTCTCCTTCCTGACGGTGGTTTTGTGATTTCCGGGGCTTCTTTCCCCATTGGATCCAATAGCGCCCAAACCATCTTGCTGCGTCTTTCCAATACAGGAAATACCATATGGACCAAGGCTTATTCCAGCAACGTAGGCAACATACTTCAGTGCAACTACGTTCAGGGCAACACCATTTATGCCAGCGGTGGTATGGACAGCGAAGCCGCATATGCCCAGATTAACCTCGAAAATGGCAATATTCTGAGCACTGTTCATTATAAAGGCGCTTCATCTGAAGCTTTATATTTTCAGCAACCTACTGCAGATGGCAACCTGGTACTTGCAGACCATACCTGGTCTGCCAACACAGGCACTGATATTGAGCTTTGGGTTCAAAAAATTAACCCAACATCAGGCCAGGCGCTCTGGTCAAAAGTGTACTACCGTATGGGTAACAACATCCGCGGCCGGATTGAAAAAATAAACGATGGCGGATTCCTGCTCACCCCTTACGACAACAGCAACAGCGCATCTGGTGATGCTTTACTGGCCAAAATTGACGGCAATGGGAATTTGATCTGGTCTTATAATTATGGTGGACCTAACTCAGATCGATTGCTCAAAGCTGTTCAAACTGCCGATGGTGGTTTTATTGCGGTTGGCGATATTAAGTCGAACAACAACAACACCGATTTGCTGATCATTAAAACTGATGCCAACGGCCTGATTCAAGGCGGGTGTCCAAGATCTGGTGGCATACTGGTAGCAGATTTCAATACGCCAAGTGCTGGTTTCTCCACAGGTATTACGGATTGGGTTCAAGCCAACACTGTTGCAATTACTCCACTTCCAATCAATTTATTGCCACAAAACATCAACACTAGCCCTGCGCCGGTGGTTATGAAAACCATACCACTGTGCCCCAACCAAACATATACGATCAATGGCACTGCTTTTTTTGCGCCAAAAATGATCACGGATACGCTTCAGAGCCTATCAGGTTGCGATACCGTTATACAGTACAACCTCACACTGAACCCTTACGTTACGGGCATTCATGTAATTGGACTCTGCGCTGGCGAGACCTATACGATAGACGGTGTAGCTTACACCGCTCCGGCTACTGTGGTCGATACTATTCCAACTTTACACGGTGGATGTGATACACTGTGCACCTTTGTACTCAAGGTTTGGGCTCAGCCAACCATTTCACAAACCATTTCTTTCTGCGAAGGAGAATCCGTGATGATTGGTGGTCAGGTGTATAACCAGCCTGGCGTAGTAAATGCCGTTTTGCCTTCTTCTACGGATGGATGTGATACGGCTGTAACTTATACGCTGATCCAGCGCCCGCGCCCAACTCAGGCTATTACTATTTCTTTTTGTCCGGGCGAATCTGTACTGATTGGTGGTCAGCAATATTCACAACCAGGTGTGGTTCTTTTCAATATGCCATCAACCAATGGCGGCTGCGATACCACCATAACCTACACCCTGCAGCTGAAACCGCAACCCACCAAAACTAAACTTCACCGTTTCTGTCCGGGCGAATCTGTTACCATAGCTGGTCAAACTTATCAGCAATCTACTACAGTAACAGAGCGTATTCCCTCCCTTACCAATGGTTGCGATACCATAGTAACCCACATCCTGGAACTCATGCCACAGGTTTCACGCAATGAAACACGAGGCTTCTGCCCGGGCGAGTCCATTACCATTGCAGGTCAGACCTACAACCAACCAGGTACCGTTATCGCCCATATTCCATCTGTAAATGGCGGCTGCGACACAATTGTAACCTACACGCTGGTATTGAATCAACAAGCTACCCGAGTTGAAACGCGCGGTTTTTGCCCAGGCGGATCAGTTACTATTGCTGGTCAGACTTACAATCAACCAGGTACCGTCATCGCCAATCTGCCTTCTACTGCCGGTGGATGTGATACCGTTGTAACTTACACACTTGAACTTAAACCACAAGCAACCCGCGCTGAAACACGTGAATTCTGCCCGGGCGAGCAGGTTACCATCGCCGGCCAGGCATATAACCAGCCAGGTACTGTGATTGCCAACCTGCCATCCACAACAGGAGGCTGTGATACAGTGGTAACATACACCTTGCAATATCTGACTCCAGCACCATCTAATATTGCCATCAATTGTCCAAATAATATCACTGTAGTACATTCACCCGGCACTCCACAGGCCATTGTTCAATATAACGACCCTGTAGCTGCAAGTGATTGTATCTGCCCCGGACTGGAATTGAGCAGAACCGCTGGTCCGGCGTCGGGTACCGGTTTTGCCCTGGGCTCCACACAGGTTTGTTTTATGGCTAAGGACCAGTGTGGACAAGAAAAACCATGCTGCTTTACCGTTAATGTACGAGAAGAATCTCCTTGCGATGTTAAAGTAAACGGTTGTTTAAAGTACGAGTTGCTTAGCATTACCGCCGATGCAGGTAAAAATTACACTTACAGTATCCGTGTAACCAATTCCTGCGCCAGCAAAATGGTGTACACCGCCATTCAGGTACCAGATGCAATGGTAGCGCTCGAACCAGCCAACAACTCTATTTATACTGGTATCGACGGTCGTCAGTACATTGTTCGCAGCCCTAATTTCACACCAATGTATTCGATCAGGTTTAAATCTACCACGGATAGCATTGCCAACGGACAATCTGAAATTTTCCAATACACTTTGCCGGCTCAAGCTGATGTTACGTACATCAACATCACTTCCCGCCTGGCTAACCAGACATATTACGAAGCGCATCTGAACACTTTCAATTGCCCGGTAGGCACTACACCAACGCTTAGCAGGCCATCTCAAAATCGTGATTTTAATCAGACATCTACACAAAACTCCCTTTTACTGTTCCCTAATCCAAGTTCAGGCGTGGTTTACGCCGACTTGTCAGACTGGAATGGACAAAAACTTCAGATCCACATCAACAACACACAAGGTCAAATGGTGCATCAGTTGAGCCATACCGCTCAGGAGGATTTACTGCGCCTTGATCTGCCACAAGGACTTTCCAATGGTATTTACTTCCTGGAAATCCAGTCCGAAAAAGGCGAACGTGAAGTACTGAGGTTTATGTTGCAACGTTAATTGACAGGTAATACTTTCACACCACCCCTTGTCTGATTTTCAGGCAAGGGGTTCTTTTTTGAACCAATTGCCGTATTTGCCGTTCTTGCACCAAATTTATTTCATGGCAGCACGGATTTCATTCCTTATTCTATTCGGACTCTTATCCACCGGCATGTTTAGTCAAACTACATCTGGTCGTGCTGCCATTACATCAGATTCATTGAAGATGAAAATTGAAATTTGGAGCGATGTCGTTTGCCCCTTTTGCTATATTGGCAAAAGAAAACTGGAGCAAGCCCTGGAGCAATTCCCCGAGCGGGATCAGGTAGAAATTGTTTGGAAAAGTTTTCAACTCGATCCCGGAACCCCTTCCAATGGTGGCAATTATTTGCAACACCTGTCTGAAAGGAAGGGCTGGAGTATGGATTATACCAAACAGGCAACTGCACAGGTAACACAAATGGCTGCCGAGGTAGGGTTAACCTACCACCTGGACAAGGCTATTTTAGCCAATTCGTTTGATGCACACCGACTGGCGCACGTGGCAGCAAAGCATGGATTGCAAGATAAAGCCTCCGAAGCTCTGTTTAAAGCACATTTTGTAGAAGGCAAGGATATTGCCAAGCACCAAACACTTATAGAGATTGGACAATCCATTGGCTTGGATACTGCTGAAATCAAAAATGCGTTGGAAAACAAACTTTATGAGGCAGAAATTAACCAGGAAATAGCAGAAGCCCAGGCGCTGCGTATTTCGGGGGTGCCGTTTTTTGTATTCGACCGCAAGTTTGCCGTTTCAGGTGCGCAAGACAGCAGTGTGTTTTTACAAACGCTGCAACGCGCACAGGAAGCACGCCAATGATTTGATTATCAGTCTTTTATTGCCTTTGCGAAAAAAGCGTCACGCTGTTCTTTCGTAACCGGCTTCTCTTCGCGTATTATTCTGAAACCAACAAATGGGGAATCCGGATTCCACCATTTGCTCTTGGGTATTTGTGGGTCACGCGCCTGCCATTTAGGGTCGCTTTTTCTTCTGTTTGCACAACGTAGTTGAGGCGTATAATCCTCGAAACCGCCTCCCTTGACCGTTCTGGAATGCTTTTTCAAGGGAAATATCATAGGATTTACACTGGAAGAATCCAGCATGGTAAAGTATTGATCAGCGTAAAAATCCAGGGTCCATTCCGCCACATTGCCGTGCATATCAAATAATCCCCAGGCATTGGGCTTTTTTGTGCCAACTTTTTGATAAGAACCTGAACTGTTATCATAAAACCAGGCATATTGATCTGCTTCGCCGGGTTTTTCACCCCAGGAAAATGCGGTTGAGCCGCCAGCCCGGCAAGCATATTCCCATTCTGCCTCTGTTGGCAACCGGTAAAAATCGCCTGTTTTATCGCTCAACCATTGACAATAACGCATGGCAGCCTGTTGTGTCATGGTAGCTGCCGGGAAACCTCCTGCGCGGCCGCGCCCATAGGTAAAATCAAAATAGGGTGGGGTAGGACGGGCAATGGCATCAGCGCTAAATGGCACATTATTTTTTGCGGTATCAGCATCCATATGGCGAAACTGAAAGCAATAAAATTCATCCCAGGTTACCTCACAAACACCCATCCAGAATCCATCGAGGCTTACTTCATGGTAGCCCTCATTTTCGCCCCTGCCTGGTTCTGAGGGTTTGCTCCCCATTATAAATTTGCCAGCCGGCAGGTGTGCCATTTGAAATGAAACGCTAGTCCCTGGAATTGTAACATTTTCTTTATCAATGTTTTGTGCAATAGATGCTGGCGCATTAACCAATATCGATATCCAAACGAGCGAAGTGCAGCAGAAAAGTTTCATACTTTACATTAATTGAGGCCGCAAAATACCTGATGTTTGCATTCAAGTCGTGAATAAATTGGTATGGTCAACCTTAACGGTCAAATATTTTCAGCATTGCCGCCCGAACTTGAGCAGGTTCAACGTGCCTTTTTTTATGGCGACGGCTTGTTTGAAACCATACGAAGTTATCAAGGCCAATTGCCATTTTGGGATTTACATCAAAACAGGTTGCAACGTGGCATGGACCAATTAGGCCTGGAATGGGCTGACGGTTTTTCCAGCGATCAACTAATAGCCGAAATCCGGAAAATGAAGGTAGATAACGCCCGAATCAGGATAACTGTCTGGCGATCTGCGGGCGGACTTTACATGCCCAAAAACCATCTGGCTCAATTTCTGATCAGCACACAAGCGCTTCCTTCTATCTGGCAACCCTGGCTGGATGAAGGACTTAAGGTTTGTTTTTGTGATTCGGTTCGGATGCCTATTGACCAATATTCTGGCCTGAAATGGCTGGGCGGTATGCGTTATGTAGCAGCAGCCCGGGAAGTGGAACAAAAGGGTGCTCAGGAAGGATTGTTGTTTAATTCTGCAAACAGAATTTGCGAGACCGTGAGCAGCAATTTATACTGGGTGAGCGGTGGCAAATTGTTTTATCCAGCAACAGGAGAAGGACAAGTGACAGGTACTTTCCAGACATATTTGACAGATTTATTGACCAGAAATGGCTGGAATCCAACCCCCAAGCGCTGCATTCAGGAGGATATTCTGGAGGCTGAAGAAATTTTGCTCACCAATGCCATCCAGGGTATACGCTGGGTAGCTGAACTGGATGAACGAAAACTTAGGAACAGCATTTCAGCACAGGTTTATGAACTGTTCAAACAGGACTTGACCCAAAAAATAAATTGGAATGGATATATCTAAGGCGTTTGTCAATAAAAGTTAAGGCTACGCCAATCTTCTATATTGATTCCCTTCTTTTCTTTGCGTTTATGAAAAAGATTCTAGTTGCCAACCGTGGTGAAATTGCGCTCCGTGTAATGCGAACAGCCCGCAAAATGGGCATTGCTACCGTTGCTGTATTCTCAGAGGCCGATCGCCACTCACCACATGTGCGCTTTGCGGATGAAGCGGTATTATTGGGACCTGCGCCATCAGCTCAGAGCTATTTGCGTGGGGAGAAAATCATAGAAGCTGCCAAACGACTGGGAGTGGATGGTATTCACCCAGGCTATGGTTTTTTGAGTGAGAATGCCGGTTTTGCACGTATGGTGCAGGAGGCTGGCATTGCCTTTATTGGACCCAATCCGGAGAGTATAGAAGTTATGGGTAGCAAATTAGCAGCTAAAGAAGCCGCTAAAAAGTTTAATGTGCCCATGGTACCTGGCATAGAAGAAGCCATTACAGATGTGCAAATGGCCAAAGAAATTGGCCGCAGGGTAGGGTATCCCATCCTGATTAAAGCATCGGCTGGTGGTGGAGGTAAGGGCATGCGGATTGTAGAACGTGAAGAAGATACCCAGGAACAAATGGAACGTGCCATTTCCGAAGCTATGTCGGCCTTTGGTGATGGCGCCGTGTTTATTGAGAAATATGTTACGGGTCCAAGGCACGTTGAAGTGCAAATAATGGCCGACACCCACGGCAATACGGTTTATCTGTTTGAACGGGAGTGTAGTATTCAACGCCGCCACCAAAAGGTAGTGGAAGAAGCGCCATCAGCTATCCTGACACCCGAAATGCGACGGGCTATGGGTGAAGCCGCAGTTCGGGTAGCACAATCCTGCAATTATGTAGGGGCTGGCACGGTGGAATTTCTGGTAGATTCTACCCGTAATTTTTATTTTCTGGAAATGAACACCCGATTGCAGGTGGAGCATCCGGTAACAGAAATGATTTCCGGGCTCGATCTCGTAGAATGGCAGATAAGGGTAGCCCGAGGTGAAAAGCTGGACTTCAAACAGGAGGATCTGCGGATCAATGGTCACGCTTTGGAGCTCCGGGTTTATGCAGAAGATCCATTGAATAATTTCCTTCCATCTGTAGGTAAACTGGAAAAATACCGTATTCCTGAAGGCCCCGGTATTCGGGTGGATGGCGGTTTTGAAGAAGGCATGGAAGTGCCTATTTATTACGATCCGATGCTGGCCAAGCTGGTAGTACATGGCGCCACTCGCTCAGAAGCTATTCAGAAAATGAAAGAGGCCATTGCGCAATATGAAGTAGAAGGCGTAGCAACTACCCTGCCATTCGGTCGTTTTGTGCTGGACCACCCTGCTTTTGTAAGTGGCGATTTCGACACCCATTTTGTGCAGCATTATTATACTCCGGAAATGCTCATCAACAGCCAAAAAGACGGCGCCGAAATAGCGGCACTGCTCGGCCTGAGATTACATCTCGAGCAGAAGAAGAAACTGACTGTTCCGAATGGGTAGGTGGGGTGGAGGTCATTTTGAAAGTCATTTTGAAAGTCATTTTGAAAGTCATTTAAGTCATTTAAGTCATTTAAGTCATTTAAGTCATTTAGAAGGCCATTTCCTGCCGTGCCCTCAAAATCCAAATGACCTAAATGACTTTCCAAATGACCTAAATGACTTTCCAAATGACCTAAATGACTTTCCAAATGACCTAAATGACTTTCCAAATGACCTAAATGACTTTCTAAATGACCTAAATGACTTTCTAAATGACCTAAATGACTTTCTAAATGACTTTCTAAATGACTCAAATGACTTTCTAAATGACTCAAATGACTTTCTAAATGACTCAAATGACTTTCTAAATGACTCAAATGACTTTCTAAATGACTCAAATGACTTTCTAAATGACTCAAATGACCTAATTGACCTAAATCTGTAAATTATCTTTTTTTTCCCGAAATTTGCCCCATGGTTAAGATTGGTCCTGTAGAACTTGGGGAATTTCCTTTGCTGCTTGCTCCTATGGAGGATGTGAGCGACCCGCCTTTTCGCAAATTATGCAAAGAGCAGGGTGCTGATATGGTGTATACAGAGTTTATCTCTGCAGATGGCCTTGTACACGAGGCAAAAAAAACTTTCCAAAAGCTGGAGATATTCGATTACGAGCGCCCAATAGGCATTCAGTATTTTGGTGGGCAGCTGGAAAACATGATCGGCGCAGCTGGAATCATTGAAGCGAAACATCCGGATGTTATCGACATCAATTTCGGTTGTCCGGTAGCCAAAGTGGCATGCCGTATGGCTGGAGCCGGGTTGCTAAAAGATGTGCCACATATGGTTAAACTGACGGAAGCAGTGGTAAAAAGCACCAACCGTCCGGTTACCGTTAAAACACGACTAGGCTGGGATGAATCCTCCATCAATATTTTGGAGGTGGCAGAGCGCCTGCAAGATGTTGGCATTCAAGCGCTTAGTATTCATGCGCGTACCCGTGCCCAGATGTATAAAGGCGAAGCAAACTGGGCCTGGATAGCCAAGGTCAAAGAAAATCCACGAATGCATATTCCTATTTTTGGGAATGGCGACGTGGATAGTCCACAGAAGGCCCTTGATTACCGCAAGCGCTTTGGCCCGGATGGCATCATGATTGGTCGGGCCAGTATCGGTTATCCCTGGATCTTCCGGGAGATCAAACATTATTTTGCTACCGGCGAATTACTGGGTCCACCTTCTGTTCAGGAACGGGTTCAGGCTGCACGGCAGCACCTGCTGGATAGTCTGGCATGGAAAGGTCCCAAGCTAGGGGTTTTGGAAATGCGCCGGCATTACGCTCCCTATTTCAAAGGTCTGCCAGACATAAAGCCTTATCGTGCACGTTTAGTAACCGAAATGGAACCGGCTACTCTGTTAGCTATTTTGGAAGAAATAGAAATGGTGTACGGCAACATGGATCTGACCATTCAATCAGAACAACTAGATTTAAACCTGACAGAGGTTTGTGATGGTTAGGCCATATTGATTTAATAAAATCCCATGTACTTCACTTTATTGCCGGAAGAGCGTAAAATTCTTGAGATCGTCAGCGAAACAGCGCGCACACTTCAATATCCTGCCTATGTGGTTGGCGGATTTGTGCGCGACCGCCTACTGGGACGCCCTACCAAGGATATTGATATTGTTTGTGTTGGTGATGGCATTCGGCTGGCTGAATCTGTAGCTGCTCAACTTAATCCTCGTCCTAAAGTAGTGGTTTATAGTCGCTTTGGAACAGCCATGCTGCGCTGCGAAGGCATTGAGTATGAGTTTGTAGGAGCCAGAAGAGAAAGCTATAGTCCGAACAGCAGAAAACCTGAAGTATCGCTCGGAACCCTGGAAGACGATCAGAACCGAAGAGATTTTACCATCAATGCCCTGGCCATGAGCCTGGGTGAGCATGATTTCGGACATATCATTGATCCGTTTAACGGGCTGGAGCACCTTGAGCAAAAAATCATCAAAACTCCGCTGGATCCCGGTCAAACTTTTTCAGACGACCCCCTGAGGATGCTGCGCGCAATCCGCTTTTCCAATCAGTTGGGTTTTACCATAGAACCATCTACTCTACAGGGAATTGCCAAATACAAAAGCCGGATTCACATCATTTCCAAAGAACGCATTATCAGCGAACTGGAAAAAATCATGCTCACAGACAAACCATCTATTGGATTCAAATTACTGTTTGATACCGGTTTGCTCAAGTTGATTTTTCCGGAAATGGTAGCACTACAAGGTGTAGAAGACAGAAATGGCAGAGCGCATAAGGATAATTTTTACCATACCCTGGAAGTGCTGGATAATGTCTGCAAGCGCTCTGATAACCTTTGGCTTCGTTGGGCTGCGGTGATGCACGATATTGCCAAACCCGCCACCAAAAAATTCGATAAGGAATCTGGGGGCTGGACTTTCCATGGCCATGAATGGCTGGGCGCCAAAATGGTCCCCAAAATTTTCCGGGACCTTAAACTGCCACTTGACTCCAAAATGGAGTTCGTGCAAAAAATGGTATTACTCCATTTGCGGCCCATTTCTCTAACAAAAGATCAGGTAACGGATTCCGCAGTAAGACGCTTACTCTTTGATGCTGGCCCCGATATCGATGAGTTAATGAAACTCTGCGAATCAGATATTACCACCAAGAATCCCAATAAAATGCGTCGCTATCTGGAAGGTTATGAGTACCTGAAAGAGCGTATGTCGATGGTAACGGAAGGTGATCGTTTGCGACTCTGGCAACCGCCAATCACAGGCGAGGTGATTATGCAAACCTTTGATATACAACCATCCAGAGAGGTTGGTATAATTAAAACAGCAGTGAGGGAAGCTATTCTGGACGGCGAAATAACCAACGATTACGAATCTGCTTTCCAGCGTATGTTAATGGAGGGCGCTAAAATTGGACTGACGCCCAGGTGAGTGCACACTCACTTCTTTTTTCGCTTTTTGTAGTTCTCTAAAACAAAGGACCCAAGTCCATTCAAGCTGGAATAAAAGGCTGCGCCGTTGTTCGTTTGTGTGAACGTCTCTACGAAACGCATCAGGTATGGGTCGCGCGCAATCATAAAGGTAGTAATGGGAATACCCATTTTCTTACAGCGCATGGCCAGACTCAAACAGCGATTTACAATCTTGCGATCCAGTCCAAAAGAGTTCTTGTAATAATTTTTACCAATCTTCAGGCAGGTAGGTTTGCCATCCGTTACCATAAAAATCTGACGGTTTGGATTCCTGCGTTTTTTCAGAATATCCAGCGCCAGCTCAAGCCCGGCAACAGTATTGGTATGGTATTCTCCGTTAGTCAGATAGGGCAGATCTTTCAGTTCGATGGGCCAGGCATCATCGCCAAAAACGATGATGTCAAGGGTATCTTTCGGAAAACGGGTACGAATAAACTCAGCCAATGCCAATCCAACCTTTTTGGCCGGTGTAATCCGGTCTTCCCCATACAGGGTCATGGAATGCGAAATGTCGATCATTAACACAGACGACATCTGAGACTGAAAATAAGTCTCATGCACTTCCAGATCATCTTGAGAAAGTTTGAAATCGTCTATACCATGGTTGATATAGGCATTTCTAAGTGAGTTGGTTACCGCCAGGTTCTCCAGACTATCACCAAATTCAAAGGGTTTGACATCTGAAGTGAATTCATCTCCTCTGCCGATGCTGCCTGTTGTGTGCTGACCACTTTTAGCTTTTTTCAGGTCGCCAAAAATATCGTCCAGGCTTTTTTGGCGCAAACTGATCTCCAGTTTGGATGTTGGCCCCATGCCACTTTCTGCATCACCATCTCGTTGAATATAGCCGCGTTCTTCCAAATCCCGGATGAAATCGCCCATGCCATAATCTTCCGTGGTTAGCTTATATTCTCTGTCAAGTTCATTCAGCCACGACAACGCTTCATACACATCGCCAGAAGTGTACAACATCAATTCCTGAAAAATCTTGAACAAACGATCGAAAGCAGACTCGTTGGGATCAGGTTGATAGTCGGTAAAGCGAAACCCGAGCATTGAAATGAGTGAATGAGTGAGTGAGTGAATGAGTGAATGAGTGAATGAGTGAATGAGTGAATGAGTGAGTAGGTGCTGATAAACACTCAATTACACCAAATGTTTCATTCGCATCAATCTTCCTGTTCCACAAACTTCACTCCGTAGTCTTCCAATTCTGTTAAAACAGGCTCATATACCTCTGGCATGGTTGGGATATTTACCCCGGTTGTGGAAATTTTTCCCAACATGAGCAGTTTTACAAAAATCCCCAAAGGCAAACCAACAAGTCGTGACATGGCGGTATCGGCGCTGTCGGCGCCTTTCATGACCAGGGTAGAGGTGAGTTTTTTCTTTTTGCGCTGCAATTCGTATTCAAATACGTGTTGCATGATTACCATATCCTTGTCTTGAGTACCGAGCGCCCATTTTTCAAGCAGCAGATTCTCCAGTATAAGCGCAGGTGTAGCATCTTTCACCTTGATTCGTTTTTTACTGAACAAACCAAGCCATTCCAGTTTTTGCATCACATCGCTTTCCGGTTCCACCTCAATCATTTTAGCGATCCTGTCTTTTACTGAACCAGTATGCTGACTGATACCCAAAAAGGCTTCCATCAAATCATGGTAGGTGAGTTGATCACTGTTTACGATCGGGAAAGTGGCATCTGTCAGACCTATACGCACCAGGGCATTCCAGGCGTCGCAGAATCCTCTGTGTCGGATGGTGCCTCTGAAGAGGGTTCGAATATTTTGCAGCCCGTATGCTTCCCGGTAAAGTAGAGAGTCACGGTTTGCATACACCTCCCATTGACCCATAGCCGGAATATCAACCAAACGATATTGGCGGAACAGGCGGCGGTAAGGAATGTATTTCAATTTGCCATCTTCCAGAAATTGGGCAGTACCCTGACCCGCCAGTACCACATTACGTGGGTTCCAGCTGAATTTATAATGCCATGGGTTGTCGTCACTTTCAGGCGCCACCAAACCACCTGTATAGGAATAGAAGGCGGTAATTTTTCCACCCAAAGCCTTAATCTGATGAATACGCTGCATAGCGCTCATGTGGTCAATACCAGGGTCCAGACCTATTTCATTCATAAAAACGAGCGCCCGTTGCCTGGCTTCATCACCCAGCCGGAACACCTGTTTGCTTACGTAACTGGCGGTTACCATATGTTTCCCGAGGGAAATACAGTCCTGCGCCACCTCAAGGTGCATCTGAGGCGGAAGCAGCGAAACCACCACATCGTGCCGGGCAATGATCTCGCGGCGATCGTTGGGTTTCGATGCATCCAGCCATATGGCACGTCCATGGGTATGATCGTTTACTTTCTTGCGCGCCAGCTCAATGTCAGCATCCGACACTGTGACATAAAAATTGTGTTGCTTGGCCTGCCCAAGAATATATTGAATGAGAGCGGTTGCGGATCTACCCGCGCCTATGATCAGTAAGTTCTTCATATCGTACTGGCAAAGGTAAACAAGTTGTAGTGGTTTCTTCAAGTGGCTGGCCATTCGGATGCGCCGGAAATTGCGCAGAACCATTTGCCACTTACCATCATTCATTATTCACTTTTACATTTCCGCTTTTACGGCAAATTTTATTTTTAAAATATTGACTAACAATTCAATATAATATAAATTTGAAAAATAAACATTTCAAGGTTCAAAGATTTTTTTTTCACAATCTTCAAAAAATGTAATTGGTTTTGGGGACTGCCGCATCGGATGTTTGTGCTCCCAAGTCAAAACCTGTCTGTTCACCACGTCACCAAATTCCTGCACTATATGAGCACACCTGTTACCATCAAAATCAAAAACGGCACGGTTCGGGTATCAAACCCTCGTTAAGTTTTTCAGGGTTTTTATCCGACAGGCTGCTCCGAAAACCGAAGAATTGTTCATGGGATTGTAAAAATCCTTTTACCAAGCCTTGTCAAACGCGACAGGGCTTTTTTGTTTTGCACCTGTCGACCGAACTTTTGCGATACCTTCGCGCCGAACATCAGAGTAACTATGAGACGTTCCATACTTTTCTTTTTGCTTTCCTGCTGCTGCATCACTGTCAAAGCGCAGCAACCTGCTGATACCACCATTTACAATATTGCAGATCAGCTTCCATATCCCTTGGTGAAATCCTGCGCAATAGAATTACACCCGGGTTGGACTGTAGACAGCGCCAAACTTTGTGGCGAAACCCAGTTATTTTCCATCCTGGCTCAAAATATCCGCTATCCGGAGGCTGCCAGAACCGAAAACATACAAGGAACCGTAGTGGTATCCTGTATCATTGAACCCGGTTCTGGCCGAATGAGTAACATGAAACTACTGAAGGATATTGGCGGTGGTTGTGGTGCAGAAGCAATGCGGGTGCTAAAAGCCCTCGATACCCTGGGCCTGCGCTGGAAGCCCGGCATCCTGGAAGGAAAGCCGGTAAGGGTTAAACACGCCCTGCCGATTAAATTCAGACTGCAGGAGTCCTTGCCTTATTACATCAACTATGATGGCGATACCATTTATTCAGTGCTGCAAAATCCAGCTGATTTCAAAGGCGGAATTGACTCTCTGGTCAGCTTTATTATCAACAGGCTGGATTACCCTACAGCCTGGGCTGATAGTTGTAAAACAGGCGTAATCGAGATGGCTGCCATGATCCAAACTGATGGGCATTTGAAAGTAATCAATCAATTGGATTTCAATAACTTAGGCATGGATTTCCAGTTTGAGGCGCTCCGTTTGGCTCGAAAATCAGGCGGCATGTGGATTCCCGCAGAATATGGCGGAAAGGCTGTTAATTCCTCCATTCCTTTGCGCGTGGTATTCAAGTCTGACGCGCCCCTTTGCGCAAGCACCAACGAGAAATTTGACAAGGCAATGCTGCTGGCTGATGAAGGCGCCACCTTGCTTGAGCAGGAAAAAACAGACGAAGCCATAGCGAAATGGAACCAGGCACTTGCTTTACAACCTGACAATTGTGAAATCCTGTATTACAGAGGTACTGCATACATGAATCAAAACAAACGGGAGGAAGCCTGTAAGGATTACAACCGGATCAAGGAACTTATTGGAGTTACCTGGTTCGAGGAGGTTCGCCGTTTAGTTTGTGGATATTAACAACCAGTGTGGCAGTTGTAAACCAGCACTTGCCTACCTTCGCGCCACTTTTGGTTTCCGTGCTTTACCAGCCGGAATGAAAAGGGAACCCGGTGTAAATCCGGGGCAGTCCCCGCTGCTGTAAGTTTCAGTTTTCTAGACGGAAACTCTTTCTCAAACTAATGACTTAAGCATTAGTGTGCCACTGGGTTCGTTCCGGGAAGGCCTTTGACAAAGGAAACAAGCCAGAAGACCTGCCAGAAGTGCTATTTTTTCACCAGGCTTCGGGTAGAAAGTCTTGTTTCAGACCATCTTATGGCAGATTATTGTTGTTTACAATGTCTACCATGAGGGCTACTCCTTTGCCTTTCATTCTCTCATTTTCAATGAAAGTCAAATTTCCATTTTTTCAGGCTCTCCTGATCATTTTCACCTTGCTTTCCTGGGTTGCCTGTGGCGACCAGAAGGATTGTTGTGCCCCCCCTCCACCAGATAACGAACCATATACCCAGGGTATATTCGTGGTGAACGAAGGCCCGTTTGGCGGAACGGGCACCATAAGTTGGTACAGTCTGCTTACCGGTGAAGTAAGAGATTCCATTTATGAAAAAGCCAATAACGGCGCCAGCCTTGGGCTTTTTGTACAGTCTGTAGCTTTTCACAAAGACAAAGCCTACATCGTAGTGAATGGCGCCAACCGTGTGGTAGTAGTAAAAGCCAGCACCTTTGAATACCTGGATACCATCGGGCCATTACAACAGCCGAGATACTTTTTGCCGGTTGATGACAATACGGCTTACATCAGTCAATGGGGCGCCGATGGCTTAACTGGCAGTGTGGCTAAAGTAAACTTAAATACCCTGGATATCGAAAAAACCATACCTACCGGCAGTGGTCCGGAAAAAATGGTATTGTTTCAGGATGCCCTTTATGTGCCCAATTCAGGCGGTTATGGCGTGGATTCAACGATTACACAGATAACATTGACAGATGACAGCGCTCAAATCCTGGATTTCGCCATTGGAAAAAATCCGGCTTCAATCCAATTTGTAGAGAATGGCGCCAACGACAAACTTTTCTTCTTGTGCAAGGGCTATTTCCTGGATCCAACGCCACAAGGATGGCTTAATTACCTCCCTGAAAACATATCCGGCTACCCAACGCCGGCTTATGCCGATGATTTGACCATTGACCCGGCCACCGGGCATTTGTATTTTATAGGCAACAATCAGGTATACAAGGCTTCACCCAATGGCGCTGATGTAACTATTTCACCGCTTTTCACCGGAAGTATTTATGCCATGACATTGGACCCAGAAACCGGATTGTTTTATTGCGCTGATGCGAAGGATTTTTCCAGTAACGGAGAGATCTTTGCGCGTCGGCCGGATGGATCAGTACAGTTTCAATTCCGGGCCGGCGTTGCTCCGGGCGATATTGTGATTGTCAAATAACCACCACGAAATGGAGGAAAGACAATCATCGTTTTTGATCACAATTGTTAGAACGAACCCATCATTATGCAAAAATTCTGGTTGTTTTTCCTCCTTTTTGGATTGACTTCTTGTCAACAAACACCTGCTGGCTCTGCAGACGAAAAAAAGTCGGGGGCTACCACAACGTCAGGTTACACCTTCGATTTTAGCCCCCGAAAATTTGGCGCCGACTTCAAAGATCCGGCCAATTGGTGTAATATTCCGCTTGGCGAAGCTGCTTTGATTAGTGCTGATCCACAAAAATATCAGCGCCGTTTATTCGCCTTGGGAGAAGTTCCGATCAGAATAATCATCGATTACGGACATCAAACTGCCACCGCGGCATTTATGCTACAAAAGGAAGGAAATAAAGTACATGTGTTTACCAGCGATAACCTGCCCACCTGCCTCTCAGGTAGTACCAGCTTCCGAATCAACGATGATGGGCTGTCGTTCCGGTATGACAACAGCCGCAATATTCATTTTGATGTTTATCTGCAGGAATTGCCAGGTGGCATACAAATTGCATTAGAATTACCGGAAGGTGGAAATCACGGCCTGGCTGTGCTTCGCTGCGATGCTTGTAAGTGAGTTCTCCTAAGGGTTTGCAAATAGTTAAGGTTTAAGGATATACTGAATATGTTTAAAGGGTATTTTCTTTGCCATAACAATTAATCTTCACGGTTTAGAAAAAGGTTTTTACCGAATTTATGAGAAAAGTGTTTGTACCGCTGCTTTTGGCAACTGTTTTTTCCCTGGTTTCTTGTCAAAATAATACAAAATCTGCACAAAATGGCCAGGGCGCCAATGCTGAAACTTCAGATAAAGCGGCCATTCCAGATCAGAATGATTTACTTAAGGTGCTTCAGGGGCGTTGGCAAAGCGAGCAGGACCCCACATATGTGTTGGAAATTTCCGACACCCAAATGACGCATACACAAAATGGTACGGTGGTGCAACAGGCTAATCTGGACGTAGATGGCGCCTGCCAAAGTCCGGTATGTAAGCCAGACGGGGTAGATACTTCAGATGGCTGGTGTTTCACAGAAATGACCATTGTTGAAGGTAAATATCATGCAGAATGTATGTTTGTAACCCTTTGCAATGCCAATCAATTGCAATATCGACCACTTGGTGGCACTGGAAACGGCCTGGCGTTTAAAAAAATTCCCTAAAGCTTTGGGATAGGTTGCGGGAGGGCTTGCTACATTCGCCTTGTGAATTACCCCCTCGCATTTATACGGATGCTTCGGCTTCCCAACCTGTTAATGGTGTACCTGATACAATGGGTACCTTACTGGTATGTGTTGCGTCCGGCGTTACTTAAGGCCGGGGGAATTCCCTTGTTAACAGAACAAACAGTTTGGCTGATTACCTCTGCCACTGTATTGACCACATTGGCCGGCTATATCCTCAACGATTATTACGACCGGCATAATGATGCCATGAACAGGCCCAAACTTGCCTTTTGGGGCAGGATTCTTACCCCATCATTTGCATTGATCCTTTATGCTGTAGTAGTTGGGGCTGCACATTGGCTGGCATTTCTTATTGACCGAACACTCAAGCCACACGATCATTGGCCATTATGGGTTTTTCCGGGCATTTCGTTTCTATTGTTTTTGTATGCCTGGGTATTTAAATGCACCGCTGTAATTGGGAATTTACTGGTTTCTTTCCTGTGCGCGCTTGCGCCACTGGTAATGCTATTACCGGAACAAAGGGCCATTTGGCTAACCTCATTTATTGAGCCGGATACCATTCACCAGGCCATAGCCCTGGTTTGGCTATATGCTCTCTTTGCTTTTTTAGCCAACTTTCTGAGAGAGCAAATCAAAGACCTGCAGGATTTTCCTGGAGATGCAGCCTGTGGGTGCAACACCCTTGCCGTATTGAAAGGTCCCAGATTTGCCAAAAAGCCAGCAGGCATGACAGGCCTTGTCTTTTCCTTTTTCCTGGGAGTTTTGCTCATTTTTTGGCAGGAAACCAAGGCTCCACAATGGCAATTAATGGCAGGAGTAGCCTTATTGCTCATTCCAGCCATTGGCACAACCCTGATCCTTTATTTTGCCAATGGCAAAAAAGATTTTGACCGGGCCAGTATCCTTCTAAAGCTCATCATGTTCTCCGGTATCTTTTTACTTCTCCGTAGCTGGCCCGAAGATATCGTGGGCGCAGCACAGGCCTACTGGGCTATGCTCCAGCAATAACTTTACTTTTTTCGTTAAATTTAAACAACTCGTTAAACCTCTTACGCAGGCAGGGGTCAAACACCCATATCCCTCCGAAATCGAACTTTATTTCACCTTATTCAATCATTTTCCCAGACTATGGCATCACTATCTCCCTTAACAGGTGCTTTGGGCCATCGGCGCGCAGCCCATCTCCTTCGGCGCACGAGCTTCAATTTCACCAAAACAAAAGTGGACCAAATGGCTAGCCAAACCGCCAGTCAGGCCCTTGCCAGCTTGCTTCAGCTCAATCCCCTTAAGCTGGATCAACCGATTTACAAGGACTTGCAAACCCAGGGATCCGCTATCCAAACCTGGTTGCTGCCATTGCCTGGAACCCCACAAGCCGACCAGCCTGCTGAAGATTTTGTTTTGCGCCGCTGGATTATGGATTGGTGGTGTCATGAAGCGATTCAAGACACCGGAATGGGCCATAAAATGACCTTTTTCTTCCATCAGTTTTTTCAAACCACAGCCAATTCTGCCCGAAACTCCAACTTTTTTGACTATCTCCAACTGCTCAGATGGGGCGCTTTTGGCAACTTCAAAAAACTGGCTTATAAAATGGTGACAGACAACAATATGTTGCTGTACCTCAACAATACCCAAAACAACAAAATCAACCCGAACGAAAACTTTGCCAGAGAATTTTTGGAACTTTTTACTATTGGAAAAGGCCCACAAATTGCGCCTGGCGATTACACCAATTATACAGAAGAAGATATTGTGCAGGCCGCCAGAGTGCTTACGGGATTCAGATCCCGATTAAACCGCGACGTCATAGACCCCGAAACTGGTATTCCACGCGGAGATGCACAAGTTAACCAGCACGTTACAGAAAATAAAACCTTCTCCTCCAAATTCAATACCACCATTACAGGGGCAAATACATATGCCGGTATGTGGACTGAGCTGCAAGCTTTTGTGGACATGGTTTTTGCGAAACCGGAAACAGCTAAAAATCTGTGCCGAAGACTTTACCACTTTTTTGTGAGCAGGAACATTACTACGGAAATTGAAAACGATATTATTGTTCCGCTTTCCAACACCCTGGTTTCCAACAATTTTGAAATTAAACCGGTGTTGCAGCAATTACTTGCAAGCCAGCATTTTTATGATGCTGATGACTCCAACAATGCGGATGAAATTATTGGCGGAATGATCAAGTCGCCTTTAGAACTCAACTATCAAACCATGACTTTCTTCGGCATGCCTATTCCCGATCCTATGGTGAATACAGCTGCCTATTTCCAGGTTTTTGATCGTGGTATGCTGCAGCGCGCTTTTGCCAATGCCAACCTTCCGCTGTTTTTTGCAGCAGATGTAGCCGGTTACCCTGCCTACTATCAGGAGCCGGATTTTAGTCATCAATGGTTTAACTCCAGTACCATTATAGCCCGGTATAAAATGGGCGAAATGTTCCTGACGGGAATACTCACAGGCACCAACAACCAGCCTTTGGGCACTAAGCTGAATATTGCAAACTGGTTAAAGAACAGTGGCGTAATTTCAGATCCATCTGATTCTCAGGTTCTTGTAGAAGAACTGCTCATGTACCTGCTACCAGAAGAGGTTGATACAGATCGATTCAATTATTTCCACATTCAGGTCTTTCTGGACAATTTACCTCCAAGCGATTGGACCTATGAGTGGGAGAATTACCTGACCACTAACGACCCAACGGAAGTTACGCTTGCCCTGGAAAGGCTGATCAAAGCCATCCTGTATTCTCCGGAATATCAAACGTTCTAAACGGAGGCAATGATCAAGGTTTTTCATCTATTTAATTGAATAACAACATGAAACGCAGAAATTTTCTCAAAATATTTCCAGCCGCGACCGTAACGCCGTTCGTGGTAAACGGGCACCCGCTCCGGGCATTTGCCAACAGTCATATGGCCAGATTGCTGAACAGTTGCGATGGAGTAGAGGATCGTGTATTGGTACTCATCCAACTCAAAGGTGGTAACGACGGCCTGAATACCATTATCCCCATTAACCAGTACGACACTTACGCAAACCTGCGCCCCACTATTCGCATTAAGGAAAGCGACTACATTAATCTGGATAACACGCTGAGTTCAGACAATCAGGTGGGCGTACATCCATCCTTTGTGAAAATCAAAGAGTTATATGAAAAGGGCTGGGCAGCCGTCATCCAGGGCGTTGGTTATGAAAGTATGAACCAAAGCCACTTCAAAGGCACAGATCTTTGGCTGACAGGTGGTGATGGTACCGTAGCCAACAACAACATCAAGTCTGGCTGGATTGGTCGCGCTTTGCAGGCATTTTATCCAGATGTGGTGGGCGTACCTACTTCTAACATGCCAGATCCCCTGGGTATTCAGGTTGGCGACCCTACCACTTCCACCGGATTTCACACAGAAACAGAACACCAAAATGTGATCAACCTGAGCGGACAGGATGCAGCAGGTTTTTACTCGCTCATTCAAACCATTGGCGGCGCACCGATTGTAAATATTCCGGATTCAGATCATGGTACAGAACTGGAATACATTATGGGTGTGGAGCGCAGCACAAATCTGTATGCACAACGGATTTCAGAGGTATTCAATGCTGGAACCAACTACCTCAGCACTTACCCAATGACAAATCTGAACAGTCGCTTTGCGCCGCAATTGCAAACTGTTGCCAGGCTGATAAAAGGAGGTTGTAAAACCAAAATTTACCTTTGCCAACTGGGCGGTTTTGATACCCATAATGCTCAGGTGGATGTTGGAAATACTGTTAAAGGTGATCACGCCAACCTGCTGCTGGAACTCGCAGAAGCCGTAAAAAACTTCTTCGACGATCTTGAAGGCATGGGCTTGGCCGACCAGGTGACTGCCTGCACATTCTCTGAGTTTGGTCGCTGCGCCAAAGAAAATGGCTCTGATGGTTCAGACCACGGCACACTGGCGCCCATGTTTGTTTTTGGAAAAAACATCGCAGCAGGCGTTCAAGGCACCAATGTAAATTTGTCTAACCTCACCAACGACAACCAGTTGCAGGGAGCTCAGTTCGACTATCGCCAGGTGTTCACCACTTTGTTGCAGGATTGGCTCGGCGCCAACGAAACGGTGCTTACAGAAACAATGTTTGAAGGTTACAGTAAAATGGGGTTAGTAGATAGCGCATACGTGGTTAATCCAGAGTGCTATCTTCCGATGACCGTTGGAACCAGCCAGTTGTTCAAACCAGAAAATCCAATCACATTATATCCTAATCCGGCCAATATTCAGGTGGAAGTTGGATTTTCTAACCCAGGTACGGCATTTGATGCCCGGCTCACCTTGCACAGTATGGGCGGTACGCTTATTTCAGCAGCATCCGTGCGTGTGGAAGCAGATGCCAACGTTTTTTTCCTGGATGTTTCGCCTTTGCCGCCGGCTTCCTATTTCGTTCGTTTGGAAAATAAACAAACCGGGAAGGCGCATACGGCTAAACTCAATGTGGTTCGTTAGTACACTCGAATATTGTGAACAAGTAGGCATGGGTTGTTCTTTCGGGAATGACTCATGTTTTTTTATTACATTGATAATCAGCACTTTGGGTGCAATTTTGAAAAAAAATCCGGATTAATGGCGCGTACTACTTGCACAGTACACAAATGCACCCATACCTTTGCTGCCATGAATTCTAACACCGCAGTATGCTTGCATCACCATCATCATCTTTTGCCACCCGGCAAGCGATGAGGTGTTGACGCATATCTGCAGTCTACTTGTTTCTACACCAAAAGCGGCTTGTCGTACCCACGGCAAGCCGCTTTTGCTTTTTATCACCTCACTGAAATATGTTAAGAATAGCCATTCAAAAATCAGGACGCTTATTCGAAGATTCCGTTTCCTTACTTCGGAATGCTGGAATTGCATTTGGCAGCAGTCCCAATCGTTTATTACGCACTCAGGCATCCAATTTTCCGCTGGAAATTATTTTTCTCCGCGATGACGACATACCGGAGTACGTAGAAGGCAATGTGGTAGACGCCGGAATTATCGGAGAAAACGTGTTACTCGAGAAGCAAAAAACCGTGCAATACGTGCAGAGGCTGGGTTTTGGCGGTTGCCGCTTGAGTATAGCTCTGCCTAAAAGCGTTTCCTTCACCGGCAAACAATCGCTGGAGAACCTGCGCATTGCTACCAGTTATCCGCGTATACTGGAATCTTACCTTAACGCCAATGCCGTTCGTGCCGAGATACATGAAATCAGTGGCGCGGTGGAAATTGCCCCATCTCTGGGCCTGGCAGATGCTATTTTCGACATTGTTGGTACCGGAAGCACTTTGCTGGCCAACGGTCTGAAAGAAGTGGAAACCGTACTGGAATCAGAGGCGCTGCTGATTGCCCACCCGCAACTCTCGTCTGAAAAACAGGAAATCCTCGACCGTCTGATGTTCAGGATTCAAGCCAACCAAAATGCCAAAAGCAACCGATACATCTTGATGAATGTGCCCAATAATCGGATTGATCAGATTGTATCCATTATCCCCGGCATGAAAAGTCCCACCATTTTGCCCCTTGCCACCGAGGGATGGAGCAGCCTGCACAGTGTAGTGCCGGAAACCATTTTCTGGGAAGTACTGGAACAATTGAAGGAAGCCGGAGCTGAGGGTATTCTGGTGGTCCCTATTGAACGAATGATTCTTTAAACTCCTGAAAATCATGAATGTATACAATTATCCGGACCTGCAAAACAGCACAGAACTGTTAACCCGGCCCACCGCTCAAACCTCAGCTGAGGTGTCTGCCCAAACAACAGAAATATTACGGCAGGTGCGACTTTCAGGCGATGAAGCACTCGCCCGATATTCGAAGGAATTGGATGGCGTTAGTTTGACCTCTTTCAAGGTGTCTGAAAAGGCTATTCAGGAATCGGAAAACGAACTGAGTGCTGATTTGAAAGTGGCCATTCAGGTTGCCTACAGAAATATCCAGACTTTCCACCGTACGCAGCTTCGAACTGAGGAGCGGATAGATACCATGCCGGGAGTAACTTGCTGGCGTAAGAATGTACCCATCAGCAGGGTAGGGGTCTACATTCCCGGCGGCTCCGCACCGCTGTTTTCCACAGTGCTTATGCTGGGAATTCCTGCGCAATTAGCAGGTTGTCAGGAAGTTATACTCTGTACGCCACCCCAAAAAGACGGTACGGTGCACCCCGCTATCAGATATTGCGCACAACTCTGCGGCATACAGAAACTCTTCGCACTTGGGGGCGCGCATGCCATTGCCGCCATGGCTTATGGTACAAAAACAGTGCCCCAGGTTTCGAAAATATTCGGCCCGGGAAATACCTGGGTCACTTCTGCAAAGCAATTGGTTAGTCTGGATGGCGTAGCCATAGATTTGCCCGCCGGCCCGTCAGAAGTATGTGTCATTGCTGATGCAAGCGCCAACCCCGGTTTTGTTGCCGCAGATCTTCTGAGTCAGGCCGAACACGGCCCCGACAGTCAGGTTATGTTGATTACAGATAGTCCGGATGTGGCATCCGGAGTTCTGCGGGCATTGGCTGCGCAAACAGCTGCACTGCCCCGGCAACAGCTGGTGCAGGAAGCTTTACAGAATAGTCGCTTACTCCTAATTCAGGATATCCCAACCGCCTTACAATGGGCCAATCTGTATGCACCAGAGCACTTGATCTTAGCTGTAGAGAATCCTGAGCAGTGGGTAGATAAAGTAGAAAATGCAGGCTCCGTTTTTTTAGGGCATTACACGCCAGAGAGTGCCGGAGATTACGCCTCTGGCACTAACCACGCACTACCAACCAACGGTTATGCCAGAGGTTACTCCGGTGTTTCTGTAGATAGTTTTGTCAAAAAAATCACCTTCCAGCAAATCACGCCTTCCGGACTGCGCCAACTGGCATCCACCATTGAGCAAATGGCTGATGCTGAAGGACTTCAGGCTCATGCAAATGCCGTGCGTATTCGGGTTAACACCTTGTAAATCAATATGGAAAATCTTCGCTCACTCATACGTCCCAACATACTATCCATGGCCCCATACTCCTCTGCCAGAGATGAATTTGATGCTGGCAATTCAGCGCATAAAATCATGCTTGATGCCAATGAGAACAGTTTTGGCGGCCCCATAGATGCCAGTTTGGCCCGGTATCCGGGTGGACTTCGCAAACAAGTCCTGCAGCGCATTGCCAACTCCAAAACCCTGAATCCAAACCAGGTATTTCTCGGCAACGGCTCCGATGAAGCCATAGACCTCCTGTTGAGGGCATTGGTACGGCCAGGGCAGGATAACATCATTATCATGCCACCCACCTACGGTATGTATGCAGTTCAGGCCCAGATACAACAAGCTGAAATTAGAAGCGCCTGGCAAAATCCGGATTTTAGTCCCAATGCTGAAGCCGTTTTGCGGGTCACAGATCAGCAGTCAAAACTGTTGTTTTTATGCTCTCCCAACAACCCTACCGGAACCAGCCTGCCTGAATCATTTATATTGGAAATGCTGGAGAAATTTCCGGGCATCGTGGTATTGGATGAGGCCTATCAGGAATTTTCCGGAAAGGAATCCTGGATTAGCCGTCTGCATGAATTTCCCAATCTGGTGGTACTGCAAACCTTTTCAAAAGCCTGGGGACTGGCTGGCATCAGGCTGGGAATGGCATTTGCGCATCCCTTCCTGATTCAAGTCCTGAATAATATCCGGTATCCTTACAACGTCAATACATCAACCTTGCAACTGGCTTTGCAGGCTCTTGATAATCAACAAATTGTAGAAAATCAAAAACAGTATATCATTCAGGAAAGGGAACGTCTGGCCCATGCATTGTCTTCAGTCAAAGTAGTAGAAAAGGTTTACCCCAGCGAGGCAAACTTCCTGCTGGTTAAAGTGCAGAATGCAGATGCTTTGTATCAGTATCTGTTACAAAATGGCCTGGTTGTCCGAAACCGGAACAAAGAACCACTGTGCCAGAACTGTTTGCGCATAACCATTGGCCGACCGGAAGAAAACGACCAATTACTGAAAAGCATCCAATCCTTTCCCAACAATTGGCTTCCACAAAAAGCCTAAAAGATAACATGTCATGAAAAGAATTTTGTTTTTAGACCGCGATGGCTGTCTTATTCATGAACCCCAACCGGACCAGCAGGTAGACTCCCTGGAAAAACTGGAATTCATGCCGGGTGTACTGTACGCATTATCCAGAATAGTTCGCGAGCTGGATTTTACCCTGGTTATGGTCACCAATCAGGATGGTCTGGGTACCAATTCTTTCCCAGAGGAAACCTTCTGGCCAGCTCATTTAAAAATGTTAAAAACTTTTGAAAATGAAGGTGTTACATTCGAAAACATACACATTGACCGATCATTCAAACACGAAAATCTACCAACCCGAAAACCAGGCACTGCTATGCTAACAGAGTACTTTACCGGCGAATGGGATTTAAGTCATTCCTGGGTAGTTGGAGATCGGTTAACTGATATGCAGCTGGCACAAAATCTGGGAGCCAGGGGTATCCTGTTGCTCAATCAAAGCGGTATAGTTGCAGAGAACACACCCGGTTTGATACTCCGGCACGCGCAAGGCATTGAATACAGTCCGGAAAACGAGCAGGAGGCAGGCTATCAAATAGCGCATACCTGGGAGGATATTTACCAAATCCTGAGGTTTCCCGCACGCAAGGTTAGTCACTACCGGGCCACCCGCGAAACCAAAATACAGGTTACCTTAAATCTTGACGGAAAAGGAGAGAGTCAAATCCAAACCGGACTCGGCTTTTTTGATCATATACTCGACCAATTAGCCAAACATGGTCAGCTGGACCTGGCTATCAAAGCAGAGGGTGATCTTTGGGTGGATGAACACCATACCATTGAAGATGTGGCACTTACCCTGGGCGAAGCCTTTAGCCTGGCGCTGGGAGATAAAAAGGGGGTAGAACGTTATGGATTCACTTTGCCTATGGATGAAGCATTAGCACAGGTGGCTGTAGATTTTGGAGGGCGTCCATGGTTAGTATGGGATGCCACTTTTAACCGGGAAAAGATTGGCGACATGCCCACGGAAATGTTTTACCATTTTTTCAAATCCTTCTCAGATGCCGCCCGATGCAATCTGAATATTCGGGTGGAAGGCCAAAACGAACACCATAAAATTGAAGCCATCTTTAAAGCATTTGCAAAAGCCGTAAAGATGGCCGTCAGAAGAGATCCACTTAATCAAAACCTTCCCAGCACCAAAGGCATATTATGAACAAAACTGCAATCATTAAATACCCGGCAGGCAATATCCAATCTGTATTGCACGCACTAGACCGGCTTGGAACCAAGGCTGTTTGGACCGATGATCCGGAGGAGATCCGATCTGCTTCCAGGGTAATATTCCCGGGGGTAGGGGAGGCTTCCACCGCTATGTCCTTCCTGCGCAATTCCGGCCTGGATGAGGTAATTCTGAGCCTTCAGCAGCCCGTTTTGGGCATTTGCCTGGGTTTACAACTTTTTTGCAAACATTCAGCTGAGAACAACACCGAATGCCTAGGCATTTTTGATGTTCAGGTGCAAAAATTTGAAGCCAATGGGCAACAAAAAGTGCCTCATATGGGCTGGAACACCCTGGAATCCGCACAAGGGTCACTTTTCCAGGGAATAGCTCCGGAAGCATACGTCTACTTCGTCCATAGCTACTATGCTGTTCAAAGTGAATATACCTGTGCAACTACGCCATACACCCTTCCTTTTTCATCGGCTTTGCAGCGCGACAACTTTTTTGCTGTTCAGTTTCACCCGGAGAAATCCGGGAAAATAGGTCAGCAGATTTTACACAACTTTTTGACAATAAATTAAATGTTAGCCAAACGAATCATTCCATGTCTGGATATTAAAAACGGGCAAACTGTAAAAGGAGTGCAGTTCCAAAACCTGCAGGAAGCTGGCGATCCGGTTTCTTTGGCAGCTGCCTATGCCGAACAGGGTGCAGATGAACTGGTTTTTCTGGATATAACTGCCACTCAGGAGAACCGCCGAACCATGGTGTCATTAGTGAGACAGGTTTCCACTGTATTAAACATACCCTTCACCGTTGGCGGAGGCATACAATCAGTGGCTGAGGTTGGAGATCTGCTTCAAGCTGGCGCCGATAAGGTTAGTATTAATTCTGCTGCCTTTAAACGTCCGGAGCTCATATCAGAGCTTGCTCAAGCCTTTGGCAGTCAATGTGTTGTATTAGCTTTAGATGCCAGACCCGACCCCGAATGGCAGGTTTATCTGAAGGGCGGCACCCAGCCTACGGGAAGAGATTTGCTCAGTTGGGCCAAAGAAGGTGTAGAGCGTGGCGCCGGCGAAATCCTGTTCACGTCGATGGCACATGATGGAACAAAAAATGGCTTTGCACTGGATATGACCCGACAACTATCCCAATCTCTACCAGTTCCCATCATTGCCTCTGGTGGTGCGGGGCAGGTTTCGCATTTTGTTTCCGCCTTTACCGAGGGCATGGCCGACGCAGCATTGGCGGCAAGTGTTTTCCACTTTGGGGAGATTTCAATTCCCTCACTTAAACAACAATTAGATCATTATGGCATCCCAGTTCGTCTTTGAATCACCTGATTTTGATAAAATGCCAGACGGCTTGATCCCTGCTATTGTGCAAGATGCTAAAACCAGACAAGTGCTCATGCTGGGCTATATGAACCGGGAGGCCTTGCAACAAACAAAGGATACAGGCCTGGTTACCTTCTTTAGTCGCTCCAGGCAAAGCCTTTGGACCAAAGGCGAAACATCAGGAAACACACTTAGAGTAGTGAATATTCTGTTAGACTGCGACCAGGATACCCTGTTGGTATTGGCAATCCCTGATGGTCCGGTTTGCCATACAGGCGCAGACACTTGCTGGCAACAAAAAAACCAGGCCTCAAATTTTTTATTTGTGCTTGAAAACCTTATTCAGGAGCGAAAAAAATCTCCTGTGGAAGGTTCATACACCAACAGGTTGTTGTCGTCCGGCATAGCCAAAGCAGCACAAAAAGTAGGCGAGGAGGCTGTTGAAGTAGTTATTGAGGCCATGGGAAACAGAAAAGACCTTTTGGTGAATGAAAGTGCTGATTTGTTATACCATTTATTGGTGTTGTTTGCAGCCTGTGATATTTCTCTTGAGGAAGTAGAACAGGTGCTACAGTTGCGTCACTCCGGAACTAACGGAAATTTGAACAAGCCCTAAATCCGGTCATTCATCGAAATTCGTCGTCAAACCGACAGATTACAAACCCTTTTTGCAGTTTTGCGAGCCGTTTCACCTTTTCCGGGGTGGCAAAAGACGGAATCCAACCACATGAGTATCCAATCACTTATTTACCTCATTTGCTGGAGCATCCTGTTGCCAGCCACGATGAATGCCCAATCTAAACCTGCTCTCAGTACCGAACACCTTAAAACCATGTCTGTCCGCAACATTGGCCCGGGAGCTATGTCGGGCAGGATTACAGCGCTGGCCGTAGACCCCACACACCCGGAGGTGATATACGCGGGTGCTGCTTCCGGCGGAGTTTGGCGTAGTAAAAGTGGAGGAACTGCCTGGGAACCTATTTTCGATAAAACGCCAACGCAGGGCATTGGCAGTATAGCCATTAACCCGCGTAATCCTGACGAAATCTGGGTAGGAACGGGTGAAGGCAATCCCCGCAATTCGCAGAATTTTGGCGTGGGAATATTCAAAACCATAAATGGCGGGAAAGACTGGACCTGTATGGGACTGGAGAATACCCGAACCATTCACCGTGTAGTACTGCACCGCGATAATCCAGACATTATTTATGCCGCTTCACAGGGATCAACCTATGGTCCTACAGAAGAACGCGGTGTATATAAAAGCGCTAATGGAGGTAAGACATGGCGCAGGGTGTTGTTTGTCAATAACCTCACAGGCTGTGCGGATTTGGTGGCTGATCCACAAAATCCTAACAAGTTGTATGCTGCTATGTGGGAATACCAGCGTTGGCCATGGTTTTTCAAAAGCGGAGGTAAAGGTTCAGGCTTGTATGTTAGCTATGATGCCGGCGAAACCTGGGAAAAACGCACCGATAAAGACGGTTTGCCGGAAGGAGATCTGGGCAGAATTGGTTTAGCGGTTTCTAAAAGTAATCCGGATATTGTGTATGCCCTGGTTGAAGCTAAGGAAAACGCCCTGTACAAAAGCACCGATGGCGGCAAAAAATGGCAAAAAATGGCCGATAAAGGCCAGGGAGACCGCCCTTTTTATTATTCAGAGATCTATGTAGACCCTAAGAATGAAAATCGGGTTTACTCCATCTATACCTTCATTTCCCGCAGTGAAGACGGGGGCAAATCCTTCAACACCTGGGCCGGCTGGCATATTCACCCGGATCACCATGCATTCTGGATCAGCCCCGACAATCCTGATTATATCATTAACGGAAATGACGGCGGCTTGAATATCACCTACGATGGCGGCAAAACCTGGCGTTTTGCAGAAAACATCCCGGTGGGACAATTTTACCACGTAGAAACCGATAATGAGTGGCCATATAACGTCTATGGAGGCTTGCAGGACAATGGCTCCTGGGTGGGTCCATCAGCAGTTTGGAAATCAGGCGGCATACGGAATTCAGATTGGCAGGAAGTGAACTTTGGTGATGGCTTTGAAACAATGCCGAGAAAAGACGATGCCAGGTATGTATTTTCAGAATCGCAGGGTGGAGAACTTAGTCTGGTGGACAGGAAAACGGGTGAAAACAAGTACATCAAGCCCATTCACCCGGACAGTAAAATAAAGTTACGTTTTAACTGGAATGCCGCCCTTGCACAGGATCCACAGGTAAACCACGGCATTTATTTCGGCTCACAGTTTTTGCACTATTCTTCTGATTTGGGACAAACCTGGGAGATCATTAGTCCGGATCTGACTACCAACGACACCTCTAAAATGCACCAGGATATTTCAGGAGGTTTAACCTTTGATGCCACCAATGCTGAAAACCATTGCACCATCATTGCTATTAATCCTAGTCCGGTACAAAAAGGTGTAGTATGGGTAGGTACAGACGACGGGAATGTGCAATTGACCCGTGATGGGGGCAAAACATGGGAAAACTTTGCTGACAAACTGCCCAATGCACCTAAAAACGCCTGGATTCCGGCAATTGAGGCATCTCCGGTCAATGCAGGTGAAGCTTTTGTAGTGTTGAATAATTACCGCCAAAACGACTGGCAACCGTATCTGTATCATACCACCGATTTTGGCAAAAAATGGCATCGACTGGCATCTCCAAAGAACCTGCCAACCCAAAACGGTGCAAGCGGCGGCAACTATTGTCTTTCTGTGGTTCAGGATCCGGTTTCCCCAAATCTGATTTTCCTGGGCACTGAGCATGGGTTGTTTGTTTCCATTGATTATGGTCAGAATTGGATCCAATTTCCTGGTGAAACATTACCTCCAGTACCGGTATTTGATATGAAAATCCAGCAGCGCGACGGGGATCTGGTTTTGGGCACCTTTGGACGGGGAATCTGGATCATGGACAACCTCTCCACACTGCGTACTCTGGCTAAAGAAGGAGCAGGATTGCTGGACCAGCCATTCAAACTTTTTGCAGCCCAACCGGGCATTTTGGCGGAGTACCGTTCCTTTGACGGCCCGCGCTTCGCTGTGGATGCCACTTACCAGGGTGATAATAAAGGTACAGCCGTATCTATTCCGGTTTGGGTAAAGCCAGGACTGAAAAAAGCTGAGAAGAAAAAGGCTGATACAGAGGACAAAAAAGAGGGCAAAAAAGAAGAAAGTAAACCTAAAGCAAGCGGAGCTAAGAGCGATGCTAAAAAGGAAAAAGCCGTGGTATTGGTGCTTACCATGAAGGGTGATACCATCAGGCGGTTTAAAACAGAGCTGGATTCAGCGTTTTTGAGCAGAATTTGGTGGGGCATGGACACCAAGGGAGTCCGCTTCCCATCTAAAAATGAACCTGGTCCCGATCAATTGGAGCCAGGAGGAGGTCCAAGTGCCATTCCCGGTGAGTATTGGGTAAAAGTTGATTATATGGGATACCGCGACTCCATTACAGTAAAGGTAATGGATGATCCAAGGCTCAATATAACCACGGCAGAACGGGAAGCCAAAGCTGCGGCCGTCCGGGATCTTTATCAGGTTATTGAACGAGCAAACAAAGCCTACAACCGTCTCAAGGACGCTGAAAAAACCATTTCTCTTGTAGAGGGCCAGTTCGGTAATGTGCCGGATAGTTTGAAAAAAGACGTCGTAAAACAAGGCTCTGCTTTAAAGGATTCCATCAGCACTTTAAAGGAATTATTCTTTCAACATAAGGAAGCAAAAGGAATTCAACGCAACCCCAAGACATTGAATAATTACCTGAGCAGACCATTTGATTACATTGATGCCAACAGGGGAGGGCCAAATGCATCAGCTAAAATTGCGATAGAGGCAGCGAAGCAGGAAACGGATATGGTGATTGAGCGAATCAATCAATTGTTTGACAAGCCCTGGAAAGAATACCGGGAAAAAGTAGAGCTTGTAAAATATTCCTTGTTTAAGGATTTCGATCGACTCTGATACTAAATAATTGAATTTCAAAAAGATAGCGGATTTCGACCATTAAGTCGGGATCCGCTTTTTTTTGTTAATTATGCCAGTTTTTGACATTTCGTAAATATCCCAAAAACCTTTGACGGGACGATCTTGTTTAACTTTTAACATTCATTTGTTAAACAAAAATCATCTAACTCAAATTCTACATCATTATGTTTCGCACAACCAAAACAATCCTCTTTTCCCTTTCTCTTTTGATTGGATTCTCTGCTTGTCAAAAGGATGATCTAACCGAAGTGAGCGCTGTTAACGATCTGGGTATTGCTACCGAAAGGAACAACACCATTGTTGACATTGCCATTTCCAATCCGGACTTCAGCATTCTGGTTGCAGCGGTGGTTAAGACCAACACAGTGGGTCTGTTTGGAAACCCAAACCTGAACGGAACTGTTTTTGCTCCAACCAATGCTGCTTTTGCTCAACTTCCTGCGCCATTTAACAGCGCAAGCGGTATCAATGGCATCACCAACCCAAATGAGATCAAATTTTTGACCAATGTACTCCGTTACCACCTCATTGCCGGCCGCAAAAACGCAGCCCAATTGCCAAATGACGGTTACGGAACCTACAAAACCGCTACCACACCAAATGATAATCAAATCTTCGTAAGCCGCAACATCGCCAACGAAGTGGTTATCAACGGTAGCAGCAAAGTGGTTGCAGCAGATATTCAGGCGTCTAACGGTGTAATCCACGTAATAGACAAAGTGCTGTTTTATCCAACAAAAGACATCGCCCAGATTGCTATCAGCAATGGCAATTTCACTGCCCTGGTTGCTGCCTTGCAAAAAACCGGCCTGACAAACACACTGATGTCTCCAACTACGAATGTTACTGTTTTTGCTCCAACAGATGCTGCTTTTGCTCAATTGCCAGCACCTCTGAACAATGCTGCAAACATCAAAAGTATCAGCGATGCCGCTACCATCAACACCCTGCGTACGGTTTTGCTATATCACCTGACCGGCGGACGTGTATTCTCTGCTGACTTGCGCGAAAATATTACGGTTCCAATGGTTGCAGCCGGCAACACCACCATTACACTGGCTGGCGGTCCTAAAGTGAAAGGATCTGGCAACACATCCGGTTCCAACATCGTTCTGACTGATCTGTTGGCAAGAAACGGTGTAATTCACGTGATTGACACTGTATTGCTCCCATAATTGATCTAGCTCAATTCCTACCAAAAAGCAGCCGCTGATCTCAAAAAAGATTGGCGGCTCTTTTTTTTCTTTAATACATAAATATTTTTTAAAAATACCCGTCCTTTGCAAACGCATCAAGACCGTTCAAACCTACACGTGTTTATTTATTCCTGCACCTATAACTCTTAAATGGGAACCGAAGCGATTTGAAAACAGTGAGATCCTACGAATCGATGAACCATTACATTACCTAAACATTCGCATTTTTACTTTCTTAAACAATGTCTGATTCCCAACACAAGTTAACCCGCATTGGGGTGTTTTACGATGGAAATTACTTCTTACATGTTTCCAACTATTACGCCTATCACCATGAGCGCAGAGGCAGGTTAAGTATTGCTGGTTTGCACGACTTCATACGGCATAAAATTGCTGATGAAGAACAGAAGGATAAACATCTTTGTCAAATAGTTGATGCACACTATTTCCGCGGACGCCTCTCGGCACAAGAAGCAAGCAATGAAGGAAATCGTTTGTACTACGATCGACTTTTCGACGATATCCTGATGATGGAAGGGGTTACAACCCACTATCTGCCTGTTAGAACCACATATTTCGGCCAAAGACAAGAGCGCGGTATTGATGTATGGATGGCGCTCGAAGCTTTCGAGCTTGCCTTACACAAACAATTTGATGTCATCGTATTGATCGCATCCGACAGTGATTTCGTGCCGTTAGTACGTAAATTACACACTTTAGGCGTACGTGTGATGTTGTTTGCATGGGATTACGATTTCTTTGACGAAGAGGGTCGCCGCCGTAGTACAGTAACTTCCCAGGCACTTTGGGAAGAGGTTACTTATCCTATGGCCATGGAAAAGGTGATTTCTGACGACAGTGATCCTGATTTCTCTGTAAACCGATTGTTCGTGGAGCGCAAAAGAAACCTACCTCCAACACAAACGGACAATGAAGAAACGCTGATGGAGCCAATTGAGGAGGGTGAAACCAAAAGAAGCACCATTTTCAGTTTAAAAGATGGTTATGGCTTCATAAACTATCCTCAAACAAACAACCTGTTCTTCCACTTCTCATTCCTGGTAGATACGGACTTTAACGATCTCAGAGAAGGAGATCTGGTTGAATTTACTTTGAGCAAAAATGACCGTGGAGAGCCTATTGCACGGAATGTGCGGTTAATCCGCGAGTAATACAGTTCAATAGAACATTTTATGCATGAGCCATCTCTTACCAGGGGTGGCTCATGTTTCGTTTTGGTGCAACCTTCGCAACTGTTTTTTTAGAAAAAGCGCAGAAAACTACGGGATAGGCCTAAACGTTGAAGCTCATTACATAAAATTCAAAGGTTGGGCCTATGGCGAGGTCTGCTTCCATCATTGCTTAAAAAAGCATGAGTCATCCCGAAAATCCGGAATGACTCATGCTTTTCGATATAATTAGACCATTACCGGCTTATCGGAGCAGGGTTACTTCACCTGAAAAAGTTTCTTCTTCACCATTGCCAAACCGCACCAGCATCTTATAAACATATACATCGCTTGGTGCGTTTTTGTCATCCGTTCGACCATCCCAGGCCTTTTTGGATGGGGTTGCTTCAAATACTTTTTGTCCCCAGCGGTTGTAAATAGTGAAGTTTACTACTGTAGCTGAACCTCCCAGCAACACTGGCCCGAAGGTGTCATTCGCACTATCTCCGTTTGGTGTAAATGCATTCGGAATAGCAAAACAACGCTTGGTGTTGTAAACTACAGGATCAGAAACAGAAGTACAACCATTGGCATCGGTGGCCACCACAGTGTAGGATACCTGATCGCCAAGTGGTGTAACCTCAACAGAATCTTTGGTGGCGCCCGGTACCACTTCTCCATTGGCAAGCCATTGCAGGCTCTCTACATCGCCGGAAACCACATTGATTCGAAGTTTAACCGAAGATCCTTCGCAGATTGAATCCGCAGGATCCGGCTCTACTTGTATTTTATCCAACACGATTGGCGGGAATACGGTCACTTTCACAGCATCATTATCGCTACAATTTACCCCATAATAAATGGTTGCTGTGTAGGTAATGGTAAACACAGGACTTACGTTAATGGTAGCACCCTTCAATCCCCCCGGCATCCAAACAATACTATCGGCAGGCGTGCCCGTAACATTCGCAGTTAGTGTTGCCGTCTCGCCAAAGCAAATTGACTGATCGGCTCCGGCATTAACGCTTGCATTGGAAACTGTTACCGTTACCTGTCCTTGTGTGGTACAATTCTGATTGGATGCAGTTACGGAATAAGTTATAGTGCTGGTTGGTGTCGCAATCGGATTTGGTATAGCTGCATTGTTCAAGCTCGTAGCTGGAGACCATTGGAAGGATCCTGGTCCATTAGGAGGCAGGGTGAGGGCTACAGATTCACCCAAACAAATCGAAGTGTTTGGATTCAAATTCAGTACTGGCAATGGAATAACATCCACATTTACAGCATCAACTGCGGCACATCCCTGGCCATAAAAGTAGGTTACACCGTATGATTGCAGGGTAGTTGGGCTAACGTTAATTGTATTGGTGGTTTCTCCACCCGGAGACCATACAAAACTGCCCGGATCACCTGTAGCCGTTGCAGTAAGGGTGGTACTGACACCTTCACAAATGAGTTGATCGATACCAGCGTTCACACTGGCATTATAGTATGTCACGGTTACTTCACCTTCAGAGCTGCAATTTTGCCCTTGTGCCACCACTTTATAGGTAATGGTTTGGGTAGGAGAGGCCACCGGATTTGGTGAACTTGGGTCGTTCAGGAAGGTGGCAGGTGTCCAGGTATAAGTAACATCAGTTTGGCTGTTATTATTCAACACTACAGACCCGGTTGAACAAATCACCGGGTCGTCTGCTAACTGCAACACCGGTGGTTGCTCCACAAACACTGCAACACTGGTGCCGGCAGGACAAGGAATATCCTTAACACTGATCTGGTAAAGGGTAGTTTGTGTTGGCGTAGCCAATGGATTCAAACAATCGTCGCAGGAAAGTGTGCCTGCGGTCATGGGCTCCCACTGGTAGGCGAAATCCGGATTTGGTGGCGTAACCGACACGTTGATCTGGGCAGAGGCGCCAGGGCAAACTATTGGAGGTGTCGCAAACGCCTGAAGCGTTGGTGGAGTAAACACTGGCACAAATACTTCTGTCGTATCCACACAACCACCAATAGTGGTAACACGCTGATAGGTAAAGGTATCTGAAGCCAAAATTACCAGGCTCAACAGGTCGTCTGGCGTTAGGAAGGTGCCAAAAGGCAACCATTCATGGGTAATGCCCGGGAAATTAGCTGGCTCAAATATGCTGTTGGCCAGGAAATAAATAGTATCCCCCGGACAGTACACTTCCTTATCCAACACTTTACGGACAGACAATTCTGGCAAAGAATCCACTTTTAATCGCACAGAATCATACACCGTACAAGTTCGGTTGCCACTCACAATATCGTAAGTAGCTGTATAGGTTACGGTTTCAGTTGGTGTAGCTATGACGGTACTTCCTGTATTGGTGTTCAAAAACGCGGAAGGCGTCCACGTAACTGTTGAACCTACCGGATTGGTAACCGCTACCAGTGTATCGGACTCTCCAAGGCACAATAAACGCAAGTCCTGGCCCTGTATCTCTATGTCCGACAAAATAAGCGTTACTGTTACACTTGCCGTTTGCGAACAGGCATCATTGGCGCTGGTTGCTACCAGCGTGTAGGTAGTTGTCTGATCCGGTGTGGCAATCGGGCTGGCGGAGTTAGGGTTATCAAGCCCGTCGGCAGGAGTCCATTCATATTGGGTAGTACTGCTCAATGGACTGGCCAATTGAATTGGATAGTTCTGGCAAGCCACGGTATCTGCAATCAACGAAGGCATTTTGAGTGTGTCCACAATGACAGTTACAAAGTCATTCACCGTACAACCTTCCAAGGTAACCGTCGCTGTGTACGTAAGCGGGAACGTTGGTGTTGCAATGGGCGTCAAACTATTGGGATCATCAAGACCATCTGCCGGAAGCCAGGTTACAGGGGTGTTCGGTGGATTCACAATAGCCTGAAGCGAAACCGAACCTCCCAGGCAAATGGTTGTAGGGGTTAGCGCGGACACTGCAATCTCAGGTCCGATAACTTTTACAAACACAGAATCTTCATCTTCACAGTTGCCTACAATACCTTTTACAGTAAGCCAAACACTCTGGGTAGGCGATGTTACCGGATTGGGAATATAGGCGTTACTTACTTGATCCACGGGCTCCCAGAAATAAGAAGTAGCGCCAGATGCATTGAGTTGAAGGAAGTCGCCTTTACAAACATTAAGGGTATCTCCACCACTTACCACTACTTCTACACCGTCATTGATTTCAGCCACAAGGGTTTTCAGGATTACCTCGCCACAACCATAATCGCGGGCAAGGTTGATCAAAATGGTTTCTGTGCCTTCCGGCAAAGCATCGGCCAAAGGTACAATTGGGAAAGCAAGGGTGGTTTGACCAGGCTGGAAGGTAATTGTTGGAGGTATGTTCAACAAATAGTCTATACCCTCTGTAGCCGTACCTCCCAAACTGATATTAAATGATGCTGCTACCTGTGGCGTATTCGATAAAGAGATAAACAATGTGTCGTCATCGCCAGTACAGCTTTCAATAAAATAATCAATGCCACTGGCAAACTGGATTTCCACATTTGGTGAACCGGCTTTGATCTCGGAAACGAATACTCCTGAGTCGAACGACTCGTCACCCCGGTCTGCAATGGCCAATTTCAGGTGGTAGGTATTGCATGGAATTACCGGCACGCGGGCGGTCAAACTCTTTTTAATACCCAGCGAATCTGAAGTCAACCCGTCATATTGAATGCTTTGGCTCAACTCATTATTGCGATAATATTGCCAGTTCGCCTGGTTGTTTACGCTGTCAATTTGTACAGGCGTATTCGTATTGGGCAAAACCGCGATATTCAAGGCATTGTTAGTAAGATTGGGGTCGCCGGCAATACCAGGACCTGAAACAAGGAACGCAAAAATGTCATTGAAGCCTCCATTGTTAAAGATGTACTCCGGATATTCCTCAGAACCAAACACATATTCAAATACTACTTCATTAGTAGCAGCAAATACATCCAGTTCAATAACACATGCGTCCTTTGACTCACTGCCACTGCCAAATAAGTTGGACAGATAATTCAGGTCATCATCCCCTAAGTCATCTGTAAAGTTAGGCGGAATGGTTTGACCCGCTCCGGTAACATTGTTTGGGCCTTGTGCCAATCCGGCAAATCCGGAGGTCAGCAAAAGACCTTTACCCATATTAAGGTCGTTGTTATCCGAGGCATAATTAAAGATACCGTACTGCCTGGAATCACATTTAATATCCGTTACAGTGACAACTGCACCACCCGTAGAAATGGCTGACACTATACTGTCTGTCAGTATGTTCGTGGTATCAATTGAAACAACCTCTGTCGGTTCACATGGATCGCTGCTGCACAACCAGGTGCCTTTCCAGCCTGATTGCTGAACCGTAGCGTCCGACTCAAAAACAACAGTCAGGCATCCACTTTTAGCTTGCACCATAAAGCAAACCCCACCACCTCCTGCAATATTTTGTGGGGTAAAATTTTCTCCATCCAAGGCTGCCAATAATTGGCCATTGGCAGAGTTACCATCATAAAAAGACAATTGATCTCCTTCACCACTGCCAAATGGATCAAGGGTTGGTTCCAAATCGTAGTATTCAAGTGTAAAGCTGATGCATTCGGCCTGTTGATCCGGGCAAATCACAAAGGTGTGATCTTCGTTTGGCAGGTAATCCCCAAACTCACCGCCAGAATCATACAAAGTGCCAGAGCATAGCGAAGAACTACCCTGAGTAATATTCACTACCGGTGGAATACTGTCAATACACAAGGTAAATACACCTGAATTTGCCGTAGCAGTAGCCGACCAGTCAGACACCCTGATGTAATAATCAATGCCAGGCGTAAGCCCAAACAAATCCATTTGGGCGCCAGTTTGCCCCTGATTGGAGCTCACACAAGCCAACTCTGCCAGCCCATCAAAGAAACAGTCGCCCCGATACACGGCAAACTCCGGGTTGGTAATGGGCGCACCGGTTACTCCGGTAAGCGTTATACGAAGATCCAATAAGGTAATCGGGCACTGAAAACGGAACCACACATCCCGTTGTGCAGCGCCACTTTGGAAGCAGGAAACCGTATCCACTGTGGCAATTACACTTGGCGTGGCATTGACATTTGTGTACTCTGTAGTTTCACAGGAGGGCACCTCTCCGAGATTTATCATGGTACTGCAGTTAAAGGCATCATTGACAGGCGCCTGTGCATGCAGAAAACTTGCGCACAAAAGGAGAAGGAATGGTAAAAGGACTTGCTTCATGTTGCTTAAATAATTTCCAATCTGAACCCTAATACGGGAATATACCTTCCCTGGTTTCAGTGTAAAGAGATAAATCCGGCCAAAAGTAGCGAGACATTTGATAAACCCCAATGGCAATCAGGCAAATATGACAGATTGGTCATGCATCGGCAATTTCATTTTGGGGCCGGGCACTGATTCAAAGCTTGTTGTACCTCTTCCAGGGTATAGGGCGGGTGGTTATTTCCCCAGCTTTGCATGACATAATTCAGTAGGTTGGCAATCTGAATATCGCTAAGGTTTTTGTTGCCCGGCATTTGCTCGGCATACTGTTGCCCATTCACCTGAATGGTATCCTGTAAGCCATTTCGGATAATACATGGCAGTGTTTGTCTGTGCTTAGCCAAATAGTCGGACCCTGCGAGTGGCGGCATAAGTGCACCTAACCCGACACCCGTATCCATATGACAATTGGCACATTGTGCCTGATACAACCGCTGTCCAATCTGGTATGGCTGTTGTTCGCAGGATATTAAGCACATCAGGCCCGAAATCAGAGTTATTAACCAACATTTCATGCGTTTTCAGGAAGTTTTTCTTTTAAATGAAGGGATTCAAAAACGGCGTAAGAATCTTTATCAAGGTACTCTGCGAATACTTTTGCGCGATTCAAATAGGCAAAAAACAACAACAAAAACACAGGGATTAGACATGCCCATTCCCAGTATCCATGCTGAGCCCACTTGGCCAGGCACATCAATATGGCAAACAAACAAAAAGCCGACATATTAGCTGCCAGGGCCTTCAAAGCCTGCCAACGGTCCAAGATAGGCAAATGTTTTTCTCCATGTTCCCGGATGAGTGCCCAGTAGTTAGACAGGTTATCTGTGACCTTTGCTCTTCGTTTTTCCAGCCTCGGGTAGCGACTATAAAAAATGAATGAACCAGCAAAATGCATGGTAAAACCGATGGTGTATGCTACAACAAACCCAGAAAGCACCACATTCGCCGATATCTTTTGTAAAAAGAGGTACAAATCCTCCAGTTTCACAATTTGCTGATCGGCAGTAATCCAAATAGCCATAAGCATGGCTGAACCTGGAATCAGGTAGCCCATGATATCGAAAATGTCAAGACGAAGTTTATCCATATCGCAGTCCTGATGATGTTTTACCGGGCATAAGGTGCGGCATCTTGTCCGCAAAATTCACCCGCAAGGTATTTGTAATAAGCATTGATGCCAATCATACCAGCATTGTCGGTACAATATTGAAAATCAGGAATATAGGTTGTCCAACCTTCCTTTTCTCCCATGGCTGCAAGTGCGGCCCTCAATCCGCTGTTTGCACTCACACCTCCGGCAATGGCAATTTCCCGGATGCCGGTTTGCCTTGCAGCTTTTCGCAATTTTTTGAGTAAAACGGTGACTATGGTTTCTTGAATGGAGGCACAAATATCGGCGAGGTTTTCCTGTATGAAATTAGGATTACCCGCCACCTCTTTTTTCAAAAAATACAAAATACTGGTCTTTAAACCGCTGAAACTAAAATCCAGCCCGGGAATAACAGGTTCAGGAAATGGAAACCGGGGCTGTCCTTCTCGTGCATACCGATCAATTAGTGGTCCGGCAGGGTATCCCAGCCCAAGTAATTTGCCTGATTTATCAAATGCCTCGCCTGCAGCATCGTCCAGGGTCTGACCAATAAATTCCATATCCAGAAAATTCCGCACCAACACGATCTGGGTGTGCCCGCCACTTACCGTCAGGCACAGAAATGGAAATTTTGGTTTAGGATCTTCTGCAAAATGCGCCAGCACATGCGCCTGCATGTGGTTCACTTCAATTAGCGGTAATTGGTAACTCAGCGCAAAGGCTTTTGCAAAGGATGTACCCACCAGTAAGGATCCCAACAAACCCGGCCCTCTGGTAAATGCCACTGCCTGCAAATCGGATTTGGCTATTCCGGCTTTATGGATGGCCATTTCCACAACAGGTATTATGCTGGCTTGGTGTGCCCTGGAAGCCACCTCCGGCACCACGCCGCCATACTGATGATGAACCTCCTGATTGGCTACACAATTTGACAAAACAACGCCATCAGCAATCACCGCAGCCGAAGTGTCGTCGCAGGAGGATTCAATGGCCAAAATATTTATTCGATTCATTAGACTGCAAAATTAGGGTTTGCCTGCATCCAATTGCTATTGCCCACTGATTTGGCACGATTATTTGTATATTTTAAATTACTTAATCCATTCATTTGATCAACTTCCATTCAAATCGAAAAAATCAATACTAACTATGTTCGGTTCAAGCACAAAAGACTCAAAATCAAGCAATTCAACCACGGCAATGCTCAACGAAAAAGACGGAGCCGCCACTACTGTAATTGCTAAAGGCACTACGATTGAAGGAAAATTTGCCTGTGGAGAAAATGTTCGCCTGGATGGCGCCATTCATGGCGAAGTGAAAGTAGACAAGCGTTTTGTGATGGGCGATGGCAGTTATGTTCAGGGCAATATCATCGCCAGAGATGCAGCCATTAAGGGTAAAATTAAAGGTGATGTTCACGTTAAAGAGGCGCTTCACTTAATGGATACAGCCATTATTGAGGGAAATATCACAGCTAAGACTATGGTAGTGGAAGAAGGTGCACGCTACAACGGCTCCTGTAAAATCGGCGAAGCCGCTGCTGCAGCTATTCCATCCAAGTAAAAAGCGTTTTCTGGACATTTTAAAGCCGGAAATTTGAATCAACAGTGCATCTTTGCGCCCGGATTCAATTTCCGGCTTTTGTTTTGACGCCATTATTTGCATTTCAAAGACCAGATTTCTCAACCGACTATACCTCAAGCGCTGATTTGCGATTGGTGGTGAGCGACTCTGCAGTTTCCCTGTTGGTATCCAAAGGGCAACATGTGCAAGTAGTAAAATGCTGGCAAATTCCGGTTCCAGAACACCATTTCAACCCTAATGAAGCAGAACTTAGGGGTATTTTAGGCAGTGAACGCCTGCTTCCCAGGATTTTTTTGTACAAATCATGCGCCATCAACCCTTCACTTACCACATTGGTGCCTCGAAGGTTGTTCGATGAGCGATCCTTGGACCAATATTTCAAACTTCTGATCAAACCAGGTGGTAAATACGTTTACCAAAGCGCCCACATTCCTTCCATAGATGCCTATCTGGTCTGGGCCTTGGACCAAACACAACATCACCTGATCAGCCAGTATTTTGAAGCCAGCCAGATTTCTCATCTGGGGGCCACAATGATTGAAAAATTGGCTAAAGAATCGCCGACTGAAGGTTACGGCGTGTTCGCAAATATTCACGGACAACGAATGCAATGCCTGGTGTTTGACCGCAGGCAACTGGTGCTTTACAACTCCTATGAGTTTGTTAAGCCCGCAGATCTATTGTATTACCTGTTACTGGTGTACAAACAGTTTGAGTTGAACCCGGCAAACATTCCACCTCAGATTTCTGGCGGCATTTTGGAAGACTCTGAAGTGTACAGATTACTTATGAGGTATTTCCCGAAAATTGTATTCCTCAAACCAGACAGGAACTTTCAATTTACGGATGATGCCAAAAACCTGCCCGCCCATTTCTGGTTTGACATTTCAATTGTTTGATTATGAGGATCATAGGAGGAAAATTTAAAGGACGCCGGTTTGACCCGCCTGCCGATAATTGGCCTACACGGCCCACAACTGATTATGCAAAAGAGGCGCTGTTCAATATTTTGAACAACCAACTCGATTTCGAAACAACCAGAGTGCTGGATCTTTTTGGCGGCACAGGCAGCCATTCCTATGAGTTCGTTTCGCGAGGATGTGAAGACGTTACGTATGTGGATAAATTCCCGCATGCCGTGAAATTTGTTCGTCAAACGGTTGCCAAATTGGGCATTGAGTCGCAGGTGCGCATTTTTCAAATGGATGTGTTTAAATTCATTGAAAGCGCAAATAGCCAGTGGGATTACATTTTTGCAGGTCCACCATATGCGTTGCCCACCATCGACACCATTCCGGATTTGATCATTAACCGGAATTTGTTGAGCCCGGAAGGGTTGTTTGTGCTCGAACACAACCCTCACCATGACTTCCTTCAACACCCCAATCTGGTGGATGTACGCAACTACGGGAAAACCATTTTCAGTTTCTTCCGTCCAACTACTGACACCGAAGCCTGATCACATCTGTTTTGATTTCATTACTTTCGTGCCCGGCCCGATCACGGATTTTAATGAAGTATGAGAAGCTGTCGAACAGGAACGTGACAGGAACCTCATCACATGGGAATTTAAAACCTTCAGGAGAGGTATAGATACAGCAGGTTGTGGGGAGTTTGACTGTAATTTCTCCCGAAATGCCATTTGCTGCGCCTAATGGTTCAACATAAGGCAATTGCAGTGCCGGTTTAAAAAAGGAGTCGCGGGAGTCGCGAATAAATACACTACCGGTAGGATCGGATTCCGGATACCCCAGGTCCCCGTCGCCGTCAGTAAATGAGAAGGTTACAAACAAAGAATCCGTATATCCTTCGCCCTGATTCATGATATTTTTAGACAAGCCGATGTACTTAATTTCTGGCTCATCCGGATAATCCGGAGGCTGAACACAATATCCCAGTAGTATAACGGCAATCAACGCCCCGACGACATAGCCCAGTTTTTTCATAGTGGTTAAATTTGACCCAAAATTGGTACTTTTTCCTGAAGATGCAAACTCCCGACCGGTCAGAAATATTGTCTTTACTTGACAGAATCGGCGAACTGCCGTTTTCAAGGCTGGAAGATGCTGTTTATCACTACCAAAGCCGTAACAATCCACTTTACCAACAATTTCTGAATCTTTCCGGAGCCGGGGATAAACTTTCGTATCATCCGGGCTTGCCCATTCAGTTTTTTAAAACACAAGAAGTGCAATCAGGCGTCTGGCTGGCAAACAGTGTTTTTTCCAGCAGCGGCACAACAGGCCAACAAACTTCCAGGCATCTGGTTCGGGATATGGAGGTTTATTTGACCAATGCCTTAAAAGGCTTTGAGGCTTTTTATGGCCATCCAAAAAACTGGGTCATTCTTGCCTTGCTGCCTTCTTATTTGGAAAGACAGGGCTCATCTCTGGTAGCCATGGTTGAACGACTCATTTCTTTGTCGGAACACCAGGAAAGCGGCTTTTTTCTGAACAATTTTGACCAATTGAAGCAAACACTTCAAGCGTGCAGGAAGAAGGGCCGGCAAACACTTTTGCTTGGGGTCAGTTTTGCCCTGCTCGACTTTGCCGAATACGCCCCAATGGACCTTTCCGGAGTAATTATTATGGAAACCGGGGGGATGAAGGGCCGCAGAAAAGAACTGACACGCACAGAATTGCATCAACAACTCCGAGATGCGTTTGGTGTGGAGGATATTCATTCCGAATACGGCATGACTGAGCTTTTTTCTCAGGCATATTCGACCGGAGACGCTATTTTTCACCCAACGCCAACCATGCGGGTGTTTACTACAGAAATAAACGACCCGTTTTGTTTGGTGGCACAAGGAAAAACCGGTGTGCTGAATGTGGTAGATTTAGCTAATCTGGATACCTGTAGTTTCATCCAGACGGAAGATCTGGGGCGGGTATATGCAGACGGCAGTTTTGAAATATTGGGGCGCTTGGATGCCGCCGAGCTCCGGGGTTGCAACCTGATGGTAGAGTAGGGCAGGGGAGAGGTAAATTTTTGTTACAATATGAAAAGAATAGGACTTTTATCAGATACACATTCATTTCTGGATGAACGTGTTATGACGCATTTTGCAGAATGTGATGAAATTTGGCATGCTGGCGATGTGGGCGATATTAGGGTATGGGATGCCCTAAAAGCGTTTAAACCCGTGCGGGGAGTGTATGGCAACATTGATGGCGCCAAATTGAGGGCAGAACTGCCTCTGGACCTGCGCTTTGAGTGTGAAGGTGTACCTGTTTTTATGACCCACATTGGAGGTTATCCGGGTCGTTACGAGCCCAGGGTAGGCAAATTACTGCGGGAAGACCCTCCCACAGGTGGCTTGTTCATCAGCGGTCATTCTCATATCCTGAAAGTTATGCCGGATAAAACACTTGGGTTTTTACACATTAACCCGGGTGCTTGCGGAAATGAAGGCTGGCATAAGGTGAAAACGCTGATCAGGTTTTCGCTGGATGATGGTCAAATCAAAGATTTGCAAATAATTGAATTGGGAAACAAAGGGATTGTAGCCGGTAACGAAAAAATGAAGTAACTTTGCGCCCGCAAAATCCAGGTCTCATAGTTCAACGGATAGAATAGAAGTTTCCTAAACTTTAGATGTGGGTTCGATTCCCGCTGAGACCACAATTTTTCATTTTTTTTGAAGTTCACCCAAAAAAATTTTGAAAAAGATTTTTGTTTGTTACTTTTGACCGTTCTTAAAAAAGACACAACTACACTTAAAATCTCGGAGTCATGTACAACAACACATACCTCGTCATATACAAAAAGCCAGGAAGCAACACCCAATATAAGGAAATTACTTCCAATCTTGAGTTGACCATTGAGACCTTAAAGGCCCAGGGTTATATCATTATTGATATTATTGATATCTAACAACTCACGTTGTAAGTAATAGGGGAAACAAAAAGCCCACCTAGCAATGTAATTTTGCAGGTGGGCTTTTTGTTTCCAGATACAATTTGAACCTTGATGAGAAAGAAAACGCAGAAAATCGATCAACACACCAACAAGATTTGGCAAACGCTGAAATGCTTGAATCACGAACAGCATATACGATTGCTCAGGTTTCTTCGCTCTCCATACTTTATTTCCAGCAAGACCATGGCCCCCTTGGCCGAATGGCTGATTCGCCTTATCGAAAAAGGAGAAGAGGGATTTGATCGTCAATTAGCATGGAGCAAGTTATTCCCCGGCACCACTTATGATGATGTAAACTTCAGAAAATTGTGTTCGGAGTTAGGTCGACACACCAATACCTTCATGGCTCATGAAAATTTTAACGCCGATGAGGTACGCCAATCCATTGAAGCCCTAACATTCGCGGTAAGTCACAAAATAGAACCTGTGCTCAGTGGTAATATGCGGCAGGCCAGAGCACTTATTGAAGAAAAAAGCTACCATTCTTTCGGTGATTTTTTATCCAATTTTCAAATAGAGCAGCAACATTATGCAATGATGGACTATGCTGTAAAAGTGAACACCAGGGCGAATTTAGAGGAGTTGTCATCTCAGCTGGACTTATTTTACCTTTTGGAAAAATTGAAAATTTTTAGCGCTGCTATTAGCCAGCAAAGGACAGGAAGTTTCAAGTACGATCTCCATTTACTACAGGAAATACTAGATTACCTAAAAGCATTTCAAGTTGACGAAGTACCAGAATTGGCCTTATATTATTACTCATTTTTAACATTATATGAAGAGGATGAGGTGTCTCACTATTATAAATTTCGTCGGTTGCTTGATCGGTTTGCAACTTTAATGCCACAGCAGGAAGCCATTGAGCTATACGATTCTGCATTGCACTATTGTACCGGGAAAATTAATAAAGGAGAAAGGGCGTTTTTCCAGGAGTATTTCACGCTTTTTGAGCAAGCACTCGAAAAAGGGGTTTTCCTCCAAAAAGGAGAATTGGCCGCATGGAGATATACCAATATTGCTGGTGCGGCTTTGGGGTTGGGTAAAATTGAATGGGCAGAACAGTTCGTTCAAAACTATAAAAAACACCTCCCAATCGACTCCAGACAAAACACTTACGCATTCAATCTGGCAAGGGTTTTTCGTTTTCAAAAGAAATTCAACGAAGTTCTTGACTTGTTGCAAAACGTTGAATATGAAGATATTGGAGTGAACCTGATCAGCAAAATGACTCTACTGATTACCCATTATGAAAGAAAAGATATTGAAGTGCTGGAATCCTTTTTAGATGCCTTCAGAGTTTTCTTGAACAGACACAAACACATACCTCAGCAGAGGCGACTTAGCTATCTGAACCTGATCAAATACACCAGACAACTTATCCGAATTGTACCCGGCGACAAGAAGGCTATTAAGAAATTGAAAGATTCCATCCTGGAGCAAAGGGGGACCATCGTAAGTCACGAATGGCTCCTGGAAAAAATAGACGAGCTCTAATTTTCAATTCTTAGAACACACTCTAAACCCCAAACTTGTCCATAAACCAACGCTCAAAATAACGATACGATAAATGGCTCAAAACCATACTTCCTATCAATGACAAGATAAATACCTGCCAGCCCAAAGGCGCCACACCTGCCTTACGTATAATAAATTGTACACCACGAAATACCACCGGATGCCACAAATACAAGGAATAAGAGATTAAACCCAGCCAGGCTAAAACCTTTCCGGCCACTCCCTCCAACTTTGGTACAGCCATTAGATACAACCAAACACTCAACAGGACTAAAAAGCTTAAAACCAAGCGATTATAGCCGTAAACCAAACCAAAGGCATTGTCTGAAACAGGCCAGCTAAAAAATAAAAAAGCCACTACTACCAACAAAAGCCCGCTCCATAGCGACTTTTTTCTCCATTGACCTCTTGCCATCCAGACTCCGGCCACAAAAAACACAGCATGATTTAACACCTGAACATATGTTGGCCACCAGTATTCCTGCACCTGTACAGCCGGATCATAACCCCAAAAAGCATAATACACCCAGCCCAGACCAGTCAGAACGACAACTCCAGGCAAACGCCAACCCGAACCAGCAAGAAAAATCAGTGGAAAAAACGCATAATACACCAACTCGCAACCAATAGACCAGGCGCCCGTGGCAATATCCCTGGCCGGATTTATCCAGCCAAATAAGCCGGTAAAGTTCAGTAGCACATCTGTCAAACTGCGCTGCTTATCATCAATCAAAAGGGTGCAAAAAGTTACCAGGCATAACAATGGAAAGATCCGCCAGAATCGTTTGCTGTAAAATCTTTTCCAGGAAGCTATATGCCAATCTAACCGATCCTTGTACGCAAGGGCAAGTGTCAGACCACTCAATACAAAGAAAATACTGACCGCGTACACGCCCAGCCTGCCCTGTGGAAGCGAAGCATCCCAGCGACCATTCAGCCATTTGTCATAGTGAAATAACAACACAGCCAGGGCCATTAGCCCCCGCAAATAATCCAAAGATTCTCGTCTGTTAACCGGAGAGGTCACACGTTGAAACGGAAATGCATCAGGTCGCCATCAATAACCATGTACTCCTTGCCCTCAACCGCCATTTTACCGGCTTCCTTGACCTTGGCTTCTGAACCAAGCGTTACAAAATCGTTGTACTTGATTACCTCGGCACGGATGAATCCTTTTTCAAAATCCGAGTGGATAACACCCGCAGCTTCTGGAGCTTTGGCGCCATTGCGTACCGTCCAGGCGCGTACCTCTTTTTCACCCACCGTAAAGTAAGTGATGAGGTTGAGCAGTTTATAGGCAGAACGAATCAACCTGTTTACGCCTGGTTCGCTTAGGCCCATCATTTCCAGGAATTCCACCCGTTCTTCGGCAGATTCCATTTCAGCAATTTGCGCCTCAATGCCGGCACAGATATGGATCACTTCAGCATTTTCTGCGGCTACAGCCTGGCGGAAAGCTGCAGTATGCGCGTTGCCGGTTTCAATGGCCGCCTCATCTACGTTGCAAACGTACAACACAGGTTTAGCCGTCAGCAAAGTCAGGTCCTTGGTAACCAGATACCGACCATCGTCGTCCAGATCAGCCAACAATTCACGTACTACGCGACCAGTTTCCAGATGCGCTTTTACCTTGGTCAACACCTCAAGCGCTTTCAATTCTTCTTTATTTCCTGCTTTAGCTGCACGCGCAGTTTTGTCAATGCGCTTTTCAACAGTCTCCAGATCCTTGAAGCTCAGCTCCAGGTCAATGATTTCTTTATCCCGTACCGGATTCACTGAGCCATCCACATGTACTACATTATCGTCGTCAAAACAACGCACCACGTGTACAATGGCGTCTACCTCGCGGATATTGGCCAAAAACTGGTTGCCCAATCCTTCCCCTTTACTGGCGCCTTTGATCAAGCCGGCAATGTCCACAATTTCCACGGTGGTGGGAACTGTTCTTTGTGGCTGTACCATATCGGTGAGCTTGTCCAAACGCACATCAGGCACCGTAATAATGCCTACGTTAGGATCTTTGGTTGCGAATGGATAGTTGGCCGCCAGGGCTTTTCCGTTGGTCAGCGCGTTAAAGAGCGTAGATTTGCCGACGTTTGGAAGGCCGACGATACCACATTGAAGTGCCATTTTAAAGGAGATTTTGCTGTGCTTCCGAAATTTGATTTCGTCTGCGTTGAATTTGCGGGCGCAAAAGTAGATAAAATTTGGAGATATTACGCATGCCCTAAAAGCTCTCTGCCTGTTTTTCCACAACAAAAAAGCAAATCCAGTACCGAAAGCCCGGAAATGAAGCCGTGTTTTTCCTGGAACACCTGAGGGTAGGGCAGGGGAGTGAGCGGAGGCGCCTTCCGGCCATCCTGCCCCTTGGGCCAGCTTCCAGGCCTGTAGTATTGCTCTTCCAGCGCAAATACACCCTGCCAGCCCAGTTTTCGGGTCAGGATATAGTCCGTTATCTCCTGATTGAGGTCGAATAAAAACTCCCGTTTTCCTAATATAATCCGTTCAATATCAGCACCATAGTGATCAAAATAAGGCGCATTTCCATAAGCCGCCTGAATACTGCGCCAATGCTGCCGCTGCCAGGGCTCTTCATAGGAAATCCGTACTTCCCGAATGGGCGTTTGCTGATGCTTTCCTTTTACCAAAGGTATACTGAGTCGCTGCATACCATTCGGACCGGCAATGAAACACTTGTTTCGCAGTCCGCCTTTCTGGTAATGCTCTGCCGCATCCAGATAAACCATTCGGTGCTGCCAAACAGCCATACACCAGGAAATGGATGGGAAATATTGGGTTTCAAGCAGTAACATATCCAACAGGTGAAACCGTAAACCCGGCTTTTTTTATCAAACGTAGCATGCCCTTACCTCCCGCCAAATGACCGGCGCCAACAGCGCAAAACAAGGACTCCTGATTAGCTAATGTTGCAAATCGTTCCGCCATCAGTTTGTTTCTGCGAAACAGCAACTCATGTCGCATGCCTTTTGCATCTTTTCTGGCCGCTTTGTATAAAGATTGGATGTCGCCCGACATGTACCATTTTAGCATGCTACGCATACGCTTTTTGTGGCGAGATTCATTTTTCACCAGCCAAACCAGGCTTTTTACATGACTTTCCAATGGAATTCGGTGAATGGTTTCCATTTGAGCGGCAAAACTTTCCACTCCGGTAGTACGTATCCCGTTTGCACGGGCGTGATGCCATAGAGTTTCGTCAAGCGAGTAGGGCGTCTCCGTCAATAAATTGGCCATACTCAGGGTAGAAGAAACACTCATCGGATGTTCTTCACGAAATGCCTCGGCTGTAGCGCCCAACTTATGCTGGGCTAAAAAATCGAGACATTTCCAGGCTTTTTTGCCAATAAGTTGCTGCAAATCAACACCTTCTGGTAATTTCAAAGCCTCTGCAAGCGCTGCAGGGTCTGATTCTAAAAAATCGAATTCAGTGGCAAACAAATTGCAGGTTTCCAGGTGTGTCTTGGCTACTTCGAGCCAACGAAAAGCGCGCAGATCGCGCACATGCATGGTGCCAAATAAATAGGAAGGATTGCCGCCTTCTTTCGGCGTAATGCGCCAAAGCAGCGATTTTTTGGGCATAAATCAGTTATTTGATTTTAACGGGTTGAAATTGTCCGGCCTTCAGGCCATAACGTTGAAATTGTCGGGCATAATTATCTGCAGCCCTGTCTGCAGCTGATGCATTGGCATAAAACGGCCCGATCCAAACCATCCAGTTCTTTTTACCGGCAAAAGCGCAGGATTCGCTGGCAGAAAAACAGCTGATACCGCTCCTGTTTTGAATATCTTTTACACGGGCCTGGGCAGCTTCCCGGGTAGTGTAGGTATTATCAAATACCACCCATCCGCTGTTCTTCTTTAACATTGTGCATGGATCTGCCTGAGCAACCGACTTGGAAGCAGGTTTTGTTGCTTTAACCTTGGGCTTTGGTGGCGGCGCCGGCTCTTCCTCCGTATCGTCGCCGGAAAGAAAAACCGTATTTTCTTCGTCTTCGAAGGACTGGTTCTTACCCACCGGGAATTGTTTGGGCACACCGGTTGGAATACCATCTGAAGGGATAATTTCACCATCTATTTGTGGTCCGTACAGGTCTTCCGGATTCTTGCCATTTTTAGTCCGGAGTTGTAACTCCTTTAAATCCACTACTTTATCTTCACTAAAAGTCATCACCTTATAAAACAGCGGAGCAATGAGCAGTATGGCCAAAGACGCAATCCACTTTTGAACGGATTGGCCGGTCATGAATCGTGCGTAGGAACCATCTTTGGGCGGATGAATATCCGGTAAAGCCTTGCGCAGGCCTTTTTTCAATGGATCAAGGGCCAGGTAATGAAAAGATCGGTAGGCTTTATTTAAATAGGCAGTTACGGCATCCGGCGTTTTGGGTCGGTGCGATACCATTGTTCCTACATTCTGGGAAAAAGACTGATACCAGTCTGCACGGGTAATCCACTGGGTCATTTTCCGGTCTTTTCCAAAAATACCCAGCCTGGAGGGATCTATCACTTTTCTGACAGGGCCTTCGAGCGGTACTATAGCCAGGCCAATACCGTTATATACGCATTGATTGCGCAATTCCAACAGGTAAGGATCGCTGGGCGCAGGAAAGACATCAGCAGCTATAGCAACCCACTGCTCATCAGCAAAATATTGACGGAACTGTTGAATGGCATAGATATAACGGTATTTCCGCCAACTTCTCATAGTAAAATACCAGCAAAAGAAGCCAATCAAGGCTACTCCGGTCAGTAGTCCTACATTTCCCACTGCTTTTAACTCAACTAGCCAAAGCAGGTCGGTTTCATACAGCCAGGCATATGCCAACGCTGCACAAACCAGCGCAAAAGCTGCGCAATCCCACAAAAAATAATGGGAATTCAGCCTGAATTTCACCTCATCTGCTTTGTCGCGAGAGGTGGCTTCATAGGTACACACAAAAGGAGAACCATCAGATTTCCTAAAGGTGATTTTGCCATCGGCAACCCATCCTTCTTTGGACACATTATCCAGTTCTACCGTCACCGTATTGGACATAGGTTCGTACCGATTTTTGTAAAAATCGCGCAAAAACGGCACAAATCGTCGTTTTACCTCATCTTCTGAAAGACTGTGATCAGCAGGAATGTGACGGGAAGTATCAGACATGCAAATGGAAACAATGCAGGGTAAAGGTAAGGCAATTTGTACCAGTTATCCATGCCCTGCACTGCCTTTAACCCCAGGTAATGACCGTCCCGGCATATGCCAAACCACCCCCAAAGCCAATAATCATGATTTTATCGCCCTTTTTTACCTTGCCTTTCACAACGCCCTGATAAAGTGCAAGCGGAATACTGGCGCTGGAAGTATTGCCAAAATCAACGATACTTTCAAGGGTTTTATCTAATGGAAAACCTGTTTCGTTGCAAATGGCTTCTATAATGCGCAGGTTTGCGCTGTGGGGTACAAACCAATCAATCTCATCCATGGTTAAGCCATTTTTAGCCGCCAGTATAGGCATTTGTTCTGCCACTTTGGTTACGGCCCACTTGAACACTTTCCTACCGTTTTGCACAATAGTATGGTTCATTTTAAGCGGTTGACCGTCGATTTCTGTAGTAAATCCGGAGAGATATAAATCCGGACCGCCCTCGCCACTGGCGCCGGTGATGCATTCTCCTACATTACCGGTTTCGTCAGCTTCAACCAACACTACGCCGGCTGCATCGCCGAACAACATGCAGGAAGTTCGGTCTGTAAAATCAGTGATTTTGGAAAGTGTTTCTGCCCCGAACACGAGAATTTTTCGGTGGGTTCCGGCAGAAATCAGACCTTTGGCCAGCACAATGGCATAGGAGAATCCTGCACAGGCTGCATAAACATCCAATGCTCCGGCTTGAGGCAGTGACAACTTATATTGTAAACGGCAGGCCACACTGGGCATGGGCTGATCAGGCGTAACGGTAGATACCAAAATCATATCTACACCATTCAGATTGACCTCCGGATAAGTTGCCTGAAGATTTTGGATGGCCTTTACACAAAGATCGCTGGTAAACTCGTCGGACTCAGTGTGATACCTTGTTTTGATACCAGTTCTGGAAACAATCCACTCGTCGGTAGTTTCCAAAAAGGATTCAAAATATGCGTTGGTGATTTGTTTTTGAGGAACTGCCATACCAATGGCTGTCAAACGGGCATTTGCCATAACGGGTTAATTGCTTAATTGGCACATTTGCTGTTAAAACAAAGTTGCCAGGATAATGAAAGCATATTTGGACAATCCTGCAAAGCACACAAAAAAAGCACCCGAAATGCATTGCCAGAAAAAACACCAAATACCAATTTTGTTCGGGGGCAAAATTATTGATTGCAGCCTCCTTTCAACTTTTTCTTAAAACGTTTTTAAAAATAAGAATTTAAGCACCATAAATGCAGCGTTATCGGCATTTTATATTTTGAAAATCGTGAAAAACCACATTTTACAACTAAATCAAATAGCGAAAAAACGCGAACGGATTATTCTGGGACTCATGTCTGGCACATCACTGGATGGCCTGGACCTGGCACTCTGCGCTTTTTCAGGATCTGGCGCCAAAACCAGAGTACGTGTATTAGCATTCGACACAATTCCTTACGAGGAAGATTTCAGGCGAGAAATCCGGAAGGTTTTTGCCAGAAAAGAGATTGATTTTCAACATCTTGTGTTGCTCAATGTTGTTATTGCCCAACAGCATGGCAAGTTGGTCAATCAGTTTTTAAATCAAAGAAACATACCTGCTTCTGAAGTAGATTTATTGGCATCTCACGGCCAAACCGTGTACCATGCCCCCAGGGTATTCCACGGATTAGCTGAATATCCTAATGCCACGCTGCAAATAGGCGATGGCGATCATCTCGCCCGGATAACCGGGATGATTACCATATCAGATTTCCGCCAAAAGCATGTGGCTGCAGGTGGCGAAGGCGCTCCACTCGCCTTGTATGGCGACTACTTTCTTTTTTCAAAAAAAGGCGAAAATCGGTTTTTATTGAATATAGGAGGCATTGCCAATTTTACCTATTTACCTGATAATCAGGATCCTACGAAAGCGTTTGCTACTGATACCGGACCAGGCAACACCTTGCTTGACAACTATACCCGTGAAACCTTTGGATTGCCGTTTGATGAAGATGCCCGGCTGGCTCAAAATGGCGTAGTTGAGGAAGCCTTGTTGGCCAGGTTTATGACAGAACCATTTTTTCAAAAACCGCTTCCTAAAACCATTGGTCCGGAATTATTTTCCCTGGATTGGTTGAAAAAAAACCTTTCAGATTACCCAAAAGGCAATCCGAATCCATACAACGTACTGGCTACACTCAGTTACCTCACCGCCAGTACCGTAGCAGAGGCTATTGGCAGGGTAGGGATTGATAACAGCGCTAAAAAGGGTGTGTATGTGAGTGGAGGAGGCGCGCACAACCCTTTGATATTGAAACACTTAAAGCAGCTATTGCCCCATTTTCCAATTGAGTCAATGGAAGTGCTCGGACTTTCCGGCGATGCCAAAGAAGCCGTACTTTTTGCTGCTTTGGCCAACGAAACCATTGCCGGCAGGGTAGGAGAGGGGCAGTATTTGGGAGGTATACCCCTGGTAGGGATGGGTAAAATATCACTGCCCGGATAAGTAAGCTTCAGCCTGGGCCAAATCTTCAGGCGTATCAATGCCGATGGTTTCCAGCTGCGTTACTCCAACCGCTATACGATAACCATGTTCCAACCACCTCAGCTGCTCCAGCGATTCAGATTTCTCCAGTGGAGTAGGGGAGAGGCCGGTAATTTCCATCAGGGTGCCGCGGCGGAAAGCATACAGTCCGATATGCTTGTAAAAAGTCTGCTGATCAAACCATTGAGATTCTTCCACGTTCCTGACAAAAGGAATAGGATGACGGCTGAAGTAAATAGCGCCTGCCTTTTCTGAAAATACAGCTTTAACCACATTGGAATTAAACAAATGCTCGGGATGTTCCAGTTTTTTCACCAGCGTAGCAATGGTTGCTATCGGATGATTTGACAACGTATCTGCAAGTAAATCAATTTGTTGCGGCGAAATAAACGGCTCATCTCCCTGTACATTGAGGATAATTTCGGCATCTGGATAAGGCAGTGCAGCTTCAGAGCACCGATCTGTACCACTGTGGTGATCGGGTTTAGTCATCACCACCGGAGCGCCGAAAGACTTTGCATGCTCGAAAATACGTTCATCATCTGTGGCAATGACCGCTACATCCACGCGGGCAGATTGTGAAACTTGTTCAAATACCCGTTGGATCATGGTTTTTCCAGCTATTTTGGCAAGCGGTTTGCCCGGGAAACGGGTAGAGGCCCACCGGGCAGGAATAATGGCAAGAATCATATTTTTGTAGGTAAGAGTGGGTGAGAAGCGTATTTTTGCCGCGGATTTCCCCTTGGCCAATTTTTATTATGAGAAAAACGAGTCTTAGTTTCTTCATTTGGTTGCTGATCTCCTGGGTTGTAGGCGCGCAAAACGATCAGCCAACGCCTTTGTTAGGTCCGAAGGATTCTCTGTTGCTTTCAGTAGAAGGAGGCAAAAAGTTCATTCACCACCCAATAAAGGCAAAACAAACCCTGTTTTCCATTTCCCGGTACTACCAAATCGGATTGGAGGAATTGTTTGACAATAACCCATCCTTTCGGAATGACCCGACCCTGAAAGCAGGAACAAGAATCAAAATTCCGGTTCCAAACAAAGCCATTAAGCGGTACAAAAGTAGCAGCTTCGTAGCTTCTAAAAATACCCCGATTTATTATGTTGTTCAACCGGGCGACAATCTGTTTCAAATATCCAAACGATATTTTGAAATGCCGGTTGACAGTGTTTTAAAACGTAATAAACTGAAATCCAACAGTTTAAAGCCTGGTCAACGACTCCTGATGGGATGGATGGGGATAGAAGGTATTCATGCAGACTGGCGAAGCGCCCAGACCTCGCCGGAGTCTGAAGCCTTGAAAGGGCATTACCAGGAAGAAAAGAAAAACCGAAAAGAAATCAGCGGACAAGGCGTTTGTTTCTGGCCTAAGGATAGCAAGGAGAAAGGCTCCTTGTACGCCCTACACCGCGAAGCCTCCATGGGCACCATTATCCAGGTAAACAATCCAATGAACAATCGCATCGTGTATGCCAAGGTCATTGGGCGCATTCCTTCCGGATATGAGCGCAATGTTGAGGTGGTACTTTCTCCAGAGGCTGCCCTGAAACTGGGCGCCCGTGATCCACGTTTTTTTGTCAAAACTAAATACTTAAAATAGCAGACGTCGCGTCTCAAAATTTTGTTGCATGAACAAAGCATTTCTCTTCGCTAATCTCCTGATAATCACCCTGTTCGCTTGTAAACAGGATAAGGGTACCGATCCTAACGCTCCAAGCCATATTCAGGCAGGTGAAAAGGCCAGTCCGAATGTGCTGGCGGGTCACTGGATTGCGCTCGACTTTTGCGCTTTCGCCAATCAGTATGGATCCGTTTTGCAGGCTATGAACAATGCGCACAAACCTTACGCGTATGCCCTGACGTTCATTCCCAATAAACCAGACAGCGTAATTTGCTACAATGGCGCTGAAACCTGGACACTGCCGGTAAAAATAAATGCCGACACCATCACGGTAATGGGTGCGCGCCCGGGTAAAAATCTTTTCCTTATTTACCACTCAGAAGGGGAGAAAGACATTACGATGATTGATCCTACGATGGAGAAGGTTCAGATAGACAAGTTCATCAAATCCAAGGCTACAGTGCAGGATGGCTTCTCTGCTTTTAATACCGCTTTGAACCACCACGTGTTTAATGGTGTTTTTACTCCGATTGGCAAAGGCAATCCTACCACCGACAAGGTAATGTTCCTGCCTACTGGCGAATTGCAGGGCGTAAAAGGCTTCGACCGCTTCGAGATTTGCTCTGACGGTGATTGTTTCCTGGCTGGTCAGGATATCGATGTGGTAAGCTTTTACGACTCCAGAAACGAACAAAACAGCACCAAATTCTACGGATATCGGTACAATGGTCAGAATGATACTTTGACCATTTACAACCTGACAGATACCAATCCGAACGAAAAAGGAATGCATAAAGTGGCTGCACAGGCGTACAAATTTGCCAGAAAACGCGGCCAATAAGACAAATTGGTTTAAAAAAAACAATAACAAAACACGGGTGGGGTAGGAGAGGCCCCCTTTCCAGCCCCACCCGTAAAAACTGCTAAAAATGGCTTCTGCACTGCAAAATCTCTCTATTTACGACGAAAATAATGTGCCAAATGCATCAGAAATGACCTTTGGCGTGGTGGTGGCCGACTGGAATGCGCATATAACACATGCCTTGTACCAGGGCTGCGTAGAGACCTTGCTGAAGCACGGAGCGCTGGAAGAAAACATTTTTACGGTGCAGGTGCCAGGCTCGTTTGAGCTTACTGCTGGCGCAAGAATTTTGTATGGTCAGCATCCTGTTGACGCGGTTATTTGTCTGGGCTGCGTGATCAAGGGAGAAACCAATCACGATGAGTATATTAACCAGGCTGTTGCTCACGGGCTGACCAATTTAGGACTGACCACCGGAAGGCCGCATATTTTTGGTTTAGTGACGGTAAATAATGAGCAACAGGCCCTTGACCGTGCTGGTGGTGTACACGGCAATAAAGGCGTGGAAGCGGCTGTTACGGCCATTAGAATGGTTTCTTTAAAGAAAACGCCGGCTGTGGGAAAATCAAAAAGAACCATTGGGTTCTGATTTTTCGTCAAATTGTTTTTCCATAATTTATATTATGTTAAATAGAGTGAAAAAACAAGCCCTAAAAACCCTCATTTCGCCATCTGCAAAAAAAACAAGCCCCGGCCCGTGTAAAGCACTACATTTGTGCCATCAGTAACCAAATCCTTTGCATCCCGACTGTTTTTCAATGAAAAACACTTACCACGACCTCGTAGCGCAGACATTCGATTTTCCTCAAGATGGTTTCAGCCTGAAAAACAACCGACTGTTGTTCAATGAGATTGATGTATACGAACTCATAAAGAAATACGGTACACCACTCAAACTGACCTATCTGCCTAAAATCGGCGAAAAAATCCAAACGGCCAGAAAATTATTCCGGGATGCCATCCAGCGGCATAATTACAACGGGAAGTACATCTACTGCTATTGTACCAAAAGTTCGCATTTCTCCTTCATCCTCAATGAAGTTCTCGAGAATGGCACACAGCTCGAAACTTCCTCCGCATTTGATATTGACCTGATCTGGCGACTCTACAAGCAAGGAAAAATTAACAAAGGCACCACCATTGTTAATAATGGCTACAAACCCCGACCTTACGTTGAGCGGATCGTAAGCCTGATCAATGAAGGCTTTACCAACGTAACGCCAGTGCTCGACAATGCTCAGGAACTGGAAATGTTCGATAGCCTGCTAAGTAAAGGTACGCAAAGTATTGGCCTGCGTATGGCTACTGAGGAAGAGCCAAATTTTGAATTTTACACCTCCAGACTAGGGATTCGTCAGAGTGAAATTCTGGCGTTTTACAAGGAAAAACTGGCTCAAAACCCCAAATTTGAGCTCAAAATGCTGCACTTTTTTGTCGATATTGGCATTAAAGACACTTTGTACTATTGGAGCGAACTTAAAAAAGGCATTAAAACCTACTGCCAGCTGAAAAAGCTCTGCCCTACCCTCTCCTGCCTGAATATCGGCGGAGGTATGCCAATTCGCAATTCTTTGGGTTTTGAGTACGATTATCCGTATATGGTAAACGAAATTGTTCGTTTAATCAAGGAAGCCTGCGACAGTGAAGGCGTGCCAGAGCCGGATATTTACTCCGAATTTGGTAAATTTACTGTGGGAGAAAGCGGCGCTACCATTTTCTCCGTCATTGGTAAAAAGCAACAAAACGATTCCGAGGAGTGGTATATGCTTGATAACTCCCTCATCAATACCCTACCCGACTCCTGGGGTATTAAAGAACGATTCATCCTGTTGCCGGTCAACCACTGGGAAAAAGAGTATCAACGAGTTAACATTGGTGGTATCAGCTGCGACAATGCCGATTATTACAACTCTGAAGCGCACATCAACCAGGTGTACCTACCCAGCTATGATGATCAAAAAGAGGAGCCACTATATCTCGGATTTTTCCATACTGGCGCTTATCAGGAATCGCTCAGTGGTTATGGCGGCCTGAAACACTGTTTGCTTCCAGCTCCTAAACACGTATTAATTGACCGGAATTATTATGGTGAATTTGTGGATTGGGAAGTGTTTAAAGAGCAGGATTCAGATTCTATGTTGAAGATCCTGGGGTATTAGCGCTCTCCCCTACCCTTTTTCACCACTAAGTACGCTAAGTGCGCAAAAATTAGCGCTCTTGGCGTACTTAGCGGTGAAGTACACGGTGAATCCGTATATTGGCGGTGAACTTTGAGCTGCAACCATGCCTAAAATCAACTTTTTAGCATATTTTTTAGCTTTTTTTGCCGGTTTTTGTCTCTGGAATGCCTGCAAATCGGCCAATGGCGCCGAAGAATTGCCTGATAAAATCAGCTATAATTTCCACATTCGCCCTATCCTGTCCGACAAGTGTTTTGCCTGTCATGGTCCGGATAAAAACCAGCAAAAAGCCGGCCTGAGGCTTGATATGGCGGAGGCTGCATACGCGCCTTTGAAAGAAACCAGCGGCGCCTTTGCCATCGTGCCCGGCCATCCGGAATCCTCCGAACTGATCAAACGTATTACTTCGCAAGATCCTGATTATCAAATGCCAACACCGGATTCTCATTTGGGTCCGCTGACGGAACGCGAGGTGAAATTGCTGGAAAAATGGATACGCCAGGGCGCTGTGTATGAAAAACACTGGGCTTTTTTGAAACCGGTTAAAACAGAGCTGCCCAAGGTTTCTAACCGCTCCTTTCCCCGCAATGAAATAGACCATTTTACGGTGGCTAAAATGTCGGAAAAAGGCTTGAAGCCTAATCCGGTGGCACAGCCCGAACAATTGCTTAAACGACTTTCGCTTGACCTGACCGGACTTTTACCTACAGCGTCAGAAACCGAAAATTTCGTTCAGCAATTCTCCGATCAAACCTACGAACAGGCCATTGACCGGCTTTTGGCATCTCCTCATTTTGGTGAAAAACTGGCTGTACACTGGATGGATATATCCAGATACTCAGACAGTTATGGGTATCAGGACGATAATATTCGGAGCCAATGGCCCTATCGCGATTGGGTTATTCACGCCTTTAACCAAAATATGCCGTACGACCAGTTCCTGACCTGGCAGTTGGCCGGCGATATGCTGCCCAATGCCTCTAAGGAACAGGTGCTGGCCACGGCTTTTTTACGCAACCATAAGTACACCGAAGAAGGCGGGGTTATCCCCGAAGAGTACCGGGTGGAATACAACCTAGACAAAGTAAAAACCTACACAAAAGGCGTGTTGGCCTTAACCGTGGAATGTGCACAGTGCCATGATCACAAATACGATCCCATTACCCAACAAGATTATTACCAGCTGTATGCCTTCTTCAATAACTCTAAAGAGCCTGGTTTTGAAGGAGATGTGAGCACTTCCAAGCCAGCTAAAACTCCTATCCTAACCCTAAGTGATGCTGAGGTAAAAGAAACCCTGCGTTTTATCCAAAAAAAGGACACCGGTGCGGTCATGGTTTCCGTGATGGGTGAACTGGATACACTGCGATCTACTTTTATCCTGCAGCGGGGCGCATATGATAAGCCCGGCGCCCGAGTGAAAGCAAAGGCACTGGAAGCTGTGCTAACCTTTGACAGTCTGCAATATCCGGCCAACCGGTTTGGGCTGGCCCAATGGACCGTTTCCAAAGATAACCCCTTGACGGCCAGGGTATTTGTGAATCAGATCTGGCAGGAAATTTTTGGTGCGGGTCTGGTGAAAACAACCGGCGATTTTGGCATGCAGGGCAATTTGCCAACCCATCCGGAATTGCTGGATTGGCTGGCGGTAGATTTTATGGAGCATCAGTGGGACATCAAGCGCCTTTTGAAACAAATCCTGATGTCGGCCACCTACCGGCAGTCTGCCGAAGTAACCGAACATCACCTGCAAACAGATCCCGACAACCTGTACCTGGCCAGAGCGCCCAGATTGCGTTTAAAAGCCGAGTTTGTGCGGGATATGGTGCTGAAAACCAGTGGTTTATTGGTGCAAACTATTGGTGGCCCGAGTGTGAAACCTTACCAGCCCAAAGGACTCTGGGAAGGCGCCACTTCCGGTCGCGGCGTATTGAAAACCTATGAACAGGACAAAGACAGCTCGTTGTATCGAAGGGGGTTGTACACTTTTGTGAAATTAACCCTGCCGCCCCCTTCCATGATCCTGTTCGATGCCAGCAACCGGGATCAATGTGAGGTCAAGCGCGCACGCACCAACACACCCCTGCAAGCTTTTATCATGATGAACGACCCCACGGTGCTGGAGGCATCCAGAGTTTTTGCCCAGCGCATGCTGGCAGAACAGGGCTCCCTAACGGATAATATCAACCGGGCATTCCAAACCATTCTTTGCAGAAAGCCTTCTTCCAAGGAAATGGGAATTCTGGAAACCTATTATAAAGATCAACTGGCCCAGTTTACCGGACATAAGCTAGATGCGCAAAAGACTTTAGCCGTGGGCGATTCGCCGGTGAACAAACAACTGGACCCGGCCGCATCCGCAGCCCTGATGAAAGTAGTGAACACCATATATAACCTGGAAGAAGCCATAACCAAATCCTGATCATGGAAAAAGAGCTACTCGAGCACGGTCTGAATATGAACCGCCGCAAATTCCTTTCCCGCCTGAGCATAGGTTTGGGAAGTGTGGCACTCGGTTCTTTACTCATTCCGGATTTGTTTTCCGGCGATGATGAAGAGGCCATTATGGCAGGTTTGCCGCATTTCGCTCCCAAGGCCAAACGCGTTATTTACCTGTTCCAAAATGGAGCGCCCTCTCAATTGGACCTGTACGACTACAAGCCCAAACTCCGGGAAATGCAGGGTCAGGATTTGCCTGCTTCCATCCGAATGGGTCAACGATTGACGGGTATGACTGCCAATCAGAAAGCCTTTCCGCTGGCGGGATCCAGGTTTAATTTCAACCAATACGGCGAGCATGGCATGTGGCTGAGCGAATTACTGCCTTACACCTCCAAAGTGGTGGATGATATTTGTTTCATCAGAACGCTTTATACCGAGGCAATAAACCACGACCCGGCCCTCACCTTCTTCCAAACCGGCGCGCAGGTGGGCAATCGGCCCAGTATGGGCGCCTGGCTGAGCTACGGACTGGGAAGTTCCAATAAAAACCTGCCGGCATTCTGTGTGCTGCTTTCAAAAGGAAAGGGTAACAGTCAGGGCGTTTATTCCAAACTCTGGACTAATGGATTTCTGGATTCCATTCACCAGGGTGTGCAATTCAGCAGTGGCGAAAACCCGGTGTTGTACCTGAATAATCCGGAAGGCATTGATAAAGCTGACCGCAGAAAAATGCTGGATCAGGTGGCCAAATTAAACGAGGAAAACTATCAAAACTTCGGCGATCCGGAAATCAAGGCCAAGATACAGCAGTATGAAATGGCATACCGCATGCAAACAGCCATACCGGAAGTAACAGACATCAGTAAGGAGCCAGAAAGCATTGTGAAGCTGTATGGACCAGATTGTTTAGTGCCTGGCACTTATGCCGCTAACTGCCTGTTAGCCAGAAAGTTATCTGAAAGCGGTGTGCGTTTTGTGCAGCTTTATCACCAGGGTTGGGATGCGCATGATAATCTCCCCTCTCAGATTGTGGGTCAGTGCAAAGACACCGATCAGGCCTCTGCAGCACTGATTACTGACCTCAAACAACGGGGCTTGCTGGATGAAACCCTGGTTATCTGGGGCGGCGAATTTGGAAGAACCAATTATTGCCAGGGGGTATTAACCGCCGACAACTACGGCAGGGATCACCACCCGCGTTGCTTTACTATCTGGATGGCCGGAGGCGGCATTAAACCAGGTGTGTATGGCGAAACGGACGAATTTGGCTACAACATTGCATCCAACCCGGTACACGTACATGATTTTCATGCTACCGCACTGCACCTGATGGGCTTAGACCATGAAAAACTGGTGTACAAGCATTTAGGTCGTCGTTATAGGCTAACCGATGTGCATGGGAATGTGGTCAAGGATATTGTTGCATAGGAACGATGGACGATGGACGACGGCGTAAACGTAGACTTTGCCTTTTCACCCTGAACGTAGCGAAGGGTCTGACGAAGTCGCTCAGGATGATATCAAAAGAGAACCTATGAATAGAAGAAGCTTTTGTCTTAACACAGCACTTGGTACGGCAGGCATTTTCTTAGTGCCCAAAGTGCTGGCTGATCATGGCGTTATTCTGGGCCACAACCAGAAAAAATACAAAATCAGCACCCGTTGGAGTCAGGCTGATGTGGCACGTAATCCTGTGAACGACTGCCACGAGATGGTGCAGGATAGTCGTGGACGCATCCTGCTGCTGACCAACGAAACCCGCAATAATGTGCTGATTTATGATAAAAATGGCAAAATGCTGGAAGCCTGGGGCACTGAATACCCGGGCGCTCACGGTTTGACGCTGTTTAATGAAAACGGCACGGATGTACTGTTCATCTGCGATAATCAACGCCATCAGGTGATCAAAACCAGTATAGATGGCAGGGTGCTCATGACCCTCGATTATCCAAAAGAAGCAGAAGTATATGCCAACCGGGAGGCCTATATCCCCACAGAAACGGCCATTGCTCCCAACGGCGATATCTATGCGGCGGATGGATACGGCCAGGATTATATCATTCACTACGATGCCAACGGGCGTTACATCAGGCATTTTGGCGGACGTGGCGAAGGCGCCGAATACCTTAAAAATGCCCACGGGGTTTGTCTGGATCTGAGAAATCCGGCACAACCAAGCCTGATCGTTTCCTCTCGCGAACAAAATGCCTTCAAGCGTTACGACCTGGAGGGTAACTACCTGAGTACCATTGCTTTGCCTGGCGCATGGGTTTGTCGGCCGGTTATCAAAGGCGACTATTTATATGCAGCTGTGCTGCAATCCAGTAGCAGGCCCTGGCAGAAATCCGGTTTTGTAACCATCCTGGATCGGAATGACAAAGTGGTTTCCAACCTTGGCGGCTCCGAGCCTTTTTATGAAAATGAAGTACTGGGTGAGATGTATCAAACCGTTCGGGCTTTCCAGTATCCGCACGATGTGTGTATTGACGACGAGGAAAACATGTACGTGGCCCAGTGGAACTCAGGCAAAGTGTACCCATACAAACTTGAACCGGTAGTATGAGCAAAAGAACAACCCAGATTATTTTAACGGTTTTATTATCAGCAACTTACAGTGTTTTGCATGGACAAGACACCTTTCAGTTGGCGCCGCCTTTGCTGAAATTTCCCAGTATCTTTTTCGAAAAGAGTGTCCAGGTTTCAGCCGAATTCCGGCAACCGGAATCAAGCATTCGCTATACGTTGAACGGTTGGATTCCTACGGAGGAATCGCCAGTTTTTGACAAACCTGTCAGCATCAACAAGCCGGTTACCAAACTCAGTGTGCGCACTTTTGCCAAGGGATTTCTTCCTTCAGAAATGGTGCAGGTGAATTTTTACAGAATGGGCAAGAAGGCCAAAACCCTTCGGGCCCCTCTCCCCCACCCCAAGTACCTGGGCACGGGCAATGATGCCTTTCAGGACGGTCTGGGTGGAAACACAGATCACAACAGCAAAACCTGGCTGGGTTACCAGGATTCGGTGATGATTGAACTTGAATTTGGCGACAAAACCGCGCTGGAGCAAATCATGATCAATACCCTGGAGAGCCAAAATGCCTGGATTTTTCAACCTTCTTCCATTTCAGTGTATGGGTGGGACTATCTTTTTGGTCGGTGGCGCCCTATCGGCGGCTCCAGACCAGACAGCGCCGAAAGGCAACCGGAGGTGCGTTGCGCTATGCAAACAGTTAATATTCCGAAGTCCATAAAAACCGACAGATATAGATTGATTATCAGGTCGTTACAAGAAATTCCCTCCTGGCATCCCGGCAAAGGCAAACCTGCCTGGCTATTCATAGACGAGTTAATCCTGCATTAAATGAAGCCGAATTCCTGGATCTCTTACCTGATCAATGGCAGTATTGCCCTGAACAGCATGCTGCTTTTTCTGGCCATATTCGGCAGTAGTATGCTGTTGCCGGCCTGGTTGCAGGTATTGGGTAGAATGCACCCGCTGGTGCTGCACTTTCCTATTGTGATGATTTGCGTAGCGGTATTGCTGGAGTGGTCGGAAAACAGGGAATTGCTGCCCTGGAAAGACTGGTGGCTGGCTGCCACAGCTTTTGTAGCGGCATTTTCTGCCCTGGCCGGTTTGTTTCTGTCTAAGGAAGGCGGTTATGAACCAGGCGTTTTGAGCTGGCACCAATGGACCGGAACAGGCGTTTCTTTGGGCGCCTTTGCATGGTGGACTTTCAGGAGTAAACTGCGTGGTAATCAAGGGATTAGCAGGGTATTTTCTGTCGCTTTCCTGGTATTGGTTGCCGTTGCAGGACATTATGGCGCTACCCTGACGCATGGCGACAATTACCTGCTGGCGCCTGTTTTGCCACAAAAAGAAACGGAGGCTGCAACGCCCGAATCGGCACTGGTGTTTGCACATGTAGTGCGACCCATTTTGAAGGAAAAATGCATGAGTTGCCACAATCCCGGCAAGCAGAAAGGGGATTTAAACATGGAAACAGAGGCTTCTCTGTTGAAGGGTGGCAAAAATGGTCCGCTGTGGGACCTGAAAGCGCCGGATCTGGGGCTTTTGTTGCGTCGGATTCATTTGCCGGTAGAAGAAAAAGAACACATGCCTCCGAAGGGAAAGTCTCCGCTTACTCCGGATGAAATAACCATTTTGCAGTGGTGGATTAAAGGCGGCGCCAGTTTTACCACCCGGGTTAGCGATCTGCCGGCAGGCGATACCCTGCGCATACTGGCGGCAGAAAGGTTAAAACCGGTCGCTCCCCTCTCCTACCCTTTTAAGGCGGCGGACGAACAAACGGTGCAATCCCTGAATTCAGATTATCGGGCAGTATATCCGCTTTCGCTGAATAGTCCGGCGCTGGGCGTGTCGTTTTACGGCATTTCCGCCTTTAAAAGTGAGGATCTAAAAGCCTTGCAAGTGGTTCAGGATCAGGTGATTGAGTTAGATTTAAACCAGATGCCTGTCAAAGACGAGGATCTTTCTACGGTAGGCTTGTTTAAACATCTACGCAAACTGAATCTGGCCTCCACAGGAATTACCGGCGCCGGACTGATGAACCTCAGAGGACTGAAAGACTTGCAGGAATTGGTATTGTCGGGCACGGCGGTCAAGGCTTCCCATTTGACTTTTTTGGCAGAATTGCCTGCTTTGAAGCAGGTTTTTTTATGGAATACCGGCGTTGGTGTGCAGGATTTGGAGCAGTTGCGCAAGAGCAATCCAGGCATACGCTTCAATGAAGGCTTTACCGGTGCAGGCGTAGTGGCCAAACTCAATGCGCCTATCATTGAGTCGCCAGAGCAGGTTTTTTCCGCTTTTACCAAGGTTAAGTTGAAGAATTTTATCCAGGGCGCCGAGTTGCGGTATACCCTGGATGGATCGCAGCCGGATAGCGTTAACGCGCAGGTGTACACCGGCGACAGCATCACCATTGACCGGTCCTGTGCCCTCAAGGCGCGGGCGTTTTTACCGGGCTGGATTAGCAGTGAGACCTCCAGTAGGGATTTTTACAAATCCGGTATTATTCCGGACTCCATCGTGCTGAGCTACCCACCCAACCCTCAATACAAAGCGCAGGGAGGTAAATCGCTGGCAGATTTGAAGATTGGCGACACAGATTTCAGGACCAATAAGTGGCTGGGATACAAGGAAACCCCGTTTGAGGCCATTTTCCAATTCAGGCAACCCAAATCATTACATGCCCTTTCCTTCAGTACCCTGGTAGACATTGGCAGCTATATCATGCCGGCTGCCGAGTTGCAGGTGTGGGGTGGCATGGATGGTAAAAACTGGAAATTGTTGAAAAAACTCACGCCAGAGCAGCCACAAAAATTAGGTATGCCCGGGTATAAACAAGGTTATACACTGTCATTTCCAGCCCAGGAGGTGAAATATCTGAAATTAGTGGCCAAGCCGGTATCCAAACTTCCTGCCTGGCATCCGGGCAAGGGAGATCTGGGTTGGGTGTTCATTGATGAGATTTTTGCGGAATGAATTGCCATAAAAATGTCTGATAATCAAATATTAGAGCATTATTTCAGGCTCCAAAAGAGGCTGCTGGAGCGTTGGATAGCAGACATTGGACTGCCTGTCTGGGCCGGTTACCTGCTGGCTGTGGCAGCCTTTATTCTGGGCAATCTGATCTTGTTTTACAAAACAGATTTAGCGCCCTACCTGCTGATGCTTTTAGGTGGCTTAATGCTTCTTTCCTTCAATCAGCCCGATAAAATCAGCTTCCTTCAGGCTGTTTATCCAGCCCCTGTATTTCGTAAAATCAGGCTGCTTGAATGTCTAGCGCCTACCCTACCCTTTTTACTGGTATTGGTCTGGGTGCAGGCGTTTCTGCCCTTGCTTTTATTGGCCGGTTTTGCGGTTTTGGTAGCTTATACCAGCGGCTTGCGTGTATCCCGTATCCCCTTGCCCACCCCGTTCGGCCGTAGGCCATTTGAGTTTTTGGTAGGCTTTCGGAGTACCTTTATCTGGTTGCTGGCGGTACATGGTCTGTTGGCGATTGGATTGATTACCGGAAATGTTAACCTGGGGTTGTTTACCCTGATGCTGGTGTTTGCCACTACCCTCTCCTACTATGGGCAGCCGGAAGACCGGTACTGGGTTTGGTTACATAATGATCGGGCGGAGACGTTTCTTTGGCTAAAAATAAAAACAGCCTGGCGCCACAGCCTGATGCTAGCAGCACCCTGCGCCTTGATACTGACCGGGTTTTATCCTGCCTACTGGTATATTGTAGTGGCCATAGTGGTCATTGGATTGGTGTACCTCAGTTGCTTTGTACTGGGCAAATACCTCAACTACCCACAACAGATGACTGTAGCGCAGAGTATTGTACTGGGCGTGGGTTTGTTTATGCCCCTGTTGTTGTTTTGGCTGTTGCCTTTCTTTTACCGAAAATCTGTGTTGAAATTAAAAGCGATCCTGTCATGATCACTGTGAAGCATGTAAACAAGTCGTACGGCAACCATCAGGTACTCTATGATATTCAGGCCGCTTTTGAGCCCGGGCGCGTGTACGGGATTGTGGGCGAAAACGGAGCCGGCAAAACAACCCTGTTCAAGTGTTTGCTGGGGCTGGAGACGTATGAAGGTCAGGTGGAAAGCAAGTGGCAGCCCTTGAAGGATCATCTTGGCTATCTGCCCACAGAATCGTACTTTTTCCCGTTCATGACCGGCAGAGAATATCTGCAACTGGTGTGCAATGCCCGCAAAACCGAGCTGGGCGATGCCACAGAGAAAAACATCTTTGACCTGCCCCTGGATGAATTTGCCGTGCATTACTCTACCGGCATGAAGAAAAAACTGGCCTTGCTGGGCATTTTATTGCAACCCAACGAAGTATTCATCCTGGATGAGCCTTTCAACGGCGTGGACATTCAAAGCAATATCCTGATTACCGAAATTATCCTCCGACTCCGTTCGCTGGGAAAAACGGTGCTGATCTCCTCCCATATTTTCTCCACCCTCCGCGATACCTGCGATGAGATTTTATTGCTTCAGCAGGGACGCATCACCCAAAAAGTGGCCAAAGCCGACTTTGATCAGTTGGAACGGGAGATGAAAGATGTGAGTATTGGGGATCGGGTGGATAGAATTTTGGGGGGGAGTACATGAGTGAATAGTACGTGATTTCTGCCGCGCTTGGGTCTTTTTTTGACCCAGTGCAACCCGCGTGTGTAGCCATGAGTTGCTTACCACCTTTTGGGCCAGACTTCATGTGTACATTAGCTTGGCCACCCACGGAAGTTGCGCTGGGTCAAAAAAAGACCCAAGCGCGGCGGCGGGATTCCGTTTTGCTATTGTGAGGGAAGACCGGGCGGGGCGTAAAAGTGATTAATTGATTTAAGAGTACATGCGGCGAAATTTATTGCTCTTTCCGACGCTTATACAACAGCATTTTTGGCGCTATCCGTAATGTGTCTTCACTATATAGGGTCATTTCAACCGAATCAGCGTTGTGATCTATTGCCATAAAAAACACCTGTCCACGGAGCATGGTATCATTCGGTGTTAAGTTGTAGCGGGAGGGATAATCCCGACCTTTTTCAAAACCGCGCAACTTAATGGTGTCTTCCCCGCCGATTACCAGGCGGCCATTGTACCATATACCCGAGCTGTCCAGAACAGACAGTTCATACGACCGCCCCCTGTACTCGCCAATCCAGACCGCGCTATCTTGTTGGGCGAACAAATAATTCGGCACATACACCTTGCCAATGGTGCAGGCGGCTGCGGAGAGGTATAAGAGGAGAGAAAGGAGTCGTTTCATGATAGTTGAGTTTGATGGTTTATAGGGCTTGTCCGCTAACCATTTTACCCACCTATTCCTTCTAGTTTTTTAATGGCAACTCCCATGCTATGTTTTGTTTTTGAGCAGGGTTTATTTCCACCACCCTAAAGCCCCTTGCGAATTTTTGAATGAGATAAACTGACGTTGAGCTCCCGTTTTTCTCTAAGTGCGTTTGCAAGGAAGTCCCGGCAGAAGAGCCAAAATAGCTGGTCAATAGATTGGGAGTCATAGCTTCCGAGTGGTACATACTGTATAAATCAGGGCTCCAATGGGTATCCATCTGTTTCTCTTGCGTCAACACATTGACGTTTTTAAAATTGTATGCAGGGGCCGCAATCAACTCTGGGTTTGCTCCCATAGAATCAACCGAAAGTATGTGGCCCGGAAAGTTGGAAAAGTAAACACGCCCATTTAGTGTATTAGGCGTAATATACATGGGCCTCCGGTACGCATAAGGCGCTTTTGGGTCCGAAACGTCGTCTTTTGTTTGATAACGCCAGATGTTTTCTCCCGAAAGCGTGAATTTTTGGAGAAAATACCCCACGATTTTTGTTTTCCCGTCGTCCGGTTCATTGCCATAGCCGCCGTAGAAATAAATTGCATCGCGAGCCAAATCAACATGGCAACCGCCAAACAGGCCCCAGTCAATATTTTCTCCGGCTAGATTTATTCCGCCAACTGTTGCAGGATCAGAACTGTAGTGCTCCCACTTTTCATTGATGTTCGGCACACAGTTCGTACGATGGATAAATTTTCCGTCCTTTAGCAGGATTTCCACATTGAATGTCCCAACTTGTTCGCCCGAAAAGTCGGTCTTTACAAATTCATATACTACCTGACCTTTCTCTGTATCGGTCCTTTTGCCATAAAAAAGTAGGTGTTTTTCATTATGGCCGGCCAGCGACCAATAGGAGGCCACGGTACCTTTTATGGCGCCAGACCGATATTTCAAGTCGGATTTGCTTACCCGTTCCGGTAAACCTATCTTTTGGGGTTCCCCAAGGGGTTTTAGGTTGACTGGATCAATTACCTGTAAATACAGCTTGCTTGCTCCGCCAAGGTTGGGTTCATCCTCCAATAAAAACCAAGCTTTCCCACCGAAGCTGACACAGCCGACCATTTTGTGCTGATATTTTTGTTTATCCCTTTCAATAACATTGCCAGCGTAATCGTATCGGACATACGCACAGGTTTTATTGGATCTCATATCGGATACATACTCCCCATAAAAGGTTAAACCATTTTTATCTGGTAAGAAACCTTTGAAGTCATCAAACCGACCACCCCGTCTTTTAGTTTGCCAGGAAACCTTTCCGTCTGCTGATATATAATTTATCCGGATGGCGCCATTGTTCGGCACCTCCAGGAGCGCTGTGCCATACTCGCCCAAACTGTACGTTGAGACAATTTTATCGAATGCGATATCGAGCACTTTTTTCTGGGAGAAAAGTGGGAGAGATAGTAGAAGGCAAAGGGCAAGTGTTGTTTTTTTCATTGAAGGCTGTGGTTGTTTAGTGATTGATTGGGCTGTTCTGCGGTCGGGTTGGAAATGAGCTGATACGGGGTTGAAGACAAGCGACCGAAATTGTGTATTTTGTTTGGACATTGGGATTATTTTGCTATTTATGACTCTTAGTAGCAACTGCACTCCCAGTGGGGTGCAGTTGCCGAGGCCTTAGCTATATAAGCATATTTATCTGTCCTTAGTCCTTAAAAATTCTTTTGTATGTTCAATTGTTGCTCCTGATTTTGTTTGCTTGTTTATATTTTCAATTATTATTTTATTGATATTTCTATTTATAAAGCCTCTATTTTTTGAAGATAACTTAGATAATGTACCTTTAAACATACTAGAGAACTGTGCGGCGTTAAGAGGCTTAGCTATTTTCACAGCACTTGTTTCAGGGAAAAAAAATGTCATTCCGAACATACTCCCTTCTACGGTTTCTTTAGAACTAGCAATCCTCCCTGTTAAATGCCTTGGATTGTCAATTCCGAAAAATGTTTTACTTATGGGATTGACTTGACCTAAGATAAATAAATCATCTGCGGTATTATAACTCAATGTTGTTATTAGTTTAATAAAACTGCTTTCAGTCCAATTTGCATTCTCCCATTTTTCAAAGAAATTCTCTTTTTTTGCCGAAATGGTTCCTAAATCGGGTAAAGTAGTGGGGAAAATGCCTTTATTGAAATGATCAACTGGATTTATTAAATCTCTATACTCAATTATTTGAACTTCTTTTAATTCATAATAGCCCTCTCTTTTATTAAAAGTCGGATTTCCATAATTACCATCATCAGGCAAGGCACCTTTCGGATCAGAAAAGTTTGCTGGGCTATTGTTCGCATAAGCGAACCCAGACCAATTCGGCATGGTCTCCTCTTCCATCGGATCCACCCCTAAAAACCGCCCAATATCTCCATCATACCAGCGCGCCATGCGGTAGTCCCAGCCGGTTTCCGGGTCGCGTTCGTTGAAGGTCGTGAGGAATCGTTCAGGTTGAGCGTTCGAGTATTGGCGCAGAATTTTTCCGTAAGGAAAATAATCAATCATGTTTTCTATCGTATACACCATGCCTGCGTAAGTTGTGTTTAAGCACTTGCCTTTCGCGGAATAGGCTACCCGGGTATTGCCGAGATGGTCATAGATAAAATATACATTGCTCGATGTGCTGGAGTTTGCCGCTATGGGTCTGCGGTAGCGGGCAAACCGCTCTAAACCATAATAATAGTGATCTACATAGGTCTGTCCATTATTAAAGGTCAATACAGCCCACTCCTTTCCAGATGGATCACGCAGGCAGTATTCCCATTGAGTGACCACACTGTTCTGGCGAATCTCTTTAAAGATTCGTTGGTCCTCGGAATCGTACAAATAATTGACTTTTATGTTGCCAGTTTTTTCTAATTGAAATGGCAGGTTAGTTCTGCCGTAAGCAGAATTCGATATGCCGCGGTAACTGTCCAGGATCAGGTTCCCATTGGGGTCGTATTGGTAAATGCGGTTTGGCGTAGCATTGATGCCCGCAACCTGGTTCAAGCGGTTGGTACCTGGGGTATATTGGAAGTTCCAGCCTTCCTGCTGACCACTGAGTTGGTTGCGCCCAAACCGGATGAGCTGAGTAAAATTGCCAATCTTATCATACTGATAACTTTCATCGCCTATTTTATTACCCTGCTGTAAGCTAACAAAATCGCCCACCGTAGTGTTGGCAGAAGTCAGGCGATTGAGCGGATCATAGGAAAATCCCATATAAGTTGGTAAGCCAAAATGAGGGATAACAGCACCAAAACCAGGTTTATACGTCGCCACTGTACCATTGAGGTTTCCGTTATAGGAAGTCTGTGTTGCAAGAGGCACGTTGTTATAATTAACCAGGTTCTGATCATAAAACAACTGGTAGTCGAAAAAGGGACTCTCCATGCTAACCAGCCGGTTTCGTAGGTCGTAGGCATATTTTAGCACGCCGACTTTTTCATTTCTTGATGGGCTGCAGGAAGAAGCAGCATCAGCCCAATAAGTTGTTTTTAAGCGCAACTCAGTAGCATCATCGTACTGATATTCGACTAGTTTTTCATTGCCTGAATTATGGTTCACACCTACAATTCGCCCGCGATAGTCATGTAAGTTAATCACAGAATGATCACTGACGCCAAGCATCACCTGGTTGTTCTCGTCGAATAGCGAAAGCTCCTGATATGTGACCAAGCCACGACAGTTGAAACCTTGCGTTGCTAAAGCGAGTTTCCCCTTGTCGGCGGGAGAAATACCCATGGGATTCAACTGTTGTATCTTTATTTTTACTTCACCGTCCTCGTTGTAACTAAAATAATCGAGGATTACCGGTGTTTGCTGAATGTCGGACAACTCCATAGCGTCATGATTGTACACAGCGAGGTGGCTGAGCCTTCCTTTGGTAAAAGTCCGCCTTCTAGAGTCAGCATTTTGACCAGAGTAGCTGGGGTCTAGCACTTCCAATGCCTTGGGATGTATCAGACTAGCCGGTGGATAGGACTCAAAGCCCGCGTTGACCGAAAAGTCGCCGTCGTACCACCATTGCTTTTCGATGCGGGGATAGGAGAGAAAATCGGTTAATTGCAGCTGTGTATACGATACTGTCTGAAACTGAGGATGGACACTCTGTTTTATTTTTATTCTTGCCTTCCAGGAGTACGTAGAAGCATTGGTGAACCTATAATCATAATAAGCGCCGGTGCCCGTAGGACTGCCTTCTTCAATGTCCGTGTAGGTCATAGGATGCACCAACAGGTTGCCGCCGTAGGAAAAATTGCCGGGTTGTTTCAGGGTTATGCGTTCTTGCCGGATCATTCTGCCGAAGTCGTCATACGTATATCGCCGAAATTGTGGCGGGTTGTTATCATCGGTTGAGAGCGATCCTGGCGCTAAGGCAGCATCTTGCTCCAACACAATACGCCCCATGCGGTCGTACAGGTATCTGGCGATCCCGGCGTCGGCACTTTCCCTCTGATACATCCACCCTAGCATATTGTAGTGGTATCGCGCAATTTGCTTGAGGGGATTGATCACCTTCGTCAGATTGCCATAACTGTCGTAAACAAACAATGTGACGGCGTTGTCCGTGATAGTGCCCCGCCATTCAGCCACCTTCTGCCCCGAAGCATTTATTATTTCCTGAACCACTTTACCGTCTTCATCGAAGCGATGGACACACTGAAACACATAATCCGTTACAGTTCCGGGCATGATGTCCGCTGTTTCAGCAGCAGACAGTCCGAGCAGGTTCTTGACCGCCAGGCCGTCCATCAAGGAATAAGACGACCCGGCATTGTGGGCGCCGCCCAACGCTTCGCCCGGATGGGCGTATTCAAGCGGACGGGTATGCCAATCATTTTCGTACCGGGTTGATCCGGCGATGTCAGGGTACAAAGACGAGTTAGTGGTGCGCAAGCGCGGCTGAAAACTAACCAGCGCCCTTCCACTATGAACGAAGGGTTTGAAGGTTTTGGCGACCCGGTTCCATTTATCATAAACGATTTCTCCGCTATGTACCATGGTTCTTGAAAGCGTGCCGGCGTCAGCGTTCGGGCAGTCCTGCACGGCCGTGTTATATGTGCGGCCAAGCGGGTCGAAATACGTCCGGATACGCTCCGCAGCCGGGGAATTATCTTGATTGAATATGAATGATTCCTGGTAGTTTTCCGCAGCACGTTGGGCGAAATCCTGATTGAAGTTATTCTCCCAGAGGTGATAGGCGTTCTTGGTTAGCCGGATTCCGTTGCGGAACGTTTCATGCAAACGACCAAAGTCATCATACGTATAATGCATGACCATCTGATTGGGATCCACTACATTTTTCACCGAGTTGTCGATATAATAACGGAATGCCGTTACCAGCGAATCGCTCAGACCTGATCCAACGACAACTGAATCCGGAAGACCAATGTTTCGGCTGGTTACGCTGTTGTAATTTTGGATAGTACAATTGGGGAAACGGTAAGTAGTCATAACTTTAGGTGCATAAAAATACCTTGTCCGTAAACCGGAAGCGTCTTCCTCCAGCACTGGTTGTCCATACAAGTTGCGCTCGTAAATGCTGTCGGTTTTTAAAACGTCATAAGGGAAGACCGGTATCCATCGCGCCGCAATTGTGCCTTGCTCTGGAATAAATCGAAAATCCATGAGAGGCTTGTAGTCGTTAGCCTCAATGAAGTGAGACTGGTATGTATCAGGCTGAAAGACCGTATCTATTTGCATGTAAACAGAACGCAACTGGGCTTTGTTTCGGAAAGCCCATGCCGCGTCTACGCGACCATTATTTGGCCCATTTTCCGAAAATACAGGTGGATTGCTTCTTAGAACTGAAATGGTTGGGTCATTGGTATTCCAGCTGCCGACAGGGCATACAAAAATTTTGTTTTGCACCTCGGTAAGTTGAATAATAGCGTGCCACAATGGTATAGGTATATTAGGTATGTTATTTTCCTGATGCACTAATTCCACACATTCTTGTGGGTCTAAGCCGTTGTCGCCAAATCCCCCGGAACATGTGACAGTCGGATCTACAACATCGGATGTGATAGAGAGCAGGTTTAAAGGCCAATCACAGTCGTACAGATAATATGTAGAGCGAGAAACTGCTGGCAAAGAGGCGCTTTTTGATACAATACACTGCTCGAATGGCAAGTGGCGCAAGCCCCATTCGTATGCTTTTTCCAGAACTGTAAATACAAATAGGTCACTTCCGTTATAGCTGTTAACTAATGGTCGCCACGCACGTTGAACTGATGAATTGGGGCTGTAACGGTTCAACAAATCAAAATAATAAAACGATTCTTCCTCCTGGAAGGTTTGCGGGTTTTGTGGCGAGTAGGTCCGTTTACGGTAAATCTGCCAAGAAGGCTCAAAGTTCAATTGAATTTTTCCGGGATTATTGACTAGTGACAATCCATGTATTTTTTTCAAGCCAATGGAGGCAGTCTTTCCATCCGGCTCTGCGTCGAAATACTCAAAATTAGTAATAGTTTCAACTTTTGCGCGGTTGGAACCTCCTTCCACAAGATCATAATGCGTACGGATTTCGCGATTTTTTTTAACAAAAAAACTATTCAGATCGGTATTATAGTAAGAATAACTTCCCAATGACAGTGCACTACCTTCCAAAAAGTATGGATTTTCATAAATGGAGCTAAGGACCTTTAATTCCACCGGATTTGGTGGTTGGAAATCCGGTGCTATTTGGTCAATAAAATCTTGATAATCACAATGATCAAGGTTTGGAAAGAAGGGCCCATATTTATACGCTTCGAAATTAGCATCCCGGAAAATACCGTTGACAAATGCCGGGGCTGCTTCAAATTCATTTTCCACGCTGGAAAGCAGTACACCGGTCGCATTGAACTTTTCTATCTTTTTCAATTTACCAAACAACAGTTGGTGGTCGATTGTGGTACCTTGGAACTTGTCAGTGTCCAGGTGATAATAGACTGTGTACGGCCGCACTCCCGGTGCCAGTTCTGGCTCGGTCACAGTTGTTTTCTGGTAGCCATACTTCCATTCAACGCTTCTATTGTCGAAGTGGTCGGGATTGAGTACACTGTACTCACGCTTAACACGAATTGAGCCGGGATCGTACTGGTAGTCGCGTTGCTGGTAGCCGTCATCGTCATGCACCTTGATGGTTTTCACCGTGTGGCTTATCTGGATGACGGATGAGGGTGGCATAGCCGAGTTGGTAACGTTCAGACATTGCCATGCACCATTATAACGTGATGTCACACTATTGGCTCCCAGAGGATTATATTCTATTTCCTTAATTTTGCCGGCCGGCATAGTTATTTTAGTAAGCAGAATACCGCTTCCGTTGGTACGCAACTCATCGTTGATAGCAGAGGGTTGCGCCAACGTATAGGAAAAAAAGGTGGTTGGAGCCTTGCTTAGGTCGTCGGTACTCAAAATCGGCGGATTGTCCTGCGATGGGTTTACGGGAATTTCTTTTATCTCGCTCAGTAGAAAAAGGTTGTGCCATTTGTTTTGTGACATAACAGGCGGTTGATTCGGTTGATAAACCCTGTTGTCAATTAGTTTCTCAGTCTGTAAGGAGTATGTTATCAGTACACGATGAGTTAGTACTAATCCTGGATTTTGTTTGCTATCGTATTCCCCGTTAAGGTGGTAGGTGTCCACCGATTTCAGCATGTAAGGGTTTTTGGAATATCGGATAAGTTCCACTGCGTTGAGTTTGACACCTCCTGCGCCTCCTTTTGCTAGTGTAGGCTGATTATTAGAATAATTGCTACTTTCAAAAGCATGCCACCAGAATTGAAAGCGCGTGGCGGGTCGGTTAGTATTGTTTGTACTGTTATCAACGGCATAGATCAAAGGTTCGTCTAACTCGCGATATACCGGCAACATTTGATGCCAGGGAAGCCCCACCCCGAAATTCCCTGGAGTAGGAGCGTCATTGTTCAGTACCAATTCCGGAGCAGGTAAAAGGCTGGCATAAGATTTATGCGCCGAAAACATGTCATAAGATATCATGTCTTGATCGGCAATCTTCGAAAAGTCATTGTCAGAATTGGCGGGGCCGATCTGGATGTGAAATCCACCAAAAGCTTCCGGCAAATTTGGCATGGAAAAAAAATTGGACGTGACCAGCGGGCCATTGCTCTGGTTAAGAACTCGTCGTGACCCCAACACATTCCATTTTACTGCTTGGTTAAAGGTGGTAAAAACAGTTTCTTTGATCGTTGGGTATATAGTACTGAGTGAAGGCCTTTTAAATCCAGATGGCTCAGTGGCCCAGTTGATGATTGAGTTGGGGCCTGTAGCGAGGTTAATATCCAGGTTGCAAAAGGAATTCCCGGAAACTACAGTGCGTATCTCATAGATATCGCCCGGAATCAACCGTTCCGGGCCACTAATCCGCGCGGACTCCAAGTAGCCATGATCGAATTCAAGATATCCCGGTATGGTAGGGTACGCAGTTTTAAAAAGCATGGAACCAAGCCCGTTAATCGTGCCGCGATAGGGATTTGTTGAGGTAATCGACGAATTGCTGTAGTGTTGCTGAACAGCACTGTGTTTTAAGTGATAAAACCGTTTCCATCCTGAAAAACTGAATTGTGTGCAAGCATCTGGCAAATAGTTATACGACTGATCCAGGCCGCCGCCCGCTGGGCCACCGGTGCAATTTTGGGTGTTATAAATGCCCTGGTAATAAACCGATTTAAAGCTGAATAGTGAATCCAGACGTTTGACTCCGGGTGCTCCAATATTCAACATGTTCTTTGTTCCGCTAGGATGTTCGGTCGCGTAATTGAGTTTTACCTGTTCTATCAAACAATAGTAATCGGCGGAATAAACCTCATCCAATAGAACCTCGGTAAAAACTCTGAAATTGGGCAAAAAGTGGTTACTATTCTGAATCTTGGCCAGCCCAGATGCGACCAGGTATTGCGCATCAGGAGAGTATTCTTTGAAAAAATCGAAGGCCCCGAAGGTTCTGTAAATAAACTCGATCGTCTGCCAGCCAGGCTGGTTGGGGTTGTAGATTGATGTACAATACCAGACCAATGGTTCGGCTTTAGGAATCACAGAGTTACTAAGATTGAAATTTCCTGCCTGCCCAATGGTAGGTGTGTTCTCATAAGCCCCTACGTCAGTTAGCACCCGGCGGTTGTTGGGGGTGCGATAGCTGGATTTTACCGTGTTAAATTCGTAGGTAGTGCCGTCTTTTAGGATAACCCGCCACGTTTCACCCCGGAGCCGTGCTTCGAAATATTCTTCAAAAGCGTTCGGGACAAAAACAGCATCACCATCCTTCAAATATTTAAAAACCAACCTTCCACCGGCCACCCCTGGTATGGAGACAGTGGGGGAGTGCCAAAATGCATCTCCATCATATTCACTCTTGGCAAGATTTCCAGTATTGGTTGGATTATTCTGGAAGAGGCAATAATCCGACTGTGTGTAGGCGCGGTAAGCCTCCGTAGAGATTGATATCGTAGGAATATTTAATGACCAGCCTTCGCCGTAGGGAATACCGGAAGCTAGTGGCAAGGTATTACCGCCGGTATAGATAGAATTATGCTCTAACTGCAAAGAAAACCTAAGGCCGCCGGGCGTAGAGACAGATCCGATCTGATATGAGCTGGAGTACGTACCGGTAAAAAGGTTGACATCGCCGCTGTATGCTTCGCCGGCAGGAGTCGACGGCTCGATAGTATGAGGGGAGGACTCAGTGTTAGCCCGACCACCGGCAATCTGGCCTGATAACTGGGTAAATGCCAGTACTCCAACGAATAAACCACACAGGCGAATTAAAGAATGTTTTCGGTTAAAAAAAATAACGAATTTGAATGCTATGAAAGGTCTCATATTTACAAGTTTGATGATGAATATAAGCCGTAATGCTGCATCTTTAACGGCTAAATAGTATCAAGTTATTTGCTTTGAATACATTAATAATGACAGGCAATGAAAATGCAAGGACAAATCGCCAATGGCCAGGAAAGCACCTAACTGCAGAGTGCAGCACTGGCGTATTGTATTGCTATTTTTAGCCAGTTGTAAAGAAGCTGATTAACTTCTTACACTCCCATCTGTTATGCCGTTACTGCGGTATTTAGTAACTGTTCTCTCAAGTCAGCTAATGTCTTATTTCTATTATTTTTCCAAGAAGTCCAGCCATTTACAGTTTTTCTGTCACTACCCGCATCTTGAATGCCAGCTAAAGCAGCATAACTTGGACTGCTGAATTGTTGTCCTAATAGCTCTAATGAACCATCTTCCAATACAGTTGCTTCGTATCTTCTTTGTTGGCCGTTTCTTGGCTTGTAAACCATAGTAAGTTTCTCGCCAAATTTCAACAGATTGGCGTTTATAAGGTCTGTTAATTCAACATCATATTGTGCAATTTCTGTATTAGCTTTTTTGGGTTTACTTTCTTCTTCAGTGTCAAGTTCTGGTTTGAATTCTTCTGGGAATTCAAATACAATATTTGTTGGCTTGTTGAACTCAACGAACTTGCTAACAACCCAAAGTTTGACTTTATATTTTAATGTTCTTGCCCAATCACGAAGATCATTTGTCACTCCATCAATAGGCACGCCAATTATTGGATCGGTTTCTAATATATCACCAACAACTTGTCTTACGTTAATCGCAGCAATATTCAGGTCTTCAAATTTTTCTTTCGTGTATGGGTCAGCTTGGTATTGCTCAACAGCAAGATCAACCAAAGTTCGTTTTGTTATTGTTTGCTGAGATGCTAAAATTTGTTTCGTTACCTGTGGAGCGATATGATTCCAAACACTGTGGTGGATTAGTTCTGCTTCAACCAAATACCATTTTTTCTGTCCAATATCGATCGCGAAACCGTCTGGAATGGTACCAACACCGTCAGCAGTTTTGATTTTGGCTTTAGGGAGATAAAAAGAAGTTGGGCCAAAAAGATACTCGTAGTTGTCAACAATAACTTGTTCTAATTCAGCTTCACTGTCAAACGGTGACTTAATAAATTTTGTGTCTTTGAATATTAACATCCTTTTGTCTCTTGGTTAGTTTTTGTAAGTCGTTTTAGTTTAAAACAAATCTATTACTTACCCGCAACACACCACTAAATAACCTATCCAACTTCCACCCAGTCGTCCATTGCGGGTAAGCAACCTATGCCCCTCCCTCTTCACTCATGTACTCATGTACTCTTCAATCATGTACTTCACACCCTCGCATGCCGCTCCTCCACCCTTCTCGCCTTCCGAATCCTCACGGCCACTACCTTGAACTCCGGACACTTGGCTTCGCTGTCGCTGATGCTGGAGGTTACAATATTGACCAGTAACTCAGGGAAGTGGAAGGTGGTGCTGATCACGCCTGGTTTTACCTCGTCGGTAATTTTGGCCTTGATGTCTACCTTGCCGCGGTCTGACTCGATGCACACCCAATCTCCTTCACCAATGTTGTGTTTGGCGGCGTCTTCCGGGTGGATAAGCACAACGTCTTCTGTCACGATTTCCACATTGGGGGTGCGACGGGTCATGGTGCCGGCATTGTAGTGCTCCAGTACGCGGTTGGTGGTCAGGATGTACGGATAATCCTTGCCATAAGTCAGAATTTCCGGGCTTTCCACGTATTCACGGAACTGGAATTTACCCTTGCCTCGCTTGAAGGAATCGGTGTGCAGGATTTTCGTATCAGTTCCGTCGGGCTGTACGGGCCATTGTTTGCCTTGTTCGCCAAGTTCGTCCCACTTCACACCGGCAAAAAATGGTACGATCTGAGAGATCTCTTCCAGCATGCCTTTGGCGGTGTATGGCGCCTGTTTGTAGCCCATGCGGTTCATGATATCCACCATGATCTGACCGTCTGGTTTGGCTTCGCCCTGCGGCTCTACCACCTTGTTCACCCGCTGAATTCGGCGTTCGCCGTTGGTGAAGGTGCCTTCTTTTTCCAGGAAGGCGGCTGCCGGCAGGATCACATCGGCATGTTTGGCCGTTTCGGTCATGAATATTTCCTGCACAATGAGCAAATCGAGCGATTTGATGGCTTTCAATACGTGGTTGGTGTTCGGATCTGATTGTACCAGATCGTCGCCCATGATCCAGAGCGCTTTGAACTTACCGTCTATGGCAGCATCGTACATCTGCGGGATTTTCAGACCGGCTTCCATAGGCACTTTTACCCCGTAGAAGTTGTTGTACAGCTCGTTGACTTTTGGGTCGGTAATATCCAGATAACCGGCGCCCTGATACGGCTGCACGCCCATGTCGGCCATACCCTGCACGTTGTTTTGTCCGCGCAGCGGATTCACGCCGCAGCCTGGTTTGCCCACATTACCGGTAATCATGGCCAGGTTGGCAATCTGCATTACCGTGTAGGTGCCCTGGTAATGTTCTGTCACGCCCAATCCGTGGAACAACATGGCTTTAGGCGCGGAAGCGTACAATTTGGCGGCTGCACGCACTTGTTCGCGTGGTACACCTGATACTTCCTCCAGCTCATCCAGGTTGATATTCAGGATGTTGCGTTTAAATTCCTCATATCCTTCCGTGCGCGCTTCGATGAAATCTTCTTTCGTGAGGCCGTCTTTGATGATGTAATACAACATCATATCCAGCACGGCAATGTTGGTGCCCGGACGCAATTGCAGGTGAATGGTGGCGTATTTGGCAAGTTCCGTACGACGCGGATCCACCACAATGGTAGGCTTGCCTTTCATGGCAAACTGCCGCAGTTTGGCCCCGGTTACAGGGTGGCCCTCCGTTGGGTTGGCGCCAATAACCATGATGCAATCTGTTTCCTTGATATCCGCCACAGAGTTGGTGGCGGCGCCGGTACCGAAAGAGCGCTGCATACCAATGGCAGTTGGCGAGTGACATACCCGTGCGCAACCGTCGATGTTGTTGGTGCCGATCACTGCCCGGATGAATTTCTGCATCAGGTAGTTTTCCTCGTTGGTGCAACGGGAGGAAGAAATGCCACCAATGGCATCCGGACCATATTTAGCTTTAATATCGGTGAGTTTTTCTGCGATATAGTCATAGGCTTCGTCCCAGCTAACCCGCACCAATTCGCCGTTTTTGCGAATCATGGGGTGCTTCAGGCGTTCCGGGTGGTTGTAGAACGAGAAGGCGTAGCGACCTTTCAGGCAGGTGTGGCCCTGATTCACTTCGGCATCCCAGGGCGCCTGAATGCTCAGGATACTGCCGTCTTTAACACTCACTTCGAGGTTGCAGCCTACCCCGCAATACGTGCACACCGTACGTACCTTATCCTGGCCCACCACGGCCTTGGATTGGTAAATATCGGAGATGGCGCTGGTTGGACAAGCTTGTGCGCAGGCGCCGCAGGAAACGCAGTCGGACTCAAAAAAGCTTTGGTCCATGCCCTTGATGATCTTGCTGTCGAACCCGCGTCCGGCTACACTAAGTACAAGTTGACCCTGTACCTCGTCGCAGGCGCGCACACAGCGGTAGCACATGATACACTTCGACATGTCGGAGGTCATGTACGGGTGACTCAGGTCTTTTTCCCTTTCGAGGTGGTTTTTGCCTTCCGGGTAGCGCACCTTGCGTATGCCCACGCGCGCGGCGGTGTCCTGCAGTTCGCAGTTGCCGTTCACCTCACAGGTGAGGCAATCGAGCGGGTGATCAGTGAGCACCAGTTCGATGATGTTTTTGCGCAGTTTCTGAATAGAGGGCGATTCGGTGTAAATGAACATGCCCTGCTCCACCAGCGTATGGCAGGAGGCTTTGGTGCGGCGCGGACCGTCTTGTTCCAGCGCTACTTCCACGCTGCACACCCGGCAGGCGCCGAAGGCTTCCAGGTTGGGTGCGTCGCAAAGCGTGGGAATGCTATCCTTCCCCCAGTGACGGCGGGTGAACTGCAATATCGTTTCGCCCGGTTCGAAAACGTAGGGCTTTTCGTTTATGTAGGCAACAGAGGTGGTGATGTTAGACATAAGCCAGATTGTTTACTTGTTTGAAAAACAGGCTTCAAACCGTTTATTTAAAATAAACTCCCAGTTCTTCCGGGAAGTATTGCATCGCATTTTTTACCGGCAAAGGCAGGCCTCCGCCCAGGGCGCAAAGCGAGCCTTTTTCCAGGGTGTCAATCAGGTCGTTCCAAAGCTCGCGGTCAATTTTGTACTCGCTGCTTTGGGCTTTTTGCAACAGTTCCTTACCGCGGGTAGAACCAATCCTGCAAGGGAAACATTTGCCACAACTTTCATGCGCCGTAAAGGCAAACAAATGCTCAAGGTATTGCACCAGCGGGAAACGCTCCGGAATGCTCAGGATGGACGCATGGCCCAGCAGGAAGCCTTTGGAGGCAAAGGTTTCGAAATCAATGGTCAGCTCGTCAATCTTGCTCATCGGTACGAGGCCACCCAATGGACCGCCAATGTGGAAGGCTTTTACCGGCTCTTTATGGCCGCCACCCAGTTCCTTTATAGCCACAGAAAGCGGGGTGCCCATATCTACTTCGTAGAGTCCCGGGCGGTTGAAATGACTGTCCAGGGAAAGCAGCTTGGTACCGGAGGATTTGGCCGTACCGATGGCTTTGTACGCAGCCCCTCCTTCGGTGAGGATGAAGTGCAGATTGGCCAGGGTTTCCACGTTGTTCACGGCCGTAGGCTTGCCGTACAGACCGTATTGTACCGGGAATGGCGGACGTGTGCGCACTTCCGGACGCAGGCCTTCCAGAGAAGAGAGGAGGGCCGTTTCTTCTCCGCAGATATAGGCGCCCTGGGCTTTCACCACAAATATTTTATGGTTTACTACCTCGCCATTGGACTTGGTGAATGGGTAAAGCTTATTGAAAGATTCAGCTGCCTGCCTGGTAATTTCAATGGCCTCCGGGTATTCAGCTCGGATGTACAGCACGCTTTCGGTTGCGCCGGTGATGTAGCCACTGATGGCCATACCGAACAAGACTAAATGTGCCCTTTGCTCCATCAGGTAGCGGTCGGAAAAAGCGCCGGGATCTCCTTCGTCGGCGTTGCAAACGATGTATTTCTGATCCGCGGTTTCTTTTTTAACCCCTGCCAGTTTAATGCCCAGCGGGAAACCTGCGCCACCCCGGCCGCGCAGCCCGGATTCAGAGATTTCGGCCAAAAGTGCGTCAGGATCGCGTTCCAGCAATTGAGTGAGTGTACGCTCACAAACTTCATGGGTGATATTGGGGTCGGTCAAAATACCCTTACCCATTGATCCAACGTGGAAGTGGTCTGGTAATGCTTTTACCTTACCCGCCTTTAGTGCGTCTATTTGTGCTATATCGTCACCGGAATAATTGAGTCCGTTGTAGTGGAAGGCTTTGTTTTCGTAGCAACGACCCAGGCAATACACCTCGCCAATTTCCGAGGAGTCAAAGTGTTTTTCCAGGGAATGGTGCAAGTCTTTTTGTGTACCGGCCAGCATGCAGGCGCTGCCTGCGCATGAGAAAACCTTCTTGTTGCTTTTTTCCGGGTTCAGAAAATCATAGAAAGTAGCCGCGCCATAAGCATTGGCATTTCCAATCAGGTATTTATCGGCCAGGCTTTTGATCTTTTCCTGATCCAATCCGCCTGTTTCCGATTGGGTTTCGGCCAGATTTTCGAAGAGATTATCGTCCAATCCTTTTCGAAACGACAGATTTCTGACGTTTTTCGACATAAAATTCGTTTTTATTTGCGCTAGGTAAAAGAATCATGGGATTTGGCATTTGGAGTTTCAAATGTAAAGACTGTTTTGTTAGTTGCAAGCATTTTAATTGAGTATTGCTATTATATCATATTTTGAACAAGTTGGATGGTTGTTGTTGCTGGCTCACCGCGAAGAACGCAAAGTGCGCTAAATCAGGAAGTTTGCGAACTTTGCGTTCTTCGCGGCAAAAACATCTCATTAATTATTGATCTTTCATGAAACAAACCTTATTGTCAGCCATTGCGGCCTTTTTGATTTTCACGGCTTGCCAGAACCAGCCAGCGCCAGCTCCTGCGGCGCCAGATGCATCTGCTTTACTTAAACACAAGTATTGGGTAAGCAAGCCATTTCACGAGGCTCTTTTTGCAAGCAATGTGCCGGATACAATGGCGTATCTGGATTGCGGCGAACTCATTTTTACCAACAAAGACACCGTGATTATCACTTCCTGCATGTCTGACGCAGGCATTGGCATCTATACCGTGAGTGGCCCAAACACTCTGAGTATAAAGTTTCAGGGTTTTGAAGATAAACCTATTACGGCTACCATGGACGACAAAACCGGCATACTCAGCTTTACTTTCCCTGGCCCTGCGCCTGAGTACTGGCCAAAGGATTTTATTGCCAAAGATGAAGTCAGCACTAGCAATATGGATGGTCTTACTCTCCGACTCGCTCAGGTTCGCCTGGCAGGCAATTATCAGTACCAAACCAAAAAAGGTGAAATGGCTGTTGCGTCAGTGTCCGAATTGCATGCAGACGGCAGCATGGTGAATTTTGGCGAATATGACATGTACGAACCCTGGATAGCTGGCGTAGGCAGCAGTTGCATAACTACGCCGCCTATGAACCTGATGAATATGGGTAAAAAAGGAAGCACCGAAGAACCTATTGCTGTTGGCTGGCAGTTGCATGGTGATACACTTCGTATCTGGGATACCCAAAACATGGGGCAGCCGGATGAACTCCCGGAGTATAAATTGAAGGGGGCGGCTCGGGTGTATATAAAGATGAAGTAGGTGCGAAGTTTTTTTACCGCGGAGTCGCGGAGACGCTGAGGAGATTGGTTGTATTTTCTCAGCGTCTCCGCGACTCCGCGGTAAAAAAAACTCCTCACCTATCTGCGACTCCGCGGTAAAAAAACTACCTCTTTACCCAAATTCCCCTCTCTAAAACCCCGTTGAGCCAAACAGTTACATCATACATGCCGGCAGGCCAGGTTTGGGCATTCAAGTTTTGTGTTTGACCAGTATTTAGCCAGGTTTCCTGCATCAACTGCCCGGTTGATGACCATACACCCGCTCTTGCAGCGCTTTCTGCCGGGGCATCCCCTATGCTGATATTCAATTGATCTGCGCCAGGATTGGGCCAGATACTCCATTGGGCTGAATGGTCAGCTGTGTAACTCCTGTTCTCAGAACCTGGATCGTTAAAAGCCTCCGAACAATAAAGGATCTGATTATTGCAGAAATTAGTGGCGCTGGATTGTGCAGCTGGCGGGTAATTATTTGCCCAGCAATAATAAAGCCTCAACACCTGACTTGAGCCATTATTGGCTTTAATATGCCAACGGTACGTTTGGGCGTCGATGTATTGCACATGCGTTTGGAAACTGCCCGGAGTAAGCGGATCACCATTGAGCAGAGACATTGGAATATTAATACCGTTGCCGGGTAGGTTATCTAGTTCAACCGTTACATCAGCATTGACCTGATCCACCTGTATTTCAAAGTAGTAATCGCCCTGTGGGTTGCAGTTGCTCATAAAATGCGCCTTTCGTTCAAAACGACTCATAAGCGGGCAAACACTGGCCGGGTTGATAGTGATGCCAATGGAAGAACTGTACACCCATTCCGGACAATTCAAGCGCCGGGCCCCACGTCGAAAATACGTTGTTTGATTCAGCGCAGGCGGGTCATAAGTGGCAGAGGCGCCTCCCGGAATATCCGAGAAAAGGCTTTGGTCCAGGGAGCTTTGCCACTGATAGATAATTGGACTCGCCAAATCACCCCCGGTTGCATGTGACTGATTTTGAATCACTTGTGGGTCAAAAGGCGCCAGGCCTGAGCTCACTGCCGGTGCAATAATCTGTCCGGGGTTTGTAACATTTAGACAACTGTTGCAAGATACTAGTCGTACAAAGGCCGGGTATCTTCTCACATTTTTAATCTGGGCTGTTCCACATTGAGCGCCTGCGCAGGCATCGAAATACCAACCGGCATTTTCAGTGTGGGCAAACAACTGTGCTGTGTCGCCCTCCAGTCGGTAGCCGGCTGGAAGCCATTGATCCCAGCTGATGGCCTGCAAAACAGGTATATTTTGATCTGCATTGGCATCTGTGGTGGCCTTGGGCGACCAGAATACAATAAACGGATCGGTACTGTCTGGCTTAGCCATCAGGATAGATACAACATCCTGGTTTTCAGCCAATACACCAAAAAATACATGGTTCCCAAACCTTGTTTTCAGGTCCATCAGCGCATGCCAGGCAGGCTTAGGTGTGGCATTGTTTTGCACCAAAGGCGAGGGCCAGGCACCCTGTTTGCCTTGTCGCCACAGTCCTGAACTGCCATAGAGCCCGTCATATCCCGGTCCATTCGGGTAGGTAGCATCAAAGGCGTTATAGACGTATACTTTTTCAAAATGGTAGCGGCTATGGAGGAACATTCCACGCAATAAATACGCCGCCTGTGTTTTTTCACCAACGACATAGCTGTCGAACCCAAATTCGGAACTCCACAAGCTGGTTTGAGTAAGAATGCCATTGTTTTCATCTCTGTTCGCCTTCAGCCAGGCAGCCAGCGAGGCAATTTGTCTGGTTTCGGAATCTGAATCTTCTGGATAAGTCCAGGTAGTGGTTCCTGTTTTAAAACTGTAAGGATGACAATCAATAGCGCCCAAATCCTGAAGCAATCCGCACTGATCGGGAGCTACATCCAGATAATCACCTATAAAATCGTGTCGCTGCAAATCGCCATTGCAATTGGATACATCGCGCAGGGTGCTCGTACAATTACCATCCCGATAAGCTTGAAATGCCCCGGCTACCAGGCGCATTTTCCATCCACCTAACGATTTTGGGCCGTATTGTGCAATAAATGCATCTCTGGCGCCAAGTAGCAGACTTTGGTAATCAGCCTTTACCGGATAATCCCACAACTCGTTACCCACCTGGAAGTTGGCAGCCAGGATCTGTGAGGGGTTGCCATTGGGTGGAGCAAATTGCTGGATGAATGTTTTGGTGTAGTTTTTAAACGAAAGTCGGATGCCTGCCGGACCTTGTGCAGACCAGTCGCTCTCCCGGTAGATTTTGTCTTTCCAGGATTGTGGTCCATATTGCAGGATTTCTGTAGCCGCGGTAATGCCGGTAAACCCGTGCGTATTGCGATAAAGTTGGTACAAACCTTTGTTGTAGCCAATATTGGCCGGAGTGCCTTCCGGTGTAGTGTTTTTGGGTTTTATGTTGGAGTTGTAATCGTTGAGGGAGGCATCAAAATCTTCATCCATGGTGTGGAAATTCCGGAAATGCCTGGTCAGTTGCAGTATCTGATTTGAAGCCTGGTTTTGAAAGGAACGGAATATCAAACCACCGTCATTGATACCAATCATTTCTCCGATGGAATATGGGCTTGGACGGTTGTAATAGGCCTTGACGGCTTCCAGTTCCTGAGCAGAGATGTTCTTACCGGCATTTTTATCCCTCAAACAGGTTGTTGGTGGCGCCGGCAAGGTGGTAAAAGCGGTAATTGGAGAAAAATTGCTGTTTCCACCGGAACAAACCGACATCAACATCACTTCATATACAGTCGAGGGTTGTAATGGCCCTGCTATCAGATAGCTGGAGCCATTTTGCTGGCCACTTTGTGTCCATGGGCCATTGGGCGCCAGTCGGTATGAAACCACATAGCCAAGCACTCCGGGAGTGGCCGGCAACGTCACTGTTGCCTGATAAACATCTGGTGTAACTGCAGGCGGCGCAGGATTGGTACAAGGAAATGCTATTTGAAAAAATACTGTAACCGGCGCACTGGAAGTACCACTACAGTTTTTTTGTACTCTGGCTTCGTAACTGCCTGGAAGGAGCTGATTAAATGTGAAGGACATTCCGGTGGTATTCATAGCCCCGGCTGGCACGAACCACTCTGAGGAACCAATTGGACGATATTTCAAGCCATAGATACCAGTAGATGACCATTTAATAAGTACGTTATTGCCATTAACGGTTGCCGTTACGTTAAGTGGACCACCGCAGGAGCCGGAACTATTGGAGGTTGTCGCCGAAATAGCTGAAGACCAATTGGAATAGTTTCCACTACATACTGACCGTATTTGAATTTGGTATGCAGTATTTTTTTTCAAGCCTCTCAAAGAAAATGGCGAGGGGCCGGATTGGTCAATAATGGTTTTTTCTGAAGGGTTTTGCGCTTCCCAGTATCTAATTTGATAGGCGCTGGCACCAGGCGCCAGGTTCCACTTTACAGCTATGGAAGAGGATGTTATCGGAGGATAAACGGCAAATCCGGCGGGTGGAGCGCATTGTCCGGAAAGCACAAACGGGAGGATGAAAGCACTAAAAAATATAAATAAAGTACAATTAGGAAACTTGATCATATCGAGACAGGTTTAAGATGATTAAAAAAGGTGAATACCTTACAGGATACAGCAAAATGCTAAAATGCTTCACCCTATGGACAAATGTATTCATAAATATTAATTTTGTTCAAATGAAACACGAGGCTTTAACTAAAAAATATGCTAATATGATTCATAAACTTGCAGAAGGCGCCTTAAAAACCCGCTTCGGAACATACCGGGAAATCCTGTATTACGATGGTCAAAAAGAAACGATAGCGATGGTGATGGGTAACCCGGAAGGGCAAAACGAAGTACTTTGCAGGATACATTCTTCCTGCATTTACGGACACGTTTTTAACAGTGTGGAGTGCGATTGTCGGCAACAAATGGAAGCAGCCCAGCAACAGATCCAACAGGCTGGCTGTGGCATCATTATTTTAATGGAACAGGAAGGAAAAGGGAATGGCCACCTGGCGCTTATGAAAAGCCAGGCTTATAAAAAGGCAGGCATGAAACAATCGGCTGCATATGTGGCGGCAGGGTACGCCGAAGATGCCCGCGATTTCAAAGCGGCTGCCAAAATCCTGAAAGATCTTGATGTAAAATCAGTTAGCCTCATAACTGATAATCCTTTGAAAGCCAAAACATTAGAGGACTTGGGCATCCCACTGGCCCCCTACCCTGCTTCAAATACCAGTGCCTCGTGATTAAGCTTACGGAAGTCTACCGGAGTAACAGCTGAAACGCCCTGCTCCGGCATGTACACCCCATAAATCGTGTCCACCGCAGCCATAGTGGCCTTGTTGTGGGTAACCACGATAAATTGCGACTGGGTTGAAAATTGACGGATAATCCGGTTGAATTTCTCAATATTGGCATCATCCAGCGGCGCATCCACCTCATCGAAAATACAAAATGGCGCCGGTTTGAGTAGGTATAAGGCAAACAGGAGCGCCGTGGCCGTAAGGGTTTTTTCGCCCCCGGAAAGCTGGGCAATGGTTTGCGGACGTTTGCCTTTCGGTTTGGCAATAATATTGATGTCTGAGTCAAGCGGATTATCCGGATTGGTCAACAACAAATCTGCCGTATCTTCCTCTGTAAACAGGGTACGGAATACGTTGATAAAGTTTTCGCGCACCATGGCAAACGACTCCAGGAAACGCGCTGTGGCGGTTTCCTCAATCTCTTTCATGGTTTGAACCAGGTTTTCTTTGGCCGTCAGGATATCGTCGCGCTGCCCGGCAATGGTATCGTGGCGTTCTTTGATTTCATTGTAGGCCTCGATGGCCATCGGGTTGATCTCGCCGTAGTTGTCCAATCTGCGTTTCAGGTTGTTGACATCGCGTTCCAGCGTTTCGGTTTGGTAAGCAGGGTTGGGTTCCTGGTTAATAACCTCGTTCACGCTGATGCCAAACTCTGCCCGCAAGCGTTCGCCAATAGCCGTGATTTCAAACTTTACATCATTGAATTTTTCTTTCAGGCGATTCACCAGCACCTGCAAATCCTGTTGTTTTCGGAAGTTTTCACGCTGTTTATTCTCCAGCTCATGGATTTCATTCCTGGCTTTGAAATAGGATTGCTCCACGCCGCTCAAGGCCGCTTCTTTCTCTTTTTTCTCTGAATAAGCCGCGGTCAACTCCTGCGTAATGCGCTGAATATCAGCTTCAATCAGGGCTAGTTCATCTGCATTTCGGGCCAAAGAGGTTTGTGCCGTTGCCAGGGTTTGCCGCAAATCATTCCTGCGATTTTCCCGGAAAGTCAATTCCTGACGCAGGGCATTCACCTTGTTTTGCTGCCGAATAAACTCAATATTCTTTTGGTTGAACTGGGCGCTGGCCTGACTAAGTTGTTCGGCTACATCGCGGAAAGAACCATCGGCGTTGCTCAGGCGTTCCCTGAGGGCATCGGCAGCCGCATTTTTTTCAGCCAACTGTTTTTCAATCAGACCATTATTGCTGATAAGCTGATCTATGCGCTGGTTTGCGTCGCCTGCCTGAGCATCAAAATTGGCCACAAATGCGGCAATATTGTCCAGTTTAGCCTGCATACCAGCCTTTTCCTGACTCAATCGATTGAGCACCTCGCGCTCCTTTTGAAGGATGGATGATTGATCGGCATTTCTGAGCGCACTGATATGCGCGCGCAGGGTATTAAGTTGCGTATTTAATTGATTCTCTGTGCCTTCGAGTTTCTTGATTTCGGTATCAAGCATCTCAAGGTTTTTCTTCCGACCAATTTTTTTGCCTTCAAACAGGCCTACCGAGCCGCCACTCATGGAAAACTTGCGCTTTACATAGGTACCTGCTTTAGACAACACTACCATATCGCCGGGAGTATTGGCGGGTGGGTTGGGATCGTCGGAGATGACTACATTTTCGAGCAGAAACTCCATCAGCGGACGGTATTGCGGCTCTACTTCCACCACATCCGCAGCGCGCAGTCCGCCTGCAAACAAAGCCAATGGCGCCTGGTAATCCCGGAAGGCATCTAGCAGGAAGAAGTTGGCCCTGCCTTTTTGGCTTTGTCCCAGCAACCCGATGGCCTTCATAGCCTCGGATGCATCCGGCACAACATAATAGTTCAGGTAATTTTCCAGGTAGTTTTCTATCACAATCCGGTATTCCTCCCGTACATAAAGCATATCCGACAACAGTGGACAACGTTTGGCCCATTCCTTGTCCTGGCTCAAAAACTTGATGCTTTCCGGGAAGCCTTCCAGAGATTCCACCATGCTTTTGGTGAGCTTAAACTCATTGCGGCGAGCGTCGAGGGCACGATTGTGGTCGGCCAGTTTTTTAGACAGGCTTTCCTGCTGTTTTTCCGCCGTCTCCAGATCAGTTTTGCGCTTGGTTTCGGAGGCCTCCAAGGAGGCTATTTTGTCTGATTGTTGATTAGCGGCCTTAGTCTGTTCAGAGAGGTTTTTCTCCAGGGTTTTCATCTCCTCCCGGCGGGTAGAAATATCGCTCAGGGTGCGTTCCACGTCTCTGCGCAGACTTTCAATCTGGCTGGTCTGGATGGCGCGGGTCTTTTCCAGCTCTACTATTTCGCGTTCCAGGGTCTGTTGTTCCTTGATGAACTCGTCCAGATTGCCCTTCATCAGGTTATGGTCGGCGCGCACTTTTTCCAGGTTCTTCTGTGCCTCATTGAGGGCGGTTTCAAACTCTGCTTCCTGGTTGCGCTCGTAATTTACATCGGTCTGATAGCCTTCAATTTCGGAATCCAGAGAGCGAAGGGTTTGTGTACTTTGCGCAATCTGATCGTTCAGTCGGTGCAGGTCGTTATTGATGAAGGTGCGTTTTTGCTCCAACATCGCTTTTTCATTTTCCTTGCCCCTGATGCGGCCGGTTAAGCGGTTAACCTCTTGTTGTTGTTCGCTCAGACTGGTTTCCTTATCTGTATGGCTTTTGCGTTTGGCTTCTGTATCAGCTTCCAGCAGTCGCGCCATAGCCTCCGTGCTTCGGTAGTTGTCTTCTTCCCGGGCAATCTGGCTTTCCAGTTCCTTGTAGGTTTTTTTGTGCCTGTCGAGGTTATGCACCGCCAGTTCTACACTGATGGTTTTATACTCAGCCTTCAACTCGTAGTATTTCTGAGCGCGATCAGCTTGTTTTTCCAGTTTCTTTAACTGGTCGGCTATTTCAAAAAGCAGGTCCTCTACCCTATCCAAATCTGCTGCCGTGGCTTCCAGTTTCTGCTGGGTTTCGTGTTTCCGGGCCTTGTACTTGCTCACACCCGCTGCCTGCTCGAACATGCGCCTGCGCGCCTGCTCACGATCAGACAACATATCTTCCACCATGTTGAGGGCAATGATGGCGTAACTGTCCGGACCAATACCCGTATCCAGAAAAAGCGAGGTAATGTCTTTGAGTCGGCAGGTGACCCCATTCAAGCGATACTCGCTTTCGCCGCTTCGGTACAGGATGCGACTGATGGCAACGGTGGTATAATCGGTGGGAAGTATGTTTTTGGTATTGTCGAAAGTGAGGGTCACCTGGGCCATTTGGCCCTCTTTGCGCTTTTTAGTGCCGTTAAAAATCACGGAAGCCATTTTGTCCAGTCGCAATTGACTGCTTTTTTGTTCGCCCAACACCCATCGAATAGCGTCTACTACATTACTTTTACCCGATCCATTGGGTCCAACCACGCCGGTTACATCAGCATTGAAATGCAATACCGTTTCGTTGGCAAACGATTTGAACCCTTTGATTTCCAATGATTTAAGCCTCATAATCCTGACAATGCGGTAAAATACGCCGGTGCATCAACACACCTTAAAAGCGGGCGAAGATAATTGAGTAAAAGGGAATGAAAAAGGGGAAGTTTTCAACAATTGCACGCCATTTTATCCCAAGGCACTATTTTTGGCCATGCGTTCGGCTTATCACGATTTTCGTTTATTCTACAACCAGAGCATTCATCCCGAATTGCAAAACATGGAACAGCGGCGGCGACGGCTGCTCAGGCTGTTGCTTGTTTCCATCTTGCTCCTGGTAGGCGTGGTAGCCCTGCAAGTCTACATCTCCATCTTCGTGCTTACCCTGGCGCTGCTCATTCCAGTAGGGCTCTGGATAACTTACCTGGGTTTTCGTGTTCAGGTTTTTTACAAGGAATTCAAACCACGGTTGGTAACACTATTGCTGGATTTTATTGACAACGATGTCAATTTCAAGTTTGAAGGCTATGACCACAAAGGATTTCTACCGCCCAAAAAATTCCTGGAAAGCAAAATTTTCACCCGTGCAGATGACTATGTGGGAGAGGATTTGATTCGTGGACAGGTACGAGAAACCCCGTTTGAAGCCTGCGAGTTGCGGGTAAAAGAATTTTCCGAGGTGCGTAATCGGCTCGATACGGTCTTCAAAGGACTTTTTCTTATCGCTGATTACCAGCGTTGGGATATGAATGGCGGCGTTTTGGCCCTGCCCGATGCCTATCGCAAGTACCTGAGTCGCAGTGAACGCGCCTTTCACTTGCTGGGTGGCCGGCGGATTAAAGGTGGGATTCTTCCCGATTTCGAGGCCGTTTTCGATACCTATGCCACCAAGGATGTGCGCATCAAGGATGTTATTTCGGAAGAGTTTCAGCGAGCTATACTGCGTTTCCGTAAGCGTTTTCAGGAGGTTAACCGGGAAAAAGAGATCTATTTTTCCATTATTGGCGATAAAATTTACCTGGCTTTGCGGCAGGACCGGAATTTGCTGGAGCCCTCCCTTTTTCAGTCCAATACCAGCTTTGAAGTGGTGCATGAATTTTATGAAGACATACGGCTACTGCTGGAACTGGTCATGGAAGTAGATGCCATGAATTGAACGTTAAATAAAGCTAAAGTGCTTTGCAAAAAATGCTTAACTGATTATCCATCAGTTTAATACACATGATACACGTTAGAACCTTTTGCTTTTTGGCAGCAGTACTCTTTTGGGCCTCCTGCGACACCACCCGCCCTGTTGTTCCTTCCAAATCCACACCTAAATCTTACACCAACGCTGTGGCAACGCCATTCAGGCAAAAGCTGGTGGACTATGGGAAAAAATTCGTGGGTACCAACTATAAGTATGCCGGGCAAAGTCCTAAAACCGGTTTCGACTGCTCGGGTTTTACCAGTTATGTCATGAAAGAAAACGGAGTAACGGTTTCACCTGCATCGGCTATACAGGCTACTGAAGGCAGGAAAGTTCCACTGGACCAGGTTATGCCTGGAGATCTGCTTTTTTTTGGCGAAAGCAAAAAGAAAATCTCCCACGTCGGACTGGTCGTAAAGCGAGGCCCTGAGGGCATTACCTGCGTACACAGCACCACCAGTCGGGGTGTAATTGTGGAAAATGTAAGCCAGTCTACTTATTGGAAGGATAAGATATTGTTTGCACGGGATGTGATTTCTGAGGATTAGTGAGGCGCGGAGAGTTTTTTTTACCGCTGAGGCGCGGAGGCGCAGAGAGCTTTTTTTACCGCGGAGGCGCGGAGAGTTTTTTTTACCGCGGAGGCGCCGATGTGAAAATAATTGGTAGTCTTGTTCTCTGCGTCTCTGCGTCTCCGCAGTAAAAAAAGTACTCCGGGTAAAACCCTCAAAAACGCTCATAAATCAACTGCAGTATCCGCTGCGATTCCGCCCGATATGGCTTGATCTGGTTGGTGAAGTTGTTATGCATCAAACTGAATATCAGCATTTTACCACTTTTAGCGCGTAGATACCCACTCAGGCAGGCTACACCACTCATGCCGCCAGTTTTGGCATGTAAGGGCAGACTGGTTGGCCAGTCTTTAAACGGGCCGTTGCCGCCCGGATACGGAAAATACGACAGGAGTTTTTCCCTGGGCTGTTTATCCCAAAGTCGCTTCAGTACATAAGCCAATCCGCCCGGACTAATCAAATTATACCGGGAAAGTCCGCTACCGTCTACCCATCTCGGGTTGGGTTTTGCCGATGCAAAAGAGGTATTCAACATTTCCTGAATGATCATTTCCTCCTTCAGTGCACCAAATTTCCGGTCGGCGCACATGAGCAACAGTTGTTCGGCCAGGAAATTATCACTGACATACATCATCTGGCGCAAAACCGTATCTCTCGGTGTGCTATACAGGGTTCGCCAGGGGCCTTCAACCTCTGTTTCGCAGGAACCCGGAAAGTTTTGGTAACAAACATGATCAAACGACTTCCCCAATGTATCCGGCAGGTAAAAGGTCATCATACCCCCATCTACCGCCATTTCCGGAATAGGTACTTTGTCGGTAAAACCAACACCAAAAATGGAATCCGGGTGACTGAGCAGAAAATACGGCAGCTGCTCCAACCTGAAAACACCAACTGTTTTGGGATATAAGTCGTTCCCTGGTTCAAAAACCGGAGTTCCGGGATGTTTGGGCGTACTTGTCCATTGTCCTTCGCCTGTTTTTTGCCATTGGATCAAATTGCCGTAATACGGAAAATCAGAGCGTTCGGCAGCGTATGTATCGTTGTAATCGTCCCAAGCCCAACCCTGACCGTACCGAGGCACTATGCGGCGCTCTATGATCAGCGGGTCTTGCTGTTGCTTCATCCACTGAAAGGCTGATTGCCAGGCCTGAAAATTCGGGTGCAAAAATGTAGGATCCCCTTTCCCTCTCACCATCCAGCGCTGGTCGTTGGTGCGGGCCACTTCCAGACTCGGCAGCGAATCGCCCAGGTATTCCAGGCTGGTGGCCAGGGTTAGAATTTTAGTGCAGGAGGCCGGAGTAAACAGCTGCTGGCCGTTCACTGAAACCAGGGTTTCGCCGGTTTGGGCATCCATCAAAATGAACCCGGTATGCGCATTGGCATACACTTTAGACGACTGGATTTCCCGTTTTACCAATGCTGCCTGACGTGCAGTGGCAGATTTGCCTGCAGCACAGGAAGCAAGGGCTGCCAACAACAGCAGCAGCCCTGCAACATACCAAATACGATGTTGAAACATGCGTTATGCTTTTGCCCTGGCCAGCTTACTGTTGGCGTAACCATAACTGAAATAGATCACCAGGCCAGCCACCAGCCAAATGAAGAAGCCCGCCCAGCTTTTAGCCGGAATTTGGGCCATCATGTAAAAGCAGGAAACCAAACCCAGGATCGGAATCAGCGACAGGTTGTGCCTGAAGGCCAATACCGCCAGCACCAAACTGGTCAGGATGAACAACCACATGGGAATTTTATGTTGAAACAGCGACCACCCGGATTCAAATTTAGCAGAATCCGGCACTGGAGCCGCCTCCACTGTCCGGGTGTATACATCGGATTCCAGGGCGCTGAGATAGTCGCCAATGGCGCCATTCGCTGCTGCCATTCCTGCGCTGTCGCGCGCACTCAGGAAGCTTTGTAGTTCGGGAATTTGCGCCTCAGGCACATGATGCAGGAAATCTTCCACCCCATACAGCTGTTTTTCATTGCTCAGCCAGGCTTTGGTATCCGTTGGATTGTGTACAGCCAGGTAATATCCTGCTGCAACGAGCATCAGGGGGAATATCCACTTGGCATTTACGTAAGGCGTGCGGAATTTACCCCGCGGTGCATCAGGTTGAACCTGAAGTTTCAACACCCCGCCGCATACCAGCACAAAGGCGAAAAGCGTACCCATGCTGCACAGGTCCAACACGGTGTCGCTGGGAATGAACAACATCGGAATAACTACAAAAAAACCGGTAATGACCGTTGCAAAGGTTGGAGTGCGAAACTTGGGATGGATATAGGAAAAACGTTTGGGCAGCAAGCCGTCGCGACTCATGGTCATCCAGATGCGTGGTTGCCCAAGCTGGAACACCAGAAATACCCCGGCCATGGCCACTACGGCGCTTACCGCAATGATACCGGAGAACCATTTCAGGTTGATTTTTTCAAATACGTAGGCCAGCGGGTCGTTCACATCCAACTCCGTATATTTCACCATACCGGTTAGTATCAGGGCAATAATGATGTACAAAATGGTGCAAATAATGATGGAATACACCATGGCACGCGGTAAATCGCGTTGCGGGTTTTTACATTCTTCCGCAGTGGTAGACAGCGCATCAAACCCGATATAAGCAAAAAACACGGAGGAAACGCCTGCCATGACCCCGCCAAAACCGTTGGGGGCAAATGGATGCCAGTTGTCGACGTTCACGTAGCCGGCGCCTACAATAATTACCAGCACTACCACGATCAGTTTGAGCACCACCATCAGATTTCCGGCATTTTTGGATTCTTTCATGCCGATATACACCAGGGCAGTGATCAGGATAGACATCACAATGGCTGGAACATCGAGGATCATACGCAATCCGCCCAGCTTGGGCGCCGATTGCCAGGCCAGGTAGGCTTCCCGTTGGGATTGGCTGAAACCTGCTTCTGTTTGGCCTCCCTTTATAGCTGCCACCCCGGCATCGTACCCTTGGTGCGCCGACACGTAATCAATGGTAGCCCATTCCGGTATATGCCAGCCGGCGCTGTCGCACAAACTGGTGAAATAACTGGACCAGGACACCGCCACCGTGATATTGCCCACGGCGTATTCCATCACCAGCGCCCAACCGATAATCCAGGCAATAAGCTCGCCAAACGCCACATAGGAATAAGTATAAGCGCTGCCAGACACCGGAAGCATGGAGGCAAACTCCGCATAAGCGAAGGCGGCAAAACCGCATGCCAGCGCCGTAAATATGAACAAAAAGACCACTGCCGGGCCGCCGTTGAAACTGGCTGATCCGATGGTGCTGAAAATGCCCGCGCCAATAATGGCCGCAATACCCAGGGCCGTCAGGTCGCGTACGCCCAGGTTTTTATCCAGGCCGCCGGAACCGTGAATTTCTTCGTGTTGGGCCGTGGAAATGGCGTCGTCAATGGATTTTTTGCGGAAAAGATTGTCTAATAGAGCCATAAGGGATAGAAGTGTTTCTCGAGTTGTGGAAACACGGCTCGTACTGCCGGATGCCGTTTTCCGGCGTCCAAAGTAGGACTTTCCGGGAAATCAAATCCGTGCTTTTTGAAAAACAGAAACCTCCGATCCTTCTGCTAAAAAACAAGACCCAGGCGCTGCGGCCAGACTGGCGCTAAAGGCGGGTCCGTAAAGCCTGGTGAAATCGCCGGCAACCACCAGTTTTTCTACCGGATAAATATCCCATCTTGGGTGTTGCACCTGGTATTCATTGGTAGATTGAGGGCCTGTTTGTGCGTACCCCCAATAGTGCTCGGTGATAAATTCTGCCTCGCTGCCCACTTCCAGCGTAAGGGCTATTGGAGAGGCTTCCGCAGCCAGTTTGTACCAGGTTCCACCCCAGAAAGGTTTCCACTCATAGGATATTATGTGCCGCTTAGGTTGCAGATCCCAGGTATGACGCATGCGGTAAGTGGCGTAATGTTCACCATAAACGGTGTTGGCCACGATTGTAATGGCTGGTTTGGGCACAATTTCCTTGATAAAAACAACACCCCGTCGCCACTCGCCGTCTACCAAACGCCGAACATAAAAACGCAGATTTACTTCTTCAAAATTACGGTGAAATGGCACAGAAACCCCCAAAATCCGGGTATCCATAAACATAAAACCCACTAAGCTGACATAGCATTTTCCCTGCCAGAAATCCAGCTCCGTGCCGAATGGGATGTACGGCTTAAGCACTGCGGGGTCAACTTCATAGTTGACCATCAGTAGTTTGCGCCAGGATGCGGTGAGGAAGGTCATGAGTGGAAACTTTAATCTGATTTATAACAAGGTAAATCTCGGTTTTGTTTGGGTAAAAAGCTAGCATTTACATTGTTAAATTTCGTCGCGATGCTTGGTTATTTAGATTTAGTTTAATACCTTTGGGTGCCTTTTATTATCTATCCATAAGTAGGTTGGAATTTGGCATAATCCGTTGGCCAACTTAATTTGCTTGCTACCTTGGCAAGCATGCTAACAAACCTTTTTAGTTAGGTTTTCACGCTTAATCTTTTTTATTATCCATCCAATCCATGCTATGGTATGCGCCTCACCAAATTCAATTCATCCGGAACAACCACCTGGATTGCAAATTTTGATCTTGGCGCAGGCGGAACCACCCACGTTGGAGGTATAGCGCTGGATGCCTCCGGGAACATTCTGGTGACAGGTTCTGCCTACAATGGCTCAACCAATGGCCATGATCTTTTCTTGGTCAAATACAATTCCTCCGGAACCAAACTCTGGCACCAAACATATACAGGTGCAGGTACTGGAACAGATGCCGGAGCAGCGGTAATCTGTAATGCCAGTGGCGATATTTTTGTGACCGGTGCAACAAGCCAGACCTTTCCGGATGTAGATGCCCTAACACTTTGTTACGCTTCCAATGGGACCCTGGTTTGGGATGAAACCTGGGACAATGCCGACCTCTTTGATGCCGGCGCTACCCTTTCCATTTTGGGTACCCGCGTATTTGTAACCGGCGCCTCACAAACAAATTTCAATACCTGGGAATATGCCGTGTTGCGGTATGAACAATCTACCGGCTCGCTGGTCAGCTCAACCGTAACCAGTTCCGGAGGCACCAATATTGAATTGGTAAGCGCTGCCACCCTCGATGCTTCAGGAAATATTTATCTGACCGGGGCGCTGGGCGTTTCAGGACAGGGTTTTAACATCAAAACCATCAAGCTGTCTTCTTCTTTAGCCATTCTTTGGACGGCCAACTGGAATGGCGCAGCCAATCTGGACGATGCAGGCAGAAGCGTGGCGGTGGACACCGCAGGCAATGTTTTTGTAGCAGGTTATACCACCGGCAGCGACCGAAACGGTATTCTGCTCAAATATTCCGCTGCTGGTAGCCTGGTTTTTGCACAGAGTGACACAACATCCGGAGCTGATGAGTACACCGGAATTGCGCTAAGCTCGGCCCAGGAGCCGTTCGTTGGCGGGTACAAAACAATTATGGGCTCCAGGGACTTTCAGGCGCTGTTTTTTGCCAATAATGGAACCCTTCTTTGGAGCGATACCTATAATGGCTACGCCAATACCCATGATGAAGTACAGCAAGTGGTGCCGGACGGGTTTGGCAATTACTTGCTTTCAGGAACTTCCGGCGAAAGTACCCTGGCCGTAAAATACAACCGCCATTCCCTGTTAATGCCTCAGGATGAGGAGGTTAACGCGCCTTTTATTGAAAACAGGGGGCAGGTAATGGGCACCGACAGTACCGCCCAGGATGATGTACGTTATTACACACGAAGCAATTATCCAAACACCTACATTTTTGACGATCAGGTCAGCTTTGTGTTTGCGCACATTGACACAGTGGCCGCCACCCAGGATACCATGGCGCGTTTGGATATGAGGTTTGTCACGGAAAATGCCACACTTGCCGTAGGTCTTGAACGACAGGAAGCGTTCCACAACTATTATCTGGGACATATTCCGGAAGGCCGGGAGCGGGTGCCATTGAATAACAAAGTACTGCAACCAGATATTTACACCAATATTGATGCCTTGTACGGTCTTGGGCAGGATGGCTTTTTTGCGCGTTTTGTGTGCAAACCGGGAAGTACGCCGGGCCAAATACGGCTGCGATTCAAAGGGCATATGGGTCTTTCTGTAGACACCGATGGTTCTTTACGCATTGAATCTGATCTGGAAGACCTGGTATTGGCGCCACCCACCGCAGTTTTGGTAGATGCCGGCGGCACAGAAAGCAATGCCAGCTGGGAGCCGGAATTTTATGTGCTGAATGACAGCACCGTCAGGATTATTGTTGGGACGGTACCGAGTGGGAATTCCTTGATTCTTGGGACGGGGAGAGACAGGTATGAACCGGAAGTTTCAGGCTGGTGGAGCACTTATTATGGATGGTCTGGTTTTGATACAAAAGCTGCCGTAGATTTAGACCAAAGTTACAGGGTTTATACCTGTGGACAATCCAGGAGCCAACAATTCCCGGTTGGAAATTTCATATTGAGCGCACAAGGAGAATCAGATTGGGCTATTAACAAGTTCTCCTTAAGTGGAATTCCCCAATGGTTTACCATGATTGGGGGCGCCGGAGTTGGAAATGGTGACTTCCAGGAGCGGGCTCACGATATTTCCGTAGGAAATGGTGAGTTTTTCTATGTTGGAGGCGCAGCTGTTGATTGGGAGCCTGACATGTTTCCTAATCCAAACGGAGGTCACCATGATATTGCTCATGGAAACATACCTTTGACACGTGGGGCTGTTGTTAAGATGGGAAAGAATTTAGGAGACTTGAAATGGGCGACTTATTTTGGCGATGGAGGTAAATTACGAGAGGATATTCTTGGTGTTGAAGTCCTTGAAAGCGGAGGAGTTGCTGTCATCGGTTACGCGCATGATGTGATAAATGCAGGCACCTGGCAAAACATTAATCCAGGTGGCAATGCGCATCAGCAAAACTTTGGCGATATGTATATCGGCACTTTTAACGCGGCAGACGGCTTGACCTGGGCAACAAAATTCGGACCAAATAATTCTGTGGCTAATGAAGGAAACGCAGCAACAGATGTCAAGGCTGATGAAGATGGAAATTTATTTGTAATAGGGCAAATTATTGGCGATGCCAGCAATAACGATAAATTTCCAACCGGAGGAGGATTGGCTTATAGCGGCGCCAGTGATGGATTCATTGCAAAATTTGCTGCTAATCGAGAACTTACCTGGTGTAGTTATGTTGGTGGTTCAAGTGTAGATCGTTGTGCCGGCTTAGCGTATGATGCCAGCAATAGTACTGTAGTTGTTCTGGGCACCACTAATAGTACAACGGCGCAAGGTTTTCCAATTCAAAGTTCAGGAAACCCTAATGTGGATGACGCATCCATGGACGGAGGAGATTTGTTTTTGGCTCGGTATGCAATAAATGGGACTTTGTTACATTCCAGATATTTTGGAGGGGAAAATGGTGAAACAACTGACATATTTTCTTTTGCATTTCCCGAACTGCAACCATGTAATGGTATTGATATTACATCTGATGGCAGGATTTTTATCACTGGAGCTGCCGATGACGGATTGCCCGTAATCTGGACCAATCCACATCCAGAGTGGTATTTTCCTGACCATACGGGTTTAAAAGATGCCTTTGTGGCCGCATTTGCACCTGATTTCAAATTAAATTATTGCACCTATCTGGGCAGTAGAAATCAGGACAATGGCACTGGTATAGCCGCCACCTCATTAGGAGGCGAACCTGGCTATGTAAGTATAATGGTAGGAAGAACTACTTTGATAAGCAATGATTACCCTACCGCTAAAGAAGTTCCATTATCCTATTTTAATTCAGCCTACTTGGGCGGTCAATTTGACGGGGTAATTACCAAAATAGGAACGCCTGCTATTTTAGTTGGAACTAAGGAGCAGATCCTACCACAACATTTTGTGGCGCTCTCCCCCAACCCATGCAATGAAGTGTTGCTTGTGAACATTACAGGAGAATTGATGGATAATCATGCAGAATTAGCCAGTATTTATGACGTTTCGGGTAAATTGGTTCGACAGTTTGCGATCCAATCAGGCGCGACCCAGCTACGAATTGACACTGGAAACTTCTCGCCTGGAACCTATATGCTCACAATTTCATTCACTACCGGCCAATGGTCGGGGGCTTTTGTAAAGTCAACCCAATAATCTTTTCATCTTCGTCGGGATGTTGTTACTCAAATAACATCCCGACTTTTTACTTCTTTGAAAATGGCATTCAAGTATAAACATTTAATTCCTGTAGCTTTTGCAATATTAACCTTATATCCATCAGAAATTATTGCCCAGCAATGGCAAGCACCTTATGCATTCAAATCACTGGTATATGAAATATTCCCAGACACTATTTCAAACCTGTTATATGTTGGCGGTCGATTCCTTTCTATTGATGGTGTGCATACTGGCAACATCGTTACATACGATGGCTACAATATTGACCATACCCTGACTGACAGTAGCAGTAACATGAATTATTGCTGGAATGGCGGATGTGGTGGCGTCGCCTCCATTATTTCTTACAGGGGCGACATAATTGCAAGCCTGATGCGCTCTTCTGCCTATGATGCTATCCCGCAAATAGTAGGTATCGGACGTTGGGACGGACAGGGATGGCATGCGTTAGATGGAGGGGTAGCTTCTGAGTATGAACCTAATTTCCAATATTATTTTCCTGCCACCGCATATGATTTTTGTGTGGCTGATGATACACTTTATGTTGCCGGGTATATAACTATTGTGGATTCCCTCCCCGCCCGCGGTTTAGCCTCCTGGGATGGGAATAATTGGCATATTTTTGATGTACCATATCCTGAACCCGGCGATGCAGTATTAGCCAATAGTGTTGCCAAATATAAAGGTAATGTTTACCTGGGCGGAAATTTTTTCCTTCATATCAACGGGGAAACAGTGTGCGACCTCATTCGTTTTGACGGAACTTCCTGGCACAAAGTGGGCAATGGTTTAATTGATGGCTGGACAAATTTGCACGATCTGGAAGTTTTTCAGGATAAACTCTACGTTGCAGGCTTTTTTACCAAAGCGGATGGAAACCCTGGCAATAGTATCATGAGCTGGGATGGAACGCATTGGGATGATTTGGGCGGCGGAGTGTGTTCTCCAATTGGTGCAATAGATGACCTTTTTGTTCATGAAGGCAAGCTGTACGTGGCAGGCGCTTTTGATTGCATTGGTGGTATTGAGGCAAATAATGTTGCTACATGGGATGGCGAAAAATGGTGTAGCATTGGCAACGCTACTTTTAATCGAGCTATCCATGCTGTAGCTGTCTGGCAGGATACTGTATATGTGGGCGGTTCTTTTTTTGAAATTGATGGTCAACCAGCAAAATACTTCGCTAAATTCATAGGCGATCACTCCACCGATATCTGCTCCGAGCCGGTCTCCTCAGTCCAGGAATCCTCCCAGCAAGCATTTGCCATCTGGCCCAATCCAGCCACATCAATCTTGCAGATTCAGGCTCCGGCGCCTCTGGAGTTTGTGCAGGTGTACGATGCAATGGGGCGGGTGGTGCTGCAATCCACAGTGGGTAACGAGGTCTCTGTGGCGCATTTACCCGCAGGTTTGTATTTCGTTTCCGCAAGGGCCCGAGGAACGGTATGGGGAGCGCGGTTTGTGAAGGAGTGAGATAATAACAACCAAAGCATTATGTCAAAATCAATTCTATTTATTTTCTTTTGTTTGTCATCCTGCACTGTTTCCTCCCAAAACTGGCAACAAATAGGGGATTTTAATGACACCCCGCGGGTTACATTTAATGATACCATTTCTGACCTACTCTATCATTCCGGAAATTTCAGGTTTAATGGAATAGACACTGTTGATGGCTTTTGTGCCTACAATGGTTCAACCTTTACTTCCTTTGGGCGTAGGTTTGATTGTACAAGTTTTGGTTGTTCTCCAGCTTTTTTGATCGCCAGATACAAAGATCAAATTTATTTTAGTGGACCGGCATTAAGCATAATAGACGGAGTGTCTGATATCAATGGCATAGCAAAATGGGATGGTATGCAATGGTCTCCTGCCATGCCCGGTTTGGTTTATGAAGTAGGTGACAATCCTTATCTGGACAGTTATTACATCCGGAATGACTTATTTTATGCTGTTGGTTTTTTTAGAACTGCAGATGGCGACACCTGTAATTCCGTGGCTTACTGGAATGGTCAGAAATGGACGGGGTTGAATTTTCCTCCCTGGTCAGATAACTCTTTGCCCAGGGTAACAAGCGTTATTTTTTATCAGGACCAATTGTACGTTGGCGGAAATTTCTCCTGGGCACAAAGTGGAGGGGCAGATATTGCCCGCCTGGACAGTACAGGCTGGCATATGGTTGGCGGTGGGCTGTATGGCGGTTTAGCCAATGTGAACGATATGGTGGTGTATAAAAACGAGCTCTACATCTGTGGTTATTTCCGGGAACTGGATGGCAATATTGGCAACAAAATCATGCGCTGGGATGGTGTCCAGTGGAAAAAAGTAGGTGAAGGATTTTGTGCGCCCAATGTCATTCCAGCCAAAATGATGGTTCACGAGGACAAATTATACGTGGTAGGTATTTTTTACTGTGTTGAGAACGATTTGCCGGTTCACAATATCGCAACCTGGGACGGAGAACGTTGGTGTACCTTTGGGAACAGTGTATTCAACAACAAAATCAATTATATCAGCGCATACAAAGGCGATATTTACATCTCTGGCGGTTTCACCGAAGTAGACGGCCAGCCCTGCAAATACTTCGCCAAGTGGATCGGCGATCACTCCACCGATATCTGCTCCGAGCCGGTATCCTCAGCCCAGGAACCCTCGCAGCAAGCCTTTAACATCTGGCCCAATCCAGCCACATCAATCTTGCAGATTCAGGCTCCGGCGCCTCTGGAGTTTGTGCAGGTGTACGATGCAATGGGGCGGGTGGTGCTGCAATCCACAGTGGGTAACGAGGTCTCTGTGGCGCATTTACCCGCAGGTTTGTATTTCGTTTCCGCAAGGGCCCGAGGAACGGTATGGGGAGCGCGGTTTGTGAAGGAGTGAGTGCGATGAATTTTTAGCCACTGAGGCACGGAGGGCACTAAAGGGCGTTACTTGGAGATTATTTCGCAACGCTCCTTAGTGCTCTCCGTGCCTTAGTGGTAAAAAAAAGAGCCAACCCCAATCAGGGCTGGCTCATATGCTTATTCAAAGCTTTTGCTTATTATGCGTACTCCTCAATTGGCGGACAAATGCAAACCAGGTTGCGGTCGCCATACGCCTGATCGATCCTGCCCACTGTTGGCCAGAATTTAAAGCCCTGGCGCAGGTATGGCAGCGGGAAAGAAGCCTTCTCGCGGGAATATTTGTGGTTCCAGCTGTCGGCCGTCACTTCTTCGCAGGTGTGCGGCGCATTGTGCAGCGGGTTGTCTTCCGTGTTGTAATCGCCGCGTGCAATGGCGTCAATTTCCTCGCGGATGGCCAGCAGGGCATCACAGAAACGGTCCAGTTCTGCCTTGCTTTCGCTTTCCGTAGGCTCAATCATGATGGTGCCGGCAACCGGGAAGGACAAGGTTGGCGCGTGGAATCCGTAGTCCATCAAACGCTTGGCGATGTCTTCAGCGCCAACCAATGATTTGAACGGACGCATATCTACAATCATCTCGTGCGCGCAGCGACCATTTTCGCCGGAGTACAGAATATCGTAGGCGCCTTCCAGTCGTGCCTTGATGTAATTAGCGTTGAGGATGGCATATTTGGTTGCGTTGGTTACGCCTTCTGCACCCAACATACGAATGTACGCGTAGGAGATCAGCAAAATGCTTGCGCTTCCCCATGGCGCCGCTGAAACGGCTGTAGTGCCCTGTGCGCCGCCGGTTTCTGCAAAAACGTGTTTAGGCAGGTAAGGCGCCAGGCTGTCGTTGCAGCAGATTGGGCCCATACCAGGACCGCCGCCACCGTGTGGAATGGCGAATGTTTTGTGCAGGTTCAGGTGGCAAACATCGGCGCCAATGGCTGCCGGGCTGGTCAAGCCCACCTGAGCATTCATGTTGGCGCCATCCATGTACACTTTACCACCGTACTGGTGGATGATGTCGCAAACCTCCTTGATGCTGGTTTCAAACACGCCGTGGGTGGATGGGTAAGTGACCATCAGGCAAGACAAATTGGCCGAGTGCTGAGCTGCTTTGGCGCGCAGATCTGCCAGATCAATATTGCCGCGTTCGTCACAAGCCACTACCACAACCTGCATATCTGCCATCACAGCAGATGCAGGATTAGTGCCGTGCGCGGAAGAGGGAATCAGAGATACATTGCGGTGTGCGCCGCCATTGGCCAAATGGTAAGCCCGGATAGCCATCAAACCGGCATATTCCCCTTGAGCGCCACTGTTGGGCTGCAGAGAACAAGCGGAGAAACCAGTGATTTCGCACAGGTATTTTTGCAACTCACTGATCATATGCGCATAACCTTTGGTCTGATCAGCAGGCATGAAAGGGTGCATGTTAGACCAGTTTTCCCAGGAAACCGGAATCATTTCCGTGGCAGCATTCAGCTTCATGGTGCAGGAGCCCAGGGAAATCATGCTGTGTACCAGCGACAAGTCTTTGTTTTCCAGGCGCTTCAGGTAGCGCATCATGTCGCTCTCCGTATGATAGGAATTGAATACCGGGTGCGTCAGGTATGCCGATTCGCGTACGAGGCCAAGGTTGCTTGCTTTGCCTTTAGCCAACGAAGCATGAATCCCGAAAATATTCAGGATATCGTTCAAATCATTTTCCGTGGTGGTTTCATCCAGCGTGATTTGAATGGCATCCGCGGTGTAGAAGAAATTGATACCAGCAGCTTCTGCATTGGCCCGAATATCAGCCATTTGTTGTGCAGACACCTCTACACGCAGGGTATCAAAGAAGTGGGTATTGGTTTGTTTAAAACCGCCGCTTTGGAGCGCTGCTGCCAGCGAAACTGCCATATCGTGGATACGCTGTGCAATGCCACGAATGCCGGCAGGGCCATGGTACACCGCGTACATGGCAGCCATATTGGCCAACAAGGCCTGGGCGGTACAGATATTGGAGGTGGCTTTTTCCCGGCGAATATGCTGCTCGCGGGTTTGGAGTGCCATGCGCAGGGCGCGGTTGCCGTGTTTGTCTACGGAAACGCCAATGATACGGCCTGGAATCTGACGTTTGAAGTCTTCCGTACAAGCAAAATAGGCAGCGTGCGGGCCGCCGTAACCCATAGGTACGCCCATGCGCTGGGTATTGCCAACGGCAGCATCTGCGCCCCATTCGCCTGGAGGCGTGAGCAATGCCAGAGAAAGGATATCGGCAGCAACACAAACGTAGTTGCCGTGTGCCTTGGCTTTTTCTACAAAGGCACGGTAATCATCAATATTACCCTGAGCATCAGGGTATTGCAGCAATGCACCGAAGGTTTTGTCTGTAAATTCGAACGACTTATAGTCGCCGATTTTCAACACAATACCATGCGGGGCTGAACGGGTTCTCAGGATATCAATGGTTTGAGGCAATACTTTATCAGACACAAAAAACTCATTGGCTTCCTGTCCTTCCTGGGCGCGCTTGTTTTTTTCGTTGTAAAACATATTCATGGCCTCGGCAGCAGCCGTGCCTTCATCCAGCAAGCTGGCGTTGGCAATAGGCAATCCCGTAAGATCACTCACCATGGTTTGGTAATTGAGCAGACTTTCCAGTCGGCCCTGAGCGATTTCGGCCTGGTAAGGGGTATATTGGGTATACCAGCCCGGATTGCTGAACAAATTGCGCAGGATAACAGAAGGCGTAATGGTGCCATGATAGCCCATGCCGATATAATTCCGCATAACCCGGTTCTGCATGGCAACCTGCTTCAGTTCCTGCAGGTATTCAAATTCAGATTGTGCCGGAGGCAGGTTTAAGGACTTTTTCAGTCGAATGGAGGCTGGAACGGTTTGCTCAATCAGTTCGTCCAGAGAATTCACCTTCAGGACTTTGAGCATTTCTTTGGTTTCAGATTCACTGGGGCCGATATGCCGACGCTCAAAGCGATCGGGATGTGGAAATAAACTCATGAGATAATGAGTGAGTGTGTGAATGAGTGATTGGGTGAATGAGTGAATGAGTGAATGAGTGAGCAATACTGTGGTGCACTCAAAAACGCGGCGAAGGTAGAAAGGTTCAAGGAGAATCAAAGCGGGTGCGCTTAACAAATATCCTTTTGAAATCCCAAAATAAAATGATTCCGAACAGTGTATATTCCAGTGTAATCAGCGGAAAATTTTCCTGATACGCATTGTGTTCGTAGTGACTGTACGACAACATGATGCATGCCGACCAGGCCAGCACCGCACGCCAGTCGCCCAGCAGAGAAAAAACGAGTGGAACACCCAAATACCAGGGTTGCACCGTGGCGGCGCACAGTAAATACCCCAGGCCTCCGAGGGTAATGGCCTGGAAAAGTTGAGTCGTTTGCTGCGCCTGTTCAGCCCTTGACCGGATAATCCAGGCGCTTGCCCAGATGATCAGCACGCCCAGCAGGCCCAGCAAAGGGCCGGATTTATGGCCGATATCCCAACCAGTGGATTCGTAGCCCAAATACCTGATAACGTAATAGATACTGGCGTTGAACTGAAACTTGCGGAAATACAGGTCTACACTGCGCAACATATTGGGCGCCATTACCAAAATGGGCAGGAATAGCGCCAGGGAAAAAACACCTACCCGCAGCATAAAATGCCAGCCTCTTTTGAGACCCAGCCAGCGCCACATGACGGGTAAAAACAAAGCAGGCGATAGTTTGGTGGCAATGGCCAGGGTCCAGAGCGCTGCGCCGCCAAGGTATTTTTGTTGCAACAGCAGCCAAATAGCCGCCAGCATAAAAAACACCATCATGCCTTCAAAGTGACAGTTGCCGGTAAATTCCAGGATAACCAAAGGATTCAGCGCATACCACAGGCCAGCGAAGGGTCGTCCAACCCTCCTGCCCAGTTTGTGCAGGAAATACAACACACCAACTTCCGAGGCCAGGATGAAGATCTTTATAACGAATATGCCGCCCTGTTCCCAGGAAGGGAATAGAAAGGTAGCCAGCCAGAAAATGAACTGATTGACAGGCGGATAAATGGTGAAATACCGCTGGGAATTGAGCTTGGCGTACAATTCAGGACTTAATCCGGCTACCTGCCCGGGCTGAGACATCCAGTATTCCGGAGTTTGGGAAAACGGGTGAATACCGGCGTTTATCAGATGACCGTCCCATAAAAACCGGGCATAATCGTCGGAAAAATTGGGCACACTGAACAGCAAAACGAAACGCAGTAGCAAGCCCAGTCCAATAACGGCAGGAATTAAGTCTGAACGGTCTTTTTGCTCCAGATACAGCGCCATACCCAGATAAAGACTAAAATACAGCAGATACACCAGGATAAAGGGCCAAAAATCAGTTCTATTCACCCCGTATCCGAGATACAGCGTAAAGCCCAGGGCAGCAGCGGAATAACCTATCAACAACCTGTTTGAGTGCACGGTGGGTGTACAGATTAATTAAGCCGAAATGTAGGGTGAACTTTGAATTAGTTGGATTTTTTGGGAATGGATACACTTTTACCCTTTTGCCCAACGCCATTACTTTACCATTACGAGTTGAAAGCCCAGCGACGGCAATGAGGACCTCGCAAGAGATCTGACCTTTGTAGCAAAATCAAGGGCAACCCGTATTGTGGACCTCACAAGAGGTCTGACATTGCGTATTCAGATTCGTATTTACATTGTTAAATTTCGTCGCCCTGCTTGGTTATTTAGATTTAGTTTAATACCTTTAAGTGCAATTTTTTTTCTATCTATAAGTGTTTAATTTCCGCAAGGGCCGGCGGAACGGTATGGGGAGCGCGGTTTGTGAAGGAGTGAGGCAATAACAACCAAAGCATTATGTCAAAGTCAATTCTATTTATTTTCTTTTGTTTGTCATCCTGCACTGTTTCCGCCCAAAACTGGCAACAGGTTGGTGATATCAACTATGATATTGAGCATCTTTTTGCAGACAGCGTTGATGGAAGTCTATACGTAGGAGGTTCATTTCGTTATTTCAATGGTGTTGAAACAAGAGGGATTTTTCAATTAGACAGCGCCGGCAATATTCACCCGTTAGGCAATGCGCAAGATGGATGCGGCCCTTTTAATTGTTATCCTGTTAAGACCATCTCGAGGTACAAAAATGAAATTTACATCGGCTGGACTCGTGAAACCATCAACGGGGGAACGGTTGTAAATGGCATTGCCCGTTGGGATGGCACTACCTGGATGCCGTTGGAAAACGGATTTGAGCAAGGATGTGCCAATGGCTTTACGGAGCATGACAGCATCCTTTATGTGGCTGGATTCTACAAGTTAATTGTTGGAAATGAATCAACATACGGAATAGCAAAATGGAATGGAAACAACTGGGAAAGCTTAGCTTTCCCAGTCTATCCTGACGATTTTCCATTGATTCAGGACGTCGTCTGGTATAAGGGGAAGCTTTATATTGGGGGCGGTTTTCAGTTTGCCGTTGGGGATGGATTTATTTTGGATATCGTGGATTATGACGGGCAAACATGGTCGGCTGTTGGCGAGGGAATCAAAGGATTTGGCTGGCATGGTATTAAAGATATGATTGTGTACAAAGATGAACTATATGTATGTGGGTCTTTCCGTAAAATAGATGGCAATGTTGGCAACAAGATTATGCGGTGGAATGGAGTTCAATGGAAAGAAGTAGGGGGTGGATTTTGCGAGCCCAACGCCGATGCAAACGACTTGCTCATTCACGACGGCAAACTGTATGTGATTGGCATTTTTAATTGTGTTGGTGATGGGCTGCCGGTCAGCAACATCGCTACTTGGGATGGAGAACGTTGGTGTAGTGTGGGAAACAGTTATTTCGACAACAAAATAACAGCGATAGCATTTTGGAAAGATGAACTTTATGTAGGCGGAGGGTTTAACCATATAGATGGAGAGGAGGTTTGGTGGTTCGCCAAATTCATCGGCGATCACTCCACCGATATCTGCTCCGAGCCGGTCTCCTCAGCCCAGGAACCCTCACAGCAAGCATTTGCCATCTGGCCCAATCCAGCCACATCAACCTTGCAGATTCAGGCCCCGGCGCCTCTGGAGTTTGTGCAGGTGTACGATGCCATGGGGCGGGTAGTGATGCAAATCACAGTGGGTAATGAGGTCTCTGTGGCGCATTTACCCGAAGGTTTGTATTTCGTTTCCGCAAGGGCCGGAGGAACGGTATGGGGGGCGCGGTTTGTGAAGGAGTGAGGATTTACCGCTGAGGCGCGGAGTCGCAGAGTTGCGTGGCTCAGCGGTATGCCAATGGGGCATCTAAAAATTGAAACCCCTCTGCGACTCCGCGCCTCAGCGGTAAATCCTCAACCCTCCTCAAACTTTCTCCCACCAACTTTCAAACATTTTTCATATTTGCGCAAACAATGAAAAATGTCCGCGCCATCTTCAGGCTGGTGTATTTCGCCTTGTACACCAGTATCAAAATCAGCCAGATTGTTCTGGCCAGCCTGTTTGGCGGGGTGAATATGCGGCGTTCCATGCGTATTCGTCGCACCTGGGCCCGGCATTTATTGCCCGCCATCGGCGTTCGGATCAAAAGCAGCGGTACTCCTCCAGACTTCCCTTGTATCCTGATGTGCAATCACCGATCTTATCTGGACCCGGCCATCATCCTGCACGACACCTTTGCTTACCCGGTTTCCAAGGCAGAAGTGTCTGGCTGGCCTATTGTAGGCTATGGCGCCAAGGTATCGGGGGTGCTGTTTTTGCAACGGGAAAGTACTGCAAGCCGGAAGTTCACTTTGCAAGCCATTGCGCAAAAACTTAAAGAAAGCTTCCCGGTTATTTTATTCCCTGAAGGCACCACACATGCAGAGGATCAAACCATTGCCTTCAAACCGGGAGGGTTTAAACTCGCTGCCACCAACCGTATACCCATTGTGCCTGTAGCCATTGATTATGCTGCTAAAGCTGATTACTGGATTGGCAACGATACCTTTTTGCCCCACTTCATCCGCAGATTTGGCGAGCGACACATGCATGTGCAGATTCATTACGGTGAAGCCATTTGGAGCGATGATCCGGAAGTGTTGCTGGAAGAGACCCAGGCCTGGATTAATGCAGAGCTTCGGGAGATGCGGTAGACGGCCTACGGTAGACGGCCTACGGTGGACGGTTAAAAATCAATTATATGACAGAATACTTGTCTTAAGTATTTGAAATAAGGGTGGGATCCTCCTACCTTTGCGTCCCATTTTTGATCTGCATGATCTGGCTCCATAGTTCAACGGATAGAATGGAAGTTTCCGGAACTTCAGATAGTGGTTCGATTCCACTTGGAGCTACCTGCTTAATTGCCCTCTTCAGTAAGTGCTGATGAGGGCTTTTTTACTACAAGGTTATGAAAACCAATATTATTCTCGGCATTATCGTCATCGCAGTGGGCATTCTCACCTGCAAAAACCTGCAAAAATCCAAAGACAGCACCACAGCTACTCCTGAAGCGACTCAATCCACGTCGCAAGGAGAATATAATTTCAAGGCCTCCCATGTCATTGAAGGCGAACGTTCTGATACCGTTCAGGGCACCTATCAGGTAAAACAAGCGCCTAAAATGGTGCAAGTACCCGTAGATGTACTCCCGGCGCCTACGGCCAGCAAAAAAGCGTACCTCAGCACCGGCTGGTGGCACCTGAATATGGCTTATCAGCCCAGCGACACCACCATTCACCACAACTACCAGTCTAAATGGCTGCGTTTCCGGGAAGACCAAACCTTCGATATCCTGCAAAAAGGTAAGGTGGTAGATACGGGTCGCTGGAATTTTGATTCCGACCACAACGAAATCCTGCTTTCCTGCAAAGATCCCTACATCAACAACTCATGGGCTGTGCAGGAAAAAGGGTTTGTAATGATCTGGAAAGGAAATACTTCCATTAATGTTACCGGGATTCAGGTAAGGGTGGTAGGTTCGCGGACGGAACCCAAATGGTAATCCAAACGCATCCATGCAGCCACAAAACATTCAGGAGGTGCTTATCCGGCTGGAAAGCATCATTCAATGGGCTAAAGAAAAGGAATCGCCCATGGGCTACTTTGCAGCCCTGTATTACCGCATGACCCTTGCCGTGCGCGATGGAATCCAGAGTGGCGAATTTGAAAATGGCTCGCGCATGGAGCAAATGGATGTCATTTTTGCCCGTCGTTATTTCGACGCCTTTGATGCCTGGCAGGCGGGGCAGTCCCCTACCCTTTCCTGGAAATGCGCTTTTGAAGCTGCGCAAGATGATCGGATCACGGTGATGCAGCACTTGTTGCTCGGCATGAACGCCCACATCAACCTGGATTTGGGCATTGCCGCAGCTTCTGTGCGGCAAAGAGACGCCATTTTTGGTATGCGCAAAGATTTTATGCAAATCAATGCCATCATTGAGCGACTCACCAATCAAACCCAGTCACAACTGGCTGCCATCTGGCTGCCCTTTGGCTGGCTCGATTACTTCTTTCGCTCCGAAGATGAAGGTTGGATTGGATTTAGTATTCAGGCAGCCCGCGGCGCCGCCTGGAAAAGCGCACAAGCCATTGCCTTTGCACCCGACAAAGCCTCGGAACAGGCCATCATCAGCGCTCTGGATCAGCAGGTCTTTGCCCTCGGCACAAGACTTACCCAACCTGGCTTTTGGCTGAAATGGCTGCTCAAATGGATGAAAAACTCCGAAAAGGGCAGCATTCGGGCCAAGATTGAAATCCTGGAAAAGGGTTGATCAGTGCTGAACAAGCATTCTTTGCGTGGCGGTTTTCCCGTTTTGCATACATTGTACCAGGTAAATGCCGTTGGGCCAATTACTGGTATCCACCCATTGACTCAATCTTGTTGGGAAATGTTGTTCCAGCCAGCGTTTGCCTGAAATATCCACTACCATCAAATGGTCTACCTGTTGAGCGTTCAGCCAGGCAATGGTACATCCCTGACTTGCCAGGGATGGCTGTAGCATAAAGGTCGGAGAGTTGTTTACATCGCGGGTTCTGGTGGTGCAATTAAGGGTAAATTCCTCGGTTTTATCGCTATCCAGCCATACATCCCTTTCCTGAATGGCGTTGCCACAGGCCACTCTGACCCGGTATTTTCCTTTAAACCCTCGAACAGTGGCTGTACCCTGACTGGATGTGCTTTTTTGCTCGTTTGTCCACCATTGGTGAAACACTTGATCTACAAAGGCTTCCCCGCTGGGCTTCAGCGACCAGTCCTGGTTGAAAATGGGGGCGTTGCCCAGCCAATGTGCTCCATCCCAAAATCCCCACATCAAAAAACCTTGCATGCTGGGGTGCGCAAACGTAATGGTCAGAAAATCCCGCATGTACCTGGCCTGTGTTTCGGGCGGAACCAGGGAGTTAATATCGTATTCCGTTATCTTGGCTGGCAAGCCATAGGTGTTCCAAAAATCATCCATAATCTCCTTTACCTTTGGAATACCGGTAGGCGCCACACCTATATGTCCTTGAAAACCAATACCTTCTACAGGGGCGCCCACTGCCAAAAGTTCATCTATCCTGGATTTCCACACCACAATGCCATCGTTAGGAGCATCGCCTCTTTCAATGGCCACATAATCGTTCAGGTACATGGTGCTGTTAGGGGCAAGGGAATCTGCTTGCCGGAATATTTCCGCATAAATTTCCCTGCCGGTTGGATAACCCGGAGTGCCGGCCAAAGCGTTGGCAAAATCGTTGTTGTAGGTAATTTCATTTAACACATCCCAGTCTACCATCTCTGTGCCTACGCCCGGATAGCCTAAAATGGCGTTCAGGTGGTTTCGGATGCGGTTGCGGAGGTAACCGGGGTTGTTTTGGTTTAATTCCAGATCGGCCGGGGAATACTCCCAGCCTGGCCAAACCAAATTGTGTCCGCGGATGGTAATTTCGTGATCTTTTAGCCATTGCACATCCAGGGCAATGTCGTCCCAGGAAGTACCGCCCCAATGTTCTTCCCAGGCGCGCCACTTCAGGTCGTTTTCAAAAACCACCTCGTTGAATCCGTGTCCGGCGCCGTCCAGGTTAAGCATTTTTTGTTCATAGACATCGTTCTGACTACTGCCGAAATTAAACATGGAAGAAACCACGGCAGTACCAAAGGCGTATTGATGGCGTTGCATTTCCACATAAACCTGAGCATCCGGAAGCGGGTTTCCGGCATTATCCTTCACCAAAACGGAAAGATTGGCCTTGCGCAATTGATCAATGCTGGCAGCCGCTTCTGCGCGCCAGGGGGCATCAGGTTCCATGCCGGCATAGGCGTCGTTGTAGAGTAAAATGGGCAATTGCGACAATTGAACCTGATTCTGATAGTTCAGACAAGCTGCTCCACCCACTTCAATCACCTGGGTCAGATTGGCCAGGTGTACGCCCAGGTTCAGCTTGCCTGCCTGGTAAGCAGCTGAAGACGAGAATGAAGCGGCGTACATGCGCCATTCAGCACTGACCGAAACGGTGGCGAATACTTCTTTGGCGTAGGTGACATTATTTTCGACAAACAGATTGACGCTTGCTGCCGGGCTATTGGTGCGGAGCCAAAGCACAAACAGGCATTTATCTCCAGCTGAAATGGCAGAGGTATTGGTGTAGGCATGTGCGGCATCCCAGGGATTATTGCCCTGGTTTATTGAATATAATCTTGCCTGTGTGAAAAGCGCTCCGGCAGGATTGGTATTAGATACCGTTGCGCCGTAGGCAAAAGAAGCGCTGAGCGTGGCGGTTTCGGTATTGGGCAAAACCCATTGTGCGTTGGCAGGCAAGGCAAAATCGGTCTGCAACTTGTTGGACAATGCCTGGTGATAGGCATCCTGTGCGCGTACAAGCGTGACGGTGCAAAAAAGGATGATGGTAATAATTGGGCGCATATGGAGTAGTTTAGTGCTTCAAAGATGGTTTTTTTTCACAACCTATTCAGAAAAAACTTGTTTGGGCTGCAATAAACCATACAGGATTTAATCGCAAAAATCCTGAAACCAAGCGCTAACTTTGCGCGCCCTTTTTCTCCCAAATCAATTTTGACTTAAAATACACCATGGCGGTTATTCATTTTCAGTTTGAAGATTCCAGCATTCCACCCAAAACCATTGAAGGCGATTTTACAGACATGTCCATTCTGGAGCTAACAGAAGAACACGATGTGCACTTAAACCACAACTGCGGCGGCGTTTGCGCATGCTCCACCTGTCATGTGTATATTGAAAAGGGAGACCGGTTTTTAGAGGAAATTTCTGACAAAGAAGAAGACTTCATTGATCGCGCCATTAATCCGCGCCTGGAAAGTCGCCTCGGCTGCCAGTGTATTATCCTGGACGATAAGGCAGAAATTACGGTAACCATTCCTGATCAACGCCGAATCATCGGACACGAACATTAACCCATTTCCCACATTTACTACATTCCCCTATATGGCATTCCAAGATTTTGACAATATGCCCATTAACTGGGCAGATCATGAAGATATCGCAATGGCTTTGTACGAGCGTTTTGGCGATGATTTTGATGAAAGCAGGATTTATCGGATTCGTTTTACCGATTTGTTGCAATGGATCTTGGAAATACCTCATTTTGAAGGTAAAAAAGAAGACTCCAGCGAAGGCCATCTCGAACAGATACAAGCCAAATGGGTTTACGAATGGAGAGCCAACAACAAGTAAATCAAGGCTTTACACCAGATAAAGCTTCCGGCGAAACACCGCTGCCACCAGTGGGTATACCCTCTGTTACAGGTGGTGTGGAGTTTGGCGAGGATAACGAATCCACGGTGCAATTTGAACTAGCCCGTGTGTTCGATAAAATGAAGGTGGTTAAAGCCTTCGTTTTTGATGTAGACGGCGTTCTTACGGATAATGGCATTCAGATAACCGAAACAGGCGAATACCTGCGCACCATGAACGTACGGGACGGACAGGCTCTGAAATGGGCTGTTGCGGCTGGATATCAGATCGGCATCATCACGGGTGGCGCCTCTGAAGGTGTCAAAAAGCGTTTCACCCAACACCTGGGCGTACAGGAGTATTATTCCGGCATCAGCGATAAAGCCACTGCTTTTCAGGCATTTATGCAGCGAACCGGCATAAAACCAACAGAAATTTGTTACATGGGCGATGATTTGCCCGATTTGCCACCGCTCCGCAAATCCGCATTGGCCACTTGTCCGGCGGATGCTGTACCGGAAGTCATGGCAGTCTGCGATTACGTTTCCCCCTACCCAGGCGGAGCAGGATGCGTGCGGGATCTGTTGGAAAAAGTAATGAAATTGCAAGGAAAATGGCCTTCTTATTGAACCACCTTCCCCTTCAAACCCTCTAACACCTCAACCCTCGGCGGCTAAACCCGCCGGTACAATAATAACCTATGTATTTACTCGACGGAAAACTGCTTTCTGAGCAAATTAAGCTGGAACTGGCTGCTGAAGTGGATCAGATCAAATTGCAGGGCGGTAAAATCCCGCATTTGGCTGCCATTATTGTGGGCGAAAACCCTGCCAGTCAGGTGTATGTTGCCTCAAAAATTAAATCCTGCGAACAGGTTGGCTTCAAAAGCACCCTGATTCGCTGTGAGGCTGATACCAGTCAGGAAGAGCTTCTGAAAATTGTGGATGGACTGAACCAGGACCCAGATGTGGATGGTTTTATCGTTCAGCTACCATTGCCCAAACATATTGATGAAGAAGCGGTTACGCTGGCTATTGCACCGGAAAAGGACGTTGATGGCTTCCATCCGGTTAACTTTGGTCGCATGGCGCAAGGTTTGCCTTCATTCCTGCCAGCTACGCCAATGGGCATTCTGGAAATCCTCAAGCGTTACAATATTGAAACATCCGGCAAACACTGTGTTGTAATTGGCCGAAGCAATATTGTGGGTACACCCATCAGTATCCTGCTCTCCAGAAAAGGATATCCGGGCGACTGCACTGTGACCCTCACCCACTCCCGCACCAAGGATTTGCCGGCTGAAGTGCGCAGGGCCGATATTGTGGTGGCGGCCATTGGTATTCCGGAATTTGTAAAAGGCGACTGGGTAAAAGAAGGCGCCGTTGTGATTGATGTAGGCATCAATCGTATTCCGGATGATACCAAAAAATCAGGCACCCGCATTGCCGGAGACGTTGATTTTGAACAAGTTGCACCCAAAAGCAGCTTTATTACACCAGTGCCGGGAGGTGTTGGGCTGATGACTGTTACCTCTCTTTTGATGAATACATTAAAAGCCTCAAAAGGAGAAATTTATGGTAAATAAAGTTTTCTGTTACCTGTTGTCCTTGTGTTGTTTTGTGGCCTGCACTCAGGCAGAGCCTGTCAAAGAACAACCCACCGCACCCTCAGGCAAACCAATTGTCTGGGAATTCACGGAAAGCCTCGATCTGCCCGAAGGAGCCATGAAAACGGATTCTGCCGGAGCTATTTTGATGCAGGCGGGCGCAGAAACAGATTACTTTATTGAGCCGGGGTTACGTTCAGGCAGGAAAGCGTCAAGGATTTCCGGATGGGCATTTAATGCTAATCTGCTACTACTCCTCTGATCCAGAGTATTTCCGGTTTTCTTTGTTTATTGAAGAAAACCCTGATTTTTTTCTGAAATGAGCCGCGCTGGTAAGCATCATATTCAATGGTTATTTCGCCAGATTGGCCTCCATTGATCATACCCTCTGTCCAGGTAGCTGCTGTACAGCCGCATGTTGTGCGCACATTTTCAATAAAAAACGGCTCATTCAGTGTGTTTACAAACTTGAATACAAAGGTTTGTGGATGGTCCCGCTTCATTTTCCCAAAATCATGGTCTTTCTCTGTTTTCCATTCAACGATGGAACCGGGAGCCTCGGATGCATGCGTTTGCCATTCAGGAAGTTGAAAAAACAGCTGAAGTAAAATCCAAAACATATTGGTGAAGTTGTCCGGGTAAAATGTAACCTTGCATGGCCTTCAGGTGTCATACCTGAAAAGCTCATGCAAAGACCAGCATTTCTTTGCAGCAATTCAAAACAAAACTCAATTTATTATGCGCAATTTGCTCATTTTCATGTTTTTGGTCGGCGTTTTTGTGCTTGGCTCCCGCTCTTGTAACGGCTTCCATTGGGGATTTGGCGGTGTGAAAGGCGCCGGGCCGGTACAAACCGAACAACGCAATGTTTCAGAGGCTATTCACGGTATTCACCTGGACATCTCTGCAGATGTAGAACTGGTGGTTGGCGGAGGTGGCACGATGGAGATTTCAGCCCAGCAAAACCTGCTTCCACTGATCAAAACCACAGAAGAATCTGGCATTTTACGCATTTACAGCGACGATAATTACAATAGTTCCGAGCCGATTAAGCTCAGAATCCCGTTGGCAGCTCTTGACGAAATTTCCGTAGGCGGTAGCGGAACGGTGAATGTTGCACCATTCTCCTCTGATAAACTTCAAATAAGCATTGGTGGTTCCGGCGAGGTTCAGTGTACTCAGGCCACTTTAAACCGGCTAAAATCATCTATTTCCGGGAGTGGAACCCTTGTGTTGAGTGGCAAATGCAATGATTGGAGTGCGGATATTTCCGGAAGCGGAGAGATAAAAGCCAAGTCTTTTACCACCAATACGCTTGATGCCAGTATTTCCGGTTCAGGCGCCATCACAGCTGATGTTACCACGGATTTGAAAGCCAACGTTTCCGGCTCTGGCGATGTTTATTACAGTGGCTCGCCCACGGTGAATTCCAGTGTAAGCGGCTCAGGTAAGGTAGAAAAACTGGCCGCACAATAGCTTTTTACGATTCAGCGGAGTTGCTGAAGAAATGAACAGCAACTCCGCTGAATCGTAAAAACACTTATCAGCGAATATTAACCTTAACCTGGTCCATAATTCTCTCCAGAAAACCTTTGTCCTCAGTGATGATATCAGCAGTTCCCAGAAGCTGTTGCTCAAAAGGAATTTCCTTCTTCGTGCTGGTGAGCAGTCTGCCTGTTTTGGTCATTTGCAACTGATCAATCAAAATGGTGTATTCCCGGTTTTTGGGTACTGCCGATTTTGAGGCTACCTTTCCTTTTAGTGTGCCGTATTCCTGATAGGGATAATTATCCAGCTTGATCATAACTTCCTGATTTACATTGACTTTTCCACTCTTTTCAACCGGCAGCAACACCCGCCCCACAATTTTGTCCAGCGATTGAGGCACGATGGTCATTACAATTTCCCCGTTGCGAATAAATTGCTGGACTGTCAGGCCATTCAGCACAACTTTACCGGCAATTGGCGCACTCAGCACATAAGTCATCATCCAACGGTCTATTCCGCTTCGCAGGGCATTCAGGCTTGCCTGCAAACGGGTTGATGAAGAAGAAGTGGTTTCTACCTGCCCGAAGCTGGCATTTTGCATGCTGTTTCTCAGGCTGATAATCTCCCGGTTTTTGCTCAACACATTGTTTTCCAGCAAGTCGCGCTCACGCTCGATATTGCTCAGTTTCAATCGTTCCTCTTCCAGCTTGGTTTCGGAAATAATGCCCTGCTTAAAAAGGCTTTTCTGCTTTTCAAACAAGTCTTCTGCAATTTTATACTGGTCGTCAGCGCGCTTTAGCGCTCTTTGATCAAAGATTATACTGGATTCAAGCTGCTTGATCTGTAGTTGTATAGCGCTGATGTTGGACTGAACGGAACTGCTACGGTTGGAGCTGCCAAACTTATAATCTTCCAGATCGCGCACAAAAACTGCATAATCAGATTGCAGTTCTCCCAGTCGCAAACTGTCGGGGTATTCAAGCGTTTTGAAGTCTTCGGGTTGGAGTTTTTGCCACTTGCTTACCAGAGTATCCAAACGTACCACATCGTTGAAATACGAGGTGTTTTGCAGAATTGCCAGCGCTTGTTTTTCGGCAACAAGTACTGTGTCGTTCACCAGTAGGTAGGCAATACGGCCATCGCTCCTGGCCACAACGTCCACGGGTGGATCGGCAGTAGTCAGGGTGAGTTTATCGCTGGAAACAACATCCGGATAACGCAGGAACCAGGCCACTCCCAACAGGAACATGAAGCCAAAAAGCAACACCGTGGTGCCATATTGCACCAGCCAGCCAGGAGGCGTTCCCAGGATTTCCTGCACTTCTTCGGAGCGCAGTTCAACAAAATTTCTTTCCTCTGCCATACTAATTCAGGCGCTTTATGCCGCTGTGAATAATGGTTTCCAACATTTGTTCTACGATCGCAGGTTTTTGGTTTCGCCACACCAAATCATTATACATCTCGCCAAAAAACAAGTATCGGTCCAGATGCGCATCGTGTAGTTCTTCTTCCACCTGAGGCCGAATATTAACCAGTGCTACCCAACCTCCTTCATCCAGCAACTCTTCATACCACTCGGTGTAATAATCGTCGTCCATGGATGCGTGAAAGTTCAGCAAATTATCACAAAAGAACACAAATTTGTAAATTCCTTCATGCATCAGCGTATCCACCACATTGCGTTTTAGGAACATGATGTCGTTATGAAGGGTATCATTCCATTCCCCTAACAATTCCATCATGGCATAACCCTCTTCATAGTCGACAAACAACAATTTTCCGTACAACGTTGAGGAACCAAAGGCATCCCATTGCGGATGAATGTAAAAATTGTAGAGTTTGTTGGTAAACTCAAATTCGCTGTAAACCCTGCCGGTAAACGGAGAGCGGGAATCTTCTTCAGCCGTATAATATTCTCTCCAACGAAAATGTGGTTCAATATCGTGCATAACAGTCCAGTATTGGTCTGATTACCTGCCCGTTTGTCTGCTGTAATCAGTATTGCAAAGTTCTGAATTATTTTCCAAGCAACCCAAATCAATAACTCCGGTCTATTGCTGACAATTCAATGACAAAATGAACGTTTATTCGCCGATCCATTTCAAGCACAGTAAACTGCTATCCATGAAAAGTTACCAATATCTCCTTTTGACAGCCCTATGCTGCCTATTACAACATCAAATTTACGCTCAAGCGCCTTCCAGAGTTACGATTAAAGGGGTGGTATCTGATACCACCGGCGAGTTAACCAGTTTCGCAACCGTAATGTTGTTGAATCCTAAAGATTCTACCCTGGTTAATTTTACCCGTAGTAGCGATAAAGGCGAGTTCGAATTTAAAAACGTAAAAAACACTCCTTATCTGCTTAAGGTTTCCTTTGTTGGCCATTTGCCACTTCAAACCTATTTGCCGGTTTCTCCTAATGAAACCAACGATGTAGGTGTTTTGAAAATAAAGCCCATTACCTCTGAGTTACTGGAAGTGGTGGTTAAAGCCGCCAAATCTACCCTGAGTATACGGGGCGACACGATTGAATACGATGCTTCCTCTTTTAAGGTGCCGCCCGGATCCACGGTAGAAGATCTGTTACGCCGACTTCCGGGCATAGAAGTAGATGCCGACGGGAATATCCGGGCCCAGGGTCGTGATGTAAAACGGGTTTATGTGGACGGAAAAACCTTTTTTGGTGATGATCCAAAGGCCGCAACTAAAAACCTGGGCGCAGAAACCATCTCTAAAGTTCAAGTGTATAACGAGTCTTCAGAGCAAGCCAAACTTACCGGTGTAGATGATGGCAAAAAGGAAAAAGCCATGAACCTGGAACTCAAGGAAGAGTACAAAAAAGGCTCTTTTGGGAAGATAACCGCTGCAGTGGGCACTGAAGAGAGGTGGGCCGGACGCGGCAGTTACAACCGCTTCAATACGAAAGAACAGCTTTCATTCATCGGTTTTGCCAATAATATCAACCAAACCGGGGTAAACTGGGAGGATTACGGGGAATTTAAAGGACAAAATACTTTTGGCGATCACGACAATGGCGACTTTGGCTTTAATTCTGGTCGCAGGTATTACTTCTACGATTGGGGCGGAGCGGATTCTCCTTTCAACAATTTCGACGGTCGCGGTTTTACCACGAACTACGGCGGCGGCGTGAATTATAACTACGATCATAAAAAAGTCAAGTTCAACGCAAGTTATTTCTACAAGGAAACAAGCCTGGATCTGGATCAGTATACCACCCGTCAGACCTTTTTACCAGACACGACTTTCTTTAATACTGATACGCTGGGGAAAAATGAGTTTCGCGGAAGTCACAGTCTGGCATCCAGATTAAATTTTGATATTGATTCAAGTGATTTATTGGTTTTCAAACTGGAAGCCCGCATGAGCGACGCCAACGGAAGCACTCTGCAAAGTCAGCTTTTTTCCAATGAGAGCAGCCTGCCAACCTCAAATCTGGCTATCAACAACGGCAACCAGCTGGATGCCTGGCGCTTATCAGGAACGGGCATTTACCGGCACCGATTTGCTAAAAAAGGTCGCTCTTTCGCCCTAAGCGCCGGTTACAATGATGCTACCAGCGATGGCACTGAAACCTTGTCTTCTGAAAACAAAAACCTGCAATCCGATACCCGATCTGTTATTCGTCAGTTTAATTCCAATTTTGCCCATACACGGCAGGTAAAGTCCAGCGCTTTATTTACCGAACCTCTGAGCAAAACCTGGTTTTTCGAGGCATTCGTTAACGCCAGTCAAACCAACAACGAGGTCAACAGGCCGACCAACGATCCGGAGAACAACAATCAGCGAATTGACAGTCTCAGTATTTATTACGATCAGCAGGTGCAATATGGTCGCGTAGGTTCCAGTATTCGATATTCCAATAAAGGTTTGAATGTAACAGCAGGCCTGGCAGCGCAAAATCTGCAACTGGATGGCGCATATTCCGTAGATAAAGGTTTACCGTTGCTCTCCGAGCCATTGTCCAGAGGGTATTTTAATGTTACGCCAAATGTTGAAGCGGAATACCAGCTTCCCAATAATATGTGGTTGAGCGCCAATTACAATTACAGCATTTCAGAGCCACAATTCAATGATCTTCAACCAGTTCCGATTGTAACAAACCCAGCGTTCCGCACACTGGGTAATCCCAACCTGGAGCCGCAACGCTCCCACTCACTGGGCGGCAACTTCAACTACTGGAATGCAAGCAATATGGCCAGTTTTGGCTTAGGGTCTGACCTGGATTTGTACGAAAGTCAGATTGTGTACAGTCAAACCATCACGTTTGAAGACAGTGTAGGCGCCGTCACCACCACCAAGCCGGAAAATGTATCAGGAGGAACCAACTTCAGTACTTATTTGTGGTCTAATATTCCAATCATCAAAACCAAACTGTCGGTAAACCTCAATCCAAGCTTCTCTATTAATGAGTCGCCATCTTTCATCAACGGAGTAGAAAACGTCACCAACAGTCAAAATTACAATATCCGGGTAGGTTTCAACATTACCCCTACATCTGACCTGATCGCAGGATTGAGCGGCAATTTCCGCATCAATAACATTGAATATTCCATCCAGAGCGAGCAGAACCAAAAAATCAGAGGGTACGGTACGGATGCCTCCATTAAGTGGCAGGTTTGGGATAAAACTTTCCTGGAGAGTAATTTCAATTACAACCTCTACAAAAATGAACGCTTCGATTTTGAACAAACAATCGGCATCTGGAATGCATCTGTACGACGTTTGTTCGGTAAAGGAAACAAGATTGAGGTACGGCTTGCAGCCTTTGACCTGCTAAATCAGCGTGTAAACATCCAGCAATCAGCTTCCCAGAACTACGTTATTAATTCCATTGCGCCAACCCTGGCCAGGTATTACATGCTTAGCGTAAGTTACAACGTACGCGGGTATGAGAACAAGCTCAAAAAGAACGATTGGTGGTAGACAATTTTGTACCATACAATTTTCAGCCTGAATAACCGTTTGCTTGTTCGATTTTAACCACTGAGGCACAAGCTGCTTCGCCTCAGTGGTTAAATCATATACCTGCATTAAAACGAAATTATGCGACACCGACACATTGGAGTGATGGCATTATTGCTGCTAAGCTCCACCTTGTTTGCTCAAAAAAAGCACAAAACAGAACCGGCCGGCCCGCTTTCTGCTGATGCTGTTGTTCAATTACAAGGTATTGAAGACACCCTCGGCGTTTTGGGTTACGCCATAGTGAATGACTCCATTGAAGCGGAACGATTTGCAGCCTGCAAAGTCTTTATTACTACCCTGGTGAGAGCCTTAAGGGTGGAGAATTCCTTTTCATACCCTTTTGAACAGCTAAAATCTGTTTCTATTCTTACTCCTCCCGACAGCACTTTCCGGATTTTCACCTGGCAACTTTTCGTCAATGATTCTACCTACCGGTATTATGGGGCCATTCAGATGAACGAAAAACAGTTGAAGTTGTATCCATTGATTGACCGGAGTTTTGAGTTGTCGGAATTTCCTGCCTATGAGGCATTGGCGGCAGATAAATGGTATGGCGCCCTGTATTACAACATTCGGCAATTCGATACCAGACAAGGCAAAAAGTACCTGCTCCTGGGCTTTGACGCTTTCGAATTTTTTGAAAAACGCAAGCTCATAGATGTAATCAGCTTCGATAAGGAAGGCAAGCCGCATTTTGGCGCTCCGGTGTTGGATCACGGCTCGGATGTTCCTGCCAAAAACAGGATGTATCTGCAATATTCAGCCGATGCCAAAGTGAAATTGAACTGGGATGAGCAATATCAAATGATTATCATGGATCACTTGATTCCCTGGGATAGTCCTTATGGCAGAGGCTCAACCTATGTACCCGACGGAAGTTATGATGCCTACAAGTTTGAAAAAGGTAAGTGGAAATACATCGACAAAGTATTTGACGACAAACAGAAAGATGTACCAATGCCGGAACCAGTTCTTGATACCAGGAAAGAAAAAGACATAGTAGGAAAGAAAAAAGGCATCTGGGGCAGAGAACGGATCTACAAGAAAAATTGATTGTTTTCGGCGGTGGCGCTGCCGCGCAAAAATTTAAAGGATTGTACGGGTTTGTGCAAAAAAGGGGCGCTAATGGGATTTAGTTCAGGGGCTTTCACCACTGAGGCACATAGGGCACTAAGGAATTGCCTTAGTGCCCTATGTGCCTCACTCACTCACTCACTCACTCACTCACCCACTCACTCATTTAAACACCACGTCCTTGAATTTCGGACGATAAACGCCTGCGCCATAGCCCCCTGCACCGGTTACCTCCAGCAAAGCCGGGGCTGATCTGCGTTCCAGGTATATTTTCCCTGGACCAGCGCCTACTTTAGCCATTTTATCAGCGGGTACAATTAAGGCTGTAGCCCCATTTTCAATGGTGATGGCGGCCTGTGCATCTCCTTCATTTTCACCATTGATCCAAACACCAGCCGCCTCGTTGTCGCCCAGGGCTGCGCCTGTCCATGGTATGGTAAAAGCAGCGTTTCTGGCGATGGAATCGGGAATGGCGCCAAAGGCTATTTCGTTGATTACTACTGTATTTTCAAACACTTTTCCGTCCGTGTCTTCCCACTTAAACGTGCCGGAGGATTTGAATCCTGCATATTGTTTTTCATAAAAGGCCAGTACCTTATTGAAAGACAATTTATCTCCTTCAAAACTTACAACACTGGGGTCTGCCAACTCGAGCAGTGTGCCTGTAATACTACCAAACCGAAACCATGCACGCGCATAGGTAATGTCTTCATTGGCATTGTAAAACAGTTCGTAATGTGTAAAAATCCGGTCCTGATTTACATCTGCAGACGACTCGCGCTGGCAAGAGGTAGCAAGTAAAACAATAGACAGGGTTAGACTGAAAAGAAAATACCGCATAATAGAAAGTGATTTTGTTTGTTCGAAAACGGCTGAAACAAACTGATGTTACATCACTGCCTGATAAGAAACTGTTAAAAGCGCCATTGTACTGTAGCCATCCAGTGACGACCAGCTTGCGGAAAAAGTCCGGACAACTGATAGGTGCTACCACTTTCCAGTTGAGCAAACGGGTCATCGGGTCTGGGATCGTATCCTGCGGAGACAAATCGATAAACCCAGCCGTTGGAAACAAACTGTGCGTTCAGGAAATTATTGAGGCTAAAAATGAAGTTCAATTCCTTTCCTGCATATTTATGGAGGGTCCAGTTCAGGCGCAAATCGCATACCCCGTAAGGATCCAGCGAAGCGGTGCGGTTGGAAGTGTTATCCAGATACTGACGTGATACGTATTTGCCAATTACCGAACTGCCGAAAGATTGCCCCTTCCCTGCCCTATTTACCTTATTCCACCAGGTTTTGCCTACTTCCAAACGGGCAATCAGGGCTGGTGAAAATGCCAGATCGGTATTTTGATGCTGCACCGAAATTTGCTCGCCTGTATCCCAGACATCAACAAACTCAGTGAATTCCCGCACTTTATTCTGACTTAAAGAAGCGCTTCCTGCTAATTGCCAGCTTTGTCCCAAAGCGCCATTAAACTCCAGTTCCACACCCGTTCGGCGACTATCTGGCACATTGGTCCGGATGTAAGCGCCCACATCGTTGATTCGACCATCCAGCACCAGTTGATTGCGGTATTGCATGTGGAATACATTGACTGAGCCAGTCCAAACACCACGTGTAAAGCGCAATCCTCCTTCCAAATCCAGCATTTGCTCTGGTTTGGGCCGGCTGTTGGGCGTACTTTGGGTGTAATCATCCCGATTGGGTTCCCTGTGGCCCAGGCCCGCAAATGCATATGCCTGCCAGGGAGCTGCCAATCGATAACTGAATCCAATTTTGGGGTTAAAAAATAAAAGTGCAGCTGTTTGATCCACCTGATTCAGTTCGTTATTGTAGCCTTCAAACTGGTAATTCACAGATCTGATTTGCAAATCGGCAAACAGATTCCAGGGCTCAGCAGGTGCAGTTTCTACTTTCATAAACAGGTTGCCATCTGTTTTGGCCGCCTGATTGTCGTAGTAACGGTAGTCGTTCAACACGCCGGTATATTGTGCTGCCCAAATAATCTCACCAAAGTGATCGCCTTCATAGCGACTCAAGCCGCCGCCCCACAACACTGACGATTTCCAGGACCATTCCGGCAACCAGCGCAAGGCAAATGTGCCACCGTAAAAGTGATTATCCAACCAGCGCCGACGGATCAGGTCGGTACTTGTAGTTGAAGAATCGCCAATACGGATGCCATAATTGGCCAATACCTGGTCTGCTTTAAATTGTTCAAAATAGCCAAATCCGCGGGTATAGTGTCCGTTCAGCTGCAGCATCCAGTTAGTAGCCAGCTGGCGTTTATAATGCAGCAAATAATGGCGTTGGGTATAATTATCTACCTCATCCGGGTGCGGCGAGCCATTGCGTTCGGTCCCGGATACGTTGTAAGTGCGCAGGTTTGGATCGTTGATATACTGCACAGGCAAACCATTCCAGGCCTGATAAGTTATTTCATGGCCAGAAAGCAGGTGGAATTGAAGGGATTGCTTTTCGTCAACATATGCACCTGTGAGGTGAATACCTCGTAGGTTGGCGCTGGCACGGTCTACATAGCCATCTGATAAAACCTGCGACACGCGGGCTGAAAAAGCAAGCCCATTATCAAGCAAGCCAGTGCCCAGATGAATACTGTGCTTTCTGGTGCCAAATGATCCAAGTGTGTTGTTGATGCTGGCAAATCTTTGAGATTCCACCTTAGATAAATCCAGATTGATGGTTGCGCCGAATGCTCCGGCGCCGTTTGTACTTGTTCCAACGCCTCTTTGTACCTGAATTTCATCCACACTGGAAACCAGATCCGGCATATTGACCCAAAAAACGCCCTGACTTTCTGCATCGTTTACCGGAATGCCGTTCAGAGTGATGTTGACACGGGTTGGATCGCTGCCCCGGATGCGCAAACCGGTATAGCCGGTACCCGCGCCTGCATCGGAGGTTTCTACCAGCGAGGGCACAGCAGACAAGAGGAACGGAATGTCCTGTGCATGGTATTGCTTACTAAGTTGCTGGGCAGAGTAGTTGCTGTGCGGTATAGGACTATTCTGTTGGGCTCTTGTAGCCTGTACCACTACCTCCCGCAAAGAAACTTGAGTTGCAAGAGAGTCAGAAGTTGTCGATTGGGCTGATAAATAGCCAGGAAAAAAGGAAAGCGTAGCAAACGCCAGAAAAACACGAATGACAGAAGTCATTGATAAAGAAGTGATTGAGTGAAACATCCACCTGCGGAAGGGGCTTCTGCAGGTGTAGTGATGCCACTACCCCGTCTCAGTTCCTTACCCAAAATTACTTGGGCAAGTTCGATGGGTGTAATCTCAGTCCGCCTTGCAGCGAACACCCCAATGAGTTGCCGCAAAGATCGGAAAAAACACTCAATCAAAAGCAATCAATATCGGATATCCCAGAAATAAGGTTGTTCCTCTTTGATGTTTTCCTGAATCAATTTGAAAAGCGCCTTTTGGTAGTCGGCTTCCGTGCTTTTTTTACCCTTTTGCTTTTTGGGCAAATCCAGTTCTGTGGTTAATTTTTTAGGTTCAATACGGTTTGCCGTAATTATCATGGCGCCATCGTTTACATCCACTTCCAGAATCAATCCGGGCAATCCGCACAAGCGTTCGGGACCGCCGCTATGTGGAATATCCAGGGCAAACCATGCCACTATTTTTTGCTGTTTAACAGTATCCTGCCAGCTTGCATTCATACACAAATGGCCGGCCACCTCCTTCATGTCATTCAAGATTTTCCAGTCCTGACAACGAATAGAGTCCTGGACCAAATAAGTTTTACCTTGTAGAACCAGTGCGTCTGAGGTAGTATTTTTTGCGAAATCGCGTTTTACCCAAAATGTCTCTCTACGCCAGGAATAGCCCATATCATCGGCATTCACCCTTTCTTCAGAGTCCAGATAATGCGTTTCCGTTGGGGTGAAATGCAGGAGGGTATATTCACTCCACTCTGCATTTTTGCCGTACATGTAACTCACCCTTTCTTTACGCTGCTTGCTCAGGTAAGTAAGTGCAGCCATCTTTTTTGTCCAGTTGTGGGTAACCAGGTATCGGATAGTGCCTTCTGTAAGTGGACCTGATTCCGGGGTAGTTTGGGCGTTAACAGACAAAGAAATACCGAAAATCAAGCAGATCAACAAGGGTAGTTTGTGCTTTTGCATGGAAGTGAATTGGTTAGTTCAATGGAAATCGTCGCAATAACGTCGTTTTTGTACTTCTGATTTTATGGACGCTTCATGTATTTTTGCGCCATGAATCGCACCCAGCTAGTTGCCGAAATTTTTCGCAAAAAAACCTTCTTATGCGTTGGTTTAGATACGGAATGGACTAAAATTCCCAGTCATTTACTGGATTCTGAAGATCCGGTTTTTGAATTCAACCGACAAATCATTGACGCCACCCGCAATCACTGTGTAGCTTACAAGCCCAATCTTGCTTTTTACGAAGCGCTTGGGCCTGCCGGATGGTTATCGCTGGCCAAAACCATCAAACACATTGGCAACCAACACTTTATCATCGCCGATGCCAAGCGGGGTGATATTGGCAACACCAGCCGTATGTATGCCGAAGCTTTTTTCAACCAGATGGGTTGCGATGCCGTTACCATAGCCCCCTATATGGGCGAAGACAGCGTAGCGCCTTTTCTTGGCTTTCCGGATAAATGGGCCATTGTACTGGCACTAACCTCCAATAAGGGCAGTGAGGATTTCCAGCGCGACTGGCTGGAAGATTCCAGGATGCCATTATGGGAAAAGGTCATCCTTAAAACCCAGGAATGGGGGACATCGGAAAACCTCATGTATGTGGTAGGCGCCACACATCCGGAAGCATTCATTCGGGTTCGGGAGCTTGCTCCTGATCATTTTCTGCTGGTGCCGGGGGTTGGCGCCCAAGGTGGCGACCTTGCGGCCATTTGTCAGCACGGCATGAACAAAGATTGTGGTTTGCTGGTAAATGCCTCCAGAAGTGTTATTTATGCCTCCGGCGGCACTGATTTTGCACAAAAGGCAGAAGAGGAAGCCAAAAGGTTGCAGGAGGAGATGGAAAAAATCCTCGCCAATTTTCATTAACCTCCCTACCCTGCTCTTAACCCATAAATTATGCAGGCAGAACACTACATGAGACGTTGTTTGGACCTGGCTAAGCTTGGGCAAGGTTGGGTATCACCTAATCCATTGGTGGGGGCAGTGCTTGTATATGAAAACCGAATTATTGGCGAAGGCTGGCATCAACGATATGGAGAGGCGCATGCTGAAGTAAATTGTCTTCAAAGTGTGGAATCGCAGGATCGCAACCTGATTTCGGCCTCAACCTTATACTGCAACCTGGAACCCTGTGCACATTTTGGCAAAACGCCGCCATGTGCCGATTTGATCATTCAACATCGAATACCCAGGGTGGTAGTGGCGAATACTGATCCAAATCCATTGGTAGCCGGGAAGGGAATAAGCCGAATGCTGGCTGCCGGCATAGAAGTACAAACCGGGGTACTCGCCAAAGAAGGCGCCCGGCTGAACCGGGTCTTTTTCACCTGGATTGGCAAAAAACGCCCCTATGTAATCCTCAAATGGGCGCAAACCTCTGATGGTTTTATGGGTAAACTGGGTGAACGAACTGCCATCTCCGGACCATTGACTCAAAGGCTGGTGCATCGCTGGCGGGCAGAAACAGATGCAATAATGGTTGGCACACACACTTCACTGATTGACAATCCCAGACTCGACAACCGCCTGTATCCAGGCAAGGCGCCTCTCAGAATTGCCATTGACCGCTTTGATCGTTTGCCACAATCTGCGCATTTGCTTGATGGCACCCAGGAAACCTGGATAGTTGGTCAAAAAGAGGCGTACACTGATCGAAATACACGTTGGCGGGATGGCGGTCAGTATGTTTCGCTTTCCTGGCTCCTGAACGAATTATACCAGCATCAGAAAGCCAGTTTGTTGGTGGAAGGAGGTGCCCAACTTTTGCAACAGTTCATTGATCAGGGGCTTTGGGATGAAATCCGGCTGATTGAACATCCGGGCAGATTGGAATCCGGTGTTAAGGCGCCTTTGGCGCCACAAACCGCTATTTTGCAGGAAACCATGGCACTCGGCGATGATCATATCCGTATTTTTGCGGCACAAGTATGACAACCTATATCGTATGACACAGGTTACCAAATTAGGATTACATTTACCTACCGACCCCCGCTGGGTCAATTTGGCAGAGATTTCTCTGGAAGAGATACTGACAGACCATGCTTATTGCGAACAAAAAGCAGCAACCTCCTGCATCTCACTTATCCAGGCCTATCCAGACCGGTTAGAATTGGTTGATGAGGTGGCTCCAGTTGTTACAGAAGAATGGGGACATTTTCGGATGGTCCTTTCAGAGCTAAAAAAACGAGGACTGAAATTGGGCAGGCAACGAAAAGACGAGTACGTCAACCAACTTTTCACTTTTCAACGCAAGGGCGTATCCAGAGAGGAGGTTCTACTAGACAAACTCCTTATTTGCGCCATGATTGAAGCCAGGAGTTGTGAAAGGTTCAGACTCCTGTCTCTTCATTGTTCAGAAGAGGACTTGCGGGGCTGGTACCACAAGTTCATGGTTTCAGAAGCAGGACACTACCGAATGTTCCTGGATCTGGCTGAGCTATATTTCGGAAAAGAAGCCGCTTTAAGCCGTTGGCGGGAATGCCTGGCATTTGAGGCGGAGATTATGGCAAATCTCCGGCCTCGAGGCGACCGGATGCACTAAGCGCTTGTTTACCGTTTAAACAAGCGCTGATGCTGAATTCCGAAATATTCAGGTTAGCCCTAAGTCCAGCCTTTTATTTTGTTGATTTTTCCCTGATCACCAAAGTGTTCGCGGGAAGCTTTGTTGTAGGCATGGGCCGCTTCCTCGGCTGTATCATACATACCGATGTGCTTGGCTTTGCCATTTATGGAAATCACAGCTCGAAAACGCCGGTGCTCACGATAAACACCGGTATACCCCGTATTGCTACTGGTTTTTCGCATGCGACTCGCCGTTGAGCGGGATCGGTAAACGATGTTCTCCAGACGGCAATCCAGCTTGTCGCCATTTTTAGCGCCAACGAGCCGGTTGGACTGATTCTTTTCCTTTGCCAGAAACTTCTCGGCAATGAGTTTGTGCAGGTAAATCGTTTCTGTTTTAAAACCACCTTCGGCCTTTTTCCAGGTTTTCTGAAAAACAGCACATCCACTGGAATGTAGTCTCAAATTGTTCAACAGGTCGATCTGTGACAGATATGGATCGTTGGAAATCCAATCATACACCAGATCGTCCAACAGTACGCTGGCGTCTGCGTTCTTAAGTTTAATTTTGTAAATCACATCAAGATTGTTTTACTGATGTTGAGGGTCCGAAAACCCGTGAAAGCAATCGAAAGTTAAGCAAGAAAGATCCTGTACGTACACACAGATTTCTACCCGTAGGCAGCGCCAGCTTAGATTAAGGGTACAAATTCAGGATCAAATTTCTACACTTGTTATTTCCTTCTAAAAGCGTTTGTTAAAATTTTTTTTCATAACAGCATACATACGGTAAATTTTACACTTTCTAGCCATTTTTCAACAAAACATTTGCGGGAACCGATCGTTTTGAAGTCATTTTTGACTCAAATTTCAGCTGGAGTGGTCGGCTACAATTACCCATTTGCCCTTGATTTTTTTCCACAACAAAGTGTAATAGCCACTCAAAACATCCTGCTTTCTGTCGAGCCGCCACTGCCCAATCACGAAGGCTGATTTTCGGGATAAAACTTCCACCGTTATGATCGTGAATTTGAGTTTTCCCATGGCTTCAGGAGTAGCGTAACTCTTCCGATAATTGTCTAGCGTTTTTTGCCAGCCATAGGTCAATCCTTTAGACCCGATAAATTTCAAACTATCGGAATGCCAATAACCTTCCATGAATCCTTCCAGGTCGAAGCGGTTCCAGGCAGATTCCTGGGCTGCCATAATGCGGCGAATTTCTAACGCATCTTTTGACTGAGCTACGCACCATTGGCTATGGGCGACAATCATTAAAAGCAGGAGTATTTTTTTAGTCCACATGATAAACCATATTGTTTGCCCCAATATTAAAGCAAGTCTTGCGTTCTTTGGGCCTTAATCTTACAAGCGCATGTTTATGACCAAATTTTTCAGGGGGATTTTGCCCTTTTTTGTAGTCCTCCTTTCCTTTTTGTCCTTTTCTGCAACCGCCCAACAGAAAGTCGTGAATACCACCGTATTGTTGATGCAGAAAAAAGCGCCCGATAACCAAGCGCTTGCCAAAGCGTTGAAAAGCCAATGGAAGGTGCCTATGGACTCGCTTACGATTACAGATAAGACTTTGGTTTTCAATACCATTGGCGGCATTACTGTCATGATTGCCTACCTGGATTACCCGGCAGCAACAGACGAAACAGGAGCTGCGGCCCGTTTATCCTGGATTTGGAAAAACGGAACGGATGTAGCCATGCGCCATCAGGCCACCATGGTGGTTTCTGTGATCGGACCATTCGCTAAAACCCTGGAGTTATACAAGATCTTGACACAAACCACGGCTGCAGTTTGTGAAGCCACACAGGCGGCGGCTGTTTTTCAGCAAAGTCAGTACCTGCTGTTATCTTCAGACTACTTTATCAGTGCTGCACGCAACATGGTGGCCAATCAAACCTTGCCCTTGTATTGCTGGGTTTACTTTGGCAGACCTGGAGATGGGAATGGTTTTACGCTTGGCATGGTGGAATTTGGCTTGCCTGAAATGGAGATTGCAGCGTCTGAACACCCGGAAGCAGAAGTCCACGCCACCTTGTATGATGCCGCTCTAACGGTATTGAAATACCACTCCAAGCTGGCCGACGGTTCAACATTAACCACAGAAGAGGGCACAGCGTTGCCCGTAAAAATAGGCAAAAGTGCCTTTTTAGAAGAACAAACAGTCATTAAACTGAGCTACTAGCTCCTGACCGACATGAGAGTAATAGGTTATATTGAACACCCCATTTTCAAAATTTCTATTTTCAAAAACGACGGAAGAACCTCCGTCAAATTTGAAAACGAACTGTATGAGCAAACTTTCAAGCTTGGCAATGATGAACGTTTTGCCACAGTTGAAGGTATTCAACAATGGGCCAGTCCGGCTCTCCTGGAAAAAATTACAGATGGTTTTCGCCTCATGCATTCAGCTAATCTTGCTGCCCGGGAAGAAGCATTTCCCACAGACTCAGATCATGCATTTGAAGACATTATTTGAGGGTTTGAATGTTTGAGGGTTTGAGTTTGGGTTTACCACTAAGCCACTAAGGGCACTAAGAGGATTTTGGAGAATTATGTATGATTTGGGGGACAATCCCTCCCCAATCCCGCTTTTTCTGCCTAATCACCGCGTGGCATTACAAGGCAGAAACTTGCACTTAGTGCCCTTAGTGGCTTAGTGGTAAACCCAAACACTCTTTTACCAATCTCCGCCGGCGCCACCGCCGCCAAAGGAGCCGCCGCCGAAAGAGCCGCCGCCGCCCCAACCGCTTCCGCCGCTGCTACCACCCCAGCCGCTACTGCTACCTCCGCCGCCGCCAATCCACCAGCCACCACCGCCCCATGGGTCATTGCGGTTTCGGCCGCTGCCGGAATGGGTGATCCACTTGCCGGCATTGCGAAGCTTGTAGACGATAGTTCCTAAAATCAGCAGAAAGACGATCATAATGAACACCAGGATCAAAATGGTTTTCCATTGTGAAACCTGCTGTGGCTCGTCCTTTTTAAACTCACCGGACAAGGCCGATATAATATCGTCAAGTCCCGCATTGATGCCTTCGTAATACTGATTCTGACGAAAATAAGGCGCCATGGTGTTCCGGATAATTCGCCCGGCTGTGATGTCGGGCAGAGCGCCCTCTGCGCCATAGCCAGTGGCGATGAAGATGCCCCGGTCAGGCGCCTCGCTTTTAATGAGCATCACTACACCGTTGTCCTTGTCTTTCTGGCCTATACCCCAGCGGTTGCCAAGCTCAAATGCGTAACTGGCCTTGTCATAATCTCCTATGGTCGGACGAATCATGACCACTATTTGCGTGGTGGTGGAATCCCAATACAGGCGTAATTTTTGTTCCAGTGCATTTTTTTGTGCCGCACTAAGCCATCCGGCATAATCATGCACGTACACAGCCGGTTCCGGCTTTGGTGGAAAGAGTTCTTGCGATTGTGCCTGAAGGGAGACTGGAAGCAGGGTTACTAATCCCAGTAATATCCAAACCAGTATTGACCCAAGACCTGGCCTGGTTTGGAAATCAGCCATAGATGATTTCATCTGGCAATTCATTTTCATTGTTATCATCGTCAGCCGGGAAATGAGCCCTCAGGCGTTCACCAATCAGGCGAATGGCCTGACAGATGCCTTCTGCTGCCATATCCTGCTGAAAATGTGCTTTTAAGATCTTTTTTTCTTCTTCCCAGAACAGGTGTCCAACCTTTTCGTGAATGCCGGCATCGCCCCAGATGGCAAAATGGTGACTCTTTTGCGCCAGGTAAATGAGCACGGCGTTGCGGTCTTTGGTATGGTGCATACCAAAGAGTTGAAACAATTCGGCAGCCTGCTCTACCGGGTGATCTTTCAGACAAAAATCTTCCACATACAAGCGAATTTCTCCGCTGGTTTCGCGTTCGGCTTGCCGAATGGTTTCAACAATACGGGCTTCTTCTGCTTTGGTAAACAGCATGGGATGGCTTAGAATTTAACTTCAGGAGCCTTTTCAGATCCTGGCTGTGCCTGGAAATATCCTTTGGGTGAAAATCCGAATACGCCAACAAGCAGGTTGGTTGGGAAACGACGGATATAGGAGTTGTAATCTTGCACAGATTCGTTGAAATTTTTGCGTTCAACAGTAATCCGGTTCTCGGTTCCTTCCAATTGTTTTTGCAGATCCAGGAAGTTTTGGTTGGCCTTCAGGTCCGGATAATTTTCCGTCACCATAAGCAAACGTCCTAACGCGCCGGACAAGCCTTGCTGGGCTTGTTCAAAGCGTTGAATGGCTTCAGGAGTCAGGTTATTGGGATCGATTTTCATTTGCGTGGCAGAAGCGCGCGCAGACACTACAGCTTCAAGAGTCTGCTGCTCAAAATTGGCATAACCTTTCACCGTATTTACCAGATTAGGAATGAGGTCTGAGCGACGCTGATATTGATTTTCTACCTGCGACCAGGCTGCTTTAACGCCTTCGTCCTTTTTCACTGTGGTGTTATAGGAGCCGCACATGCTGAAAACCAGTACGGCTACCAGGCCGAGCAGTATGAGGGGCAGATATTTGCGAATGTCTGTCATGATGGCAAATTTGAATTGGTGGTTAAGTGTTGTAAAAATTAACAGGGCGAAAGTAATGGTTGCCTGCAAGATTTTAAGGATAATCCAGACCAGTAATGCCTGGCCGGCAACTGAATGGGCTTGAGATTCGACAAATGATGGGAAACAAGGGTATGCCGCCCTACCCTATTTCGCGGGAATCAGGGCAGCTAAAATGCCGGTAGCTACGGCAGCATTCAGCGATTCGGCGCGGCCCTTGGGGTGCCTCGGGATACTGATTTTATGGGTAAGTAAACGCTCACAGGATGGGCGAATGCCTTTCCCCTCATTGCCAATCACCAAAATCCCTGTAGCAGCGAGACTGTTTTTAAACACATCTTTTCCATCCATTACCGCACCCATTACCGCAATATTTGATTGATTTTCAAGCAACTGTTCTAAAGATATTTCCCATGATGGCACTCTGAACACAGCTCCCATGCTGGCTTGTACTACCTTTGGACTGTATAAATCCACACAATCCGGTGAACAATACACTGCCGGAATGCCAAACCAATCTGCTATACGCAAAATAGTGCCCATATTGCCCGGGTCCTGAATGCCATCCAGGTAAAAGCATGTCCTTTCTGCTGGCAAATCTGTATTCACAGGGGCATGCGGTATTTTTACCACGGCCAGTACCTGGTTTGGGGTAACAAGGGTTGAAATGCGTTCCAATTCTTCAGGGAGTACTTCTGTAACTGGGAAAAGCGATTTTTTTATCTGTTTATAGTGTTTGTCCAACCACTCCCGAACGGCAAATACATGATTCGGCTCCAGCGTGGTGTTATCCAGAAGTTCTAACACCATTTTGTCGCCTTCAACAAGGAAAAGACCTTCCTCTACTCTATATTTTTTCTGGTGGAGCGACCTTACCAGCTTGGATTGATTTTGAGATAACATGGGACATGTAAGTGTGACAAAGGTACGCTGCCAGTCTAATTTAGGGGTAAAGGTGTGAAAAGAAGGTTAATATTCCCCTCAAATGTAATTCCCTGGGCATTTTTGCGACTTTTGTGACAAACCTTTCTTCACGCATTCTGTCCGTTTTCATGTATTGGCCCAACATTACCCGGAAAATCCAATCAGCATTTTTCTCCCAGACCAATTCTGTCAGGGTTTATACCCGGTTTGGCATGCGTTGGGCGGCGTATGTGCTGGTATTTTCTGGAATAACCTTGTTTTCCTGCAGTACTGGCAAATACATTGATTCTGAAAAAGGGGAAAGATTACTTGAAAAAAACACGCTGAAAATCAAATCGGAAAAGAAGCTGAGTATTTCAGCCAAATCCAGTCTGACATCGGAACTGACAACGTATTTCCGACAAAAGCCTAACCGAAAGAACCTGTTGTTTTTTAATACCCGACTCTGGTTTTGGCATAAATACAAGGATAGGAAAAGCGATTTTGCGCAATGGATCAACAAGCGTATCGCTGAAGCGCCGGTTATTTATGATTCAACCCTGGCTCAAAGAACTGCCCTGAATTTCAAAAACCAAATGCGCCAGCGAGGCTATTTTAGGGCTGAATGTGAATACCGGGCCATACCGCATGGCAAAACCAAAATAACGGCTGTTTACGACCTCAACCTGGGGCCCAGATACACCGTGGATCAGATGCAGTTTGTTAGTCGCGATTCTCAAATCCTGCGCATTCTGCAAGCCAATGCAGGGGAATCGTTGATTAAAAATCGCACACCATTAGACGTCAGAACCTTCGATGCAGAAAAGCTGCGTATTACCAATTTGCTGAAGAACAATGGATATGCCTATTTCATTCCGCAATTCATTGAATTTGGCGGTGATAGTACAGGTACTACCTCCAATATCATTATAGAGGTGCTTCCATTTTCTGACAGTGCCAACCACAAGGTGTATACCATCAACCGGGTGGAGGTGTTATCCGGAGTTGTTCCGAATATCAACTCTATGCGCAGCGATACCACCATCAACGGGGTTTATTTTGCTGCCGGGGAAGCCAAGTTGTGGATCAAGCCCAGGCTTTTACGAAAAAAAATACTGCTGGATCCTGGTGAACTGTTCAAGCAATCGGAGTTTGATAAAACACTTCGAAACCTGAACGCACTCGGGGTGTATCGTTTTGTTTCGTTGCGCCCCGTACAGGATAGCGTTGAAGAGGGTAAAATGAATGTAATCATTAACCTCTCCCCCAACCAGCGCTTCCATGTTGATGGCGGTTTGGACCTCAACTATTCGAGAAACTCCATCAGCAACGGCTTGCTGGGTTTGTCGCCGATTGTCACTGCCCAGAACAGGAATATGCTTTCAGGGGCGGAGCATATCCAAAGCAGTCTTAGCTACAATATTGAATTTGATATTGCCAACCCTAAACTAATCTTCTCCCAGGAGTTCAAGTTTCAAAACGAGCTGCTTTTCCCTCAGTATTTCGATTATTTCGGATTTTGGAAACTGGCATCAAAAATCAAAGTCGGACGCTGGAGAGCAGTGCCTAAAAGTTTGTATAACCGGATTAAATCAGATGGAGAGGCCCGGTTATCCCTGAATTACAACTACCTGAATGTAACCGATTTTTACAACTACCATCTGTCTAATGCATCTTTTGGTTACCGGGTACGTTCTCATCCAGAGCATCAGTATAATTGGGATCATGTGGGTTTGGACATGCTCAGGCCTAAGTTTGATGCGCTGTTGGCGCCCAGTGAGTTTTTGCGCAGAAGCTTTGGCAAACAGTTATTTACCGGGTTCATCCTCCGTAATTTCAATTACACTTTTGCCAATAGAGCGAACAGGTTTGGAGAACGGTACAATTATCGTTTTTCTTACGAATTAAGTGGTCTGGAGGTGCTGGCGCTCAATCGCGCCTGGCCTTTGATTTCGGGCAAAAAAGAGCCCGTTTGGCGTATTGCCGATCTGGATTTCGCCCAATACATCCGCTTTGACCAGGAAGGTGTTTATACCAGAAATTTCAATGACAACCTCGTGGGAGCAGTCAGAATGGGCGCAGGCGTGGCTGTTCCTTTTGGCAATACAGGAACCACACCATTTGTGAAACAATTCTTTGTAGGTGGTCCTTCCAGCCTTCGCGCCTGGCGAATCCGTCAATTGGGGCCGGGCTCCTACGTTAAACTGACGGATGACGGCAAGCCTGATGATACACAGCCTTATTTTCAGGCGGCCGATTTAAGGTTTGAGTTTGGCGGAGAGCTGCGATTCCCTTTGTTCTTGTGGTTTAAAGGGGCAGTTTTCATTGATGGAGGCAATATCTGGACCCTGAAAAAAGACGATGGCCGACCAGGCTCCGAGCTCCGTTGGGATTCTTACAGAAATATTGCCATAGGTACCGGCTTTGGATTGCGGATGGATGTGGATTATTTCGTGTTGCGCTTTGATGTGGGTTTGCCGCTGCGCAGACCATATATTTACCCGGGTACCGATTCTTATTGGGTAAAAAACCTGTTTTCCAAGATGCAGCCACGAGATTTCAACCCGAATTTGGCAGTAGGTTATCCGTTTTAACGCTTTTTTCTATTTAACCGCCAAATGCGTTGTACTTGTGGCTTGCGACCTTCGTTGGCAGCCAACCAATGTTGATCATCCCACTGTGTTATGGACTCAAACTGACGGGATACACCAAATTTGGGCAGGCGTTTACGATGCTGTTTGCCTCGCAGAAACCAGGATCCCTGAAAATCTGTGAAGTACATGACGCTGGCGCGGGTGTATGGCCAGAAACCCAGCTTTTTACCCATGATGTATCCTGTTAACGCCAGGGTCTTTCCGTCCTGGCTCAAGGCCGCACCCGTTACTACCCTGCCTCTTAATTTTATGCTTTCGCGTAAAATGGCCACCACTTCTTTACCCGGTGTAATGGGTATTACATAGTGTTTGCAGATAAAATCGCCCTTAAAAACGTTTTTAGAAAAAAGGTGCAGGCTGTCCTGAAAAAACACCATGGCCTCGCAGTTGAAATTCCAGTCGGAGGTATTGGCGGGCGGGAAACTGGTTTGGTCGGGATACCGGAATGGCAAGCTGTCGAGCCTGCCACTCGCCAGATGATAACGGAAGATTCTGAGGTTTTGGCGTTTGTTATAGTTATTACCAAAATCGCCTATGTATAAATTCCCGGCCTGATCGTGGGTAAGGTCTTCCCAATCATAATTTCTGGCAGCCAGGTGCCTGACTTCGGCTACTTTCTTTTGAAAAGGATCGAAACGAAACAAATCTGCCGGATTTTTGGAATCATTCAGCAACCACAAATCGCCATTGGGCATGCGTGTCATTCCGGAAACTTCCTTTAATTCCGGTGGCAATTTGATACTTTTGGAAAGTGCTGAAGATTGAGCAGCTGAGATGCAGGGAAGGAGTACCAGGGCCCATTGGCTGGCCCTGAAAAGTAGTATTTTGAGCATAGCTTGCGGTTAGGATAGCTTCATCAGTTAGGTACAAGTACCTTGTATTTTTGGGGCCTGGTTGGATGAGTAGCGTTTTTTACCGTACATACGTGTAGACGCAGTTTTTTATTCCTCTGCGATTCCGCGTCTGTGCGGCAAAAAACGCTACACTGACTAGGTAATTATTGTTTCACAAAACGAGTGGTCCAAGCCTGGCCATCCTTTTCAAAACGAAGGAAGTATACACCTGATTGATAACCACCCACTTGCAATTGATGCAGAAGCTCAGGCTGTTGAATCATTCCAACCTGCTGTCCTAAGGCATTTACCACCTGAATGCGATCAAAGCTGATGGCTGACTGAATATTCAATACATCCAGTGCCGGATTAGGGGCCAGTTTCACTGCATCGCTGAAGTCAGCCTCCTTGGTGCTGATATCACACAGGATGTCGTTATTGTATCTCGGCAATATCTGATAACCTGAGGTGAATGGATTTGACGGGTCGAATTGTCCACCCAATCCAATTACGGCAAATTTCTGACAAGGCGGCGGCGGAGCGTTGTAAGTTTCAATGTCCCGGTCAATACGAATCAGGATGGTATCATTAGGCAGCAGTGCAGAAACAGCACGTACATTGAAACCGCTGGAGCCAACGCCGGTAGTCCATTCCGCAGCATCTACCAATTCCAAATCATTAATTTGAACCAGCCTGGATTCTGTAGATTCATTCAGAACACCAACTTGAATTGGACCAAGTACCGGGTTATCTGCAGACAACTTAATGATCGTATCCGGACGGATTTCCGTCATGCCATTAAACTGTCCGATGGTTCCCCGCACAGTGACACGATCCTTTTCTGTTACTGTATAACCATAATTTCCACCCAGAGAAGAAACAGAAATTCCACTGCCACTATTATCAATAATGGTGAAAAGCAGTGCCGGCTGGTTGTTGTTGGTTGGACGATAGTTTACGCCATATACTGTGCCAGTCAGCTCGCAATTCACATTAAGGGAGTCGGCTACACCATTTGCATTTTCTGTGTTAACAGTACCTATAGCGTATTGAGGGTAGCATTTAATGTTGAGCGACACCACAGCTTCATCGCAGCCATCTGCGTCACAAATCTGGTAGCTGAATTGATCCGGGCCACAGTAGTTACCCGCAGGGAAATACACAATAGTGTTTCCAGATATATTGGCGGTACCATGCGATGGCGGGGTGGTGATCACAAAAGTAGTTAACTGATTGACGATCAAATCATTGCTTTGTACGTTCAAAATGGTAAACTGACCGGAAGGCACGGCATAGTTATCGTCGATAGCGGCAATAGTATTGGTTCCGCTGCAATTGGAAGCAGCGCCAGGGTTGCCTTTCACTTCATTGCCATTAACTATAATACCAGTGCCGGTAGTGGCTGCTTGCCAGTTAGCAGGCAGGCTGTTGTCTGAGGCAAAATCGCATAGCACGATTGAAGCGCCCAGGCCGTTGGCGTCTGGAGGCCAGGGAAGTGCATTCAGGTAATTTACATAATCCTGCACACCGCCCGATGCATCGCGCAGTTCAATGTCTTCACCGCCGTTAGTTAAAGCATCGTTGGAAGCCCAGATAACGTTAGGAGCAAATCCAAAAACAGTTTGGAAGGCGTTAGCATTTTTAGCCAGCACAAGGTAGCCACCGGCCGGCATGGCAGAGCCTGCAGGAAAGGTGTATGTGATCCCTTGTGTAAAGTTCCAACCGGAAATATCTACAGAGGCGGAGCCCAGGTTGTGCAACTCAAAGTATTCCAGAGAGTCGTTGCCGCTTTCTGGCGGGTTGTACATAATTTCTGTAATGACTACCTGAGCAGAGGTCGCGCCAACCAGGCACATCGCAAAAGCAAGGGCGATTAGTGTTTTTTTCATGTGTTGCGAATTTAAAAAATGGGAGTGTTTTTACAGGAAGCAATTTGAGAAAGCTCCGTTAAAAGCTTGCTTCCGGCATTGTGTTTAATGGTAGTTATTTTCGGGTCAAAATTAGATAAAAGTCTAAGATTGCCGAGAAGAAGTGAAAGATGGAATTGCCAAAAAGTAGCAAAACTTAACTCGGGATTAACATGTCTGGCGTACATTCGCACCCGGAATTTTTCTTTTCACCAATCCATTCTATTACGTATGAACCATTTTACACTAAGGTTTAACGTAGGCAAGAGTTTAGCTGTCTTGGCTCTCCTGCTCTGCGGAACCAGCCTCTTTGCACAGGTAACTACTTCCACCATTTCTGGTGTTGTTACCGACAAAAACGGAGAGGCGTTGATTGGAGCTACGGTTGTAGCTACACATACCCCAACCAATACCCGTTATGGAACTGCAACCAACGCTTCCGGCCGGTACACCCTGCCAGCTGTTCGTGTTGGCGGTCCGTTCAGCCTGACTGTGAGCTATACAGGTTACGAGGCTCAAACCCAAAATGGTATTTATACCAGCCTGGGCACAGCTACTAACGTGGATTTCTCCATGGCTGAAAGCGGAACTGTTTTGGAAGAGGTGACTATTGCTGCTAACCGCAATGACATCTTCAGCTCTGACCGTACCGGTGCTGCTACTACTTTTGATCGTAGTCAGCTGGCAGCTGTTCCGATTACCGGAGCTCGTTCCATCAACAGCGTTACCAAGTATAACCCTAACGGAAATGGCAACTCTTTTGGCGGTCAGGACAGCCGTTTGAACAACTTCACCATCGACGGTTCAGTATTCAACAACGGTTTCGGTTTGGGTACTGATGCTCAGGCTGGCGGCCGTACCGGCTCTACTGCTATTTCTCTGGACGCTATTGAAGAGCTTCAGGTAAACGTAGCGCCATTCGATGTTCGTCAAACCGGCTTTGTTGGTTCAGGCTTGAACGCCGTTACCCGTTCCGGTAAAAACGAATTCTTCGGTACAGCTTTCTTCAACTTCCGTAAATCTGACGACAGTGGTATTTTCAACGGCACAAAAATTGGCGACACCAAGCCAACGATCTCTGCCTTTGATGAAAAGGTATTTGGTGTGTCTTTTGGTGGTCCGATCATCAAAAACAAACTGTTCTTTTTTGCCAACTACGAAAGCCAGCGCCAAACAACCCCTGCAACCACATGGGTAGCTGATGGCAGCCCATTGGATGTGCCTGGAGCAAACGTAACACGTGTTTTGGCGAGCGATCTGGATCAATTGAGCAGCTACCTCAATGAAAAATACCGCTACCAGACTGGTCCGTATGAAAATTACGACAACAAGACTGAAAGCGATAAATTCCTGGTTCGTTTGGACTGGAACATCAATGATAAGAACAAGTTGACGCTGCGTTACACGCACCACAATTCTGTTTCTGACCAATTGATCAGTAACAGTAACTCTGCCGGCGCCGGTAACCGTCGTACCCTGTTCAGCGCTATGTCTTATCAAAATTCAGGCTACCTGATCGGCGATAACACCCGCTCTGCTGTGGCTGAATTGAATACACAGGTAAGCAATACTGTACACAATACCTTTAGCGCTGGCTACGACTACCAGAACGAAGACCGTCAATACAAAGGCGACCTGTTCCCAACGATTGACATCCTTCAGGGCGGCACAACGTATATCTCTGTAGGTTTTGACCCGTTCACACCGAACAACCTGCTTGACTATGGTACGTTGCACTTTACAGACAACGTGTCTATCTATAAGGACAAACACACTCTCACCTTTGGCGCTAACTTCGAGCAGTACAAATCCAACAACCTTTTCTTCCCTGCTTCCAATGGTGTTTACGTATTCGACTCATTGGCACAATTCTATGCTGCATCTGAATTTGGTTTGAATAACCCGAATGTGGATACTACTGCAGTATTGTACAACCGTTTCCAATATCGCTATTCTGCTTTGGATGGCGCTGCACTGCCACTTCAGAAGCTTAAAGTGAACCGTTATGACGTTTATGCTCAAGACGAATTCCAGGTAAGCAAGCGATTCAAGTTGATCTATGGCATCCGTGCCGGTTTGATTGATTTTGACGACACAGGTTTGTCAAATTCAACTGTTGACGCCCAAGACTATACTGATGGAGAAGGCAACCGTGGTTACAAAGTAAATACCGGCAAACTGCCTGATGCCAAAGTTCTGTGGGAACCACGTGCAGGCTTCAACTGGGATGTATTTGGCAACAAGAAAACACAGGTGCGTGGTGGTTCCGGTATCTTCACCGGCCGTCCTCCTTATGTATGGGTGTCTAACACCATTGGTAATAATGGTGTGTTGACTGGATTTATTGATGTTTCTGGCAACAAAACCAGCAAGTATAAATTCACCAACGAGACCCAGATTTTCACACCTGATGTGCCAACGCTGCCTTCTACCTTTGATATTGCAGCTACCGACAACGCTTATCGGTTCCCACAGGTTTGGAAAAACAACGTGGCTATCGACCAGAAACTGCCTTACGGCCTGATCGCATCTTTGGAGTTGATGTACAACCGCAACATCAATGCTGTTCGTTACTTCGATGCAAACTTTGAAGCGCCAATTGGTAATTTCGCTGGCCCGGACACACGTCCTCGCTACGCAGGTAACGATAACGGCGTTCGTATCAACGACAATGTATCCCGTGCGGCAGTAATGACTACCACCAATCAGGGCGACTACAAAGCTGTAACCATCAAGCTGGAATACCCTAACAAAAAAGGTCTGTACGCCATGGCTGCACATACCTTTAGTAAAGCAACCGATATCATGAGTGCAGGTTCTATCGCAGCCGGCTCCTGGACAGGCGCACGTTCTGTCCGTGGCAACAACGATCTGGACCTGTCCTGGGCTGACCAAGATGCTCCTGGTCGTACCGTGGGTCTGTTGGGATACCGCCTGGAATATGGTGGCGACTTTGGTGGAGCTACTGCAATTACCCTGGGTTATGTTGGTGAGCGTCGTGGATTCAACGGCAACATTAACTCTGCACGTTACTCTTTCGTTTACGGTGGCGACATGAACGGCGACCGTGTGAGCAATAACGACCTGCTTTATGTGCCAAACAGCGCAAGCGAACTGAATTTCCGTGACCTGACTGTTTCTTACAAAGACGCTACCGGCGCTACTGTAAACCGTACATTCACACCAGCTGAACAGGCTGCTGCTTTTGATGCATTCATTGAGCAGGACGACTACCTCAAGAATCGTCGCGGTCAGTATGCAGAACGCAATGGTGTATTGTTCCCGATCCTGCACCGCTTTGATGTATCTGTAACACAGGAGTTTTACCTCAAAGTTGGTGGCAAGCGCAACACTATCCAGCTTCGTGCAGACATTCTGAACGCTGCTAACCTGATCAACAGCGAATGGGGCCTGGGCAACAACTTTACCACTGACCGCCCATTGGCTGCTGCCGGCACAACCGCCGATGGCATTCCTCAATTCCGTATGGCCACCCAAACCATCAACGGTGTACCTGAACTGCTTCAGGATACATTCGTTAAGAGCAAAACCCAGTTCGATGTATGGGTAGCTCAGTTTGGTATCCGCTACATCTTCAACTAATTTTTATTAATTAGCTGATTTTCAACGCCCTGTATCGCAATTTGTGATACAGGGCGTTTTTATTGCCCCTTAAATGCATGTAGGCTGATAACTTTGCACCTATGCGTTTTGACATTATTACGGTTGTGCCGGAGCTCTTAGCAAGCCCGCTTAGTCATTCCATTATGCAACGAGCCAAAGACAAAGGACTCCTGGAAGTGTATGTACACGACCTGAGGGAATTTGGTATTGGCAAATACCGGCAGGTTGATGATTACCAGTTTGGTGGTGGTGCAGGTATGGTAATGAAACCAGAACCACTGGCTGCCTGCATTGAAGTGCTTTTAAAAGAAAGAGCCTATGATGCTGTAATTTACACCACGCCTGATGGGCAACGACTGGAACAGGGCATTTGCAATCAACTTTCGCTAAAGGAGAACATCCTCATTATTTGCGGGCATTACAAGGGTATAGATGATCGTATCCGGCAACGGTATGTAACCCTGGAGATCAGTATTGGCGATTATGTGCTTTCGGGAGGCGAACTTGCCGCGGCTGTATTGGTAGATGCCATTGGCAGATTAATTCCGGGCGTTTTGAACGATGAGACCTCTGCATTGTTTGATAGTTTTCAGGATGACTTGCTGGCGCCTCCTGTGTATACACGCCCGGCTGTATGGGAAGGCATGGAAGTGCCGGATGTTTTACTTTCCGGACATGAAAAAAACATAGGTGAGTGGCGTTTTGAACAAAGTGTGGAACGCACCAAACAACGCAGGCCCGATATTTGGGAAAAGCATCAAAACAGTTGATTAAAAAACATAAACGTAATAAAACATGAGCAAAGAAAAAGTTTATTTTGAGCCCGCCGATCTGGCAAATTTTGGTAAAATAGGAGACTGGCAGCCAGGCCTCGCCAAGAAATTCTTCGATTATTATGGTGAAGCAACCGGAACTGAGGGAGCTCTGAGTGTCCGGGAAAAGTCTCTGATCGCCTTGGCTGTAGCGCATGCTATGCAGTGCCCGTATTGCATTGATGCTTACACAACCACCTGTTTGGAAGCAGGCGCTGACGAAGAGCAAATGATGGAAGCTGTGCACGTGGCAGCTGTGATGAAAGCAGGCATTACCCTGGTGTATTCCACTCAGATGATGAAGCACGCCAAGCAAATCACCATGTAAAAACGGCAGAATGTCCATTCACCAACGCACAAAATCACTATCAGTAAGAGGTGAGGCCCTGGCAGATACATTTTTTCAGCTCAAGGTTTTGAACGGAAAAGAGCTCAGTGAACTTCAATTTCAACCATTTCAGGAAAAAATCAGGTTGGCCGGTTTCGATACCCTGAAACCTGCCCAACTGGATATTTTTCAGGTGAACGTAGGCAAACTGTGCAACCAAACCTGCGCGCATTGCCACGTAGACGCCGGCCCAGACAAGAAACAGGAAAATATGTCCAGAGAAACCATGCAGCTGTGCTTGGACATTCTTTCCCGCTACAACATACCTACCGTAGATATTACCGGAGGCGCACCTGAAATGAACCCGAATTTCCGGTGGTTTGTAGAAGAATGCACTCAAATGGGCATCAAGGTAATGAATCGCTGCAACCTCACCATCGTTCAGGCCAATCCTAAATACGCTGATTTGCCGGAATGGTTTGCCAAACACGGAGTGCATATCGTGTCCTCCCTACCCTATTTCAGCAAATCCAGAACAGATGCGCAACGCGGAGACGGCGTCTATGAGGACTCCATCAAAACCCTGCTGCAACTGAATGAGGTGGGATATGGCAAGGAAGGAAGCGGTTTGCAATTGGATCTCGTGTACAACCCATCCGGAGCGTTTTTGCCCTCAGCCCAGGCCGGTTTGGAAAGAGAATTTAAAAGTCAGCTCAAGCGCAAACACGATATATCATTCAATAGGTTGTATGCCATCACCAATATGCCCATTAGTAGGTTTTTGGAGTACTTGCTGGAATCTGACAATTATGAGAGTTATATGACTCAATTGGTTAATGCCTTTAATCCGGCTGCGGTAAATGGAGTAATGTGTCGAAATACCATTTCTGTAAGTTGGGATGGGTATTTGTATGATTGTGATTTCAACCAAATGCTCAATTTGAAGGTTGACGCACCTGGCTCTGTCCATGTCAGTCAGTTTAATTTGGATAAACTCAGGGAACGAAACATTGTGCTCAATCAGCATTGTTATGGTTGTACGGCAGGTGCGGGCTCTTCTTGTGGCGGCGAAGTAGTTAATTAAACACAAAAAGTTATTTTATTTCATTGTTAAAACTTTTTGTTGTATATTTGCAGGACAAACCAATGATTCCATTGGTGGTTAAGTTAACGATATGTCCATGCATCTTTGTCCAAACTGTGCTGCCGATATTATTCCCGGCTCCAAATTTTGCAATCGCTGCGGGGATAAAATAGTTGAACGCACCAAGGCCTGTCCTGCCTGCCAGGAGGAAAGCCCTCTTGCATCTGTTTTTTGCCATCATTGCGGCTTTCATTTTGAGGGAAAGAAACGTGGCTCAGAGCGTCGCTATGAGCCCGTTTATTACCTGGATTTTGACCCTGATACTCTTACTGAACAAGTTAAAGCCTTGTTTTTCAGAAGTTTACGTCGACGGGTAGAGGAAGAGCATAATCCGGATAAGTACAGTGATTATGTAGAGCGCTTTTACCAATCCAGATTCAGGGAGATTTATGAACTCCGGGCAGAACAAATTGCAGAAGATGCCTTGATTCAATGGGAGCGCTTTGGATCAGAGGGGTTGCCCGAAATTGACCAGCGAATAGACCGGTCATTTGAAGGTCTGCTGGATTTTTTCATTATCCAGTATTGTCCTGATTTGAATGGGGTCTTGTTGCCGCCAGCCATCCTAAAATACGAGAAATCCCAGTCAGGCAAAACCGACATGGCGGTTATGATCCGTGATTTTCTGGATTTTGATCATGAGCAGGAGGTATTCTACTTTGATTTCATCACTATGCGGCAGGATCTGCTTTCCAATGCCTGCAAGAGCTTCTTATTTGCGGAGAGAATGGAAAAGGTCTACTTCATTTGTGATCTCTCCCTCAAAGGAACCTGCAAAGAAGGTTTTGCCCTTACAGACAAAGGCATCTACTGGCGCGCACCTTTTGATAAGGCCAGAAAATGTTATTACCAGGAACTCAAGGAGGTGAAGAGGCAAAAGGACTGGATTACGATAAACGGCCACTTTTTTACCGCAAATCCTTCCTTAAACCTGAAACTTTTTAAACTTTTAAAAAAGCTTAAAGGCTGGAAACCCATATCAACCAGACAAAAAGAAGCGGCTGATGCAGAGTTTTGAAACTTTTTAAAATTTTCCCTGGTTTAATAGTTGATTAATTTCCCGCAGGCCTATTATCTTTGCAGCCGCTTAAGCAAATGGAGGTTGTAGCTCAGTTGGTTAGAGCGTCGGATTGTGGTTCCGAAGGTCGTGGGTTCGAAACCCATCATCCTCCCTAAAGAAAAAAGGCGTTGCGAATCTCGCAGCGCCTTTTTCTTTTTATCCATACTTAGAAAGAATCAATCAACCTTTTACAGGGTTGATAATCCCTTTAAGGGTGATTTTTGTTTGGTTAGGGTATGTATTGGCCGTAACCGTGATCATTTTCTTCGTCTCTCCATCCTTGCCTTTTCCAGAGGTGTCAAACTTGGCTTTAATTTCTCCAGTACCACCAGGTGGAATAGGCTCTTCCGGCCATTCCGGCACTGTACAACCGCAGGATGACTTGCAATTCAAAATAGTCAACGGGATTTTACCTGTATTGGTAAATCGGAAAACATGGTTCACCTCATCGCCTTCGTTGACAGTTCCGAAATAAAACTCCTTTTCGTCAAACACAATGCGGGCTAGTTGATTGGTATCTGTTGGAAAATTGGCCGAGGCCGGATTCCGGATCAGCTCACTGTTAGGACCACCTTTCTGGTCTTGTGAAACATTGGCGTCGCTTTGGCAAGATACCCAAGTCAAAGCAAGCGAAAACAAACAAATGACAAAATATTTCATATTTTCAGATTGAAAAGTACTGCCTACAGATATTGTGCAGAATCAGGGCGACAAAGATATGATGCCTACCTTTGTGCGTTATCCTTAACGCAGTAAACAAAATGCAAACCCGTCGCCACCTGTTTTTAATCGGCTTTATGGGCTGTGGCAAATCATACTGGGGCAGAAAACTCGCTGAGTCCCTCGGCGCCCCATTTATAGACCTAGACGAGCTGATCGTGGCCATGGTTGGCAAATCCATTCCTGAAATTTTTACTTCCGAAGGCGAAGTCGCCTTTCGCAAATACGAGACGCAGGCGTTGCATGAGTTGGAAGAATTGTCTACTCCAACCATCATTGCCGCTGGAGGAGGAACCCCCTGTTTTGGCACCAACATGGCAATTATGCAAGATTTGGGCCATACTGTTTACCTCCAAACCGCTCCTCCCTTGCTTTTAGAGCGATTAATGCCAGAACGCGAACAGCGGCCCTTGCTGGCAGCACTGGAACATGAAGACATGCAAGCTTTTTTATCAGAAAGGCTTGTACTGCGGGAGCCTTTTTACTTGCAGGCTGCTTATGTGCTGCAACAATTGAATGGAAACGAAAATTTGTTGCCTGAATTGACCCGTATATTTCAAACACCGCCTTTATGAAATCTTGCCCTGTTCGTTGGCGGTCAGCTTGCCTTCACTCAACAAATAATTGAGCACCTGAGTTACCAGTTCGTGGCGTTTAGGGGCAAATGCCTGCAATATTTCATCCAGGGTTAGGGCTTCATGTTTAAGCAGGTCTTTGATTTTCTTTTCATAAGCGGTAAAATGCTCGCCTGTTCCAACTGGCTTGTGCCTGCCGGTACAAACATCACAAATGCCACAAGCCGGGCTTTCCGGCTCACCAAAATAGTTGAGCAATTGCTGACTGCGACACAAACGATCTTCAGCAAAACGAATAGCCTGATCCAGCCGCTCCTCTGCCCGTTTTTTGCGCAGTTGAAAGGCCTCTAAATCTATGGTCAGGTTTTCTGCTGCTACTCTTTCACGTAAAAAGGTTAATTGTGGCTTTTCTGATTTGGGTTCATATACCAAAATTTCATCCCGGTGTGCCGCCTGAAGCACCTTAACCACTGCCTCTTTGGGTAGATTAGCGTACTTGGCAATCAATGATTCGCTGATATCCACAAAATCAGATTGCATACCAGGGTAAGCTCTCAACAGGGTTTTGATGACTGTATCGGCGGCTTTATTCCGCAATTGATAATCATAAATACCTTCCCGGGAAGCTTTTATGACCACTCTTGCAGGCGCAGCCGCTGCCTCACTCATTGCTATCCATCCTTCCAGTTCCAGCACCCGAAGTGCTGAATGGGTAGCGGGTTGCTCCAACTTGTACGTTTGGCAAAAATGTGCCAGTTCAAAGTCGAAACTCTCACCTAAACCTGCTCCAATAGCCAGCTGGGTATAGCTTCCAAGCGCCTGATACACTTGCCGGATTTTCTCCATCGGTGGGAAAGCAGCTTGTAATTGATAACGCAAATTAGCGCCATCTGAAGGGGTATACAACAAGGTCGCATAGGATTTTTGCCCATCCCGACCTCCCCTGCCAGCCTCCTGGAAATAACCTTCCAAAGTATCTGGCAACTGCAAATGCACCACAATTCGCACATCCGGCTTGTCTATACCCATACCAAAAGCATTGGTACATACAATAATCCGTACTTTCCCGGCCAACCAGGCATCCTGTCGAGCATTTCGTTCCTCTGGCAACAAACCGGCATGGTAATAATCTGCACTTATCCGGTGTTGTTGCAGGAAATGAGCCACTTCCTTGGTTTCGCCTCTGCTCCTGACGTAAACAATTCCTGTTCCTGGAACCCTTTGTAATATATCCAGCAACTTATCCCGTTTTCGATCCTCATAAAGCACCGAGTAGGACAAATTTTTTCGCAAAAAACTCTGCCTAAAGACATTTTTTGCCTTAAACGCCAACTTTTCCTGAATATCCGTCAACACCTCGCTGGTCGCTGTGGCAGTCAGGGCAAGTATAGGTGTTCGTGGAATCAAGGGCCGCAAGGATGCAATTTGTAAATAAGGAGGCCTGAAATCATAGCCCCATTGACTGATACAATGCGCCTCATCTACAGCCAACAGGCAGACCTTCATTCGCTTAATCCGTTCCAGGGCCATTGGTGTTTTTAAGCGCTCAGGGCTCAGATACAGGAATTTATACTGGCCGTTACAGGCATTCTCAAAAATGATATCAATTTGCCGGTGGCTCATGCCAGAGAAAATGGCGGCTGCAGGTATACCCCGCTTATCCAGATTTTGCACCTGATCTTTCATCAGCGCAATGAGCGGCGAAACAACCAGGCAAATGCCTTCCATGCACAATGCAGGCACCTGAAAGCAGATGCTTTTGCCCCCTCCGGTAGGCAATAATGCCAGGCTGTCCTTTCCATCCAGCACAGACTGAATGATCTCTTCCTGCAAAGGCCGGAAGGCATCAAATCCCCAGTACTGTTTCAATATGGACTTTGGCGACATACCTCTAAAGCGGATCTGGCTAAAACCTGCGCACTGATTCTATAATGTACAGTGGACGGTTTTTAATCTCACTGTAAATATTGGAAAGATAAATGGACATTACGTACAGAATAAGGCAGGTAAGGGCAAAAAACACCGACATCAGTACCACCAAAAACGCCCAACCGGACAAACTCTCCACGTGTTCGCCGAAGATATCAACGCTGGTGAATTTTACTTTTACCGCATTAAAAATAGCCACGCCTGCCACCAATACAGAAAATAGGAAGATCCACAATAACAAACTGCGCAGAAAAGTGGTGAAACTCGTAACCGCTACCAAAGCTGTGCGCACTTGTTCAGAAAATCCCGCAGAAGGGTCTGGATGCAAAGGCTCCTGCACCTGGATGCTGGTATTGTTGTATCCAACCAGGGCATAATTGGCTTTCAGGTACCTGCTGTTTTCCCGCAAACGCAACAACGAATTTAGCGCCCGTCGACTGATTAACCGGGAATGATGCGCCCATGGATCTATACGCAGAGCAGAATAACGCTGAAGGATGAAATAAAAGAGTTTGTACAACAACCGTTGTGCCAGTGGCAGGCGACGTTGTTTGGCTCGCAGATAGACTATGTCATAGCCATCTTGTGCCAACTCCCACATTTCAGTGATCAATTTCGGTTTTTGGGTAAAATCAAACTCAAAAACAGCGGTATAATCACCATTTGCCCGGTCAAGTCCGGCTAAAATTGCATTATCACGATTAACCGGAGCGCTTAATTGAAGCAGGAATATGTTTTTTCTGACAGATTCAGGCAATGGCATGATGGCCGAAGCTATAGCTCCCTGATCGCAGCCATTATTGACCAAAACAAACTCAAAATGACTGAACTGGGCTTCCATTTCCGCATACAAAAGTGTGAGCCACTCTGGCAGCAGCCTTAGATCGTACTGCATTTGCAGCACACCCACAACAGAAACAAAAGATTGACGAACAGCCATGAAAGAGTCGGTGACTTATAAATCAGTAAAGAACTGGCGCAACAATGTAGCGTCCTTGGGCTTTATTCTGCCTGAAAGGATCAGGCGAAGTTCTCGGCGACGCGCAGCGCTATCATAAAGTTGTTGTTCCTCGTTGGATAAAGGCAATACCGGTGGTACAGCCACAGGATCCTTTTTCTTGTCGTCCAGCGCTACGAATGTGAAATAGGCATGATTACAACGACGTGGTTGCTGACCTTTGATGTTATTGGCGAATACCTCAACATAAATTTCTACCGAGGTATTAAAAGCACGGGTCACGCTGGCTTCCAGGGTAATTACATCACCCAGATAAATGGGGTTCTGAAACGAGATATGATCCACTGCAGCCGTTACTACATGTGCTTCACAGTGTTTGCCGGCACAAATAGCGCTTACAATATCCATCCAGCGCATGAGGTATCCACCCATCAGGTGACTCATGGGATTGGTGTCGTTCGGCATGATTAATTCTGTCATGACCGTTTTGCTCTCCGACACTTTTTTGGGTGTAAGGGTTCTGGGTTGAGCTGTAGTTTTTGCCATAGTACGTATGAATGCTCTCTTCCAAAGAAATCAGAGAGACGCGTTTAAGGAGTCAAATTGTAATTTAGCCAGGCTTGAGTATGCTCCATCGGGCATGGCAGAGAGATCATCATGGGTGCCTTGCTCAATGATTTTACCATTTTCCAGCACATAAATACAATCCACCTCGCGGATAGTTGCCAGGCGGTGGGCAATAATAATGCTGGTTCGGCCTTCCATTAGTCGGTTAAGTGCTTCCTGAACCACTTTTTCAGATTCAGCATCCAGCGAAGAAGTGGCTTCATCCAGGAGCAGGATGCTCGGATTGCGTAGTATAGCCCTGGCAATAGCAATGCGCTGGCGTTGGCCGCCGGAGAGTTTAATACCGCGTTCTCCTACTACCGTATCGAGCTTTTCCGGAAACATGGAAATAAAATCCCAGGCATTTGCCTGTCTGGCCGCTACCTCAATTTCAGCGTCGGTGGCATTGGGATTACCATAAAGAATATTCTCACGGATAGTACCCCCAAACAAGATAACTTCCTGAGGCACAATAGCAAAATTGTGCCGGTATGATTCCAGGTCGTAATCATAAATAGGACGTCCGTCCATCAGTATTTCACCAGATTGTGGGAAATGAAACTGCAACAGCAGCTGCATGATAGTAGATTTGCCAGCCCCGCTCTGGCCCACTATTGCTACTTTTTTGCCCGCCGGAATATTCAAACTCACCCCTTTCAATACTTCCACATCTTCCCGGGTTGGGTAACGGAAATGAATGTTTTCAAAAGAGATATTTCCCCTGAAACGACCCGCCTGAACTCCACCACGAACCCTTTCTTCGGTTTCTGTAGGAGACTTTAGGATTTCCCTGATTCGTTCAGTTGCGCCAACGGCTCCAACAAGTTCTGTGTAAAAATTGCCAAGACTGGCGATACTCCCCCCAATTACTGCCGTGTAGGTGATAAAAGCAATCAAATCACCACCCGTAAACTTGCCTGGTGTGCCGGGAGGCAAATGCGCGTCGACCTGCACCAGATGCATGCCGTACAAGATAACAAAGAAAAGAGCGCCAAACAGCATAGTGATGATAAACACAGCAAAAACGGCTCTGCCTTTGGCATACTGCATGGAAACCTGAACTACATCAGCATTGGATTTGCTGTACCGCAAACTCTCGAACAATTCATTGGTAAATGCTTTTACCGCATGAATGCTTTGCAGGGTTTCATCCAGAATGGTGTTAGACTCAGCCAGTTTTTCTTGTCGTTGCTTGGATAACTTGCGTACCCAGCGACCAAAAACCATAGCCCCGATGACAATAACAGGGAAAGTGGCCAGCATAACCAAAGCAAGTTTATGCGACATCCACCAAAGCACGCCAATACCACCTACCAGGATGATAATCTGGCGAATAAACTCTGCCAGAATAAAATAAAAGGTGTTGTAGAGCTTTTCGATGTCGTTGGTGAGTCGGCTAACCAGCTCACCTACCCTGCTTTTTTCGAAAAAAACAATAGGCAGAGAAATAAGTCTGCGGTAGAGCGCTACCCGGATATCGGCGGTGCCTCTTTCACTCACCTTTGCGAACATCATAACGCGCAGATAAGACACCACACCCTGAAAGGCAAGAATACCTATCAGCCACATGCCGATTTCCTTCAGATCCAGGTCTTGTGGTATATTCCCCTGGGCTACATCCAGGGAGCGACCAATCAATGCCGGGAACACTAAAAATACAGAGCTACCGAGAAACAATAAAACTAGTCCAAGAACAAATTGCAACCTATAGGGTCGTATGTACTCGAATATCTTTAAAGCCTCACGAATACTCTCTTTACTAACTTTTTGGCGGGATTGTTCTTCAGATTTTTGCATAACGGCCGCAAATTTCTATTTTTTATCCAGATTTTGCATGTAAAAGTTACGTAAAGATCGGGTTTAGGGCTTTCAGGTTTTACCTTTGCCCCATGTATACGTTGTTAATTGCCATTGTAATCGGGCTGTTTCTTGCCATGTTGTTTGTAAATCTCTACTTTCGGGCCAAGGTGCTGAAGGTATATGGCGTGCTGGTTCGGAACAAAGTTGAGTTTGGGGCGGCTCACATTTTCAATCGCCAAAAACTGGAGGAGGAAATTTTACCCAAATACCCTCAGTTTCGAAACGAAATAGAAACATTTGTCACCCACATGCGCTATTCCATTCGGATGGCCTCTGTGCTGCTGTTACTCATCACAGCTTTTGGCGCTATTTTAATGTACTATCGTTAAGAAGGCAGCTGTGTAAATAACATCCATTACCTTCGCCCGCCGATTCATGGAAAAGAACTACACCGGGCAATCCCTTTCACTCGCTATTATTGTACTCTTGCTGCTTACCGGAATTTCAATGATTCCTCAGGGCACTTTTTTGGGCATGGATTATCGGAAAATGGATATATTTTCTGATATCCGGGATTCACTTGCCGTTGAACAACCTGTTGCCGCAGCCGACACCTTGGTGGCTGACACACTGGCCTACGCCATGACAGATTCCACTGTTCTGGCTGCAGACACCATGCCTTTGCTGGATTCTCTGCGCATTGTACCACTTAAGGATTCTGTTTTCTTTGGCCATATGATTGAAGATTACACCTTTGATCAGAACGGATTAACAGCTTTTTTTAAAGCGGTAGATTCCATCAAAACCGGCAAAACAGTAAGAATTGCCTGGTATGGCGATTCTTTTGTGGAAGGCGACATTCTGGTAGGCGACTTAAGGGATTCTCTGCAAAGTGCATGGGGTGGCGCTGGCGTGGGTTTTGTGCCGGTTACCTCGGAGGTGGCCCAGTTTAAGCGTACGCTGAAACACAATTTCAGGGGTTGGACGGCCTATTCAATCATCAAAAAAGACAATTTCCGGCCGGCATTGGGTTTAAATGGTTATGCTTACAGACCAGAACCTGAAGCGAAAGTTCATTATGAAGGAACCAAGTACTTCCGTCATACACAGCGTTGGAACAGGGTGCAGCTCTTTTACACAGCCCAACAAAACAACTCAATTGTATGGCAAATAAAGGATGAACCACCTAAACAGGAGGTTTTACCCGGCAGGGGCGACAAGTTATGCACCTGGCGCTGGAAGGGACTGGAATGGGGAACCGACGCATTTGCCATGCGTTTCCCTCAGCCGGAAGGACTTGTGGCTTACGGGCTTACCCTGGAAAACGGCCCAGGCATTTACATCGACAATTTCTCTATCCGTGGCAACAGCGGTGGCCCACTCAAACTGATTTCTCCGGAATTTGTACAACAATTCGATGCCATCCAACAATATGACCTAGTAGTATTACAAGTAGGTTTGAATGCCGTAACCAACAGCCTGAATAACATACGCTGGTACGAGGCAGAACTGGAGCGCACTTTTAAGCACCTTAAGTCATGCTTTCCCGGCAAGCCTATACTGATTGTAAGTGTGGGAGACCGGGGAGGAAAGGCTGGAGACCATATTGAAACCATGCGGGGCGTACCTGCCATTGTACAAATGCAGCGTAAACTGGCGCGCAAGCATGGTTTTTTGTTTTATGATTTGTTCTGGGGGATGGGTGGTCCGGATACTATGCTTAAATTTGCCCATCAACGTCCCCGTTTGGCCAATACTGATTATACACACCTGACGCACGATGGCGGCAAAGTAGTAGGCCTCATGTTCGCCAGGTTGTTTTTGCAGGAACAGGCTACCTATAAGGCTAAGTCTGGCTTGCAGTAATTCAAATCCACCAAAACGACAGTAAAAATGCTTTTCCTCCAGGCTCGTTTTTCCCGTCTGCGTTTGGCGATATGTGGCAGCTTTTTGATTCTGTTCATTGGCCAATGTCAATCACAGTTCCGCCCACCGCAGGTGCAAATTCTTGATGCAGATACAGTTGGATCAGGTTTTCAGTTCATCAGACAAGATTTGAACGAAATTGAAAACCGTGATTATCTGGAGCCGGTTTTTGAAAAACTCTTTGCACAACGAACCCAAGGGGGTAAAAAAGTCAGCATTGTACATGTTGGCGACTCCCATATTCTGGGCAATTTTCTTACTCAGGAAGTCCGGGATCGGTTGCAGCGCGAATTCGGTGATGCCGGCAGGGGCTTGTTATTCCCGTATAAACTGGCTCAATCCAATGGAGCCAAGGACTTTTTGGCCGAAACCAATACCCGTTGGATTGGCTCAAATTGCCAACGAGACCTCTCGGCAGAAACCAATTATGGAGCCTCAGGCTTCAAGTTGACAACCACTCAGGCTAATGCAGAACTCACCTTTCGTTTACGGGATACTGCCACCGCAGAAAGTCGTTTCTTCACCAAAGTGACGGTTTTTCAACGAAAATCTGCCCTGGAATATGATTTGGAAGTGCGCGATGAGACCTCTCGTCAAGTGGCCCAACTTTTTATTGAGGACGACTTCTCCCGGTCATTCTTTTTTGATCGACCAGTAGGCTCTGTTACCATTGCAGCCAAAAAAACAGCGCCTGAGCAACGCACCCTGACCATTGATGGCATTTCCCTGGAAAATGAACTAAGCGGGGTTATTTATCATACAATAGGGGTAAACGGGGCAAAATTCATGGATTTTGCCCGCGCCAAACACTTTGCAAGGCAAGTGGCAGACCTGGAGCCAGATCTGGTTATTCTCTCTTTTGGCACCAATGAAAGTCAGGGAAGTACAGAACCTGCCTATATGCGCAAAACCATGGATTTACTAATTTCTGAAATACTGGAATCCAGTCCAAGCGCAAGGATTATGCTCACTACACCCGCCGATTCATACCTGCGCGGAAGAGGCTTGAATCCGCATATGGCCGAGATGAGTGAAGTGATTCGGAAATACGCAAAGGATAAAGGTTATGCCATCTGGGACCTATTCCACTTTACCGGAGGCGAAAACTCCTCTACTTTATGGAAATCCAATGGTCTGCTTACCTCCGATTCAGTGCACTACACGAAATACGGATATGCCCTGCAAGGTAAATTACTTTACCAGTCGCTGATCAAAGGCTACAATGGATTTGTGGAAGGCAAGCGCTAGGATTTCAGGTCAGTAAGGGCGCCAGAAAAGCTTTTATTTGTTCGATGTCATGTGGTAAAAACCGATGCCACTCACCGTGTTTGTTGAACCAGGTTACCTGGCGCTTGGCATAATTACGCGTATGTTGTTTGATTTTTTCCACTGCCTCCTCCCGAGTTGTTTTACCTTCAAAATACTCGAAAAACTCCTCATAGCCGACTGTTTTTAATGCCGGTAGGTTTCGGAATGGCCACAAGCTCCGGGCTTCTGCTTCGAGGCCGTCCTGAACCATGGCATCTACCCGGGCATTAATTCTTTGGTATAAAGATTCCCTGGGCCAATCCAGCAATAGATAAACAGGTTGGAATGTTCTGGCTGGAGCCTGTTTACGCTGTAAAAACTGAGAGTATGGTTGGCCGGCCTGCATGGAAACCTCTATGGCACGGCGCATTCTGGCGGGATTCTGCTGATCAACCAGAGCAAAATAGGTTGGATCAAGCTCGCTTAGGGTTTGTTGCAGAGCATGAATACCTCCTCGCTTTTCCAACTCGTCCACGCTGACTCTAACTTCCTCCGAAACTTCCGGAAAGGTATCCAGGCCCTCACAAACAGCCCGGATATACAACCCGGAACCTCCAGTCATGATTACAGTCTGGTGCTTCAGAAAAAGTGTTTCCAGCAAATTCAGGGCATCCTTTTCAAATGCTCCAACACTGTACGTTTCTGTAATGGAACGGGAATTAATGAAATGATGAGGAGCCGCAGCCAACTCATCCTTCCCTGGCTTGGCGGTTCCAATGCTCATTTCCCTAAAAAACTGTCTGCTATCGGCAGATATGATCTCCGTTTTCAACCACTGAGCCAGATGAATGGCTAGCGCTGTTTTACCGGTGGCCGTTGCGCCGCCGATGACAATCAGTTTTTTCATCCTTGGTTATACTGCGGCGCCGGCTGCAGCAAGCAGCGACTCAAATAATCCACGTCCGTCGGTGTTGCCCAGCACTTCTTCACTGGCCCTTTCCGGGTGCGGCATCATGCCAAATACATTGCGTGTTTCATTGCAAATGCCAGCAATGTTCCTGGATGCGCCATTTGGATTGGAGCCCAGAGTTTCGTTACCATTGGAATCGCAATAGTGGAAAAGCACCTGGTTATTCTGCTCCAGAGCATCCAATGTCTTTTCATCTGCGAAATAGCGACCTTCGGCATGCGCGATCGGGATTTTCAATGCAGTACCTACCGTTAATCCTTCTGTGATGGGAGATTGGTTGGTAACGGCCTTGATCCAAACATTATCGCAAATAAATTGCTGCCCTCCATTGCGGAGCAACACGCCGGGCAAAAGGCCGGATTCGCAAAGGATCTGAAAACCATTGCAAACACCAAACACATAGCCGCCGGCTGCTGCATGCGCCTTAACAGCCTGCATTACAGGAGAAAACTGGGCAATGGCGCCTGCTCGAACATAATCACCATAAGAAAAGCCTCCAGGAAGTACGATGCAGTCCTCCGGGCCAAAACCAGCCGGCAACTCCTGGCTTTTGTGCCAGATTTTTACTACTTCCTGTCCAAGTACATCGCCCAAAACGTGTACCATATCATCGTCGCAGTTGGAGCCGGGAAAAACGATTACGCCGAATTTCATTGAGTGAGTGAGTGAATGAGTGAGTGAGTGAGTGAGTGGATTATAGATATTGGAAGAGGGGGGTAACCCAGGTTGCGTATTGAATCATGAATAAAAACAGGAGCAACATAAGATGCGCCGGTTCAATCCACCATTTTTTAAAATAATCCTGTAAGCCTAATGCAAGCAGCACTGCCGCTGGGGTCACAGGGACAATCCAGTTAACAAAACTCCAGGTTGGTTGAAGAAAGGTGGTGAGTATCCCCACAATCAGAAACCAAACCATTACACTGACAAATTTCTGGATCTGTATGCCTTTGCGGTTTAAGGCAGAAGGTAAAGCCAGCAGGAATAACAAAGTAAAAACCCCAAGCATGCCAAATTTCATCCAGGTATCAACCCTCCACTCCTGCAATGTGAGACTAAAATTAAACAGGTGAGACCATTGTAAATCCCTAAATGCAGAGCCTTGATCTGCCCAAAAGAACCAAAGCCAACCCAGAAACAGGGGTATAATTGCGCCAAAGGTGTAAATAAGTATTTCTGAAAAACGAAACACCCGCACTACCAGCAATCCGGCAAAGCCTGCAACCAAAATCCAGGCCAGGGGAGGATAAAACAGGGAGCCTGTAGAAATCCATAGCGCACTATCTAAAATAGAAGCTTGAACATTTGGCTTTTGAAAGGACCTGAAGATTTTCCACAAAGCGCCTGGCAAAAAGGTGGCGCCAACCAATGGAGCAGAAACAAATAAATACTCGGGAAATGCAGAAGCTGTTAGACCGTACAATAAGCCGGGAAACCAGTTCCTGTCGCCAAGCAAACGAAATTCATCAGCAAGAAAATTGACAGCAAACGCCTGTATAAACACCAGAAAAAGGGCAGTCAGCGCAGAAATTGCCGGAAAGGCTTTCATCCAGCCAAACCAGGTTTGGTAAAACAACCCGCCTGAATCCGGAATTGCCGGCGGATTAACCCAGCCAACAAGCGCTCCAAGGCGTATCAAAATCAGATACACCAACAGAATAACTGCAACGAAAATTTGGTTACTTCGAAAAAAACGGAGCACAACAGGCAATTGAAGTCGCAAAGTTCGGTAAACCCATGAAAATTTGGACTACTCCAGCGATTAATTACAGATTTTAACCCAGAAAACTTTAGACACGCTTATTTTCGCACCGTGCGTGTACTACTAATTGAAGATGAGCCCAAAACACTCCAGTCGCTCCGGCAGGGCATGGAAGAAAACGGATGGACGGTAAATACCGCCATGGATGGCCTCATGGGCCTAAGGTTAGCTATTCAGGGTGACTATGACGTTATCGTATCTGACATTACGATGCCCGGACTTTCCGGGTTGGAGCTTTGCCAGAAACTCAGGGCTGAACAAAAATCAACGCCCATCCTGCTGCTCACTGCCTTGAGCCATACCGACGATAAGGTGGCGGGACTGGATGCCGGGGCAGATGATTACCTCGCCAAACCCTTCGAACTCAAGGAGTTACTGGCACGGGTAAAGGCTCTCTCCAGACGAAATACAACCACACTCAAGGTAGAAAACATACTGCGCTTCCAGGATTTGGAACAGGACCTGGACGCCAAAACAGTTAAACGATCCGGTCAGGTTATTTTGCTTACGCCGAGGGAATTTGCACTGCTGGAGTTTTTCCTGCGCAACCCCGGGAAGGTCTTGTCCAAAATTGAAATTGCTGAGAAGGTATGGGATATGAACTTTGATACCGGCACTAACGTTATTGAAGTTTATGTGAATTACCTGCGCAATAAAATTGACAAAGGCTTCGACATCAAGCTAATACACACTCAATTTGGGCAAGGTTATCTGCTCAAATGAATCCGCCCCTGGCTACATTACATAAACATGCGTACCCTATTCCTGATCAGACACGCTAAATCGAGCTGGGGCAACCCAGGACTCCGAGATTTTGATCGTCCATTAAACGACCGCGGACTGCACGATGGCCCCAGAATGGCACAATTACTTGCCAGGGAAAAGATACAACCTGACCTTTTGGTTTCCAGTCCGGCTAAAAGAGCCATTACCACCGCACAGTTTTTCGCCGAAGCCTTTGGTGTAGCTGTTTCTGACATCCGAAAAGAACCTGCCATTTACGAGGCCAATCCTACTGAAATACTCAGGTTGATAGCAGAATTACCTGACGAGGTCAATACGGTTTGTATTTTCGGGCACAACCCTACTTTTACCGAGGTGGCCAACCTATTTGCCGAAGATGATATCATTGAGAATGTACCAACTTGTGGAGTAGTCAAAATCACCAGCTCCGCCGACAATTGGCGTTCCCTTTACGAAGGCAATTCACGTGTTGCCGCCTGTTATTTCCCGAAAGAGGTTTTATGATTCATTCACCAGCATTAAGATTGTTTTGCGGCTGCCTGCTTTTGTTACTGGCAGCCTGCCAATCCAATCAACACCAATCGCCGGTTCTGGCTGACGATAAAATATCTCGTATCATGGCTGATCTGGCACTTGCCGACGCTGCTACCACAGGGTTGGCGGGCTACACAAAAGACAGCCTGATGCAGGTTTATTTCAAGCAAGTATTTGAGATACATGGGGTTACGGAAGAGGCTTACGAAAAAGACTTGCGTATCCTGGCCGATGATCTGAACCATATGGAAGTAATAGTAAAAAAGGCCGATGAGCTGTTGACGGAGAAATCTTCCGGGCCACCACTCAATTCAGACAAGCCATTAGGCAGATAAAAAGGCGCGGAAAAACCAATGGTTCTTCCGCGCCTTAAAGTAATTCCTGGTTTTACTACCAGACTATTTGGCAAGCACCTGGGCTACCAGATCAGCTGCCTCCTGGAATTCGGTGGCGCCCATTACCTGGAGTCCAGATTCATCAATAATCTTTTTGGCGATATCTGCATTGGTGCCCTGCAGACGTACAATTACCGGAACCGGAATAGTGCCAATAGCCTTGTATGCATCAACTACGCCCTGTGCAACACGGTCGCAACGAACGATACCTCCAAAGATATTGATCAAAATTGCCTTTACGTTTGGATCCTTCAGGATGAAGCGCATGGCATTTTCTACACGCTGCGCATCGGCTGTGCCACCTACGTCGAGGAAGTTGGCAGGCTCACCGCCAGACAGTTTGATGAGGTCCATGGTAGCCATAGCCAAACCGGCGCCATTCACCATGCAACCCACGTTACCGTCGAGTTTTACATAGTTGAGGTCCATTTCCTGAGCTTCCACGTCGGCTGGATCCTCTTCATCTTTATCACGCAGAGCCTCCAGATCCTTGTGGCGGTAGAGTGCATTATCATCCAGCGTTACTTTGGAGTCAACAGCAATAATCCGATCATCCGAAGTCTTAAGGCACGGGTTGATTTCGAACATGGAAGCGTCGGAACCAACAAAGGCGGCGTATAGCTTCATGACGAAGTCCACCATTTCTTTGAATGCAGCTCCGCTCAGGCCGAGGTTAAAGGCTACTTTTTGCGCCTGAAATGTGCGCAAGCCGAGGAGCGGATCAACGAATTCGAAGAATACACGATCCGGGGTTTCGTGCGCCACTTTCTCGATGTCCATGCCACCTTCCGGAGAATACATGATCACGTTGCAGCCACGACCACGATCTGTCAGAACACTGATGTAAAATTCTTTTGGATCACTTGGGCCAGGATAAAAAACATCCTGAGCTACCAAAACCTTGCGCACGAGTTTACCTTCTGCGGTTGTTTGTGGCGTTACCAGGTGCATACCTATCATAGCCTGTGCAATCTCTCCGGCCAGTTCCGGGCTTTTAGCCAGTTTTACGCCACCACCTTTACCACGGCCGCCGGCATGTACCTGCGCTTTAACTACCGTGAAATCAGAGTTGTACAACTCTTTCATTTTTTTGGCTGCCTCAACAGCTTCTGCGGCATTTGTTGCCACAATGCCTTCCTGGATTTTGACACCGTAGGACTTCAGGAGTTCCTTGCCCTGGTACTCGTGCAGATTCATCTTTTATGAAAATATGGTGATATGTGAAATGTTGAATGGATGGGGCAAAACTACAAAGTTGCCATGGACTTTACCTTGAAATCCTTGCAGACTTTGCAAAATAATTCCGCAAGTCCGGATTACCTCAGAGATGAGCCCTCATCGTCAATCAGTTTGCCGTTCATCACCCGAATAATTCTGGCTGGAAAGTTTTGCAAAATCCGGTAATCATGGGTGGCGCAAAGCACTGCCGTGTTGTGTTGACGGGCCAGATTGCGCAAAAGGGTAAGCACATCATCACTGGTTTCAGGATCCAGGTTACCCGTTGGCTCATCCGCAAGGATAATGGGTGGGTTGTTCAGCAATGCCCGGGCAATAACCACGCGTTGTTGCTCGCCGCCAGATAGTTCAAATGGCATAGCCTTTCGTTTGGCCAAAAGCCCTACTTCAGAAAGCACTTCCCCTACCCTTTTATCCATTTCGGCCTGGTCGTCCCAGCCTGTAGCTCTTAGCACAAACAGGAGATTTTCCTCCACACTCCGGTCGGTAAGCAGGTTAAAATCCTGGAATACAATGCCCAGTTTCCGACGCAGTTCGTGAACATTTCTTCGGGAAATTTGCTTCAGATCAAAGCCAGCCACTACTCCGGAGCCCTTTTGCAAAGGCAAGGCGGCATAAAGCGTTTTGAGCAAACTGCTCTTTCCGCTGCCTGTTTTGCCTATCAGGTAAGTGAATTCTCCGGAACCTATAGTAAGTTCAATGTTATTCAGGATGATACTGCCATCAGTCTGCTGAATATCTGCGTTGGATAGCTTTACGATGTGTGACACGGGGCTGTGATGTTAAATTCAGGTGCGAAAGTGAGGCTTTTTTCATTTTTTTTATAAAATCCTGAAAATGTGTGCGATAATTGCCCTGAAAAATAACGCCTTGCGGTATGGTAAATCAAAAATCCCTGGTCTTTATAGTCTTTGCTGTCTGGAGCATCATTTGCTGGCGTTGGTACGTTTGCGGCCTGATGAACGCTTGCGACCTGCCTGCTGACCAATCCAATGAAATTGTAGCCTCAACCCCGGAAGAGCCTGCTACGGCGCCTTTAGAGGAAGAACCTACGCCAGAAATCAAGCCGGCAAGTCCAGGTTCAAACACCCAATCCAATCAGACTGCAACCACACCCGTATCAGCAGATCGAATGGATGAGGTGCAAGTGGAAGCCGTTAAAGACAAAATGGTGATTTATTACCCTTATAAGTCATCAAAAAAGGAAGAAAACGCTACAATTGATGCATACTTAGACCAGTTGGCGCAACAGTTGAAGTCTTCAGGTGAAAAAATATCCATCACCGGGCACACCGATTTTGTGGGTGAGCCGGACGAAAATTACCGTTTTGGGTTGCTCAGAGCCAATGGTATTCGCGATATACTGGTTAAAAAAGGTGTCTCGGCGACACAAATAAGATGCAAGTCCATGGGCGATAAAAAACCTATTGCTACCAACGATACACCCTATGGCAGGTATCAAAACCGACGGGTAGAAATCCTTGTCGGGAAATAATCCAGCCTCCTTTTGAATTCACCGCCAACCATTCAATCACATTATTATGTTTGAAAACAACCCTTTTGCTGTCCACACCGTTGAAATTTTAATCATGCTCCTGGGGGCCTTCTTTATTGGCCTTTGGCTGGGCTGGATCCTTTGGGGAAAATTGAAACAAGAATTGGACCGAATGAAAGTGGACAATCAGAGCCTGAATGTTACGCTTGATACCCTCCGACTGGAAATGGAGAGCTTTAAAACCCGGGCCACTGTAGCTGAATCTGACAATTCCAGTCTGAGCGCCCAGGTAGTGAACCTCAATCGGGAAGTCACCTCACTTAAAGAGAGGGCCGCTTATCTGGAGAATGAGCTCACCCAAACACAGCAACGAAACCGTCAGGTTGAAACAGAACTAGGGCTGAGTTTCGGACCAGACACTCCTTTGGCCGATAATCTCCCGTTGGAAATCCAGGAGTTTACCACACCTAAACCGTTGGTGGAGCCCACCGAAGGCATCACATTTGAATCTTTCATGCCGCCGGTAGAAACAAAACCGATACAAGACGAGCCAGCACCTGTTTCAGCGTTGGACATTGAACTTCCTGTTCTGGAAACGCCCGCTCCTGAAATGCCGGCTCCTCCCGTATTTCAAATTGAGCCTGTGGTAGTACCAGAAACAAAACCTGCCAGGCCATCCAAGCAAAAAAATACGGTAATTACCACAGATCCGGAAGCTAACTCCGATATACAGGAGAGCGACGATTTGACGGTGGTGGAAGGCATTGGTCCTAAAATACAGATGCTGTTGAATCAATATGGTATTCGCACCTACCGCCAACTGGCCGATGCAGATGTTGCCCGTTTAAAAGAGATTCTTACCACAGCCGGGCCGCAGTTGGCCATGCATGATCCGGGAACATGGCCATCTCAGGCCAACCTGGCAGCTAATGATCAGTGGGACACCCTGAAATCCGTGCAAGGCTTCCTGAAAGGCGGTAAAAAGCCGGATTAAAAAGTTTTTTTGACGGAAAGTTGTCAAAACCTCCGAACCTTTTCGCCTGAATGGTTCGGAGGCTTTTGTTTTGTGGGAAATATATTCAAACATGCTACATAAATACACCCTGGCAGGCCTGCTGATTTTCCAATTTTATACACTTTTTGCCCAATTCCCTGATTTTTCAGATTCTCTGACACTTTCCTGGGAACGAATGGCCGGCCCGCCAGCCTGGATACATCAATATGCAGAAACAAGCGGAAGGATGTTTGCCGCTGCGGAAGAAACTTTGTTTGTAACCACAGACAACGGTGAATCCTGGGAGATAGTAGAAAGCTTTGGACGTAAACGAATCCGGCAGCTATTTGCAAAAGATTCTGTGGTGATCGTGATCGCTGAGGAGCCTAAATTGCTGGAACCCGGTAATCCATTCAGTCAAATATACCAACATCAAATTTGGAGATCCGAAGATCAGGGCATCACTTGGAGTCAAGTGCATCAACTCATCCGGGAATCTGAGACGGCCTACGGCAATGTACCGTTTGAGATTTATGCAACAAACAACAATACATTGATTTTTAGTTACTTGTATTATCCGGGATTGGGATTTGGAAAACAGATTCAACTTTGGGGATCAGCAGACAATGGGCTGAATTGGCAAAAGTTTTACGATGATGCGAGCTTTTTGTATGTTCGGAATGATACAATGAGCTTTATTAAACCAGGTGGAATCCAGGCCGCTGTTTGCAAGTCAAATATAGGCGTCTTGAATGAACAAATAATTAACCTTTCCGGAGCAGCACCACTGGGAGATAGCCTTATAAAAATGTTTTATGTGCAGGGTGCACTGCACTTGATTAAAACAGATAATACGTGGAGAAAAACCGAAGATTTAGGTCAAAATTGGACTGTTTTGCCTTTGCCGGTTTCCGGACAAATAAAAAATATAGTCGTACAGGAAGAGCGTTTCTATTTACATACAGATAATGGTTTGTATACTGGTCTAGTCTCCAATCCCATGGATTTGCAATGGGTATACCAGGGAGAACATGGCCAATCCGCCTTTGCAAACAGCTTTTTCCCCTCAGAATTTGGTCTTTGGGTAAATACGGATCTGAACCAAACTGTATTTACCGTTGACAATGGCCAGACATGGACCGCCAGGTCTAATGGATTGTCAGCCAAAGTTGGCGCCATGAGTAGTTATTGCTCAACCCTTTGGGCCAAATCATTAGGAAAAGAAACTCAGGACGGCAGATGGTATTATTCTGACACTCCTGAAGAAATTTGGACGCAAAATCATGATGTATATTATGATTTGTATACCAATTCAGGCAACTCCTGGCAAACTATTGCGGGACAATTAATTCGGTATATTCCGGTGGCGGTTCAACGATCACAGGATTGCGGACAGACCTGGGACACCATCCCAGTTCCTTTCCACTTTCCACCAACCGGGATGGTTCAACATCAAGGTTGGCTAATTCTGTATTCCAAATATGAATACGGTTTTTGGTTGAGTGCGGATAATGGAGACACCTGGACTTCCGGATTGGTCCCTAATACTCAATTAGTAAAAATGGTTAGTGCTGATAACTTTTTAATAGCAAATTATGCCAATCGAATGTATTTCTCTTCAGATTTGGGGCTAAACTGGGAAGAAAGGAGTCTGCCGCTGAACGCAAATGATATGTATTTTCGAGATGGCAAACTGGTGATTCGTCAAATCCCGAATGAGGATGGCGTGGTAAAAATTGCAGAAAGTACCGATTATGGGCAAACTTGGATTCAAACGGTAGAAATACCCATACCCGATTGGCAACCAACTATTATTCCATACCGCAATTCAGAATGGATAATCATGCACCTGGATTACAAACTATGGATTTCAGCAGATGATGGTCAACACTGGACCAGGCTTTACAATTTGCCATTTAATAGCCGGTTAGCGTTTTATAACAACATTGCGATTGACACCTTTATCCCGCGAGCCAGTCGGTATTTTATTTTGGAAGATCAATTATACGCCGCCACAGAATCGCATGGTCTCTGGCGCTGTTCTGCAGATTCCATTGCAGCGCATCTTCAGGGCACTTCCCACACATTTATGCCCAAACAACTGCCCGAACGCTGGAGCATTGCACCCAATCCGAGTTCCGGACAGCTATCTGTATTCCTGGAAACAGCATTTGCGGAAAACATTGAGATGTGCCTCACCAGCCTGGAAGGCCGACAAATACCTTTGGGCCAGTGGCAATTACATGCCGGAGCCAATACCCTGTCGCCCGACCTGAGTCGGTTCCCTGCCGGGGTGTATTTCCTGAGCATACAAACCCCGAGAGGACGTTCTACCCAAAAAGTGTGGTTAATGAAGTAATCGCTATTCCAAACTGAGCAGGCCAAAAATGCCCGCATCAATCCAGCCGCGGTTTTTGTCGGCGCCCTCAACTGGAACAGAACCCATGAAATTCTCACGTTCCGGTGAATGGTCATTGTCGCAATAAGCCAGCGCAAAGCCCAATTTTTTGCCTTTGTTCAGCATTTTCGGGATGTTTTCGGCGTCAGCTTCGTCTGAATACTGTTTGCCATCATACAGTTTTACCGCCACTTCCCAAATGCTGCGTTTGCCATCCGTTACCCTGCGGGTGGTACAATGATCATTGAAATAAGCAAAGGCACTGTCCGGACGAATATCCACTACTTTGCCGTCCAGAGCAATGTGGTAGGCAAAAGCGTTATAATTATATTGGTGATTGCCCCCGGAAGCATCTTCATCTACAAAGATTTCCAGACAATCATCGTCCCAATATTTCAGCAGGCCATCCTGGTGAATATCAATAAGGGTATCGTCTGTGATTTCAGCCAGCACATACAGGTGACTTTCATCCCAAAGCAATTTATACCGGCCGGAATAGTCTGCAGCGCTGGGAGGCATACCCAGCCAACACTGATTCAGGGGCATCCAGGGGGCTGATTGCCATTCGGCATCATTGCCTCTACCGTCAACCAGCGGGCTCCCGTAAGCGGCATGAAACAGCGTTCTGGAGTCTTCGGAAGGCGTTGAACCCGGTTCTTCGGCAGATTTATCAACCAAAATAAAGGCAAGAACCAAAAAAGTAATACCCAGTGCGATGATGGAATCCTTGTTCATATGCTGATTTAAGTCAAAAATAGCGGCTTTTCGAGTCAGCAAAGATTGAAAAATTCTAAACTAAATTCACTTAGTGTAGTTCTTACTATTTTGGTGGAATAAATGTCAAAACCATTTGGCTACCTTTGCCGCGCCTGGTGAATCACCACGCATCAAACACCCTGTTTCAGTAATATCATGGAACCTACCGGATATCTGCCCGTCATTATGCAATCCTTGGTCGCCCTGGGATTCGTTGCCTTAGTTCTCATTGTGGTACCCCGCCTGGGCCCACGCCGTCACAGCAAAAAGAAAGACGAAAACTTTGAATGTGGTATCGAAAGCCAGGGGAACGCTCGTATCCCGGTTTCCATCAAATACCTCATGACTGCCATTTTGTTTGTGCTGTTCGATGTTGAGGTTATCTTTTTTTACCCATACGCAGTAAATTTCCGTGCCATGGGTACACAAGGTTTCCTGGCCGTATTGATGTTTGTGGCCGTCTTCCTCGTAGGTTTTTATTACGTGCTCCGGAAAGGTGCATTTGAATGGGACAAATAGTTTGAGTTCGCGACAAATGGTTTGAAGCATTGCTTCCTCCGCTTGAATTTCGCCTTTTAAACGTCAATTAAAAATCATGTCAAATCAAGTAGAAATACCAGAAGGCTACAGTGGTGAAGGTTTTTTTGCCACAAAACTCTCCTCTGCTGTCGGACTGGCCCGTGCAAACTCACTGTGGCCGCTTCCCTTTGCTACTTCCTGCTGTGGTATTGAGTTCATGGCTACCATGGGTACCAACTACGACCTGGCACGCTTCGGCATGGAGCGCCTGTCGTTTTCGCCCCGTCAGGCCGACCTGTTGATGGTAATGGGTACCATTGCCAAAAAAATGGGGCCCATCCTGAAACAAGTTTACACCCAAATGGCCGAGCCAAAATGGGTAATTGCAGTTGGCGCCTGCGCCAGCTCGGGTGGCATTTTCGATACCTACTCTGTATTGCAGGGTATTGACAAGGTTATTCCGGTGGATGTATACGTGCCTGGCTGCCCGCCACGTCCGGAACAAATCATCGACGGTATCCTGAAAATTCAGGAATTGGTTAAAAACGAACCACTTCGCCGTCGCCACAGCCCGGAATACCAACATCTCATGGAAAAATATCAAATCGGTTAATGTGATGGAAAGCGAACAGATACTTGGCCGTTTGGCAGAAACAATGCCCGGCGCCGTGACCGCCCACGATACCGCAATGGATGGCATTTTGAACATCCACACTACACGGGAACAACTCTACCCTTTGCTGCAAACGCTTCGGGACGATGCCCAGCTAGGGTTTAATTTTCTGACTTCCCTTTGTGCCATTCATTACCCGGAAAATGCCGGACAAGAACTTGGCATGATATACCACCTGCACAATTGGACTAAAAACGTCCGTATCCGGGTGAAAATCTACTTCCCAAAAGAGGACGCCCACGTGCCTACCATTTGCACACTCTGGCCTTCTGCCAACTGGCAGGAAAGGCAGGAGTATGACTTCTTTGGTGTCGTATTCACCGGGCATCCGGATCTGCGTCGTATCCTGAATGTAGATGATATGGATGTGTTTCCGATGCGCAAAGAGTACCGGCTGGAAGATGGTACACGGACGGATAAAGACGACCGTTTCTTTGGTCGCGATGGCCATGAAGGCAGAAGTTTTGACTAAGCACTTGAAACCATGCAAGTTCAATCATATTTTTCCTCTCTCGACAACATCGACGGAGAACTCGCAACCCTTAATCTGGGTCCAACACACCCGGCCACGCACGGTATTTTCCAAAACGTGCTGAAAATGGACGGTGAAAAAATCGTGAGTGGCGAACCCACCATCGGTTATATCCACCGTGCTTTTGAAAAACTGGCCGAACGTCGTCCATACAACCAGATCACGCCTATTACCGATCGTCTGAACTACTGCTCCTCCCCTATCAACAATATGGGTTGGCACATGACGGTGGAAAAGCTGATTGGCTGCGAACTGCCCAAACGCGCCCAGTACATGCGCATCATCATCATGGAACTTTCCCGAATTGCCGACCACCTGGTTTGCAACTCGGTGATCGGGGTAGATACCGGCGCATTAACCGGTTTCACCTACATGTTCCAGGAGCGTGAACGCATTTACGACCTGTTTGAAGAGGTTTGTGGTTCCCGTTTGACTACCAATATCGGTCGAATAGGAGGCATGGAACGCGATTTCACACCGGCTTTCCACGCAAAACTGAAGGATTTCCTGAAAACCTTCCCGCCACGTTTCGAGGAGTTCTGTGGCCTGTTGGAACGTAACCGTATTTTCATGGATCGTTGCATTGGAGCCGGACCAATCACGGCAGAAATGGCGATGGCATATGGTTTCACCGGACCAAACCTGCGTGCAGCAGGAGTAGACTACGATGTACGTGTGATGTCGCCCTACTCTTCTTACGAGGATTTTGATTTCATCATCCCGGTGGGCGTAAATGGCGATACTTACGACCGCTTTATGGTTCGTCAGGAAGAAATCAGACAGTCGCTGAAAATCATCAACGACGCCTATAACAACTTGCCGGAAGGTCCGTATCACGCTGATGTGCCGGAGTTTTACCTTCCAGACAAACCGGATGTGTACACTAAAATGGAGGCGCTGATTTATCACTTCAAAGTGGTTATGCAGGAAACTCCGATTCCGGTTGGTGAAGTTTATCATTGTGTAGAAGGTGGCAACGGAGAATTGGGTTTCTACCTCATCAGCGATGGCGGACGTACGCCTTATCGTTTACACTTCCGTCGCCCATGTTTCATCTACTATCAGGCATATCCTGAGATGATTAAAGGTGCGATGCTGTCAGATGCGATCCTAACGATGAGTTCTATGAATGTGATTGCCGGAGAGTTGGACGCTTAAGTGAATGAGTGAGTGAGCCGCCAAAAAACTGATCATTTAAAATTCAAGTTTGTCAAATGCATACTGCAACTCACGACGCGCCGCCGTTTAAATATTCGGAAGCTGCCAGGAATGAAGTACTGGGCATCATGAAAAAATACCCTGAGGGACGGGGTAAAAGTGCTTTGCTCCGCGCGCTCCATATTGCACAGGAAGAAAACAACGGCTGGCTGAGTGTTCCGGCGATGGATGAAGTGGCTGCCACACTGGGTATTACCTCCATTGAGGTGTATGAGGTAGCATCTTTTTATACCATGTTCAACTTGTCTCCAGTTGGAAAATATGTTTTGGAGTTTTGCCACACGGGCCCATGTGCTATTGAAGGCGCAGAACGAATCATTGAATACACCAAACTGAAGTTGGGCATAGGTAAGAACCAGACCACTCCGGATGGTTTATTCACCATTAAAGAAGTGGAATGTCTGGGCGCCTGCGGATATGCACCAATGATGCAGGTGGGTGAGTTCTTCCATGAACATCTGACTGAAGCCAAAGTGGATCAGTTCCTCGAAGATTGTCGTTCTGGAAAAATCAGTAAAGGCACCTGGAAAATGCACTAATAACGAAAAGTCATGCAAAAATTCACCCTTTATATATTAGTGCTGGCAGGTTTTGCAGCCTGTCAAAATCAACCTGAGAATAAAAGTCAGGATGCGGCAGCACAAATGAACGGTCAGCCTATTTCCAACGCTGAACAAAATCAACAAAAAGAAGAAGCAGAAAAAAACGGGGTTTATTTCTCTAATTCCGACTTGGTTGGCACTCATAAAGCTGTAATTATTGGAAAAAACGCAGCTATCAAAAGTGGACCTGGCTTTAGTACCGAAACACTGGGCACTTTCGATGAAAATGAAAAGGTAACCATGGGTGAGTATATAGTAGTGCAGTCAGAAGGTGAAGGTATCCTGGGCAAACCCATCAAACTCACTGGAAACGCCGGAAGCATTACTTTGGCAAAAGGCAAAAGTGTGCTGATTGAAAAAACAGACGATGCCAGCAGTACCGCCCTCGCAGTATATGAAGATCCTGCCAAAGGCAGATATGAAGCAGAGGTAAAGTTTGACGTGTTTGAAACCAGAATGTATGCTGTTTGGCATCAGGTAAAAAGAGCAAACGGCGACATCGGCTGGGTTTTTGGTAAATACCTGCAGCAAACCAAATAGTTATGCCACCATTAACCAAAAAGGAATTTGACGAAATCCTGGCCCGAAAGCCGGAAAGTCGTTACAAATATTTCATCCGCACTGTAGCAGCTGAAGAAGAGGTGTGGGGACTTGCGGATGAAGAGGGCTGGTTGATGCTTGAAGTGGATGGTGAAAATCAGGATGCACTTGCTGTTTTTCCCAATCCCGAGTTTGTGACCGCATTTCAAAAAGCTGGAGACGGGGCCTTTGATGAGTATCAAATTGAAGCGCTGGATTTATACGAATTTTTCGAATGGCTGGAAGATTTTAAGTCGGAAAACATCAAAGTAGCTGTGTTTCCAACCCCAAACTTTCAGAGCGCTGTGATGAAACCGGAAGTAGTACGGGCTGATTTTGAAGCAGAATTTGACAAGGAAGTGGAATGACAGTTTACACTGGCCTGAACTAAAGAAACAGAAACCTAAGCCGAAATGGCTTGAACATACTTGATTATGACACCAACAGAAGTAACGGCCATTTTTAAAATGTCTGGCGACAAACGTCTGGAGCATTTTTTGGAAACCGTTTCCAAAAACAAAATGGCTTACGGAATATCAGATGATGAGGGATGGGCACTGCTGGGCGACAATGATGATACGGATATAATCCCGTTTTTTCAAAGCCCGGAACTTGCAGAAGTTTTTAGGAAAGCTGCAGGGTTCAATGATTATGAGGTAGAAGAAATTGATTGGGAACTTCTTATGGAATGGTTGCCGGAGCTACAAGCAGATGGCGCCATGGTTGCAGTTTGTCCGAACACCCATTTTGAAGGACCAATTGAGGAGCCGGAAAGGTTGTTAGCGGCTTTGAGAGAGTGAGGCGCTGAGGTTGGTTTTTTACCGCAGAGGCGCTGAGGCGCGGAGGGGAGTGTAGCGAGGTTTTTTACCGCAGAGGCGCTGAGACGCAGTGGGGAGTGTGGCGAGGTTTTTTACCGCAGAGGCGCTGAGACGCAGTGGGGAGTGTGGCGAGGTTTTTTACCGCAGAGGTGCGGAGGCGCAGAGGGGAGTGTAGCGAGGTTTTTTACCGCAGAGGCGCGGAGTAATGGATTTTTGTTTTGTGGAGTTTGTAATTTTTGATTAATTGACTATTTTTATAGTAATCAATCAAAAAATCATACAAAACTCCTCGTTATGGAAACCAATGAAATTACTCGACAAATTTTGGATTCAGCTATAGTGGTCCATAAAATAATGGGACCAGGATTGCTTGAATCGATATATGAAGTTTGTCTCAAAAAAGAACTTGAACTAAGAGGTCTTAAAGTTGAATCTCAGGTGCCGATCCCTGTCATGTATAAGGGAGAAGTACTTTCCAAAGAATTTAAAGTTGATCTTTTGGTTGAAAACGAGGTAATAATTGAGTTGAAAGCGGTAGAAACCATGTTGCCAGTTTTTGATGCTCAAATTATTAGTTACCTCAAACTAACAAATAAAAAAGTAGGATTGCTCATTAATTTTAATGTACACCTGCTTAAAAACGGATATAAAAGGTTTGTGAACAACTTTTAACCTCAGTGACCCTGACACTCTGCGTCTCAGCGCCTCTGCGGTAAAAACCAACCTCAGTGACCCTGACACTCCGCGTCTCAGCGCCTCTGCGGTAAAAAACAACCGCAGCGACCCTGACACTCAGCGTCTCAGCGCCTCTGCGGTAAAAACCAACCGCAGCGACTCTGACACTCCGCGTCTCAGCGCCTCTGCGGTAAAAAAACAACCTCAGCGACTCTGACACTCAGTGCCTCTGCGGTAAACAATCGGCTAAGCGTTAAAGAAATATATGGCAAGGAAACTGCTTTTGGAACACGCCCAGGTACCGGGCATCAACACCTACGAAGTGTACCGCAAACACGGCGGCTACCGCTCTGTAGAAAAAGCGCTCAAAACCATGTCGCCCGATGACGTGGTGGAAGAGGTTAAAAAGAGCGGCTTGCGCGGGCGCGGAGGCGCAGGCTTCCCAACCGGCATGAAATGGTCTTTTCTGGCTAAACCAGAAGGTGTGCCACGTTACCTCGTTTGCAACGCTGACGAAAGCGAACCTGGCACTTTCAAGGATCGTTATCTGATGGAGAAGATTCCGCACCTTCTGGTGGAAGGAATGATTACCTCCTCTTATGCACTGGGTGCTAACACTTCCTACATCTACATCCGTGGCGAATACTCCTGGATTCTTTTTATCCTGGAGAAGGCCATCGCTGAAGCATATGCCAATGGCTGGCTCGGGAAAAACATCCAGGGCTCAGGTTATGATCTCGATCTATATGTAAATATCGGTGGAGGCGCCTATATCTGTGGCGAAGAAACAGCCCTGATTGAGAGCCTTGAAGGCAAACGCGGCAATCCACGAATCAAGCCGCCATTCCCGGCTGTAAAAGGCCTGTGGCAATGCCCTACCGTGGTAAACAACGTTGAAACCATTTCAGCCGTAGTTCCGATTGTGAACGATGGCGGGGAAGAATATGCCAAAATTGGTATTGGAAAAAGTACCGGTACCAAACTCATCAGCGCCAGCGGTAATATCAACAAGCCAGGTGTGTATGAAATTGAAATGAATATCTCGGTTGAGGAATTCATTTACTCAGATGAATGGTGCGGAGGCATCAAAAACGGCAAAAAACTCAAAGCTTGCGTGCCCGGCGGCTCATCCGTGCCTATCCTGCCGCATTTCCTGGTTTGCAAAACCGCCAACGGTGACACCCGTATGATGACCTATGAAAGCCTTGCGGATGGCGGCTTTGCTACAGGTTCCATGCTGGGTTCGGGTGGTTTCATTGTGTACGATGAAGACCAGTGCATTGTACGTAATACCTGGAATTTCAGTCGCTTCTACGCCCACGAAAGCTGCGGCCAATGCTCTCCTTGTCGGGAAGGAACTGGCTGGATGGAGAAAGTATTGCACCGCCTGGAACACGGTGGCGGTAAAATGAGCGACATTGATCTGCTGGTGGATGTAGCCAAAAAAATTGAAGGAAACACCATTTGTCCGCTCGGAGATGCCGCGGCATGGCCCGTAAGCGCAGCTATTCGTCACTTCCGGGAGGAATTTGAATGGCACGTAAATGAGCCACGGGCTGCCATGGAGCGGAATTATGGGTTGGTGACGGAGAAAACGTTTGCCCCTGCAAGCTAATCGCCAAAACTACACCAAGCAAATTTTGACAGATTTGAACACCGAACAATAATATGCCAAAAGTCACCATAGACGGACAAACCATTGAGGTTGCAGAAGGTACCACCATTCTAAACGCTGCCCGCCAGATTGGCGGAGAGCTGGTACCGCCTGCCATGTGCTATTATTCCACACTGAAAGGCTCAGGCGGCAAATGTCGCACCTGCCTGGTGCGGGTTACCAAGGGCTCTGAAAAAGATCCGCGGCCAATGCCCAAACTGGTGGCCTCCTGTCAGACTCCTGTTATGGATGGCATGGAAGTAGCCAGCAAAAGCGACCCAAGCGTAGTGGAAGCTCGTGCATCTGTAACCGAGTTTCTGCTTATCAACCACCCGTTGGATTGCCCTATTTGCGATCAGGCCGGTGAGTGTCACCTTCAGGATCTTGCTTTTGAGCACGGCAAAGCGAAAACCCGCTACGAGTTTGAGCGTCGCACCTTCGAGAAAATTGATATCGGTCCGTACATCAAACTGCACATGACGCGCTGCATTATGTGCTTCCGCTGCGTGTTTACCGCCCAGCAATTGTGTCCGGAACGCGTACACGGTATCATCCACCGCGGTGATCATGCTGAAATCAGCACTTTCATTGAAAAATCTATCGACAGCGAGTTCAGTGGCAACGTGATTGATGTTTGTCCGGTTGGCGCCCTCACTGATCGTACTTTCCGATTCAAGAGTCGCGTGTGGTTCCTCAATCCGATGGATGCACACCGCGAATGCCCTACCTGCTCCGGCAAAGCAGTGGTTTGGATGTACGGAGGAGAGATTTACCGCGTAACGGCGCGCAAGGACAAATATGGTGATGTGCACGATTTCATCTGCAACACCTGCCGTTTTGAGAAAAAAGGAAAAGGCGACTGGACTGTGGAAGGGCCGCGAGATATTGATCGTCATTCCGTGATTTCGCAAAATCACTACGAACACGGAGAAAAAACGGTTCGATAATGCACTGCAAGTGGTTGATTTGGATACTGGTTTTTGGCCAAATACAAACAGCCCTGTCACAATCAGAGGCTAATTTGCCGGCTATCCAGTGCGGCCATATCAATCGGGCAGCGTGGTTTGAATCGAAATATGTGGATGCCCGGCATGTAGACGTGTGGTTGCCGGAAGGTTATGATGCCGGGAAGCGTTATCCGGTTTTGTATATGCACGACGGGCAGATGTTGTTCGACAGTAGCAAAACCTGGAATAAACAAGCCTGGGATGTAGACGATGTGATGTGTGCACTAAACAAAACGCATGAGATTCGCGAGTGTATTGTGGTAGCTGTATGGAATAACGGAGAGAGAAGGCCAAGTGAATATTTGCCGCAAAAAGCGTTGGAAGCGGCAGGCGAAGACGTGAAGAAGGCGGCAAATGAGCGCACAAAAGGTGTTTATCTGGCCGATAATTATTTGAAGTTCCTTGTTTTAGAGCTTAAACCTGAGATCGATAAAGTGCTCCCTACCCAGCCCGATCCCGCCAATACCTTTATTGCGGGCTCAAGCATGGGAGGATTGATCTCACTTTATGCTATTTGTGAATATCCGGACATATTTGGCGGAGCGGCATGCCTTTCCACCCATTGGACCGGAATATTTACCAATGAAAACAACCCCATACCGCAGGCAATGATGCACTACCTGGAGCAAAAGTTGCCGGATCCCAAAAGCCATAAGATCTACTTTGACCACGGAACCACTACTCTGGACAGTTTATACGGTCCTTGGCAGGTTCTGGCAGATGAGATCATGAGAAAGAAAGGTTATTCTGCGACTCAATGGACTACCCGTGTCTTTGAAGGCGCACCACATACTGAAAAAGCATGGAACAGCAGGTTGGGTATTCCACTGAAATTCCTGCTTTCGCCAACAACAAACGACCATAAAGCACCTCAAAAGGGCCATAAATAACGAACATGACCGCATTATTACTTTTTAGTCTGGGCTTTATCATTGAAAAAGCCACGCTCATTCTGGTGTTGTTTCTAGTCACCCTTGGCGTAGCGGCTTATGCTACTTACGGGGAAAGAAAAATTGCTGCCTTTTTCCAGGACCGCCTGGGGCCCAGCAATGCCGGACCATGGGGACTTCTGCAGCCAATCGCCGATGGTGTAAAAATGTTCACCAAGGAAGATTTCGTTCCGAACCAGTCTGAACGCTGGATTTACATCCTGGCTCCTGGCGCTTTCATATTTGTTGCCCTGATGGCTTCTGCTGTTATTCCATGGGGTACCACATTGACCCTTGGCGGACTCAATTGGAACTTGCAGGTAGCGGATGTGAATATCGGTATCTTGTACGTGGTGGGTCTGGCTTCACTGGGTGTTTATGGCATCATGCTGGGCGGCTGGTCTTCAAACAACAAATTCTCGCTCTATGGCGCTATCCGGGCCAGTTCCCAGATGATTTCCTACGAGTTGGCTATGGGACTTTCCCTGATTGCCATTGTGATGCTGAGCGGTTCTTTGAGCCTGCGCACCATTATTGAGCAGCAGTCTGGCATGTGGAACGTTGTTTATCAGCCACTTGGCTTCATTCTTTTTCTCACCTGTTCCCTGGCGGAATGTAACCGTGCGCCATTTGATATGGCCGAGTGTGAAACAGAATTGATTGGCGGTTACCATACCGAGTACTCTTCCATGAAACTGGGCTTCTTCCTGTTTGCTGAGTACATCAACATGTTCATTTCCTGCACCGTTATTTCCTGCCTGTATTTTGGCGGTTATTATTTCCCGGGCCTGGATCCAAACTGGCTGGGAGGTTTAATGGGGCCTATTATTTTGCTCAGCAAGTCCTTCTTTTTCATCTTTGTTTTCATGTGGATCCGCTGGACACTGCCACGTTTCCGTTATGATCAGCTCATGCACCTCGGCTGGAAATCATTGATTCCATTGGCCATTCTGAATATGCTGCTCACAGGCGCGGGAATCCTGTTTTTTGGAAAATAACCCTCTACAATGCGGCGGCTAAACCCGCCGATACATCAAACCCCTCAAACCACATCAAACGATTTCTACTCTATGCAACTCACTCAGCGTTCAAAAAACGTAGTTAATAAGGAAATGACCTTCATGGAGCGCATCTACTTGCCTGCCATCCTGAAAGGTTTGTTGACCACTTTGAAACACTTCTTTCGTAAATCCAACACTGTTTCCTATCCAAAGGAAAACCGGCCATTTGCACCGGTATACCGCGGTTGGCACGTATTGAAGCGTGATGAGCAGGGGCGGGAGAACTGTACAGCCTGTGGCTTGTGTGCCGTAGCTTGTCCGGCAGAAGCCATTTCCATGGTAGCCGCAGAGCGTGAAAAAGGCGAAGAGCACCTGTATAAAGAAGAAAAGTACGCGGCAGTGTACGAAATCAACATGCTGCGTTGCATCTACTGCGGTTTGTGCGAGGAGGCTTGTCCCAAAGAAGCCATCTTCCTCACCGACCGGATTGTGCCGAGTGATTACGTACGGCAGAACTTCGTATTTGGCAAAGACAAATTGGTTGAAGGTGTGGAGCCTGACAAACGAATTGATGTAAGCAAGCGCCAAAAACACAAAACGGAAGCGTAAAAAAACGATGGGACGATGAACGATGGCTCGACATCCTCAGCGTTCAGGGTTTAATGGACTTAATACAAGAAAATGTCACACCTATTTCTCATACTAGCTGCACTTTCCATCCTGTCTGCATTGGGCATGGTCTTTTCCCGGAATCCGGTGCACAGCGTGTTGCTTTTGATTTTCACGTTCTTCTGCATTGCAGGTCAATATGTTCTGCTGAACGCACAGTTCCTGGCCGTAGTACACATTATCGTTTATGCCGGGGCTATCATGGTACTTTTCCTGTTCGTGTTGATGTTGCTTAACCTGAACAAAGACACGGAGCCACAAAAATCCACTATCTGGCGGATCAGTGCGGGAATAGCCTCAGGTATGTTGCTGGTAACCCTGGTTGGCGCTTTACGCGGTGGCGTACAAATGCCGGTTCCGGGAAGCGGAAATGCTGAAGTTGGTCTGGTAGAGAACCTGGGGCAGGTGCTTTTCACAGATTTTGTGGTTCCTTTTGAAATTGCCGGCATCCTGTTCCTGGCCGCTATGGTAGGCGCAGTATTGGTGGGTAAACGTGACATTAAAGCTTGATTTTAACGCTGTTACAGCAGCATTTTAATACGTTCAACCATGCTCGAAATTGTTAGAACAGTTCCTATTGACTATTATGTGTACCTGAGTACCATCCTGTTTGTCATCGGGGTATTTGGGGTACTCACCCGTCGCAATGCCATTGTGGTGTTGATGTGCGTGGAATTGATGCTGAATGCCGTAAACCTGCTATTTGCAGCGTTTTCCACGTATTTGTCGGACGCGCAGGGGCAGATCATGGTGTTTTTCATCATGGTAGTGGCAGCGGCTGAAGCAGCAGTTGGCCTGGGTATTCTGGTATCCATTTACCGGAACACCAAAAGCACAGACATTTCATTTCTGGACAACCTCAGAAACTAACGACAGGTTTTACGGCAGTCAGTTGTGCTGCCCGCAGAACCAATTTTCGTTCAAGATATTATGAACCAACTCATACCAATCATCCCCTTTCTGCCATTGATCGGTTTTGCGATCAACGGATTGTTTGGCAGCCGGCTCAGCAAAACTGCTGTAGGCGTTATCGGCTCGGGGGCTTTGTTAGTGTCCTTCCTGCTGAGTGTCATGGCATTCAATCAGGTAGCAGCCAGCGGCGCCATCCAGGTTAACCTGTATCAGTTCTTCTCCGTAGGCAATCTTTCAGCCAACTTCGGATTTCTGGTAGATCAGCTTTCCGTTTGGATGATGTTGATCGTTACCGGTGTAGGCTTTCTCATTCATGTGTATAGTATAGGTTATATGCACGATGATGAAGGTTTTTGGAAGTTTTTCGCCTACCTGAATCTGTTTATTTTCTCCATGTTGTTGCTCATTATGGGCGATAACCTCCTGATGTTGTTCTTTGGCTGGGAAGGTGTAGGCCTCTGTTCCTACCTGTTGATCGGCTTTTGGTACACCAACACGGAATATGGCAAAGCAGCACGAAAGGCCTTCATTATGAACCGTATCGGCGACCTTGGTTTGTTGCTTGGTATGTTTATGATTTTCCAGAATTTCGGTAGTTTGACCTATTCGGAAATCTTTGCGGCGTTGCCTAATATCCGCCTGGAGGCTGGAGTGGTTACCCTGATTTGTATTTTGCTGTTTGTAGGCGCCATGGGTAAAAGCGCCCAATTGCCCCTTTACACCTGGCTTCCCGACGCTATGGCGGGTCCAACTCCGGTATCTGCCCTGATCCACGCGGCCACCATGGTAACTGCGGGTGTTTATCTGGTAGCGCGTTTCAATCCATTGTACAATCTTTCACCGGATGCCATGCACTTTGTGGCTATCATCGGGTTGATTACCTGCATTTTTGCGGCTGTTATTGGTTTGCGACAAAACGACATCAAGAAGGTATTAGCTTACTCAACGGTTTCTCAGCTTGGTTTGATGTTTGTTGCTCTGGGCATGGGCGCGTATGCGAGCGCGATGTTTCACGTTACCACACACGCCTTCTTCAAAGCCTTGTTGTTTCTAGGCGCAGGTTCCGTAATTCACGGAATGGGAGGCGAGCAGGATATCCGCAAAATGGGTGGCTTACGCAAAGCCATGCCTGTAACTTTCTGGGTATTTCTGATTGGCACCATGGCCATTGCGGGTTTCCCGTTCCTATCCGGTTTCTTCTCTAAGGATGAAATTTTTGCCTACACCTATGCGCACGGCGGAAAACTGTGGTGGGGACTGGCTGGTTTGGGCGCCATGTTCACGGCTATTTATATGTGTCGTTTGCTTTACGTAACCTTCTTCGGAAGTTTCCGTGGCACCCATGAGCAGGAGCATCACCTGCATGAAAGTCCAAAGATCATGACCATTCCACTGATCATCCTGGCGGTGCTTTCAGTAGCCGGAGGTTTCCTGAACACCCCACATTTCATGCACCTCGGCAACGATCAATGGCTGGCTCACTGGTTTAGCGCCGTTATTCCGATGAGTGAAATGCACCTGGATGCCAGCACAGAATGGACGCTGATGACTTTCACCACCTCCCTGGCCCTGGTAATCATAGTAGTATCTTATTTCATTTACGGCAAAACATCCAATCTTCCGGTTGCGGATGAAGCACAAACAGGTTTGACCCGCGTCATTGCCAACAAGTTTTATGTTGATGAGATCTACGATTTCCTGTTTGTTCGTCCGGTTGAAAAACTGTCGAAACTCTTCCACTACTACGTGGATATTCAGGGAATTGATGGTATTGTGAATGGTGTTGCTTCCGGAGTGCAGGCGCTGGGCGCGCAGGTTCGGAAATTGCAGAACGGAAACATTGAGTACTATCTGCTGGGCATGGTGGCTGGCGCCATTTTGCTTATGCTGACCTTCTGGGCTTAACCTCATATCCCTGAAAAGCCCATTATACAAAACAAGAAAGACTGACGAATGTCACTGATTTTCATACTTATACCGTTTATCGCTTCGGCGATTTTGCTGCTGCTTCGTCCGGCTGGCCTATCGCGCCATCTGGCATTGGTGGCTGCGCTGGCTAACCTTGCAGCTACAGCCTATTGTGTTTGCTGCGATTATAGTCAGGGAATGACCTGCACTTTTTCAGTGCCCTGGGTAGCTTCCGCTGGCATCCACTTCAGCCTGGGTATGGATGGTATCACCCTGATCATGCTGGTGTTGACCAACCTGTTGGCGCCACTGATCATCCTGACCAGCTGGGACCATAAGTTCGACAACGAACCCCGGTATTATGGTCTGGTACTGATGATGCTTGCAGCCCTCAACGGTGTGTTTTTGGCCCAGGATGGTCTGGTCTTCTACATTTTCTACGAACTGGCGCTTATCCCCATTTATTTCATTTGTGCTATTTGGGGCGGACAGGATCGTATCCGCGTTACGCTGAAGTTTTTCATTTACACCTTTGTTGGCTCATTGTTTATGCTGGTTGCCCTGTTGTGGGTGTACCTGCAAACCAATGTAAACGGCGCACATTCTTTCGCCTGGGCCGATCTGGTGGCTGTTCAACTGAGTCCTGCTGCGGCACATTGGGTATTGGTAGGCTTCTTTATTGCTTTTGCAGTAAAAATGCCGGTATTCCCATTGCATACCTGGCAGCCAGATACCTACGTAACCTCTCCAACCACCGGCACCATGCTGCTTTCCGGCATCATGCTGAAAATGGGCGCTTATGGCGTTATCCGCTGGATGGTTCCGCTGGCGCCTGAGGCCATGCACTTTGTAGATCCTTTGTTTATTTCTTTGGCAGTAATAGGCATTATTTATGCCAGCATTATCGCGGTAAAGCAGTCGGACATCAAACGTCTGGTTGCGTATTCTTCCATTGCTCACGTGGGTTTGATTGCCGCAGGTATTCTGGCTTGGAATAAAACCGGTGTACAGGGTGGCATTATTCAAATGCTTAATCACGGTATCAATGTGGTAGGTCTGTTCTTTGTAGTAGACCTGCTGGAGCGCCGACTGGGCACCCGATCACTGGCTGACATGGGCGGCATTGCCAAATCAGCGCCCAAATTTGCTACACTGTTCATGATTATCGTGTTAGGTTCAGTAGCTGTTCCGCTCACCAATGGTTTCCCTGGAGAGTTCCTGCTCCTGAACGGCGTTTGGAATTATAACTTCTGGCTGGGTGTGCTGGCTGGATTAACCATCATTTTCGGAGCGGTGTATATGTTGCGCGCTTACGGACTGGTGGTATTCGGCGAGCCAACTCCGGCAACAGAGCGTTTTGAAGATGTGAACACCCGTGAATTTTTGGTATTGGGCATTATTGCCGGATTGGTGATTGTGCTGGGCTTTTTCCCACAATCCATTCTGGGACTCACTGAGGCCAGCGTAGATCGCATCCTCAGCGTAGTACAATTCTAAAACCAGCCATCATGCAGTTTTCTCTGCGCGAGCACGACTATATACCGTTAAACAATCTCCTAAAGGTGCTAAACCTGGTGGAAACCGGAGGAGAAGCCAATATCCGGATTACGGATGGAGAAGTAAGGGTAAATGGTCAGATAGAAACCCAGAAACGAAAAAAACTACGTCCGGGCGACCGGGTTGAATACCAAAAAGCTACCATCGAAATTATCCCTTAACCCCGGGAACAACATTGCAACGAAGATGACCGCACTACTGATACTCTTTTTAACGGCCATTGCCGTATTGTTTGCAGGCTTGACAAAGCGTTCGCTGCTGCAACCATTGTCGCTCTTTGGCACTTTGCTGGCGCTTGGCGCAACCGGGTATGATCTGTTTGGCCCCGGATTTGGGTGGGGCATGGAGTACGCTTCCATGTTCCGGTTCATGCCTTTTGCCCATGCCTTCTCCGGTGTTGCTATTTTGGCAACCGTTTTGATCATTGCCCTTTCCGGCTGGGGTTTCAGAAACCTTAATTCAACGCTTGGCGACCACTACGGGCTGATTTTGTTCAGTTTGACCGGCGCGCTAATCTTGTTTTCGTTTACCAATCTCACCATGCTTTTCCTCGGCATTGAGATTCTGAGTATTCCACTGTACGTATTGGCTGGTAGCCGCCGAGACGATCTGAGCAGTAATGAAGCTGCATTGAAATACTTCCTGATGGGCTCTTTTGCCACAGGCATCCTGTTGTTTGGTATGGCTTTGATATACGGCGCAACCGCCAGCTTTGATCTGGGTACCATCAGCCGTGTAATTGGCAATGGCGATCAAATGCCGGGCATGTTGAAAGTGGGTATTTTGATCATGATCATGGGCCTGAGCTTTAAGGTATCTGCAGTTCCATTCCACTTCTGGGCGCCTGATGTGTATCAGGGCAGTCCCAACCTGATAACCGCATTCATGGCTACTGTGGTTAAAACAGCGGGGTTTGCTGCATTCTATCGCCTTTTTGCCATTGCCTTCCCGGGCGCAGAAGGATTCTGGAGCGTACCGGTAGCTTTGGTAGCTGCATTGACTATGACAGTGGCTAATATTACGGCCATATTCCAGCAGGACTTCAAGCGAATGATGGCCTATTCCAGCATTTCACACGCCGGTTATTTGTTGCTGGCGGTGCTGGCTATTGGCACAGAAGGCGCAGATCGGGCGCTGTTGTTCTACACCCTGACCTATTCTCTGGCCACCATTTGCGCTTTTGGCGCTTTCATCATTGTGGCTGAGCAAACAGGCAACAGCTCTTTCGAGGCATTTAACGGATTAGGCAAAAAACAACCTTTGGTGGCTGCGGTACTCACCCTGTCGATGTTGTCGCTGGCAGGTATTCCACCATTGGCAGGTTTCTTTGGCAAATACTTTCTGTTTACAGCAGCTTTTGCCAAGTATCCATGGTTGATTGTTTTGGCAGTCATTAATTCAGCTATTTCCATTTACTACTATTTCAAAATCATCATTGCCATGTACTTTAATCGTGAGGACAGCCAGGAAGCAACCCTGGAAATTCCCGCCGGAGTACGTTTGGCAGTATTGGTAGGCCTGGCGTTGATTGCCTGGCTAACCCTGGCGCCTGGCAGTGTGTATGGATTGATTTAAGCATAAAGAGCGTTAGAAAATGTATCTTAAAATTAAACTAAGCTTTCGTTTTTTAACGAAAACACGTTTAATCTTTTGCAGTACATTATTCAAGGTTCATCTATCCATTGCTCAAACATTTTTAACCTTAGGAGGAGGCTACTCGCTTCCCTGGGCTGTACAGGATGTTCCTGATGGGAACATTGTGGTTTTTGATGATGGTACTCGAATGATTGATGTTTATAAATATTCTTTAGGTCAAGGCAAAAACTATGCACTTTCGGCGGCTCATCGTATCTCAAAATCTTTAGATGTTGGATGTAGCGTTGTTTACGTAGATGGAAGAGAAACTACACGTACAGTGGCCGGTACAAATTTTGAGGTCAATAGCAAAACCGAGGGTAGCATGTTATGGATTACTCCAACAGTGAAAATAAATCTACTCAATGAAAGGAGTCTATCACCATTCATTAGATTTGGCATAGGGATTGGTGTTTTGGGTAAAATTTGGGTAGAAAATGAGGATATAACCTCTTTTGGCAATTTGTCAGTAACCCAAAGGCGTTTATCAAATGGTTTAGCTTATGGAGTTCATTCAGGGATTGGTCTTGCATATACCTTCAAGAAAGACAAACGTTGGGGTATGTTCATTGAGATGAGCTCAATTAACGCCTCGTATGGTCCTAAAAGAGGAGAAGCTGTTGCAAGAATTAAAGACAACATTGATGTTTTTAGTACGCTTACAACCAGCCAGAAAATAACTATATACAAAAACAGTTATATTAGAAATGATACTGCCCCTTCTGACCCAGATAAACCAGGGTTCGCTGCAAGACGGTTTTACCAGTTTAGTAGTATCGGACTAAATTTAGGAGCGTCATATAGGTTATAGCTGCATTATTGCTTTTAGGCTAAGAAAAAAGTCTTTTCGCCTTATCATTGCCATTCATTTTTACCTTGAGCATGCGAAAATTATCCTTTCTGCTGGCACTGGCTTTCTGTGCCTGGCATTGTGGCCAAACACCAGAAGCGCCGCCCCCACCCACACCTGCCACTCCCCCGCCCTCTCCGGAGCCGGAGGTTTATTGGTATTTCCTGAATGTGGACAAACTCAACCTTCGGGATCAGCCCAACAAACAGGGAGCAGTCATTGCCCAATTGGCTGAAGGGGATTTTGTGTCTGGCAATGGCGAGGTTTCTGCCAACAAGGAGGAAGTAACCCTGCGGAATATTCCGTTTAATGAACCCTATTTCAAGGTCAAAACCACCACCAATCCGCCACAGGAAGGCTGGGTATTCAGTGCCGCTCTGGTACCTGTATATGCGGGCGCACAATCCACCAGTCCGGATATTGGAAAGCTGTCTGCATTCAGCCGATTTCTTTCCACTCTTGACCCCAAAAAGCTGGAAAACGGCAAAAAAGCCTGGGATGATGTAAGGCAAAACTTTTCGAATGTGCAAGGTGTCAACGCCGATGGCGTTTTCATTCTGTTGGAACGGTTCCTTTTCCGTATGGAAACCGATGGGGATTATTATACTTTAACTGAAAAAGTGCCCTTTAGCACCGAAGAATATGAGGCTATTAACGCCGATAAATTCAATATGAGCAAATACCCAATCACTCAAAAGCTGGCTGAAAATGGCTTCCGGCTGGCCACCGGAGAAGGGATGGTGTTTCCGGTAGTGGATTGGGTAAAACTGTCCGACTTTTTTGCTACCAAGGTTACACCTGCCATGAAGAATTACCTGGAGCAAACAACCCGGGAGCAGTTGAAAGCCATGATGGACGATGGGGGTATACTGCTTCCTCTGGAAGAAGTGGCAGACAGGGCTGTTTGGTGGGAGAAATTTAATCAGACGCATCCCTATTTTGTTCGGTGGGAAGAGACACAAAACCATGCCAAGGGGCTTGAATTTCTGATTGTTTGTGGCGCGGATAATACTCCCGTATTTAATTACGAGGACAAAACAGTGTTGCCGGAATACCAGAAAGTCTGGGCATACATCAAAGAAAAATACGCCGGAACCAACCTGGAGAAATCGGTTAGAAACATGTCTGACTTGATCGCCTCGGAAGGTGGCAAATGCACCAAAAAGGTAGAAGAGTACCGGGAAAAATTGGTGAATCAGTGAGGGTGGTAAAGTCTTTTTTTCCGCAGAGGCGGAGAGACGCAGAGGGATTCGAAAGTATTCTCAGCGCCTCTGCATTAGCTGGTTTTAGTGACGGGGTGACTGGCAGTCACCCCGTCACTAAAACCAGCTAACGCAATCTATCTGCAAGGGCATCTGCCCAGGCCGGGGAGTCGTTGAGGCTGGGAACGAGATCTAATTGCTCCCCGCCCCATTTGTGGAAGTCTTCCTGATATTCCTCTCCAATTTCAATCGTGGTTTCAAGGCAATCTGCTGTGAACGCCGGACAAAACACCAACAAACGTTTGGCGCCTTGTTTGGCTAATTTTTCAATAACCTGAACCGTGTAAGGCTGCGTCCAGGGGTCGCTGCCCAACCTGCTTTGGAAACAAACCGTGTATTGTTGCTCCGTCAGGCCCAGTTTGGCTGCAATGGCCTGGGTGGTGGCATAACATTGAGCAGAATAACAAAACTGGTTGGTTGGCGTCAGTGTTTTGCAACAGTCGTTTTGTTTCAGACAATGGTTAAAAGCATCTGCTTTAACCAATTGTCGCTGAGGCAAGCCGTGGTAGCTAAACAAAACATGGTCGTAACTGCCCAGCTCAAACTGTCTGGCATTGGCAGCAAACAACTCAATCATGGGTTCCCAGGTTGGGTAGGAATTGATAAACTCCGTTTCCGGAATGATTTGTTGTGTGCTCAGGATACGCATCACCTCTTCATGTACCGACCCAACCGTGGCGCTGGCATATTGTGGAAACAAACTGAAAACCTTGATTTTAGACACCTTGGCCTGCATCAGTTTTTGAATAGCTGAGGCCAAAGAAGGATTTTGATACCGCATAGCCAGCTCCACCTGATAGGCTCCTCCCAGTCTGGTCTGGATTTGCGCAGCCAGTCGCTCGCCGTAAAATTTGAGTGGAGAACCATTTTCAGTCCATAGTTCCTGGTAGGCCTTGGCAGATTTTCCTGAACGAAATGGCGCAATAATGCCACGCACCAGCAAATTTCGGGCAATAGGGTTGATATCAATGACCCTTGCATCGAGCAGAAATTGTTGCAGATATCGGTAAACCGCGCTCCGAGTAGGAGCATCCGGGGTGCCGAGATTTACCAGCAGAATGCCGGTTTTTTGTTCCATTATTGGCATGAAAGCAGCTTTTTCTATAAAATAAGGCAGGTGTCTCACAAGTCATTGTTAGCACAGATGCTCAGGGGCTGCTACAGTTAGAGTCTCAATTTGAGTGAGACTCTAACTGTAGCAGCCCCTGAGCATCTGTGCTAACAATAGCAACCAATAGTGAGACAGCCACTTGCCTGATTATTTCAGCTTATTTAAACCCTCAAAACGCAAAATCGTTGTCAGGTTTATGCAATAATTTCCTGTTTGCGGGTCAACCAGGCATACGCTCCGAACAACAGTCCGGAGAATACCAGATCACCCATTACGGTATTGCCAAAGAAAGGGATGCCGGCAGTGTAACAAGCCATCAGGCCTGAAAGGTTTTGAGCATACATGCCACTTTCAAGCCAGGTGCTGAAATTGGATACCAGGAAGAACACCATGGATCCGGACAAGCTTGCGCCAAGCACCCGAAGTACGGAAACCTTATTATGCAACCAGGCGCCACCTGTAACCATTACCAGGGCAAACGCCAGGTAAAGCCAGCCAGAGGTAATCCAAACAAACGAGCCCTGGTTAAATTCGGCATAGATCACGTTATTGATGAACAGGTCCGATATGAACAAGGATGCAAAAGGTACCAGCAACAAAAGATAATGGCGACCAAAATACGCAGCACCAAACAGCGCAATAGCTGCCAATGGCGTGAAATTGTGCGGGTGTGGCAGGAGTCGTGTAATGGTGGCCAGGGCAATGAGCGCTACGGCTATACGTTGATTCATAAACGTGGTAGTTCCTGAAAAAAAGTAGATGGGGTTCCCGGTTTATAGTCCGATTGGGCACAAAGATAGAACGAACATGTCTCCCTGCGTGTCGTTTTTCCAAAAAACACTTCTGCAATTTTGCCTTGCTGTATCATTGCAGTCATTTCCGGCCAAATTCCGGTTTATTTTTGTTCAATTCCAAGCATTCAATATGTTCCAAAAATTCTCACTTGTAATAGTCGCTATCCTTTGCCTAGCAGGATCTGCTAATGGACAATATTGGCAACAACACGTTGATTATCAGATCAAAGCTGATATGGATGTCAGCAAACACCAGTACAAAGGCGAGATGCAGCTTACTTACGTAAATAATAGTCCGGATACCCTGTACAAAGCCTACTGGCATTTGTATTTCAATGCATTCCAGCCTGGAAGTATGATGGATGTGCGTTCACGCAACATTTCAGATCCGGATTCCCGTGTAGCCGATCGTATTTTCAAACTTAAGCCGGAAGAACAAGGCTGGATGAAAGTCAAAGCGCTTCAGCAAAATGGCAAACCGCTCAGCTTCCAGCACAACGAAACTATACTGGAAGTTACTCTGGCAGAACCCATTCTTCCAGGCGCTACCACTGTTTTTAATATGAGTTGGGATGCCCAGGTACCACTACAGGTGCGCAGGAATGGTCGCGACAGCAAAGAAGGGATTGACTACAGCATGGCACAATGGTACCCAAAACTGTGCGAATACGATCCACAGGGTTGGCATGCCAATCCCTATGTTGCCCGTGAGTTTTACGGGGTTTGGGGTGATTTCGACGTTACCATCAGCATCGACAAAAATTACGTAGTGGCTGCAGGTGGTTATTTACAAAACCCACAGGAAGTTGGTCACGGATACGAGGCGCCAGGCTCTGCCCTGAAACTCCCGGCCGGGAACAAGCTGATCTGGCACTTCAAAACACCCAATGTGCATGATTTCTGCTGGGCTGCCGACCGCGATTACACACATACCTCTCTGGTGGCTGATGATGGTTCCATTATGCGCTTTTTTTGGCAAAAAGGCAAAGGGTATGACGATCAATGGGGCAAAATGCCGGGCATCATGAACCGCGCCAGAACCATCATGAACGAGCATTTCGGGAAATACCCATACCGCGAGTATTGCTTCATTCAGGGCGGCGACGGGGGCATGGAATACCCCTTGGCTACCCTCATCACCGGTAATCGCGGATTGAATTCTTTAGTTGGTGTGGCTGTACACGAACAATTGCACTCCTGGTATCAAATGATCCTGGGAAGCAATGAGAGCCTCTATGGCTGGATGGACGAAGGTTTTACCTCTTACGCCGAAGATCTGGTGATGAACGAACTGGCTAAAGAAGGTCTGTTACCTGGCAAGAAGCCGGAAGAAAATCCGTTTTCCGGGGCTATTTCAACCTATACAGCGCTGGCTACCAGCGGTGTCGAAGAGCCGCTGACAACCCATGCAGACCATTACCACACCAACTATGCCTACGGCATCGCCTCCTATGTAAAAGGCGCGGTATACCTGTTGCAAATGGAGTATATCATTGGAAAACAGGCTTTTGACAAAGGTTTGCTGCGTTATTTCAACACCTGGAAATTCAAGCACCCGGATGCCAATGCTGTGACGCGCTGTTTTGAAATGGAAAGCGGCCTGGAACTGGACTGGTATAAAGAAGATTGGGTGAATACGTTGAACACTATTGACTACGCCGTGAAAAGCGTGGAAAAAGAAGACAGAAAAAACACCAAAGTGGTGATTGAACGCATTGGAAGAATGGCCATGCCGCTGGATATAGTGGTTACCTACACCAACGGAGAGCAGGAGATCTTTTACGCTCCGCTGGAAGGTATGCGTGGCGAAAAACCTGCCGAGAATAAAACACCGCGTACTGTACTTCCGGATCATCGCTGGGTAGACCCTGTTTACGAATTTGAGATTCCGGAGAAAGTGAAAAAAGTGGCCCGTGTAGCTATTGATCCAAGCCATCGCATGGCCGATATCAATATGGAAAATAATGTCTGGGAAAAGAAGGATTAATTCCAGATAAGTTTGGTTGGAGTTTTCCTTTCGTGTCCTTTGAAAAAAAAATTCACACACGTTAACACGGAAAAGAAACACAACAACAAAATTAACTAGCAATTAATTCTGATTTTTCCATATTTTAATAGGAAAAGCAGGCGTATTATCAGAAAACCATCAGGTTAACAACGGGTTCCCGGAATGCAGTTTCCAGGGAACCCGTTGCATTTTACGGTTTTTTATCCGATTTTTGCTCATCGTAGCAGATAAGCAGCATGATGGTGCACGAAGATTCCATGGCTGGCGCCGGCCTGAACACAGGCGCAGGACAACAAGATGATCATGTGCTGGCAGCGCATGAAACACCTACTATACCCGGTGGGGAAGAGGATCGTGCGCTTATTTCCAGATCCTACCGGAATCTGTTAAAATCCATCAAAACGCCGCTTAATGCGGAAGACAGGGATAATATCCGGGCAGCTTTTGAGATGGCTGCTCAGGCCCACCAGACGCAAAGAAGAAAGTCCGGCGAACCCTACATTACGCACCCTATTGAGGTAGCGAGGATATGTGTAGAAGAGATTGGCCTGGGGCCAACTGCGGTCATTTGTGCTTTGTTGCACGATGTGGTAGAAGATACCGACATCAGTTTAAAGGAAATTCATGAGCAATTCGGAGATAAAATTGCCCGAATTGTGGATGGACTTACCAAACTTGATGGCCTGCACGATTCCGAAAGTCCGCAAGCTGAAAACCTCTCCAAGGTATTAAAAGCCATGCTGTTCGACGTGCGGGTGGTACTGATCAAAATGGCCGACCGCCTGCATAATTTGCGCACCATCAAAAGTATGGCGCAGCACAAGCAGCTGAAAATTGCGGCCGAAACCTCCTTCATTTACACCCCCTTGGCGCATCGTTTGGGGTTGTACAACATTAAAAACGAATTTCAGGATATCTGTTTCAAGATAACCCACCGCGAGGTTTACCATGAAATTGCCGCCAAACTATCCGAAACCAAACGCGCCCGGCAGTCTTACATTGATGAGTTCACCAGTCCATTGATCAAATCCCTGGAAGAGCATCAGATCCCGTTTGAAATTGTAGGACGGCCCAAGAGCATTTATTCCATTTACAACAAGATCAAAACCAAAAATGTCCCGTTTGAGGACATATACGATCTGTTTGCAGTGCGGATTATCCTGGATGTTAAGCCAGAACAGGAAAAAAGTGCCTGCTGGCAGGTTTATTCCATTGTAACAGATACGTATGCGCCCATTACCCAGCGAATAAAGGACTGGATTTCCATTCCTAAAGCCAATGGATATGAGTCGCTGCACGCCACTGTGGTTGGCCCGGGAGGGCGTTATGTGGAAGTACAGATCCGGTCCAAACGTATGGACGATATTGCGGAGCGTGGTTTTGCGGCGCACTGGAAATATAAGGGCATAGAAGGCACCAATACACGCGCCAATAACTACGAAAACTGGCTGGCTCAGGTGCGTGAATCGCTGGAAAACCAGGAGTCCGGCAGTGCCGTGGAGTTCCTGGCAGACTTTCAGAGCAACCTTTTTGCGGAGGAAGTCCATGTGTTTACACCTAAAGGGCAGATGAAAATTCTGCCGGATGGGGCTACCGCTTTGGATTTTGCTTTTAGCATCCACTCAGATGTAGGTTGCACCTGTAGGGTGGTACGCGTGAACAACAAGATTGTTCCTTTCACCTACAAACTGGAAAACGGGGATCAGATAGAGATCATTACCGATAAAAACCAGAAGCCCAGCGAAGACTGGCTTCAGTTTGTGGTAACTTCAAAGGCCAAAAACCGCATTCGTTCCGCCTTAAAGGAAGTAAAACGCGAGCAGGCAGCCTACGGAAAGGAAATCCTTGAGCGTAAACTCAATGCGCTCAAAGTTCCTGTTGAAGAAAACTGTGACAACCTGGCCAAATTCTATGGTTTCCCGAACCGAATGGAGTTCCTGAGTGCCATTTACCTGGAACAGGTTAACCTGCGTTTGATTTCCAAACGTTTCGCGGTGGACGGAAATTACCTGGTTGAAAAGCCTCAAACCACTGAACGGCTTCCAGGCAAACCTAAAAATCCGGTTCTCAACCCCAAAACGACCAATAAGCCGGAGGTTTACCTCAATGGTGAACCAGGCACTATGTACAAATACTCCTTTGCTACCTGCTGTAACCCTATGGCAGGCGATGATATATTCGGATTTGTGCTGGTACAGGGCGGCGTGCGCATTCACCGGGCAACCTGCTCCAATGCCAACAACCTGTATGCCCAACATGCCCACCGAATTTTGAAGGCCGAATGGGGTAATATTGCCAAAACTGATTTTCTGGCAGACATTATCATTACTGGTATAGACATCGGTTCAGGAGTGATTAGTTCCCTGACCAATACTTTGGCAGATATGGGCATTAACATCCGCTCCTTCTCCATTTCAGGTGAAGGCGGATACTTCGAAGGCCGTGTTTCCATGGTAGTAGCCAATACCGACCATCTTCAGCAGGCCCTCCTGGCACTGAAAAAGTTTGACTGGGTGAATAGCGCTTCCCGAACGGAATAAAGACTTAGAGGGCGGGTAAAACTGCCCCGCTTACTTCACCAAATCCAATTTTAGCTCCGTTTTCACCAGCCCAGCCGCGTATGGTAAGGGTGTCTCCATCCTGTAAAAAGGTTCGGGTGCTGCCATCAGCCATGTTGAGTGGATTTTTACCTCCCCAGGACAATTCCAATAAGGAGCCATAGCTATCCGGAGTTGGTCCACTGATGGTGCCGCTGGCCAGTAAGTCGCCCACCTGCACATTGCATCCGTTAACCGTATGATGGGCCAGTTGCTGGGCCATAGACCAGTACAGGTATTTAGTATTAGAACGACAGATCAGAGTTTCTTTGTCCTGACCCTGCGTTTTTACTGTAACTTCAAGAGCAATATCGCAGTTTTTAGCGCCTTTTGTTTTCAGGTATTCCAGAGGCGCCGGCGTTTGTTTAGGGCCTTTTACCCGGTGTGGTTTCAGAGCTTCCAGAGGCACAATCCAGGGAGAGATACTGGAACCGAAGTTTTTGCCCAAAAATGGTCCCAGTGGAACATATTCCCAACGTTGAATATCGCGGGCGCTCCAGTCGTTGAACAACACCAGGCCGTAGATATACTCTTCAGCTTTTTCAACCGGAATTGGCTCCCCGAGCGCGCTTTCTTTGCCAATGACAAAAGCTACCTCCAGCTCAAAATCCAGCTGACGAGAGGCTGCATACACCGGAGTGTCTGGTGCACCGCCAGGAGGCAGAATCTGGCCTTTGGGGCGGCGGATGGGCGTGCCGGAAACAACAATGGAGGACGCCCGGCCGTGGTAACCTACCGGAATCCAGCGCCAGTTGGGCAACAGTGGGTTGTCGGGGCGAAACATTTTACCCACATTGGTAGCATGCTCAATGCTGCTGTAAAAATCCGTATAATTGGGTACCTGAATTGGCATCAGCATGGTTGCCTTGCCGCGCTCAACCAGAATATTAGATGCATTTTCCGGTTTCTGCGGGAGACTAAGCCAGTCCTGTACCTTTTTGCGCACCCGGTTGGTAACAGGTTTGCCAAGGGCAATAAAGCCATTCAGGGTAGCTTGAGTGAATATTTTGACAAAGAATCTGCGTTTTCCGAACAGACCAGCCTCAGCTGCAGCTGCAAGGTCTACAATATGATTTCCAATGGCCATGCCGGCTCTTGGACGCTGGTCGCCGGTATGAAAGACACCAATGGGCAAATTGAAAAGAGAAAAATCAGAATCGGCCGGAATAGACAGCCAGGAATGTGTGGATGGCATGACGAATGTTAGGGTAAGGGAGAAAAGGTCCCGAAAGCTGCAAAGTTCTTTATTTTACCGCTCCGGAAGTGCATTTCAACTGCCAAAATTGTGTCTAAATTTGCGCAACCGATTACAGCTCATCCCAATATTACACACCACACCAGTGAAAAAATCGCTTAAATCCGACATAATTGACACCATTAAGACGCCTTTTTTAGGTCCTGACGGTGCAACGGTGCGCAAAAGGTCGTTCCGGAGTGTCATGTTGTACGCCATCAGTTATCCGTTCAGTACCGGCATAGTTATTTACGCAGGTTTGATGACCTTCTCGATGGTGCTTACCAATATCACCGGATTTTTGCCAGAAATAGCGCGGGATCTCTACAAAGGTGAACTAAATACTGCAGGATCCATTTTCACCTGGCTGTTTGCGTTTTTTCTGGGCGGTTTTTTTGCCGGATGGTGTACGGAACGGGAAAAGCTATTAAAGTGGAAGTTTTTGCATTTATTACCACTGCTTACTGTTGTTTGCTGTTACCTGACCGTGGGTTTTTCCGGAAAAAAATCCGACGCACTTAATCCGGTCCTTTTTCCGGCAATGGTTTTGTTTACTGTAGGCGTTTTAAACGCCATGGTTAGTTTAACCACTTCTTCGTTAATCAAAGCGAGTCAAATGACCGGTATGGTGGTGGAACTGGGAGTAGATGTAGCTGAATTATTCCATTCAGAAGGCGAAAAACGTCGTCTAATACGTCGTGAAGCCTGGCTGCGCATTGTAGTGATGTGCAGTTTTATCGGCGGCGCCATGCTGAGCGTGGCCTTTTTCCCACAAATTGGCACCAAAGTATTTTTTGTCCCGGCCGGGATTATAGCAAGCGTAATGGTTTATGACGTGTGGAAACTCTAAGAGCATCAACACAGCACTATCATGGAGGATACCTTTAACAGCGACTGGCGCATACTCACTGCGGCAATTTATCAGAAGCCCAGAGATTCCAAGATTTTGGGATCTATAGAGCTGGATGTAACTGAATTAGAGCAGTTTATCCAGGAAAAAAGGCAAAAAAAGTTAAAAATAACCCTCACACATGTGATGCTTTTGTTGCTCGCCAGAGGTATTCATCAAGATGTTCTGCCGCTGAATTGTTATGTGCGAAGAGGTCGGCTAGTACCCAGAAAATCTGTAGATGTGTCGGTAACAGTCATGGGCCCGAACGGAGAATTGTCCACTGTGAAAGTAACCGGAGCCGAGCACCTTACGTTGAATGCCCTGGCAGAGGTAATGCAACAGGAGGTTCTGCGCGCCCGCAAAGGCAAGGCTGAACACGTAAAAAAAGCTCGAAGCCTGCCATCCATGTTGCCTTGGCCATTGCGGCAATGGGTGGTAAATCTGGTGCGCTGGATTACCATAGATCTGAGTATTCCGCTCCCGTTTCTGGGACTGCATCCAGACAGTTTCGGCACCTTCGTTTTATCGAATATCGGGAGTATTGGCCTGGATGTGGGCTACCCTGCCCTTGCCCCTTTTTCCAATGTAGCGATGGTGGTTACGCAAGGCAGCATAACAAGTAAACCAGCCGTACATGAGGGTCAAATTGCCATACGAAGAATGCTGACCGTGAGTGCTGCTGTGGATCATCGTGTGGTGGATGCCGGTCATATGGGCAAGTTGTTCAACTCCTTGCGCAAACAATTAAAACATCCGGAATGGCTGGACCGCACACCTGAATACACCTCAGGTTAACAAATCCACCACCACAAAACTGCCAAAAAGCAGGCTTGCAATGCCATTGGTAGTAAAAAATGCGAGGTTCACCCGACTCAAGTCGTTTGGTTTAACCAAAAAATGCTGATAGGCCAGCAATACCAGGAAAACGCCTGTTCCAGTCCAGAGCAGCCAACCTGTTTGTGGAGCTGCACTTACCAGATGTCTGGCTGCCAGCACCATGAACAAGGCCGTTCCCAGGTGCATCCACTCCGAAATGCGCAGTGCGCCTCTTTTTCCGAAGAAAGAAGGCATGGAATACAATTGCTGCGAGCGATCAAAGTCTTCATCCTGAAGCGCATAAATCACGTCAAATCCTGCCACCCACAACAATACTGCGCCACTGTACAGCACAGGAATCCAGTCGAAATGGCCGGTAACTGCCAGATACGCTCCAACCGGCGCCAGGCTCAGGCCTAATCCCAGCACTACATGACAAAGCCATGTGAAACGTTTGGTGTAAGAATAACCCAGCACCACCAGCAATGCAACAGGCGAAAGCCAAAAGCACAGTGGATTAATGAACCAGGTACATAGAATAAACAGCACACAATTAAGGATTACGAAGGCCAGGGCAGCATTGGGAGAGATTACACCTGCAGGGATTTCCCGGACTTTGGTGCGTGGATTTGCTGCATCGATATCTCGATCCAGCCATCTGTTGAAAGCCATGGCTGCACTCCTGGCAAAAACCATACATAATACCACCAGCAAAAACTTTTGCCAGCTGATGGAGCCACCTGCAACACTTGTTCCGACAAAAAAACCAACCATGGCAAAAGGCATGGCAAATATGGTGTGACTGAATTTTACCAGAGAAAGGTAGTTTTTCATAGTGGGCAAAGATGCGGCAGGAGACGGAAATCTACCTTGATTTGTACGAGAAAATAAGCGGTTCATCCAAGATTCAGGCAAGTGTGAACCTTCGTGCTGTGAAACATTTTTACCTTTGCCTCGGTTCTGACTATTATTAAATTCTTTTCATGGGAAAAATTCATGCTGCCATTACTGGTGTTCACGGCTGGCTACCAGAAACAAAACTCACCAATCTCGACCTGGAGAAAATGGTTGATACCAACGATGAATGGATACAATCCAGAACAGGTATCAAAGAACGCAGGATTTTAAAGACCCCGGGATGGGCAACCTCCGATATGTGCGCAGAGGCTGTGAAGGGTTTGTTGGAAAAAACCGGCGTAAAACCCGGTGAAATTGACATGATCATCGTGGCAACTGTTACAGCCGACATGGTTTTTCCGGATACCGCAAATACTGTTTGTGATAAAATCGGGGCAAAAAACGCCTTTGGTTACGATATCAATGCGGCTTGTTCGGGCTTTTTGTTTGCCCTTTCTACAGGAGCACAATTCGTTCAAAATGAAACCTTTAAGAAGGTCATTGTGGTTGGTGCAGATATGATGTCGTCTATCATTGACTATACTGACCGGAATACCTGCGTAATTTTTGGCGATGGTGCAGCAGCTGTGTTGCTGGAACCGCGGAAAGATGGAACCGGCATTTTGGACTTCGTACTTCGTGGAGATGGTTCAGGGCGGGAATTGCTACATATGAAAGCTGGCGGATCGCTTAAACCGGCTACCCTGGAAACCGTTACAGCGCGTGAACACTACGCCTGGCAGGATGGCAAACGGGTATTCGTTCATGCCGTAAAAGGCATGACCAGCACCTGTGAAGAAGTATTGCGCAGAAACAAAATGACCACTGATGACGTTCAATGGATAGTGCCACACCAGGCCAACATGCGAATCATTACCTCCGTGGCAGAGCATCTGCACTTCCCGATGGAACGTGTAATGGTCAATATTGAACGTTATGGCAATACCACTGCGGCAACTTTGCCTCTTTGTTTGTGGGACTACGAAAAACAACTGAAAAAAGGCGACAACCTGATTCTGACAGCCTTTGGTGGCGGATTCACCTGGGGAGCGGTTTACCTGAAATGGGCCTATTAACCCATACCAACCCCTTGAACCAATAGCCATGCTAATAACAGGCCAATCAGTATGGCCAGGATAATGATGGCCCCTTGTCCGCTGTTTTTCTGTGGCAAGGGGCCATCTGTTTCTATAGCGGCCTCTTGCAATATTTCCCGTGCCTGAGAAGCATCCAAGGGGTGAGTATGCAAACGTACGATGCCTGGAAGATGTGGCGTTACAGACTGGGAAACGGTGTTGGCTAAAAAGCAATGTATCCCTTCAGAACGAAGTCGGGCGGCGGCCACTTCAGCCTCCAGATTGGAATAAAATTTGGCTACCACCTCGCCCTCACCTGCCCATTCCGGCAGATCATCGAAGGCAAATTTGTCAAGAATATCGTCCGAACGCATAACGTACTACTCAAACTGGTTTAAACATGCTCAAAAATAGAAAGAGACTCAGAATATTTCTGATTATCCTGACACTCCTGGTGCTGGTATTTGGTTATGTGGTAGAAAACGTATTGCCTTACGCAGGTATAAAACCTATGCGAAGGGGCCCTGAAGAAATGTCGTGGCTTTTACCCAAAGGTCCAAAACCGGATGCCTACGGTCTGAACGCAGAAGCACTAGACATATTGTCGCCCGATCAACTGCATTTAAAAGCCTGGCTGGTGGGCTCCAACATTGATACCACCAAAGGAATAGTAGTGGTGTTGCACGGTATTTCTGCCTGCAAAGAAATCAACTATGAACGCGCGCGCATGCTAGCAGATATGGGCTATGGCAGTTTATTGCTCGATTTGCGGGCCCACGGCTCAAGTCAGGGCGATTATTGCACTTTCGGGTTTCATGAAAAAAACGATTTAAAAGCGGTTGCTGATACCCTGAGTGCCAGATTTCCTGGCAAACCTCTGGGAATTTGGGGAGCATCATTGGGTGGCGCCATAAGTCTGCAATCCATGGCGGCCGACAACAGGTACCGCTTTGGCATCATAGAAAGCACCTTCCATGCTTTTGATCAGGTAGCGCTGGAATACCAGGCAGACTGGTTCTTCGGGCTACGCAGCGTCTGGTTGACCAACCACGTATTGCGTAAATCAGGCGCCATTGCACAATTCGACCCATTTTCCGTAAGGCCTATGGATGCGGCAGCTCTTATTCAAAATCCGGTATTGTTCATACATGGCGACAAAGACGCGCGCATTCCCATGTGGTTTGGTCAAAAGAACTTCGATGCTTGTCCGGCGCCAGGAAAACGATGGTACAAAGTGCCTGGAGGCGGGCACAACGATCTTTGGAGAAAAGATGGAAAAGGTATGCGCGATCAAATCACTGCGTTTTTGGACGCTTTGTAACCAAACAGGTAATTAGTGGTGGAGCGAGGGGTGAAATCTCCGTATTTTGAACCCGAATTCCTTATTTATCCAAAACATGATCCGTTATCTCTGTCTGTTCATACTAAGCCTGGCAGGGTTGAGCTCCTTGCGGGCAACCCATATCGTAGGTGGTGAAATCACATACAAGTGCCTGGGCAACAACAATTATGAAATCACACTGACAGTATATCGCGATTGTTACAATGGGCAGCCCTGGTTTGACAACCCCGCGCGCGTGGGCGTATATGAGAAAGGCAGCGACAGTGTTTTAGTGCGCAATCTGGCACTTCCTTACAATGCTTTCAGCAACGACACCCTGCCTATTGTGTTGAATAATCCTTGTTTAACGGTTCCTCCGGACGTTTGTGTACACAAGGCAACTTACAAAACCACAGTAAATTTACCGTTCAACCCCAAAGGTTATATACTGGTTTACCAGCGGTGTTGCAGAAACAAACTTATACGAAACCTTCCAGACCCTTTGAATACCGGCATCTCTTTTGTGGCTGAAATTTCAGCCCAGAGCCAGCAAGAATGTAATAATGCCGCAACGTTTATCAACTGGCCTCCGGTGGCTATCTGTATTCACCAGCCAATTGATTTTGACCATGCCGCAACTGATCCGGATGGCGATTCCCTGAGTTATCGACTTTGCACCCCATTTAATGGTCCTGACTCCCTGCTTCCACTCCCGAGTCCGCCGTTGGCTCCACCCTATCCTGAGCTGATTTGGCAGGATCCGCCGTATAATCTGTTGAATTTGCTGGGTGGCGATCCACTTAAAATAGATCCTTACACCGGTTTTATGACCGGGGTGCCTAATACGATTGGCAACTTTGTGGTAGGGGTTTGTGTAGATGAATACCGTGATGGAGAATTGTTATCTACTACAAGACGCGATTTTCAGTACAATGTGGCTGATTGCGGACAGCCCAATGCAGCATTTTTTCTGCCGGAAATACTTTGCGACACGCTAAACGTGAAATTTACCAATAAAAGCACCAATACCGACACCTATACCTGGTATTTTGATTGGGAAAACCATCCTGATTGGCGATCGACAGACTTTTCCCCTATGTTTACCTACCCCGATACAGGCTCGTATACGATTGCGTTAATTGCGGCGCCAGGGCTCCCCTGTGCTGACACGTTTTTCCAGGTTATCCAATTGGTAGAAACAGACGCGATGCTCAGTGTGAGCGCTGATCCGGAGGAAATTATGTCGGGCGACACTTCACAACTACTGGCCAATCTGCCTGGCGCTGTCAGTTACAATTGGGTGGTCAACAATACATTATCTGCACTGACCATTGCCGATCCCCTGGCATTTCCTCCGGAAACCAGCACTTATACCGTTACGGCTCTATTGCCCAACGGTTGCAGGAAAACCGGAAGTGTTACAGTGCGTGTGCCCCCGCCAATATGTGCAGAACCTCTGATTTTCTTCCCAACCGGATTTTCTCCCAACGGTGATGGGGAAAACGATGTGCTGCAAATGGAAAGCAGCCTGGTCATTACCAAAGTTTATTGGGCTGTTTACAACCGTTGGGGTGAACGTATTTTTGAAGCCGACTCGCTGGATGACTTTTGGGATGGCATGTACAAAGGCCAGCCTCAACCAGCAGAGACGTATGGCTTCTTTCTCCGCGTTCAGTGTGAGGAGGGTCAGCCGGAATTTATCAAAAAGGGGAACGTAACCTTATTGCGCTAGCATTAGACAGTCACTACTAAACTAATTAGGTTTACTGCCTATTTATCGAATCAGGGAAAATGACCCTGTTTCAATGAAAGTTGTGCCATCAATGCGCTCCAGTTCTGCCCAGAATATATAGGAGTCTATGTGCATGATTTGCCCTCTGAAAGTTCCATCCCAACCATAATCCGGAAGATCCGGAGGGATATTCGTCACATCAAACAACAATTCGCCCCAACGGTCGGCGATAAACATCCGACGAATCAGTTGCACCCCGTTGTCGGCGCCCAGGTAATAACGATTGTTGGGAAAATTGGCATCAGGATTGAACACAGTAGGTGCATACACCCGGTTTTTGTTGGATACCCTTATCCGGATATCGTCTTTTAGCACACAACCTGTGGAATCTACTGCGGTAATGCTGAAGGAGGCTGAATTAAGCAGGGTTATGCAACGTTCCTGGCAACTGGAATCCGCACAAGGTGGCGTGGGCGACCAGGTTAAACTGACCGGATTCATGCCGTATTGTTCCTGTATACAAATGGTATCACCTTTGATGATTTCACGGTCTTCGCCCAGGTATACCCACAGTTCGCGGAAGGAAATACTCACCTGAACCAGAGAATCGCAGCCATTAGCGCCGGCGTTTTTCAGAAGTTCATACCCTACCCTGTTATTTTCATCGTACGTAATACCGTTGATCACTATTGAGCCTCCGGGGCAAAGCGTATCATTAAATACACTAAAAGGTATGGGTATGGGCCTCAATTGCACCATAAGGATACTGTCGCAGGCGCCATTGGGAATTACTTCAACTCCTTCTCTTTCGAATGCCGTATACAGGTGACCGTTTATGATAACCGAATCGCCTTCACAAATAGGAGGATCATACAGATGAACCACCTTTCTGAAGGTAAGCTGCACGTGAATGATGCTATCGCATCCATTTACCGAGCCATCGTCAATAAATTCTTCGCCTATATAATTTCCAGCGTGGTAAGCCGTACCATTAACCCAAAGCGTATCTCCTTCACAGAGTGTTTGGTTCAGGGTTACTTCCATGACAGGATTGAAAGTCAGCTCCACATGAATTACGCTGTCTATCCCACCTTGTGCGGCGCCAGGCAGAATAACTGTGCCCGTAGGATTGGACGCAGAAAAAAACTGGGAAATGACCAGTACCGTCTGGTTATTGCAAAAGGTATCGCGGTAGGTAGCATGCCCTGGCTGCGCAAAGGAAATGGTACTGCAGGCCAACAAAATAGCCAATACAGGTAAAGCAGTTTTTGGGTGGATCATGTTGAAAAGGTTCATACCGGTTTTTACAGCTGAGAAGGCATGAATTAGGATTAAAACTTACTGTTTTTTAAGAACGGCTCGTTGGAACACAGAACAAGGGAAGGTTTTTACCTCAGGTATTTCTTCTTCTCCCTGTTTGGTGTTTCCGGTAGAACTTACGGCAGTTTCCGTGCCAGAAATGACTTCGAATACTAAAGTTTGGTTATCTGTTTTTTCATAAGTGCAAAGTACACGACTTCCCTGCACTACAAACCAGCACAAAAGTTTGGGGCCGTAAAGATAGCTTTCCATCACAATGGAGTTCTTTTCATCCACTTTCCATTGCCCTTTTTCCGGCGCAACCGGCACTAATTCATAAGGGCGCCAATCCTGTTCTTTGGAGCCGTAAATCATCCCAAAGGTATACCGCCCCTGGGTAGATGTGTCGATTTTGTGAATTTCAACGGTCATATCTACGGAATTCACCTTCCCTTTGCCGTTAAAAATTTCCAGGCTGCCTTTCCAATCACCTACCCAGGATTCCGGAAAATTTGTGTTTTGAGCATAAATAATGCAGGTTTGCAGGCATGCGAAGGACAAAAGAAGAGTGAGTTTTCTCATGAAAGACGTTTTTTATGAGGCAAAAATAGCCAAGAATACTTTGCAGGGCAAAAACTCCTAATTTGCTGCCGAAATTAATGCAACCATTTACCCTGTTACAACACTTTTCCGATGAAACTACCTAGTCCCGGATTCCTGATTACGGCTTTTGCTCAGGTATTAAGACGTTTTCCGGCCGCTATGCTATGTGCTGTTGCCGGCGCCATTACTTTGATCATTATGCTCGATATAAACAATATCGAGTCGGAAACCCGGCTGGCGCGCTACATGATCACTTTTATTTTGGGCATTTCGTTACAAACAGCTATTGTTGGTTTTGGCGAATCCCGGAAATGGGCGCCTGTAAAATTGCTGGCGGCACAAGGTTTAGGTGTTTTGGTCCTGGTTGGCTGCTGGTGGTGGTTGGATACAAGTCATAAAAAGTTTGAAGACTTGATTTTGCCCCAGTATATGGCCCTCTTACTGGTTTTACACCTGGCTGTGGCTGTGGCGCCGTATATAAAACAAGGGAGCGTGCGTGAATTTTGGGAATACAACCGGCAATTGTTTGCCAATCTGGTTATTGGCGCATCTTTCACGCTCATTTTGTTTGCAGGGCTTTCCATTGCGGCATTTGCCATAGACCAACTGTTTGGCATACATATTCGGGATGAATGGTACATGCGCTTGTTTGTCATGCTCGGCGGTGTTTTCAATACGGCCTATTTTCTGCATCATTTCCCGCGTTTGGATGAGGCAGAACAGGAGGAAGAAGGTTCCTACAATTGGGTATTCCGCACCCTTTGCAAGTTTATTCTGATTCCCATTGTGTTGTTGTATTTCCTGATTCTTTATGCATTTGGTGCAAAAATCGGACTGGAATGGAATCTGCCACAAGGCTGGATAGGTTCATTGGTGATTGGTTTTTCTGTTGCAGGAATCTTCACCTATTTGCTGAATTTTTACTTGCCAGAACAAGATCCCAATATTCTGGTAGTGAGTTTCAAGCGCTGGTTTTGGTGGGTATTGCTGCCATTAACCGGGTTGCTTTTCCTGGCCATTGGCCGCCGTATCAGCGATTATGGGGTCACAGAAGAGCGATTTATTGTGGCAACGCTGGGGGTTTGGCTTTTACTCAACTGCCTGTATTTTCTGTTTTCTAAAACCGACAACATCAAATTCATTCCTATTTCCCTGGGCATATTTGCCCTTGCCTGGTCGTTCGGTCCATTGAGCGCGCTTAATGTTTCAATCAGAAGTCAACAGCGGATTTTGATTACCAATCTGGAAAGAATTGAACGATTTGCCTCTGGTAGCATGAAACCTGGTACTAAGCCGGTAACCGATCTGGAATACCAGCAAATTAGTTCTGCAGCCTATTATTTATCCAAAAAAGACGGATTGAAGGAACTTTTACCCGTCACTATGGATAGTTTGGCCAACAGCCCGGATCAATTACTAAGTTGGTTGAAAATATTGCCTGTGATAGCAGAAGATGCTATTAAAACGGTGAATATCAGCCCTAAAGACTACATGGAGCCTATGCCGGTGCAAGGATTTGACATAGCCTATCGGGTAGACTTGTCAACGCCTCAGGTAGAAAACCGGGAAATACATAGTGTTTTTGAGGCATCTCCGGATGGTATGTTTTTGGAATGGTATGATCTAAGCAAAACGCCTTATACCCTTATTGAACGGTTTAGTTTAAAACCGGCCTTGGATCGTTGGGCGGAAAAAATGGAGCCTAACCAGACTTACACTTACACCGAACTTACTATTCAGGACCGAAGCATTTTGCTCACAGGAACTAAAGGTAATATTCGATTAATAGTGGAAAATGGCCAGATTGAAATTGAAGGCGACCAGGTTCGGTTGGAAAGCGCTAACAGTTGGATATTGCTTAAAAAGAAATAGGTCTTAACGGAGGAGCAACAGATCGCCGGATCGTTGCTCCTCCGTACCGGCTGAAGTGCGAAATTGCAGCAGCCAGGTATACACTCCTGCCTGTACATTTTTACTCCCAACCTGTCCATTCCAACGAATGTCGCTTCCCTCTGAGGCAACATAACATAGATTACCCCAGCGATCGAAAATACGGCACATTATCGGGGTAAGGCCGGGTTCAAAAAACACTTCCCAGGTATCGTTGCTGCCATCATCGTTCGGGGAAAACACATTGGGAGTATATAGGATAGGCTCCCCACAATCTGCAAAACGCACATCAAGCGTATCAGAAACCAGACATTGATCTTTTGAAGCGCTTAAAATCCATTTACCCTCTTCAGGAAAACTCCAAACGCGCGCATTCCCGGTAAATCCATCCTGCCATTTCCATTGGTTAAATCCCGGGACTTCTGCTTTTAAGATAAAAGGTTTGTTCGGACAAACAGCCGTATCACTCACTGGAAATAATGAAATGTTCGGTGAATTAACCACCAACAAGGTGTCTTCCATTTTTTGAAGGCAGGCGCCAATTGCGGCTTTTAGTTGTATAAGGTATCGACCTGCTACCTGCCAGCTAACATCTGATACAGTAGGAGCATTCGAAGGATTTTGTTGAGCGCCTCCCAGCGTCCAGGTCCAGCTTTCAGCACACACACTACCTGGCGCCGACAACTGTAATGTACTACCTGCGCATAGCGAATCAGGCAGCTCAAAATGCGCTGATATTGCTTCAGAAGGACAGCAATTTGACAGCGCTAACACAGTTGAAACAGAGGCAAAAATGCGGTCTGTTACCGGATCACTAATATCTGTTGATGTGAAAGCAACAGGAATATGTTGCAATAAAACGGGAGTTAACACCGGCGTTTCTGCAGGAAAGAATGGACAATCCGTGCCTGGAACTCCATTGCAGTCTACAGTAAACAAACGCCCGCCTCCTTCAATTTGATTGGCTTGCGCCACACAAATACTGCCGTTGGCCAGGGCCGACATAGCTGTTACCTTATACGAGGTACAATCTTCTACATGCCTTGCCCACTCAACATCGGTTCCGGCGCCATTTACGCGCAGAAGTGCAAATCGCTGATTGCCATTACGGACTGCCAGTATCAGGGCATCGTCGGTGGTAACACGGATACTAAAAAGACTTAAATTATCCGGGAGTTCAAAGCACCATGCGGGGCTTCCATCTGCCCTTACTCTGGTTACCGCAAATTTGTCGCCGTGTTTACCCATAAAAGCCAGGTCGCCATTGGAAAAAACGCCACCATCACGCATAAAATAGAAGGACTGAAATCGGTAGGCTTGTATCAGACTTCCATTCGCCGAGAATTGCATTAAAAGGCCATCAGGAACGGAAAAGCCCATTGATCCATAGCCAAAAAAGGTTCCTGAAGGGCCGGGCGCCAAGCCATTGAATGCTGTTGGTTCATCTGTTTTCCAAAACCGTCGCAACTGCATGGCGCCTGAAGGGTCCACACGATAGATAAGAGACTGGTTGAAATCAGGAAGATCGTCTGTGAACCCCATGGCATGTGCTGCCCAGAGATTGCCATCCGGATGCACCAACAATTGTGTGCCGGTGGAAAATGGGCCGTATCGTTTTTGTGGAGGTAATGCCAACTCCCACAATATATTGCCCTGTGCGTCCATATGCAACAGTATCAGGTAGTTATCCGGGGCTGAAGAAAAGGCGCCTTTTCGGAACAACAGGTAAAATTGGCCGTTACCTGCATCCGCCAGGTGCAGGTTGCCATAACTGATATCAGTGCCTGGCAATACCGGGCACAATGATTTCATCCAAACCGGGTTGCCTTCTTTATTGATGTTTATTAACTCAATGCAAGCGCCCTGAATACCAGCCCAAATGAAACCTCCATCTGGCAAATGCAACAAGCCATCTGCGCCTTCCATACCCTGTACTTTTAGGTTGAATGGAGTTTGTCCGCACAAACATGTGCTGAAAACCAGCAGCGCGAACAGGCAATTTTTCACTTTAGGTTGCATTTCGTTCAAAGGTCAACCGATGTTCCCTAAGTTTGCCACTTAAGTTCGATTTTTTTTGCCATGAAATTACATACTCAAATTCGCAATCACTACACCCTTAGTACTTTGGTATGCCTGATTGGCTGCCTGTTGTTAACTGATCAAATCCAGGCTCAATCATCAACAACATATTTTCAACAAAAAGTGGATTACAGTATTCGTGCTACGCTGCATGATACCACACATACGCTGACTGCTGATATATCATTTGTGTATCACAACAATGCGCCAACTGCCTTACAGGAAATCTGGGTGCATTTGTGGGGCAATGCCTATCAAAACCGAAACACCGCTTTTTGTCGGCAACAGCTTAAATCCGGCGACCGTAAATTTTATTTTTCCAAGGAAAAAGGTGGCTTTAGTAACCTGGATTTCAATGTAGATGGTCAAAAGGCCAATTGGCGAATTGACCCTAAAAATCCTGATATAGCGGTGATTACACTGGCAAAACCTCTCGCTTCGGGGCAAAAAATCACGATTACTACTCCTTTTACCCTGAAAATACCAGCTACTTTCTCCCGACTGGGGCATGTGGAAACAAGTTACCAAATGACTCAATGGTACCCTAAACCAGCCGTGTACGATCATAAAGGCTGGCATGCTATGCCATACCTCAACATGGGCGAGTTTTATTCTGAATTTGGTACTTTCGACGTGAGTCTTACCCTGCCTGAAAATTATGTAGTTGGAGCTACCGGTATTTTACAAACAGGTTCGGAAATTGAGTTTTTGCAAAAAAAAGAAGCCGAAACGCGGGCCATTTTTGCCCGTAACGATAAACACGTGACAAAGCCATACCCGGCATCCAGTACTACCATGAAAACTATCAGGTATACCGCTGAACTGGTACATGATTTTGCCTGGTTTGCCGACAAGCGATTTATGGTGTTAAGGGATACCGCTCATTTGGCTTCGGGTAAAAGTGTGGATTGCTGGGCCATGTTTCCCATGTCGAGGGAAACTCAAATAGGCAAAGGGCAGTCAAGGTATTGGGAAAAAGGAGCGTTTTATGTGCGCCGGGCAGTAGAATTTTATTCCGAACATGTGGGTGAGTATCCTTACCCTCAGGCTACAGCAATTCACTCTGCGCTGAGTGCCGGCGGTGGTATGGAATACCCGATGATCACGGTTATTGGCAATTCTGATTCACCCGAAAGTCTGGATGATGTGATCACACATGAAGTTGGCCACAACTGGTTTTACGGTATTTTAGCTTCCAATGAGCGCGACCATCCGTTTATGGATGAGGGCTTTAATACGTATTACGAATCCCGTTATATGAAAAAATATTACGGGAAATATGGTCCGGCCGATCTTCCTAATTTCCTGCTGAATGAAAAGAAGCAGGGTTCCGTATTGGAGAATGGATATCTATTGCTGGCCAGGGAACACGTTGACACACCTCCGGATTCACATTCTGATGAATTTTCTACCATTGGGTATGGCTTGCAGGTGTACATGAAAACGGCGCTTGTGCTGGATTGGCTGGAAAAATCAGTGGGTACGGAAAAAATGGACAAAGCCATGCAGGATTATTACCGCAAATGGCAATTCAGACACCCTTATCCTGAAGATTTGCAGGCTCATTTTAAGCAAAATGGCATTGATGCAGACTGGTTTTTCCAATCCATGCAAACCCAGGATCAACTGGACTTAAAGATTAGTTCAGTAAAGCCGGCAGTTTCTCAAACGGATGGCAATTTTGGTATTGGCGCCCGCAAATCAAAAGGATATACATTGCAAATAGACAGCAGGGGTAAGCTGGAGGCGCCTTTTCCGGTTACAGCGCTCCATCACGGGATGCCGGTCAGCACTCAATGGTTTACCAGAAATGACATAGAACGATCTTCCGGCATTTTCTTTCCGGCAGACACTGTAGACGCCTTTGAGATTGACTATGAACGCATTACGCTGGATATCAACCGAAAAAACAATTTCCGTAAAACAGAAGGAATCTTTCCGGGTATGCGGCCATTGGAGTATCGATTGTTTGCGCCGGTGCAGAACGCCCGAAAAAACACCCTGGCTATTGCGCCTTGGGCTGGTTGGAACAATGCAGACAAGACCATGCTTGGGTTGATGGTATACAATCCGCCTGTACCATCCAGAAAATTTCAGTATTATTTGCTGCCCGGGTATGGGTTAGGTTCGCAACAGTGGGTTGGTCTGGGAGAATTAAGGTATCAGTTCTTTCCCGGCGGCTTGTTTCCCAAGGTTTCTGTGAGTCTTGGGTATAAAAGCTTCCAATACGATCAGTCCAATGGCGGAGAGGAGGATTTTCGTTTTTCCCGTTGGATGCCACAGGTGCGGGCAAAATTGCGCACCAATAGGCCTGCTTTCGAGCATTATCTGAACTACCGAACCCTTTTCCTGGACCGTGAAATTGCTTTGGAAGGAAAGAAATCAGTTCAAAACAATGTTCATGAACTTCGTTATGAAGGCGAGCAATGGAAGGCGCCACATCCGTTTAAATATAGGGTGGCTCTGGAAAGTCAGCAATATGCTGACGACAACAAGCCCAATTATGTGCGCCTGACGGCAGAGTGGCAGCACAAGTTCTTTTACAATCAGAGAAACAAAATCACTGTAAGATTATTTGCGGGAAGTTTCCTGCAAAACAATCGTGAAAATGGTGCGCTGGATGAATATTCTCTGGCGTTGACGCCGATTGGTCAAAACGATTACCGTTTTGATCAAATTTTTCTGGCCCGGGCTGGCGCCAACAATTTGTTAGGCAGACAAGTAAGTCAGTCAGACGCTGGCTTCAAAGGGCCAATTCGCAACCTGAGTAATCAGCCCGGATTGACCAACCAATATCTTTTCAGTATGAATGTGATGGCAGAATTGCCCTTTAAGCTACCCCTGCGATTGCCATTGAAGCCTTATTTTGATCTGGGATATAGCGGAAACAATGGCGCTGCTGTGCCAGACCAGGAGAACTTGCTTTGGAGTAGTGGCCTTGCTTTGTCGCTTTTCAATGGAGGCTTGGAGTTTTATTTCCCAATTTACAGTTCAAAAACCATTCAGGATGCTTACCAGGAAGCATCCGGCGCTAAATATGCCAAAATGATCAGCTGGAGTATGCGACTTAACTTCCAGGAGCCTGTTAAGTTGATTGAGAAGATATCCAGGTGAACGGGGTTGACGGTGAACGGTGGACGGTGGGTTTACGTGGGTATTTTAAGCAACGTGGGTTGTCACCCCGGGAACCGGGGCCTACACAAGCCAGACTATGCAGCACTTTTATGGCAAGGGCTTGCCGGGAAACTAGGCTTGTGTAGGTCCCCCTGCGGGGGATGACAACCCACGTTGTTATAAATACCCACGCAATGCCACCGTCCATCGTCCATCGTTTACATCTCTTCCGGCCCCTCTCCTACCCAGTCTTGCTGAACGTAGCCATCTTCGCAGTGTTGAACCAGATGATCGTCGATGAATTTGCGGACATCCGTGATGATTTCTCCGGGGTAAAGGAGGTGCACATTGGGGCCGGCATCCAGGGTGAAATAGACTGGATTGCCGGTATCGGCCCGGTATTGGTGTACTTTTTCAATAATGGCCAGCGAAGCTGGTCGCATAAGGGTGTAGGATGGATTGCTGCACATCATGAGTGCATGCAATGTGAGGGCTTCATCTTCCACAATTTTCCCAAAGGTGGCTAAATCGCCTCCTTTCATGGCTTCAAGCAGGGTACCCATGCGGGCACGCGCCTGTGCGTAGCGCGGCTCTGCATACGGATTGCCTTCCATGAGCGCATGTCCGGCTCTGCTGCTGACGGATTTTTCTTCGCGACTTACGATCAGGATATCGTCGTGAAAATCATGAAACATGTCATGAATCTGATCCCCTACCGGTACCGCAAATTCGTCGCTGCTGCCCTGTACATATTGAGTAGCGCCCCAAACAGCGGCATATGGGAAAATACTCCTGCAGGCCGAGCCACTGCCCAATCTGGCCAGCACAGAAGCTTTTTGATCAAATGCATCGGCATCTCTGAGGGTACCAAACAGCTTGTCTTCCAACGAACACAAACACAGCGCCAGCGCGCTCATTCCTGAAGCAGAGGAAGCTATGCCAGCTGAGTGTGGAAAAGAATTACCGGTTCTTACGGTTAGTTTTAATTGCCTGAGAAATGGCATGGTTGGCGCCAGACTGTTGAGAAACTCCAGCGTTTTGGCCCGAAACGACTCGTTTTCCTCTTCATGAAAAAAGAAATCCAGTTCCACCTGTCCATCATCAGGCGTTTCCCGCGGGGCATATTGGAGCATTGTATCGGTGCAGGAAGATGCCAATGTAAGGCTCAGGGACGGATTTCGGGGCAATTGAACACCGTGTTTGCCCCAGTATTTGATCAGGGCAATATTACTTGGTGAGCGCCATACAACCTGGCCAGGATCAACAGGATTAGAGGAGTCGAGAATGAGTTTGGACATAGGAATTATGTTCTTTGAAGGGACAAAGAAATACAAGGATCAAAAAACGCGCAGTTCTTTTTATCAATGCTGCCTACTTTTGCCCATCCTCCTTTACACATGAATACACCACCATCCAATCAGGGAGCACCAAAGTCTTCCATTTTTCAACAAATCTGGTACCGAATTCGGCGCATCGGCGTAGAAATGTACGCTTTTTTCACCACACCCTTTGTATTGAAAAACTGTCTGGGTATGGTTAGCCTGATGACACTTTTTCTCATGCTTACCTTTTGGTGGATGAAATGCTACACCAATCATGGCGAAAGCGTGGAAGTGCCCAGTTATGAAGGCATGAGTTTTCGTGAAGCTGCCAAAAAAGCTCGATCCCGCGATTTCGGCGTGGCTGTAAGCGATTCCATTTATGTGCCAGGCGAACCGCCCGGAAAAATAGTATCCCAGGATCCCAAACCGAAAAGCAGGGTAAAGGAGGGCCGTACGATTTATTTTACGGTTACTAAAAACAATCCGGACATCCTCAAACTGCCTAATCTTAAGGCTGGAGATGACTACGAGATTTATTCCCGCCGCTTAGCCAGAATAGGGCTTAAACCACGCATTGTGGCCCGCGCTGCAGATCCTGGTGTGGGGCCTAATACCATCATAGCGGTCATTTACAAGGGGGATACCATAACGGAGCAGCTTCGAGTCAAAGACGTTCCCGTTGAAATGGGCGCCACGATAGATTTTGTGGTAAGTGAAGAGGTAACGCTCACAGTGATTATGCCGGATTGCGTTTGCCATACGCTCAGCGAGGCCAAGTTCAAGTTACAGGTAAGTGAACTCAGTATTGGGGCTGTAATTAAAGATGCTACAGTTACCGACGAGGAAAACGCTTATGTGTGGCGCCAGAGTCCGAAATTTGATGCGAATGGCACGATGCGGAAAGGTGAAAAAATGGATTTGTATATCACGCAAAACAAGCCTTCAAGCTGTGCAAGTAAGCCAGATGAAGGTTTTTAAAGGATACCAAAGGAGCCATCCCGAAATATCCGGAATGGCTCCTCTTCATTATCACTGCGGTAAAAAACCTAGTTGCAACCCATCTCAATCCGGGAAAGCGGATCATTGTTGGGGAAGCAGTTACCCGACATAGTAGCGCTTGGCACGTACCGATTCATATTCGGATCAAACAGCCCATTTGCCAGGAACTCAGTAAGATCATCCATTTCTGCAGGTGTGAGTCCGAGTGGGCGTAACAGACCGGTTATCTGGCCGGCAGGAACTACCGGATTTTCCGGCACACCGTTATTGAAGTATTCCACTACTTCACGGAGGCTGCGTTTGCTGGCGCCGTGGAAATAGAAACCTACATCACGCAGGTTGTACAATTGTGGGACTTTAAATTTAAACATGTCTTCCTGACGCTCCGTGAAGCCTCCACGACCAAATACACGTTTATCGGTTGGGCCGGTACGGAATACCTGGTTGCCGCCTATTTGGTAAAGGTCATTTACACCAAGTGCGAAGAACTGGTGTGGCTGACTGTTCAGAGAAGGGCTGTTGTGGCAATCTGCGCAACCCGCTTTACCGAAGAATAACAAAGCGCCTTTCTTTTGTTGCTCTGTCATGGCAGCCTTGTTGCCTTTGAGCCATTCCTGAAATGGCGCTTCATTGGTCAGGATGGTGCGGAAGTAAGCTGCGAGTGCGAAAGCTGCAGTCAGACGAGTATAACGCTCGCTAACCGGAATTTCCGGGAATGCCGCATCAAACATAGCGGTATAGCCCAAAGAATCGGTTACCGCTTTATTGATCACCTGGCGGTGTACAGCCAAAGCGCGGGCATTGTTGGCTTCCAGTCCTTGCAATCCTTTAAAGTTGATTTCAACAAGGGTATCCTGATGCCATACATTCTCAGTTCCAACGTTAGCATTAAATGAACCAAAAGTGCCTGCCCAGAGTGCATTGGTCACATAGGTAAGGTTCATGGTTGGGAGCGGGCGAGCGCCTTGAGCATCAACCTCATCACCCAGATAAATGGGATTTTTTGAGCGCAGTTCTCCACTTTCACCGAAGCCAATAGCGCCGTCTGCAACACCCTGAATACGGCCTGCGGTGAACCCGCGGGAAGGAACGTGGCAGGAACTGCAAGAAAAGGTGCTTTTGGCCTCCGGATATTTGTTTTCCAGTGCAATCCCGGTTTCGTAAAACAGCATTTTGCCGAGTTCAACTTTGGCCTGGGTGACCGGATTTTTTTCACTTTGGTTGGGCAATAGTGCAAGATCAGTGCCATCAGGCATAATATAACCTTGGAAGGATCCCGTAGCAGAACGGAAATTTAACTGGTCTTCCAGGAGTTGATCAAAGTTAAAAGCCGGATCGTGCACACAAGACAAGAAATAGGTGCTACCGGCAATCACAAACAAAAAAAGTAAAGAACGTTTCATGAAGGAAAGCAAGAAGAACGGATAAAAAATGGTTAATAGCGGTTAAAGGAGCCTATTCAGTCGCACAAAAGTCTAGGCCACGCACAATCGTGCGCAGAATAAAACTCATGATAGTACCAAAGATGTTCGCGGGGGGAATGGAACGATAAAGAATAAACAAAACCAATGCCAAGCTTGGCTTAATTAGACCTATTATTATTCGGTGGCAAAATTTAATTTTTATGTCTGTCCAGAGAAGAATACTTGTGGCATCCCTTCGGTATTTTCTACCTCAAAAATGGTATAATTCCCTGAAAATGAAGCAACAACGGCTTCTATACGCTCCCGTTGTGTATCAGTAATAAAGGTTTGTCCGAAGTTTCGGTGAAATAAAAGTCCCACCAACTGCCGTACCCGCTGGGCATCCAGCTTATCGAAGATATCGTCCAGCAGCAGAATAGGTGCAATATTTTTCTCCTGCCTCAATATATCGTATTGAGCCAAACGAAGGGCCAGCAAATAAGACTTCAGTTGGCCCTGTGAGGCAAATTTTTTCACTAGTTGGCCATCCATAAACAGACGTAAATCATCTTTGTGTGGCCCTACTGTACTTCTTTGCAGTATTCTGTCTTTTTCCAGTGCTTCGTGTAATAACCGGGCAAAATCCCCATCCTCCAAATCAGCCTCATATTGCACACTTACTTTTTCTCTGCTACCGGATATTTCTGCATAATAGGATGCAAACAAAGGCTCAAAGTCTTCTACAAACTTTTTCCGGTGGGTATACAAAACTGTTGCCGGACCTGGCATTTGCTGATCCAGACTTTCCAGCAGGGTGGCATCAAACCTCCTGTGTTCAGCAAACAACTTAAGCAAGGCATTACGCTGCTTTAAAATAGCATTGTAAATCAATAAATTATGGAGATATTCGGAGGAAATTTGCGACAAAGTAGCATCCAAAAAACGTCGCCGGTCTTCACTGCCCTCTTGTACCAGGGCTACGTCATCTGGGGCGATCATCACTACAGGAAACTGACCAATGTAATCTGCCAGTCGTTCATATGCCACCCCATTTCGTTCCACTTCTTTTCGTTGACCTGCCTGGTATTTGACTACCATTTTGACGCTTTCGCCTGAGGCGTCAAACTTACCTTCCAACCGAAAAAAGCCTTCCCCGTGCCGAATCAGGTTGCGGTCGTTCAAACCGGTATGGCTCCTGCACAAACACATAAAATGAATGGCATCCAGCACATTTGTTTTGCCGGCGCCATTAAGTCCCACCAGGCAATTCAGCCCGGGTGAAAAGTCCAGTTTCTGCGACTCGTAGTTTTTAAAATTGGAAAGTTTAAGACCTGATAAATACACGGGGTAAAGGTAGGAAAAACGATGGAACGATGGACGATGAACGATGAACGGTGGGATTGCGTGGGGGTTTATAACAACGAGGGTTGTCATCCCCCGCAGGGGGACCTACACAAGCCTGGTTTCCCGGCAAACCGTTTCCCCAAAAATACCGCATAGCCAGGCTTGTGTAGGTCCCGATTTTCGGGATGACAACCCACGTTGCTATAAATAACCACGCAATCCCACCGTTCACCGTTCACCGTTCACCGTTCACCGTCCATCGTCCATCGTTCCATCGTTTTTTCTACCTTTGTGGCATGGAAAATATGATTCAAGTTACGGTATTGGACCGTGAAGGCGGGGAGCATTTATTGGATGCACCAACGGATATGAATATGAGTATCATGGAGTTGTGCAAATCTTATGAATTACCTGTGGAAGGAACATGTGGCGGGATGGCCCTTTGTGCCAGTTGTCATGTATATGTACTGAGCGATCATGAACTCCACGAACCCACAGATGATGAACTGAACATGCTGGATCAAGCCTTCTTTGTTAAAAATAACAGTCGACTGGGTTGCCAGATCAAGCTAAGTGATGATTTGAATGGACTAAAGCTGCAACTGGCTCCCGTTGGGGGTTAAGCGTATGTTTGGATAATTTTGGTCAAAGTGCAGCTCAACCTTTGACCTTCCTGGGTTTCCTTGTACTTTTGTCGCGGAAACGCCCTATCCTATTTCGCCCCGTATTGCGGCCGGAATAGGATTTTTCTTTTGAAAGCAAAACTTCTCTCTGTTTATGTTCCAAACGTTCCGATTCTTCCTACGCTTCACCGCAGGTTTGATATTCTGCCTGGTAGTTCTAACCAGCGCAATTGCTCAGGTGAGCTGCATTCCGGTTTTTCCCAATGCAGATGATCAGGTAACCATCACTTTCGATGCCACCCAGGGCAATGGCGCACTTGCCGGCATTGGTCCGGTATATGGCCATTTTGGGGTTATTACTAACTTAAGCACCAGTCCTACCGATTGGAAATATGTACAAACCACCTGGGCAGTGAACAACGCTGCCGCCCAAATGACAAATGTGGGCACTAATCTTTGGAGTAAAACCTTCAATATCAGCACCTTTTTTAATGTTCCGGCAAGTGAAACGGTACTTAAACTGGCATTTGTATTTCGTAATGCCACTGGTTCTATTGTTGGTCGCGCTTCAGACGGAAGTGATATTTTTTATGAGGTTTATCCACAAAATACGCCCTTACAAGCCATTTTACTCCAACCAGCCAGCACACTCTTTTTGGCTAATTCCGGCCAAAGTATTCCGGTAAAAGGCGCTTCTTCGGCTCCAGCTAACTTGAAATTGCTCGATAACGGTGTGCAGTTAACTTCCGCCAACAACGCAGAATTACTGGATTACACCATCAATGCCTCCGGCGCCGGCGTGCACAGAATCGATTTTATCGCCAGCACCGCAAATGCTGCTGACACAGCCTCTTTTACGTACATCATTGCCGGAAATGTGGTAACAGAAAATCCTCCAGCCGGCACAGAATGGGGTATTCAATACCTGGCAGCCGATAAGGTACGTCTCTCATTATATGCTCCTAACAAACAACTGGTTTACGTAATCGGCGATTTTAACAACTGGCTGCCAACGTCTTCACACCTGATGAAACGCAGCGCCGATGGGACGTTATGGTGGATAGAATTGAGCGGACTTCCGGTTGGACAACCTGTTCGTTTTCAATATCTTGTAGATGGCGTACTGCGCATAGCCGACCCATTAAGCACCACTGTACTGGATCCTTGGAACGACCCGTTTATTCCACCATTTACCTACCCCAATCTGCCCTCCTACCCTACCGGCAAAACATCCGGCATTGTAAGTGTACTGCAAACTAACCAGGCGCCGTTTGACTGGACAGCAGACCAGTATCAGCGGCCTAAAAATACAGATTTGGTAGTGTATGAATTGCTGATGCGCGATTTCATTGCCCGGCACGACTACCCTACCCTGTTGGATACCCTGGACTATCTGGAACAACTGGGTATTACAGCAATTGAACTAATGCCCGTAAATGAATTTGACGGCAATATCAGCTGGGGCTATAACCCTGCCTATCATAAATCATTAGACAAATACTATGGCACACCCGAAGCGCTGAAAACCTTGGTAAATGAATGCCACAAGCGGAATATTGCGGTAATCCTGGACGTGGTGTTCAATCAGGCTACCGGCGCCAGTCCGTTAGCTCAATTATACTGGGATGCTGCCAATAACCGCCCTGCTGCCGATAATCCGTGGTTGAACCCTGAAGCCAAACACGACTTCAATGTATTTAATGATTTCAATCACGAATCTTTGGCCACTAAAAAGTATGTCAAATACTGCCTGGAGTATTGGCTGGAAGAATTTAAAGTGGATGGTTTCCGTTTTGATTTGTCAAAAGGATTTACGCAAAAGAATACCATTGGCAATACTGGCGCCTGGGGTCAATATGATGCGAGTCGGGTGGCCATCTGGAAAGATTATGCTGATTTTCAATGGTCTGTGGACCCTGGCAGCTACGTTATTCTGGAGCATTTTGCAGAAAATACAGAAGAGAAAGAGCTTTCTGATTACGGCATGATGCTTTGGGGCAATATGTTTGGCGCTTACAAAGAAACAGCACTGGGTTATTCCACTACCGCTGATTTGAGTGGTATTTCTTACAAGGCCAGAGGCTGGACCAACCCGAATCTGATTGGTTACATGGAAAGTCATGATGAAGAGCGCATCGCATTTGAATGTAAAACCTACGGCAATCAGGTTCCAACGCATAATATCCGCACTGTGCCTGTTTATGCTCAACGCATTGCCATGTTGGAAAACCTGATGTACACGGTGCCCGGTCCTAAAATGCTGTGGCAATTTGGAGAGTTGGCCTACGATTTCCCAATTAACTATTGTGAAAATGGCAACACTGATCCTGGCTGTCGCACCTCACCCAAGCCCATCCGCTGGGATTATTTCGGAGATCCTTACCGCAGAAAACTTCATGGTATTACCGCTTCCTTGTTGCAATTGCGTAAAAACCATGAAGTTTTTGAAACCACTGATTTTCAATTGAATATCAACACAGGCCAGGTTCGAAGCATTTTCCTGAACCATCCGGATTTGAATGTGGCGGTATTTGCCAATGTAGGTGTACAAGCTACAGCGGTGAACAACCCGGGATTCCAGCACATTGGCGAATGGTATGAATATTACACGGGCGATACCCTGCTGGTAACCTCCGGCGTACCCACTTCGTTTTCATTGAAACCTGGTGAATATCGTTTGTACCTGGATAAATACGTGCCCTTGCCTGCAGGAGTGGTGGTTTCCGGAACAAATGAAGTTGCTGTTGCTCTGGATTTTGTTTCGGTACAGCCTAACCCTGCTACAGATTTTCTGCAGGTAGCTTTTGTTTTAACAGAAAATACCGACCTTCGGATGGAAGTAACCGACGCTTCCGGCAGAAGAGTGTGGATGGAGCAACTGAATGAGGTTTCGGCTGGTGCGCAGGTGATGGATATTCCTACAAGTGACTGGAAACCAGGCATTTACTTCCTGACTGTTTACGACGGTAAAGGTGGTCGGATGGTCAAAAAAGTAGCCAAAATTTAAGAGCCATAAAAGAGCGGTGGAACCCTTGCCTTTGAGCGGGGCCGCCGTCGTTCCATCCTGCCAAGGCGGGATGTCCTTATACCTGGGGCGCGCAGATATCACTGCTCGCCCCTTTTTTGAACCTATGCCCAAACAAAGGTTGTTAATTATTACTCCTGGATTTGCTGCACATGAGGCGGATCACAACTGTATTCCTCCTTTACAAATGCTGGTGCAGGCATTTTTGGAGGAAAACATATTGGTGGAGATAATTACCCTGGATTATCCTTTTACCCAAAAGAAATACCTCTGGTATGGGGCGCTGGTTTCGCCGATTGGAGGACAAAACTCCTTTTGGCGCAAACCACTTACTTTATGGCAAGCCTACACAACAGCCGAAGAGTGGGCCTATACACACAAAGCTGACACCTGTGTCATATTGAGTTGCTGGCTGGGTTGGGCATCATTAATCGGGGAACGCCTGGCAAAAAAACTCCAACTCAGGCATTTTACCCTTTTAATGGGGCAGGATGTTTTACCAGCCAATCGCTGGCGTTTGATGAGTCTGCGGAAAGAACGATTCCAACGATTGATAGCCGTATCTTCTTTTCAAAATCAGCTGTTACAGGCACAAACCGGGTATTTGGCCAGGCATGTTATTCCCTGGGGAATTGCAGGGATGAATACAACCAGAGATACCAATAGAAAACCACTGATTCTGGGCATTGGAAGCCTTATCCTGTTAAAAAACTGGGAAAAATGGCTACAAACTCTTTCGATATTTCTATCTGAGCACCCTGATTTTCAGGCAATCCTTATCGGGGATGGTCCGGAAAAAACAAGGTTGGAACAATATTGCAGGGCGCTCCAGCTGGAGCACAGCGTCCGTTTTTTGGGAAGTTTGCCCAGACCGGAAGTGTTGACCTACATGCAGCAGGCGAGCGTTTTATTACATACTTCTGACTATGAATCCTACGGTTTTGTGCTGGTTGAGGCGCTGGCTTGCGGAGCGCAGGTAGTAAGCACACCTGTAGGCATTGCACCCGAACTGGGTATAACCACCGGCAATACTCCCGAGCAATTAGCCAGGGCGTTGAGTAGTGTGCTGGCTAAACCCGTGGTTGCCAGTACACTGCCGGATGTTAAAACAATGGCGCAAACTTATATTTCGCTTTTGTTTCCAGGCTAAGAGCCCCAAAGCCAAATCCTGAACCAGCTCTAAATCAGCCTTTCACCACCCATTTAACTACCGACTGAGCGCCAAACTGGCATTGCAGCCAATAATGTCCTTGAGGAAGTCCCAGGGCCGGGATGGTTTGGGTATTCAACCAAAATTGGAGCCGTTTTCCGGTAGCATCGTACAAGGTTACCTGATCGGGAATGACAGCAGACTGGATTTGCCAGGCATCCTGTGTCGGATTGGGTGAAATATTCAGTTTAATGCTGGCTGGGTTGTTGGTAGCTACAGATCCACAATCCAGCAGGTTAAGGTATTCCCACAGGGCATTATCAAACTGGATGGGTACAGAGCCTCCTCCTGGTCCGGTAAAGCCCGCAGAATCGCCTTGACGAACCACTACCCAACCTTTGGAAGGTACTATATGAATTTTCTGATCGTTTTTGCCCAGGGCAGCAAACATATCATCGGGTGCATTGGATAGCAGTTTGAAAGGAAAAACCACCTGTAAATCAGGAAGCATAAAGCTGGGCTGACCGTTCAACCACCACAGATAGCCATAACTTTTGTTTAAATCCTGGGAAGAGTGGGTCATGTCGTAAAAATACTGCTGATCGTGCAGCAGTGTATCTCCATTCCAGACACCTTTGGCCAGAATAAGCAGCCCATAGCGCGCCATGTCACGCGCCCGGGAGTACATGATGTGGTCAAACCAAAAACCTTTCATACCAGTGCGATCCAACACGCGGGTTTTGGTAAAGTTATTCAAGGTTACACCGCTGGCTTCTTCCAACACATTGTGAATCAAATGATAAGGCGCATTATGGTAATCCCAGCGCGTACCGGCATCTGCCAGATAAGTGAGGCATGACGGTTGGGTGCAATTATCATCTGAACCCTCGTCGTTCAAACCATTGGTCATGGTCAACTGATTTCGGATCGTAATCAGATCTTCTTTTTCAGGCGGGGCGCTGGTCCAGCCCTGACCCAGATACTGACTGGTTTTGTCGTTGATATCGAGCAAACCTTCTTCCTGGGCTTGTCCTACAAGAAAGGAGCTGAGTGATTTACCTGCAGAAGCCCAGTACCAAACAGAATCCTGCACAAAAGTGCCAAAGTATTTTTCCAACACAATCTTGCCATCCTTGAGCAGGATAAACGATTTGGTGTTTTTATCTTCCAGGAACTGATACAGACTATCAATGCGTTCCTGACAAAAACCCAGATCTGCGGGGGCAATAGTTTGCCAGGTAGTCCCTGTTTTGGGTGGGAAATAGAGATTTTGGGCATCAGCTACAGGAGCTAGTCCAAGGATAAGAAATGCGAAAAGCAGGCGTTGCACCATATTGAAAGCGGAATTGTAAAGAGACAGTAAGTAGACGACAAAAACGCGCAAAGGTTTATTCCGGCAGCTGGAATTTCGCGCTTATTTTTGCCCAAACAATTTATCCATGCGCTATCTGATTTGCATCCTGTTATTGTCGTGCAACATACTTCAAGCCCAAAAAATGCTGGAATCGCACGAGTGGTGCGCTAAAAAGCACATGGTTTTTCCGGAACGGCTGCTGAATTTGCAGGATGGCAGGAGTGATTCCATCGACATTATTCATATTTCGGTAACCCTGAATTTGATGAACGTGCCACAAGTGCGCGCAACGGCATTGTTGGATGTTACCAGCAAAATCGATGGCTTGAATCAAATGCGCCTGGATCTGGAAGGGCTGACAGTAGATTCTGTAAAAACCGGCAATGGTGAAACGCTTGCGTTTTCTTACAGTTCTCCTGCGTTGACCGTTACGTTTCCGAATGCACTGGATGCCGGTAATTCCTTGAGTATATTTGTCTATTACCGGGGGGTGCCGCCCACTGATGCCAGCGGTTGGGGCGGTTATTACAATACAGGTGGATATACCTTTAACCTGGGGGTTGGCTTTGCCGCTGATCCACACTCTTACGGCCGGGCCTGGTTTCCTTGTTTCGATAATTTTGTAGAACGCTTCACCTTCGAGCTCAACACACTCACCTCGCCAGCCCGTAAAAGTTACGGCAATGGCGCCTTGATATCGGAAGTTGAAGACAATGGTATTCTGGAGCGCACCTGGCGTGTAGACCATCCGCTTCCCGCTTACCTGACCTGTTTTGCGGTTGGGCCCTATATATCATTCAAGCGTACGCTGAACGGCGAAGGGAATTTGCCAATACCCGTGGAAATAGCCTGTGCTGCCGTGGATACAAATAAGGTAAAAGGAACCTATCAGCGTTTGCAACAGGCGCTGGAGGTTTATGAATACTGGTTTGGTCCTTACCAATGGAATAAAATTGGTTATTCTTTGGTACCCTTCAATTCCGGCGCCATGGAACATGCTACGAATGTAGCTATTGGCCGGGCTTATATAGACGGCACGGCTACTTACGAAACCTTGTGGGCACATGAGCTGACCCATATGTGGTGGGGCGATTTAGCTACCTGTTCCACGGCAGAAGATATGTGGTTGAATGAGGGCTGGGCGAGTTATGGTGAGCATTTATTTACAGAAAAAGCCTATGGAAGCACTGCGTTTAGGAATGCGGTACGCAGTAATCACCTGAATGTATTGCAAAATGCGCACGTGGGAGAAGGCGGTTACCGGGCAGTTTCCGGCTTGCCTCACAGTTTGACCTATGGCACTCATGTGTACAACAAAGGAGCATCTGTGGCCCACAACCTTCGAGGTTATCTGGGCGATTCACTCTTTCGTGTAGGGTGCAGGGCCGCCATGGCCAATACCCCTTTTGAAGCCTGGAGCAGCGCAGATTTGCGCGATAAGCTTGAGGCCGCAACCGGTAAAGACCTGCATGATTTTTTTAATGATTGGGTTTTTGCAGGAGGGTATCCTGATTTTACAATCGACTCTATTGAGGTTGAGCTTTCACCTGTAGATGCCCCTACTCACGTACAATTATTTGTGAAACAAAAACTGCGTGGAGCGCCACATTTACACCAGAACGTACCTTTGGAGTTTACTTTTTTGATGTCAGATGGTAGTCGGGTACATCAAACAGGACTGGTATCCGGGGAGCAGACGATACTGGATTTCTATTTCAATGCCTGGGGTCCACAGCCTATGAATGTGCTGGTAAATACCAATCTGAAACTGCTACAAGCCCGAGGCGATGGAGAAAAAATGATTAAAAACACTGGTGGGTCCAATTTTGCTGATGCCAAGTTCAACATGACAGTCAACAGCCTGGGGGCGGATTCGGTATTTGTTCGGGTGGAGCATCATTTTGCCTCTCCGGATAATGCAGGGGCTAATCCTGAAGGATTTGTGCTGACCAATCGGTACTGGACGGTGCAATCTACTACCAAACAATTCCCGGCGGGTTTTGATGTTCAGGCTATTGTGGTTTTTGATGGCAAAGGGCAGGCTGATCAGCTGGACAGAGAGTTGTTTCTCGCTACCAGTCCATCTGAAGATAGTGTTGTGTTGTTGTACCGGCCAGGTGCTGGCCATGCATGGCAGGAATGGGGCAATTACACTAAATTAACCCTGGGTAGCAGCACGGACAAGTACGGTCAAATACGCCTCAATCAGCTCCAGCCTGGTGAATATACCATCGGTAAAGGCGTTTCTACGGTAGCGGTGAGCAACCCTAAGCCATTGGGGAATATTCGGGTTTCACCTAACCCTGTAGGCAATCAGCCAGTTATGGTGCAAACAGGATTGCCTATGGAGCAACTGATTCTCATTAATAGCGAGGGACAAAACATACAGGAATGGCGAGTGGAAGGTGTAACTGAGAAACAATTGAATCTGAGTGGGGCGCCTGCCGGGATGTATTGGTTGCTGGTGAAGGGGAAACGGGGACAAGAAGTAGTACCAATACTAGTGAGTGAGTGAGTGAGTGAGTGAATGAGTGCACAAAATTTTAATCACACATATTACCATGTACCAACCCAACCGATTACAGGGGATGCTATTGGCAGCCTTTGCTCTTGCTTTTCTTTTATTTCTACCGCTATGGACGGAAGCGCAAACTAGCATCTCTTCCAACAGTGTTCATCCGGACACACTTGCGGTGCTCAACATTGCCCGTGTAGTAGCCGATTCATTTGGGGCAAGTGTAGAATTATTGGAAACTTTTATGTTTGAAGCCATCGCCATGGAGCGGGATGAAGGAATTCCGGCCTGCGCTTTTGTGGGTATCGCCATTCTGGAAAGCACTGGTTTTACGAGTTATTTATTCAAAAACGCCATGAATCCATTTGGCATGCGAGCTACCCGAATCTGGAAGGGTCCCACTTTTATGATGTGGCACGAGGGGGAGGATTCTGCTTTCCGAAAGTATGATTCCCCGAAGGAAGCAGTGCGGGATTTTGGCCAATTTTTACACAGCAGGGTTTGGTTTCGAGATGCTTTTGCTTGTAAGGATGCTAACCTGGAGTGTTTTTTGACAGCTTTGGCGCCTAACACCGCCCTTAAGGAACCTGGGTATGCCGCTGATCCGGAATGGGCTAATAAGGTCAGGCGAGTGATCAAAAACTATGGATTGGAAGCTCTCTAAAAGAACACCTCCTGAGCTACCCTGAAGGTATTGGCGTGGGCCTCTACGATATCAGCTATTCTGGTTGAATAACCACCTCCCATGCTGGCAACCACAGGTAACCGATACGATTTGCAGGTGGAAAAAACAATTTTGTCGCGCTCCCTGCAGCCTTCTCTACTGATGTTTAGTCTGCCGAGTTTATCGGTAGCCAGAATGTCTACACCGCTTTGATAAAACACAAAATCCGGTTGAAATTCATCAAACAATCCTGGGAGGGTGCTGCGCAGTATAGACAGGTAATCCTCATCTTCCATACCGTCTGGCAACCCAATGTCCAGGTTTGATTTTTCTTTCCGCACGGGGTAATTTCTTTCTCCGTGCATGGAAAAGGTGAATACCCGGGGTTCGTTTTCAAAAATTTTGGCAGTGCCATTGCCCTGGTGGACATCCAGGTCGATGATAAGAATCCGTTTGGCAAGGCCTTGTTGTAGCAACCAGTTGGCCGCAACAGCCTGGTCGTTGAAACAACAATATCCTTCTCCGCGGTCTGCAAAGGCATGGTGGGTACCGCCTGCGATGTTCATTGAGCAGCCAAATTCCAGGGCATATTTGGTGCATTGAATGGTTCCGTCAGAGATATGCCGGCCTCTTTTTACAAAAGTTTCATTGATGGGAAATCCAATGGCCCGGATTTCTTTGTCGGACAAGCGTAACTCATTCATTTTCATCCACCATTCCGGAGTATGGGTGAGCATGGCTACCTCTTCTGTCAGTAAATCCGGGTGAAAAAAATTGGCTTCCGAAACGGTACCTTCCCACAATAATTGTTCCGGCAGCAAATCATATTTCGCCATGGGGAACCGGTGACCTTCCGGCAAGGCGTAACGATAAATGGGTGAGAAAGCAATTTTGAGCATACAATGGCAAAAATAGCCATCCTGAACGAGGCAAATGCTGTTTTGTTCACTCTAAAAACGAAAAGAGCCGTCCCGGGAAAGCGGACGGCTCAACTTTTCTTACCGATTGGTAGTGATTAAAACTTCAAGAGATTATATGTTCAGCAAGGCTGAGCAAGATGCGCAATTAGAAACCAAAACCGTGCCAAACTGTGGGGATTGGGGGATTTTTTCGCACAGATTTTACACAGATAGGGCTGGATGGTTATTGAACTTTGAGTACCCACACGTATTTGCCGGTTTGCCTTACGTTTTTAGGTACGCGGATTTCTACACCATTCGGGGTGTTTTTCCAGGCGAGACGTTTGGGGCTGCCCAGCATACCTATTTCCTGACCTTTTTCCATAGGGACCTTGGTTAGTGTAAGGAAATCACCGGGCTCGTCGAATAGAAATACGTATCGGGTTTTGCCGTCTTTGGACTGAGTGAACCTGATTTTATCGCCTTCTTTGAATGTGCTGTATACGCGGGTGCTATAAATGGCTTCGCCATTGATTTTCATCCAGTCGCCAATTTCAGTGAGGCGCTCATAAGCCTGCTGGTGCCAGGCGCCGTCGGGGCCCGGGCCAATATTCAGCAGGTAATTGCCGCCTTTGCTCACAATATCTACCAGTTTTTCAATCAGTTCTTCCGTTGGCTTGTATTGATCATTGGGCACATAACTCCAACTGCCAGCCATGGTCATGCAGGTTTCCCAAGGGTAAGGCAAACCTTCTTCCGGGATATGTTGCTCCGGTGTGAGGTAGTTTTGATGAATACCTGGCACTGCACGGTCTACTACGATCAGTCCGGGCTGCTTCGCTCTGGCCATTTTAACCATGCCAGCCATGTCGATATCCTGACTTTGTGGGTTACGCGCCCAGCGACTGTTTTCATACACATCGCCAAACTCTGTCTTGAGTTCATCCTCTGTTTTGGTACGTACCCAGCCTCCATCCAACCAAAGGATATCCATTTTTCCGTAGTCGGACATCAATTCCTCAATTTGTGTGTGGGTATAGCGCACAAATTGCTGCCATTTTTCCGGGTATTTTTGGATAGAATAGTTGCAATTTCGGTCGCTGGGTGGAAAATGGCGCCACCAGTAATCATCTGAATGCCAATCGGGTTTGGAGAAATAAGCGCCTGTCCAGAGTCCTTCCTTGCGGAATGCCTGGAAAATTTCTTTGGCAACGTTACTCCTGGGATTATCCCGGAACGGGCTTTGTGAACCTGTAATTTTGTAATCCGTGGTTTTGGTGTCAAACATGCAAAAACCATCGTGGTGTTTGGTGGTAAAAACCACATATTTCATGCCTGCCTCACGAGCGGCAGCAGCCCATTTTTCCGGGTTAAACTGAACCGGGTTGAAGGTTTTGGGCAGGTTTTCGTAAGCTTCCAGGTAACCCTGATAGGTATCAGACACCCCTTTTTTACGGCCACCGGTTGCCCATGATAAATCTTCCGGGCATATGCTCCAGCTTTCAACAATACCCCACTGACTGTAAGCGCCCCAGTGCATCAGCAACCCGAATTTGAGGTCTTTCCATTCTTCAATACGTTGGCGAATAGCCGGATCCGGATCTGGGAAATAGGCTTGTTGTTGTGCGTTTAGAGGGAGAAGAAAACTCAATAATCCAATGGTTATCAAACCATTACGCAACTGTTCCAAAAAGTGCTTCATACCATTATGTTGTTTCGGCCGCAAGGTCCGGACTTTAGCCGGTTTCCCTACCCTATTTAGACTCGAAACTTTTTTATCAAAGTCACTCAGGGTGAATAGCAGGTCATGGTGTCTTGGTATCAAAGAACAACAACATTCAATTCTAACAACAAGATTCAGCTATGAAATTTTTAATGACGATTGCCTTCAGCGCCCTGGTGATGATGCAGGCTCAGGCACAAACAGAACAGACGCTTTTTCAAAAGTCCAAAATTCGCGGAGGTTTTGGCGGCCCCATCTTTACCTACGGTAAGGTGAAGGGCAATGGCGGTTACGGAGCCGGCGGCGGCGGCGGATTGGTATTCAACCAATTTATGATTGGAGGTTTTGGACAGGGTGAGTTATTTACCGTACCACAAACTGATCAACCGGACGGCGCTGTGGCACTGGGTTACGGAGGTCTTTGGCTGGGTTATTCTATTCCAACCCAAAAAGCGGTTCATGGTTACGCGTCCATGAAGGTTGGTGTGGGTGGAATTGGCATAACCAATGATTACGACTGGTGGGATGAGGATCCGGATTTTGACACATACGATAAAGCGATACTGGTACTCATGCCAGAGGTTGGAGTTGAGGTGAATGTATTCCACTGGATGCGTTTGGCCGGCACCGTTGGATATCGGTATGTGAACGGATTTGAAGGCGGATTAGGTTTGGGAAAAAAAGATTTGAACGCCCCCGTTTTTGGTTTAACCATGCGCTTCGGGTGGTTCGGACATAGGAACGCGGGTGAGAACGCGGATTGAACGCGGATTTTTTGGAACGCGGATGACGCGGATGACGCGGATTTTTTATGCTGCCTTCGGCAGCTTTTTGATTGCCTTCGGCTTTTTTGTTGGTCAACTTGAGATTTAAGCTTGAATAAATCCCAATATTGCCGAAGGCAATATAAAAAATCCGCGTCATCCGCGTCATCCGCGTTCCAAAAATCCGCGTTCCACCCGCGTTCCTAAATGTGTTTGGCGCCGAATTTGATTTCGTCCACAACTTCGGGGTTGAGCAGGGTTGAAATATCACCCAGGTTGGAGGTATCACCTTCGGCTATCTTGCGAAGAATGCGGCGCATGATTTTACCCGAACGGGTTTTAGGCAATCCGGGCACTATCTGGATAACATCCGGTTTGGCTATTGGCCCGATTTCCTTGGTAACTACTTCCAGCACCTCTTTCCTGAAATCTTCGGTGTGTTCAATGATGTGGTTGGTTATGACATAAGCGTAGATGCCTTGACCTTTAATATCGTGCGGATACCCAACCACAGCACTTTCTACAATGTTCTCGTGCTTGTTGATGGCGTCTTCTACCTCCGCAGTACCAATACGGTGACCGCTGACATTAATTACATCGTCTACGCGACCAATGATGCGGTAGTAACCATCGTGGTCTCTTCGCGCGCCATCACCGGTAAAATACAGGTTTTTGAAGGCCGCAAAATAGTTCTGCCGACAACGTTCATGATCGCCCCAGGTGGTGCGCAGAATACTGGGCCATGGATATTTGATACATAGGAGGCCTTCTACATCGTTCCCTTTTAATTCCTTGCCATTGGCATCCACCAGAATTGGTTGTACTCCAGGCAGCGGCAAGGTGGCAAAGCAAGGTTTGGTTTGCGTAATGCCGGCGATAGGCGTAATCAGGATGCCTCCGGTTTCTGTTTGCCACCAGGTATCTACAATGGGGCAACGTTTTTTGCCAATACGTTCATTGTACCAGTTCCAGGCCTCTTCATTGATGGGTTCACCTACTGTTCCGAGTACTTTAAGAGAGGGCATCCGCCTGCCTTTTACAAAACGATCGCCAGCAGCCATCAAAGCCCGAATGGCCGTTGGCGCGGTGTAGAAAATGTTCACTTTGTGGCGTTTAATCACATCCCAGAAGCGACCGGCATCCGGAAATGTAGGCACACCTTCAAACATCAAGCTGGTAGCTCCGGAGAGCAAAGGACCGTAAATGATGTAAGAGTGACCGGTTATCCAACCCACATCTGCGGTACACCAATATACATCTCCTTCGCTGTATTGGAACACATTCCGAAACGTAAATTCTGTGTATACCATATAGCCGCCGTGTGTATGTACCACACCTTTCGGTTTGCCGGTAGAGCCGCTGGTATAAAGGATAAATAGCGGATCTTCCGAATCCATTTGTTGCGCCTTGCAGGTTTTACGTTTTCCGGCAATAGCATCATGCCACCAAATATCCTTGTCCTTGTGCCAATGCACGTGGTCGCCGGTATTTTTATGCACAATAACCGTTTTTACAGAGTCGCAACCCAGCGTAAGCGCTTCATCCACAATGGCTTTTACCGGTATATTTTTTGCGCCACGCGCATTGAAATCAGAGGTAATGACGGCCACACACTGAGCATCCTTGATGCGGTCTGCCACCGAAATAGCGGAAAAACCGGCAAACACAACTGAGTGAATGGCTCCAATACGGGCACAAGCCAGCACAGCAATGGCCAATTCCGGGGTCATGGGCATGTAAATGCATACCCGATCGCCTTTTTTAATACCCTGGGCTTTCAGGGCATTGGCAAATTGACAAACCTGTTGGTAGAGTTGCTTATACGTGATTTTGCGGGGTTTGTTTTTCGGGTCGTTCGGTTCCCAGAGGATGGCCGTTTGTTTGGACCGGGTAGCCAGGTGCCGGTCAAGCACATTTTCTGTAATATTCAATTTCCCGCCCACAAACCACTTCACCTTGGGTTCTCTGAAGTTCCATTTCAGTACTTGTTTCCAAGGTTTTTTCCATTGAAATGTGGCAGCCTGTTCCGCCCAAAAGGCTTCCGGATCTTCCACAGAGCGCGCATAAACTTCGCGATATTGATCAAAAGATTTAATTTGCAATGTCATGGTTGGTATGATTTCGTTGAACAATGATCAGGGAACGGCTTCCGGGGACAAATATGGTAAAAGCGCCGACATTCAGTTGAACCCGGGGGTGGGAAAGTTGCCTCTCCCGCCCGGGTGATGTTCAACTAAAAATCAAAACAAAACGTATTACACTAATCAAATTCGTAATTGGCTTTACAATTGACGGAAAACCTGCTTCTCACACACTTCTCCAATTTCATCCAGCACCGTCAAATCCTCAATGGTTGATGGTACGTGATAGGGCTTGTCGTCGGCAATATGACGCATCACCCTGCGCAGGATTTTACCGCTTCGCGTTTTTGGTAAACGCTTGACAATCAACGACTTTTTAAAGCAGGCTACTGCTCCCAGCTGGTCGCGAACCATTTGAATGAGGTCTTTTTCCAGCGATTTTTCTGTAATATCATTACCGGATTTCAACACAACAAATCCCACCGGAACCTGGCCTTTTAACTCATTTTCCACTCCAATTACAGCACACTCTGCCACTGCGGGGTGCGCCGCCACAATTTCTTCCATATCGGAAGTAGAAAGTCGGTGACCAGCCACATTGATCACATCATCAATTCTTCCGGTAATATAAGTGTATCCATCGGCATCCTGGTAACCACCGTCGCCAGTGAAATAGTGCCCCGGGTACGCATCCAGGTAGCTTTCCTTAAACCGGTCTGTGGCCTGCCAGAGTGTAGGCAAACAACCTGGTGGCATGGGCAACTTAATGGCCACGGCTCCTTCTGCTCCTCGGGGCAACACATGTCCGTCGTGATCCAGGATATGTACCTGAAAGCCTGGCACTGGCTTCCCTGCAGAGCCGGGTTTCACGGGGTGTACTACACCCTGATCAATGGGTGTGGCGAGCATGGGCCAGCCACTTTCTGTTTGCCACCAATGATCGAATACGGGGATATTCAACAGGTTTTGCGCCCATTGTAGGGTAGCAACATCGCATCTTTCACCTGCCAGGAAAAGGTATTTCAGCGATGAGAGGTCGTATTTTTGCTTTAGTAATCCCTCCGGATCTTCCTTTTTAATGGCCCTAATGCCTGTGGGAGCGGTAAAAAAGGTTTTTACCTTGTAATCTGCAATCACGCGCCAAAATGCACCGGCATCTGGTGTTCGAACAGGTTTCCCTTCGTACAGAATGGTAGTACAGCCTGTTATCAGAGGTGCATACACAATATAGGAATGACCAACCACCCAGCCCACATCACTGGCAGCCCAGAATACATCGCCGGGCTGTACCTGATATATCTGCTCCATAGAGTACCTCAAGGCCACAGCGTGTCCGCCGTTATCCCGAACAATACCTTTGGGTTTGCCGGTGGTTCCGCTGGTATAGAGAATGTAAAGCGGGTCAGAGGCTTTTACTGGTGTACATCCTACAGGTTGTGCATCGCGGACCAGTAGCTCCCAATCCAGTTCGTTCTCTTTTTCGAGTTTTGCCCGATGCATCCATCGCTGATAAACCACCACTTTTTCAACCTGATGTTGCGCCTCACCTATTGCTTTGTCTACAATGGGCTTGTACGGCAATATCTTGTCTACTTCTATGCCTGCTGATGCTGTGAGAATTACCTTGGGTTTTGCATCATCAATTCGAAGTGCCAGTTCGTGAGCCGCAAAACCGCCAAATACTACCGAATGTATAGCGCCCAGCCTGGCACAAGCCAGCATGGCAAAAACCACTTGGGGTATCATGGGCATGTAAATAATCACCCGATCGCCATACCCCACCCCCAAAGACTGTAATGCACCCGCCAGGCGGGCAGTTTCCTGCAATAGATCGTTGTACGTGTAGCGCGCAAACCCCAGGGTAACGGGAGAATCATAAATCAAGGCATCCTGATCTCCTCTGCCATGAGCAACGTGATAATCCAGGGCCAGGTGACAGGTATTAAGCATGCCATCTGAAAACCAGCGATATAGTCCGTCCTGGTCTTGTGTCAGGATCTGTTTGGGCTGCTCAAACCAATCGATTTGTTTGGCTTTTGTTGCCCAAAATTTTTCTGCATCCTCCACACTTCGATGGTATTTTGATTCGTAGTGCATTGGTCGGGCTTTTTGATTTTTAGTATGAACTATCCTTTTGATGTGCACTTAAAGACTGAGCAAAGATAAAAAACAATACATATAGTTATCTATATTTTTAGAATTATTTTTCAAAAAAAATGCTTTGACCCAATCATTGTGTCAAAGCATTTCGCTGTCAAACAATTTTTAGTGGAAAACCTGAGTAGAGCTCAACCGTATGCCATCATTTCATTCACGGCTGCCACCAGTTCTTCATTATCGAAAGGTTTGATCATATACATCTCAGCTCCGCTGGCGTAGCCGGTTTCCTTATCTCGCTGGGTACCCTTTGCGGTGAGAAATATGATTTTGGTGTATTCCAGAGCAGGCATTTGCCGGATTTTTTGACCTACTTCAAAACCATTCAGGCCCGGCATCATGACATCAAGGATCAGGATATCAGGTTGAAAAGCTTCTGCTACTTCCAGGGCCTGGATACCATCGTAGGCCTTTTCCGTGCGGTAACCTTCTCTTTGCAGTAAAAATTCAATAGCCAAAACAATGTTTGGCTCATCATCCACTATAAGGACTTTTGCAGCATCCATTGACCAAATTGATGTCGGGTTGTTTTGAAACTGAAATTCGGTCTAAATGTAGGCAAGTAAAAAGGTATGTTGCACGGATTCGCCATTTTTTTTCCGAAAGCCTGTTTAAACCGGTATCCGAACCTCAAACATGGCGCCTTGTGGTACCGCAACGGAATGACTTTCTACCCGGATGGAGCCACCATGCTTCTCTACAATACTTTTGGTAATGAATAGCCCGAGGCCTGTTCCGTGAGGCTTCCCCTGAGTTTGGCTGTGCAATTGGGTGAACTTTTCAAAAATCAACTGTTGCATGGTTGGGGGAATACCCAGACCATTGTCCCGTACCCGAAGCAGCATTTTATCGCCGGATTGTTCCAGTTCCACATCAATCTGACCATCTTCCGGGTTACAAAACTTCAGGGCGTTGGACAGTAAATTCACGATAACCTGCATAAGGCGATCACGATCAGCCCTGAGATTATTCGGTTTATCAGTGCCATGCAGCCTGATGGTTACCTGTTTTTCAGCAAACATCTGTTCCATTCCCCTGGCAGCCTGCCGCACCAGATCACTAAGATTTACTGTGTCCAGATTAAGTGGCGCCTCGTTCGACTGGATTTTTTCAATATCAAGCACCTGATTAATTAATCGGCTGATGCGATCGCTTTCCATAACGAGGATACGGAGGTATTCCTGCTTTCTGTTGTCATCCAGTTCATCGGAGTAATCCAGAATGATTTTGGAAAGCGATTTGATGCTGGTTACCGGAGTTCTCAATTCATGGGTAACCGTGGTGATAAAATCAGCTTTAAGCCTGTCGAGGTTTTTTAATTGGTCATTTGCTGTAGTTAACTGTAGTGTCAGCGTTTTTAGCTCCGCATTTTTAGCTTCCATTAGTCGGCCATGTTCTACTGCTTCGCGGGTTTGTTCCAGAATTCTCATCACCTCATCCATTGTAATTGCTTCTTCTTTAACCACACTGTCCAGCACCAATCTGGCCGACGCCGCACCAATGGCTCCAGCCAGATGTGTTTCGGCAAAATTCACCAAATCAGCCTGAGCTAACTGTTGTTGTCCCAGTTTAACCTGGTTCATGGATTCATATTCCTGAAACATGGCAATAGTGCGCTGTTCTCCCAGGAAACGGTTCAGCATATTGCGTAATTCGCTCACCTTGGCTTCTCTTTTCAGAATATCAGAATCCTGTCTGCCTATATATTTACTGATATTGACAAAAAGATCTGCCTGCGTCAGGTTCAGCATGGAGGGTTTGGAGTTGATGGAAACAATGGAATAGAACCATGTATTGAACAACAAACTCCAAAATGCGGCATGTGTAATGGGATCCAACCCGCTGAGTCCAAACAGGGAATATGGCTTTAGAAAAGACAATCCGAACAAGCCGTTTTTAACAAATTCGTCGGAAATAATCCCCGCCTGAGCCATGCTGGGCAATGGCAGGCAATAGGCCCAGAACAAAAAGCCGATGGCTAGTCCGGTAATGGCGCCCTGGCGGGTGCCACGTTTCCAGTAGATGCCGCCAATTAGAGACGGCGCCAACTGAGCAGCAGCGGTGAATGAAATCAGACCTACAGATACGAGGTCGTAGGTGCTTCCCACTGATTTTTGGTATAAATAAGCCAAAAATAACATCAACATGATGCAGATCCTGCGAATATCCAGGAGTCTGGATGCGCCATCAACCATATCTTTTCCTTGTCCAAACAAGCGCGTTTTGATCAGAAGCGGCACAACAACGTGGTTGCTGAACATAATACTGAGTGCAGTGGCTTCTACCACAATCATGCTGGTAGCGGCAGAAAAACCGCCTATAAAAGCAATCAATGCCAACCAGTTAGCTCCTTGGGATAAAGGAATACTCAGTACATAGGTATCCGGGTGGATAGTATCACCGAATGCCATTTTTCCGGCCATGGCTACCGGTAATACAAAAATATTGATCAGCAGCAGGTATAAAGGGAACACCCACATAGCCTTGGTGATTTGGCGGGGATGGGTGTTTTCTACCACAGAGATATGGAATTGCCTGGGCAGCAAAATGATGGCAAATAAAGATAGCAACATCAGCATATTCCAGGAGAACGGCGTAATTCCGGAGCCTGAAAAAGTGAACATACGCGCGGTTTGCTCTTGTTGCAAGGCTTTACCAAACAAATCATCGAAGCCATTGTAAAGCCCGAAGGTTACAAAGACGCCAACCATTATAAAGGCTATGAGCTTGACTATACTCTCGAAGGCAATGGCAGCTACAAGTCCTTCATGGCGTTCGTTTGGATCCAGTTTTCTTGTGCCAAAAACTACTGTGAACAAGGCCATTGCCAGTGTTACCCAAAAGGCTGCATCCTGCCAAAAATGGGGTTTGGGCGCCGGAGCTGCTTCGCCAAAATGTGTGAGGGTATTAATTCCGAAAGTAACTGCTTTAAGCTGAATAGAAATGTATGGAACAATGCCAAGCACCGCAATAAGGGTTACCATAACCCCAATATTCGTGCTTTTTCCATACCTGGCAGAAATAAAGTCGGCAATGCTGGTGATGCGCTGATTCTTCGAAATGAGGATAATTTTCCGCAGCAACATAAACCACAGTGGCGCCAGCAGTGTAGGGCCAAGGTATACGCCCAGGAAACTCAATCCACCTGTGGTGGCCCTGCCCACGGAGCCAAAAAAGGTCCAGGCGGTGCAATAAACCGCCAATGAAAGGGCATAAACGTAGGGACTACTTACAATACCCGGCCGCAGTTCGGTGGCTCGTTTGTCCACCCACCAGGCAATCAGAAAGAGAAGGGAGATGTAAGCCAGAGAGCAGCCTACGACAACGCTGAGTCCCATAATTTCGACGCGATTTCAGCGCAATATTTTTAATTTTTTGGGAATTCGTCAGGGTTTCTTTTTCCGTTGTTTTACAATTTGGGCAATAACAAAAATCATAATACCCCAAACCAGAAACATATAGAAATACAAAGCAGGAAACCCAAACCACAATTCGGTTTTGTCCACTATGGTTAATAATGGATAATTTAGGAGTAGCAAGAATAGACAAAAAGTTAGGAGTAGCCTGGCGCTTCTATCGTCTGCCATGATGGTGGGCGGTTGATGGGTCATTTAGGGTCATTGGGAGTCATTTGGGGTCATTTGGGGGTCATTGAGGGTCATTTGGGGTCATTGAGGGTCATTTGGGGGTTATTTGGGGTCATTTTAGGTCATTTGAGGTCATTTAGGGTCATTTACGGTCATTTGGGTCATTTGGGTCATTTGAGGTCATTTGGGGATCATTTGGGGATCATTTGGGGATACTCATTTTGCGTTAGCTGTTAGTGAGGATGAAAAATGATGGAATAAAATCCCCCCTTAACATTCTGCCAACTCGGCGGAGTGAGCGCCCAAATGACTCCCAAATGACCTAAATGACTCCCAAATGACCCAAATGACTCCCAAATGACCTGAATGACCCAAATGACTCCCAAATGCCCCCCAAATGACCTCTAAAAGACTACAAGAAAATATGCGTTTGGAGAATCAATTCGCCGCGATACTCCTGGCGTTCGATGGCGCTGGTGGTAGCGTTGAGTTTGTACACCGGACGAGTTTGATATTCCAGGGTAATTTTGGCGTTGTGGCCGGTTACGAAGTAGTTGAGGCCTAGACCAAACTGGGTGGATGGATCAGCAAGGGCTTCAAAATCTTTGTGGGTTACTGTTACATATGGCATGAAAGCCGTACCGTTTTTCAACTTGGGCAACTGATAACCTGCCTGAACGTAGAAAATATTGCCGGAGCCGATGGTTGGCTGTGCATTTCCGGCGCCAGCCCAGCTATTGGTAGTTGCTGCAGAACCGTGAAGATTGAGTATACCCAGGTTACGAATGTAGTTGGTACCAAAATCGTAATTATAGAAGGTCGCCAGTACGCTAAGCGCAGTTCCTTTAGCCTTGTTGATAGGCATATCCAAATACAAATCCGCTCCAATGGCTGTGTTACTCTGAAAAGTGGAGTCGCCACGTGTTGTTTTGTAAAGAGAAGCATCAGGGTGGTGGTAAAACCCTACGCCCAGGTTCAACACTTTTTTGGCTCCCAGGTAAGAGCCTACGAAGAATGGCAATTTGTTGCTCTCTTTGTCCCAAAACATCCAGTTTACATATCCGCTGCCCGCCCAGTTTTCATTCAAAACATTCACCGCAAAGCCATCCTTTTTTACTGCCAAAGGTGTTACGCCGTTGGCAAATGGCTTGTTCAATGCGAGACGATAGTCAAGTCGACCCAATTGTCCTTTGGCATACATACCAAATTGTCGAGCAAACTGGTCGGTTGTTTCAATGGTAGGCCAGTTAAAGATAGGCGCGTCGAGGGTCATGAAATTGAGGGTGGAATGACTGGTCAAACGGCTGATACCGTTCCAGTAAAGCAAACCGGCGCCCAGGTATAGTTTATCTTTGGCAACTTCAAACTCGGTCCAGGCATCGTGGATGAACAGCGATGGTTTTTTACCATTATTAGAGGCTGTTGCTGTTCCGTTAGGGCCGTTTGGCGCGGTAGCTCCACCAATGAAGCTTTGATTGTTGATGCCCCAGTGTGTGAGGATCATGGCACGAGGTGAAATTTGTGCATAAGCCAGGAAACGGGAGCGACGAAGGGCAATGTCTGTTGACCAGGCGCCATCTGCGTTATCTGAACCGTCGATCAATTTGCCCTGCACATCACGGGTATCCGGATTGTTTTGCGTGGCTGTCATCCAGAACTGGTGCCACATAATGAAGCGGACGTATTTACTGCCGTCTTCATTGAGTTTAAGTGTCAGTGGCTTGTAGGTATGATCTACCGGTTTTTTAGGTGGTGCTGCCGTAGTAGTAGTGGCAGGAGCCGGTGTAACAGCAGGTGGCGTATTGCCAACCTGAGCCATTGCTGCAACGTTCAAGATTGCGCAAAATAAAAGCAGAAGGTAAAATTTCGCATTCATACTTGTTGAAAATGAGACAGTTGAAGAAAAAGTTGGTCCGTCCCGGCTCACAACAAGGCATACGATTGGCTAGGCCAGACCGAAACAGGTTCTGTCAATGCCTGATTGTTGCTACCGAAAGAATGTTGGAAAAAAGCTTCTCGAGTAGTGCTCAATACTGACCGGTGAGATCAGTATTGAGCACTGATAGTCTGCTAGCTCAGATGTTCAGAGTCCCTGGCAATTACATCATACTCGCCTTTAAAGGCATACCAGCCAAATAAAAGCAGGCCAAGAATGATGGGCAGGAATATTGGAATGATAATGTACCAGAACATCTGTGTGTCAAGTAGTACACGTTTGCCGGCAACAGCTTCAGCAATTTCTTTTCCCGCCTGCGTGAAAAGCAGGTATATAACAATGGCGCCAAGGGCTATCCAGATAAAGCCCGCAAGACGTTTTAATGAGTTCATGATAAAGAGATTTTAAAGTTTGAAGGGTTTGAGGGGTTTGAGGGGTTTGAGGGGTTTGAAGAGCGTCAGGCACTCAAAAACTCAAACACTCAAAAACTCAAGCACTAGTCAGATACATCCTCGTCGTTTTTGCTTGGGAGGTAGAGTAAGCCGATTACGAAGCAAACACCTGCAATGAGGATTGGGTACCAAAGACCGATATAGGGGTCGCCGCCCGGGTTTTCGGTTGTTTTACTGGCATCGAACAGACGAGTTGCGATGAACGGTGTGAGACCACCGAAAATACCATTTCCGATGTGGTATGGGAGCGACATGGATGTGTAACGGATACGTGTTGGGAACAACTCAACGAGGAATGCCGCGATTGGACCGTAAACCATGGTCACATAAAGGATCTGGATAAACACGAGGAACATCATAAACCAGAAGCCGGAGGAGTTCAGCCAGAAGGTTTTGGTTGTTTCTGCCTTAGGCGCTGGCTTGGATTTGTCGGCCAGTTTCACCTCTTTTTTCACGGTTTTAGCCGTACAACCATCGGTGTAAGCCTTTACTGTGGTGGTGGTGATGGTGGAGTCGCCGGCTGCATTTACTGCCACTGCAGTTCCGGTGCTACTGCTTTCAGCTACTTCCGTTTTGGCCTTTGGATCGGCCAGGCTGTACATGGTTTTGTAAATCGGGAAGTAGGTAACGATGGCGAGCAACATACCGCCAAGCATGATGGTTTTGCGACCAATTTTATCAGACCATGCGCCAAATACCAGGAAGAAAGGCGTAGCCAGCAGGATGGCAAAGCAAAGCAGGTAGCGCACCTGTTCAAATTCAATGGAAAGGGTTCTTTCCATAAAAGTTTGTGCATAAAACTGACCTGTGTACCATACCACGCCCTGACCCATAACAGCTGCAAAAAGTGCCAGCAATACCATTTTGAGGTTGGCCTTTTTAGCAAAGGATTCTTTCAGCGGATTGGAAGAAATTTTACCCTCTTTCTTGATTTTGGCAAACAAGGGAGATTCTGCCATTTTCAAACGGATATACACCGAAATAGCGATCAGGAACACTGAAACGATAAACGGAACACGCCATCCCCAATCGTTGAATGCCTCAACACCAACCGACTTACGGGTAAGCAGAATGACGCCCAGGGAAAGGAAAAAGCCCAGGGTAGCGGTGGTTTGAATGAAAGAAGTGAAGTAGCCACGACGCCCCAGCGGACTGTGTTCGGCTACATAGGTAGCTGCACCGCCATACTCGCCGCCAAGGGCAAGACCCTGTACAAAACGAAGCAGCAGGATAAGTACAGGCGCCCACATGCCAATTTTTGCGTATCCGGGCACCAAACCAATGGCAAAAGTAGAACCACCCATCAGCAACAGGGTGAGCAGGAAAGTGTATTTCCGGCCAATGACATCGCCAATGCGGCCAAACACCAAAGCGCCGAATGGACGGACTACGAAGCCCGCAGCGAAAGTAGCCAGAGCCGCAAGGAATGCCGCCGTCGGGTTGTCCTGAGGGAAAAATTGTTTGGCGATGATAACAGCCATAGCGCCATAAATGTAAAAGTCGTACCACTCAATGAGTGTACCTACAGATGACGCTGTGATTACCTTCATCAACCCTTTGGGCTCCAAGCCCTCGTTCGTTGTAGATGAGTTGGCCATAAAAGTCAGATTTGTTTAAATTTTGATCGTTGACAAAAAGACAATGTTTTGTTTCTGCATTTGAGCGAGACAAATGTATATATATATCTGTATTTGTTATTTTTTATTTTTGAAAAATTTTTCCTGAAAAACGAATAAAGTTTTTTGAATCTCGCCTAACGCAGGATATTTTTAGTTTTATTCTGAAAATGCAAACAAATTTTACGTTTTTGAAATTTAATTCTGCACAAACAAGCGTCCCATCTAATTCAATGCACAAAAAAAAGGTCGGTTCGAATACTCGAACCGACCTCAGTATTTTATTTCCCCAAAGGAATCACATTGGCAACTATACCAAATATACTATTGTAATCACCCCTATTCCGGCACTACTTGTTGTAAAATGCTCAGGATTTTAGCGTACTCCTCACTCACCAAAGAATAATTGCTGTTTTTACCGTCTCTGCGCACCTGAACGATACCCCGGTCTTTTAAAATGCGCAGGTGGTGACTGGCAACGGCTTGTTCGATACCCAGATTTTCGTAAATTTCTGTAACATTCAAGGATTGTTGCCGATGCAACATATCAATGATCAGCAGCCGGTGCGGATGAGCAACAGCTCGGAGCACCTCTGTGGCAGTTTCCAGAAATGGAAAGGAAAAAGGGAATTCGGCAGGCATGGGTAACGGGCGATTTTAGGCGAAAGGTAACAAGAAAACCTTTAACTAGATTTTCAAACATAAAAGTATATATTTAGTTGTATAATTCAGCTGAAAAGGAACTTCCTTTTTCAGATGGTTACGCATTCAGTCCTCCTTTTTTCCATAATGCACCAAAAAAAGGGTTGTCTCACAAGTCCATTTTTACCGAAGGGGGATCCCTGACGAAGAAAGTCAACCTGATAAGACAACCCTTTTATTCAAACTCGGGTTATTTTTTTGCCTTTTGTTTTACCTGAAGGTACAATTCATCCAAATATCCTTTTTCATTTTGAACCCGAATCCAATTGACTGGATCCTGATAAATGGTAGCAACCTCCGGAAATTTATTTACATCAATCCCTTTTTCAACTAATCGTTCACGGGCCTTAGCGAAAGATTGTACAAATACATCGCCATGTTGATTCAGCAATTCAGCCAACTCCAACTTAACATTGGTAGTATTGGATTCCGTTACAGGCGGTGTCCTGGGGCTGATTACTTCAGCTTTAACCTGCAAATTAACCGGTGTAGCAGCAATGGGATATGGAGGGATCTGACCAAGCAAGGCATACAGCTGATTGAGTTGCTGCAGCATGTCAGAAACCTGGAGTGACAACGCATCAATATTTTTTTGTTGCTCCATAGCCTGCCAATAACCAGTTGTTGGATTCATCCATATGACCGAAACAGGCGTACCAATCTGTTGCCTGCTTTTGAACGGTATTGGATTGTTGGGGGTTTGGGTAAACCAGGTGGGCAAATGGTTCTTCCACGTGTAATTTCCCGGCTTTATCCAATTCCCATAGGTATGGTTTCCAACGAATATGTAATGGAGGGTGAACCACTGTTGCCACCGGAGCTCCTGCCTGTATGTTGATTTTCAGCAAGCCAAAAACCTTATTGCTAACCCAAAAAATGGTTTCATTATCAAGCTTTTGCGCCCGAAACCGAAAGAACTCAATGGAACTTAGGTTTACCTTGGTAAAATCCATTGATTGAGCAATATAAGCTATTTTTTTCAGGCTAAAGTTTCGTTCCAGCGCATACAGGTGCAATCCGTATGGAGTATAACTCAGCAAATAAGGATTTCGGGCCTCATCTACGGTTACCCCAACCAGTACGCCCTGGAATCCGCTCTCTGGTTTGGTGGATACCACTTGTAAGGAAAGTGTATAAGGATTAAATACATCAAAAGAATCTCTGCCCCGGCCATAAGTGATCAGTATCTGACCGTCCCAGATTTCTTTAATCCGGCCAATATTTGCCCCGGACAGCCTGGGGGTAGACAAAAAGGTGTTATCAAAAACCGTAAATTCGTATCCATCAAAACGATTCAAACCAAACTCTGTACCCACGTACAAAAAACCGGAACTATGTTCCAGCAGGCATTTTACCCTGGGGTTAGACAAACCCGATTCCAGGGAATATTTTTCAACTTTGCATTTCGGGTAATATACCGGCGCTGGGTTAGCCTGTGTAGACTGAGCCCATGTTTTTACCGATATTAGCAACAGAATGGCGGTAAAATATGCAAAAAAAGGCCATTTCATGCGGCAAATGTAGCTTAATGCCCGCTCCTAATCCAGGCTTCTACCAACATAATTACTTCGTTGTAATTGAGCATACCCGAAGCAATACCCTGCGCTTTGAGGTAAGAGTCGTACACCTGATACCGGATAGCTGGCGCCAGTTCCTGAAAGCGGGCATGTTGCCTTCGGATATCCTCTTCATCAGCCAGTACGCCAGCCGGAATTTGTGGCAAATAAGATGATTGAAAGGTGTCCGGGTATTGTCTTCTACAAGCCCTGGCCAGGTCGCCCCAATAATCGAGGTGTGCTGCGTAAGCCAGGTAAGGATTGTTATGGTGGGCTAATGAAGCATATGCGATGAAATTGCACACGCCTTCATCGCCAAAGCCGTAGGCATGACTCATTTCATGAGCCATGGCCGGAAGTACACGCAATGGATGCATCCCGGCTTCCAGATTACCCTCTCCTACCCAGGGCCAGTAAATGCCGGAAGCTCCGAAACTGAACAATAATCCATCGGGTTTGATCATGCGGCCCCGTACCTTGCTGTTTGCCGGAAAACCCTGTGATTCCAGCCATTGTTGCACAGCCAAACGAACTGTATCTTCTACTGAGACGGGCCATAATTGTCGACCGGACAACGGCAGGGTATCAGCGCCTGCCAGTTGGTTTCTCAATCGGACAACTTCCCGGGTTTCGCGCTGCAGGGCTGTCCAAAGTTGTACGGAATCCAGTGGTTCCGGCTGAAGAGAAAGCTGTTTTGCCAAGGGAGTACGGGCGTAATTATAACCTGACCCGTCCTAAAAAAAGTTTACAAATACATGGTTCATTATCATCATGTATTTTTTCTTTTTTGCTTCTTTTTTCTTTTTGTTAGCGACTGTTAGTTTGTGGAAAAATACTTCCTCGACTCCTTT
>JAFLBO010000010.1 GCA_017303475.1 Chitinophagales bacterium
ACTTTGCCGCCGACTTCCTTCAGATTCCGCCTCGCAACGGACACCCTTGTCTTTGGCTAATACTCCTCGCTGCCAAGCGTATAGCGGACTTCCACCGCCGAGTCTGCGCCCATGCCGGGCGCACAAACAACATGAGTCACCCCGAATTCAGGATGACTCAAGTTTCGTCTTAGCGCCTTCGTGTATTCCACTTCGTGCCTTTACTTCAGCGCCGCCAGCACATTTTCCTCAATACGTGCCGGGATATCACTGGCAGTATCCTTAACAAAACTGCGGCCGGTTACTTTTTCAAACAGTTCAATATAGCGGTCAGAAATTTCGCGTACGAAAGCATCAGGCATATCGGGCATTTGCTGACCGTCTTTACCTTGAAAGCCATTGGCAATAAGCCACTCTCGCACAAATTCCTTGCTCAGTTGCCGTTGTTTTTCACCTTTTTCCTGCCTTTCTGCATAGCCATCTGCATAAAAATACCTGGAACTATCGGGCGTATGGATTTCGTCCATAAGCAGGATTTTACCGTCTTTTATCCCGAATTCGTATTTGGTATCAACCAGGATAAGTCCCTGAGCGGCAGCCATTTCCGAGCCTCTTTGGTACAGGGCACGGGTAAAGGCTTCCATTTGAGCATACACTTCGGGAGCTACCAGACCGCGTTCCAGGATTTCTTCGCGGGAAATATCCTCGTCGTGACCTTCGTTGGCTTTGGTGGTTGGCGTAATAATTGGCTCGGGAAGTTTATCGCTTTCGCGCAAACCTTCAGGCAGGCTCACTCCGCAGAGCGTACGCAAACCGGAAGCATAAGTACGGGCGGCATGGCCAGCCAGATATCCACGAATAACCATTTCAACCCTTACCGGCTCGCAACGCCAGCCAATGGCCACATTGGGGTCGGGGGCTGAAATCAGCCAGTTGGGACAAATATCGCTGGTGGATTGCAGGAAATAGGCAGCAATCTGATTGAGTACCGCTCCCTTGTGTGGAATTGGTTTGGGCAAAATATGGTCGAACGCCGAAATCCGGTCGCTTGCCACCATTACCAACTTATCACCCAAGGAATATACATCGCGGACTTTGCCGCGGTAGAAGGCCGTTTGGCCAGGAAGATGAAAATTTGTTTCTCGCAGAGCATTCATGCCGCAAAGAAACGGAAGAGTTACCAATGTCCAATATCCAATATCCAATATCCAATATCCAAGTGGTGCGGGTGTTTGGCGTCAGCACATTTGCCTGGATGTTTTCGCCTGAATGGCGAAAGGCTATCACTTGGCATCGCCATTCAGGCGAGTAAAACCCAATAATTGTGCTGACGCCAAACACCCGCACCACTTGGATATTGGACATTGGACATTGGATATTGGATATTGGATATTGGATATTGGATATTGGATATTGGATATTTTTATTGCAACACCACTTCTCTTTCAGACATCATTTTACGGATGTTGATGAGTGCATAACGCATACGACCGAGAGCGGTATTGATGCTTACGCGGGTAAGCCCGGCAATTTCTTTGAAGCTCATATCTGCATAGTGGCGCAGAATGACAACTTCGCGTTGTTCGGGAGGGAGAGAATCCACCAGAGTGCGGATGCGGTTGTGGGTTTCGGAACGCATAATCATGGTTTCCGGACCTTCATCACTCACACGAAGTACATCGAAGATATCGAACTCAGGGCTCGGATTGATGTGCGCGCGACGTTTGTTTCGGCGGTGGTAATCCACGCACATGTTGTATGCAATGCGCATAGCCCATTGCACGAACTTACCTTCGTGATTGTACTTGCCCCTGCGGAGCGTGTCAATGATCTTGATAAAAACTTCCTGAAAGATGTCCTCAGCGAGGGCACGGTCTTTCACAAAGAGATAGATGGAGGTGTAGATTTTACCTTTGTAGCGAGAGAGGAGAACTTCAAAGGCTTGTTCATCACCATCTGAGTAACGGGCGATCAGTTCCTGATCGTGGAGCATTGGCATAACTTGCATGAGCAAATGGGTTTTGCTTTTAACCAGTTAAATTGGTTCGAAAATTTAAATGGTGTACAAGTTTCTAGCCGATACGCAGATGTAAAGTTGGTGATGAATGTTGGCAGTGTGCCACTTGATGAGGTCAAATGTATGGGGATATTGTCTTGAGAGGAAAATTTTTTTTGCGTTTTAACAAAAAATTTCTTGAGGTGCAGGCAACCCGCAATTTTTCTTACGATAAATTTGGCAAACTCCCTATTTTTGCCCCCGAATCCAGAACAAAGTTCGGCGCTACTTTTTCTGCCGGTTCCCGAAAAAAGCCTTGCTTCCACGCCGCCCGCTTAAACTGCGCCAACAAAACACCTTTTTTCAAAGCGGCAAGGAAGTATTCACAGCATGGAAATTGCCATAGTAGTCGTCCTCATCGTCCTGCACGGATTCCTCGTGTTGGGAGAAATTGCCCTTCTTACCTCCAAACGTTCGCGCCTGGAAGGCGAAAAATTGAAAGGTAATCGCAACGCTGCCATCGCGGTAGATCTTTTGGATAATATTGACCATTACCTTTCTGCCATGCAAATCGGGATTACCCTGATCAGCATCGTTGAAGGAGCCTATGCCGGCGTAGCCATCGGCCATCAGTTGCAACCATTGGTTGCCATGATTCCGGCGGCGGCTCCATATTCCGAACAAATCTCACTCTCGGTGGTAGTTACCCTTATCACCTACTTTTCCCTGATTGTTGGTGAACTCGCGCCCAAATACATTGCTATTCAATATGCAGAACCACTGGCCATAGCCTGTGCGCCAGTAATGAATGTGATCACTAAAATCACAGGCCCAATCTCGGTTTTCCTGAGCTGGAGCACAAAACTGTTCATGCGCATGCTGTTCATTAAACCCAACGATCAGCAAAGCATTTCGGAAGATGAAATCAAACTGATGGTCAAAATGGCCAATCAGCAAGGGGTTTTGGAACAAAAAGAAAGCGAATTCATTACCAATATTCTCCGGTTTGCCGATAGGGATGCATACACCATCATGACCCACAGAAATGATGTAGAATGGATTGATATTCAGGCTGATATGGAAGAAAACGATCGCATTATCCGGGAAAGTGGCTACACTAAGTTTCTGCTTTGCGACGATAATATTGAAAACATACTGGGGGTAGTGAAACTCAGAGACTACATTGATAATAAAAGCAAAAAGGATTTCGACTTCCGAAAAATAGCAACCCAACCGCTCTACATCCCGGAATCCATGAATGCCCTGAAAATACTCGAACGGTTCCGTAAAGAACGCAATTACTTCGCCGTGGTAGTGGATGAATATGGCTCTACACAGGGCATTATAACCTTGCACGACCTCACCGAAAATATTTTCGGGACGCTGCCGGATCTGGACGACACGGAGGATCCTGATATCGTGACCCGTGAAGATGGCAGTATGCTGGTTGATGGTATGATTCCGATTGACGAACTGCGTGAAACCCTGAACCTGAAAGAGTTCGATCTCGAAGATGCCGACTACTCAACCCTGGCAGGTTTTATCCTCTACAAACTCAGCGAAATTCCAAGCATTGGCGATACGCTGGAAACCGAGGGTTACCGATTCGAAATTGTAGATATGGATAAAAGCAAGATTGACCGGGTTTTGGTGAGTAAGGTGGAGTGAGGGGTTTGAGGGGTTTGATGGGTTTGATGGGTTTGATGGGTTTGATGGGTTTAGTGTATATTTACCTCGAAAAAAATCCATAAACATGAAACTACTCCTTTCTTTCCTGGCTACTTTTTTCCTGTTTTTCACTTCTTATGCCCAAACAACACCTGAGTACCAAAAGGCTGTTGACATTGCTTTGGGTGAATTGCAAAAGAGTCAGTGCATGCCGTGTTTAGAAGCGTATGAAAAGGCGTTTGCTATTTCTCAACACAGTCCTCTGAGTCATTTACGTGCAGCGCGTTGCGCTCAGTTGTGCCAGGATCAGGCCAAAGCCGAACAATTGGCCCAAAAGGCTGTCGACATCAACTTCGGCGTGGTTATGAGATTACATAATGATTTGGTGGAATATCCGGAGCTGGTTCCTTTTTTTGAATCGGAACTGGGTAAAAAATCACTTGCCAAAGCCCACACCGCTGCAAAAAAAGCCGGTTACAATTTCGAACTGGGAGAAAAGCTCAAAATCCTGCTTGAAAAAGACCAGAGGCCAAGACTGCAACTGGAAGAAATAGAGGCCAAATACCACCGGGATTCGCCAGAATATCAAGCATTTATGCGATCCTGGATGGATAATGATTCCATTTGCTTGTTAGAAGCTGAAAAAATAATTGCTCAATATGGCTATCCGGGCAAGACCATGGTTGGGGAATATTCAAATGTTATCTGGCTCATTATCCAACATGCTCCACTGGAAAAACAGGAACAATATTTCCCCCTGATAGATGAAGCCGCCAAAAACGGTGAACTGGATAAATCAGCCTGGGCCTTGTTGGTAGATCGTATCCGCATGGACAAAGGTCAGGCGCAACTTTATGGTTCACAGGTTGTATCAGATCCTGCAACCGGCAAGTGGAAATTCCATACCATTGAAGATGAAGCCAACGTCAACAAACGCCGGGCAGAGGTCGGTCTCGGCCCATTGGAGGAATACGCCAAACGAATGGGCGTAGAATGGAAACAATAGCGCCCCCCCCAACCCCCTAAATGACTGCTAATTGACTTCTAAATGACCGCTAATTGACCACTATGTCCGACATCACCCGACTAGAACCTTTTCGCAACAGATTGACCAAGAATTACCGGCATTTCGGGAAGTGGGCAAGGCGGCAAGGCATTACCTGCTACAGGTTATACGATAACGATATTCCAGGCACTCCATTGGCAGTAGACCTGTATGAAGATATTGCCCACATTGCAGAATATGCCCGGGATCATGGTATGGAACCAGATGAACACGCACAATGGCTGGCAGATTGTGTTACCGTAACGTCTGAAGTTCTGGATATCCATCCGGATCGTATTTTTGTCAAGTACCGTCAACGACAAAAAGGGTTGCGGCAATATGAACGTTTTGCCCGTTCTGGCGCCGAGTTCATAGTACATGAGGATGGCTTGAATTTCATGATCAGACCAGCGGATTATCTGGATGTGGGTTTGTTCCTGGATCACCGGAACACCCGAAAAATGGTGCGCAATGAAGCGCAGGGCAAAAGGGTGTTGAATTTATTTGCCTATACCGGTTCTTTCAGTGTTTATGCAGCAGCCGGAGGCGCTCAATCCACCCTTACGGTTGATATGAGTAATACTTATCTGCAATGGGCCGACCGCAACCTTTCGCTCAATGGCTTCCACACCGGAAATCACCGGTTGCTGCAGGCAGATATTACCAGCTGGCTGCGGGAATCCCATCGGGAACAATTTGATCTGATTGTACTGGATCCACCCACTTTTTCCAACAGTAAACGTATGGACGGCACGCTCGATACCCAGCGCGACCATGTCTGGCTGCTGAATTCAGTTTTGCAATTATGCGCCCCGGGAGGAGTAGTATATTTCTCTAACAACTACCGAAAATTCCAATTGGAGGCTGATAATATTCGTGCTTCAAAAATTCAGGATATCACGACCAAGACGGTTCCGGAAGACTTCCGGAATAAGAAAATACACCAGTGCTACAGGCTGGAAAAATAAGTTGGTTCACCACTAGTCTACTGATACCACCGGCACTTCTACAAAAAAGTCGGTACCCTCATTGTCGCGGGTTTCAAACCTGATGGTGCCATCGTGCGCTTCAATGATCTTTTTGCAAATGGCCAGTCCCAGTCCACTACCAGAGGTTTTGGTGGTAAAATTGGGTTCAAACACCCTTTCACGAATTTCAGGAGGAATACCGCCACCGTTATCGCTTATCTGGATTACAGAGAAATTGCCTTTGCGACTGAGCGACACCCGAATCTGACCTCTTCGATCTGATGGGATTGCCTGTATGGCATTGATAACCAGGTTGTTAAACACCCTGATCAAGTGGTTTTTATCACCCAGAATATGGAACCGCTCTTCCGGCAGACTCAGCGATAAATCTACATGTTTTTGCTCACTGAACAGATCGTGAACACTTTCTACCACTTCATTGATCACTACATCGTTTTTGGTTTTGATATCCAGATTGGCAAACATGGAAAACTCAGATGCAATCTGTGCAAGAGAATCAATCTGCTCTATCAAGCGGGTAATGGCTTTGCGCAAATATGCAGCAGCCTGCTCCGGACTTCCCGACAAGCGCTCCAGTTGTTGCATGGAGAGCTTCATGGTTGTTAGCGGGTTTTTGATATCATGCGCTACCTGACGGGCCATTTCCCTCCAGGCTCCTTCACGTTCCAGTTTAACCAGTTGCGTTTTAGATGCCTCCAGTTTGCTCACCATGATGTTATACTGGCTAATCAGCTGACTTATTTCATCCTCGGAATCGCCAACATAATCAAGCGGTTCATTTTTGTCTTCCAACCTGAGTACCTGTACTTTTTCAGACAACATACTCACCGGGCGAATCACCGACCTTGCCAGCATATAAGTTACGCCAAACGCAATTAACAGCAGAAAAACATACAAACTGGCCAGCATACCGATAAAGTCAGACACCTCTGCATTGCGATTGCCTTGTGTTTCCACAAATGGCACTGCCAGGTACCCCAGGGTTTTGCCTTCATTGTTATGTAAGGTGCGGTATTGGGTTTGGTAGCTCAATCCGGCAGCCTGCTCACTTTCCACCCGCTCGCCGGCTACGTTTCCCTTCAGGAATTGCAAGGCAGCAGGATTCATTTTGGCTGGCAAAACACCCAGCCGGACCAGTTCTTCCTGGGTAGCGTACACCAGATTGCCGGCCGGATCATAAAAATGAATATCCATTCCCAGGCTGGTCGACATCTCTGTTAGTGTAAGCGGCAAACTGCGACGCAGACTATCGTCGGAAATGGTGGCATTGAGGGCTTTGGCCTTGAGGTTGGTGAGGATGGCAGTAGCCCTGAAATTAAAGTCGTTTTGTTCTGTTTCCAAGGCAGAATGGGTAAATTGTTGGTATGTAAGGTATCCAACAATACCAAACGCTATGGCCAAAAGGGTAACGTTCCAGAAATGGATACGCCGCGCCAGCGATCCACTCGCTTTGAGTCGGAAATCATAATCGCTGGGCAGGAATTTTACCCAGGTGTTCACCAGTGCCAGAATCACCAGGCATAAAGATGCCAGGGTAAAAATGATAGAAAACAAGTAAACCTGTTTCAGCCAGCTGCCCGCATTCCTGCCTACTGCGGCTATAGTTTGACCATTGGCGCTTTTAGCCACTGCATCAATATGCTTACCTGTTTGAATTTCAGATGAGGCGCCAGGCGCCAGGTTTTGACCCAGAAAACTCATGTTCACCAGGCCTTGATCCACGGTGAGCTTGCCTTTTTTTACAATGGAAAAATCAAACTGCGGCAGTTGGGAGAGCCCTTTAAGCGGACTGTTGAAAAACAAATGCGTGTACGTACGAGACGGCGCAGGGTGTTTTTGATCGAAAAACAAATACAAGCTGGCTGGCTGCGCAGGATCGTCCATACGATTTAGCGCCAGTTGTACTATATAACGAGGATTTTCTTCCTCATCATAGCCAAAACGAATGTCATTCGAGCTGGAAATAGGTTTGGCTGTTGCCCAATTGCCGAGTACTACCTGCTCATATCCGAGCGTTTGTCCCAACAAAATTGGTTGATTGTCTTTATCAAAAGCATACACACTCAGCCGATAGTGCTGGAAAAGATAATTTTCGGCAAACACCTTGCGGTTCACATAATCGCGCATTTCGTTGGCCTCGGCTTTGAAAGGCCAGGGCTTAAGCATCTTACCCAGTATAGAGGCATCCTCCTTCAGGGGAAATACAATACGCGGCAAAAACTTTTCAGCCATGATGGTATCACGGTCTTCTGCCAATGCCTGCGCATATTGCATGCGTGTTTTTTGATCCCGATATTCGCTGTGACGGTACAACTGACTGGAGGCAAAGAAAGAAAACATCACCAGCCAGCAAATACCCCAGCCAAAACTGTTGCCTTGCCAGTGCACCATTGCATCAAGCATAATACCATACACAAGGCCAAAACCGGTGAGCCAGAGCACCTGACTGGTTTCATTACCCATGACCGAAAGGAGCAGCGCAAATACCAGCGCTGCGATGCCAATACCTAAAAAGCGCTGGTTGCGGCCCAGCGACAAGCTTTGGGTGCCCTTAATCAGGCGGTGACTGAACAAAAACAATCCAACCATTAAGGCGACTACCCCTGCCAAGGCAACAAACCCATTTACACCCAGCAATAAAATCCGGTCGAAATCAAAATTTTGTTTGCTGAGGAATATCATTTGACGAATGGCTTCAGCACCAATTCCGATGGAAAGCATTGCCAGCAAATGGGCAAACAAGCTGATTACTACTGCTGTGCCGCCGCTTTTTGCCTGACGTTGTACCAGCGGAGTTTGGTGAAAATATCCCATCAGATATACCAGCACCAAACTGTGTAATAACCAATCACCGATAGAATGTCCGATCAAGGAGCCCTGCTCAAAAGCGGGCTGAAACAGGCGAAACTGATCAAATTGATGCGCAGTAAAGCCGGTTTTCATGTTGAGGTAAAGCACACTGCAAGACACCAGCGTTACCAGGGCTGCGCCAGCGCCGTATCCAAATTTTTGTCCAACACTATTGCCCACCAGAGTAAGCACCCGCAAAAACAATCCAAAAAGCAGCATCCATGCTGTCAGTATCAACCAACCAACCCAAATACTTCCTCTGTATCCTTCCTTACTCAGCCAACCGATTTCTTTACCATCAACGATCACCGGATAATCTGATTTCTGTGTTTCATTAAACTGAATATCCGAACTGACAGGTGTGGGATTGGTCTTGGCCAGTTGATTGAAGTTTAGGGAATACTTTAGTGGGATCAGCGTATATTTTGAGCCTGCGCCAGTTGTCTCCTTTTTCATCCAAAAACACCCTTGCGGGAACGAAACCACGCCAGAAGAAGTTTGAGTGGAAATGAGCTTTATGTCTTGAGGAGATGGAATGACATAAGTGTTGGACCAACTGGTCAGAGAGTCTCCCTGTAAGGTAATAACAGTACCTTCTCCCTGACCATTTGTGGCTAGTTTTTCTTGTTGTTGAATCCAGGCAGACAATTCAACGGCTTGTTGTTCCAGCAAAGCCGTATTTTTGCTCCATTGACTTGCACTGACGGCCAGGGCCAGCAGGATTAGCATCACAATGACATACAGGAGCGTTCTTTTGAACATAGATTAGTTTGAAAAATCGTTCTTAGGGACGAAAAGGATGGATAGTGATTGTTTTCATTATTTGAAGACGGGCAAATGTACCTAAACAAAGTTTAAGCCAATACTGAAATTTGGATAGATGTTTTGAGGAAGCGGCAAGAAAATTTCTTTTTTTGGCAATAAAAAGTAAAAACCGCAGACTGCTCTGCCGCCTTTCGGGGAGGAAAGTCCGGACAACGCAGAGCACCGCACCGCCTAACGGGCGGAGTTCGCTTCGGTTCGTCGGAGTGGGCATAGAGAGTGTCGCAGAAAATAACTTCCCAAAGAAGCTTGGCCTGGCAGGTTCGCCTGTCGGCTAAACTTTGGAGGGTAAAGGTGAAAACGTGTGGTAAGAGCGCACGATGCCGGCGGGCAACCGTCGGGATGGACAAACCTTGCGGGTTGAAATGCCATGTACACCTTGTCAGGGTGTTGCTCGCACCATCTCGCCTCTGGCGGGAACAAGGGGGGTAGGCAGCGCAGATCCCGAGTACTCGGGACCAGATAAATGGCAGAGGCCGGTAGCAATACCGGTACAGAATCCGGCTTACAGGTCTGCGGTTTTATTTTTTTCTTTTTTTATGAAGCACTACATCATTGCATCCAGCACTATTTGCCTCATGGCTTGTCTTTTTTTCTCTTTCACCCCTGCTAAAAAAAGTACCCGCGTGGTGTTTTTTGGCGACAGCATCACCGAAGCTGGTGTGCATCCCGGAGGATATATTTCTCAATTAAGGGATAGTTTGTCTGCCCAGGGAAATACCAAAAAATACGATTTGATTGGCAGTGGCATTGGCGGGAACAAAATTTACGACCTGTACCTGCGCCTGGAAGAAGATGTACTTCAGCGCAAACCCGACGTGGTGGTCATGTACGTTGGTGTGAATGATGTATGGCACCGCCAGATGTTTGGCACAGGTACGGATGCCGATAAATTTCAGAAATTCTACCTCGCACTGATCAAAAAATTCCAGCAAAAAGGGATCAAAGTCATTGCATGCACTCCTGCGTGTATTGGTGAGCGACCGGGTGGCGCCAACCCGCTGGATATGGAACTGGATCGGTTTTCAGGTATAATTCGCCAGGTTGCCACTGATACAAAAATTCCACTCTGCGACCTGCGGCGGGCATTTATGGCCTATGAAACATTGTACAATACCACAGATAAATCCAGCGGCGTACTCACCACAGATGGCGTGCATTTGAATGACGCCGGCAATACATTGGTGGCAGAAAATCTGATGGTGAAGTTGTTGGAGATTGGACGTTAAACTGCCGGACGTTGGACTGCCGGACGTCAATTTAAAAAAACCACCACTACTTCTAATAGTACAACGTTTAACAGTCCAATGTCCAATAGTCTAACGTCCAGCAGTCTAACATCAAACTATTTCCGTTTAGCTGTTTCTCTTTGCAACTGAGCTTCCATGAGCGAAGCGAATTTATCCAGTTGAGCAAAATCAGCAGAAGCTGCCTGTTGGTTATTTATATCAAAAGTGTGGCCTTCCAGAGCTACCAGCACTGCGTTCAATTGCGTCACATCATCCTTGCGTGTTTCACCAGCTTCCATGGCCTGGTTGATTTGCTGGCGCATAATATCCTGTAATTGTTGATAGTATGCGTTAACCCGGGCAGATTCTTTGGCAGCAAAAGCATCTTTGAGCGATTTCAGACGGGTGTTGAAGCGCAGGTTATTTTTAGACATTTGCTCCAACTCAGCATCCTCTGCACTGAGAGATTGAGTAAAACTGCGATAAGAGGAGTTGGTTTGTTGAGCCTGTGAAGAGGCTGAAAAAAGACCTAAAAAGCAGCAAAAAGCAATAAAACGTAACATCGGAAAGGGAGGTTTATACGGTTGCCAGATGGTTTTGGGGAATTGGCGCACCGTTAGTGAAAAAATAATGCGCGAAAATAGCCCGCAGTTTCGACTTTTGAGCCAAAATTATACTGCTTGTCTTGACAAATCCATTTTTTATCATGTGTCATTCCAAACTACCTCTGCGCAACCTCTTGTTGCTCCTTATCGTGCTCACAGGCCTGAATGCCTGCGACGCACCTAAAAAGGCCCAAACCGCGGGCGATGACGGAATTATTGAATTCCAGATTCTGCAAATGAATGATGTGTATGAAATTTCACCCAGTCCTTCAGAAAACATTGGCGGTCTGGCCCGCGTAGCTACCCTGCGCAAGGAACTTCTGGCTAAAAACCCGAATACCTTCACGGTGCTGGCTGGCGATTTTATCAGCCCATCTGTTTTGGGCACGCTCAAATATGAGGGCAAACGTATAAGAGGAAAACAAATGGTGGACGTACTCAATACCCTTGGTCTGGATTGGGTAGTATTTGGAAACCATGAATTCGATTACGATGACCTGGCTGATTTGCAGGCCCGACTGGATGAGTCTAAATTCACCTGGTTTGCTGCCAATGCGCGTTTAAAAGGTCAAACCTGGACACAACAGTTTTTCAAAAACAAACCCGGCGGAGGCACCGAAATATGTCCTGATAATCAGATACTTACTGTGAAAGACGCTGATGGAACAAGCATTCAGCTCGGCTTGTTTGGCGTATTAATCAACACTGGAAGAAAATCCTGGGTAACCTATACCGATTGGCAAGAGGCCGCACAAAAAAACTATCAGGAACTGCAACCTAAATGCGATGTCGTGCTGGCCCTTACCCACCTTGCCATTGAAGACGATAAAAAACTGGCGGCAATGCTGCCGCAAATACCGCTTTACATGGGCGGTCACGACCACGATAATATGCGTGTGCCGGTTGGTCCGAGTGTGATCACTAAAGCCGATGCCAATGCGAAAACCGTATATGTGCATACGCTCCGTTACGATAAGCGCAAAAAAACCTGCACCGTAAAATCAGTATTGCATAAAATCAATGCCAGTATTGCCGACGAACCTGCCACTGCTGCGGTAGTAGCTAAATGGGAAAAAATCAAAAATGAGTCATTGAGCTCCCTGGGCATCAATGCCGATGCAGTAGTAACCAAACTGGATAAGCCTCTTGATTGCCGGGAATCGGTGGTGCGACACGGGCAGGTGCAGGTTGGTATGATGATTACAGAAGCTATGATGGCAGTATCCCGTACCAAACCCGAGGTGGCAATGGTGAACAGCGGCTCTGTTCGGGTAGACGATATACTGAGTGGCACCCTGGTTGAGCTGGATATCGTGCGCATGCTGCCATTCGGTGGCGGCATTTCTGAAGTGGAAATGAAGGGCAGTCTTTTGCGTAAAACCCTGGATGCCAGTGCGCAAAACAAAGGTAATGGCGGATACCTTCAACTTTTTAATGCCAGCAACAATGCCACTACAGGCAAATGGATGATTGGAAACAATGCGCTGGACGACAATAAACTATACAAAGTAGTATTACCCGATTTCCTGCTCACGGGGAATGAAAGCAACATGGGCTTCCTAAAAACAACGGTTGGCGCAGATGGGAAAAGCGACAACCCGGAAATCCCCAAGGTGGTGCGGCCTGATGCCAAGGATAAGTCGGACTTACGGAATGACATCAGGCTCGCGCTGATAAAACACCTGCGGGGTGAGTGAATGAGTGAGTGAGTGAATGAGTGAGTGAGTTACCTTTGATTATCCAGGATCTGTTGGAAAGAGGGCAGTTCAGGCCAGGGAGCTCCTACGCTTTTGAGGTCTCTGATATCCTTTTCCAACAGATCAATATTGTCGTAACCACGGCTGTTGCCAAAGCTTTGCATGAATTTCTGATATAGTTGAATTCCCGTTTCCCGATCTCCTGGCTGATTACGCAGAATTAGGGCATGTGCACTATTGGTTTTCACCAGCTCGCGGTTGCCATAATACAGATCTGTGTGTTCTTTAAGGAAATTCTCTATATTATTTGACACCTGAATTACCTCATTGAGCGATCCGGCCTTATTCCATTCTGCCAACAGCAGGTAATATGCCACACTGATCTGAGCATCCAGCCAGTTGTAGATCCACGACTCATCTGATTTGGGCATATCCATACATGCTTTAGCTGCTTTTTGCATTTGACGGCTCCAAAGTAACGTGGAATCCCAGCGCGTTTGCGCGGCAAATTGGAGTTGCATTCTAACAGCATACCAATAATCCGCTTCTGCGTTCACAAGTCGTGGATTTTTGGTTTGTAAGGCCGTAAACAATTGTTGACGCAAATTGCTGATAGATTCGCGTTTGGCGGGGAACAAACGCGACAACTGCTCCATCATGAAATACGCCTCACCTGTTTGATTGGCATTAAAAATGCCTCCATAATTGGCAAGCGCCTCAATATCATCGCCTTGCAACAGATTCAACCCACCCATATACAGGGTATTGAGTCCATTGGTAATCATATAAATCCCAGCTTTCTCATAGGCCATCCGGGCCTCTGTGGTATCTCCTTGAAATAAAAATGCCGTACCCAGTCGCTCATACAGAGGTCCTACCAGATTATCGGAATAACCTGTTATGAGCATAGAGTCTGCGGCATAAACAATGGGCCACAGGGTATTCATAGCCGCTATTCCACCATTGAATTGTTCTACAGCCTCCATGTATTTTCCTGCATTCAACAACTGACGACCACAGGCAAGATGGTTAGTTGCCAGAAGCGCAAGTCTGGAAGTATCCAAAACAGATTTGAAGCTCCCGTTTTCCGTTAAAAGTCGACGGCAGGCTTCGAAATATTGGTAAGCGCCAGGACTGTTTTGTTCCAAATTAGCACGCTCGTGAAAAGTTTTCGCCAATTCCAGCACTGTGGATTCCAGCCATCCACTTCCCAGTTCTGGTCGTAAAGAGGATAATTTACGCGCTTTACCCACTGCCTCCTCCAATAGTTTTTGTTTGGGAGCAAAGGCAAAGGTGTAAACGGCTTCCTGCGTTTTTTTAAAAATTTCCCAACGCAGCATATCAGACTCATTCAGGGAATTAGGTTTGTTGCTTTCCGTTGGGCAGAGATTGACAAAACCGCCTGAGAGTCGCATAGCTCCGCAAAAACAATCCAACTGGGCCGAGTCAACCAACCCGAAATCACGCAATTGAATCAGTTCGCGTTCTGCCTGCTCCATCTCCACCCTTATCTCATAATTATCCTGAAGCCTGGAGCCATCGCCCAAAAAGTGTTGAGTGTAGTACTTGCCTGAATTCTGACAGTCATCTTGCAACAAGGCGGTATGCGCCATTTGCAACACCGCCTCCTGCTTGAATTTGTTTTTGATGAAATTGACCACCGCAGTAGATTCCCTGATATTACCGCGCAACAACAATTTCCATGCATAATCTTTGTACATATATACCATCTCATTCACCCAGCGCGCCTGTATTTTAGCATTTAAGCGCTCATACAGAAACAAAGCCTTATCGCAGTAGTCTCTCACCTGGTCGATATTATTACTACCCAACGCCTGATTGCCAAAATGCTGGAAAAAAGCGCGAATCAGCGGACCATCGTTGGAGGTAGCCAGGCGCTCAAAATTACCCGGGTAGTACAAGGCACTTTCAAGATTATACTCCTGGATTTGATCTAATGTTAGAGACTGTAACTGACGATACTCGTTTTGTACCACCGCCCTGATATAACTCGGATCAAGCACATAAGTAAGTATATGACCGTTGGCAATGGCCAGGATCAACTCGTTACCGTCCTGTGCAAAGCCCAAAGCCGTGGGCGCAGTAGAGCCGTTCCACTCAGCTTGTTGTTCTACGGCCTGCAATTGTAGCGCGGGCTGCCCATTGGTTACGTTCCAGAAAATGACGTTCCCATCAGCGTATGCTGCGGCGAGCAAATCGGTGTTGGGCCTGAAGGCCAAATTATTAATAAAGCGACTTTTGCTACTGCGTATCTTAAGTGCCTCATTTTCAATATTTTGCAAATCAAAAATGCGAATATCATTTTCATCAGACAAGGCAATCCTTCTACCGTTTGGTTCTATGGCCAGGGTATTTACTGAGTAAAGGTGCAGACGCATGGTTCGCAGCGCCCTGGAGGGCTCAAGAGGCGACCAGATTTTGACACTGGAATAACCAGTCTCGGCATTGAGTACCACCAGAAGCTGGTCTCTGCCAGGTATAAAATGCAATTCACTGATATTTCCGCCTTCAAATTTTCTGCTGGCCACCAAGGCTCCGGTTTGCAGCGACCGTACTTCTACCTGATCCCAGGCTGTATTGTATGCGACCCATTTTTCCCCATTGGCATCAAAAGAATACAGGTATGGAAATGCATCCGGATTGAAGAGTGGGAGCCGGATTTTTTTGTCCTGTGTGAGGTGTCTGGCTTCAGCAGAATCACTGCTCACCTGAATTAGCGCCCAATGGCTGGAAATCCCTCTGAGTGGCGTACCAAGGCTTTTCCAGTTGTGTTTATTTTCCAAATCCGGCAAACTCAGGACAGAAATGTTGTCTTCCTGTTGAATAACCAGCATAGAACCATCCGGCGTAATGAGTGGCTTATCCTCCGGCACAACCGGTAAAATCATGTTGGATTTGGTAGGCGCTTCCCGCAATGACCAAATATTGATTGATCCCTCGGTGGCAGCTGCTATCCATGCACCATCCGGTGAATAACTGCCTTTCAAACTCTGATAAGAAGCATAGGTAGGCAAATGCTGGTGGGTAATGGTGTCGCCGGTTTTTACATCCAGAATCCAGATACCATCGTGCTGGCTAAGCGTATCCTTACAAAACATTTGGTAAGTGTCTGGACTAACTGCCAAAGGCACCAAATTTTGGTAATAACGTCCAACAACACCCTCATTACCAGGCGTATCAGATGCTTTGTTTACCGGGATGATCCAGGATTGGTTAAAATAAGCCAGCAGGGCAAAACCTTCCTCTGGGTACAGCTCAAGATTCAGGTGGTTTTGCTCAAAGGACTCCGGCAAATTGACGTTTGAATGCCAGATAGTTTCTTTTTTCCATGGCTTTCCGGGCTCTGTTTTTGAGAGAATCTCTAACCTGTCTGAATAACCCAACCAGAATTTCCCTTCAAAATATTTTAAATCCAGCAATCCCGGGGCAATACCGGAAACCATTTCACGGGGCTCAACTGGCTGCACCATGATATTGGCGGATTTAGCGCCTTTGCGGGATGCCATTTGGTTAAATACCTGATTGACAGGTAGCAGGTAAATTTTTAGTTCCTTGGCGTCTTCAAAAGCCAGTTCATCTCCGCGCGGGCTGAAACACCAGTTGCGTACATTGGGCACGCTCACCCGGTGCTGTCTGCCTCCCCGATGAATTTCCATGAAACCTTTGCTGACCAGCAGCACATCAGACGCGGCCGAAACATCAAAAGCATAATATGTGGCATCTTCTCCCGTGAAAATGGTTTGCACGGTCTGCATTTCAGGCATTTCACGCACGTTTATTTCACCATTTTCAGGGATAAAAGTCCAAATCTGAGTTTTCCCGTTGCGGGTCTGATGATATTTTAGCTGGACTTTATTGCCATAATAATCAGCAATTTCATAGCAAAAAACCGGATTAAACAGTTCTTCACTCTTGTGCATTCCCTGATCTGAAGGCTGGTAATACCAGGCATCAAAAATGGCCTGTACACAATCCGGGTTATCGTCTGGCGCCACATACTGATTGGCGAAATCTGCCAGGCGGAAGGCCAGGGATCTGTCTGACTTTTCCAGTAATTCCTGAGCATCATCGGCCAGATTGGCCGCAATGGCATGTCGTGCCTGTCGTTCTGCTTCCTGCTGTTTGGCAAAAAGTTCATTTTCTGCAGCGTTGCGGCAAAGCACAATTTTTTCGCTCATCAACTGGCGCCCAGCCTGATCGGCGTCTGCACAGTTTTTGGCAGCCCGATACAAGGAAGCAGCATCTTCCCAGAACCTGAGCCTGAAAGCCCGGTCGGCTTCATCAGTCATACGCTGAAAGCAGTCATCCAGGGTATCTTTCAGCAGATTGGGATTGGCTCTGTAATTTTTGCGGGTTGGCGGCAGCTCATTGAAATATTTCCTGCCAACATTGCCCTGAACCACCGGAGTTTGCACGGCTTCGGCAACTTTATTGGTTTCGTGGCGTATTCCAAGTTGCTCTTCAGTGCGCAGAATACGGCTATCCAGTTCAGCCAGGCGCCGGGAATTGGATTGGACTTCATCGCAGGATCTGGCTGCCTTGAAATACTGCAGGGCCTCCTTGGCATTGCCACGCCGAAGAGCGGCATTTCCTTTATCCAGGTTGGTGGTATAGCAATCTGAAGGCATTTTCATTTGCTGTACCGGAGCTTCATTCTGGGTATACACCTGAGCAGAAAGCAGACTGCCAGACAGCAAGGCAAACAATAGAAACAGGTTGCGCATGGTGGAAGGTAGGATTTTGGACAAAGTTAGCGCATGTTGACCATTTATCGCTGGACACCCTCTTTTGTCCTGATTACCAAAGGATTACTACAGAAAATCTACATCTATGGCATATGGGTAGCTCATCAAATACTCCAATGCTTTTTCAATGGGATAACTATCAAATACCACTGCATGGAGCATGGTTGTAATTGGCACATGCAGTTTATAATGCCTGGCAAGCTGGTGAGCGATGCGGAGTGTACGAACCCCCTCAGCCAATTCAGGCATAGTTTCACGGATTTGTGCGGTGGTTTCGCCCTTGGCCAAGCGAGTCCCAAAAGTATAGTTACGGCTGTTGGTACTGGTAGCTGTGGCCACCAGATCGCCAATACCGGCTACTCCGATAAACGCCTGGCTACTTGCGCCAAGCGACTTTCCGAAGTACACCATTTCTGCCAAACCACGTGAAATCAGCAAACCCTGAATATTTCTGCCTAATCCCAAACCGCCAATGATCCCGGAACCCAGCGCAACAATATTTTTTAAGGCGCCAGCCAATTCAGCTCCGAGGATATCGTAGGAACCGTACACATGAAATTTGGAACTGTTCAAGGCAGATTGACCTGCTTGAATAACCTCTCTGAAGCGACTTCCCACCAGAGTTGCGGCAGGTTGACCAGCCATAATTTCTGCCGCCAGGTTAGGTCCGCTAAGGCAGCCTACACGCACAACGCTGCTTTCCTCCAGCACCACTTCGCTCATTGTGCGCACATTGGCGCGGGTGACAATCGCGCCAGGCTTGTCTAACTCCTCCTCATCCATGCCATTCAGGTCGAAACCTTTGGTACCGTGGATCACAATATGGTGCGGGCGAAGGTATGGGCCAAGTGCCCGGATCATAGCCCGAAAGCTGTTGCTCGGCACCACCGGCATAATCAGGGTACACCGACGCGCCATTTCCTCCAGATCATTGGTTGCGGTAATGCGTGGGGAGATTTTCACACCCAGGTGTTCCCGGCGCTCATTAATCGCAGCTACGGTTTCTGCTCTGCGACTGAACATTAACACGTCGGAATTGTGTGCCAACAGGTTTGCGATGGCTGTACCAAAACTGCCTGCTCCCAGGACCCCAACGGGATTAAACGGAGATGCCATGCCAAAGATTTATAACTCCATTACAGCGCCGCAGTGCTTACAGGTGCGGGCTTCGAGGTTGTTTTTGAAATCGCCAATTGCTTCACGGATCTGCGATCCGATATCTTTCAGCGGAAATCCTGCTTCGTGCAGGGGCTTGTCGCAGCTTTCACAAAACCAGAGCAGCTTGTCAACTTCACCCTGATTCCTGTGGCGCTCCAATACCAGGCCAACGGTTCCGGCAGGGCGTTGTGGAGAATGTGGAATACGAGGAGGTAGCAGGAACATTTCGCCCTCGCGAATATCAATGGTTTCCCGTTTCCCTTCTTCATTGATGATTTTCACCTGAATATCACCTTCCAATTGGTAAAAAAGTTCTTCACCTTCTTCCCAATGATAATCTTTGCGTCCGTTTGGACCGCCCACCACCATGACGATAAAATCATCATTTTCCAGGTAGATTTGTTTATTGCCTACCGGCGGTTTCAGCAATTCGCGATTTTCTTCAATCCAGGCGCGAAGGTTAAAAGGTTTTGCAATGGCCATGGCTTTAATATGATTGTGGTAAACTTTCGCGACAAATGTAGAGAATCCTTTAACGCAAATCTTTATCTTTGAGACGATGAATTTTCTGAGACTACTCCCCATTATGTGCCTTTTTGCATTTTGCAAAACAACCAAAACCACGGATGCACCCAAACCGGCGGAACAATACAATGTTGGAACTGATATTCCGGCAGTGCCCTCTACCCTTACTATTCCGGTGCATTTATCTGTAGATGAATTGGTGCGTTCGCTAAACACCAGGCTTTCCGGCAAGGCCCTTTTTGAAGATTATTCCTTCGACGACAACAACCATGATGGCCTGATGATGAATGCCTGGAAAAGCCAGGATATTTCCCTGTTTTTTAGTGGAAATACAGTAAAATACCGTGTCCCTGTAAAACTCTGGATCAAAAAAGAGCTCATTTTCGGAGCAGCTGCAGAAGCAGAGGCAGAGTTGGCGCTCAATCTGAAAACCTCCTTTACCATTAATGCCGACTGGAGTTTAAGTACTCAAACCGAGGTAGAGTATCATGAATGGTTGCGCAATCCGGTTTTGAAAACCGGTATTGGAGATATAAGTGTGGAAACGATTGCCAATCTGGCACTGAATAAAAGTAAAAAAACGCTGAGCAAAACCCTCGATCAGTACGTAAGTCAGCAGATCAGCCTCAAGCCTTATGTTCAACAGGCTTGGGAAGCAATTCAGCAACCTGTCTTACTGGACGAAACATACAGGATGTGGTCAAAAACAACCCCTTTAAGTATAGGGATTACACCTTTGACTACCTACAACAACGCCCTGTCTACCAAGATTGCAGTGGAATGTTTAAACGATGTTTCGTTTGGAGAAAAGCCTGTTTTCAGGGAAAACTCAAGTGTTCCCAACCTTACTCTTCTGCAAGACGCACCAGATGATTTCCAAATGCGATTTGCAACAGACGTACCTTTTGCCGAGGCTGAACGACTCGCCAAAAACATGATGGTGGGCCAGGTATTTGAATCCGGCAAAAAGAAAGTCAAAATTGAGGACCTGGCGCTCTGGGGCAATAATGACCGGGTTGTAGTAAACTCCAAACTCAGCGGTTCTTTCAATGGTAACATCTATTTCATTGGACGACCGGCATTTAATGCCGAAAAAAACCAAATTGAGGTTAAAGACCTGGACTTTCATGTAGATACCCGCAATATGCTGATGCGCTCTGCTTCCTGGATATTCCAGGGGACCATAAAGCGCAAAATGATGCAAAGCATGGTATTTCCCCTGGAATCCCAGATTACAGAACTCAAAAGCTCTGTACAGCAAACGCTATATAATTACGAAATCCAACCCGGCATTACCCTACATGGTGTTCTCGACAGCGTAGCAGTACAGGATACCCGGGTTACCCCCACCGGAATCAGAGTAGATCTCTTGTCGGTAGGTAAGGTTGATGTGGATGTAAAGGGCCTTTAATTACCCCATCGAATGTAGCCCAAGCACATTTCCTTCTGTATCAGTGAAAAAGGCGAAGTAGCCCATATCGGGCGCAATTTCTGTTTTGGGTAAAACTACGGTTCCTCCGGCAGCAGGAATGCGATCTAAAATTGTGTTGAGGTCTTTCCCTCCATTCAGATATGCTTTAGGGCCTTTTGAGCCGGCAGGCTCATAACCCTCACCGTAACAAATAGCGCCGCCAACACCAGTGTCCCGGTCATGAAGCAAAATACCCATTTTTACCGGCCCCATGTCCATTTCGGGCATTTCATAAGCAAAAATGGCTTGATAGAAGTTTTTAGCCCGTGCAAAATCCAGCACCGGAATTTCAAACCAGGAAAGTGCGTCTTTGAATGTTTCCATAACTTAATTGTTTTGTGTTGAATAGTAACAGCAGCAAATGTCAACAAATAATTTCAAATACACAAACAAAAAGTTTTATTTTTATCCATAATTTCTTTTTCTACTTTTGCCCAAACACACCTCTGTTATATGAAACGAGAAATCCATCAGTGGCACAGCCCACGCCTGAACAAAAACATGGAAATCGCCATGTATGGCCATTTTGGTTTTGCATTGCTGCTGCTGCCAACTGCCGCCGCAGATTATCTGGAATATGAGCGCTTTCTGCTGATTGATGTGCTGGAGCCCTATATTGAAGCTGGAAAAGTAAAAGTGTTCAGCATCAACAGCATCAATTCGGAAGCCTGGCTGAATAACCGCATGCACCCACGCCATAAGGCAATTCGTCACCAACAATTCAACGGATACGTTGAAAATGAGGTAGTACCGTTCATCAAAATGCACACCAGCCCGGAAACGCCCATCATCACCAGCGGCGCATCTCTCGGTGCCTTGCACTCCGCAAACATGTTTTTCCGTCGCCCGGACCTGTTTGCCGGAACCATTGCAATGTCAGGAGTATATGACCTGACCAGCTATACCAAAGGGTACTATGATGAAGATGTGTACTTTAACTCACCCGTACATTACCTGCCCAATCTGAGCGATGACAATATCCTGAATCAGATTCGCAGCAGTAAGCATATTCATATCATGACCGGTTCCGGCGATTATGAAGATCCGGATGCCTCACGTACGCTGGCTGGTATTCTGGCAGGAAAAGGTATTCAATGCGATCTGGATGTGTGGGGGGGCGATATGCGGCATGACTGGCCTACCTGGCGCGCTATGCTACCGTATGTGATTGATCAGAAGTTTTGACCAACCGAATATGCTTAACATTCCTTCCGGAACTAAAATAACCATTACCGGCGACTTGGGTAGTGGCAAAAGTGTTGTCTCCAAAATCCTGTGCGAACGCACCGGTTTTGAGTATATTTCTACCGGGCGTGTACAGCGCCAACTGGCTCAGGAACTCGGCATCGACACCCTGGAAATGAACCGGTTGGCCGATACAGACCCCACCATTGATGAACGTATCGATGGGATCTTTGTCGCACTCGGCAAAGATCCCAAAGGATACATCATCGACAGTCGTATGGCCTGGTTTTTCTTGCCGAATTCCTTTAAAATTTTCCTGCAAACAGATGTAGAGGTTGCTGTTCAGCGAATCATGAACGACCCCAACCGGGACAGCGAGCAATACAGTTCCCCGACAGAGGCCGCTCAAAAGATTCTTGCCCGCAAAGCCAGCGAGAACGCCCGTTTCCTGGCCAAATACGGAGCTGATTGCGCCAACCTCAATAATTTTGACCTGGTTATCAATACTGCTAACCGTACGCAGGCGCAGGTGGCCGAGGTTATTTTTGAGGTTTTGGAGGGACGCCAGGAGGGCAGGGAAATGAAGCGATTCTGGTGACGTCCATCACCTTTTTCTTTTGAAGGCATTGCCTATACCATTCAATGGAACACTCAGCGTAACCTGGGTAGTGCCCATAAACGCGCCTTTGAGCGGACCAACGCCTTGCGTATACCCTGGTGCATAACGGAAGCTCAATTCTGTACCATTACGGCCAACTACAGCACCCAGCCATAACCTGGAGTCATTTCCATCCCTTCCCGAAAGCGTCTGCCGGGCCTCCACACCAGCTTCGAGTTGTAGCCAGGGAAGCACCCTGTATCTGGGGAAAAGCCCAACTCCCAGGGCAGTACTTCCATAAGTCCGCTTAAAATAGGTCATTTCACTTCTCAACGACCACCGATCGTTGAGTTGTCGGGTCAAAAAACCGCCAAAAGCGTACTCAGAATACGGGGCAAACCTTGCATTGCTCAGGCTTTGGCCCTGAGCGTAATAACTAGAAGAGTAATATTGGGCCGAACCAGCCTCTATTAGTTTCTGCGAAGTAAACCCGGCTCCGAAATGAAGTCCGTAGCGCCATGCAGGATATTTCGGCACAACAGATTCAGCAATGGCTTGCTGGCTGGATGCCAGCGTTGGAAGCAGACACAATACAAGCGCTGCTCCCGTTTTGAACGAATGAGTCATGGTAAAACAGGGAAAAAATGAATAGGAATACCCGGCCGGGAAAGAACAAACAAAAAACGTCAGCTCACGACATTTCGCTGCCTTTACAAGAAATTACTCTTTTACCAGTATACCCGAAACCGAATGTTGCCCGGAATTGAGTCGCCAATAATAACAACCCGAATCAGGGAATAAATGACTCGGTATCTCCAGCAAATGCGCCCCTTTTTCATAGAATTGGGCATGATTCCAGAGTTTTCGTCCTTGTGTATCCCAAAGGGCCAGTTCAAGCCAGGCGCCTTCTTCCAGCTCAAGCGGCACAACCGCAACATCTGTGCATGGATTGGGTCGGGCAGCATAAACTGCCATCTGCTCCAACCTTTGCGCATCCTCACCCAATTGAAGGGAATAAACATTGCCTGCTGCATCGTACATCTCTGATGGCCAGGAAGCAGACGTCACCTGGTTAAACCAATAACCGGGCATTTCTTCGGTTAAAGTGCGCCCTTTTATCCTGAACAGCGGCTCACTCCTCCTTACTGTCGCTGCCTCTCCCGCCGACCAGCTGATGCGCAATTCTCCAACCCTGGGTACCGACCAGTTAAATGCCCCAAAATCAGGCAGTTGATCTGACTCCACTGCGTTTATCTCCACCAATTCGGGATCATATTGTAAGGAAAGCTGAAATCCGTTGGTGGTCTCGTTTTGGGTAATATACACAGGATAATCAAAGGAATTATCTGACAAAACCCGGGTATTTCCTACGGAAAGCATCCGCAAATCCCGGCCTTCAGCAACTGGAGTACCGTTCAGCTCCGGTATTGCAGAACCGTTTACATCGCCTACTTTAACACCGGTGGTAGATCGCCAGTCTGGCGAGTCTATCCAATCTTCTATATATTCGACAGTTGAAAATGGTGGCGAAAAAGGATTCAAGGTATCCGGGAAAACATAACTGTCAGGAATAAATATCCAAGATGTGTTGCTGGTCAACGCAGTATCAATACCCAATATCAACTTGCGCAAGGTCAGGATATCAAAAGTGGTAATACTGCCGCTTCTGTTGGCATCAGCAGCAATCATTTTGTAACGGGAAGTGAGCGGTTGCAAGCCTAATATGTGTTTGGATATCAGCACCAGATCGTAGGTGGTTACGCCATTCAGGATATTGTCGTTACGTGTAGAAGATATACTAATATCTGAGTAAAGGGGCACATCCCCATGAAATATAGCGCATCCAGGATTTTCCTGTAACCTGACATAATGAAAATTACCAATAAATGAGTTGGCGCCATCTACTTCGTGTTTTACGTTGCCAATTAACTCTCCACCTTCGGTGTGCGGGCATATTCTAAGAAGTGTAAAATGAATATTGCAATCCCAAACTGCCAAACCTACAGTGACCTTAACCTCACAAAAAGTGGTATTTCCCGCTTTGTCTCTTGCCCACAATTCCACCCAATGTTCAACAGGTGTCAAACCAGCTTCATTACAGGCAAATTCTACTTTGGTGATCGGGTTTCCCATTGGATTAAGCGGAAAACCTGTTTCATTGGTATTCTTTTTCCGAATAGCAATTTGAATCAAGCCTGATGGTGTCAGGTTATCATTCACTGTTTGTAAAAAATCACTCGCCCATAAGGTAAGTTTCCCGGAAACAGGAATATTCCCGTTTATCTGAGGTCCACATACCAGCAATGGTGGCGTAGTATCCCGCACCACAAAACTATACCCGCAGGAATCCGTGTCCCCTCCTTCCGTGATCAGCCATAATAATTGATGATCGCCCAATGGCAATTGGGCCGGCACCGTATCCATAGACGATACCCAAACCAACGAAAACTGCAAGCTATCGCCAACATGTTCTGTCAAAACCTCGAAATGATACCGCAAAAAACCCGGGCGGTTGTCGTATTTCAACGTATCCGTTCCGCCAAAGAGATTGTTGAAAACAAAATTACCCTCAGGTAAAATATCTGTGCTGGAAATCCGGGTTTCCTGCACACCATCACTGTTCAAATCCAGTAATAAATGAAAATCCACTTCCAGATTACCCATACCACAGGTATCTGGCCAGATACACACCAGCGGAAGCGGCGCATCTGTCAGATCACTCTGCTGGTGCAGGGAGTCCCAGGTGAACGGGGCACTGTTCCAAAACCAGGGTTCGTTGCTGGTAAGATCCGCATAAACAGTACTGTCTGGCGGACAAATTGGAACAGTTGGGCATTGAGCAAATAAACGGGCTACAAATAGGGTATATAATAAGGGTGTGAAAAGGTATTTCATTAGTGTACAGGTTTGCCGGCATTGCACAAGAACAATGCCGTTACACCAATAACGCCAGAATACGACACAATTTCCCCTACCCTATTTCTTTTTGCCTTTTGGCGCTGCTTTACCCTTGGCGCCGCTGGCTTTAGCTGTAAAGGCGCCTGGAATTTCTTTCTCAATGATGGCTTTTACGTCTGCCAGTGTAAGGCTGAGGGCCATATCTGCAGTCATTTTAACCCCATCCACCGGAGGAAGTTTCAGGTTTTCCTTTTTGAAACGGATGAATGGTCCCCATCTGCCGTTTTCAATAGAAATACCCTCTTCAGGCCAGTGATGGATATAACGGTTGGCCTCTTTGTCAATTTTTTGCTTGATCAACTCAATAGCTTGCGCCTCCGTTAACGCATCAAAATTGACTTTTGCAGGTACGTTTACAAACAAATCGGCCCATTTTACAAACGGCCCGAAACGCCCCTTACCTTTGGTAATAGGCAATCCTTCATAGTGTCCGAGCGGCCGATCAGCTTCCAGACGGGCTTTCACCAACTCCAGGGCACGTTCGTAGGTGGTATCAAATGGGTCCTCACCTTTGGGCAGACTGATAAAAGTGCTGCCGTATTTCACATATGGACCATACCTGCCAGTGTTGACCTCCAGGGTTTCGCCATTGTATTCTCCCAGAGTGCGCGGCAACTGGAAAGCGTCCAACGCTTCGCTCAGAGATACCGTTTCCATGCTTTGGCCGGGACGCAGGTTGGCATAACGTGGAGTTTCCTTTTTATCCAGCTCCTCGCCGGTACCAATCTGAATAACCGGGCGGCCGAGTTTGCTCATCCGAACCAATACGGTGCGACCCGTTTCCGGATCCAGGCCGAGGATACGCTCACCACTGGCACGTTCTGCATCCTTGAGGGTCTTTTCTACATTTTCGTGGAAAGGTTTGTAGAAACGGTCAATCATATTTGGCCACTGGATTTTGCCTTCGGCAATGTGGTCAAATTCTTGTTCTACACTGGCCGTAAAGCCATAATCCATCACTTTTTTGAAATGCCCTTCCAAAAAGTCGGACACAATCATACCCATATCCGTAGGGTACAGTACATTTTTGGTGGTACCGGTAATTTCCTTTCCTTTCGTTTTGCTGATGGCATTGTTTTTCAGGGTAAACACCTGATATACACGCTCCTCCCCTTCCCTGCTGTCTTTGATAACATAGCCACGGTTGGCTTCCATGATCTTGGAAATGGTTGGCGCATAGGTACTCGGGCGACCAATGCCCAACTCTTCCAGTTTTTTTACCAGACTGGCTTCCGTAAATCGCGCGGGCGGGCGGGTGAATTTTTCGGTAGCCGTCATATCATCCAGATCTAGCTTTTGCCCTTTAACCAGAGGTGGCAGCATGCCTGCTGTTTCATCCTCCTCATCATCTGTGCCTTCCAGGTATACCTTGAGGAAGCCATCAAACTTGAGAATCTCGCCTTCTGCCACCAGTTTATTTTGGGGCTGAGTGCTGATTTCGATGTCTACTATGGTTTTTTCCAGTTCTGCATCGGCCATTTGCGAGGCCATGGTGCGTTTCCAGATCAATTCATAAAGGCGTTGCTCATCGCGGTTCCCGCTCACATTCTGCCGTTCGAAATAGGTTGGACGAATGGCCTCGTGCGCTTCCTGAGCCGACTCGTTTTTGGTTTTGTATTGCCGGCGGTGGTGGTAGTTTTTCCCGTACTGCTTCACGATTTCAGCCTCTGTGGCTTGCAGCGCCAGTTCGGAGAGGCTGGTAGAATCTGTACGCATATAGGTAATGAAACCTTCTTCATAGAGCTTTTGCGCTACTGACATGGTGCGGTTCACCGAAAAACCAAGTTTGCGGCTGGCCTCCTGCTGCAAAGTAGAAGTAGTAAATGGCGCGGCAGGTTTGCGGCGGGTGGGCTTAACTTCAATATTGCTGACGGCGAATTGCGCTCCGAGGCATTTTTGCAAAAAAGCTTCTGCACCGGCCGGATCTTCAAACCTGATTGGACTTTCAGCCTTGAAAGTCACGGTTTTGCCTTGGGAGTTTTTGGCAAAAAACTGGGCAACAATCTTGAAATAAGGTGTGATGTTGAAGGCTTGTATTTCACGTTCGCGTTCAACCACCAGTTTCACGGTTACGGATTGCACCCGACCGGCGGAAAGTTGACCTTTTACTTTTTTCCACAACAAGCCACTCAATTCCCAGCCCACCAGGCGGTCGAGCACACGGCGGGCCTGCTGTGCATTTACAATGTTCATATCCACCGTTCTGGGCTGCTGAACGGCACGTTGAATAGCGTTTTTGGTAATCTCGTGGAATACAATCCTTTTGGTCATCCGCGGATCAAGTCCCAGCACCTCGCATAAATGCCAGGAAATGGCCTCACCCTCGCGGTCTTCGTCCGTTGCCAGCCAAACTTCACCAACCTTGGCCGCGGCCTCTCTCAAATCCCTAACCGTTCTGTTTTTATCGCTGGGAATGACATATTTGGGTAGGTAACCGTTTTGCACATCCACCCCGAGGTCGTTCCCTTTTTCGAGATCCCGGATATGGCCATACGACGATTTCACAGTGAAATCTGAGCCAAGATATTTTTCGATGGTTTTCGCTTTTGCAGGCGACTCAACGATCAGCAGTTTTTTAGACATATACGCCGTGTGTGGTCTTTACGATGGTGTTTTCCATTTTTTGGTGTCCCAAAGAGGGGGCAAAAGTAATGGTAATTTGAAGTTTGCGCCGGTTGACAAAATTTTATGCAACCTGTTTCCTCAAAGTTATGTCCTTCCTCACACATCTTTCATCACTAAAAATTCAGCTATGACATTCAAAAGCCTTGCATTATTGCTCTTTCCGGTAAGCCTGTTGGCACAAAACAGCACTGTGACTCGTTCTTTAGGATCCTTTGATAAAATTGGAATTTCCGGCGGATTTGACAAAGTTTATCTTAAACAGGGCGATGCAGAAAGCGTTCAAATAACGGTAAATGGAATTGATCCGGAAAAAATCGAGACCATTGTTAAGAATGGCGTCTTGAAAATCCAAACCAAAAAAGGCAGCTACCAAAAATTTGATGCAACCATTACCGTCACTTATAAATCCCTGAAATCAGTAGCTAACAGCGGAAGCTCGGATGTGGAAATTCAGGGCGTATTGAAGGCTAAAGAATTTGAATATGCATCCAGTGGCTCGGGCGATTTTTCCGGCGAACTTGATGTGCAAGATCTGGATATAGCACTTTCCGGCAGCAGCGACCTCAAACTCAAAGGCCGTGCTGAAGAACAGGAAATTGCTATAAGTGGTTCCGGCGATGTGGATGCATCATCACTCACTGGTTCCTCCGCAGAGGTAGCCATCAGCGGCTCCGGAGATGTGAAGCTGGGTGTTAAAGGCAAAGTAAAAACTTCCGTTTCAGGATCTGGAAGGGTGACTAGTAATTGAAGAAGGTCATTTGGGGGTCATTTGAGGAATCATTATGGGTCATTTGAGGGTCATTTGAGGGTCATTATTGATTATTAATATTAGGTGATCCATAATGGTCCATATTAGTGGTCATTTTTCAGGTAGGAGCCATTAGGGAGCAATCCCTGATGGCTTCGTTTTTTATGACATGGTTGCAACCTGAAGTCAACCCCAACAATTTTTTATCTTCGCGGCCTATGCAAGCAGTTTTAGGTCCATCCGATTTTATTGCACAATTAAATACCGGCTGTGTTATGCTGGATGTGCGTTCTCCAGGTGAATACGAACAAGGGCACATCCCGGGCGCATTGTCGTTCCCGTTATTTACAGATGAAGAAAGAGCCCGAGTCGGTAAAATGTACAAACAAACCGGAAAGGAAGAAGCTATGGAACTGGGATTGCGCATCGTTGGACCCAAAATGGCGGACTTTGTCAAGACTGCCAAAAAACTGGCGCCGGAACGTAGGCTGGCAGTGCATTGCTGGCGGGGAGGTCAACGAAGTGGAAGTATGGCCTGGCTTTTTCGGCAGTCGGGCTTCGAGGTGGTTACGCTCGGTGGAGGTTACAAAGCATACCGGCAGCATGTTCTGGAGCATTTTGGACTATTTAATCCTAGAATCGTCGTAGTTGGTGGAAAAACAGGCTCCGGCAAAACCAAAGTACTTCATGCGCTCCGGGATTTGGGTGAACAAATCATAGATTTGGAAGGAATCGCCCACCATAAAGGATCAGCCTTTGGGTTCATTGGTGAAATGCCACAACCTACGGTTGAACAATTTGAAAACGATTTGTTCGCTGCCATTACCCAATTAGACCACTCCAAAAGAATTTGGATAGAAAATGAAAGCAAAAGCATAGGTCGGGTGTTCATTCCGCTGAATTTTTGGGCAAAAATGAAAGCGGCGCCATTGGTAAACATCGAAATTCCATTCGAAGACCGCCTGCAAAATCTGCTGGACGATTATGTACAGACAGATCCTGCCGAGTTACAACTTGCCTTTAACAAAATTGCTTCCAAACTGGGCGGTTTAAACCTCAAACTGGCCTCAGAAGCGCTTGATAACGGAAATTACACCGAGGCTGCCAAGATTGCACTGAGTTATTACGACAAAACCTACCAACATAACCTCGATGTGAATGTTTCTCCGGATATCCGAAATGCCTCCTTTGAGCAAGGAGATCCGGCAAAAATTGCACTGGCCCTGACACAAATCCAGGGACTCTGATGTCAGATTGCGCTACCTTTGCTGGCAACCCCATTAAGCTCCAGCCAAATCGTCCAAATTACAATCTATGCATTACCATTCACTGGGACAAATCCCTTCCAAAAGGCATACCCAATACCGGAAACCGGACGGAACCCTGTATCATGAGGAGTTGTTCAGTACCGAAGGTTTCAGCAATAATTACTCCCTGCTGTACCATGCCAATGCGCCTACACAAATTGTTCAGGTAGGTGATCCATACAGCATCGCTCCCAAAACGGTGCACGACAAACAATTGAAACACCGTTGCCTGAACGGTTTTCATATTGCCCCGGAGGATGATTACCTCCGTTCCAGAAAGCCTGTTTTGGTCAATAACGACTGTAAAATTATCCTCTCCGCTCCGCGGAAAAGCATGTCGGATTATTTTTACAAAAATGCCGACGCCGATGAAATGATCTTCGTACACGAAGGCACTGGTAAACTTCTGAGCATGTATGGTTCTATTTCATTTGGTTATGGCGACTATCTGATCATCCCCAGAGGAACCACCTACCAGCTGCATTTTGATACTCCCGATAATCGTTTGCTCATTGTAGAAAGTAACGGCCCAATTACTACCCCCAAAAGGTACCGCAACGAATTTGGCCAGTTGCTTGAACATTCCCCATTCTGTGAACGGGATATTCGCAAACCGGTAGATCTGCAAACCTTTGATCAAAAGGGAGATTTTCTGTTTTATATCAAAAAGCAGGACAATATCTACCCTTACCACTACCTGAACCATCCGTTTGATGTGATTGGCTGGGACGGTTATGTGTATCCATACGCCTTCAGCATTCACAACTTCGAACCCATAACCGGCAGGGTTCACCAGCCACCCCCTGTTCACCAGACATTTGATGGCTGCAATTTTGTTATTTGCTCCTTTGTGCCGCGCTTATACGATTATCATCCGCAGGCTATTCCGGCGCCATATAACCACTCCAATATTGATTCAGATGAAGTTTTGTATTACGTGGATGGGGATTTTATGAGCCGAAAACACGTAGAACGAGGTATGATTACCCTTCACCCGGGCGGCATTCCACACGGTCCGCACCTGGGCACAGTAGAAAAAAGTATCGGGCAGAAGGAAACCCGGGAGCTGGCTGTAATGGTAGATACATTCCGCCCCTTGCTCATGACGGAGCATGCCGTAGGGATTGAGTCCGGAGATTATTACCGTTCCTGGCTTCCTGGATAAAGGGAATAAAAAAAGCGCGGAGCAGTGATGCCCCGCGCTTTTTTTTATTGGCTGAGAGTGGTTTACCAACGGTCACCACCGCCACCGCGACGATCACCGCCACCGTAGCCACCGCCACCGCGACGATCACCGCCACCGTAGCCACCGCCACCGCGATTGCCACCGCCGTAGCCACCGCCACCGCGATTGCCGCCGCCGTAACCACCGCCACCGCGATTGCCGCCGCCGTAACCACCGCCACCACGTGGTTCGCGATTTTCGCGTGGTTCAGCCTTTTTAACCACGATGGTGCGACCATCGAGATCTGTTTCATTGAGGGCATCGATAGCGCTTTGCGCCTCGTCGTCGTTGTCCATCTCAACAAAGCCAAAGCCTTTGGAACGGCCGGTCATTTTGTCGAAGGCGATAGAACAGGAAGATACCTCGCCGAATTGTTCGAAAGCCTCACGGAGAGTGCCTTCATTGGTGTCATAGTTCAATTTTGCTACGAAAATGTTCATTGACTGAAAAAGAAAATAATGAAAAAAATGAGCATCAACTAAATGCAGCAAAATCAAATTGAACCTAAAAATTCCGATTGAAAATGGCCTGCCTGTGGGTTGAGATGCTTGTTAGACAAGTCAAAGGTAAATAAAAAAAGGAGAAATCCTAATTTTTCTGCAACATATGAGAAAAAAGTATTTCCGGGTGGTCTGCTTTTCAGGCTAAAATCTACTCGCCAAGAGCAGCAATACACTTCAGTTCGATAGCAATCGGCGTAGGCAAGCGGTCGATCCCAACCGTGGTTCTGCATGGCAAACTGGTTTTGAAATATTCTGCATAAATCCGGTTAAAAGTGTGAAAATCCCGCTCCATATTGACCAAAAACACGGTTACATCCACTAAATCCTCCCATTTTGCACCAGAAGCCTCCAATACCGTTTGAACATTTTTGAAAACTGAATGTACCTGTGCCTCGAAGTCAAATTCAGTATAATTTCCTGCGGCAGAACGACTTAATCCTGGAACGCCATCCGTTTCTGGTTCTCTGGGGCCAATTCCTGATAAAAACAATAAATTTCCTACCCGGCGGGCATGCGGGTAGAGGCCTACTGGTTTAGGCGCATTCGGAGCATCTATTTTATTCATGTGAAGTCAGGTTAGAGCTTTTAGTCTGAGGCAAAGGTAATTCTAAGCCAATTCTAAGGAGCTATACTTTTAACTGGCCTTAGGTTTGCCCCCAGAAAAACTAAAAACTCGGTCCTATGTTCAAGAAAATTTCTACACTCCTACTTGGTCTGACAGCAGGTTTAAGCTTGTCAGCCCAATCTCCAACCGACGGTTTGATGATGCCGCAGGGGCAGCTTTGCATCCTGGGTCAATACACCAACAGTCAATGGGAGAACTATTGGCAGGGCGAAACCAAACGCTCTAACTCAAACCTCGGAAAGGTGAGCACTCAAAGTGCCATGTTAATGGCCAACTATGGTATCACCAGCAACCTTAATGTAATGCTGGGCCTGCCATATGTATGGACAGGTTCAACAAAAAGCTACATTACCGGTCAAAAAGGACTCCAGGATCTGTCTTTATTCCTGAAGTATCAAATTCTGGAACGCGAAGCCCTGGGAGGCGCTTTTAAAATCCAGACAACCGGTGGACTTTCCACACCTGTTTCCAATTACACGAACGATTTAATGCCATTTAGCATCGGTGTACATAGCAAAACCGCTTCTTTGCGCGGCATCGTGAATTACACCGCCAATTTCGGATTGTATGTAACTGCAGAGGTTGGACACACCTGGCGCAGCAATGTTACGGTAGACCGCGATTCTTACCTGTTCCACGACGAGCTGGTAGAAAGCGATGAAATGCCTGTGCCAAATGTTTTGGATTACTCCGCACGTATTGGATATATCAAATCCCGCTTGCAGGCAGAAGTTTGGTATGATGCTTTCACAGGTTTGACCGGCGACGACATTCGGTACAATGAAGCGCCACAAGCCACCAATAAGATGGCAGCAGGTCAGGTGGGCGTGTTTGCCAAGTATTTCATTACCAAGCGTTTTGCGCCGCTGGCTTCTGTCAGCCAGGTATTGAGCGGACGAAATGCTGGTGAATCTTTGACCTGGGCTGCAGGTTTCACCTACTTCATGGATGTGAACAAAAAAGCCGAAGCAGCTAAATAAATCCCCAATAACCTGATTAACATTCCATCGCACAACATGAAAAAGCAATCCATACTCGCTATAGGCGCCGCATTCGGCCTGCTGTTCTTCGCCACACAGTGTGACAAAAACGCTCCCGAAGCGCCATCCATCGAACCATATGCTGAAACCAATCTGGAAGCAAGTGCAGGCACCTGGAAAACGTATCTGTCTATCGACGACAGCAAAACAGTAGTGCCAACGCCAGAAGCTCCGGGCTCAACTGCTTACCAAACCGAGTTGACCCAGCTCAAAGCTTCCATGGCAGGCGCAACTGCCGAGCAAAAAGAGCTGGCAATTTTCTGGGGCAGCAATGGTGTAACCCGCTGGCACGAAATTGCCCGCGAACTGGCCGCCAACTATAACGTACCACCAAACTACAACGCTGATGGCACCTACCCGGCTCCTGATCCTGCCAACCCAACGGCTTACCCACGTTTCCCATTTGCCAACCCTCCTGTAGCATCCCGTATGTTTGCTTTACTGGGTGTTGCGCAGTACGATGCCCTGGTAGCTTGCTGGAAACGCAAATTCGAACACAACCGCCTGGCGCCTTACAAAAACGCCTCTGATATTCAACCGCTGATCCCAACCAACGACCTTCCTTCCTACCCTTCCGAAGACGCGGTTGTTGCTGCTGCTTCCCGCGAAATCCTGAAATTCATCTTCCCGGGTGAAGTTTCTTATATCAACGAAAAAGCTGAAGAACACAAAAACAGTCGACTCTGGGCCGGCGCCAATGTACAAAGCGATTTGTCTGCTGGCGACTCCCTGGGTCGGATCGTAGCTCAGTATGTGATCAACGAATGGGCGAAAAAAGACAAAATGGGACAGGCTAATAATCAGGCAGGATTCCCAGATATGAAGGCTGATGCCAATGCACGGGGCATCTCTGTTCTCTGGACCAGCCTCGATATTCCTTCCCGTCCGCCAATGCTTCCATTCTTTGGCAACGTGAAAACCTGGAATTTCGACGATGCTACTAAAATTGCACTTCGTCCTCCGGTTCCTCCACAACCAGGATCAACCGAGTTCGAAGCTGCTATGGATGAACTTCGGGACATCGCCAAAAACCGTACCCGCGAACAGCAGCGCATTACTGCTTACTGGGCTGATGGCGCAGGCAGCTACACGCCTCCAGGCCACTGGAACCGCAAAGCCTGCGAACTGATTCTGGAAAAACAATTCAACGAAATCCGCTCTGCTCGTGCTATGGCACTCGTTGGCACAGGTGTAGCAGACGCCGGAATCACTTGCTGGGACGTGAAATACTACTACCTGCTCCCGCGTCCTACTGAAATGGATCCGAATGTAACCTGCGGAACGGGTATCCCGAACTTCCCGGCTTATACCTCAGGTCACTCCACCTTCTCAGCTGCTGCCGCAGAAGTATTGTCATACCTCTTCCCTGACCACAAATCTGAACTGGATGCCATGGCTAAAGAAGCTTCTGAATCCAGGATTTATGGTTGTATCCACTATCGTTTCGACTGCGAAGTTGGACTCGAAGTGGGTAAAAAAGTGGGTGAATACGCCGTAACCAGAGGCCGCAACGACGGTTCTGAATAAAAAAGAAAGACGTTTAGTGAAAATGCGAAACCGCCCCGGCAATGGCCGCGGGCGGTTTTTATTTGTTCATTACGGTAATTCTCCTATCTCCCTCAAAACCCTTTGCATTTCACCGTATTGGTTGTCCAGCAGGCGTTTTAAATCAAAACGTTCAAATTTATACTCGAATTGGAAATAACTGTTTTCATAATGGTTTTCCTGTATAGGGAATATACCCAGTAAGTTGGCATGCCAGCGGATTCTGCCCTTTCCACTTAGTTCATCGAGCGGTAATTGCAGGTACTCTGCCTTGGGGAAATACAGGTAAATACCTTTCATTTTTCGTATTACCTCAATGGCAACTTTTCGGTCTGGCAATCGGTTCTCCTTCCTGAATTCACTGATCTCATGGAAATACCTCGAAGAAACATCCTGATGTCTTCTGGACGAAATCTCTTCGCGCAACGCAAACATTCGGTACCTCTGCGAATGTGTTTCGTGCAATTCCTGGACCACTGCCAGGGGATCAAAACCTGAAACAGGCTTATACACTAATTCCTTGCCCTGTGTGGTGATATCTATCCACCGGAACTTGACTTCTTCCGTAATTTCCTGCCAAACAAAATCCAGATAACTCAACTCCTGATGGAGTTTATAAGCGGATAAAGCACCAAAAAGCAATTTGGCGCAATGCACTCTTGACGACTCTTCTCCACGTTTTATGGCCTCATATTGGGGCCTGATTTGTTTATGAAAGATATTGGTGGAAATATGGCTCCGTAAATCTTCCTCTGTGTACCGGGTGGAAAGCACAAGCAGTGCCCTCAATGCGTCTGTGGCCTGAAATCCAACAGCCAGGCTATCCGCCACCGGAACTGGCTGACCCTGATGATCGAACTGCAACCACACCATCAATCCATCTCCAATCAATTCCTGAATGGACTTATCCAGATAATCCTGCCCCAGTCTGTCAGGGAAAGCCTTGTAAATGATTTTCCACCTCCGCAAACATTCCACCAGTTTACTCCTGGCCTCTGCACTATCCATCCTGCGAATATCCTTAAACGATAGTCCTACCTGCACCTCTTGCCAAAGCGCTTGTGTGTCAGCTACAAATTCCAGGTAAACAGCCTCTTTTATATTAGGCAGCACTTTCAACCAACCTGCCTGTCCGGCATAATCCTGCACAATTTTCTCCACTATAGCCAGAGCATCAAAATGATAGGCCCCGCATTCCGGCACGGGAATTACCTCTCCATCCTGATCCAGCGTAAACCACCGCACACTGGCATCCATCTCTGCCGCCGGTGCAATGAGCAAGCCAGGCAACAGAAACTCCAGTGCCAAACGATAAAACGAAGCACCATGCGCTCTTTGATCCTGATCCGAAAACACCTCAGCTCCAAGCAAACAAGCATACGTAAACCTGACCATCGACTCCCGCACGTCTGTATACGGGCGCCTGCGCTTGCGATCCTCAGCAACCTGAGCTGCTAAAGCCTGCCTTTTGGCTAGCAAACTGTAATAAAGATCCTCGCGAAGCAATCCTTTGTCTTTGACAATCTTGTTCGCATGATCCGACTCCATCTGTTCCAATAGCTCAATCAGCTCCTGTATCTCGCCCAACAAATCAAACTGACCGTTTGGTACAAACTGGTATCGGTTCCCAATGATATCTACCCGCTCAAGCCAGTGACACTTTCCGCCCCCACAACTTTCAATTACCGCTGCCTCCAGCAATTCCTCGGATGGATGTACCAACCGACAAACCTTAAGGGTATTTTCTAAAATAATGCGCACCACATGCCGATTGTCGGGCACCGATTCACTGTGCTTGCCGGTATGTCGCAAGGGGTCGTTCGGCAAACTGTGGTATAGCCGCAAGGCAGCATCAGTTATACCCTCAGCTGCAATTTCCAGATTGTGCTGAGCGGTAGTAGACGGACAGCGGCCTTCCAGCATGTATTCCCGTAGCCTCGATGCGTACAACAACACATATTGTAGCAAGCGGTCATTTCCCTGCACAGCATCCCGCATAATCTTGGCCGCCGTTTCCTTCTGCAGGTAGGTAATTAGCAGATATTCATACAATTGCGCAGACAGCGGGTCTATTTTGGTCCGTACATAATCGCAATATTGGTATGCCTGGGTATAGTTTTTTACGGCCAGGGCATCCTTAGCCAGCAATAAATGCCTTCGGAAGTCATTTTTTTGTTCAAACGATAAAAGGCCAATCTGCTCCAGGGCTTCCTGTTCCCTTGGCTCCACCGGCAGATTCAAGGTTTCAGGAATTATCACTTCATCTACCGGCACAAAAAATGGAGGCACGGCACTGTCTTCCCTGCTCTCACCGGCAAACCGGTAATAATCTCGAATAAATACCTGGCGCCATTCCGGATATAAATCTTCCTCCTGCAGGCGTTCCAGTAAATGCACCAGATCAGCCTGAATAGGTGCGGCTTTTACCTGTAATTCTTCCAGGGTAATTTGTGACAACCTTGTTTGCTCCCGCAATTGTTTAAAGTAGTCTTCCACATCCAGCACGCCACGTTTTACTTGTACATTTTTGATCAAACGCTTCAACAGCGCCAGCAAAGGCGCATGGTTTATCCTGTCTGTTTGAGCAAGTAAACGTTCCTTGATATCTTCAATGGAAATGGGCAACGAAATAGCGCCAATATCTATGGTTTCCTGTTGAGGTGCGGCTTTAAGCACCTGTACCGCCATTTGCGCTGCGCGAAGTAATTGCCGATCTCGCGGGATACCATCCTGTTCAACCGTTTCGCCCGAAGGCAGCGCAGCCTGAAATGGCTTCAAGGCATTTGGCATACCAGCGCTACGCGCCATAACCGTCATGATTTGGAAAGCAGGTGATTCTTTTTGCACCTCTATTGCCCTGGAAAATTCCCAACGAACATCCGGATGATCTTCATAATTCAATGAAATCAGCGCAATAAACAGCTGCGCCTTCTCCAGAAATGCGGAGGCTTTTACCCGATATTCCTCTACCGGAATGCCCTCGTTATGCCAAAAAACAGTCTTTGCTGGTTGTAATAATACAGCTAACTGCCGCTGCAAGTCGGCTGCAGTACGGGCATCTGCTGCATCGTACGATAAATAAATATGGATATTGGAAGCCATTATACGGGGCAAAAATTCAAAATCCCCGCCATATAATTGCGTAGAATTTGATAACAATCATTTTAAACACGCTTTAAGCTCCCTGTAACACATTTGCACATAACAGTTTGTCTTACTTCTGCGTTATCCGCTGTCAAATTTTTAATACCATGCCAACCAGAATTTTCCTTGCCGCATTTCTGCTCTCCTTCTCCTGCCAAACACTTTTGGCGCAATCATCCCGAAAAATCAAACTCACCCCGGTAACCGTTGGCTTCGATCTGCCGGAATCGTACAAACAGCGCACCTTTATCAAGGGTCTTGCAGGTTTTGTGAATAAAATAGACCAGTTGGTAGGCGCCATGATCCTGGTAGACGGTAACAAAACTACAGTTTTAACCAGGTTTGTAAAACAAGACAAACCGCCAGTGGTCACAGCCTCTACCTCGGATGTCATTTACAATTCTAAAATCGACTCCAAATTTAAGTTCAACGGCGCATATAGCATTGCTTCTACCAAAATTGAAAAAGACAATATCTATGAAATCATTCTCACGGATGTTGGTTATGCCTTCCTTCCTGAGGATTACATCCCGTATCTGGAAATCTGCCGGGCAGCCACCAATGTTGCGCCCGAAACCCGCGCCAAAACTTTTTATGTGCGTTCCGCCAAGTTAACCACGGTATACACCCGGGCTTTTCAAAAAGCCATGGGCAATACTGAAATCAGTGGAGTTGTATTCAGCGTTGGAGGTGAGGTTTATAACACTACCGACCAGTTTAAACTGGATTATGTGGTTTCTGTGGATTTGGTGAGCTTGGAAAAACTGTTGTCGCTGCATAATTGTAACGACCTGATCAACAATGAAGAAATTGCGCGCCGGGACAAGGCTGAAAAAGCCCGTCTGGAAGCCATGCGTGCCGACGAAGAGAAAAAAGCCCGGGAACAGGAAGCTCAATATGCCAAAAATCAGGTGGAAGAATTGCGCAAAACCCTAAGCGAAAGCCTGGTGCGCACGGTAGAAATGCAATGCCAGCTACAGGAAGCACAGGAAAGGGAACGCAATGCGCTCGATCAGCTTCAAAGCGCCATCAAAAGAGCAGATGAAATGACCGCAAAAGCACAGGTCGCACAACAAAACGTGGAAAACAAAGAAGAAATCATCCTGACGTTCAAGAGTCGGGAAGGCAAAGTCCTGGAAATCAAAAGCCTGGAAGAGCTCAGCGAGGAAAAACTGCGCGAACTGGGTTTTGATGTTGAAATTCTCAAACGCTAATCAACGGAAGCGCATCTGCAAAACGCCAAGCATGGCTTCCTTGATGATATTGAGCGACATTTTGGATTGACCTTTTTCGCGGTCTTTAAACGTAATGGGTACGTCTTTCACCTTGAATCCGAGCCGGTAAGCCGTGTATTTCATTTCAATCTGGAAGGCGTATCCTATGAATTTGATTTTGCTCAAATCCATGCTTTCCAGCACTTTCCGGCGATAACAGATGAATCCAGCAGTGGGATCAGCTACTGGCATCCAAAGTATGAGGCTGGTGTATAAGGAGGCGCCACGGGAAAGTACAATGCGGTCCATTGGCCAATTTACCACTTTGCCACCGCGGCAATAACGGGAACCCACTGCCACGTCTGCTCCTTCGTCCCTGCATTTTGCCAGCAATCTGGGCAAATCATCAGGGTTGTGAGAGAAATCGGCATCCATTTCAAAAAAATACTCGTACTCGCGCTCCAATCCCCAGCGAAAGCCAGCAATATAGGCAGTGCCCAGCCCAAGCTTGCCCTTCCGCTCCAGCAAATGGAGTCTCCCGGCAAATTCGTTGGCTTGTAAATCGCGTACTATTTGAGCCGTTCCGTCTGGCGACCCATCATCTACAATCAATACATGAAATTCATCCGATTGCGACAAAGCAGCCCGGACAATTGCTTCAACGTTTTCTTTTTCGTTGTAAGTGGGGATAATTACGATGCTAGACATTCAGCAGAAAGTGAGTCGGGTATGAGGGGTGTTTGAATGACGCAGTTGACATACTTAAGGTTGCGCTGCAAACAAACTGGTAGTTGGTGTTTGCAGTTACATGGCTGCCGATACGGCAAATGCAAGCATGGACAGAATCAATCCGTACATAAAGATATTGTAACAGGTGCTCAAATACCTGTATTTCTTAGCCAGTACAATTCCCAGGAAATACAGGTCGCGGCTCATGCTGCTGTATAAAAATTCCGGGTCAGTCAACATTTCATTTACTCCCCACTGGAAATCAGAGAGGTTCATGTTGTAAAAGTTGCCAAAAAACAACAGGTTGGCTTTCCGTTGTTTGATTGCCTCGCGGGTCACCTTTCCTTCCGTTATTTTGGGTCGAGTGGCCAGGGTAGCAAAAACCATTGAACCCAAACAGGTTGCCGTCAGCAAAATGGTAGGCACGATAATTTTCCAGGTGGCCCCATCCTGCAACTTGGGCAACAGGTTAGACACCAAAATGGAGATCACAATGGCATTCACCGACAGCATCAGGTTGGCTTTGCTGTCGGCCATAGCACTCAGGTTGGTATGCGTACGGTAAGTGGTGCGGTACATAGTTTCCACGCCACGACCGAACCTGGCCGATTTGATTTCGTTTTCGCTGTCTTTGAGTACTTTTTTCAGGTCGCCTGTTTTTTCTTTTTCTTCCAAAAGGGCAATTTCATCCACTTTTGGCGCCAAAGAAGGGTTTAGGCGACGTTTTTGCTTCAGCAATTGCTGAATATGTTTGGCTTTGCGCTTGTTGAACAACTCCTGGGCTACCACAGTATGATACTCGTGAGTCATCATAAAGTTGATCTCAAAATCTACCCAGTCCTGATCACTCATCACTGTGCCGCGGGTAAGCACAAACTCCTGACGAAGTCGGCTGGTACGATCCCAGTAAATTTCCATACCGAGATGACTCAGGTCTGCATCGGCAATAACCTGCCCCAGGAGCGATTGGGGTTGTTGCGGAACCTTGGTAGCGCGAATGCATGTTTGAACTTCGGACAGTTGTTCTGCGGGGATTTTTCCATCCAGAAAAGCGGCGGCATTTGCGCAGCTACGCTCCTCATGATCTGCCGGACCCTGTGCATAACCGGTGTCATGAAACCAGGTTGCTAACAATATGGTGGTCATATCGTGAGCATCCAGCCGGAAACCTTCACCAATAGTTTTGGCGGCAGCAACCGTTTGAATGGTGTGCTCTAAATCGTGAAAAACATATTGAGGAGATACATTTTGCGCAAAATAATCCTTGATATGCGCTTCTACCTCAGTGAACAGTACTTCTACAGGCGTCATGTATTGTGGTTAAGAAGCGCAAAGTTAGCAGAAAAAATATGGTCCGTGTGGACAATGATTAAATGTTGACAACCTGTGGAAAAATGGGGGATAACTTCTGGGGCAATTGTTCCACGCTCAGTTTCACGCCACTTTACCTTTGCCGCCGTTGCACCATCGGGGTGTGGCATCAAAACGACCGAACATTATGCTTAAAGACATGGGCAAAGTAATCACCATTGCCAACCAGAAAGGTGGCGTAGGCAAAACCACCACTGCTATCAACCTGGCTGCATCGCTGGCTATACTGGAGAAAAGAGTGTTGTTGATCGACGCCGATCCGCAGGCTAATGCATCCTCCGGTGTTGGGCAACCTGAAACAAACGAATCGGCCAGTTTGTATGATTGTTTGGTGCACGGTACTGATCCACGTGAGGTAATCATTAAAACCGAAACCCCTAATCTGGATTTGCTTCCTTCCAATATTGACCTGGTTGGTGCAGAAATCGAATTGGTGAATCGCCCAAACCGGGAATACATCCTGCGCGGTGTGGTTGGTGAGATACGCAATGACTATGATTACATCTTCATTGATTGCTTACCTTCATTGGGTTTAATTACCGTCAATGCGCTTGTTGCAGCCGATACAGTACTGATTCCGGTTCAGTGCGAAATGTTCTCTTTTGAAGGACTTGCCAAGCTCAAAAACACCATTGACCTGATCCGTCAGGGCTTCAATCCTAATCTTCAGGTAGAAGGCCTGTTGATTTCTATGTACGACGGCCGTTTGCGTCTGGCAAATGCCATTGTGGAGGAGGTGCGTAACAGCTCTAACGATTACGTTTTCGAAACCATTATTCACCGCAACAGCCGGGTAGCCGAAGCGCCTATGTCGCACACCCCGGTTGCTTTGTACGATGTAACCAGTAAAGGCGCAGTCAATTTCTTTAACCTCGCAGAAGAATTTCTGAGAAGAAACTGAGAATCATCCCTTTGATTCCTCACATTAACACCTATGGCTAAAGCGAAATTTGATACAGGAGGCATTAAAGCGTTGCTTGGCAATCCCAAGCAACTGGAAAAAGCCGTTCAGGAAAATCCACAACAAGTAGTGCGTGAACTGGCTACCACTGTGGCCCAACTCCCCATTGAACATATAAAAGCCAATTCCGGTCAACCACGTAAGAACTTCAGCAAAGAATCGCTGGAAGAATTGGCTGCAAGTATCCGGGCCCATGGCATCATCCAGCCCATCACCGTCCGCCGAATACATGATAAGGAATACCAGATCATTTCCGGCGAACGTCGCTTCCGCGCCAGTCAACTGGCCGGGTTGAAGGAAATGCCTGCCTATGTGCGGCTAGCCAACGACCAGGAGCTGCTGGAAATGGCCCTGATTGAAAATATTCAGCGGGAAGACCTCAATGCCTGGGAAATTGCCGTTTCCTACGGTCGTTTGGCTGAAGAATTCAAGCTCACCCATGAAAATCTGTCTGAACGGGTAGGTAAACAACGCAGTACCATTACAAACTATCTGCGTCTGCTGCGTTTTGAATCCGATCCGGATATCAAACAAGGCATTATTGAGGGTAAAATATCCATGGGTCATGCGCGCGCGCTGGCAGGCGTGGATGATTATGCCATCCGTAATTCTGTTTACCAGCAAATTATTTCCGAAGACCTCAGCGTTCGTGCCGTAGAGGCATTAATTGCCAGTTACCAGGAAAGTCGCAAAGGCGAACAGCCCAAACCTAAAAAGGTACTCAGTGAAAACCTGCGCAATATTCAGGATCAGTTTAGGGCATTTTTTGGCGCCAAGGTAGACCTGAAACGCGATGAAAAAGGCAAAGGACAACTGATCGTCAAATTCGATAATGATGCCGATTTGAACCGATTGATTGCCCTGGTAGAAAAAGATTAACCAAGGCTTACATTCTGAAGCTCACTAGAGAAGATTATATCAATAGCGATTTTTGCCGCAGAGGCGGAGAGACGCAGAGGGCTTGAAAATCAAGCATTTACACCTCTATGTTTCTCCGCCTCTTCTGCATAAATAAAAAAGCGACTTATAATACGCCTCTTCTATTTTACCCCACTCACTCATTCACTCACTCACTCACCTGGAATTCTACAACATACTCCCGCACCCGCCCATCCGGATACTGATCAGGCATCGGAAGCATCTCTGTCATTAAAAAGCCTCCCCTACCCTTTTGCAGGTTCCTGATTAACAAAGACATAGACATAGGACTCTGTAGATCGTACATTTGGGGTTTCTCCCTGCCCGCTACAAATCTGCCAAAAAAATACCGGGGTAGTCCCCAGACATGGCATTGCAATATCCACTGCCGAATGATAGAAGCATCACTTTGGCCGGGCTGAAGGAATTTTTGCCATTGTGGTTCAGGTAATAACCAGGTTGCTCTGGATAACACCAGTTGTCCGAACTCCGCCCGGGGTCTGTACTGCAGGCCTCCTTTATCCTCCCAAACCAGGTTACCTGGTAATAAAGCCTCCAGGGAGACATAAGGTACGCCCAAATACCACAAGACACGCCTCACCGCCGGCAGTTGATCCGGCGATTCCAGACCGAGATCGTTTATCCACACTACTCGTTGTCGAATTGGGTCCCAAAGTCTGGGCAACCCCTCCTGATCCAATTGAACCTCCAAATCCTTTAAATCCAGCTGCCAACGCGCCTGCCCTGACTGAATACGCTCCTCCGGCACCCGAATGGCGCCATTAGCCAGGGCAGGCTGAAAATGTACATTAGACCATCCGGGAAACGGGAACGGAGTAGTATCTTCCAGGCCATCCTGCATCCAATCTTTCACCCATTGTGCTTCCTCTGGCGGCATTTGGTTCAGCCATCTGGAGTACATTCTTCCTCCTCCGGCATACATACCGTTTATCACGGCCTTACACAGCCCATTCTCCCGGTAAATTTGCATTACTGCCCCTATTTTTCCGTCAAATCGCTTTGTCGTAATACCATGGACCGGTTGAGCCTCATCAGCCATAAAAGCTTCACAAAAGTCCAGAAAAGACAGGCTTTCTCCTGGATGCAGCTTTTTCTGTGCAAAAGAAACGAGGGCTGCCCGGTAATCAGGCAGCAGGTGAGCCGTTTTTGCATGCCAGCAGGCTTGCAAATCTTGTAGCAACCCGGACCATTCATCCGGTTTTATCCAGGAAATAACATCCTGAAAAACATCCTCATAAAACACTTGCTCAGGAGGTATCGATGGTGATTGAATACCATGCCGCTCCAGCAATTGTCCCAATTGACTGACTGCCAAACGCTGCATTTCCATCACCATTTCAGCGGATTGAAAAGGCAGGGTTCGCGCTGTGGTACGAAGCCATTGCAACAGGAATGCTACCTCCACACAGGCAGCCGAAGTGGTGTAAAATCCCAGATACTGATATAATCCGCCACACCAACTGGCCGTCAAGCCTTTTTCTGGCAGTTCCCGATCCAAAAAACCCAGGTCAATCAATCTGTTCAACCAACTGTTTACCGCCTCCGCACTGTCTTGTGTTTCAGCCAGTATAAGCGCAGACATTTGCTGGAATGAAGTCTTACTTTTATTCCCGGAAAAATATTCCCAAATATAATCCACCAATGGTTGTGCCTGCATATGCTGGACCGCTTCCTCTGCACCATCAAAGTACAACCAGGTGTACTCCCCATCTGTATTTCGCTGCAACGAAGGATTGAGTCTGAGTGTCAACTGATTTGCAAAATCAGGATCCTTCAGCAAAACATCATACAAAAAGGGTAACAAAGCCACATTGGGCGTTACTGTTGCTCTCGAAGTAAACCATTGGCCTAGTTCCTCCCTGGAACCACTACCCAACGATTGAACCGATAGTGTAGTGAAATGACTAAAAGGAGATGTTTTAAAAATGACCCGACTGAGGTATTGCAGCAGAGTCATAGCCGTTTTGCGATCCTTTTTTCGCGTCTGACCATCGTGTTGTTTTGCAAACTCATCGAGCTGTGCCAACAGATCGTGACTTGCATACAACAGTCCGCCACGCACTACCGGATCCAATGCCCAGGAGCGCAACTGCACAACACCTTCATCCAATGCATCAGCCAATGCTGAGATGGCAGATTGTTTGTCCTTTTGCAGCATTTCCCACTTGGAAGAGCACTCCAGCCAGGATTCCCAAACCACAGTCTCCCTTAGACACTCGCTAACCTTGGGTATGGACATTTTCTGATGCTGAAAAAATGTTTTCCTGGCATTGTAAACAACGGTTCGGGGCAACCCTTCAGGCAATTCTCTTAGCGCCTGATCCAGACACGCTGTCAACTCCTTTTGAAGCTGAACCTCATGTTTCTGCAAATCCAGCCAGTTGGGCATCCCTTGAGCAATACTTTCCCAGGCAGACAAAGGCAACCCACCCGCCCGAATTAGTGTCAAGGGGAGAAATGCCTGCTTAATAGGCACATTAGCCTTTGGATACTGGTGCTGCATATGCTTCCGACAACGATGAAAAACTGCCTCTTATTTGTAATCTGGGTAATGCCCCTGACTTTGGTCGCACAAAACAAAGAAAAGAGAAGCTGGAGTTGGGGATTTTTTTCCGGACTTGATCATCATTCCTTGGGTATTGAAACCATTGGACGTCTGGATCAAGCTGAGCCAAGGGTTTGGTCTGACGGCGCACGTGCAGGCGGTTCGGCCGGATTACTGCTCCGAAAACAGGTATTGCCCTGGCTGGAATTCCTGCCAGGCATGGGGCTAAGTATGGTCAACAATGTGGTGCAATACCGTCCGGATGGCCCCAGGATATACCGTTTTTACGATTTTGAAATACCACTGCATGTTCAGTTCACTGATGCCCGCAAAGCCAATGCTCCATTGCGGGCTTGCATTTTGGCGGGTCCAAGATTTAGCTGGAATCTTGCCGACAACCCTTCTGATTTTTTAAAAATCAACCAGGAACGCTTTGCCGCCGATTTGGGACTTGGCGTCCAAATTAAGTTAAAAAACTGGAGTATCCAGCCGGTTTTCATTTATTCACATGGATTAAACGATTTGCATTTTCCGGATCAGGGCAAATACGACGACCTGGTTGGACGTGTGGTAAGGGATAAATTTAGTTTGAGAATCCAATGCTGGAGAAATAGGAAATAAAAAAGGGACAGCTGTGATGGCTGTCCCTTTTTTGTTATAATTTTTTTGTTCCTCAGTTCATTTGCTGAAAAGCCCAGAAAATCAAAGCCAGATGAAAAGCAAATGCAAAGACCGTAACAATAGTTTTATTCTTTTTCATATTGGGAGGATCGCAATCAGTTTGTGTGCGATGACTATATAATGCCAAATCCCGTGCCATTCGTATACCTGAATTTGTTATTAAAAATTAAACGCGTTGACTATCAAACACTTATATCCAACAAATAACTCCTACATTCACATTTCCTTTAAAAAAAGGAGCCATTCCGGTTACAGAATGGCTCATTAATATCGAATTAAAATGCTTGGAGCATGCTGGGGATTTTCTGACGGAGTCAAAAATCCTCAACATGCTCTTACTCTTCGTCAATTGGAATCAAAATCAACTTGCCTGGAATCAGATTTTCCTTTGGATCCAGACCATTTACCTGCGACAACTCTGCGGCATCAACCCGATACTTGGTGGCGATAGATTTGAGCGTTTCGCCTTGTTTTACATGGTGCTCACGGAAAAGTGGCACTTTAGGCGCCGCACCATCCGTTTTTTTCTTCGGCGCCACGGTTTCCTTTGCCTTATTAGCCACTTTCGAAGCTTCATCTTCATAAAAAGAGGAGTCTTCAGCCAGGTTGTTTTTTTGTGTTTTTTGCGGCGCCACGTCCTCCTTATCATAATTATAGATCATGGGCGCTTCATCTTCCAAATCAACTTTTGTCTTTTTCACCGGCTTCGGAGTTTCCTTTTCCACCTCATCCTGCTTTTTTACCGTTGGGAGTTCAGGTTTTACTACAGGTTTGGCTGCAGGCGATTCCGGTACCGGACGTTTGATTTGTTTACCATTCAATGTGCAGGTGCATTCCGGAATGATTAACTGCTGACCAATGTTTAAAGGCTCATCTCCTTCCAGCGACATGTTGTTGGCGATTCGGATGCATTCTTCCGGGCAACCATAGAGTTTGGCGATTTTGTAGAGGTATTCACCACGGTGAACGGTGTGGATACGAGGAGTAGCATTAGCAGGCGCTTCCACCTCGTACAATGGATCTTTTGCAGATTCATCATTGTACACAACCGGCTTATTAGTGTCTACCGATTTGGTTTTAGTTCCCTGAGAAATACCTTGAGGCGTAACTGTTTTACCGCTTTCTGTCAACTTTTTTGCTACTGCCGGTTGCGGGGTTGTACCCTTGGAATTACCCTGAACTGCCGATGTTGGTGGTGGTTTCAACCAGATTTTTTGGCAGATCTCAATTCGATCCGGGTTCGCAATTTTATTCCATTTAATCAATTGCTGCTCCGAAACCTTGTAGGTACGGGCAATCGCGCGCAGGTTTTCCCCTTTCTGAACTATATGCGAGCCAGGCTCCCACTCTTCAGCACATTGCATGCCTGCTGCATTTGTGCTGTGTGCTACAGGAGCTTCCTGCTCTTTTTGCATAATGGAGGAGAGTTCTTTGTCGGCTTCATAATCAGTATCCCCGTAGCTGGTCGCTTTCTGGTATTTGGACATGGCAATTTTGCCTGTTCCCTCCGGACAAACCTCTTTCAGGTAGTCGTCCAGTTCTTTGCCATTCACCCGAACCAGCTGGAGTTCATTTTCCATAGCCTGAGAGGCGCTGTTACCAGTGCGGTCGTTAATAATACCTACACTTGGAATAAACTGGATATCAGAGCGAAACTGACTAGCCTTTACAGGTTCGCAGTGGAAAGAATATTCCATCAGGCAATTGTTGAGTTTCAAGCCTGAGAAATAAGCTGCCGTTGGAGAGCCAGCAACAGCCAGGTTCTGTTCATTAACCAGTCGCAGAGTATCAAACTGGAAGGAACTCTGGCTGGAACGCACCCAATAACGGGAGGTATTGCGTGCCACTAAGGTAGCAGAGGCAACAGGCATCAGCCAGTATCCACCGCTCTGGCGCTGAAACACAATGAGCATTTGTTGTGCCTCCCGGTTAATGTTGGCAACAAAGGCATCGTCCAGATTCAGTTTACTACAGGAAATAGTACCCTGAGGCAACTCAGGAGAATAATGCCCCGCGCCTTTGGTCATAAAAATGAAATGCTCCTGAATATTGGGCTTGATCGAATAAGCCCAAACGGAGTTGTCACCTTTTACGTTGGGATAAGTGTACCGGTATTCCAGTTGATTCATGCAATCCCGGTTAAACAGCACATAGGTAACTTCCTGTGCAGTCAGCTGACCGGCTGCAAGCAGGATGATAAACGCTGACAAAAGTTGTTTCATGGCAAAAGATATTGCTGGTGAAAAGGGCAGTGGTGTTATTAAATTTTTCTGCAAGATTATGGCAGAATTTTGAAAAAATAGCCTGAAAATCAATAAGATGGCAAAATTGGGTGAAAATTACCAACATTAACGCTACAATTTAACCTTTTCTTGCTCAGTACAACGGTCTGTTACCCTACTTTTGCCCAATGTCTAAACCACTGATTCTTGTTACCAACGATGATGGCATTGTTGCTCCGGGCATTAAAGCGCTGGTAGAAGTAGCTGCCACCCTGGGCGAAGTAGTGGTAGTTGCGCCAGATTCTCCGCAAAGCGGAAAAGGCCACGCAATTACCATTCATGAACCACTCCGGCTAAATAAAGTTAATCCTTTCCCCGGTATTGAATCCTGGGAGTCATCCGGAACCCCGGTTGATTGCGTCAAACTGGCCAAACACGTTGTATTGAAAGACCGGAATATCGACCTCTGTGTTTCCGGTATCAATCATGGTAGCAATGCGAGCATCAATATCATCTATTCCGGCACTATGTCGGCTGCCATGGAAGCAGCGCTGGAAAGTATCCGGAGTATTGGCTTTTCGTTACTAGACTACAGTTTTGATGCTGATTTTGAGCCAGCCAAGCCTTATATCCGAAAAATCATGGGATATATGCTGGCCCGCCCCTTCCAGCCAGGGTACCTGCTGAATGTGAATATACCCAAACTTCCCTCAGATCAATTGCGGGGCCTCAAGGTATGCCGGCAGGCCGATGCCCGCTGGATTGAAAAAATGATTGAAGGCCGTGATCCTGCCGGACGACCATATTATTGGTTGAGCGGCGATTTCGTGAACAACGATCATCAGGAGGATACAGATATTTGGGCGCTTGAAAACGGCTATATATCCATTGTGCCGTCCATGCACGATCTAACCAACTATCCGGCCATCCCTACCCTCAAAGACCTGGAATAAGCGTCTATCTCTCACCGTCAACTGTCTACCATTGTCATGCTTCAACGCGATGAAATCTGGATTGGTTTGCTTTACGGAATCCTGCTGCCTACCGCGGGTTTCCTGATTTTGTACAACCTTTTTTCCCTTCTTGAAATTAAAGGCGCAGCCAGCGGGGTTGGGTTCTCCGAAAACTTCCGGGAACGCACCCTGGCCATTGTTGCCCTGGCACTCAACTTATTTACATTGAGTAAATTCCGGAAAAGGAGATGGGAAAAAGCCATGCGCGGCGTGGTGATAGCCACTTCTCTGCTGGCTTTGGCATGGCTGTTTGTGTATGGGGTGAAATTATTTTAAACCCAAGCCATAATCCCGCTCCACCTTACAAACCCTGGTTTTGAACGACGTATACCATTCCTCCCTGCCCAGTCGTTGCGCCACCTGGTGCTCTGCATGCGCTTTCCAGTTTCGGATGGCTTCCAGGCTCTCCCAATAAGATATGGTAATGCCCAGGCCGTCTCTAACAGACTCAATCCCCAGAAAGCCTGGTTGTTCAGCGGCTAATGCTACCATCCGTTCAGCTATTTCGGCATATCCTTCCGGATCATTCTCCGTACGGAATGAACTAAAAATAACAGCATAATAAGGCGGAGGTGGTGTTTTTGCAATCATAACAGGGTTGTTTTACTCCAGCTTCCAGCTGGCGCCATATTGTTCTACAAGTATATTGTCATAATAATCTGCTTTCTCAAACAACTCCTGAAGCATCACCTGCCCCGTTTCTTCATTCAGGTACCGGTCAAAAATGAGCAATGAGAGCACAATATCCTGCTCATGTACACTCAGGGTTAGTGACTGGTTTGTGTAATTCTCCCGCAACAAATACTCGTAAAGCGGTTTGATATCCTTTTTAGGCAACTCACAAAGCAGGGCATCTGCCGATAACAATCCGGTTTTATCGTGGTAAGTCAGAATAATGGTAGCACTGCCCTGCCTGATCTCCCAGGCGTTTGGGCCAGAGCGACTCAATTGCACATCGTGTCCAATAGCACTAATCAGCCCCTCAATGGTTTTAGCTGTACCGGAAGGCATATAATCCTCTACAAAGGAGGGCAGCTCGGCCTTATGGCCACAATGGGCACAGAGCTTATTTTCCACGCTTTCTACCGTCAAAATATTCATGCAGGCCGTGCATCGGGAAGCATTATCGGATTTAATTGCCTCAAATTGCTCCAGGGTGCTTTCCAGATACCTCACTGGCAAGGAGAACCCCGTGTTATCGCCATTTCGGATAATAAACGTATTGATCCCCACCACTTCCCATTCCGCATCTACCAGTGGGCCGCCAGAATTCCCGGGGTTTAGTGCTGCATCAATATGCAGGTAAGGAATTCCATTCATCAACTCCGAGGTGTTGGAAACAATGCCGCTTTTCAGGGAAAACTTCAACCCAAATGGATGTCCAATAGCCGTTACAGCATCTCTTTCCCGAATGGTTTTGGCTGAACCAAGTTTGATTAGCGGCAGTTCCTCCTCACATTTGGGTGGTTCCAGAAAAGCCAGGTCGTACTTGGCATCTATGTAAATCACCTTTGCCAGTTGTTTTTTGAACATAGCGCCTTCAATCACCACGGTGCGGTTACCTTCCACCACGTGATGGTTCGTTACCACCACGCCGTGATCGCGCAGGAAAAACCCGGTACCTGTGCTGTATGGGGTAGCTATCTGAATAATCGTTTTGCGGTAATCTTCTACGAAGTCGGACATAACACTGGAAAAGATGGGCGAATGTACGGATAGGTCCGGGTTTGCCAATTCATTCCGTAAGATTGCCACACAAAAAAAGGCAGCCCCCGAAAACGGGAACTGCCTTTTGTATGGTAGAAAGCAAATCGAGTAAGCTTATGCTTGCTCTTCGTCTTTCTTTTCCTCTTCTGCCGGAGCAGGAGCTTCTTCAGTTGCTTCTTCAGCAACTTCAGCAGCAGTTTCTTCAGCGGCGGCAACTGTTTCTTCAACAGCTGTTTCAACTGTTTCTTCAACAGCGGCTACTGTTTCTTCTACTGGTGCAGCTACTACTTCTTCAGCAACCTCAGCTACTGGCTCTTCCACTACTGCAGCTTCTTCAACAACCGGAGCAACCGGTTCTGCAACTACAGCAGCCTTCTTACCACCGCGACGGGTTTTCTTGGCCTGACGTACTTTACCAGCATTTGGATTGTACGTTTCGTTGAAGTCAACCAGCTCAATCATAGCCGTTTCAGCACCGTCACCACGACGGAAACCCATGCGGATAATACGCAGGTAACCGCCCGGACGATCGCCAACTTTATCTGCAATAGTACCAAAGAGTTCTTTAACGGCTTCTTTGTTTTGCAGGTAGCTGAAAACGATACGGCGAGAGTGCGTAGAGTTATCTTTTGCCTTGGTGATCAATGGCTCCAGGTGACGGCGGAGTGCCTTTGCTTTTGCCAGTGTGGTGGTGATACGCTTGTGCTCGATAAGCGCGATAGAGAGGTTGGCGAGCAGGGCGCGGCGGTGTGCAGCAGTACGCCCGAGGTTGTTAATTTTGTCTCCGTGTCTCATTGTGACAGGTACCTGTTTAACAGGTGGTAGCACCGGAGCTAGTGTAGATCCAAAATCCTGGAAAAAACCTGGAATTCAGCTTTCACTGCATCAAAACGGTTACCACGCTTTTGTGATGAAATGTGATAAAAAGGAATGATGAATGGCAGCGCAAGGCCAAGCCATCCATCATTCTATCTTGTTGTTTATTCTTCGTCCAACTTGTACTTCGCCAAATCCATGCCGAAGGTCAGATTCTTGTCTTGCAGCAACTCCTCAATTTCTACGAGCGACTTCTTACCGAAGTTGCGGAATTTGAGCAGTTCGTGTGTGTCGTAGCGTACCAACTCAGCAAGGGTGTTGATTTTGGCAGCTTTAAGACAGTTGTAGGCACGTACGCTGAGATCGAGATCTTCCAGAGAGGTTTTGAGCAATTTACGCATGTGCAGGATATGCTCGTCAACCACACTTTCTTCACGATTCGTTGGCGTATCGAAAGTGATGTTCTCGTCGGTGATCAGCATCAGGTGCTGAATCAGGATACGACTAGCTTCACGAATGGCATCTTCCGGGTGGATAGTGCCGTCCGTTTTGATATCGATGGTCAGTTTTTCGTAGTCGGTACGTTGGCCTACGCGGGTGCTTTCTACGCGGTAAGCCACGTTTTTGATCGGCGTGTAGATGGCGTCAATCGGAATTACGCCGATAGCTGCATCTTTTGGAGCGCCGTCTTCAGCAGGCTGATAACCACGACCTTTAGTAATGGTCAACTCAAGTTCAAGCGTTACGGAAGGCTCCATGCGGCAAAGCAGGAGGTCCGGGTTCATGATCTTGAATACATTGGTAAAGCCCTCGATATCGGCAGCGCGGAACTCTTCCTTACCACTGATAGTGAGGTAAATTTTTTCCTGTGGGTTCTTGTCGTCCTGAACCACAGGTTTGATGCGCACCTGCTTGAGGTTAAGCACAATATCCACCACGTCTTCAACCACGCCTTTAATCGTCGCAAACTCATGGTCTACGCCAGCGATGCGAACAGCGCTGATGGCATAGCCTTCCAGTGAGGAGAGGAGGACGCGGCGAAGCGAGTTTCCGACCGTTTGGCCGAAACCCGGCTCCAAAGGTTTGAACTCGAAAGTGCCTTCAAAATCGGTTGCTTTTTGCAGCAGGATCTTGTCAGGCTTTTGGAAATTGAGAATACTCATATGTGGAATGCTCCGAGAGTGTGTTGGTGGGAAAAACGAATTTGATCTTAAGGCGGGTTCCTGAGCGGCTTATGTTAAGCCTAAGGCCGACAAACGCCAAAATGGTTGGCCCTCCTTTGGGGGGGGGCCAACCGTTTGGTGCTTAAAGGCTATTATTTAGAGTACAATTCAACGATCAGCTGTTCGTTGATGTTCTCCGGAATTTGATCGCGCTGTGGGTATGCGAGGAAGATTCCCTGCATTTTGTCAACATTCCATTCCAGCCAGCCGTAGTTACGTACGTTGTTGGTTTTAGCGCCAACATGTGTGGTAACAACTTCCAAACCTTTGGATTTACCGCGAACGGCAATGATATCGCCTGGTTTGAGAGAGTAGGAAGGAACATTCACCACTTTACCATTAACGGTAATGTGACGGTGACCTACCAACTGACGTGCACCACGACGGGTAGGAGAAATGCCCAGACGGAAAACCGTATTATCCAGGCGAGCTTCGAGCAATTGAAGCAATACTTCACCTGTAACACCGTGACGACGTGTTGCGTTCACGAAGGTTTTGCGGAACTGGCGCTCCAGAACACCATAGGTGTACTTTGCTTTCTGCTTTTCTTTCAGCTGTCCGGCATAGTTGGAAGCCTGTTTCTTCTTGCGAGACAAGCCATGTTGACCGGGAGGATATTTCCGGCGTTCAAAAGCCTTGTCGAAACCAAAAATAGGATCGCCGAATGAACGGGCTTTTTTAGTAGTTGGTCCTGTATAACGAGCCATCTTATTGCAATGTGGTCAGTTTTTTGATTGAATTATACGCGGCGACGCTTTGGCGGGCGGCAACCGTTGTGCGGCATTGGGGTAACGTCGTTGATCACGAGTACTTTGATACCGGACTGGTCAATGGCGCGGATAGCAGACTCACGGCCGGAGCCTGGGCCTTTAACGAAAACCTCTGCAGAGCGAATACCAGCTTCGTGAGCCGTTTTAGCGGCATCGCTGGCTGCTACCTGAGCTGCGTAGGGCGTATTTTTCTTGGAACCACGGAATCCTGCTTTACCAGCAGAAGCCCAGGAAACTACCTCACCTTGTTTGTTGGTGATGGAGATAATGATGTTGTTGAAGCTGGCCTGAATGAAAACAAGGCCCTCCGGGGTGATTTTCACCTTCCGCTTAACAACTTTTTTTGCTGCACCTTTTGCCATTTTATGAGAATATGGTCAGTGTGTGTGGAATGTAGTCGGATGTATTCATGTGCGCTGATGTCTGCAGGTATTTATGGTAAAGCACCACAATCCTTAGAGCATCCAGCTCACAATCATTACTTAGTTACTTTCTTTTTGCCTGCAACCGTCTTACGTTTGCCCTTACGGGTACGTGCATTGGTACGCGTACGCTGGCCGCGCAATGGCAAGCCTTTACGGTGACGCAGTCCACGGTAGCAACCGATGTCCATCAAACGCTTGATATTGAGTTGAACCTCAGAACGGAGTTGACCTTCCGTTTTGTATTCATCAGCGATAACGCGCGCAATAGCCTTGATGTTTTCATCAGTCCATGCTTCGGCTTTGGTGTCTTCACTTACGCCTGCCTTTTCCAGGATAGCCTTGGCAGAAGATGTTCCGATGCCGTAGATATAAGTGAGGCTTATAACACCCCTTTTGTGACGGGGCAAATCTACACCTGCAATACGTGCCATTGTATTTTGTTGATTTTGATGCTGTTGTTAGGTTGATCCGGAAAGGCTGATGGTAACAATACCACATACCTCAACCGAAGCACGTCCTTACCCTTGACGTTGTTTGAATTTAGGGTTTTTCTTGTTGATTACGTACAATTTGCCTTTACGGCGAACAATTTTGCAATCAACAGAACGCTTTTTGATGGACGGTCTGACTTTCATATCGTGTCGAAATTGTCTGTTTTCAAAAAATTGTAAGCACTTGTCATTCAACAAGTTACTTGTAGCGGTAAATGATGCGTCCTCGTGTCAGGTCGTAAGGCGACATTTCAACTGAAACTTTATCGCCTGGCAGAATCCGGATGTAGTGCATGCGCATTTTACCGGATATGGTAGCCAAGATGATGTGGCCATTTTCCAGCTGCACCTTGAAATTTGCATTCGAAAGTGCTTCCGCAACCACGCCGTCTTGTTTGATAATATCTTCTTTTGCCATAAAAATGGTCGTTTCCCGATTTCGGGGTGCAAAGGTCTAACTTTTAGGCCGTACTTCCTGCAAATTTGGATTATTTTTTATTTCGGCTAAAAGATAGGAGTGATCCGACAGGATATCAGCCTTACCTTTCATCACTGCAACAGAGTGTTCGAAGTGTGCGCTGGGCATATTATCACGGGTTAAGATGGTCCAGCCATCATTCAGTTGATACACTTCTCTTTTTCCCATATTCACCATTGGTTCAATGGCAATGGTTAATCCTTCCTGAAGTAAAGGCCCTTTTCCACGTTTTCCATAGTTAGGAACCTCTGGTTCTTCATGCAATGATCTCCCAACTCCATGACCAACTAAATCCCGAACCACTCCGTATCCATGCTGGCGTTCACAATACTCCTGAACTGCCGCCGAAATATCTCCAACTCGCTTTCCGTGTACAGCTTGTTCAATTCCCAGATAGAGTGAAGCATAAGTAACCCGGAGCAATTCCATGGTTTGGGCATCAACTTCCTGAAAAGCAAAGGTGAATGCTGCATCACCATAAAAACCTTCCAGCTCAACACCACAATCCACCGAAACAATATCTCCTTCCTTAAACTCCCTGCTCCCCGGGATACCATGCACAACAATATCATTATACGACACACACAAAGAGGACGGGAAGGGATTTTGTTTTGGACCGTATCCTTTAAATGCCGGTCTGCCACCATGATCCCGTATGAACTCTTCCGCCGCTTTATCAATTGCTTTTCCCGTAATTCCGGGTTTTAGCATGCTTGCTACATGTGCCAGTGTTTTGGAGACAATCAAGTTTGCATTGCGCATTAACTCAATTTCGGCCGGTGTTTTATAATGAAACTGCCTGCCATCTGCTCCTTTTCCAAACAAGCCCATGATTTGTTTTATTGAGGCTGACCAACCTGGATACCCGAAGTTGAGCGGCCTTGGATACGACCTGATTTAATCAGACCGTCGTATTTTTTAGTCAACAGATAGCTCTCAATTACCTGCAGAGTATCAAGAGCAACGCCCACCATGATCAACAGCGTGGTACCACCGAAGAACAAGGCAAACTGCTGGTTCACACCGAACATAGCGGCGATAGAAGGCAGGATACCCAACAAACCGAGGAACACAGCGCCCGGGAGCGTGATTCTGGTCATGATATTATCAATGTACTCGGAAGTTGACTCGCCTGGCTTAACGCCTGGGATGAACGCGTTGTTACGCTTCAGGTACTCAGCATAGTTGGTTGGGTTAATCATCAAGGCAGTATATACATACGTAAAGATGACGATCAACGTGAAAAACAATGCGTTGTATCCAAAAGAATAGATATCGCTGAACATTGACAACCCACCGCCTTGTGCACCGCCAGACATGTATTGCAGTGCGGTTGCAGGAAGGAACATCAATGCCTGAGCGAAGATGATCGGCATTACACCTGCGGAGTTGATCTTCAGTGGGAGGTAGTCGCGGGCACTTGCTGCAGGCATAGCGCCACCGGTGCGGCCAACCATGCGTTTAGCAAACTGAATCGGAATCCGACGAACACCCTGAATAACCAATATCGTAGCCAGAACGATCACAAAGAATACTGCGAGTTCTACGAAGAAGAGCAGCAATTTGTTTTCGCCGAACAGTTTTACGAATTCGAAAGAGAAGGCGTAAGGCAGTCGAGCGATGATACCCGCCTGAATGATCAGGGAAGTACCGTTACCTATACCCTTGTCGGTGATACGTTCACCGAGCCACATACAGAAAATGGTACCAGCGGTGAGGATAACAATGTTGGAGAACCAGAACAAACCCTCAGGAACATCCGGTGAAACGCCACCAGGAATGCTTTTCACCAGTTGGAGGTAACCGCCACCCTGAACAAGGGTAATAGCTACAGTGAGGAAACGGGTAATTTGATTCAGACGCTTGCGGCCACTTTCTCCTTCCTTGGTTTGCAGGCGCTGGAAGTAAGGAACAGCGAAGCCCAACAATTGCACAATGATGGATGCCGTGATATAAGGCATTACACCAAGCGCGAAAATGGCTGCATTGTCGAAGGCGCCGCCGGTGAATACGTTGATCAAACCGAGCAGGTCATTGGATCCGCGGTTTTGAGCAGCACGGTCCAGAGCTGCGGGAACAACGCCCGGAAGTACTATGAAGGTACCTGCCCGGTAAACCAGCAAAAGAGCCAGTGTGAACAGGATACGATCGCGGAGCTCTTTAATGCTCCAGATATTTTTGAGAACGGTAAAAAATTTCATTACCGAGAGAGGATTTAAACGAGTTCAATGCTTCCACCGAGAGCTTCGATGGCGGCTTTTGCGGATGCAGAAACAGCGTGTACTTTGAGACTTACTTTGGAAGCAAGCTTGCCGGTACCCAGTACTTTGATCTTGTCGGATGCACGGGATACGCCAGCGGCTACCAGTGCAGCAACATCAAAGGTATTGGAACCTGTTTTTTGAACCAGTGCTTCCAGAGCGCCGAGGTTCAGCGGAACGTACTCAACACGGTTCACGTTTTTGAAGCCGCGTTTTGGCAAACGACGCTGCATAGGCGTTTGGCCACCTTCGAAGTGACGCTTTTGCTTGGCGCCGCTACGAGCCTTATCACCTTTGTGACCACGTGTGGAAGTACCACCACGACCAGAGCCGGTACCGCGACCAATGCGCTTTTCGTTTTTGGTTGAACCTTCTGCCGGACGGAGATTAGAAAGATCCATTTTTTTTCTTTATTTCCAGGCGAAACCGGGGTTACCGCCAGATGTTGTTTGAATGACTGTTAGTTGGCCTGCAATATCAGGCATTTTCCACTTTTACCAGGTGTTGCACAACACGGATCATTCCTTCGATTTGTGGAGTGGCTTCGTGTTGAACGGTTTGGTTCATTTTGCGGAAACCCAGAGCAGTAAGCGTTTGCTTTTGACGCTTCGGCTTGTCGATTGGGCTTTTAACCAAGGTAATATTGACTTTGCTCATGTCTGAATTCCTTTAACCGTTAAAAAGTTTTTCCAGGGAAATACCACGCTGACGAGCCACCTCAGCAGGACTGCGAAGGCTGGTGAGTGCAGCAATCGTGGCCTTAACCACGTTGTGCGGATTGGCGGAGCCTTGCGACTTGGCAAGACAGTCGTGAACGCCAACGGCTTCCAACACGGCACGCATTGCGCCACCGGCGATCACACCGGTACCATGTGCTGCAGGCTTGATAAGCACACGACCTGCGTCAGACTTACCATGAACTTCGTGTGGGATGGTACCATTGAGGATGGGTACTTTGACCAGATTTTTTTCTGCATCCTTAACAGCCTTGGAGATGGCTTCAGACACTTCACGTGCCTTGCCAAGACCTTGACCAATGGTGCCTTTACCGTCTCCAACCACTACCACAGCTGCGAAAGTGAACGTACGACCACCTTTCGTAACTTTAGCTACGCGGTTGAGCGCCACGAGTTTTTCCTTCAGACCGGACTCTTCCGTGGTGCGTGAAACTTCTTTTTCTCTTTCTTGCCTTGCCATGTTGCTAAGCTTGTTTATTTGTTGATTTGATCATTGACCGGTTTAGAGTCAATTGCTCGAATAACCAATGTTTAGAATTGAAGTCCTCCTTCGCGAGCGCCGTCGGCCAAAGCTTTAACGCGTCCATGATAGAGGTAACCACCGCGGTCGAATACAACATTTTGAATTCCCGCAGCTTTAGCACGTTCAGCGATCATTTTGCCTACTTCAGTTGCCTGAGCAATATTAGCGCCTTTCATGCCGATAGAAGAAGCCGAAGCCAGTGTATGTCCTGCATGATCGTTGATCAACTGGCAGTAGATAGCATTGTTAGAACGGTATACGCTCAGACGTGGACGCTCTGCAGTGCCATTTACCTTTTTACGGATACGCAGGTGAATCCGTTTACGGCTTTGTTCTTTTGTACGTTTCATTGTTTGGTATCAATTTAGGCAACCCGATTACTGGCCGGGATAGCGATTGATGTTATGTAGATCAGGCTCCACCCTACCCTATCCGTAGGAATGGACGGGTGGAGCCTGACAATTTTGTTATTTCTTACCGCCGGCAGTTTTACCTGCTTTGCGACGAATTTGTTCACCCTTGAACATGATACCTTTTCCTTTGTAAGGCTCAGGTTTGCGGAAGGTACGCATTTTAGCACATACCTGTCCAAGAAGTTCTTTATCGATACCTTCCAAACGGATCAAAGGAGCCTGACCTTTTTCCATGGCCGTAGTTACTTTGATTTCAGAAGGGATGTAGAACATAACCGGGTGAGAGTAACCGATGGTGAAGGTAACCAGATTTCCCTGGTTTTCCACACGGTAACCTACGCCGATCACCTCCATTTCGCGGACGTAGCCTTGGCTAACGCCTACTACCATATTGTTGATGAGTGCGCGGTACAGGCCATGCATGGAGCGATGGCGCTTCTGATCCGTTGGGCGGGTCACCGTCAGGGTGCCGTCTTCAACGCTGACCGTGATATCAGGATCAACTTTTTGGCTGAGCGTACCCTTTGGGCCTTTAACGGTTACTGTGTTATCAGCAGAAACCGACACTTCAACTTTAGCTGGAAGGCTGATGGGCAATTTTCCAATGCGTGACATATCGCAGTGTGTTCTTAAAGTTCTTGTAGAAATTAGCTGATGTAGCAAAGAAGCTCGCCGCCTACATTGAGATCGCGGGCCTTTTTGTCGGTCATCACCCCTTTGGACGTGGACACAATCATAATGCCCAAGCCATTGATGATGCGAGGAATATCGCCGGCTGCAGAAAACTTGCGCAGACCTGGACGGCTAACACGCACGAGTTCGCGAATGACCGGTTGTTTGGTAACCGCATCATATTTCAGGGCAATTTTGATAAGCCCCTGCTTGTTTTCCGGTGTCTTGTCCTCAAAGGTGTACTTGAGGATGTACCCTTGGTCATACAAGATCTCCGTCATAGATTTCTTGATACGCGAAGCCGGAATCTCCACGATGCGATGCCCCGCCATTTGCGCGTTGCGGATGCGGGTGAGATAGTCTGCTATCGGGTCGGTGACGTGCATTTTATCAAAAATTGTTGATAGTTGTTGGATGGGCCTCTAACAACAGCAAACCTAATCAACTGTTGGTGGCCGATGTAATGTTACCAGGACGCCTTGGTTACGCCAGGTATTTTGCCGAACAATGCCATTTCACGGAACTTAACACGGCAAATACCGAATTTGCGCATGTAACCTTTCGGACGGCCGGTCAGCAGGCAACGGTTGTGCAGGCGGATCGGGTTAGCGTTACGCGGAAGCTTGTCGAGTGCATCATAATCGCCGGCCTCTTTGAGCTGTTTGCGGAGATCCGCGTATTTAGCTACCAGGCGCTTGCGCTTATTTTCGCGGGCAATGACGGATTTCTTTGCCATATTGCTTTATGTCGTTGAAAAGGATTGTCAGAGTTATTTTTTGTAGAATGGCATACCCATTTCTTTCAAAAGGGCATATGCTTCTGCATCCGTATTCGCGGTGGTTACGATACTGATGTCCATACCCATGATTTTGCTCACCTTTTCGATGTCAATTTCAGGGAAGATGATCTGTTCCGTAATACCCATGGTGTAGTTGCCACGACCATCGAAAGATTTGTCGTTTACACCACGGAAGTCACGCACACGCGGCAATGAAATATTGAGGAAACGGTCAAGAAACTCATACATCCGCTCACCGCGCAGTGTTACGCGAACACCAATTGGCATACCTTCACGGAGTTTGAAGTTAGACACCGATTTTTTTGCTTTCGTAGAAACCGCTTTCTGGCCTACGATAGTGGAGAGTTCCGCAGCTGCGTTGTCGATCAGCTTCTTGTCGCCAGTGGCATCGCCGATACCCTGGTTGATGCAGATCTTTTCGATGCGGGGAACCTGCATCACAGATGAGTAGTTGAACTGCTTCATCAGCGCAGGAACTACGTCGTTCTGATATTTTGTCTTAAGACGAGGTACGTATTTCATTACTTAATGACGTTACCGGATTTTTTAGAAAAGCGTACGCGCTCACCTTTTTCTTCGCGGCGGCCAATGCGCGTTGCTTCGCCGCTCTTAGGGTCCACATGAGCCAGGTTAGAAATATGGATGCTGGCTTCCATTTCCTGGATACCGCCTGCTTCCGTCTGCGTGGCTTTCAAGTGTTTTTTAACGATGCGAACGCCTTGCACAGTGGCACGGTTCAAGTCAGGGAAGACCTGAAGTACTTCACCTTTCTTACCCTTGTCGTCGCCGGCAATCACTACCACCTGGTCTCCTTTACGGATGTGGAGTTTGGGCGCAAAGCGTTTTACAGAATTTTTCTTCGTAGCCATTTCGAGAATGGTTGAATTGATGAGTATTTAGAGCACTTCCGGAGCAAGAGATACAATACGCATGTAATCCTTGTCGCGCAGTTCACGAGCTACTGGCCCGAAAATACGGGTTCCACGTGGCTCGTCGGATGCGTTAAGCAATACCACCGCATTGTCGTCGAAGCGGATGTATGATCCATCTTTACGACGCAATTCTTTGCGGGTGCGTACGATAACAGCTTTAGAAACCGTACCTTTTTTGATACCGCCGCTGGAAGATGCATCCTTAACGGTAACCACAATCTTGTCGCCTACACCAGCATAGCGTTGGCGGGTATGGCCCAGCACCCGGATGCAGAGCACTTCTTTCGCGCCGGAGTTATCGGCCACATTCAATCGAGACTCTTGTTGAATCATGACTTGTTATTCGGTTGACGGTAGACGGTGGACGGTAGACGGTGGACGGTGTACGGTTGTTAAAACCTTGTGCCGTGAGCCGTAGGCCGTAAGCCGTATGCCGTGGTTATTTACTTCGCTCTTTCAACGACTTCGACCAAGCGCCAGCGTTTCATTTTGCTAAGCGGACGGGTTTCCATGATTCGAACCACGTCGCCCGGGTTGCAAGTGTTCTCCTCATCGTGTGCGAAGAACTTCTTGGAACGCTTTACGAATTTGCCATAAAGCGGGTGCATGAGTCGGCGTTCGACTTTAACAGTGATGGTTTTATCCATTTTGGTGGATACTACTACCCCTGTTTTTTGTTTGCGAAGTTTTCTTTCTACTGCTTCCATCTATCGAGATGTGATTAGTTGAGCAATGTGTGTGGTTGAATATTGATTCAACGGGTTCTGCGGCGACGAGCGCGAAGTTTGCTGCGCATTTCGAGTTCTTCAGCGCTCATGGCTGCGAGCTCACGGCGACGGCCTTCCGTAAGGATGCGTGCAACGTTGCGACGCAGTTCACGAATTTCCATCGGGTTGCCAATGCCTTTGGCTGCATGGTCGAACTTCAGTTGTTGATACTCCTGTTCTGCGCTGGCCAGTTCGCTGCGGAGCTGGTCGTCAGTCATATCAACGAGGTTCAATTTTTCCTTTGCCATGGTATTTAATGTGCTAATGTGGTCAATTTATCCTTCGTAATCGTGTCGGGTAACCGTTTTGCAGAGAACCGGGAGCTTTTGAGCACCCAGACGCAATGAAGCGTGGGCAATCTCAGGGCTTACACCTTCAATTTCGAAGATGATACGACCTGGTTGAATTTCTGCTACGTAGTGGTCTACCGCACCTTTACCCTTACCCATACGAACCTCTGCAGGTTTTGCCGTAAGCGGTTTGTCCGGGAATACACGGATCCACACTTTACCCTCACGTTTCATGTTACGGGTGAGTGCAATACGAGCCGCTTCGATCTGACGGCTAGTCAGACGGCCGTATTCCATGGATTTGAGGGCAAAGGAACCGAAAGAAATCGAGCTTCCTTTGAAAGCAATACCGCTATTGCGGCCTTTGTGCTGTTTGCGATATTTCTGACGCTTGGGCTGTAACATCGTCTGGATGATTTAAAAAGCCTGTCAATCAATGTTTATTTCATAGGCGGCAAACCGCCATTTGGGAAGTCTGTCGCTTAGCGACGGCCACCGCCTCCGCGGCGATCTCCGCCTCCACGACGGTCACCACCTTCACGGCGGTCACGACGGTCACCACCTCCGCGACGGTCGCCTCCGCGGCGATCATCTCCGCCACGACGGTCATCGCGGCGTTCGTCACGGCGATCTCCACCTGTACCTTCAGCCGCTGCAAACGGTGTCAGTTCACGTTTCTGGAGTACTTCACCTTTGAAGAGCCATACTTTGATGCCGATCTTACCGTAAACGGTTTGAGCTTCTACCAAAGCATAGTCGATATCTGCACGGAAAGTGTGCAATGGGGTACGACCCTCTTTGTATTCTTCCGTACGAGCGATCTCAGCGCCACCAACACGTCCGCTGATACGAACTTTGATGCCTTCGCCGCCGGCACGCATAGTGCCCTGGATAGCGCCTTTGATGGCACGGCGGTGGTTGATACGCGCTTCGATTTGTTTAGCGATTTGTTCGCCAACGATATTGGCATCCAGTTCAGGCTTACGGATTTCGAAGATGTTAATCTGGATATCCTTGCCTGTCAGGAGTTTCAATTCTTCCTTAATCAGGTCAACCTCTTTACCACCCTTACCGATGATGATACCGGGACGGCTGGTGTGGATGGTTACGGTAACGCGGCGCATGGTGCGCTCGATAGCAATACGGCTAATACCGTTTTGCACTGGTTTGTTGCGGTCGCGCGGATCGGCGGTTGCTGTTTTTGGACGACGAGCGCGGAGGTAGGCGCGGATTTTTTCATCCTCTACCACTTTGAGACCGTAATCTTTGTCGGCGTACCAGTTGGAGTCCCAACCACGGATGATGCCTAGACGGTTACCGATCGGATTTGCTTTTTGACCCATTATCTTGACTGATGAGAGATGGACAAATGAATGATTTTCAAGCGTTTAAGCTTCTCCTTCGAGCGCTACGCGGTTTTCAACTACGATGGTTACGTGGTTGCGGCGCTTACGGACGCGGTATGCGCGACCTTGTGGCGCCGGGAGGAAGCGATAGATGATGGAACCTGGATCCACGAATGCGGTTTTGATCACCAGATCAAACTCATCGGCTCCACCCACCTGATCGGATTTCTGCTCCCAGTTGCTAACGGCAGACAGCACCAATTTTTCGAGCCAAACGGCTGCTTCTTTGTTGGTGTAGCGCAGAATGCCAAGGGCATCCACCACTTTTTTGCCGCGAATATTGTCCACTACCAAACGCATTTTGCGTGGTGACATCGGGACGTTTCTCAGTTTTGCTACTGCTTCCATTGTTAGAGACGTTGGACTGTTGGACGATGGACATTGGACAGTGAATGTTTGAAAACTAATGTCCAGAATCCTTTATCTAAAGTCAAAGTTTATTTTCTGTTGCCTCCGTGACCACGGAAGTTACGAGTTGGTGAAAATTCTCCGAGTTTATGGCCTACCATGTTTTCGGTAACGAACACAGGAACGAAGGTTTTACCGTTGTGCACTGCGATGGTTTCGCCCACCATATCAGGGATGATCATAGAAGAGCGGCTCCAGGTTTTGATCACCTGTTTGCGATTGCTCTGCTTTGCTTTTTCGACCTTAGCCAACAGCGAGTGGTGGACGTATGGGCCTTTTTTAAGTGAACGCGGCATACAATTATGTTTGATGCGTTGAGTTGTTATGGTTGAGAATCAGCCGGTGGGATGATTATTTCGTCTTGCGGCTGATAATGAGCGCGTTAGAAGCTTTAGTCTTGCTACGCGTTTTAGCGCCTTTAGACTTGAAGCCTTTGCGGGTACGTGGGTGACCACCAGAAGCGCGGCCTTCACCACCACCCATCGGGTGGTCAACCGGGTTCATCACAACCGGACGAACACGTGGGCGCCAGCCTTTCCAGCGATTACGACCTGCTTTACCCATGATCTCAAGGTTATGGTCGGCGTTACCCACAGTACCGATGGTTGCACGGCAAGTGAGCAGGATACGACGAACCTCACCAGAAGGCATGCGCAATACTGCGTGACGGTCTTCACGGCCCATCATGACTGCGCTTACACCTGCGCTGCGCACCAGTTTGCCGCCCTGACCGGGTTGCAACTCGATGTTGTGCAGGATAGCACCCAGTGGAACTTCAGCCAGGTAGAGGCAGTTTCCGTTTTCCGGAGCAACTCCGGAGCCGGATTCTACTTTCTGACCAACTTCCAGTCCTTTCGGAGCCAGGATGTAGGCTTTTTCACCGTCGTTATAGGTAACGAGTGCGATGTAGGCACTGCGGTATGGATCGTACTGAATAGACTCAACCGTTGCCTGGCCTTGTTTGTCGCGTTTGAAATCAATGAAACGGTAGCGACGTTTGTGACCACCGCCGCGTTGACGCATGGTACGACGACCATCCGAATTGCGACCACCCGTTGTGCCGAACGTTGTCAGCAAGGACTTTTCGGGTTTAGCGCCCTTTGTCAATTCATCTCTTGAAACCGCTACGCGGAAGCGTTGGCCAGGCGTTAGCGGATTGAATTTCTTAACTGCCATTTTCTATGTCAGTGATGATATGGAGTGAATGGGATCAGATCCCGTTGCTCGTTTTACAATTATTGTTCTTCGCCACCGAAGAAGTCGATGCGTTCGCCTGGCGCCAGGGTTACATAAGCTTTTTTGTAGGAGCTTTTGGAACCGCGGACGATGGCTGTTTTGCTGCTGCGTGCTTTAGGTTTACCTGGCATTACTGCTGTGTTTACCCCTTTCACGCTTACGTTGAACATTTTTTCAACCGCAGCGCCGATCTCCAGTTTATTGGCGTCCTTGTTTACCACGAAAGCATACGTATCGCGCTTGTCGGCGAGTTTGGTAGATTTTTCCGTGATAACGGGCTTGATCAAGATTTGCTTAGCCATTTTTTGTACAATTGACTGTTGGCGGTTGGCTTTGATTGGACATCAGAGCCAAGGTTCAACGTATTTTATTCGCAGTTTTCTTTGATCTTTTCGATGGCGCTTTCTGCAATCACCAGGGCGCCTGCGTTGAGGATCTGATACGTGCTCAGGTCGCTCGCCGGTGCAATGGCTGCACGGTCGATATTGCGACAGGATTTGTACAGGATCTGATCGTATGCTGGAAGAACAGTGAGCGGCTTTTTGCCGTCTACGTTCAGGCTACGCAGGATATTAGCGAATGCGGAAGTTTTAGGCGCTTCGAAAGAGAAGTCTTCCACAACGAAGATGTTGCCTTCAGCGGCTTTAGCGGAGAGTGCGCTACGACGGGCGAGGCGCTTTACTTTCGCATTTACATCTATATCGTAGTTGCGTGGGCGAGGACCGAATACACGGCCGCCACCACGGTAGAGAGGGTTGTTGATATCCCCTTTACGCGAACCGCCCGTGCCTTTTTGTTTGTGCAGTTTGCGGGTAGAGCCGCTCATCTCGCTGCGCTCTTTAGATTTATGAGTACCCTGGCGTTGGGCTGCGAGATAGCGCTTCACATCGAGCCATACGCTGTGTTGGTGAGGCTCAATTCCGAAGATCTCTGCTGGCAGTTCAACTTTGCGGCCAGTGTCTTCGCCTTTAATGTTATAGACCGAAACTTTCATTTCCTCAGGAAATTAAAGGTCAAGAGTTATTTTTCAATGACAACATATGATCCCTTGTGACCAGGAACAGCACCCTTTACCAGGATGAGGTTTTGATCAGGGAAAATTTTCACCACTTTCATACGGCGTACTTTGACGCGATCCATTCCCATGTGACCGCCCATGCGCATGCCTTTCATTACTTTAGCGCCGGTGGAGGAGTTACCCAGAGAACCCGGAGCGCGCAGACGGTTGTGCTGACCGTGCGTTTGTTGCATGACACCGCCGAAGCCGTGACGTTTAACTACGCCCTGGAAGCCTTTACCTTTGGAAGTACCTACCACGCTTACTTTGTCGCCTTCAGCGAATACATCGGTAACAGTCACCTCTTCGCCGAGGTTTTTTGCTACGTTCATGTCGCGGAACTCGAGCACTTTGTGGAGCGGATCTTCCAAGCCTGCAGCTTTGAAGTGGCCCATGAGGGCTTTAGGAGTGTTTTTAGCTTTACGATCGCCGTAAGCCAACTGGAGGGCTTTGTAGCCGTCCTTGTCTTCGGTGCGCACCTGAGTTACGGTGCAAGGGCCAGCCTCGATAATGGTAACGGCGATGTTTTTACCGTCGGTATCGTAGATGCTGGTCATTCCCAGTTTTTTGCCAATCAGACCGTTCACGTTCGTCAGAATTTTATGTGTTGAACGACTTATGTTTCGTTGGCGTGGAGTCCGGACGTGTAGATACACGAAAAGCGATTTTCCGTTTAGCGGAACCGCTTACGGAAGTGGCAGTTATTCGGAAAAACCGGAACACTTTGACCACTACCGGAAACCACAAACAATTAGAATCAAATAATGCGTTAGGTGAGCTTGACTTGAATGTCAACACCGCTCGGCAGTTCCAACTTGGAGAGAGCGTCCACCGTCTTTTGAGTCGGTGTGTAGATTTCAATCAAGCGCTTGTGGGTGCGCAACTGGAACTGCTCACGAGCTTTCTTGTTCACGTGCGGAGAGCGCAATACGGTGAACACTTCTTTCTCGGTGGGCAGCGGAATCGGGCCAGTTACAACGGCTCCACTCGCACGCACAGTCTTTACAATCTTCTCAGTAGACTTGTCTACCAAGTTGTAGTCGTAAGACCGGAGTTTGATGCGAATTTTCTGATTCATTACCTCTTTTGTACTTTAAAATTTCAAATTCGAGCTTTTCGCGGGCCTTAAACAAAACTTAATTTTGAACACCTCTTACCGAAAGCGGACGCAAAGGTAGAAACAGTTGAAGTAATTTTCCAAATAGGTTTTAAAAAAAATGGAAAAAAGTTTGTTTCGAGGGTTTTGGCGTGGAATTATGGCTTTTTTGGTGGTGTTTGAGGGCTTTATTTACCATTGCTAACTACGTACAACACCTATATATATGGTGTAACCTGTCCAAAAGTACAGGAGGCTGCACCATGTAACGGGCAGCCTCCTGTAGCAAGATGGGGAAATTAGCGTCAAGGTTTAGTTACCCTGGTTGTTCTGAAACCCTTGTCATCCCGGAATACCAAAGTATATACACCGGCTTTTAATATGCCAAGATCCAGCTGCGCCTGTGTGCCATTGGGATCCACCTCTGTAGCAAACACGCATTTGCCCAGTTGGTCGTACACAGATGCAAAGCCTGAACCCACGCCCCGGATGGTGAGTATACCTGAGCTTGTACTCAAGGGATTCGGCCAGACCAGCAGCGGCTCCTGGTAAGGCTGCAGAGCTCCTACTGATCCAAGGTTGCGGGTCCAGATACCATTATTTACACCAGAAACGTAAAGCGGGTTCCCATCAATCAGCATATCGTTGTACATCTTCGTGGGAATGTCGTTTGAAAACAAACTGAAGGTGGCGCCATAATCCGAGCTTTTATAGATGCCATGGTAATCAACACCCACATTCACTTCGGCGCCTGTAGCAGCAAAAGCAGTTGAAAAGTAGGTTTGTGCATCAGAGATAATGTTGGTGTAAATATAATTATCCGGCTTCGCCGGACGTGCTGAGCTTACTTACCTACATTAATAAGGGGAGATGCAACTATAAATCTGGACAACTAAGGTATCAAAATTTATTTTGGCAGAAAATGGAATCGATATTTTGGCCAGAATTAGTCATTTGTGTCATATTCTACTGAGGAACACTTCTTGCTTAATGGGTCCTCACCCGGGCGAATTCTGAAATTCCGTTTCATTTAACAAGTTAAACAGCTATTTTTACCTTTTTTATTTGGCGATAAACAACCCAAAAGGAAACCAGGGTATCAATCTTATAGAAAAATTAAAAAATTGGCACTTTTGGAAAATAATTATTGGTTTAAACGATTAAAAGTGGCTTAAAAGCCCTAAATTCAAATGCCGCTATCTGACAAAAACGGTTTATTAACAAAATTTACAGAGGTTTGACCTTGATTTTCTTGCACATCATTTTGCTTCGCCCTATCTTTGCCCAACTTTTTGAGCCAAAATAATATTTCACAACCCAAACTACGCGAGTATGTCTGAGAAATTGGATAAAATTGATTTGAAGATCCTGAAAATCCTGCAAGAGAACAGCAAGATCACGAACCTTGACCTTTCGAAAAAGATAGGCCTCTCCCCTGCCCCAACCCTTGAGCGCGTAAAAAAACTCGAGCAAAGCGATATCATCCAGAGCTACCATGCCCACGTTAACCCAACTCAAATGGGACTTAACGTAAAAACATTCGTGCTGGTATCCCTGGCCTGGAAAAGAGAAAATGCCCTCAACAGCTTCCTGGAAAAGATTTCTCAGATCGACGAAGTAACGGAGTGCTACATCATTACCGGTGAAGCAGACTTTTTGATGAAAATCATCTGCCGCGACATCCCAACCTACGAGCAACTGCTGTTTAAAACCATCAGCCAGATTGAAGAAATTGAGCGCCTCAAAACGCTTATGACGCTTTCCACCGTGAAAGACGCCAAAATTCTGCCGTACAACTACGACGAGAAATAAATCAAAGGCTCTAACCAAAGTATACAAGCCCTTCCGGAACTCAGGTTTCGGGAGGGCTTTGTCTTTTCAGGCCTACAGGAGCGTTTTTGCTGCTGCACAGGAATGAAATTTCAAAAAAACTTTTTATGTGTTTAATAAATTATTGTTTTTTGTTTTAGACATTTGTCAGAATAAAACAATACAAAACGATTACACATGAAAATTCCACTATGGCTCATCGGCCTGCTTTTTGCAGGTTACACGGTCTGGTGCTGTTATCACTGGCATTGCAATGTATGCCAGTGTTGCGATGGCGCAGCTGCCGGCACGACGGCCACGGAAACCAACGGCGCTCCACTTTTTGCCTGGAATGCCGCCCAACCCGTGCCGGACAACAAATTCCCAGATTGGAAAAAAGCGCTCCTGAGCAAAGGCGGCCAGGGCGACACGTTGGTTATCACCGGTTATTACCGAAAAGGAGAAACCGATGGTGAAAAACTGGCTTTGGCGCGTGCAGCTGCGTTGCGCGATATGCTGGCGCCAGAAATGCCTGCCAACCGTGTGAAACTGATGTCAAAAATGGTTGACGATGGGCTGGCTGAAGGCAGTGCCGCCAAGGAAAGCGCAGATTTTGCCTGGCTGAAAATGGTGCTCAAAAAGGAAGACAGCGCCATTATTGAGTCTGACAAAGATGTAATCCTGCTTTTCCCCTATAATTCAACAGAAAAGGAGAGTGATCCCAAAGTGGATGCTTACCTGAAGGATTTGTGTGAAAAACACAAGGCTACCAATGCCACATTCGTGGTTACGGGTCACACAGACGATGTAGGCTCTGATGAAAGCAACCTGGCTTTTGGAGCTGCCCGTGCCAAATCAGTAGCAAAGATCCTGACTAAAAATGGTATTGCCGCTTCCCGAATTACCACCAACTCCAAAGGTGAAGCTGAACCAGTGGCGCCGAACGACACTGAGGATGGCCGACATCAGAATCGCCGCGTGGTGATCACTGTAAACCGTTAACCCACTAACACTAACAACATCATGTTTTCCTATATCCTTTTGAATTGCAGCATCTGGGACAATCTGCCCACTGCCCTTGCACTTTGTATCATACCCTTTATTCTTGGCTGGCTGGCAGCAAGAGCCTATTACAAGGTGGGCTCGCTTCGTGATCAGGTAACCGAACTGAGTGGCAGGGTAAGTACTCTTACTGAGGAAATTACCGATGTGCGAATGAAACTATCTGCCTGCGAAGCAGACGGGGAAGCCAAGGCAGAACAAATTAAAAAACTAAAAAGCGACCTGATGATGGCCGATGGAGAGCGTATGGCCTTACGGGAACAGGTGACAGCATTAACTGCTGGCGGTGGCAAAAAAGCAGCGGCAAATCCGGCCAGCATCACTTTTGCAGGCAAAAAATGGAAATGGGATGACCTGAAGATTGTAGAAGGTATCGGTCCTAAAATTGAAGAACTGCTGCACAATGCAGGCATAAAAACCTGGGAAGCCCTGGCTGCAACTGCTGTAGACCGAATTAAGGAAATCCTGGATGCGGCCGGCCCTAGCTATCAAATCCACGACCCCGGCACCTGGCCTGCTCAAGCAGGATTAGCCGCTGAAGGCAAATGGGATGAGTTGAAGAAGTGGCAGGATGAGCTGGATGCAGGGAAGTGAAGGGGGGGGCAGGGTTTGAGGGGTTTGAAGCGAGGCCTCTTATTAAAATAAAGGAGCCGCTCCGGATATCCGGGGCGGCTCTTGTATTTCCAGCAAAAAAGCAGGTCGAATTGAATTTCGATTTATTCATTTAACAACTCCTCATCGTCCATCGTTCATCTCACACTCCATAATACCTGGCGCCGAGCGTTACGCCTTCCTGACCGATACGCTGGAGTCCCCAGCGGTTTTCTTCTTTGAAAACCGGGCCGTTTTGGGCGCCTGTGTGCAAAAGTTCGTATTGATCGTAATCAATGGCGCGGCGGCGATTGAGTTTTTCGAAGATCTTGAAATGGGACGCCACCTGTGCCCAGTCTTTTTGCACCACAGCTTCAAACACTTTTGATTTGGAGCCGCTGCCATAGGCTACGAACCCGAGGCGTTTGCCGGCAAGTTTGTTTTGTTCCCGGGCATCACATTCCAGAGAGCTCATAAGCGCCAGGAAAATGGATGCAGTGTACAGATTTCCTGTTTCCTGGCTGGCACGTTGGGCCTTTTCCAGTTTTTCTTTTACAAAGCGCCGGTAAAGGGCCGATTCTGAAACAGATTTCAGAAACGCAGCCTGAGCCTTTGCAAAAACTTTGGCATCAGAAAGGGCAGATTGGTCTGGTTCCTGAAAATGAAACCTGGCTACATCGTTCTCCCACACGCCTTTTCGTTTGCGTTCAGCCACGAACTCCTCCACGAACATACGTTTGGCGTGGAAAGCATAGGGCAGGTGAAAAATCATACGCGCCCAGCGGTCTGATAAGGCGGTATACTGATTTTCTTTAAACAGTTTGGCAGAAATAGCCTTTTGCCGAAAATCTGCCAATGCTTCTGTCATTCGGTTTTGGTAACACTGATTGGAGTATTGGCCATCAAATACCGGGGTTTCGGAAAAACGTTCACGACGTGGTTTATAGAAATCGTGCACACTTTCCATGGCAATGCCAAATACCGGACGGATGGCCAGCAGGCGTGGGTTGTGGGTAACCAGGATGGCAACTGCGCCGGCGCCCTGGGTATATTCGCCGGTACTTTGCAGTTCATATTTGGCAATATCACTGGCAACCACAATACCGATCCGGCGCTTATCAGCAGCCACCCAGTCTAGCGTATTGTGCAGTGCATCAGTTGCACCAATACAGGCGAAGGTCATATCCAACACATCACAGTGACGAAAACAATCTTTACCAAATTGGGCTGTGTACCGCTGAGCGAGCATTTCCACGGCATAGGTTCCAGTGGGCTTAGCCATATCAAGGGCGCTTTCTGTGCCCAGATAAATACGGCCAATTTTGCGTGGATCAAGTTTATTCCGGTCTATAAGTTCTGCAATAGCTTCAGCTGCCATGGTAGCAGCATCTTCATGTGCATCACAGACCGCCATTTTGTGCAATCCCAATCCCTGTGATAATTTCTCATAAGGGATATCGCGTTTTTCAGCAAGGGTTTGGATATCTAGGTACAATTTAGGCGCATAAAACGCCATATCATCTATTCCGAATGCCATAAGGATGGAGGGTGGAATGGGTTTGATGTAGCGGCGGGTTTAGCCGCCGGAATGAGGAGTATGAGAAGTTTGAGGGGTTTGAGGGGTTTGATGGGTTTGAAAGACCACTCACCCAAACGTAATCCCTGACCTCGAAGAGGTCAAACATAAAAAACCATCAAAAGCACAAAAAGGTTTAGCGGAGGCCATGTCAGGCTCCGTGGTTAAATTGGTGGCACAGGCTTGTGGTTAGGGAAAGTGCGCAAAAGTATGAAAAATGTCCAATATCCAATGTCCAATAACCAATGTCCAAGTGGTGCGCCTGTTTGGCATCAGCACACTTGCTTACTTATCCTCGCCTGAATGGCGAAGTCAGGTGCTTTGCACTCGCTATTCAGGCGAGTAAAGCCAGGCAAAAGTGCTGATGCCAGGCAGGCGCACCACTTGGACATTGGACATTGGATATTGGACATTGGATATTGGATATTGGACATTGGATATTCGCCATTCTCATTATTTTTGCATTATGGCAAAATTGGAAGAACAACTCAAGGCGGCAATCACGCGTATGCCGGTGGCGGAAAAAGACAAGCTGTTGCTTAGGTTAGTGGCAAAAGACGAAAAACTGGTGCGTCGACTCATCTTTGAATTAATGGAAGGCGGCGAAACCCGGGATGAACGCGCCAGTGCGCTTCGGGAAGAAATTGCGGCTGATCTGGCAAAAGCTGGCAAGGATTACCTGACACCGGGCTACCTGTTGATGTACCTGCGGCATTGGAATGCGCGGATTAACGAACACGTGCAAGCAACCAAAGACAAGGCCGGAGATGTTATTCTGGTACTCTTTATGCTGGCAGAAGCAATCCGCCTGCATGAAGAGATGCTCCGCAATTTTCCAGATCGCCGAAGCGACACTCTGGCGCCATATCTGGTAAAGCGGATGCAGTCCATTCATAAAAAAGCCGAAAAACTTCATGAGGACTACCACATGGATTTCCGGGAAGATGCCCAAACCATTATGCGGTTTATATGGTCGTTTAAACCCACTGCCCAGTTGGCCAAAGAACTCGGACTGCCAGGTTATTGGCCACTTTAATGACTAATTGCCTGTTTTTTTTCTGATAACCCTGAACTCCGTTCGGCGGTTGAGTTGGTGTAGGTTTTCATCGCAGTCCACTCCGTTACCACAGCGGTTAACCAGTCGCGTTTCGCCATACCCTTTAGGCAACAGACGGTTGAAGGTAATGCCCTGTTTTACCAGCCAGCTCACTACAGCTTCTGCCCTTTGTTGCGAAAGCTCCAGATTGTAATCGTCAGACCCGCGTGCGTCTGTGTGCGATCCTATCTCTACCTGCATATCCGGGTTTTGATGCAGTGTTTTGAGCAATTTCCACAATTCCGGCATGGAGGCATCGTTGGGTTCTATTCCATTCAGATCGTAATACAGTTTTACCAGGTATCCATCCTGACTTCGTTCCCAGGCACTTTCTTCCGGCTTGCTGGGCGCCCCGTTATCGTACAGCACACCTTCCCGAACTGAAAGCCCTTCACCTAACTCGAAGGATGCCAGGCTGCCATCAGCATTTTCATACAACCCGGTTTGCAAGTTGTACCGGGGGCCGGCAGTTTGGGTAGAACGCTCCGGAATGTCTACAATAAAGCCCTCCCTGTCCCGGTATGGTTCCAGATTGAGGTTCACTCTGTTGGTTGTGTTGGAGGAGCTGTTTTTGGTACAAATACCCTCTGCAACTCCTGCGATAAAACCTTCAGATTCTGCTCTCAGGGTATAACAACAGTTTTTATCCAACTTAAACCTGAACCGTCCATCCGGGCCGGTGATGATGGGTTGAGATGCCGTTTTACCACAATCGTTACTCAGTATAACCCTGGCGCCAAGGGCTGGAAAGCCATCCCGCATGTCAAATACAATCCCCTGGACACTATAATTACTCACTTTGTTCAGCCCTATTTCCACCCTTGAGGTTTGTCCGTTCTCACGCCCGGCGCAGCCATTGGCCAGCGACATTTCATAACCTTTTTTTGCGGTAGAAAAATCTGCACATTCCTCCTGCCGCATATCAAAAGCTGCGATGCCATCTGCACTGGTGGTGATACTGAAGCCGGTGAGCGAATTGAGCACTGTAGCGCCGCTAATTGGCTTATTGGTCTGTGTATCAAATACATAGATTTCCAGCGTGGAGGCATTTCTGGAGAACGCATAGATATCGTCGCGGCCTGCCCCACCCTCCCGGTTGGAGGTAAAAAATCCCCAGGTGAGGTCCCCACCAAACCAAATACCAAAATCATCCCGGTTAGAATTGACAGGCGCTCCAAGGTTTACCGGCACATTCCAGTCTTTATCGCCTTTAGGTGTACTGTAAAACAAATCCAGTCCACCCAGGCCCAGGTGCCCATTTCCGGCAAAGTAGAGTCGCCCGTTGCCATCTACAAAAGGGAATATTTCGTTCCCTTCTGTATTAATAGTGGGTCCGAGGTTGAGGGCATTACCCCAACCACCGTTTTGCCAATCGCAATAATATAAATCCATACCGCCAAAACCGCCAGGACGATTACTACTGAAATACAGGCGTTTACCATCCGGGCTCAGGCAAGGGTGTGCCGTATTGAAATCCGGTGTATTAAAAGGTAACCGGGAAATATCAGACCAACCTCCGCGTTCATTGCGTCGGGCGGTGAACAGGTTAAGTTTGACCAATCCTTCATCGCTGCGACTGGTATTGCCTTCCAGGTAATTGTTTCTGGTAAAAAACAACTGTTGTCCATCTGGAGAAACACAGGCAGCTGCTTCGTTAAATTCGGTATTGATATCGGGTGAAAACCCATCCACCACTGCCGCCTCAAGGGCTCCGGGCTGATCAGACTTGAGTGGCGCACTGTACAAGTCAGAGAATGGATTGCCCGTCCACATAGAGGTTCGTTTTACGGGCTTACCCAAGTCCCGATCACTGGCGAACACCAACTGGTTGCCCAGGATGCTGGGGCCAAAATCATCGTATGCTGAATTGATGGGCAACGGGAAAACCTGGTACACATCCTGGTTTTTATTGCGGAGTTCCTGCTCTCGGTCGCAGGCAGCAGCCAGATTTTTAGCTCTGGCATCGTCAGGTGCTTCTTTTTCGTATTGTTTGAACCAGTTGATGGCCAGGTTGCATTTGCTATTGGCCTGGAGCATCATGCCGTAATATAATTTGTAAACCGGTTTTGGGTACGGAAGCCGCACCAGCTGACCGTACCAAAGTTCGGCGTTTTCAGTATCATTGATTTTCCGGTAACATTCCGCCAGATTAGCCTTAGCCTCTGCGTTGTCTTCTTTTTCCAATACCAACAGGAATTGCTGAATGGCTGTTTGATAATCCAGTTCTTGCATAGCCTGGGTAGCACGGCGCATCAGGGTGGATTGTGCCCCAAGTCCGAGAGGAAGCAGCCATAACCATAACAGAAGCGTTTTTTTCATTGGTTTGCGGTTAGAAATAGCGCGGTGAGACTACTTGTTTAACTTTCACATCAAATTCATAACCAAGCATTATTTCAAAAGAATTGCTGCTTGCTGTGCGCAATTTGCTCAGGGTGATATCGTATGCAGCGCCAAAACGCATACCGTTGCGCAGCGACCAGGACACCCACAAATTGGCGGAATCGGTAGAAGATTTTTGGGCTAGAGCAGTTCTGTAAGTCAAGCCGGCCCAGAACAATTGGCGAAACAGAAAAGATGCGCCCAGGTTGAGCGAAGTGGGTGAGCCGATCTGGTTTTCTCCGGTTTTGCTGAAGAAGCCGGCATGTTGGAGCAATAAATTAGGTCTAAAAACCAGCTCTTCACCGTTCAAAGGAATGGCGCCACCAAGGGTAAGGTACCAGTGGCGCACATTACGGGCATTGATTTGAGCGGCTTGCTGGTTGTCCTGACTGAGGTCGTATTCCAGCAGGCGGGGCACCGCTACCCCAACGTAAAATTGTTTATTGTACAGGTAAGCGCCCGCACCAAAGTTTGGCAACCACCGGGAGAGATTCTGGTTAAAGGACGCATCGTCGGTATCTACCACTTGTACAGTGCTGAGTCTGCTTCTCCAATTGGCCAATCCGGCCTGCATTCCAATTGAAAGTTTGTATTGGTTTTGCGCGCCTATCTGAAGGCGGTACGCGTACGCGCCCGAGAGCTCGGTGGCTCCTCCCGGCCCAATCTGATCATTCATCAGTGTAAAACCCAAACCTACACGGTCGTTTTGCAAAGGCATATGCCCGCTGAGCACCTGAGTAACTGGTGCGCCTTCCAGTCCGAGCCATTGTTGGCGGTGTGTCAGGTTGACGGTTAGGTGCTCATGGCTACCTGCGTAGGCTGGATTAAAAAGCAGCGCATTAAAGTGATAGCTGGTCAGGGTTGGATCCTGCTGGGCTGAAATTTCGCTAATGCAAAGCAATAAACAGCAAAAGAGGTGAATATTCCTCATGTAAATCAGTTTCTGGATAAGGGATAAAAAACAAGCACCAAATTCCTGCCAAACAGTCAAAAAATTGGAGTGTGGCACAAAGTTCTGAAAAAACAGTGGTGAACACCAGAACCTTACCGGTAAAATCCAGCCATTGTTGCTACTTTTGCGCCCCGTAATACGGAATTGATCCGGATTACTAAACGCAGTTATGTCCAATTTCCTTTCCGAACTGAGTCGCCGGCGCACATTTGCTATTGTTGCCCACCCGGATGCCGGTAAAACTACCCTGACTGAAAAACTGCTGCTTTTTGGCGGCGCCATTCAGACGGCGGGAGCTGTAAAAAGCAACAAGATAAAGAAGAGCACGGTTTCCGATTTCATGGAAATTGAGCGTCAGCGTGGTATCTCGGTGAGTACTTCGGTGATGGGATTTGAGTATCGGGATTTGCAAATCAACATTTTAGATACTCCGGGTCACGAAGATTTTGCGGAAGATACTTACCGCACACTTACGGCGGTGGACTCTGCCATTGTGGTAGTGGATGTGGCTAATGGTGTGGAAAAACAAACCGAAAAGCTCACCAAGGTGTGTCGGATGCGAGATACGCCGATGATCTTTTTTGTCAATAAGCTCGACCGTGAGGGCAGGGATGGGTTCGACTTGCTGGATGAAATTGAGCAGAAACTTGAAGTAAAGCTTTGTCCGCTTTCCTGGCCAATCGGGATGGGGCAGCGTTTCAAGGGTGTGTACAATTTATATGAGAAAAAGCTGGTGTTGTTCAACCCACACGGCAAACAGGAAGACGAGGACATTATTGTTTTTGAGGATTTGAGTCACCCGGATCTGGAAAGGCACATTGGCGAGAGTGCAGCCCGGGAGTTGCGCGGCGAAGTTGAAGTACTGGAAACGGTTTATCCGGTATTCAACAAGCAGGATTATCTGGAGGGCAAGGTTTGCCCCATCTTTTTTGGATCGGCGGTGAATAATTTTGGCGTGAAAGAATTGCTTGATTGTTTTGTAGAAATTGCCCCTACCCCATTACCACGTTACACAGAAGAACGTTTGGTAAAGCCGGAGGAAGAGAAAATGACTGGATTTGTGTTCAAGATTTTTGCCAATATGGATCCAAAGCACCGCGACAGGATTGCGTTTTTGCGGATTTGTTCCGGTAAATTTGAGCGTAATAAAAATTACCGGCATATCCGTTTGGAGCGGGAATTGAAATTCCCAAATCCAACCATGTTCATGGCATCCAAAAAAACCTTGCTGGAGGAAGCTTACCCGGGCGATGTGGTAGGTTTGTATGATTCGGGCAATTTTAAAATTGGGGATACGTTAACAGAAGGTGAGTTGCTTCACTTTAAAGGCATCCCGGCCTTTTCACCGGAACAATTCCGGTATGTGGAGAACGCTGATCCCCTTAAGGCCAAACAATTTGCCAAGGGGCTTGACCAGTTAATGGATGAAGGCGTAGCACAAATGTTTACCCGTAAAAGTGATGGACGACGGATTATCGGCACGGTGGGGCAATTGCAATTTGAGGTAATTCAACATCGTTTGGAGAGTGAATACAATGCAAAATGCCGTTATGAGCCCGTCAATTTATACAAGGCCTGTTGGGTAAGCGCTGAAGATCCTAAAGACATGGCCGATTTTTTAGATCGCCGGAAACGGGATATTGCCATTGACAGCGATGGAGAAACCGTATTTTTGGCAGAGACAGCCTGGATTCTCCAAACAGCGCAGGAAAACTTCCCAAAAATCAAATTTTCGTTTACCAGCGAAGGATAACGGCTTCAAAAAATTTACTATTTGAAAGCTTCACGTCGCTAAATTTGCCCAAGTGACAAAAATCCGACACTTTTTGTGCGCGATTTTTGCTGTACTCAGGAAGCGAATTAGCCGTGTGCTGTATCTTTCTGTCTCAAAAGCTACTCACCGTAACCATTTCGCCGAGTCTGTAGGTTGCTGCCATTGCCGCAAACACCCTAAGTTTCATCCCACGGCGCCTGGTCACTACAGATTTTCTCTTTAATCCTTGCAGCGTCCCCCATTAATCTTGGATGGCGACGACCGATTTACATGTTTTTTTTATTCACCAAACTCATTTACTCCATGCGTTTAGCATCCTTTTTGCCGATGCTTCTGCTCGCGTTTAGCATTCCCGTCGCGGCGCAGAACTGTCAAATCTTTGATCTGACGGCCACAGTGGTCCAGGTCAACCCGATTAACTGTCAGTTTTTCATTTCTCTCGATTTTGAGTTCAATGCTACCAGCAACCAATTCACAGTCAATGGAAATGGAACCAACTACGGGCTGTTCACCTACAACCAGGTGCCTTTGGTACTTGGGCCTTTCAATGGCAATCCCAACACCCCTACCCAACTCGAATTTGTGGTCAGGGATGCTATTTTCCCGGATTGTGTGGACGAAGTGGTGATCAATGTGCCACCCTGTAATAACCAGGGTATTTGCAACATTGAGAACCTGATTGTAGCACCAGGCGTTTGCGATCCATTAGGTTTAACCTATTCACTGCTGGTAAATTTCCAGGTTTCCGGGTTAGGTATCGGCAATTCCTTTGAAGTTTTTGCTGCCAATGGCGTTTCCCTTGGCGTTTTCCCGATTGCTGCCTTGCCGCTCCAAATTCCGGCCTTCCCAGCCAGCGGCAACCTGACAGATGTCATTAAAGTGTGCATTAGCAATCAGCCTGATTGCTGTGAAGAACTGGTATTTGATGCTCCTCCATGTGCCAATGGCGGTTGTAATATTGTTGATCTGAATGTACTTCCGGGTGTGTGTACTTCCGACAGTACCTACAAGCTCACCTTTGACTTTGAAATTTTGGGCGGCATTGGCGCCGATTCCTTTGTTGTATGGAATAATGGCCAGTTAGCCGGCATGTTCAGCTTGAATCAATTGCCTCTTACACAGGAGGTACATTGGAATGGCGGCAACCACGATGAGATCAAGATTTGTGTATCCAATATCAATATTGTTTGTTGCAAAACCATTGAGTACCAGGTGCCGACCTGCTTGTTCGGGCCACCTTGCGGCATCAATGATCTGGTGATTAAAACAGATGGTTGCCCTACGGACAGTACGTTTAGAGCTATTTTGAATTTTGGTGTGAATGACACCACTGCAGTAGATTCTTTCGACCTATGGTTAAACGGAGCCTACTGGGGACAGTTTGGCATGAACCAATTGCCTTTAGCTATCGACAGTTTCCCCTGGAACAACCTGATTTTCAGTCATATCAAGGTTTGCACCGGAAATGACCCTGGCTGTTGCAAGGAGCTGCAATTCCTGAATCCGGCTTGCTTGCCTTATGATCCTTGTGAAATAAAGAATATCTTCCTGCAAACCGGCGCTTGTACTTCTGACAGTACATACAAAATAGTAGTTAACTTTAATGGCACTAACCCGGGCGATGGGTTATTCACCCTGTCGCTTGGCGGCAACCTGATCGACACATTCCCGTTGACCGCTTTGCCATTATCCCTCGAAGTGCCCTGGAACGGCCAACCTGGCGATTTCATTCAGATTTGTGTTCTTGATTCCAATGCCATACCAGGCACACCTGGTTGCTGCGGGATCAAACAGTTTGTGGTGCCTAACTGCCTGTTCCCCTGCAAAATTGTGGATGTAAGCTTTGATCCGGGCGATTGTAATCCGAACGGCACCTACAACCTGTTCCTGGATTTCGAAACCCTGAATGCAACGAGCGACTCCTTTAATTTGTGGGCCAATGGTCAGTTCATGGGCCAGTTCCCATTGAGTGGTTTGCCGCTCAATCTGACGAATGTTCCAGACAACGGCAATGCAATTGATGTGATCAAAATTTGCCTGACCGGCAATGATGATTGCTGCAAAACCATTGAATTCCAAGGGCCAAACTGCAACCCAAACTGCGAAATCTTTGATTTGGCTGTTGATCCGGGCGATTGCAATCCAGTAGACAATGTGTACCAGCTTCACATCAATTTCCAGGTACAAAATCCGGGAAGCGACTCCTTCGAAGTTTGGGGTAATGGACAATATCTTGGTCTGTTTGCGCTAAGCGATCTGCCTCTGAACCTGTTCAACATGCCATCCAATGGCAATGCCATCGATGTGATCAAGGTTTGCATTCAGGGCAATCCTGACTGCTGCCGCACCATCGAGTTCCAGGGACCAAATTGCAATACTCCTTGCGAGATCTTTGATTTGGTAGTTGATCCAGGCGCCTGCGACTCCAGTGGCAACTCCTATGTGTTGAAACTCAACTTCCAGGTGCAAAATCCGGGAAGTGACTCTTTTGAAGTTTGGGGCAATGGCCAATATTTGGGTGTATTTGCGCTCAATAGTCTGCCATTGAGCATCAATATGCCTTCCAACGGCAATGCCATTGACGTAATCAAAGTATGCATTCAGGGTCACCCTGACTGCTGCCGTGCCATTGAATTCCAGGGCCCCAACTGTGGTGCGCCATGTGCTATTTTTGATGTCGTAGTGACCCCTGGCGCCTGCAATCCGAACGACGATAGTTATTCGCTCACGGTTGATTTTGATGTAGTTAACCCGGGCAACGCGCTGTTTGAAGTTTGGGGTAACGGACAATACCTGGGCCTGTTCCCATTGGCTGGTTTGCCATTGGTGATCCCGAACTTCCCGAACAACGGAAACGCTATTGATGTGATTAAAATTTGCATCAATGACCACCCTGATTGTTGCAAAACAGTTGAGTTCCAGGGACCAAACTGCGATTTACCTTGTGAAATTTTCGACCTGGGCGTTGACACCGGTGATTGCCATCCTGCCGACAGCACTTACGAGGTTTGGGTGAATTTCCAGGTACAAAATCCGCCAAGTCAGATCTTCAGCTTGTGGACCAACGGACAATTCCTGGGCAACTTCAACCTCAACCAGCTGCCACTTTATATTCCTGATTTCCAATGGGATGGCGCTGGACCAAACGATGTGATAAAGGTATGTATGGTGAGCACTAACGGCTCTTTGGGCTGCTGCAAAACCATCGAATTCCCAACACCAAACTGCTTCCAGGGCAACTGTGACATCAATGACCTGCATGTGGAAATTGGTGATTGCACCAGCGACAGCACCTATCAGGTTTGGGTGAATTTCAACGTGGTGAATCCTCCGGCCAACACTTTTGGTTTGTGGGCCAACGGACAATTCTTTGGCATATTCAACATCAACGCGTTGCCGCTTCCAATTCAGTTCTTCCCATGGGATGGTGGACAGGGCGATTTCCTCAAAGTTTGCTTTACCAATGCTCCTGGTGGGCAGGGATCTTGCTGTGCTGAAATTGACTGGCAGGTACCAAACTGTCTGTTTAATACACCTTGCGACATCTTTGACCTAACAGTAACACCCGGGCAGTGCAATCCGAACACCGGAACCTACCCGTTGACCATTGATTTTGAGGCAAACAATCCAGGTAACGACTTCTTCGAGGTGTGGGTAAATGGTGTGTTCTACGGTACGCATTTGCTCAGCACTTTGCCTTTTACCATTCCAAATGTGGCCTCAAATGGTAATCTGGCGGATGAAATCAAAGTATGCATCAATGACCACCCTGATTGCTGCCAAACGCTGGTTTACCAGGGTCCAAACTGTAATGTAGTTGGCAACTGTGAAATTTTCAATGTGGTGGTTGATCCGGGCAACTGTAACCCGGCAGCAACCGGATATGAGCTACATCTGGATTTTGATGTAGTGAATCCGGGCAGCCAGTTCTTTGATGTTTGGGGCAATAATATATTCCTGGGAACCTTCCCGTTGGCTAACCTGCCACTGGTGATTCCGAACTTCCCGAATAATGGTCCGGCAATTGATATCATCAAGATCTGCATCCAAAATGATCCAAACTGCTGCAAAACCATCGACTTTGTTGGTACAGATTGTGGTGGCGGTCTGCCTTGTGACATCTTCGATCTGGTAGTTTCGACGGATGATTGTACTTCCGACAGCACCTATCAGGTGAAAATTGACTTTGAGGTATCTAATCAGCTCAGCGACTTGTTCCAGGTTTGGGCCAATGGTCAGCTTATTGGCCAGTTCAATCTGAACCAATTGCCATTGGTAATCCAGGATTTCCCATGGGATGGTGGCAATACAGACAACATAAAGATCTGTATGGTAGCCAATATACCTGGTTTGCCACTTTGCTGCATTGACCGCACTTTCCAGGTTCCGGATTGTTTGGGTAATGATGATTGCCACATTTATGACCTGGTGGTAGTGCGCACGCCTTGTCTTTGCGGACAGTTCTTTGTGGCTTTGACCTTCCAGCATGAAAATGGTGGTGCAGGCGGCTTTGATATCGTAGGCAATGGCAACAATTACGGCAATTTCCCATACGATACGCTTCAGCCAATTATTCTTGGCCCATTCCCTGGCGATGGCACTACCATGTACGAATTTGCAGTAGTGGATCATGACCATCCGGATCTTTGCGGAGATGATTTCAACCTGGGTAAGGTAGAGTGTCAGTCTCCTGTGGTAGATCCTGGTGCAGGAAATGCCATGCTGACTTTGTCGCCCAACCCAACCAGCAACTGGCTCAACGTGACTGCGTTGCTGGAAAATGGCGCAGGCATTGGTCAGGCCACCGTGGAAGTGTATGCCGCTGATGGACGTTTGGCTATGTCGAACACCGTAAGTAATGGCGCAAATTTCCAACTAGATGTAACCAACCTTCCGGCAGGCATGTACCGTCTGGTACTGAAGTCGGATACCGGTCGTCTGGAAGGCACGTTTGCCAAACAATAGACAGCACTGATTGATTTTTCAGCGCGGCATGGGATCCTCCTGTGCCGCGCTTTTTTTTTGCTGAAAACTGCCACTTTTAAAAGAATTTTCAGCGAGTGCATGGGATTAGCCTATTTTCGTTCCCACAAAACAACCTTTTTTATCATATGAACCATAAACACTTACTACTTTGCCTGAGCTTTGTTTTCGGGCTGCTTTCAGCACTTTCTGCCCAGCAAAAGGGTATTTCCAATCAGTTTTTAATCAAAAAGTATCAGTTTTACCGGAATACATCTACGGAATTAACGCCTGACAGGTATTTTGGGATGATGGCTGATCAAATGTATTTGGCCGCTGATTCAAAAATGGTGTTAGAAGAAAGCATTGATGGCCAGCATGGTGTTAAACACCACCGCTATCGGCAGGTGCATCAAGGCGTTCCGGTTTTTGGCAGCACCTACATATTACATGAAAAGGACGGCAAAGTAACCCACGCTACCGGGCGTTATACGCCACAAATTTCGGTGTCTGTTAAACCGGGTATAGATGAAGCTACCGCTATTGCCTTGGCAAAAAAGGCCATGAAAGCAAATCGGTATAACGATAAGCTCATTACTGCCACGCTGATGCTTGTGGATCCGGCATTCCCCCAAATCTCTGAAAACACCAGGCTGGCTTATCAGATAGATTTGGTTTCCACAGACCCTGCCAACAAGCACCGTTATTTTGTAGACGCCCAAGCAGGCAAAATACTGTGTGATTTCCCATTAATTCTGCAACACGGCGTACCCAGCACCGCGCAAACCAAGTATTACGGCGTTCAAAACATCATCTCCGATTCTATTGCACCTCAGGAATTCATTCTTAGGGACCCAACCCGTGGTGGCGGCATTTTTATTTACCATGATAATGGCGATGATTTCACTAATAACAGTTCAAATTGGAACCTGACTAATGTTGCTATGGATGAAGTGGCGCTGGATGCTCACTATTGCACACAGGAATATTATGATTTAATGTTGGACGCTTTTGACTGGGAGGGCCAGGATGGGCAAGGTCAAGCCTTGAAGGTACGGGTACATGTTGGTGGGCCGGGATTTGTGAACGCTTATTGGGATGGGGAATACTCCAACTATGGAGACGGAGACTGTAATTACGGACCACTCACTACCCTCGAAGTAGTTGGACACGAGTTTACGCATGGCATGATAGATTTCACTTCCCAACTGGTTTACGACGGCGAATCAGGGGCTATAAATGAATGCATGGCAGATATTTTTGGCAAGTACCTGGAATATAAAACTGCTCCGGCACATCATGATTGGGCATTAGGGCATAGTTTTATCATTAATCCGGATTCCAAGCCATTCCGACAAATGGACGACCCGGGCAGTCTGGGTATGCCGGCTATGTACAATGGCCAAAACTGGGATAGTGAAAACGGTGTGCACACCAATTCAGCCCTGGGCAATCTTTGGTATACCATGATCATTGATGGCAGGCAGGGAGTAAACGAAGCAGGGGTGGCTTATCAGGTAGCCAGCCTGGGCTTTGATAAAGCGGCACAAATTGCCTTTTTAACCAATCGTGCCTATTTGACGGAGAGTTCGGACTATAATGCGTTCTACCAGTATTCTGTGGCAGCAGCCGAAGAACTATATGGAGCCGGATCTGTAGAGGTTAACGCTGTAAAAGAGGCCTGGAAAGCCGTAGGACTGCCTTCAGCTCCACTGAATGAATTCGATTTGGCGGTGCAAGGAGAGGATGGTTGGGATAACACCGTATGCGGTATAGGAGGGTTCGTGCCTGTTAAAGTCAAGGTCATTAACAAAAGTACCACCCCTTATGATCCTTCACAGGGCGCCAGTGTAACGTTGTCCAGCTTTAGTGCCAACCAAAATTTCACTATCCAGCTTACCGAACCCATTGGCCCGGGTGAAACATATACCATCGAAGTGCAGAACTGGCTGGAAAGTAACAGCGCCGGAACCATCTTCGTTGATATTACACTGGACGTTTCGGATAACAATTTTCTCAATAATTTCTCCAGTGGTTATTACAACATACTGGAGTATGAGTATGATGATTTGTCGTTGTTTACCTTTCCTTTAGATCCTGATTGTTTTGCAGAATCTATTGAAATGGCCTTTTTTATCAACAATAACAGTTGCAATCCTTTGCCTGCAGGCACAGAAATGTCTGTTTCGATAAAAAATGAGCAAGGAGCTCAGATTTGGTCTGCACCTTACGTAAACCAAAACGATATTCCAGCCGGAACTACAGTTTACACCACTTACACCATTCCAATTTTCACGGGTCTGCTGACCTTTACCCTGACACACGCCAACGATCCGAATTTGCTAAATAACGAATATACTGATCAAACCAGCTCTTTTTATTTGCCCATAGTTGGTAATTACATCAATGATTTTGAGTTGAATAATGGCCAGGACAATTACCTTGATCTGGCGTTTGTGGGCGGGGCAGGAACTATATACCCGTTTCAAAACAGTCAGTTTTTGGGCAGTACAGGGTCAGAGTCAGACGAAAACCTGGTAGAACGTTGTCCGGATCCTTTGAGTGCTTTTAATCAGTCTTATAGTACGAGTATAAACGCTGGAATCAAAGCTTGTGTAGACATGACCGGATCTCCTAATCCTGGATTGAGTTTTGATCTGGCCATGTTCCGGAACAATGTGGCTGCTGCAGAAGGCTTCCAATACAGCAGCATGTTGCAGGCTAAATGGGAAGGCAACCAAACAGGCCAGGAAATCTTTTACGGTCAACCGGAAGGCTTTGTTGAATCCAAGAACATTCCACTCCCGGCAAATTTTAAAGGTTCCATCACGCTGAGATTTTATACTGAAATTGGCAATTGGGTTTTAGAGCCATCTTCCCTGGCTAATGACGATGTGCTGCTATTGGATAATTTCCGTTTGAGCACTGTGGTAAGCACCAACAATCCAAAGGAGCAGCCTGTGATACAAATGTTCCCCAATCCTGCACAGGATCAGGTACGTATTCAAACTGAATTGGACATGAGTCAGATTCAACTGCAGGATATGCAAGGACGCACACTCCGCTCTATTTCCGTGCAAAACAACCTGTACGATCTGCAACTCAATGACCTGGCCAAGGGCATTTACTTTGTGACCATAAACATGGAAAACGGGGCTCAGGTTACTCAAAAATTAGTCAGAATGTAACGGGGAAAAGTCGGAAGAATACGAAAGCGCTAAGGTTCTTTCAAAAAAGGGGTGGCTTGATCCAAGCCACCCCTTCGTCTTTTGCCCAGGTAATAAAGCAAATCCGATCTTTAGGAATATTATTCATATATTAAGCAACCTAAAGCCGATAGAATGTTCCAACATAGAAACTACTTAAAGAATATGAACATCAAACACAAACTACTTCTTTGGAGCGTGCTCCTTAGCCTGTCTACAGGGCTTTTCGGACAACAAAAAGGACTGTCCTGTGCTTTTTTGATTAACAAGTTCGACTTCTTTCCAATCCCAAATCTGGAAATACCGCATTCGCGATATTTTCAGGTGATGGCAGACCAAATGCATTTGGCGCCGGACTCAAAAATGAAGCTGGAGGAAGAAATTGAAGGACACCATGGTTACCGTCATTATCAGTATCAACAGTTCCATGATGGAATTCCGGTGTTCGGCGGCACATATATCCTGCATGAAAAAGACGGACGCGTAACACATGGCTCAGGCAGGTACGCCCCGCAGATTAAAACGTCTGTAACACCCAATCTGAATGAAGCAGCAGCACTGCTATTTGCAAAAAATGAAATGGGAGCAGCACTATATTCGGATAAAGCCACTGTTATCAGATTAGTACTTATTGATCCGGCATTTCCTGAAGTCTCAGAGGAACTGGTATTAGCCTATCAAATAGATTTGGTGGCAACAAAACCAGCTGAAAAACACCGGTACTTTGTTGATGCACAACATGGGGAGATTGTCAAAGATTTCCCCCTGATTTTGGAGCATGGGGTGCCGGCTACTGCAAAAACCAGGTATTACGGGGAACAAAAAATTGTTGTTGATTCTATAGCGCCACAGAAATACATTTTGCAAGATCCAACCAGAGGTGATGGTATTTTCATCTACAATGAATCAGGCCTATCTTTTTCAAACTCAAGTAAATATTGGGATTTGGCTAATGTTGATTTGGATGAAGTAGCCCTTGATGCTCATTATTGTACTCAGGCCTATTATGATATGATGCTGGGAATGTTTGACTGGGCGGGCTTGGATGGACAAGGGAAGGCTCTAAATGCAAGGGTACACACGAATAGCTTTAACCCGGTAGGCGCGTATTGGGATGGGGAAGCATCCAATTTTGGGGATGGAAATTGTCATTACGGACCACTCACAACCCTGGAAGTGGTAGGTCATGAATTTACCCATGGCATAATTGAGCACACATCAAAACTGATTTATGGCGGGGAGTCAGGCGCCATTAATGAAAGCCTGGCTGATATGTTCGGGAAAATACTGGAGTTTAAAACTACCCCTGCGGATCTTAGTTGGACCCTTGGACATAGCTTCATGACGAATCCTGATGCCAAGCCCTTCCGTCAAATGAATGATCCCAATAGTCTCCGCATGCCCGCCTTGTACAATGGTCAATATTGGAAACCAGATAATAATGTACACATTAATAGTGCAATTGGAAACCTTTGGTTTACCATATTGGTAGCGGGTAAACAAGGCATAAATGAAGCAGGCAACGCATATCAGGTTGAAGGAGTTGGCTTTGACAAGGCTGCACAGATCGTCTTTTTAACCAACCAGGCCTACCTCACAGAAAGCTCGGACTATAACAGCTTTTATCAATATTCGCTTGCTGCCGCTGAGGAGCTTTTTGGAACAGGGTCTGATGAGGTACAGGAAGTTTGGGAAGCATGGAAGGCCGTAGGATTACCAGCATCCAATTTGGGGGCTTTGGATCTTTCCATTGGCGGAGGCGGCGAAAGTCTCCAGATCTTTTGCACACCGGGAGGCTATTTTCCTGTTACAATCCCTATTGTCAACAGAAGTGGAGTAGCCTATCTGCCCGGTATGGGAGCCAACATCGTATTTGAGTCTTCTGCTCTTCCTTCCGTTGTTACCATACCGCTAAATGTGGCAATTGGTCCCGGAGAGACCTATTTTGCAAACATTAATGATGTTTTACCTAATACTGATCCTGGCTACACTTTTGTGACCATACACCTGGATTTTGCTGATGGCGACCCCAATAATAACCGCAATGTATTTGGGTATTATGTGCCTAATCAACCAGGAGTTGATTTGAATCTTTTCGTTACAAATGAAGATCTGGTTTGTTTTGCTGACTCCATCACAAGATCGTTCCACATGTATAACAAAGGCTGTCAAACCATTTTTACGGGAACAGAATTGCAGTTTCAGATTTTGGACCCACAGGGAGCCATTATTTGGTCCAGAGATTACACCATGGCAAACGATCTTCCCGCAGGAAGACGCTTCTTTGTTTCTTTTTCCACCCCTGTTTTCCAATTCCCCGTCACTTACCTGCTGGTTTCTGAGGAAGATACCTATCCAGAAGATAACCATTATGTGAACTATCAGGAAAAGTTTTACTCCCCGATCACCGGAGAATACCTCAATACTTTTGAAGAAAATAATGGCATTGACGACCATCTGCTCATGTATGGCAATGGCGCAGCAATTGGCACTCTATTTTATCAAAACAGCCTTCATTTGAGAAGCTCAGGTATCATTGAAGACATTGCACAATATGACAGATGCCTGAATCCAATTGAAACATTCAACCAGAAATATAGTGATGGAATGAACCGCTATATCCGGACCTGTGTAGACTTTTCGGAAGTGGAGCATCCAGAATTGTCCTTTGATCTTACTTTGTTTAAAAACAACGAATCACAGGCATCCAACTACTTGTATAGCAGCATGTTAGAAGCTAAATGGGATGGCAATGAACACGGAGCACAGCATTTTTTTGACCAGCCTGAAGGGACTGTAGAACACAAAACCGTTCCGCTTCCACCCAACTTCAAAGGTGAAATCACCCTGAGTTTTTACACCGAAATTGGGAAACACCCCTTCGTTGATGCATCTCTGAATACAGATGATGTGGTGCTGCTGGATAATTTGCGTTTTAGTTCTATGGTCAAAACCGAGGATCCTAAAGAGCAGCCTTTTGTAAAAATATTCCCTAATCCGGCCGAGTTTCAGGTGCAAATCCAATCAGGATTGACCATGCAACAAATCCAAATCCTGGACATACAAGGACGCCATATTAATACCATTCAAACAGACAGTAAACAATATCAATTGTCGCTAACAGACCTGGCCAAAGGCATTTACATCATAAGTGTAACACAGGATAACGGCGACCAGATCACGCAGAAGCTGGTTGTTATCTAAACAAAACGTGAGCTACTCCGAAAATCGGAGTAGCTCACGTTTATTTACACTTCCAGCTCCTTAAATATTAGCCTCTTCTCGCCTTTATATACTTCATGCCTTCCCAATTAGTTTTTGATCCGGCCGTTTCGCACTTTATTGACAAAGTTATTGGCGCTGCTTGGATCTACCAGAGCAATCTCCAGGGTTTTGCCATTGGGCATTTTGATCATGGTGTCCTTGGCTTTCAAACTCGCCAACAAGTCGTTGAACTTGGTGCTGCTTGAAGTAACGTTGAGTAAAGCGCCTTTTTCATCGCTCTGATATCCGAAACAATACCACAACTCGGCAGATGCTTTGATGTAGAAGCTCATACCATCTTCTCCGTCTTTAGGCATTTTGTATTGGATCATGACGTTGAGCGATTTATTGATTGGCTGACCGGCAATGCTGATCACCGGAATACGATCTTCCAGGGTGAAGAAACTGGAGTATTCGTTGTTCCAGAGTACCGATTGACGGCCAAACACAAAGGCGAATTTATCGTCTTTCTTAGGCAACATGATGGCATTACCGCGTGTATTGGAGAGTACTTCCTCCCAGTCCTTATCATCGCTCACAAATTCGCGCAGTGCAGGCTGGTAGAAGGCCATATTGGTATTATACACAGAAGGTTGAGCGTCGAAAGTGGCTGCTTTGATCTCGTTGATCATCAACTCCACCAGTTTTGGCGGCAAAGTAAGTTCGATGGCAGAAATGAATTCACCGGTAACATCAAAGTAGGTGCTGTCTGTAATGGTGTTGAAGTCGGATTTGAGCCTGCCTGCTGCTTTGACACTCATCAATTCCAGCCCGGAGCAGATATTCAGAGGACCTTCCGCATTCACGGTGCCAACCCGGTTATCGTACACCAGTTTAGCGCCACGCTCAGATTTGCCGATCACCCTGAGTGAATCTCCGAAAATGAACCGATCGTTGGCAGGTTCGTACTTGAATACGTGTTTACAGTCAATAATGGGTCGGTCAACACGTTGCAGGGCTGGCAACATGATGCGAGGGTACATTTCACCGGTTTCGCGGCTAACGTAAAAGCCGGTTACCATTGGGCTATCGTCTGCATCTTTGGCTAGTTTCACCTGAATAACCGGGTCCTTCCGGTCAATTTCCGTTTGCAGGGTGAACCAGTTGGTTACCGGAAGTTTATCAGCCACTAATCGCGCATACCCTTTAAAGGTCATGTTTTGCGTACTGGAGTTCAAAATCATATCTCCTTTAAACAAGGTTTTAACATCCACCCGGAAACTGTCTTTCTCAGGAATTTCAGCGGTAGCATAAGTCTGCACCTTGCGTTCGCCATTTTTAATGGTTTGATATTTACCCTGAATATCGTTGAAGAACACCTCCTGGTTGTAGCCCGGGATGTTGTATTCATAGAATCCCGTGGCTTTGTACAGGAATTTACCTCCAATATCTACCGTTGCTTTGTTGATGGTATGGTACTTACTTATGGTGTCTGCTACAATTTGAGCATTGTAAATGGTACGCATCTGCCCTCCGGGCTGGATGTAAATATTACTGGTATCGGGGATATTGATGAATGCATCCGCGGCTTTTATCTGCTTTACCCCACCTATCTGTAAAAGGTCGGTGTTCATATCGTACAAGGCCGTTTTGCCATTGAATGACAAAGAATCCTGCTTAGGATCGATGGAGGTAAAAATACCCGGTCGGTTGGGATCTGCCTTAAACTCGATGGTTTTGGCTTTCATATTCCAGGTAAATTCGTTCATCGAAGTCCGGTATTTGTCGAGCGGAAGTGTGGTATTACCGGAAAGCAGGTTTGCCTTGAACTGACCTTTTTGTTTATCAAAATCCAGGTCGCCATTTACGTTTCTGGAGTCGAGCGCAATACCTTTTTGGTCGAGCGATTTAATTTCCAGGTTACCGGTGTCCACTTTTGCCTGGAACGGTCCGTAAGAAATGATTTTGGAGGTAAGTTTACCCTCAGCCCATTCAAACTCACCATTGCCTTTCAAACCGGAAGGCGTAAGAATCAACACGCCCTTGTGGGTATATCCCGGGGCCTTAAACAACTCGAACGCCTTGGCTTTACTGGTTACGTACATGGAGTCTTTAAACGGCAACCAGTTCACCGACACCTCCTCGCCTTTGGCTTGCGGAACCTTTACGGCACTGGCCCGGTCTTCTTCCATGAAGAATTTTTTAGCCGTACCTGTGGTCTGCTTGGGTCGGAAAATCAAGTCCTCCGATTCGATATCGGCCGTCAGGTATTCCAGTTTACCACGACCCAGCAAACCCTTGTTGCTCAGGTCTAGCGATCCGGCAAAGTTGCCTTTTTTGGTATAGGTTGGATACCCGGCCACTGGTGTTTTGTGTACAAAACCGAAGGATTTATCTTCATCACGCACAATAATGGTTTCCTTGAAAGGCGGGAAAATGGTTGCCGGAAACAGCATGCCATTGAATTTCAACTGCTCTTTGGTATAAGAATCCAACCCATTGAAACTGAACGGATCCAAACGAAAATAGAAGGAATCCCGGGTGTATACACCGCGCTGGGTGGAAGGCTGATCGTAGAATACAAAGGAGAACTTTTTGGATTGCAGGGATGGAAATATGTTGAGGTCTTCCTTACCTGACTTGTTGTTGGGGGCGTCTACCAGCAAGGCGCCGCTCAGGTGCTCAATATTGGAGCTCATGGCGTTGGCGATGGGCTGGTTGTTCTTATCGGATTCGCCGGTAGGGATGTAGAAATCGAGGTGTTGAACGGAGTCGAAATCCACTTCAAATTTATCATACTGGAAACTCATGTTTCTTCCCTGGAAAAGAGCCATGCCGGCAAAAAGCCTTCCACCGAAACGCATATCGCGGTTTTTGAGCAGTGTGAGTTCCTTTTCGTCTGGTATGAGCGCCACTTTCTGGCGTTTGCTGAGCTCCAGCTTCTTTACCTCAAAAATGGAAGTTTCCTTTGTTTTCAGGTCCAAACGCGCGTTGGCTGTAGTACTTTCAGAAATAATATTGATGGCGTCATAGTCCTTCTTGCCCTGACTGGCCAGAGCATAGTGGATACATTTATCGCGCAATTCAATTTCGTGCCTGCTGAAATAATAGTTGATAAACCCTTCTTCAACCATTTGCGCCAGTAAGCTTTGAATACTTGAATAGTCAAACTTAGGGTTAATCTCCATGGCAAACTCATTGTCTTTCACAATCCGGCCATTGTCTTCCTTATCCTGGTCGGTTTTGAGCCAAAGGGCGTACAGGGTGCTTACGGCATTGTGGCTGGCCAAACCCTGCATTTTGAGGTAAACAGAAGGATCGTAGTAGTTACTGCTTTCAAATTCCACCTTTTTTGCTACCCCCTTAATACCTGTGTGTCCGCCGATTTCCAGTGAGTCGGCATTCAAGTGCCAGCTCACCTTATCGGTATTCAGGTTCATATTGTAAAAGGAAGAATAGAAAGGGTTACGGGAAGAACCCTTTTCACCACGCATCAGGGTAATAACCTGCTTGGGAATATCAATTCGGAAGTCGGCTGCCGGGTGGAATAACGAATCGTTGTCCATAAACAACTTGGCGTCTACGTTTTCGGCCACCACACTTACTCCACGCCTAATCACAAACAGTTCCGCTTTTCCGTGGAATACCTTCTGGCGTTTTTTGTTGTACACCACCATTTGAGCGGGCTCCGTGCCGGTTCCGAATCCATAAAGAGAGTTGCCTGCCAATCTGAATCCGCCCAGGTATTCAATATTATCGCCTATTCGATTGATTTTCAAAATTTTATCAAACGACTGAAAGCGAGGGAACTGAAAATTTTGCAGAGAATCCGGTTTGGCCGACGTATTTTTAGAACGTACAACAATATTATTTTCGAAGCTGCCTTTAATGCCATCCTTAAAATATAAGGGATAATAAAGCACAGCGGTATCACACGTAAACAGAGGTTTTTGTACCTCTACCTTATATTTAGTCAGAATGGCGTAGATACTGGAGTCCATTCCGGCTTCGGCCCAGGAGACCTTACCGCCATCGCCAAACCATAATTGTTCAAACGGCTTGTAATAACCGGAGGTTTTGGCAATGGTAACGGAATCTGTTTTTCGTGTACCAATCAGGGTGATATCCTTACAAATAAGACTGGGTTCACGGTCGCTATAGGCGAATTCAAAACTTCCGCCTTTAATTTTCCAGGTGGTGGAGCCACCTTCTCCGGTTTTTAATGCTCTTTCCGACATGAAATCAACAGAAAACTCCAAAAGCAAGCCGGCGGGTTTGGCGCGCCCCTTTTCCAGGCCGGCAAAAGATTCCTCTACAAAAGAGTGCCAGCGACGGAACAGTGTGGTATCGGCGCTGTTTTTAGAAGCTACGACGGCATTAACATAGTTTTTGAAATAGGGAAAAGAAGAAAGATTCTGACTCCCCATCATATTTGCTACGGAAATAATTCGTTTCATCTCCCATTCAGGAAAAGCGCCTGCTTTGTGCATTTTTCTGAATACAGCGAACGACTCTTCCATATCCGGGCGTTTGGAGAGGGTCATGAATTCACCCAGTTTGTCTACGAACTCGGTGGAATTTTCCGGAAATTTTTGCTGCGTTTGAGCTAGTAAAAGGCTTGTGGCAAAAGACAACAGAACCAAAAGAGACAATCGGAAGTTCATGCGGGAATACAATTGTTGCATGGGAAATGTTTGGATGAGCTGAAATGTTATGCGATAAACGTCTGAGCGGAAAAATTGGTGTGAAGGTAGTGAGTGAATGAGTGAATGAGTGAATGAGTGAATGAGTGAATGAGTGAATGAGTGAATGAGTGAATAAGCGAAAACAAATAACCAGTTTCATATGAAGTTTTTAGTGAGTATCTTTTTTTCTATGTGTTTGGGTTTAGTGTATGCTCAACCTGAATATGAAGCGCTGGATGCGGCTTGCCGTGAATTTAACAAACGGCCATACGATACACCTGAAGCGCTGGCCAGGGAGTTGTGTAAAGATCTTAAAACAGACCGTGAAAAAGCCCGGGCTATATTTTCCTGGGTAGCACAATCTATTGATTATCAGAAAGGTCCTGAGCTGGAGGCACGTACAAAACAGGAGTATTACGACCGCAGAGTGAAGCAGACTTATAGAAGTGGTCGGGGCGTATGTATGGACTATTCCTTGTTGTACCAAAAAATGGCTCAGGCAGTTGGTCTGAATTGTGCCTTTATCGAGGGGCATGCTAAAACCTTTACCGGGAGCTGGGAAAGTCATGCGTGGAATGCTGTTAAGATCGACGGCCAGTGGCAGCTTCTGGACGCGACATGGGGGGCAGGCTACCGAAATGATCAGGGAAAGTTTATCCGGGAATTTCAGCCTGGACACTTTTTTGTGGAACCGCGCATCTTTTTGCTTACCCATTATCCGGAGGACTCTCAGTGGCAATTGATTGATCAACCCATCTCCGCAGCTGATTTCAAAAAATTGAGTTTTTACGCAAACGGTGATTTGCAAAGAGGCATTCAGGATGCTGTAATGGAGCAGGCGCCTGGCGGCAATATCCGTCTGAAACTGAAAATTCAGCAGCCTAATACCTTTCTTTTTGTCCAAATGAATGGGAAAGATCTGGATGTAGAACGAAAGGATTTGGACGGTTGGACAACCCTGAGTTTCAAGCCAAATGCTGCACAGAAATTTTATGTTTGGGGTGGTGAAAAAAAGAACAACAAAATTCAGCTGACCCTGATGGGTGAGTTTTATCGTCAGTAAAGTCCTGCCCCCTTCAGGACAATAATCCACTACTGAAATACTGTATTTCTTCGGTCCAGTCCAGATCCGGATAAGTTTGCTGAGCCCATTGGATGCGGTCCAGTTGGGCCTGTAAAAAGGCCTGATGCTGAGGCAGTTCCGGATGAAATGGCCGGTGCTCCATGGCTACCCGGATTTTTTGAATCAGATCGTTCCGATCCTGGGTAGCGGCGTCAAAATAGGTGTTGCAAAAATGCTTCCAGATGTAATCAATGGCTACCGGCGATGGATGGGCCATATCGGCCGCATAAAACCTGTAATCGCGCAGGTCGTCCATCAGTAGTTCATACGAGGGGAAATAATGCACGTGAGGCAATTGTCGACTGAGTTCCTCACATGCCAGCAATAATACCGCCTTACTTCGCTGATTTTCCACCAGGCCCTGACGCAAATGCCTGACAGGGCTCACCGTCAGAATCACCTGTTTGTCTGCGCATTGCTGCAATAAAGGCAGCCAGGCATCTACAACCTCAGTTACGGATAATCTGCGTTGATCAAACAGTGGCCCAGGCATTTTGTGGTTGTTGGCCACTACCCTACCCGATTCACGCAATACCGACACTTCGGCGGTTCCAAAAGTGATTACCAGCCATTTAGCTTGCTTACAAAATGCTGCCGCTTCGCGCAGGCGCCCGCGCAACAAGGCAAGGGTTTCATCCTGGTCGGGTCCGGAAAACTTGCCATGATGATCCCAACTGTGCCACAATCCCTGATGCTCGAATAGTTCAAAGGCATCATCCTGTGTGTATAATCGGTGCATGCCTTCTGCCAGTGATATTGGATTGTACACAATACCAAATGGATTGAGGGCGGTATGAAATTTGCGTTCAGACAATTTGTGCCCAATGTGCTCCGTAAAACAGGAGCCCATTAGTAAAACAGGTTCCCTGTGCCGCATTAAAACCGGCGCAGGAATGAGTGGCATCACAGTTCGAAAAGCATCCATAACGGCAGCAAAAATAGCCAGTTCAAACCGGAGCTTTACTTTACCGGCAATCTTTCTACATTTGCCTGCTTTCTCAGCCATACATGAACTTCCTTTCCCGACTTTTTGGACACGCTGCTCAGCCTAATCAACCGGATATTCCGTTCGGCAGATTCTCAGACGCTTATAAATCTGATGAGCAGCAACAAGCATTCGACCACTCTTTAGAGGCCTTTGAACAAGGTGATGCACTCAATGCATACCGCGCATTCATGCGTTATCTCCTGGATGAAGAAGCCCAAAAACCCAATATTCGCTGGGAAGAAAAGGATGGCGTTATTCATTTTGAATTGTTTCAGGGCTCACAACGCATTACGGGAGTGGCTGGTCAAGACATGGTTAAAGCAGAAAGTCGCGTAGCCCGGGCGAACGACCTGAATGTTGGATTCATGCGAAGACTCATGGAAGCCAACTTCAACCTCAAATTCAGTCGCTTTGCGCTGGACAATGAGAATAATTTGTGCATTGTATTTGATACCCGTACCGTTGATGGATCTCCATTAAAAATCCTGCACGCTTTGAGAGAGCTGGCAATTCACGCCGATAAACAGGATGACCTGTTGTTGGGAGAATTTGCCCAGGTATTAAGTCCGGCTGATGGTCGTCAACTGGCTGAAATCCCGGAGGAGGAAAAAGAAACAAAATACCACTACATTGTACAATCCATTCAGGCGGTCATGTCTGAAATGGACAAGGGCAAGCCGGATCCGAATACCTACCCGGGAACCTATGCTTATCTTTTCCTGGCGCTGGCGTTCAAACTGGACTATCTGATTAAACCGGAAGGTTTTATGATGGACCTGTTGGAGCGTGTATATGCGGCGTATTTTTCCAAAAACAATCTAACTCCTCAGGTAAAGCTGCAGCAGATGCGCCGGGAGTTTCAAACCTTGCTCGACAGACCTAAGGAGGCGTTTTTTGCGGAAATGTACCGTACACAGAGTACGTTTGGCGCCAACCCGGCGGTTCCACATGGCACTGTAGCAAGTTTTATTGATGGCGAACTGGCCAATATGGAATGGCCAATGCAGCAGGGCCACGATGCCCTGGCCGCTGCCATACCGCAATACATTGCCGGATTTATCCTGTTTCATCAGGCGCCGCCCAAGCCAGACCGTGCTTTTTTGCATTTGTTTTTCCAGATTACGGAAAGCGATTTTTTCCGTCAGCTAGGTTTCAAGATTACAGTTACAGACGAATCCGGAAGGTTAAACAAAGCAGAAATTTTACGGGAAATCAAACGCCTTTCTGAGCAGTACCGCTCAGACTATCCTAAACTCAAACCTGATGTTCAGGGATTGAACTTTGCGTCTCAAACACTTTTTGCCAAATCCTATCTTCAAATGATCAAGGGCTTGGATGTTACCCGGGAAATGTAGTGGCTACTTAATGCAGGGACATAAAAAAAGCCGCCAGGTGAGTGGCGGCTCTTCCGTTGGTCATTTGAGCGCTTAACGCGATAATTAATTGGGGTTGAATCCGTAATTGGACATGATTCTGTCTTTCAACTCTTTACGGGCAAAAAAGATTCGACTTTTAACAGTGCCCAGCGGAAGATTCAGTTCGTCTGCAATTTCCTGGTATTTAAATCCTTCAAAGTGCATGGTGAACGGAATGCGGATACTGTCGTCCAATTTTTCCACCATCGTATTCAATTCTTTGAGCAGGATATTTCCTTCGGCTGCATTGGCTGCAGAATGGCTGAAAGAATTGAGGTAGAATTGATTTTCGGTGTTATCAAGCACCGTATTAGCCTTCACTTTTTTCCGGTAGTTGTTGATGAAGATGTTCTTCATTATCGTGAACATCCACGCCTTGAAATTAGTGTCGGGCTGAAATTTGTCGCGGTTGTACAACGCGCGATAGGTCGTTTCCTGATACAAGTCCTTGGCATCCTCCACGTTCTTCGTCAAGTTATAGGCGAAGGAGTGCAACATGCTCGTCAGAGTGCTCAGCTTGCTATCGAATTCTATACTTGTCATGGCAATCTCCTGTTGATTTTAAGATGCCTCAAAGGTAATCAAGATGTTTAACAATTTCCAATACAGGCTTAGACAAAAACTGTTAAAATTTTCAAAAAATTAGTGTTGTAAAACACAGTATTGATTTAACACATTGACATTCAATTGTTTATGAAATTTTTACAAATTCTTGACAAGGATAATTATTTCAAAAAAAATTGAAAGAAGTTAAGCCTGTTTAAGCCCTAAAACCAGGTCACCACAAGGTTAAAACCAGCAAAAAAACTGCAAATAAAGTGCTTGACAGAATTATACCCTGATTCCCCAAACAATTGGAAGCAATCCATACACAAAAGCTAAAAGCAGCAAAATGGCCAGGGCATCTAACAAAAACCCGGCACGAGCCATATCTCGTGTAGACATTTGCCCTGAAGCATAAACAATACTGTTGGGTGCAGTGGCAATGGGCAGCCCAAAACCAAAGGATGCAGCCAGGGTAGCGCTCATCAATAGTCCAAAAGGATGCGCTCCTAAACTGCCAGCCAGGGCTGCCAGCACAGGCATCATCATGGAGGCTGTGGCAATGTTGGAAGCCACCTCACTGAGTATAACCACTACTGCCAGTACTACCAGCAGGATCAGGGCATGAGGTAAATTCCCCAGGGCCTTCAAGACTTCGCCGAACCAACCTGCCAGTCCGCTCAGATCAAACCCCTTGGCCAAAGCCAATCCGCCACCAAACAAAATCAGAATAGCCCAGGGGATTTTTACGGCAGTTGGCCAGTCGAGCAGAGTGGTTTCAGTTTGTTTATCGCCGGCAGGAATGGTAAAAAACAAAAGAGCGCCAATCAGTGCCACCACGGTATCGGAACAATAGGCCGGCACTTTATCTAGCACTTCAGGCACAGGCATGCCAGCCAGGGCGGTGTGGATCCAAAGGTTGAGTGGTTTGTACCAAATCAGAGATCCGCTTACCCAGGCCAAAATCACCGCCCCAAATATCCACATCACCCTTCGTTCAGGCGCCGAAATAGGCCCCAACGATTGCAATTGTTCCCTGATTTGAGCCCGGGAATGGAACGCAGAGCCTGGTTGCTTTCCAAAAGGGAACATTCTGATCAGCAATTGCCAGCAAATCAGCAACAATGCCGCAGTAAAAGGCAATCCAAACATCAGCCATTTACCAAAGGAAACCGTCTCACCCATTTTTTGCTGAGCATAGGAAAGAAAAATAGCGTTGGTTGGCGTACCTATTACAGTAGCCAACCCGCCAATAGAACAGGCATATCCTACCCCGAGCAACAAGGCCTTGGCAAAATTAGCATCCACCGGCCCGTTTTTATTTTGTCCAACTGCCACTGCAATTGCCACCGGCGTCATCATTACCGCAGTGGCTGTATTGGAAATCCACATGGAGATAAAGGCCGTTGCAACCATAAAGCCCAATACCGTACGGGATGGGTCGGCGCCAATCCACAAAACCATACGCAGGGCAATGCGCCGGTGCAATTGCCAGCGCTCTACTGCTTTGCCCATGAAAAAGCCCGCCATGAACAGGAAAATGATTTCATTGCCATATTCCGCAGCTACTACCTTCAGCGAAGCCACACCCGTAAGCGGCAAGAGCACCAGAGGCAATAAGGATGTGGCGGCCATTTCAACCGGTTCAGTGATCCACCAAACGGCAATCCAAAGCGTAATTCCGGCTGTCAATTGAGCAGCCCAGGACATGCCCATGGGCGCAGGAATAAACACCATTAATAAAAACAAGGCAGGGCCGGCCAGCAACGCGATTTTTCTGAAATTCATGGAAGTATGTTATGCGCCCACAAAGGACGAAAACCACAGCCGGAATCTGAAAAATATGCCGGAAAAGATGGGAAAAAGCGCGACAATATCTACACCTTATTGTGGCGCAACCACCACATCCAGGCTGTTATACCTAAAGCAGCAACAGATTTAACCAAAATGGAGGCCGGAAGGATAACAGCTACTAGTGCCGAAGCCAACGCAACAGTGGCCCAATGCCCCATAAAATCCAGTTTTTTCTGCACAAAAAGCACCAGAACCGGAGCCAGGGCATGCAACAGAAATACACCTTTTGCCAATGGCTCTGTACTTTGCCAAAATGACCAATACACGCTGAAAGCCCCTATAGTGGCCAGGCCAATATATAACCAACGGTAGAAAAGGTTTACATCCGGAGCACAATCAAATCCTGTAACAGGAGCACTGCTTCCGGCAATCACCCTTCGGTTAAAGGTTATGATCTGATACAGCGGATAGAGCAATTTTTTGAACCAGGAAGTTTTGAAAAGGGGTTTAAATACTGGCCATTTGGCGCCAATAATCAAAAAGAGGGCATCCAAACCATACACAACCTGACCGGTTTGTAAATCCAGCAATGGAATTTCGTGCCTGGCTCTGTCGAGGTCAATTTTATTTATCACTTCAGGATCCGCGTGACTGAATCCGCTCCTGTGTTGCAGCCAGCCAGCTTTAACAAATCCTGCGGTATATGCCTTGCACATGGGGCAGGCATCATCATAAATAATCACTTTTTGATCCAGGGATTCCATAAGAAAGAGGGTTTGTTTCTGTTATGAACAGGAAACAAACCCTCATAAAATAAGTTTCAAAAAAAATTGAAACTTGATTTATTTAAACCTTTCAGCCACTACCAGATCTTTGGATCCCGGAGTGTACACATAGAAACCTTCACCGCTTTTGGCGCCAAGTTTACCGGCCGTAACCATATTTACCAGCAATGGGCAAGGTGCGTATTTAGGATTGCCAAATCCATCCTGTAACACACGAAGAATAGACAAGCACACATCCAGACCGATAAAATCGGCCAATTGGAGTGGTCCCATAGGGTGTGCCATACCTAGTTTCATCACGGTATCTATTTCTTCCACGCCACTTACACCTTCATAAAGTGTGTAAATGGCTTCATTAATCATAGGCATCAGGATTCGGTTGGCTACAAACCCAGGGTAATCATTTACCTCAACCGGAACCTTTTGCAGTTTACGGGATAAATCCATGATGGTCTGGCAAACTAAATCGGTGGTGGCATAGCCCCGAATAACCTCCACAAGTTTCATCACCGGAACCGGATTCATGAAATGCATACCAATTACCTGCGTGGGTCGCTGCGTAGCAGCAGCAATCTGGGTGATGCTGATGCTGGAGGTATTGGTAGCCAGGATAGCCGCAGGAGGTGCATGCTGATCCATGTCTTTGAAGATTTTCAGTTTCAGCGCTACATTCTCTGTAGCAGCCTCTACCACCAGATCAGCGCCGGCTACACCTTCGTGCAGATCGGTCATAGGGTGAATTCGGCGGAGTGTAGCTGCCTTTTCTTCCTCTGTGAGCGAACCTTTAGCCACCTGCCGATCAAGGTTTTTTCCTATGGTAATCAATGCTTTATCCAGCGCTGCGGCAGAAATATCTACCAATGTTACCTCGAATCCGTGTTGAGCAAACACATGCGCAATGCCGTTGCCCATGGTGCCGCTTCCAATAACTGTAATGTTATGCATAGAGAGTGTTTGAGTTAGGGAGTGTTTGAGTGTTTGAGTGCCTGAGTGTTTGAGTGCCTGAGTGTTTGAGTTGGCGTTCGGTTGGGCATTAATGTGGTGTTTTTGGCAAGGTGTCATCGAAACCACACCCAACCGAACGCCAACTCAAACACACAAACACTCAGGCACTCAAACACTCAAACACTCTTTCGGCCGGCAAAGGAACGGGTTCTTTAAGTATTCTGCCAAATGGCAAAGCCTAGTAATATCTCAACGTTTGCCTTTCCATTCGCGGATTGCAGCCTCGATGGCTTCTTTGCGATTTTCTGGATCCGGGTGGGTGCTTTGGAATTCGGGTGTGCGGTTAGGACCTGATGCCTGTTTAAGGATTTCCATCACCTGAATCAGGTATTCCGGTTCGTAACCGGCTTCCAGCATAAACCGGACACCTAAATAATCACTTTGAAGTTCCTGATCCCGGCCGTATTTCAACTGAAGCATATTGGCTACAGATTGTGCAATATAGGCAGTATTAGGGTTTGAGGGATCGTATGTAGCCATAGTAACAGCCCCGGTGAGTCCCTGAGCCAGTTCCATTTGCGCCAGCCTTTCTGCACTGTGACGCGCAACAACATGCCCAACTTCGTGTCCTAAAACCCCCGCCAGCATGTCTTCACTCAGGGTTTTGCCATCTTCCGTTAATCTGAACAACAAGCCTTCCGTGATAAACACCTGTCCGCCCGGCAAGGCGAAGGCGTTGATGGTTTGCTGATCGGCCAGTAGGTGAAAATCATATTTATAGGGTGTTTTGGCTGCGGCAGAAGTTTGTACTACTTTTTGCCCAATTTGTTTGACGATGGCTGCGGCTTGCTGGTTGCGACTCAGGCCGCCCATTTCCTGTGCCATTTGCGGTGCGCTTTCCAGTCCCATGGCAATTTCCTGTTCAGGAGTCATGGCAATATGCTGAGTTTCACCGGTTATTTCGTTGACGGATGTTTGTCCGTAGAATTTGCACAAGGCAAAACTGGCCATAACCAGAGCCACAATAATGGTTGGGGAAATGCGAAGTCCGCCCCCTTGATTTCGTCCAAGCATAGGAATTAGGTTTGTTTTGATTGCAGTGCGAATGTCGTTTAGCTTTTTGAAAGCACAAAACTTTCGAAACTTTTGAACTTTAGCAAGATAAGGCAGTTCACTTATTCTAACTTTGCAAAAATTTCAAGAGTGAAGATTTTGCTCTAACCAGTATTTACGACTTATTCCCATGGATTTACTGAAACAACTTTTTTCAGAAAAAGCGCAGGCACAAGCCAAGGAGGTTAAGGAACTGCTTCAGGCGCACGGCAGCATGAAAATTGATGAAGTACTGCTTGAACAGGCCTATGGTGGAATGCGCGACATTACCAGTATGATCTGGGAGCCATCGCTCCTGGACGCCGAAGAAGGTATTCGGTTCAGAGGTTTCTCCATCCCTGAACTCCGCGAAAAGCTCCCACGCGCAAAAAATGGGAAAGAGCCGCTTCCGGAAGGTTTGTTCTGGCTGATGCTGGTAGGTGAAATCCCTACACAGGAACAAGTAAAATGGCTCACGGAAAACTGGGTTCGCCGGGCAAATGTACCGGAACACGTCTTCCGCGCCATCGAATCGCTGCCCATCGAAACGCACCCAATGACCCAGCTTTCTGTTGGTATCATGGCTATGCAAAACACCAGCGTGTTTGCACAACGCTACACAATGGGCATGACGCGCTCCGAATACTGGGATGCCACGTACGAAGACACTATGAACCTCGTGGCGCGTTTGCCTCGTATTGCAGCTTATATCTTCCGTCGTTGCTACTTCAAAGGCGATCATCTGTTGCCTGATATTTCGCTCGACTGGGGCGCCAACTTTGCCCATATGCTGGGTTACGACGACGAAGGATTCAAGGAATACATGCGATTGTTCCTTACCATTCACGCCGATCACGAAGGCGGCAACGCTTCCGCACACACCACGCACCTCGTAGGTTCTACCCTGAGCGATCCATATCTGTCGCTGTCTGCAGCCATGAATGCGCTGGCTGGTCCGCTACACGGCCTGGCCAATCAGGAAGTAGTGCGCTGGATTCAAAAAATGCTCGACACCTTGGGCACCACCAAACCCAGCCGCGAGCAAATTGGCGAATATGTAAAGAGCACCCTGGCCAGCGGTCGTGTTATTCCGGGTTATGGCCACGCTGTACTCCGCAAGCCCGACCCACGCTACATGGCGCAAAAGCAGTTCTGCGAAGACAATATTCCGGACGACGAAATGGTAAAAGTGGTTTGGAAAATCTTTGACGTGGTGCCGCCAATCCTCACCAGCCTTGGCAAGGTGAAAAATCCATGGCCAAACGTTGATGCTCACTCCGGTGCAGTATTGCGTCACTACGGCCTGAACCAGTACAATTTCTACACAGTACTGTTCGGAGTTAGCCGTGCCCTGGGCGTCTTGGCCGCTCAATGCTGGTCGCGCGCGCTAAACCTGCCTATTGAGCGTCCGAAATCTGTTACAACAGAATGGGTTAAGGAACTTATTGCACAACAGCAAAAGGGCTAAACAAGCTCTTCAGCAGATAGTAAAAGCGCCTTCCGGAAAAATCCGGAAGGCGCTTTTTTGTTATCTCACGGGTTGCGGGGTCGTAAGACCCTCGCAAGGCAGCTCTTACTTCCTGTCCAGCACATCCTTCACAGCCCAGATTACGTCCTTTTTGCCCAGGCCGTATTTATCCAGCAACTCTGAAGGTTTGCCGCTTTCTCCGAAGGAGTCGTTTACGCCTACATATTCCATTGGTACTGGCAATTTGTGCACCAACAAGTTTGCGATTGCATCGCCCAGGCCACCGGCGCGTTGATGCTCTTCGGCTACCACTACTGCGCGGGTTTTGCTTACGGAATCCAGAATAGCTTCTGAATCCAGCGGCTTGATGGTATGGATATTGATCACCTCGCAGGAAATGCCCTGAGTAGCCAATTCCTGTGCTGCTTCAATGCTGGTCCAAACCAGATGACCAGTAGCGAAGATGGTTACATCTGTACCTGAAGCAAGGTGGAGGGCCTTACCGATTTCAAACTTCATGTTTTCGGTAAACATAGGCCAGGCTGGCCGACCAAAACGCAGATAAACGGGTCCGTGATGGTCTGCAATAGCCAGAGTAGCCAATTTAGTCTGATGGTAATCGCAGGGATTGATCACGGTCATACCCGGCAACATACGCATCATACCTACATCTTCCAGGATCTGGTGGGTAGCGCCGTCCTCGCCCAACGTAAGGCCTGCGTGAGAGGCACAGATCTTGACGTTTTTATGGGAATACGCGATGCTTTGGCGAATCTGGTCGTATACGCGGCCGGTGGAGAAATTGGCAAATGTGCCAGTGAAAGGGATCTTACCGGCTGTAGCCAGACCTGCGGCAATCCCCATCATATTAGCTTCTGCAATGCCAACCTGGAAGAAACGCTCCGGAAATTCCTTTTTGAAATGTTGCATTTGCAGGCTTTCCAACAAATCGGCTGTGAGGCCAACAACATTTGGATTCTGACGACCCGCTTCGAGCAGGCCCTGACCAAAGCCATCGCGGGTGGCTTTGGTTCCGGTGGATTGTATGTCTTGAATATTCATGAATGGAGGTTGATGCCGGATGTTTTCCGTTTTACGGCGCAAAAATCCAAAAACATTGCTAAACGGTGGGAGTTCTTTCCAGTCGCCACTCCCATATTTTGCCATCTTCTATATCAATATGCTCTCCAATGAACTGAAAACCAAGCTTTTGCAACAAAGTATTGGAAGCATTTTTTTCTGCAAGGGTATGCGCTAAAACTATTTTTACCGCCTCATGTGCAAAAGCATACCCCACCAGCGCCCCGGCTGCTTCTGTGGCCAGTCCATTTCCCTGATAACTTTCTGCAATCTCATAGCCAATTTCCACCTCACCATCAAAGCCCGGCGTACCTTTGAAGCCGCAAGTACCGATCAGTCGAACATCTGCCCGATGAACAATCAGGTAATTCCACCAGTTGATATCTACCTCGTGTTCCCGGAGAAAATCGCGCATCCAGACCATAGCCTCCGGAAAATGCAGCCAGTGTTCGGCCATGTCTACGCCACCCAGCGAAGATGAAAGGGTTGCCCAATCTTCTTCTGCAATGGCTTCCATCATGGGAAGGTTGGCTGGCACCAGGTAGAGACGTTCGGTTTGAAGCATTTGAATGAAATTCTGATGAAGCAATTGATTTTAACCTCTGTTCAGGAAAGTATTTCTGTAAAACAGCACCTGCTGAATGACCAGGTGTTGCTCCAAAAAATAGAAGAGGCAGGCCAGCTGATGCTCCGTTGTTTCCAAAACGGGGGCAAGATACTGCTTTGCGGCAATGGTGGCAGTGCCGCCGATGCCCAGCATATAGCTGCAGAGCTTTCCGGCAGGTTTTATACGGATCGTCCTCCCCTGTTCGCCGAGGCTTTGCACGTAAACAGTTCCTATGTGACGGCTGTAGCTAATGATTATGGCTATGAGCATGTGTTTTCCCGAATGGTTCAGGCTGCCGGCAGAAACGGGGATATTCTCATGGCGTTCAGTACCTCCGGCAACTCCCCCAACATCCTGAAAGCCATCGAAACCGGCAAAGCCCAGGGCATGAAGGTCGTTGGCTTAACCGGCGCCAGCGGCGGTAAAATGGCAGAGGTATGTGATATTCTGCTCAATGTGCCGTCTTCCGATACGCCACGCATACAGGAGGCACATATCCTGATTGGGCATATTTTGTGTCAGTGGGTGGAAAGGGAGATGTTTTAAGGAAGAGACCACTAAGCCACGGAGGCACTAAGAGACACTAAGTATATGCTTTCTTAGTGCCTTTGTGGCTTAGTGGTCTCTCTCCACGGTGAGCTCACACACCCACTCCCTCCACTTTCCCTGTTTTTCGGCTCTTTTCTGCCATGAAGCCCATGATATGGCTCTCAATAGAAGCATCAATGGTGGAGGTGAGCAGTTCCGGTTTGCGTTGGGAAACGGCCTGCAGCCAGTTGCGTACCAGGCGCCAGTCGCCGCCGCCGTGGCCATCGCCGGAGGAGTTGTCGTATACTGTGCTTTTTCCGGTACGGAAATCGGTTACGGTAAAGGTTTCCATATCGCCCACGATATCGCCCATGCTACCCATCACCCGGGTGCGCCTGCCTGCGTAGGAGGTGAAGGCTTCCATGGAAAAGGCCGCCGTTATTCCGCCTTCAAATTCCATAGTGGATACATAGTGGTCTTCCTGGTTATTATCCATCTGGTACACACAGCGGCCATAATTGGTGGTGCGCAATTTTTCCAGGATGTAGGCATCGTGTTTGGATTTATCTTCCGGCATATCAAATACATACAACCAGCCGCGTTGGCGGTAATAGATTTTCATAGCAGAGTACGGGCAGGTGCTTTCCACAGCACAGCCATCCATACAGCGCGGCGTGCTTCCAGCCGGAGCATTTTCTTTGCGGAACCATTTAATACCGCCCATGGCCACTATTTTTTTGCAGGGCTTGTTGATCAGCCAGCGCAAAATATCCAGGTCGTGACAGCTTTTAGCCAGTATAATCGGGGTGGTGGCGTTGCGGTCGTGCCAGTTGCCACGCACATAGCTGTGGCTCATATGGATATGTTCAATAGGTTCCATATGCTGCACACTCACAATGTCGCCAATGGACCCGTTTTGCATCAGCTCTCGCAGTTTTTCAAAGTAAGGAGCATATCGCAGTACATGGCAAACAGCCACTATGCGACCGGTTTTCCTGGCCAGGCTCAGGATATCGCGACACTCTTTTTCTGAAGGAGAAATGGGTTTTTCCAACAGCACATCGTATCCGGCTTTCAGGGCAGCCATACAAGGGCCATAGTGCAGGTTATCCGGTGTAGTGATCAGTACCGCATCGGCAAATTTTGGCTTGTCGAACACCCGTTCCCAGGTATTGAACCGATTGGCCTCCGGGATATTGTGTTTCTGGGTATACCGGTCATTGCGCACCTGATTTGGCTCGGCGACGCCTACAATATCCATTTCATCGGGGTATGAAAGCGCGTAGTTTCCATATACATTTCCCCGGTTGCCGGCGCCAATGGTGACGATGGTGATGGGTCGATCCGGCTTACGGTAATCGGGATTTTCTTCGGTGAGTACGGGGATCTTGTACGTGGCATCTTCTGAGGAAAATCCGGTCAGAACTGCTGCTCCGGTGGCAGCGCCGAGGGTTTTGAGCAATTTTCGACGTGAAAGCATATGGTGGACTGTAGAGAATGTGATTAATGAGGGTGGAAAGATAGTGCATAAAATAAAAAAACCGCCTGGTACTTCCGGGCGGTTGAAAATGGTACTCATGCAGAGTTTGGGTTATTTACTGTCTGGATTAATGGAGGTAAGTTCTTAAAGAGGGTGTCTAAAAAGTTATTTTTACCGCATAGAGGCGGAGAGGCACTTAAACTGAGAGTCTCACTTGGAGTGAGACTCTCAGTTTAAGTGCCTCTCCGCCTCTATGCGGTAAAAACAAAAAAGCGACTTATGAAATTGCCTCTTTCGCAAGGAGATTTCTCACTGCAAATTAAACCTCAAAGGCAGGGTGAATTTCACTTTTACCGGCTTCCCATTGTGTTCGCCGGGTGTCCAGCGAGGCATACTTTGCACCACCCGGATGGCTTCTTTGCCCAAAACTGCTCCTCCAGCCGGTGTTTTTACCACCTGGATATCCTGAATGGTTCCGTCTTTAGCAACCAGGAATTGCAGTACTACCTGCCCCGATACGCCTGATTCCCGGGCCTGTTCAGGATAATCGAGGTTTTGGGAAATCCAGCGGAACATTTCAGCTTCGCCACCCGGGAAGCTGGGCATACGGCTCACCACGAACGGATCAACCGGATTGTCATCCTCTGGCGGAGCAGGCAGTTCAATCACAGCAGTGCCATTGCCGGGAGGATCCAGTGTAGGCGGGGTATCATCCGGCCCTTCCACGGTTTGTGCGCCAATATCCCGACCATCGTCCAAAATGGTTTGTACATCCGGTGCAGGGGTTTCGTTCACTTCATGATCCGGGGCTACTACAGGAGGTTTGTAGGCTACCGACGCCTGTGGCGGAGGAGGAACCTTAACCACAGGCGGCTGGATTACTTTCACCTCGGTAAATACCCTATCGTCATCTGAAGGAAACTCCACTACTTCTGGAGATACCAATCCTGCAAACGCTGCCATGATTTTGGGGCTCAGCATAAGTAAAGCCATCAGTAACAAGCCCATTCCCAGGGCTTTCAGGAGGTTGTTGGGATATTCCCGGCGCAGCTGGTAGGCGCCATAAGCGCGGTTGCGATTGGCAAATACGATGTCCAGCATGTCGCGTTGCGACACGAATTCTTGCTTGTTCATGATAGGAAATAGTTTGGGTGAGAAGAACTGTTACAAACCCAGAGAGGCCATGTAAGCCTGTTCCGGTGGCGTCAGATCCACAATACAGTAGTAACGAACGCCGCAGATAGCCATTTCATCCAGTGCGTCCACCAGATTTTTGTAGCTGGAGTGTGGTCCGGGCTTCAGGATCACGTTCAGGTAAGAGCCTTTGGTTAAAGCGCCGGTTTTGCCATCCATATAGGTTTGCTGGCCCCATTGCCGGTCTACTTTTTCTTTTTTGGCCAGGATGACCTTCCGGAGGCCGGCTGCATCGTATCCGGTAGAATCCGATTGCGCCAGATCCTGGCCTTCGTACCAGAGTACCTGATTCCTGTGGCCAAGCATCAGGGTAAGCACTTTGGATCGTTTCACGGGCTCCGGTTCGCCTTTGTCGTCGGGCATTGCCAGCGCCATCATATTGGGTCGGGTGAGGGCGGTGGTGAGCATGAAGAAAGTGATGAGGAGAAAACCCAGATCAACCATTGGGGTAAAATCCATTCGGGTGCTCATACGGCCGCGGCGTTTGGATGGGCCACGGGGGAGGTTCAAAAAGTCTGCCATGTGGATAAGATTTGTGGGTGATTGTCACCTAGATAGATGCAGACAAATATTTCTTTGGTGTGTGAAAAATCAATTTTTTAAAAAAAATATTTACCGAATTTCCAGAATATAAAAACAAAATAAAAATTGAATGCAGAATTTTAAATACTAAAAAAAGCGGCACCCCGTGGATCGGGATACCGCTTTTTATCTGGAGACTCCTCACCGGAGTGCTGCTACTCGAGCTTGAACTTAAACGGAAGCGTGTAGCGTACTTTTACGGGGTGGCCGTTTGCTTCACCCGGGCTCCACTTCGGCATTTTTTCTACCGTTGTTTTAACCGACTTACCGCAACCGCCGCCTGGGTCTTTTACGATGGTTACATCTTTGATGCTACCATCTTTACCCACTACGAAAGTTACTACTGCTTGTCCGGAAATACCGGCTTCTTTAGCCATTTCCGGATATTCTACGTTTTTAGCCAACCATTTGTACATTTCCTGCTGACCGCCCGGGAAAGAAGGCTCCTTCTGGATGTCGAACATCTCGTAGGTTTTTTCTTCCACTTTAGGCGCTTCGATCACAGGGTCGAGGCTTGGCGCTTCGTCCACAGCTGGTGGCGCTTCATCGTTACCTTTTTTGTCTTCGGTACCGATGTCTTCCTTTTTGTCCAGGATTTCGTCCACAGCCTTTTGTTCTTCTTCCTGCACCTCTTCGTCCTTCTTAATTACAGGAGGTACGAATTTCACCGTTGAGCGCGTTGGCGGTGGCGGTGTTGGCGGAGGTGGTGGAGGTGGTGGAGGCGGATTGTTTGGATCGATATCCGGTGGAGGGCCGAGTTCTGCAATCACATCTACCGGCTTTTCCTTCGGGAGCATATCGCCTACCGCCTGCATGATGATAGGTGCAGCGAAGACGACCACTACCAGACCCATTGCCAGCAAGAAAGCGCGCGTGAGGTACTTAGGGTATTCACGGCGGAGCAGGTAAGCTCCGTAAGCCTTGTTGCGGTTGGCAAAGATGATGTCCAGCATATCCCGATAGACGGTTGTGCTTTTTTCTTCTGCCATAGTTTTTAAATTTTATTCCTTTTAAAAATTTGACGTTAAGGAAGTTGCCTTACTTAGTAGCGGCTTCCACCTGTTCGTCCACATTGAATTTGAGACCGCCTGCAGGATTCTTAATGAATTTTTCCTCTAATTCGGAAACATCCAGAATCACGTAGTAACGCACTTTGCAGATAGCCATTTCGTCCAATGCATCCACGAGGTTTTTGTAACGGGAGTCCTTGGTTGGCTTGATCAGTACGTTGATGAAAGAACCATCGGTGCGTTCTTCTTCCTCACCTTCTTTGTTCTTCTTTTTGTACGTTTCCGTACCGAACTGACCTTTTACTTTGTCCATTTTATCCAGAATCACTTTGCGCAGGCCTTCTGCCGAGAAATCGGTAGAATCCAGTTTGGCATCAGTAATCCCTTCGTAATAATAGACTTTATCGTTGCCACCCAGCAGGAGCGTTAGCACCTTGGACTCTTTAACAGGCTCCACGTCCTCTTTTTTGATGTCCTTTTCGGGCATCACAAGCGCCATAATATTGGGCTTTGCCAGAGTCGTGGTGAGCATGAAGAAAGTAATGAGCAAGAAACCTAGGTCCACCATCGGCGTGAAGTCGATTTTTGTGGACATTTTTTTCGAGCGAACCTTACCACCTTTCTTATGACCACCACCACCGTCTTGTGCTATTTCAGCCATGTCGCTGTTGCTTTTTTGATGTTAAAGATGTGTTTTTGGTTTGCCTGGTTCTTTCCCTCTCATAAGGAAAGGGACAAACCTCCAACCTGTTACTCCTTCTTTGGGCCGCCTTCCATACTGGTGATCAGGTTAAACTTGTTCACGTTGATATCCGTGAGCGTGTTAATTACCTTTTGCACCGCTGGGTATGGGGTGGTTTGGTCGGCTTTTACAATCATGACATACTCATCTTTCACTTTACCTTCCTGTTTCATGCGGAATTGCGCCAGGCGGGCATTGTGAATCCAGTCGGCCAGCTCACTTTTATTGATATCTGCTGTATCAATCGGAATACCTGGAGAAGGGTATGTATTGCGATCTGCCGGCGACAAGTCTAGATATCTTTTGAGTTCTGCGCGAGAAACCCCGAAGCTACCCAGATTTGCGAACTTCATTTTTTGCTGATCATTCAGGCCCAGTTGATAGCGACTGTTGATGTCGTCAATCAGGCTAAGGCGAGTATGCTGACCAGCCATATCCATGAAGACCTTCCCGTCCTTGTTCACCATGATGGTGAGCGTACCGGCATCGGGCAGTTTGGTTTCAGAGATAGAGGAAGGGGTATCGATCACCACGGTTTCCTGCGGCTTTGCTTTAGCGGTGAGCATAAAGAAAGTCAGCAACAGAAACGCCACGTCGCACATAGCCGTCATGTCGATCGAAGGGCCACTTCTTTTTGGCTTATTCTTTGGCATATCTTTTTAGTTATGAGTTTGAATGGTGAAAATTAAGGGCCGGCATGGCAGCCGGTTTCCATTACTCATGCCTAATTAATGTCCTTTTGCTGCGTATGTTTGAGTCAGGCTGAATCCTGCTTCATCAATACGGTAAGTCATGGCATCGATGCGTGCTGTAAAGAAGTTGTACGCAATGATTGCCAGAGCGGAGGTACCGATACCGAGTGCGGTATTGATAAGAGCCTCAGAGATACCGGTTGCAAGAGCCGTAGAGTCCGGTGCGCCAGCGTTAGCAAGAGCTGCGAATGAACGGATCATACCCAATACGGTACCGAACAGACCCAAGAGTGTTGCAATAGAAGCTACAGTAGCCAGAATGTTCAGATTTTTCTCCAGCATTGGAAGTTCGAGAGTAGTAGCTTCTTCCACTTCTTTCTGGATAGCAATCACTTTTTCGTCTTTCTCCATGCCGGTAACTTTTTCCATTTCGGAGTACTTGTGCAGACCTGCACGTACTACGTTGGCCACAGCGCCTTTTTGTTTGTCGCAAGCTGCGATTGCTCCATTGATATCGCCACGATCCAGGAAACCTTTAATACCGCGAACGAAGGCATCGATATTGCCTGCACCTTGAGCTTTGCTCAGCGTAATGAAGCGCTCAAAAACAAATACAATGACCGTAAAGAAGGTAGTGAGAAGCATTGGTACAACAAAGCCCCCTTTGTAGATCGTTCCGAGGTAGTCGCCTGGTAGTGGATCTTTGGTGTTATCGTTATCAATAAAGTGGTGATTGGCACCAAAAACGAATTTCCAGATACAGAAGGCTACAACGTATAACAATACAATGATCAAAAATGGGAGCCAAGCGCCCATACTGTTACCTTGTTGCTTTGCTTGAGTGGGTTTTGCTGCTGACATGCTGCTTTAATTTTGTGAATGAATGATTTAAGTTTTGACATTCTGCGCTTCGGCTACAGCGAAGTCCCGTCAGGCAAACTGAATTTTGAGTGTCTGGTGCACGTCTGAATCTATAGATGCAAAGTAGATTCAAAATGGTGTGCGGAACCCAAAAAAACTTTTTACCCGGGGTCAATCTTCGTTGCCTCCGAGCCAGAGGCGAATTTTCGAGGGGTGAAAATAGTGTAAGGAGTACAATTACAACCAAGCGTAAGTTAAATTTCCTTACTTAAATGTGTGAGTTAACCCTTTTTTGCTTTGAAATGTCTCTTTTTTGCCAAAGAAAGCGGTTAAAAAAACAATGAAGCCGGCTCAAAATCCTGAAATCCAAGATGCTAATCCGCTAAAAATTTACATAAAATAAGTCTACCGACGGTGTGGGGCGATGCCCCAGGGGATCCGATATCGTTTTTTGTGCGGGGGCTGAATTAGCTCCAAAGCCTGGGGCCAAAAATTAATACCCCCACCACTACCGACCCGATGGCCGCCAGCAAAACTCCGGCTGCTGCTACATCCTTGGCTTTACCAGCCAGCGGATGGTTGCCTGGCGATACCAGATCTGTCAATGTTTCTATGGCCGTGTTGACCGCCTCTAAAACAATTACCAGTGTTATACAAATAATAATGGCCAGCCACTCCAATGTTGAAATGCGAAATATGATCCCGGCTGTCACCACCACTACTGCTGCAACTGCATGAATGCGGGCATTTACCTGCGATGAAAACAAATACCCAATGCCTTGAAAAGCATATCTGAAGCTGGCTATTCTTTTTTGTAGCGACATTTATTCGAAAATTGAGTTGTACAAAGGTAAACCACAATACCAGTAGATTTAAGTCCCCAAAAATTTATCCCAAGGCAAAAGTTTGAAATTAACCCGACATGTATTTACCTTTGCGCCCCGATCGGCAACGTATGCCAGCTTAGGCTACCTATTCGCCGGTTTATTTTGACAAATTTGGAGAGATGTCCGAGTGGTCGAAGGAGCACGCCTGGAAAGTGTGTATACGCCAAAAGCGTATCCAGGGTTCGAATCCCTGTCTCTCCGCTTAACCCGCCGAGCTTTAGCTCAGGCGGGTTTTTTTATGCTCCATTGAACAGGAAGCGGTGTAAGCCTTTTTAGCGCCGTACCGATTGGCATCGCCCCAGCCAGGTATGTTTATCACCGGCAGATTATTGCCATTCGGTGCGCCGGCATTATCTGCTGTTTGACGCCCCACACAAACCACGCCATCCACGGTTTTATACACGCCAAACAATTCTGTATTTCCTCCTCCTAATTGTGTCAGGGTATCCCATACTCCAACTACCAGAGAGGAATATTTGGGCAGTTGAAGGGCGGGATCGTACACCCGAACAAAACTGTTCCAGGCACTTTGTCCACCAAAATAAGGTTTGACCATTTTTTGGTAGGCATTGGCCGTGGTAATGGTTCTTCTGCCTACGGCAATAACTACCACATCGCCAGCACTGGTAACTTTCATGTTATTTCGGGCCATTCTGGTGGTGTTTACATCCGGATAGCCGCCATTAGGATTTGGCCAACCATCCAAATTAGGGTCAGGGTGCGGCGAACCCAGGCCGCCGGTTCCTTCTGCCAATTCAGCCATGTAAGTGGCATGCATCAGGGTTCCATCTTCTATGGATAATTTACCCAGCCAGGAGATATGAATATTTCCGCTGCTGCCGGTAAACCGGTTCTGAAAACCCTGAGCATTCGGGTTGGTAGCAATGGTATTGCCTTCCCATAAATTTTCCACGTTGTTGCCATGACACCGGGCGCCTACCACCAGCTGATTGTTGGCATAGTCCAATGCAAAAGCATCTACGTATTGATCCGGGGTTGATACCATGGTATCGCCAGCCGGCGTAATTTCATGGTACAGCCTACTCCACCAACGTAGTTGTCCACTTTCGTCCATGGCAATCACAGCCGGTTCAAAATCAGGTTGTCCGTCTGGTAACACACTTTTGAAATGCATACCGATGTATAAATCATTGTTGCGTTTGTCTACCAGAATGCTCTGTCCGCCATATACCGGTGTACCCGACAAGCCATATCCGGTGTAACCCGGACCATTGGCGCTGGGGGCGGCGGGATCGCATGGACTGTTGAACAAAATATCCAAGGGCCATTTACCCAGTTTGACGCCCCCGTTTTCATCTGGCTGTGCCAGCTGAAAATCTGCCCAGGTCCAGGAACGCAGGTCGCAGCGGCCCCAGGCTTTCAGCACTATTCCGCTGTGAGATACAGAATCCGGGGAGCCAAGTGGATTTGCAGAGGCGGGTGTACCACGCCATTCGCTTCCATTTTTTAACCAGTGTGTACGCCAGTTTTCCACCCGGGTACGCTGGCCGTTTTGATCCAAACAATACACGGCGCTCCAGTTGTATGCATGTGCCTCCCCGGTGATGTAAAACACCCTGCCATCATTGGTAACATCCCAGGGATGGTTTTCTTTCACCACCGATTTAGCCCAAACGGTGTGAATCCAGGAAGCTTCATCGGGTGGTTGCGGCAGAAAATTATGGTTGAGTTTGGCAATGATAAAGCCGCCATCGTTGGCATCGGTGTCGGCTGTATTGCAACTGATGTACAAGTCTCCCACTGGCTGGTAGGGCTGTGTGTTGGTTTTGATAAAACGTATGTCTTCCACAGCGCCTTTGGGGAAATGTACGACATGCAACAATTGCTGAAAATTCTGACTGAAATGCAGCAAAATGCCAAAGCGATTGGAACCTTGTCCGTTGGGAATAGTGCCGCTGTAGTTTAGTTGTGTGATTGGCACATTTTCATCTATCCAATCCAGATTGGCGGCATAACCGCTGACCAGAAAAGTGCCGTCAGTAAGTTGGAGCACATCATAAAAGGTTTCTTTCCCGGATCCACCAGCATATGTCACCAGGTTATTTTGGGCTGAAGCGGATGAGGTGATCACAATCCAGATTGCCCAAATCAGGACTGTTGTGAAGTTTTTTTTCATTGATGCGAACAAGTGTTAGGATGACAGAACAGACCTAATGGCACATAATGCGGCCTTTTCATGGCAAATGTTGAGCAAATCCAGTAATTCAAATATTGATTTCGACGCAGGCAACCCCATTCCCTTTTAACCCGTTTAGGTAAAAAACAGGTGCTTATCCGCGCCACTTTGAAAGATTACCTGGCAAATGCATTTTACCAAACTATCAGTCCTTCTACCAGCCTTTTTATTTGGCGCCTGCTATTCCATTCAGGTTGATCCGGATAATCCAGTGCCTACGGTTGGTTACGAACAAGATATTGCGCCCATCATTGCAGCTAATTGCGGGCAATCTGGCTGCCATGGCCCTGAACGCACTGAAAAATTCAATTTATTGAGCCATTCATCGCTTTCGGAATTGGTAACGCCCTACAAACCACACGACAGCGAGTTGTACAAAGTCATTCGCCTGTACTCCGGCGGTGTGATGCCGCCCAAACCCAACGATCCGCTCAGCGACGAGCAAATCGGTAAGATATATGTGTGGATACTGCAAGGCGCTACAGACAACTAATCGTTCATGCTTCCGATTCCATTCTTTATGAAACCTTCTTTTCAATGGCTCTTAGCCCTGAGCATACCGGCCCTACTGCTGCACACTACTGGCTGCTATTTTGATAATGTGCAGGAACTGCACCCTGAGTTGCTACTGGAAAACAGCTGCGACACCACCGTGGTGATGAGTTATCAAACAGATATAAAACCAATTTTAAGCGGCTCCTGCGGTGCAAATAACAGTTGCCACAATACAGGTGGCGCCGGTGGAGGAGTAGTGTTGGAGCAGTACGCAGGTGTAAAAGCTGCGGCTGCAAACGGCAAATTATTGAGCTCCATTACCTGGGATGGTAATGCCTCCTTTATGCCCAAAGGCAGCCCTACCCAGCTAAGCGATTGTTCTATTGCCAAAATCAACAAATGGATCCAGGCAGGTTCTCCAGATAACTAGATCCGCAACATGCTTTTTAACTGATTTTACACATGAAAAACCTGTTTTGGATAAGTTTGCTTTGGCTGGCGCCACTTGCTCTGTGGGCTCAGGGTGAAGACTTGCTCAAAGAAATTGAACTGGACGACAATAGCCCGGTGATGGCTACCTTTAAAGGAACCCGACTCATCAATTTTCACACCAATGAAACGGCGGGGCGGCGAACCCTTGATTTTCGGATTGCACACCGTTTTGGCCCTTTTAATGCCGGCTGGTACGACTTTTATGGTCTCGACGGCGGCGCCAGTATCCGGTTGGGTCTGGAGTACAGTTTCGACGGCAGGCTGCAATTCGGGATTGGCAGAACCTCGGTTGAAAAAATGGCCGACGGCTTTCTTAAATACCGCTTACTGCGGCAACATACACGCGGTTGGAAACAGGTGAGCGTTACACTGTTATCGGCTGCCTATTACACTATGTTGAAGGACCCGGATCAGGCGGTAAATGGCTTTGACAAATACAAATTTTGGGGCAGCAGGCTTTCCTATGTGCATCAGATAATTATTGCACGCAAATTCAGTGATCGATTTTCTCTACAAATTTCACCTACACTGGTGCACCTGAATCAGGTGGAACGGATTTCTGATCGGAACGATGCCTTTGTGCTAACGGGTGCAACCCGATTCAAAATTACCAAAAGAAGCGCCATTACCCTGGAATATGGCTGGAGAGCTACCGGGTATACGCGCACTAAATATTACGACACCCTGGGCATTGGTTGGGATATCGAAACAGGCGGGCATGTGTTTCAGGTATTTCTGACCAATTCCATAGGGTTAACAGAGCCTCAATTCCTGCTTCGTACCAATAACAAATGGTCGGATGCAGGGATACGCCTTGGCTTTAATATTTCGAGGGTGTTCACCATTTAATTTATCATCCCAATTTTCAAAACTGGTTTATGCAAAAACTCATTTTGGCCTTTGCTGTTTGTGCTCTCGCTTCGGGTATTTTCCTGCCTGCCTGCAGGCATGAACTTGGACAATTACCCATTCTCCCTGTAGATCCGGGCGATACCACCGTGGTACCTCCCCCACCTGATGACCCGGTGGATACGAGCGGTGTTCCTTGTGATCCGGATACCGTTTACTTTGAAAATCAGATCCTGCCATTGCTGGTTTCCAACTGCGGCAGGTCGGGCTGTCATGATCCCATTTCGCATGAAGAGGGGGTTATTACCACAGATTATACCCATATACGGCAAAAAGTAACGCCGTTTAACCCCGGCGCAAGCAAGCTTTATAAAGCCATCATTGATACCGACCCGGATGATCGGATGCCACCGCCACCTGCCGCTCCCTTAACAACCGAGCAGAAAAATCTGCTGAAAAAATGGATTGAACAGGGCGCCTTGAACAATGCCTGTAATGAGGGGTACGGACAATGCGACACCAGCAATGTAACCTACACGAATTATGTTCAGGCTTTGGTAGCCAACAAGTGCCAGGGCTGCCATGGCGCCAACAACCCTGGTGCAGGTATTAAACTGACCAATTATGCAGAGGTAAAAGCCAGCGTTGAAAGCGGCAAATTTTACAACTCCATCATTTGGACGCCAGGATATTCGGCAATGCCGCAAAACAGCGCTAAACTATCCACCTGCCAGTTGAACAAAGTAAAAGCCTGGATTGACAAAGGAATGCCCCAATAAATAAGGATGAAACTTTGACGGTAGGATTTTGGGGGACCCATCAGCGGGTTCCCCATTTTATTCCTGCCTGAATAAAACCCAGTGGAAAAGTTCTTTGACCTTTTCCGAGATCCAGCACCGCATTACCATCCAGGAAGACCTGCCAACGGGATTGTTTGGGTCGCCAGGCAGCACCGAACTGGCCGGTTACATTAGCCCATCTGGATGGAATTCGCTGATGAGCTTCTACCTTTATTTCCAGGTTAGAAACCGGATCGTAATACTCGGTATCCAATTCATTACTTGCATAAATCCTGGCGGCATATCCACTGCCCAAGTACCAGCATAGCGCTTTCTCTGGTCGGAAATAGTACTTCAACTGAATGCCTGGCATCCAGTATGACATCTTACCCTCCAGGTGCTGGAACGCATAATCCGGGTTGGGCGATGGCGGCAACTGCAACATCCAGCGCGGATCAGCAGGATGATCCAGTTCCAAACTTTGATTAACAAAAGTGAGGGAAGAGGCTACCGACCAGTGGTTGCCCCACAACAGTTCTGCCTGTGCCTGGAGCAGCCACGCCCCCGGTGTTTCATCCTCTTTGCTGTTCAATACATGTAGTCCACCTCCGCTCAAGCCAACACGATAGCCCCATTTTGGGCGCTGGGGTTTGAGGGATTTCAACCATTCCTTGTTTTCCACTTTGGTGAGTTCAGGGTTTTGAAGGGTATCAGGCCATGTTGCTTTTGGTGCTTCCTGTTCGGTTGCCGTTGCCGCAACGGGGCTACCGAGAAGTTCAGTAGCAGCGGTATCTGGCGTATTGGGTTGGGGTATTGCAGCTACCAGATTTTGCGGGGTACCGGCAGCTGACCTTTCGATGGCTTGGCCGGCAGGAATGGTGCCGACCCGTGGCTTAGGCGATATCCAGGCATTGGAACCGAATTGATTTTTAGCTGAAACATACTCTTTTCGTTGAATGACAAGGGTTTGATAAACAGTATCCAGGATAACCACGCGCTCGCGGGTATAGGTGGGCGCAGGAGGCGTTAGCGAGCCGGGCAGGTGCGCCAGGTGTGCCTTCAGATCGTGCAGCTGGAAGCCGGTCCAGAGATTGCTGAGCAGCAACAGGGCCAGAAGCAACCACATCCACTTCTGGCGTCGCTGGCCTTTCTGGTAGTCGTAGGCATCCAGTTGAGCGGCTAATTGCAGCCACTCCCTGGGAATGGGCCTGCTATCCCGACCCGCTTTTCTCAGGTCTTCGGCGAATGAGCCATCCAGATTTTTGTCAAAATCCTGTTCCATAGATCAAATAGGTTAAATACCGGTATATAATTCTTTTTCCATCAGCTCCCGAAGTTTGGTTCGGGCTTTTGAAAGGTTCGATTTGGAGGCGCCCACAGAAATATCCAGCATGGTGGCAATTTCTTCATGACTGTATTCTTCCACTACATGGAGGTTGAATACAGCCCGGTAAGCAGGCGGCAGTTTTTGCACGAGGCGCAGTTTTTCTTCAATATCCAGCCGATCCAGAATTTGTTTTTCAGGTTCTGCGCCACCCCAATGCGGCAATTCCGATTCCGACACCTTTTCTGGCTGCTGGATGGCTACCCGGTACCGGTCTAAAGCAGTCCTTCTGGCAATAGTATAAAGCCAGCCGCCAAAATTGCTACCTTCTTTAAAGCGTTCCAGATGGGTAAAAGCCTTAAAAAAAGACTCATTAGTGAGTTCTCTGGCCTCTTCCCGCGAAGAGGCATACCGCAGGCAAACGTTCATAACCGTAGCATAGAAGTGTTCGTACACTACCTGCTGACTTCTGCGGTCGCCTTTTTTGCAACCTTTCAATAAAGCCTCGATTGTCTGATCTTTCATCCTGTAAAATGTATAACGGGTGGATAAATATAAGGGTTGCCCGGATCAGGCAGCTATGCAAAAGCAGGTCGGGAAAATCCCGACCTGCCAAACTACTTAAACGGAAAGTGAAACGGTTTTGAGCATCGCCGGGGATAGCCCGGCAATCGGTTTCTGATTATACTGATGCATGGATTATTTGGCCACCACCCATTTCAGGAGTTGAGTTTGCGCACCTGCGCGTACCTGAACCAGATAGTAACCGTTCTGAAAATGTACGGAAGGAAGTTGCAGTGTATTGGTATTGCCTGAAACAGCCTGCACGGTCTGATTCCAAATCATCAGTCCTGCCATATCGAATACCCGAATAGTTGCATCTCCGTCCAGAGCCGCTTCAAACGTAAGGGTAGCTTCTGCTGACGATGGATTGGGGTACAGTCGCATGGCCATGTCAACCGCAGCGGTATTATTGGCGTCAAGTTGACGCTCTTCCACCACCTTGTTATTGGTCAAACCTGCGCCGCCGGCAGTACCTGTGAAAGAATTAGGGGTCTTGAATTTCTTCCATTTGGTCCAGCTGCTGTGGCCACCGCCCGGGCAGTTAGACCGCACTTTGAATTTGTAGCGGGTGTTGGGTTCCAAGCCATTGAGTTGGTAACTGTTGGCATTTACCACTTGGGTAGTTTGCCAGGGTGCGCCGGTTTCCTTTTCAATTTCCAGGGTGTAAGCGCTGACGCCAGGCGCCGGATTCCAGCTGAGCAGCGCTGAGTTCAGGGTGAGGTTGGTAATTTGCAGGAAAGTTGGACGATCGCAGGAGCCCGAACCGGAGGAAGGTCCGCCACCACCGGTATTGCCGTTAAAAAATACCCAGGTTGACCAGTCGCTTTGGTTGTTGCCGCAATGCGTACGCACTTTGAATTTGTACAAAACGCCCGCCTGCAGGTTGTTCAAAACATAAAAGGTGTCTTGCACGGCCAGTTCCAGGTGGAAATTGCTGGGTTGGTTCTGCTCGTCTTCTACTTCAATGTAGTACTGGGTTGCACCCGGAACAGCGCTCCAGGAGAGTGTGGCAACACCGCCTGCCACTACAGCAGAAAGTTGAGCCGGAATAGCGCAGGGTCCGGAACCGGGGCCGCCGCCGCCATTGCCATTGGTTGCCGCGTTAAAGAACGACCAGTCAGACCAGTCGCTTTTATCGCCGCCACAACGAGCGCGCACTTTGAATTTGTACAGCACACCTGATTGAAGACCGGTAACGAGGTAGCTGGTACCCGTAACATTCACTTCCAGATGAAAAGTGCTTGGGTTGTTCTGTTCATCTTCCACTTCGAGGGTGTACTGTCCGGCGCCGGCCACGGCATTCCAGGAAAGTGTGGCCGAATCTCCGGAAACAGAAATAACCTGCAAACCACTGGGCACATCACATGCCAGACAAAAAGTGGCGGGGGCAAAGGGGAGATGATTTTCCGCATGGATTCCCATGGTACTAAGCAGGAGCAAGAGGGTAAATAGACTTTTAGCGTTCATGATCTGTGTGATTTTTGATTTGACGATACGTTTGAGTTGCAACTGTTCCGGCCGGAAACGCTTTTGCATGACCCAAAAGTGGTACTGCAGGATATCGGCAAACAAACTAATGTGGCTGAACCAGGGTAAAATCATCTCCCAAACGGTAAAAGCAGCCACTGATCACACAGGCTAAAAATGCGACAGGGGCATCTCTCCAGGAGACACCCCCGCCTTTGTATCACGCGATAATCACCAAGTAGTTACCAAACAAAAGTTGCTACCGTATCTCCGTACAGAGAACCAGTAATCCAGCGCCCACCAGCCTGAATGTTAAACGTTTTGAGCTGGGAGCTTTCGTTCAACACTATCAGCACGTATTTGCCTTCTGGTGTAAGGAAAGCTACATTGGGCAATTCTGTCAGTAAATTACTGAACACCCGCACTGATCCGGGCGGTACAAACCTGGACGCCTGAGCAACGATATAATAACTCACGTTTTTGTTCACTTTGGAGCCATCAATGGTCAAAGCTCCTTTACACTGGGAGCAACCACCGGGCGTATGCGGCTCATAATTAGGATCGTTGACCAGGTTCCATTCCAGCGCCACTCTGCTCCAGTTGCGCATCGTACCGATGATCACATTTTTCATGTGCCATTTCAGATCGTCATCAAACTGGCTGTTGGCGCCCGTCCATTGTTCTGTAAAATACAAACCCTTATCCGGGTGCGCATTGTGCACTTCCGTCAAGGCGCTCACATCTCCTGCATACAAATGAAAGGCTGAACCATGCACAAACGGCTTGGCTGCAGGATCGTCCAGTATGGCAATCGGATAGGCCGCATTGTCGCAGTTGTGGTCCCAAATAATGATTTTTGTATCCAGGCCAGCCAGTTGGAAAGCTGGCCCAAGGTGATTTTTGATAAAATCTGCCTGTTGCAGAAACGACATAACCAGGCTGGGATTATTACCTCCGTGCTGAGGCTCATTTTGCGGTGTAACAGCATGGATATGAATGCCTTGCGCAGCCATAGCCTGAATATATTTCACAAAATACCGGGCATAAACACTGTAATATTCAGGTTTGAGGTTGCCACCTACGCTACTGTTATTGGTTTTCATCCATTTGGGCGGACTCCATGGTGAGGCCATCAAAGTAATCTTTGGATTGATGGCCAGAATTTCCTTGAGCACCGGAATCAGATGCAAGGTATCTCTGGATAAATTGAATTTCAGCAGTTCCGGATCGGTTTGCCCGGAAGGCAAATCGTTGTAGCTGAACACTTCCGGATCCAGGTCGGAGGCGCCAAGGCTGATGCGCAGGTAGCTAACCGCGTTTCCCTGGGCTGCATTGCCAAACATATCCTTTAGCACCAGGTTGCGTTCGGATGCGCCCATGAGGTGCAGCAATTGCGCGCTACCACCTGTAAGTGTATAACCAAATCCTTCCACGGTTTGAAACCGTTGGGTGGTATCAATCTGGATGGTGGAAAAGCGCTCGTCTTTACCTTCCGCAAAATCGATCGTTTTGTTGTACAGCAAGTTTACCCCGTTACCGGAGGTAGTCCAAACCTGCACTGGCAAAACCGGGGTTGGAGCAGGCCATTCATCTTCCGTCTTGGGTTTACATCCCCAGGCGTGAAAGAGCAGCAACAAAAACCAAACTTGTGGCATCAGAAAAAATGACTTTAAGCCTGTAGGATGCATGTTTGAATTGTTTTAGAGAATCAAAGTGGCAATGGAATGCGGTAAACTGGTGAGCGTAACCGCACGATTGCCCAGGTACATTCGGTAGGGTATTTTTTCGTTTGTCTGATTCATTACCACAACCGCCAGGGTACCATCGGGGTTAACAAAACCGGTAGTGAGCAGTTGAGCCCGGTTTGAAGAGCTAACAATACGGCGGGCGCCCGGCTTGATAAACCTGGAAAAATGCCCGATGTAATAATAGGAGTTCATGTAATGCAGGGTTCCGGCTTTGGTTTTGGCGTGTACCGGAGCAAAGCAAAAGTTATTCACGTGGTTAGGTCCGCCAACCTCATCCAGCAGAATATTCCAATCCGTCCAGGCAACTGCCCCGTTATTGAAATCGTGGATCATGTTTTCGCCATACTGCTCTCCCCAATGCCATTGGTTGAAGGTTTCCCAGGAAAAGGGGTAATTACAGGCTTCGGTTAGCAGCAGATTTTTGTCGGGAAAAGACTCATGCACCCGCTTTACGTTCTCATATTGGCGCCCGCCGTTCCAGATTTCATACCAGTGAAAACCAATGCCCCAGATGTACCTGGCCGCCTCGGGATCGTTCAGATAGATAGACACCCTTTGGTAAATCAGGTCCCGGTTGTGGTCCCAGGCGATCAGCTTTTTTTGAGCAAGGCCTTCTTTTTGAAGGGTTGGACCTAAATGGTTTTTGATAAAATCACGCTCTTCTTCAGCCGTGTAAATGCAGGATTCCCAGGTTTGCCTGGCCATGGGTTCGTTTTGTACAGACAGTCCCCAAACCGGAATTCCAGCTTTTTCATAGGCCTGGATGAATTTTACATAATAATTCGCCCAGGAAGCGTAGGCTTCTGGTTTGAGCTTGCCGCCCTGCAGCATATTGTTGTTGTCTTTCATCCAGGCTGGCGGACTCCAGGGACTCACAAAAAGGTTCATTTTACCGCCAGAAGCGGCCATGGCTTTTTGAATAAACGGTATTTTGTAACGTAGATCGTGCTCAATATTGAAGGTTTTCAAGGCATAGTCACCTTCCTGAACGTAGGTGTACATATCGCTGGAAAAATCGCAGCTGTTGATATTAGTTCGTCCAATGGTGTAGCCAATTCCTTTTTCCGGATCAAAATAGGCTTGGAGCAATTCTGCCTGTTTGGCGGCTGGCAATTTGGCAAAAGTTTCCGCTGAAGCATCAGTTAGAGCGCCGCCAATACCCAAAAAAGTTTGGAACTGCCGCTGTGGATCCACAAACACACAAGCCTGATTTTCAAAGGGTTGTCCAAAGGGTTCAAGCACAAGATTATCGGTGGCTGTCAACCGGAAATGCGTGCTGTCGGCAGTGGTATAAACCTTCACCATTTTATGTGCTGCCAGGTTTACAGAAGCCGGAGCAGGCAGGTTGGATTGATGACTGCAGGCAGTCCCGATAAGGAATAAAAAAGCCCAGAGATTGGATTTCATACATGAAGGCGCTGATGTTTAATCAGCGTTTGGTTGATTTTTGATAATGAATTTCTGTCCAAACCGGCAAATGGTCTGAAGGGTAATGCAGATTTTTTGAATCGCTCAACACAGCATGTTTCCGCACTTGCCAATGGTTTGATCGCGACACAAAAATGTAGTCGATTCGTTTGCGCACAGGTTCCTGAAACTTGAATCCATTAAAGGTTCCTTCCGGCCCGAATGGATTGGTGTGTGAAAGCGAGCGGGTATCGTCCAGTTCTTTTTTTACCAGTTGCATCACCTCGGAATCTGGCAGCGCATTGAAGTCGCCCATCAGTACAACCGGGTATGCTTTCGGGTTAAATTTTTTGATTTGGTCCAGAATAAGTGTCACACCGTTTTTCCTGGCCATTTCCCCCATATGATCGAGGTGGGTATTGAAAACCCAGAAATAATGGCCGGTTCGGAGTTCCTTGAGCAAAATAGCAGTACATACCCGGAGACAGGCAGCATCCCATCCCATGGAAACAGTATCAGGTGTAGCCGAAAGCCAAAAGGTTTGGGCCTTCACCATGCGGAACCTGTCTTTTTTGAAAAAAATATGGGTCGACTCTCCCCTACCCTGTCCCTCCCTGCCGGTTCCCTCAGATGCGTAATCCGACAAATTTTGCTGTAAAAAAGCTACCTGTTGGGGCAAACCCTCCTGAATACCCAGTATATCCGGTTCGTAAAATTTGATTTGATCACTTAAATAATCGCGTCGGTGTTCCCAGGCGTTATCTCCATCTGAAGCCACCTCCAGTCGAATATTATAGGTCATGCAAGTCAGGGTTTGAGCACTCAACGAGTAACCCAGGAGTAGCGCCAGGGCGCACAATGGAAACCTTCCGGTAATTTGTAACATGGTGTTGAATTTTTACCGGAAGGTCGGTGTTTGCCGAAAATTAAGGCACTTAATTCCCGACAAACACCTAAAATCCTGATCCTGTCAATAACCGGGATTTTGCACCAAGCGACCATTTTTATCCAATTCAGCCTGTGGAATTGGCCAAACCAGTCGCTCTGGAGTCAGGTTATATCCAATTGGCTGGCCCGTATGATCCTTTACGGTATTCACCACTTCAATGGCTCTTCCGGTACGCTTGAGGTCGTACCAGCGATGTCCTTCAAAGGCTAATTCCAGGCGGCGCTCTTTTTCAATGGCCAGGTGCATGTCTGCCTGTGTTGCAGCGGTAGTAGCGCCCAGGCTTACCCGGGAACGAATCTGATTGACCAATGCAGCTGCTCCAGCCAGATCGCCCAGTTCGTTCAATGCCTCTGCCTTGAGCAGAAGAATATCCGCTAACCGGATGAAAATATAGTTCTGATCGCTGCCTTCCTGGAAGTTGCGCCATTTGTTGATGAACGGATATTTGTTTTGAGGGTAATGCGGATCAGACCATTTGCCGCTCACATTATCGTACACAATGCTGGCGTTTTTGCGCTTGGTATCGTTTTCCGCTTCAAAAGTGGCTACCAGATCGTTGGAAGGAATATTGAATTTTTTCCAGTCCAAACCACGGAACATCTTCGTCCCCCAGTTGCCATCCGGTGCACCACCGTTGTAATTAATCTCAAAAATGGACTCGGCAGAGTTCTCATTTCCCAGCGCCCAGAGTTGATCATAGTCTGACAGCAAAGTATACCCGCCGGCTATCACGGCGTCACAGTATTGTTTTACCTTATTCCAGTCATGCGGTTCCCGTGTGGCATACACTTTTGCCAGCAGCGCGTTTACTGCGCCTTTAGAAGCAAAACCTTTGTGCGCCGGATTGGCCGCAACACGGTCCAGCGCTGTTTCCAGATCAAGGATAATCTGAGTGTAAACCTCCGATTGCGCAGATTTAGACGGGAAAATCTGAGGATAAATTTCATCCAGATTGGCAGCACTGATGGATTTCACCTCTTTCAACTGCAAGGGCACATCACCCCACAATTGAACAGCCTGAAAATACATGAAGGCCCGAATAAAGGAGGCTTCACCCACCATTTGCTCCTTGCGATCAGTGGTTAGCGCAGGGTCTGTAACCGAGCGAACATTGTTGATCACAGTGTTGCATTTGCCAATGGTTGAGTATAAATATCTCCAGTCGCGACTCACATTGGAGTTCGTTGCGTCAATTTTGTAATCGTCTATCTGAAAATTTGCGGGATTGTCTGCGCCAGCATAGGTATCATCCGATTGGGCGTCGCCATTGACGAAATAATCCAGCTGGAAGTATTCATTTTTAAAATCGGCATAAGCGCCAGCCAATGCCGCTTCGGCTTCAGAAGCTGATTTAAACAGGATAGAATCGGCAGCGGTATTTTCCACGGCAATTCCTTGGGAAGCGGGTTCCAGCTCCAGGAATTTTTCGCAGGAACTGAGCGCCAGCACGGTCAGCATTATAGTAGGTAGCAAAAGATGCTTTTTCATCGTAACAGGTTGTTTATGAAGGAGATCAGAATTCTGCATTTATGCCAAACGTAAGGGTGCGTGCCTGCGGGTACGTGCCGTAATCCACGCCCAACTCAGTTGCACTCAATCCAAAAGCATTTACCTCTGGATCAAAGCCGGAATAATTAGTCAGGGTGAGCAGGTTTTGACCGGTTGTGTACACGGAAAGTTTGCTGATGCCAGATTTACCCAACCATTTTGGATTCAGGTTATAGGTCAGGGTTATGGCTTTCAGGCGTACATAGGAGCCATCTTCCACAAACCGGCTTGAGTTGCGCACATTATCCACATTGCCATTGCCCACAGCACGAGGAATATCGGTATTGCGGTTGTCGGTTGTCCAGCGCCGCAACACGGCAGTTGACTGATTTTTGCTATCAAACATACCTTCCAGGTCAATACGGGTGGCATTGTAGACATCGTTGCCATAGCTGCCCTGGAAAAAGAAGTTCAGGTCAAATCGTTTCCAGGAAAAGGAGTTGGTTAAACCAAAGGTAAAATCCGGATTACCATCCCCGATGATAGTGCGGTCGCCCGGGTCAAGGATGCCGTTTCCGTTCACGTCTTTGAAATCCAGATCGCCAGTTTCCGGATTCACGCCTTCTGAAATGTACCCGAAGAACGTACCCAATGGCAGGCCTTCTTTCACAATGGCTACATCCTGGTTGTTGCTGTAAATGCGCCCGAAGTAATACACGTTGGTGTAGTCCAGTCGCGTCACTTTATTCCGGTTGAAAGAAATATTGAATTCGGTTTGCCATTTGAGTTTTTTCACTGTGTTGACAGTTGCCAGAGAAAAGTCCAGCCCCCGGTTTTCAATTGCGCCTGCATTGGTTTGGATAGTGCTGATAGGCAGTGAGTTAGACAATTGTACATTCAACAGTACATCATCTGTTTGTTTCAGATAGGCGTCGGCCACAAAAACTACCCGTCCGTTCCACATGGAAAGGTCAATACCAATATTCGACTGTGTGGTGGTCTCCCAGCGAAGGTCAGGATTGCCATAGGTGGTTTGTACAGCTGCCGGGCCAGAAAGCGGGTTAGTAGCCGCACGGCGATAGTAGGAAATCAGGCCATATCTGGCATAGTTGGAAATACCTTCCTGATTGCCGTTTTTACCCCAGCCTGCACGGATTTTCATATCGTTGATGAAATCCAGACCCTGCATAAAAGGCTCCGAAGAAATACGCCAACCGGCGGAGAAAGAGGGCATAGTGCCCCAGTGGTGTGCAAGTTTGGATGAACCGTCGCGACGAAGGGTGGCTGTAAAAAGGTAACGGCTGTCAAAATCATATTGCACCCTGCCGAAAAAGGAGGCCAGCGACCACTCTTGCAGGTCGGTACTGGCAGAAACGCTATTGGCCGCGTTAAGTGTTTTGACAGAAACATCTGACGGGAAGTCGTTCCCGGAAATAAAGGAGTTGCTCCAGGTAGATTTTTGAATACTGCTACCGGCCAGGAACGAGAGGTTATTGCGACCGAAAGAAGTGCGGTAATTAGCGGTATTTTCCCAGAGCCAAATGCTTGAATTGGCTTTATCAGCCTGCCCCAGGCCATTTTGGTTTCGACCAAAATTAGTGCGGAATGGGTCCAGGTAGTAATCCCATTGGTGTGCATTCATATCTGCACCAACATTGGTTTTCACCGAAAAGCCATCAAAAACCTGTGCTTCGGCCTGAAAATTTCCGAAAATGCGGGTGTCCGTAGTTTGTTGGTCGGGCCCGAACATGTAAGCAATCGGGTTCTCCCAGGATGGCTGGAAAGGGTTGGTAGCATACTGGCCGCTGCCATCACTTTTATAGGTATTGAGAAATGGCGGCGTGTTGAGGGCGCTCATGATCACACCTCCGCGTCCGGAGCTGGCATTATCCGGAGTGTCTTTAGTTCTGCTGCGCAACACATTGATACTGGTTCCAACTTTCAGCCAGCTGGTTGCCTGATTATCAAGGTTCAAACGAACAGAATATCGGTCAAAACGGGCCGGCTTGACAATACCTTCATTGTTCAGGTAATTGGTAGACAGCATGTACCGTGTTTTATCATTTCCGCCTGCGAATGCCAGTTGCACAGACTGATTTTTTCCTATACCAAAAGATTCGTCCTGCCAGTTAGTGTAACCTGTCCAGGTTTGATCCCAGGAGCCAGGGCTGAGCTCCTCCAACAGGGTGCGATATTGTTTGGTGGTGAGGGTTTCTACAGTTTTCCGAATATTGGAAAAACCGGTATAAGCGCTGAACCGGATAGTAGAGCTGCCTTCTTTGCCACGTTTGGTGGTGATCAAAACTACGCCATTGGCAGCACGGGCGCCATAAATAGCCGAAGAAGAGGCATCCTTCAGCACGCTCATACTTTCAATATCTGTCGGATTCAGGCCACGTATATCAGTGGTTGGCACACCATCTACCACATAGAGCGGCTCGTTCCCGGCAATGACCGATGTGGCGCCTCTAACCCTGACTGCAATATCATTACCCGGTTTGCCGGAAGGCTGCACAACCTGTACGCCAGCCGCTTTGCCTTGAAGGGCTTCTGCTGCAGAAACCATCGGGCGGTCGCGGATATCTTTTTCGCCCACCACTACTACAGCAGTGGTCAGGTCTTTTTTCTTTTGGGTGCCATAGCCCACAACAACTACCTGTTCCAGATTTTTTATATCTTCTTCAAGGGTAATGTTCACTACAGTTTGGCCATTCACCGGAATTTCCAGGGAAGAATAGCCGGTGTAATTCAACACTAATATGGCATTAGCGGGTACTTTGATTTTAAAGGCGCCATCTACATCGGTCATAACGCCATTAGAGGTTCCTTTCTCTAATACGCTTACCCCGATGAGTGGCTCACCAGATGTATCGGTCACTTTCCCGGCTACCTGCGCCAGGATAGGAAAGGAAATAAAAAGGACTGCAAGCAAGGTTAAAAGTCTGGTCATGGTGCATTTTTTTGTGCCTTCCAGGCAATTCAAGCATATTGAGGCGGGAGCGGGCAGTACCCGCCCCCGATCTCACTAAACTAAACTAACTAAATCATTGATTGGTTAGCGTACCAAAACCATGGTCCAGGCTGATGAACCATCTTTGGCAGAAGAGATATCCACGGAAACTGTGAGGGTTTCCTGGCCATTCTCTTTCACATAGCTCATCACCTCATAGCGGTTAGTCGTATTGCCGCCATTTGGTGCGTTAGTGCTAGTGCCGTTTTCTCCACCGTAATAGCCTTTGTAGAAACCAATAAAGGCAGCGCCGGAAGGACCATTTGTAAGGGTAATAACCGGACGGTCGCTGCCGGAAGCTGGAGTAAAGGCAAAGGAGTGCACTGCTGAGCCAAATGCCGCGCCGTTGCCGCTGGCAGCAACCTGAGCATCAGACCAGCAACCATTCGGGCTGCCCATGTAACCATCGTTACGGGCATCGCCGTTGGTTTTGTATTCATACACACCGCCTGAGGAGAAAATGAATTCATCGTTGGTAATGCAAGACCAGTCATCAGCACCAGTGGATGTACCGTCCAGGTAGTTAGCTGGCACTTGCCACCAGGTGGAATTGCCAAGACCTGGTCCTACAAAAATGGAATTTGCAGCGTTGCGCACTTTCCATGCGCCGCCAATCAGGTCTGCCTCAGTTACATCGCCGGAAACGGTAATGTCTTTTGATACTGTAGAGGTGGTATTACCTTTTTTCACTTGCAGGGTAACGGTGAAAATACCACCCGCTGCATAGGTGTGGGTTGGAGAAGTTTCTGTGGAAGTAGCGCCGTCGCCGAAATTCCAAATGTAGCTTTCTCCTTCAAATGAGTTGTTGGTGAATGCGGCTACTTTGCCGGCTACATCAGCCTTGAAGCTGGCAACAGCAGGCTCATCTGCCGGGTTATCGTAGTGTACCAGGGTGATTCTCCAGTAAGCATTATCAGAGGTGTTCATTGGATCCCATTTGTACCCAACCTCCAAAATCAGAGTATCCGTAGCACCATCAGACAGTTTGATGATGTCGTACTTAACAGAGTTTTGTGGTACAGAAACTTCCAGGTCGGTTCCAATCTTTTGCAGACCAATGAATGCGCCCAAACCAACCACTTCAAGGGTAGGCTTGGTACCGTTGGTAAGTACAAAAGTATGATTGCCATCACCAAAAGCGGAAAGGTCGGTTCCGCCCGGACCAGTCATGTTCGCAGGGGTTGAAGCGGCACAGATATTATTTGGTTCAAATACTCCGCCTTCTGCCCAAAAATCGCCATTGGAGTTGTACACCATGGATTTATCGCGACCAAAAGTCCATTCATCATTCATGGTACATGGACGGTTGGCGATGTCATCGTTGCCGCGGCCCAAACCCCACCAAACCTGATCCTTAGCAATCGGACCTACTTCAAGCGGCCAGCGGTTGGCATTCACCACACGGAGCAGTTTCCAGGTTTTAGACACATCACCAACCAGCTTGGTGAGCTCGGCATCTGGGTCGGTGATGGTTACCACCTGAGATACCACGTCTGTGCCATCTTCACCAGTAGCTGTAAGTTTAACCGTGTAGGCGCCTGTGTTCGCGTACGTGTGTGTAGGATTCACATCGGTAGAAGTGCTTCCATCACCGAAGTCCCATGAGAGCGAATTGTAGTTTTGAGAAACGTTGGTAAACGCTACTTTTTTGAAATCGGCGGCGTCTACCTGAAAGGAAAAGCCGGCGATGGTTTCCAGTTTTTCCTTTTTACAGGATGCTACTGCTGACACAACCAATACCAGGGCAATCAGCCAGGGCATTTGTAATAACTTCTTCATACAAGAAAGGATTTAGTGGCCCATTGGACCGTTTTGAATAGTTTACGTGAACTGCTATTCTGTAAAAAAGCAGCCTGCAAAAGTGGCTTAAACGAATGCAGCAAGGCCCTTTTTCGGTACGTCATTACTACTGCACCTGCCGGTTTTACCTACAGCACAACTACTTTCAAATTCATTTTGCGACCGAGTTTCTACATTTGTCCGACAGAATTATTTGCCAGTGCGACAACAGACTCCATTTTTATTGTTGGTATTTTGGCTACTTTGCTTTCCGGAAATAATTTATTCGCAAAGCATCAATCTGGGAGACCCTCCGGTTTTAAACTTCGGCAAGAAGCAATACAAGGCCGGCACGCAGGTTTGGGACATAGCCCAGGACCATCGCGGCATCATGTGGTATGGCAACAATGAGGGATTACTGGAGTTCGATGGTATTCACTGGCGTTTGCACCCATTGCCCAACCGCACCATCGTGCGGTCTGTCAGGCCAGGGAAAGACGGGAAAATATACGTAGGCGGCCAGGATGAGTTTGGATACTTCGCTCCGGATGCCCAGGGCAATCTGCAGTTCCATTCTTTGCGAAACCTTGTGCAAGGTATGGATCAGAAGCTGGGCGATATCTGGAACATAGCCGTTCGGCCTGAAGGCGTGTTTTTCCGGACCGATCATCAGGCTTTTCGCTACTTCAATGGACAATTGACTGCCTTATTTCCCAATGATACAGACTTGCATTTCATGGGAGAATGGAAGGGGCAACTTATGATTCAGGACGGCACTCGAAGCCTGTATGTATTTGAACAGGACCATTTACGAAAACTGGACAATCCGGGGCAGTTTTCCGCCGGCACCATTTCAGGCATCATACCACTCGGACCCGATTCTATTCTGGTAACAACTATCAAAAATGGTATATTTCTGTTTGCCGGTCACCAGTTTACACCCTGGAAAACCCAGGACGACGAATTTCTAAAACAGAATATCATTTTCTGTGCCGGCAAACAAAAAGACGGAAACCTGGCACTTGGAACCTCCTTGAATGGATTGGTTATTCTGGATAAACAACGCAGGATATTCAGGCTGATTAACAAAAAAAACGGCCTGCAGAATAATACCATTCTCAGCCTTTTCATTCCGGAAAGGGGTGGTATCTGGCTTGGACTGGACAATGGGATCGATTTTGTGGATGCATCTTCCCCTTTTTCTACCGTTTTCCCGGATGGAGAATTGCAAGGCACAGGATATACAGCTCAGGTATTTGGCGATCAAATTTATTTCGGTACCAACACCGGTTTATACACCAACCGCTGGGCGCATTACTATACCCCCACCCTTCGGAAGGCTTTTGACAAGGTGTTGAATTCGGAAGGGCAGGTTTGGAGCTTGACCAACCTCAATGGCCACCTTTTGATGGGACACCATGAAGGACCTTTTGAGGTACGAAGTGAGTCGGCACAAAAACTGGCCAATATTCAGGGTATTTGGAAATACGTGATTCACACGCCGGGGCTTGCTCTGGCCGGACACTACAATGGCATCGCACTTTTTGAACAGGTGGCCTCCGGGTGGAAATTCCGCTCGTACTTAAAAGGTCTGAAAGAGAGCAGTAGATTGCTGGCCAAGGATAAAAACAACTTTTTATGGATGGCCCATCCTTACAGAGGTGTGTTCAGGATAAAAGCCATACCTGAGTCAGATTCCTTGTTGGTGGATTTTTTTGACAACCGCCATGGACTCCCTTCCGCACAAGGCAATCATTTGTATCAAGTTGGCAGCGGGGTAATTTTTACCGGACAAACGGGTATTTACACCTACGTACCGGAAACAAACAAGTTTGTGCCTGAGCCTGATTTTACCGCTGTTTTTGGACCCAATGTGCATATCAGATACCTGCTTGAAGCGCCAAACGGGGATGTTTGGTATGCCACAGATACAGAAACCGGGTTGTTGCGGGTGCAGAACAGTACACTGGGCAAAAAAGTGACCAAAATACCCATTCCGGAGCTAAATGATAAACTAACGGTGGGTTTCCCGTTTATCCTTCCCGTTGATGAGCACAATGTTTTTATAGCTTCAGATCACGGGTTTATTCAGTTCAACCCATCACTGTACTTTTCCGGACAGGACACTGTTTTACGCTTGGTTTTACACGATATCAGGTTGAAAAATGGCCCGGATAGCGTTTTATATGGCGGACATAGCGGGCCAGATGGTCATTTCACTCCCATCAAGTTGAGCGCCAACCAGAATACCCTGATGTTTTCTTTTGCGGTACCTGATGTTCCCGGAGGGGAATTCATCCAATACACCCATTTCCTGGAAGGTTCAGCTGAAGGATGGTCTGACTGGACCGCTGAAACAGACATGGTATTCCACAACCTGCCGCCCGGTCAGTACACCTTTCATTTTAAAGCGCGCAACCAACACGGCAAGGAAAGTGCCGTGCAAAGCTTCCAGTTTCATATTGCGCCACCCTGGTATGCCAGCCCCTGGGCATATCTGGTCTATTTGCTGTTAGCAGTGGGTTTATTTATTGGTATTATCCAACGGCAGCAACAAAAATTTGCCCGGGAGAAACGCGGTCTTGTCAACCTACATGAGGAGCAAACAAAGGTTTCCAAGGAAGCCATCAACCGGCTTGAAAATGAAAAACTGGAAGCAGAGGTGCGACACAAGAACCAGGAGCTTGCTTCTGCAACTCTGCATATTGTTCAAAAAAGTGAAATCCTGAACGCAATCCATGAGGAGTTGGAAAAACTGAAACAATCAGCTGCGGGTAGTGTCAAATTGGAAAAAGAAATCCATCAAATCATCAAAATGCTGGAGCAGGATGCCCGTACGGATGCCGATTGGGAGCAGTTTTCCCATCATTTTGATCAGGTGCACAGCGATTTCCTGAAACGACTCAGCGAGGCTCACGCGCACCTGAGTCCGAACGATTACAAACTTTGCGCTTATCTTAGGCTCAACTTGTCGAGCAAGGAAATAGCAGCATTGATGAATATTTCTTTGCGCGGGGTGGAATCCAGCAGATACCGACTTCGCAAGCGGCTTGGCCTGGATACGGAGGATAATTTGACGGATTATTTGATGCGGTTTTAGCGCTAACCTGCCTTTACCCTGCCATTTTCAGAAACACATTAAGTGGCTAAAGCCCTTTGCTTCAATGAGATACGGTTGATCTTACCAGTATCGTTTTTGGGTAAAGCCTCCAGAAAAACAATCTTTTTGGGTACTTTATACTTGGCAAGATGTTGTTTACAAAAATGAATCACATCCTCTTCCGAAATGGAATGCCCAGGCTTACACACCACAAAGGCGATGCCCACCTCTCCCCACTTATCGTCTGGAACTCCCACAACAGCAGCTTCTGAAATGACTGGATGTGTTTGTAAAATACGTTCAAGTTCAACAGGGTATACATTTTCGCCACCACTGATGAACATGTTTTTAATCCGATCAACCACATATAAATAACCCTCAGCATCCTGCCTCACCAGATCTCCTGTTTTAAACCAGCCCCCGGATGCAAAAGCCCTGGTTGTTTCTGATTTATTGCGCCAATACCCCGGCGTTACCATTGGGCCACGCAACCACAATTCGCCAGGCTGGTCGGGCCGGCATAATTGGCCCTGCTCGTCTGCAATAAAGGTTTCTACATAAAAATTGGGTCTGCCAATACTGCCACGTTTGCGCACTGCATCGTCTTGATGCAGGGAGGTTAAATTAGGCCCAACTTCAGTAAGGCCGTAACCTTGTCGGACAGGAACACCTTTCTGGGTCCATATTTCGATGAGTGGCAAGGGCAGCGGTTCACCGCCTACAATGACGTAGTGCAATTCAGGGAATGTGGCTTGGGTAAATGCTGGTTCTTCGGCCAACATTTTTAGCATGGTTGGCACGCCAAAAAAGAGGGTGCAGCGTTCCGTTTGCAAGAGAGTAAGTACTGTTGCCGGATCAAATTTTTTCAATATACAGGTATAACCACCGTGGTGTAAAAAGGGTGTGGTAAGCACATTCCAACCACCGGTATGGAAGGGTGGAGCAAAAAGCAACGTTCTGCTTTCTGCATTGACAATCAAAGAAATAGCCGTATTAATACTATTCCAAAACTGCATCTTATGGGTATATAGTGCTCCCTTGGGATGACCTGTTGTGCCGGAAGTGTACAAGATGAAAACCGGATCGGAATCTTTAATGATGGCAGGAGGAAAGGGCTCAGTTAGCTCCTTTGTGGTTAACCCGGCTGTTAGTTCCTCTGTGGAAATTCGGTGTTTTACCCGTGAATAAGTCCTGGCCGAATCCAACAAATGCTGATACTTAGGCTCAGTAATTACCATACCGGGAGCCGCGTTTTTCAGCATAAAGTCCAGTTCTGAAGAGGTTAACCTGTAGTTTAATGGAACGAGGATAATGCCTGTTTTTTGTGCCATAGCAAACAAGACCATGTACTCCAGGGAATAATCAGACAAGATCGCTATCCTATCGCCCTTGGTCAATCCATATTGCCGGGTGAATAACCAGGCCAGGCTATTCGCTGCCTGATTTAGCCTGCCATACGTGAGTGTCCTGCCCGTTTCAAACTCTTTAAAGGCTATTTTTTCGGGCGAATACAGGGCCCATTTAGCGCACCAATCTGTGGTGGGTAACTGTGTCATGTGTTTTAACCATTTAGCTCAACGCTGCACTGCGTAAGTTCATTACATGCGAAATGCCGCTGCTGCAAAAGCCAGTCCGCCACCACTCCCAATAAAAAACATCAAATCTCCAGGCTTTACCAGACCTTGTTCCCAAGCCTGATTAAATGCCATGGGTATACAGGCCGAGCCGGTGTACCCGAATTCGTGCATGATAGCATGACCACGCTCTCTGGGCACTTCCAATAGGTCAAGCGTTTCACGAATGGCGTGTACATTGATTTGCGTTACAAAATAATGCGCAGCATCTGCTGGTTTAACCCCGGTTTGGTTGCACAAATATCTGACCATTCCCGACCAGATTTCAGGATTTAGCTCTTTAGGGAACCTGCGTACAAACTGCAGCTGATGCTCATGTCTATCAAGCACTTCATGTGTAACTGGTTGGTGGGTGCCACCGGCATAAATACCCATCCAATCGTTGTATTCCCCACGGGTAAGCAATTGCGAAGCTAAAAAACCCTTGTCAGCGGAGTCCTTCTCTGCACGCAACACTACAGCGCCAGCGCCATCGGCAAAAAGCGTAACCGTTTTTTTATCAGTCATGTTCAGATGCTTAGACATAGCATAAGCGCCCACTACCAACACATGACGGTAATTTGAGTCAGCCTGAATAAACTTGGAAGCCGTATCCAACCCGGTTACAAATCCCGCACAAGCTGTATTCAAATCGAACGTACCAGCTTTGCCAGCGCCGAGCCTGTATTGCAGCACCGCAGCTGTAGATGGAGACACAAATTCCGGCGTGTCTGTTGCTACAATGATCAAATCAAGATCCCCAGCCTGAATTCCGGCCCGTTCCAGAGCCTGTTGGGCCGCCTTTTCGGCCAGATCAGCGGTGCTTTCCTGCGGAGCACACCAGCGTCTGCGATAAATCTCCACATTCTGGCGTAGCCAGGTATCTACATCCTCTCCAAGCAACTCGTTGAAATATTGGTTTTCCAGAACCCGGTCAGGAGCATAAGCCCCTACCGATAATATGACTGCATTCTGCATAATGGATTGATCAGCTTGTAAAAATGGCAGGGGAACGGGGAACTGTCCCTGCATGTACGTGCATGTTCCCCTGCCGGTCTATCGTATGAAACTCGGGTGGACACACAAAAAGCCCTTGCTTTCTATGTATTTGTTACTTCTTTCCAAAAGCCGGTAAATCCACTTTTAACTCCACAGAATACAAGCGCGAAATAGCAGGGCTTGCAATAAACTCGCGTACTTCTGAGTCGAAAAGGTTGACCACCTGGCCTGCCACAGTGAAATACTTGCCAAACTTATATCCAATGCCAAGATCAACATTGAAGAAACCCCCAAGCGGACCGTAGTTGAAGGAGGTTCCAACACGTTTGTTTTCAATTACCTGATTGCCGCCGTAAATCAAATCTGTGTTGGTTTTAGCCGCAACGTTGATGCCTGAGAAGAAATCGTACTGTTGTACCCAACGACCAAACACATTGGCAAAAAGGCGTTTTCCTGTGTAATTCACCCCAATACCCAGTTTATGTTCCGGAGTATTGATAGGCAGGTCACTCTCGTTTACTTTACCGTCTTTGTTGCCATCATTAGCCAAATCGTCGGTATTCAGGTCAAACCCGAAATAGGAGTAGTTCAACATACCGCTGATGCTGGAGGTAAAGGAATAAGACAATGATGCGTCGAAACCATAGGTTTTCACATCACCGAAGTTCACATAAGTCAGCACTGTGTTGGCGCCTTGCTCGGCATTGGGATCAACAGTGATAGGCGTAGTAGTGGTAAATTGGGAAATGTTTTCCCGTCCACGCTGGGTTGCATAACCCACAATTTTGGCAATATTTGGAGTAGCCGGGTTGTTGTCGTGGTCAAAAAACTCACGGTCTGGAGCGATGTTGATGGAAGGACTCAGGAAGTTCTGGCTCACATTGTAATAAGCATTGGCATCAAAGAAGAACTTTTTGCCAATCAGGCCTTTGTAACCCAATTCCACGGTTTGGATTTCTTCAACTTTCAGGGGAGCTACTTCGTAGGTATTAACCACCTGTTGAGTGGTAACATCTACTTCTTTAACTGTAAAACCTTCACCATTTCCGAGCAGCAATCCACCAAAAATATTGGCAGAAAGATTAAGGATGGTAGGAGCAGCAATACCCTTACCGTAGGTAATGCGGGCAGCGCCATTATCGCCTACATTGTACACCAATGCGGCTTTAGGAATGAAGTTAAAGCCATACAGGTCGTGGTTATCCGCACGGGCAGCTACTACGGCGCGCAAATTACCAAAACGGCGTTCCAACTGAGCGTAACCGCCAACCTGGGCAATTTTGATGTCCCCTCCCTTGTCAATCAAATAAGTTTGGTTACTGTTGGCGATATCATTCTGATACTGAACGCCGACGATATAATTGAAGAGTTTGCCGGCAGCATTATTGTACTGCGCTTCTGCATTGAAACGTTGGGAGTTATCCTGAAAAAGAGCTCCTCGCGCAAGATCAATACCACCATTGGGTGCGGCTGCATTGGGCAACCAGAAGGTGCCAATAGACTTTGCCCGAGCCTCAGATTCGGTAAACTTGGCGGTTCCATCAACATTCTTGGCATTTTTATATGACCAATAGTTAAGTGTTCTACGGTTCATCGCGTAAGTGGAGTCAGTACCACTCCAGGTGTTATACACATTCACATAAAAGCGCGGTGAAACATATCTCGCTTGTGCCCAACTCACCCTCCAGTCGCGGATCTGGTTCCGGCCAGCATTGGTATTGCCAATATTGTTGCTGTTTGATGCACCATAGCCTACGATGATGTCAGATTTTTTGTTTACACTGTAATATACCTGGGCCTCTCCGGCTGCATGGTTAAACTCGCGGTTGAGCAGGTATTCCGGGTATTTGGCAAATTCTACCCCGTTGGCCACAGAGTAAACGGTGTCGGTGAAGTCAAACTCCTCGCCCTGGGTGTACTCGCCGGAAATTTTGTACGCCCATTTATCATTGAGCTTCTGCGCGTGGCGCAAACGGGCCGTCAGTACACTTTGGTTGCCGGCGCCCAATGCAACGGTGGTACCTTCATACACGCGAGGGTCTTTGGTAATGGTATTGAGCAAACCATTGTGTGCATTCGGGCCATACAGGGCAGAAGATGGGCCGAGTACTACCTCAATGCGTTCCACATCTTCTTTGATGGTGGTACTCAATGCGCCCAGAGGCAGGCCGGTTGCAATGAGTGAGGACAGTCGGCCGTCGTTTATCTGCAGATTTTTCGGGTTAAAAGCACTGTTGAATCCACGTGCATTGATGCCAATGCCGAGTACTCCGGAACGCACGTAATCCACGCCCCTTTGCCGACCAAGTAATTCTGCGGTGTTAAAAGATGCCAGTTGACTGATCGCCTTGGCATTAACGATAGAGATGGTAGCAGGCGCATTGGTAACTTTTTCTGCCTTTCTGGAGGCGGAAATCACCACTTCTTCGCCCTGAAGTGCTGAGGAAGACAGCGCCACGTCGAGTGTCGTGTTTTGCCCGGCACTAACGGAAACTTTGCGTGTTTCGGTTTTGTAACCAAGATAGGAGATTACGATGGTAGCATTGCCTGCGGAAACATCCAGGGTAAAGGTCCCTGCATCGTCCGTGTACGTGCCGTTAGGCGCCCCTTCCTGGAACACGCTTACACGGAAAAGCGCCTCACCTGAAACGGCGTCGGTAACCTTACCGGAAACAGAGCCTTTTTGAGCGAAGGCCCAAACAGCAAGGAACATGCAAGGCAAAAGGGTAAACAGTTTTTTCATTGCTTCAATACAATTAAGGTGAAAAGTGAAAAGTCAGTGGAGGTCTTCAAAAGGGAACAAAAGGTTATTTCAGAAAATCAAGCAGGTATCGGTTCACCTGCTCCGCGCCTTCCCATTGCACAAAATGCCCGGTTGCGGATACCCATTTTAATTGGCCTGCAGGCAAGCGAGCTGTGCCCGTCAGGGCTACCTCGGCAGTGGTTAAAGTTTTATGAAGTATTCTGTTAGGGATGAGGGCATCCTGCTCTCCATAAATCACCAGAACGGGTATCTCAATCTGTGAAAGTTTATCAAAAACCGGCTGATGCAGCATACCCATCACACAGCGAGGTATCATCTGACAATAGGCTTCGTAATCTGGAGTTTCCCTCATAATCAATCTATCCTTGATCATGAACTCAGCATCTGCGGGAAAGTGGAAAAAATTGAGTTCAAAGTTTTTCCGAATCTGCTCAGGGGTGGTCGCTTTGAGCACAGCTGCGGTATAAACCATCTGAAACCATGCACGCTCTTGTTCTGTAAATGTTTCAAATCCGGCTGGAGCCAGCAGAACGAGTTTTTGAGCCAGTTGAGGTGATTGCAAAACCGCTGTCATGGCTATCTGCGCACCCATGGAATGCCCCACCAGTACCACACGCTCCAGTTTTAGGGCCTGGATAAATTCCTGAAGCGCAGCTGCGAAAAAGGCGATATCAAAAGCATAATCACCCTTCCCTGACCTCCCATAACCGGGCAAATCAAGCGCCACACAACGGTAGGTTCCGCTTAGTTCGGCTATGTTTTTCTGCCAGCACTTGAGATTACTGCCCAATCCGTGCACCATCACCAGAGTCATGGGAGCATCAACCGGGCCTTCGGAAACATAGGCAATACTCAAGCCGGAAGCTAGCGTAACCTGTTGTGTATGAGCAGGATAAGAAATATCCATCATAGAAATTTGTGCAATAAGGCCATGGCCACCCAGGAGTACGCACAGGGCCAGAATCATTCGTTTCATAGGTTGTTTTTCCTGAGTAATAAGTGAAGAACCGTACCCACTAATAAAGAAGAGAGTATGGCATAGGTGGCGGAGACTGCCGGATTTCTGACACTGCCCTGGAGATATGATGTGATACCGCCAAAATAACTTCCGAAATGTACCAGCACTGCCACCACGGAGGCTGCCACCGCCGCAACCCGGGGAGTGTGGGGGATAAAAATGCCGAACAAAACCGGCACAAAGGCTGCTGAAAAAAAAGCATAAACCCCTAGCTGAGCGAAAATGCCCACGCTGAGTTTCGGAAACAACAATTGATCTCTGGCCAGGAAGAAGGTAATCAGGGCCAGACCTGAAATCACCACTTTATTGAAAAAAATGAGGTTCTGCTGCCGGGTCGGTTCTGCGCTTTCTTTGGAGAGGAACCGACTGAAGATGTCGGTAGTCAAGGTAGTTGATAAGGATTGTATCAATCCTTCCAGCGTGGCCAGACCGGATGAAAGCAAGCCCAGAATCACGATCAGCGCCATCCAGACGCTGAACTCGCGAACCACGTAGCCGGGAATGATGCCATCCATTTTTACACCTGCCAGATCAGGCATCGACAACCGGGCATAAAACCCTACAAAAACCACAGAAAAGAAAACCATTTCGGCCAGAATTCCGGCTGTCAGGTATTTGTTTACGTCTTTTTCGTCCTTTAAAAGCAGTGATTTGGTGATAATATGCGGCTGACAAACAATGGCTACTCCAACCACAAACGGGCAAAAAACAATCTCAAAATAATCGCGAAACAGCGGACTTCCCGGATTCACAGAGGCTGTCAGTGCCGGATCAATGGCCGCAACCTTGTCCCAGAAAGCATGTACCCCATCCGACACCCAGGAATACCCGGAAACAAGCAACAAAACTGCCACCAGCAATTTCAAAAATGCCTGAATGGTATTGGTATACACCATGGCATTTGCCCCGCCAAACATCATGTAACCAAAAACAAACACTATGATGAGTGCCAGCGACAGAATTTCATCCAGTTGAAGCGCCTGCGACAAAACTTTGGTCATGCCCACGCAGATGAGCACCATGAAAGTGATCAGCAACAGGGAAAGTACCGCGAAAAACAGCGCAAAACTTTTTGATTCATACCTATTTCCGATCCACTGCCCCATACTGATAGCCTTAACTGCCACACCTTGCTTCCGAAACCTTTTGGTCATCAGGATCAGAGAAAGGTATTTTCCCAAAGGAAGGAAAACGGCAAATGCCAAAAAAGCACTCCAGCCATAGAGGGCAATAAAACCTGGATTGATAATGAATGTAGCAGCACTGGTGCTGGCTGCTGCCAGAGAGAGTCCAACAAACCAGGGAGAAAAGTGCATGTTACCCACAGCATAATCTGCCATGGATTTGGTACGTCGCGCCCCTTGCACTACAAAATACAGGATGATGCCCATGTAAATGAGCAGGGATGCAGCGGTAACCCATACAATTTCCTGATTTGCCATTTTAAAAGCATTATTGGACAAACAGCCAGCCAACCCAATTTTATCATGAATTAGCCCGTGTTTTCAGAACTCAAAGGAACAGTGACAAATTGAGCGGAAAACAAGACTGCACTTTTTCAGTGTATGGACTAAAGCACCGTTTTAGCGCATTATTTTATACAAGTAATTGATTTTAAACAAATTAAAATAAACAGAAAAGGCCTAGACTCCTCATTTTCAAAAATTTTCTATCCAGGCTGCAGCGAAAAAGCTTACCCTACCTTTGAGCCTGGAAATCAAATAATATTTTGCATATGAAAAGACTGGAAAACAAAGTAGCCATCATTACAGGAGGGGCAAGTGGCATTGGAAAAGCTACTGCCTGGAAATTTCTTGAAGAAGGCGCTCAGGTAGCTATTTGGGACATTGACCAACATCGCATGGATACCTTGCAGGCATCATGGACTCAGTTCAGTGAAAACCAGCTTCGGTTTTACAAGGTAAACACCACAAATCTGGAAGAAGTAGAAGCTACTGCAGCTCAGGTTGCAATAGATTTTGGTACAGTCCATATTTTAGTGAACAATGCTGGCATTACCCGTGATGCTTCCTTGAAAAAAATGAGCGTGGAGCAATGGCAACAGGTGATAGATGTAAATCTGACCGGCGTTTTTTATTGCACCAAAGCAGTTTATCCATTTATGGAAACACAGGCATGGGGACGCATTCTTTCTGCCGCATCTGTGGTAGGCCTGTACGGCAACTTCGGGCAATCCAATTATGTGGCTACCAAAGCCGGTATCATTGGAATGACCAAAGTATGGGCGCGCGAATTCGGTCGAAAAGGCATTACCGCTAATGCCGTGGCGCCTGGTTTTATCCATACAGAAATGATGGACACCATACCGGAAAACGTACTTCAGGGCATGAGGGATAAATGTCCGATACCACGACTGGGCAAACCCGAAGAGATAGCCAGCGCTTATGCCTTTCTGGCATCTGAAGAAGCTGCATTTATTAACGGAGCAACTTTGAGCGTGGATGGCGGTTTAACCGTATAATTGCCCTTCCCTCGCTCGTTATGCGTGCTAAACTCCTTTCGTTTTCAGAATATGCGGCTACACTGCTGCCGCATGAAACAGCCTATTTGCTGGAAATTCAACAGTTTGAAGATCCGGCCAAACTGGCTATTTTGGAACGTTTACACCAAAATTGCATTCAGATTCATCAGGTTGCGCCTTATGATCAAAGCATAGATAAACGCAAATATTCCAACCTTAAAACCTGGATTTCTGATCGGTTAAGGGAAAATGATGTAGATGCTCAGTTTGAATGGATGAACGACATGGAACTAAAAACCATGACCGATTCCATTGAGCCCGAAGAAGAAAAAAGTATACTGCGGGCCATTCGGAAAATTGGCCCAACGCATTTCTTTTTCATTAAGTTTTACGAGCTGGTTCAAACTTTCCGTCATTTTTTACTCATCCGGCTGCGCTATGAAGAGCACCGGCAAGCCAACGATTTTTTGCACAAAAACCGCCAGGCATACGAACGCTCTAAAAACACCTATGAACAACTACACGAAGCCACACTGGATATAGTTGGTCAATACTCCACCGGCTCCGGTGAATCCATGCAATGGCAAAAATGGTTGGCCGAAGTGCTGCATGATGACCGATTGGATGGATTGAACAGGTATCTGGCACTCATCCGACTCATTTTTGTACACCTCAACTACGGAAGCCTGGCGCCACTGTTACAGCATTTTGAATACATGGACGCCTTGTTCACTAATGGCACCTATTACTCCAAAAGGCTCCTCATCAACTATTACAGCCAGCGTCTGCTTTTTCATTCCAAAAGTAAGGACTACGAAAAAGCAATCTACTACGGCTACCTGTCCGTTCGGGGCAAAAACTCTGATTACCTGCATTACCTGAACAACCTGGCGTCTGTGCTCATGCGTGCCAAAAGACATCAAGAAGCCCTTCAGGTAATGAAATCAGCATATGCCGACGTTAAAACCACCAGAAATTTCCACAGTAAAATAGGTTTTGTAGCCTTCTACATCAAATGCCTAAACCATAATCAACAGTTCAAAAATGCTGAAGGATATGCCAATGCTTTTCTGAAAGCCTACAAAAAGGAAATTTTCGAATACCGCTGGCACCTTTTCTTTACCTCCTACCTGGACGCTTTGTTCCAGCAACGGAAGTACGGCCGCGTGACCAGTCTGGTTCAACAATACAGACTCTTGCAAAAAGATAAGGAATATCAGAAAAAAGCCTCTTACCTGCCAGTTATTCCGTGGTATTATGAAATGGCTGCCTACAAAGAATCTGGGCAGGGTCTACACCCGCTGTCCAACCGAATCTGTGATTACATGCTCTCATTACCCCAAAACTCTGAAAAACTACATCAGATCAGAGAGTTTCTACAGGAAGTAAAGGACCACATACCAGAAGCGCATCAGCTCATTCAAGCCAAATGGCATGAGAAAAAGCGGTGAAGATGGGACATTGGGGGTCATTTGGGGTCATTTGAGGTCATTTGGGGTCATTTGAGGTCATTGGGGGTCATTTGAGGTCATTTGGGGTCATTTGGGGTCATTTGAGGTCATTTGGGGTCATTTGAGGTCATTTGGGGGGTCATTTGAGGTCATTGGGGGTCATTTGAGGTCATTTGGGGTCATTTGAGGTCATTTGGGGTCATTTGGGGTCATTTGAGGACATTTAATCAACGTGGGTTGTCATCCAGAGCGAAGCGAAGGACCTACACAAGCCCGGTTCCCGAAATGCTCTGGCCAAATGCACCTGAATAGTCTGGCTTGTGTAGCTCCCAAGAATGACAACCCACGTTGATTAAATGACCTCAAATGACCCTAAATGACCCTAAATGACCTATAACACCTCCCTACTCCGCGCTATTCTTCATCTTCATCAGCAGCGTGTAGGCATTCTGCAACACCAGATCTTTGCCTGAAATATCTGTTTTGGGCAAAATTTGCTGCTCTCCTTTTTCTGCAATACCCAATTCTACCGGAGTCATGTCAAACTGGCCATTTCCTTTGTCCAGGAAAACAAAGTGCTCGTTTTGCCAGCGCACTACAGCGCCTTCAGGCACCACCAGTGCCTTTTCGGTAACTACGGCCACCTCAGCGTTCATGAACATACCCGGAAACAGCTTTGTGTGGTCGTACTTGCTAAAATGGCAGTGCACTTCAGCAGCCCTGTTTTCATCCAGATTTTTACTGATAAGCAGGATCTCAGCCTGATATTTTTGGTCGGGCTGATCAGCGGTGTAGGCCACAACTTTTTGTCCAACAGCCAGGTTGGCCACGTCTTTTTCAAACACCTTCAGGTTCAGGTGAATGTCTTCCGGGTTCACCAGCTCAAACAAAACATCTGTGGGCGCGGTGTATTTTCCAATGTTCACGTGCACTTTAGACACGTACCCGTTGATGGGAGAACGTACGCTCACAGTTCTTGATAAATTTGCCTCTGTTAAACCAGCCGGATCAAGTCCGATCAGCCGCAATTTCTCTTCCAGCGCCCTGAGGGTGATTTTCTGCACCTCCCAGTTATTTTTAGCCTGCTGGAAAATCTTGTCGCTGCTGGCTTTATCTGAATTCAGCAATTGCTGGCGTTGGTATTCGCTTTCTGCCAGTGCAACGTTAGCCCGTGCCATCAGATAATCCTGCTGAATCTGTATAAACTGTGCATCTTCCATAATGGCCAGCACCTCGCCTTTTCTCACAGCCATTCCGGGCAGGAGTTTGGTCGACTTAAGGTATCCACCCAACGGGAAGCTGATACTGATCATATTCTGGGGAGGCACATCAATATCGCCATTGAGTTTTAATATGGCCGACAAAGGTTTTTGTTCCGGTTTGCCCAACACTATACCGGCATTCTTTAGTTGCTGAGGATCCAGTGATACCTCTGTGGACAAACTTGTTTCTGCGGTATCCGCCGCTGCGGGTGTTTCCGGGTTGGATCCACAGGAAGCCAGCAAAAATGCCAGCGCTACAATGCTATATGGTTTCATTGATTGTTGTCTTTATTGATTAGAAAATGATTGGAGCAACAACATAGCTTCATTGTATGCCAGCTGTTGTTCCAGGTATTGACCCTGAATATCAAAACTTTGATTAACGAGCATGACCCATTCCAGGTAATTGATTTCACCTGCCTGATACTGACGGTTGGCAGTGGCTACCAGCAATGCTGCATTAGGCAACGCCTGCTTTTGAAAGTATTGCAGGCTTTCCCGGTATTTAGCGGCTTCGTCGCGGGCAGCTATTTGTTCAGCACTCATTTGTTGCTGTAACCAATCCAGCGATTTTTGCTGTTGTTGCACCTGCAACTCGGATGCTGCTATGCGCGCACGTTGCGCACGGGCAAACAATGGCACCGCAAGCCCGGCCCCCAGGTAGGTAAACCGTTTAGAACCATTGAAATACCGGTCTTCATCCCCAACGCGCTGATAACCAATAATACTCTGATTGCTTACACCAAGGGTGATTTCCGGTAAAAGTGCGGCCTTCTCTACCTCCACCTGATAACGGGCCGCATTTACCTGATGCATCTGATACTGCATTCGCGGATGGGTTGCCACTCCTGTTGTGTCCAACACATCTGTCCAGGGAAGTTCTACCACCGAGGATTGTGGAATTCGGATTTCCTCAGCTCCCAACAGGCGGTTAAACTGTTCCAGCGCGGCTGCCTGATCCCTGCGCAATAATGTCAACTGATTGCCAATTTGCTCCCGCTGCAGTTGGGCTGTTGTTTTTTCCAGCATATTGGATTCGCCACGCTGAAAACGCGCCGCAGCCTTTTCTTCAAAAATCCGGTATACACTATCAGCCCGCTGCAAGAGCTTTTCTTTTTCTGTAAGCGAAATATACAGGTAAAAACGGCGACTCAACTCGAGTTTCAGCTCCTTTTCCGTCATCCCGGTTTGAGATTGTGCAGCCAGAAACTGTTCAGACAATAGCCGTTTTTGGGTTTTGTGCACCTTGGGAAAGGGGATATTTTGTGAAACACCCAGCTTGTTATCGAAAGCCCGGCTGTTGAATTGGCCAAGTTCTGTACTGATGTTGGTTTTATCCAGCTCGCGCCAGGTATCCTTCATACGGGCGTGGTATTGCTCATTGAGTCGGGCAGCCTCCAAACCCGGATTCCGGTTATTCAACCATTGGATGGATTCCTCCAGACTGATGGGTTTTTGTGCCTGCACAGCCTGAGCCGCAAGCAGCAAGGCTATGACTGCCGCTACACCATGTTTATGCGGGTGTTTAGGGATATTTTTTTCGAAAAGCATGTATAAAACCGGCAATACAAACAAGGTAAGCAGGGTGGCAGAAACAATGCCGCCAATCACCACGGTGGCCAGTGGTCGTTGTACCTCAGCGCCGGCGCCCATACTTACAGCCATGGGTATGAAGCCAAGAGAAGGGGCCAGAGCAGTCATCAGAATGGAGCGCAAACGAATTTTGGTTCCCATCAGAATTACTTTCCGTGTATCGTGCCATCCTTCTTTTTGCAACCGATTGAACTCCGAGATCAGCACGATACCATTTAACACTGCCACGCCAAAGAGCGCAATGAATCCAACGCCTGCAGAAATACTGAACGGCAAATCACGCAGCCACAATGCTACAATGCCGCCTATGGCCGAAAGTGGAATGGCGGAATAAATCAGCAACCCTTGCTTAACGGAGCCAAAAGCAAAATACAACATCAGGAAAATGAGTACCAGCGCCACCGGAACGGCAATGCTAAGCCGGTCTTTGGCCGCTTGCAGGTTTTCAAATGCGCCTCCATAAGTGATGTAATAGCCTGGCGGCAACTTGATTTGTTGCTCCACTTTGGTTTGCAATTCGTGTACAATGCTCTGCACATCGCGCCCGCGCACATTGAAGCCTACCACAATGCGTCGTTTGGCATCTTCCCGTTGAATTTGGTTGGGGCCCTCAATTTCCTGAACATCAGCCACCTGATTCAGCGGAATTTGAATACCTGTTGGGGTGGCTACCAGTAGATTATGTACATCTGCCAGGGTTTTACGCGCCTCTCCGGCCACCCGTACCACCAGATCAAATCGCTTTTCTCCCTCAAATACCTGACCGGCAGCCGCACCGGCAAAAGCAGCATTCAGTGTGCGGTTCAACTCCGAAATACTCAAGCCGTACTTGGCCATGGCTTCGCGTTTGTAATTGACCACAATCTGAGGCATGCCGTTCACCTGTTCTACATACAATTCTGTGGCGCCTTCTACCCCATGGCTGATTTCGCCCAGTTTCTCGGCATATTTAGCCAGGGTGTCCAGGTCTTCCCCGAATATCTTACAAACAACATCCTGCCTGGCGCCGGTCATTAATTCATTGAAACGCATTTGCACCGGAAACTGAAAACCGGCCGTTACGCCTGGAATGGCCTGGATTTTTTCACTCATTTTCTCCGCCAGTTCATCAAAACTCTTGGCTGAGGTCCACTCTTTTTTGTCTTTCAGGATCACCATCATATCGCTGGCCTCAATGGGCATCGGGTCGGTAGGAATTTCTCCGGAACCAATTTTAGTCACCACTTTTTCTACCTCCGGGAAGTTGTGCAGCAAGGCGGCGGCTGTTTTTTGAGTGGCCTCAATGGTGGTATTGAGGTTACTGCCGGTAAGCACGCGGGTATCTACTGCAAAATCGCCTTCTTCCAATTCCGGAATAAACTCACCTCCCAGCGTACTCATGATCCACACGGAAATAGCCAGCAGTGCCACCGAACCTGCAATAATGGTTTTAGGCAGGTTGAGTACTTTTTCCAGCAAATGCTGATACCAACGTTCCAGACGTTCCATCATCCGGTCGCTGAGGTACTTTTTATGGGATATTTTTTTGCTGATAAACAACGAGCTCATCATGGGCACATAAGTCAGCGAAAGGATAAAAGCGCCCAAAATGGCAAAGGATACCGTTTGTGCCATGGGTTTAAACATTTTACCCTCAATGCCTTCCAAAGAAAAAATGGGCAAATACACAATCAAAATGATGATTTGTCCAAACACCGCGGCATTCATTATCCGGGAAGAGGCATGGTGTACTTCCTCGTTCATTTGTTCCTGACTGAGTCGGTTTACCTCTTTGAAATGCTTGCTGTGGGTTAGCTGGTGCATTATAGCCTCCACCACGATAACCGCGCCATCTACAATCAATCCAAAATCAATAGCGCCCAGGCTCATCAAATTGCCACCCACCCCAAACATATTCATCAGGATGATGGCAAACAACATGGAAAGTGGAATCACCGAGGCTACAATTAGCCCGGCACGAAAGTTGGCCAGGAAAAACACCAGCACCAGCACTACAATCAAAGCTCCTTCCATCAGGTTCACTTCCACGGTGCTAATGGCGTTGTTCACCATTTTGGTCCGGTCCAGAAAGGGATCTATCATCACGCCTTCCGGCAAGGTTTTTTGGATGGCCTCTACCTTCTTTTTCACGTTTTTGATCACCGTCGAAGAGTTTTCACCCTTCAACATCATCACCACGGCGCCGGCCACCTCGCCTTTATCATTGAAACATACCGCACCGTAGCGGGTGGCAGCGCCCTCCCCTACCCTGGCCAGATCACGTACCAGCACGGGCATGCCCTGACTGGTTGTTTTGACCACTATTTTTTCAATATCGGCCGGGCTACCCACCAATCCTTCGCTGCGGATGTAGAGCACCGTTGGACCTTTTTCAATGTATGCGCCGCCGGTATTTTGGTTATTGGCTTCCAGCGCGTCAAATACATCATTAATGGTTACCCCGAAAGATTTGAGTTTGTCGGGATACACGGATACCTCGTATTGTTTCAGCTCGCCGCCTAAGGTGGATACATCTGCCACGCCCGGAGTACCCAGCAATTGCCGACGTACCATCCAGTCCTGAATGGTGCGAAGCTCCCGGAGACTGTATTTTTGTTCATAACCGGGTTTAGCCCGAACTACATATTGGTAAATCTCTCCTAATCCGGTAGACACCGGCGCAAGCGATGGGGTTCCTATGCCCTGTGGAATCTGCCCCTGCACCTGTTGCAATCGTTCGCTAATCTGCTGTCGGGCCCAGTAAATATCTATTCCATCATGAAAAACGATGGTTACCAGCGACAATCCGAAACGGCTGAAGCTCCGGATTTCTTTCAGGCCGGGAATATTACTGTTGGCTTGTTCAATGGGGAAGGTAATGAGTCGCTCCACATCCGGGGCGCCCAGAGAGGGTGCGGTGGTAATCACCTGCACCTGATTATTAGTGATATCCGGAACCGCGTCTATGGGTAAACGCATGGTTTCCAGCACACCATAACCAAGTAAGCTCAGGGTAAACAACCCGATAATGAGCTTGTTTTTTATGGAAAACTGAATGATTTGATCCAGCATAATGTTGATATGATTTGCCCGTAAGCCTGGGTCAATTTACTGACCGGCAAACAGGTAGTCTGATACTTGCGAAAAGAAAAAAGGATGTCATCCGAGTCAAAACAAGAGCCACTCGCCGCATCAAAGGATACGGAAAACGGATGTCATCAGGAAGAGCAAGGAGGAATGATCAACAGGCCTTGGGAGGCTGCCAGATATCTGCAAGGTGGGATGAAGGCAGTTTACTCTGGTCGTAAATGGGGAGTGTTGAAGTCTCTTTGGAAACAGGCAGCGTCAAATAAAAATGAACAGGCTGCGGAATGAGGCAAGTTGGCGCTGAGCTCGAACAATCCAATGCTTTGAAAGGCAGTTGCATATCCTGGGCGTAATCAGCATCTTTCACATTCCCACTGAAGTAGTGGATAATGACAAATTCCATTAAATCCATGTCCGGATTTTCCGACTTATGCTGCGCAAAATGCTGCACAAAAACACCAAACTTAACCAACTCGTGCATTTCGGTGTTGGCCAGCAGGTATAATGCCAGAAAAAAGGACGCAGCAGCTTTTCTCATGCCACAAAGGTACTGTACTATCTAAATTGTGCAAGCTTTAAAAAGCTTAACGATATGTTTTTACCCGGCAATGGACACTCCGATCCATTTACCGATGCCAAAAGTAATGGCCGCTGCCAGCAAACCAAATACCACCTGCCGGAATCCTGAGAACCACACGCTTCGGCCGGTAAACAAGGTAATGGATGCGCCGATTAAGAAAAGTCCTATCGTGCTAAATCCGATACTCATCAGAATAGCGGCATTTCCTCCACTCCAGAAAAACGGCGCCAGGGGAATGATGGCTCCTATGGCAAACAGGATGAAGGAGGTAATAGCGGCTTCCCAGGCCGAACTTTTGAGTTCTTCGGGGTTTATGCCCAACTCTTCTTTGATCAACAACTCGTGCGCTTTATCCTGGTCAGACATGATCTCGGCGGCCATGGCATGCGCCTGATCTTCCGGAATACCTTTGGCCATGTATATCAGCGCAATTTCCTGGCGTTCGCCTTCCGGATTACTCTCAATCTCATCCATCTCCAGCGCCATTTGTTTTTCGTACAACTCCTGCGAGCTTTTTACAGATATCCACTCGCCCAATGCCATAGACAAAGCTCCGGCCAGCAATCCCGCCGAACCAGCCAGCAATACCTCACTTTGTCCGCTGGTAGCGCCGGCTACGCCCATTACCAGGCTCATATTGGATACCAAACCGTCGTTGGCGCCCAACACGGCTGCACGCAAAGCATTGCCGCCCACGGTTTTATGTCGTCCTTCAATTCTGGAAAGTTGTTCGCCTGAAACGCGGTGCTGATTACTGATGAGTGCCTGCAGGATTTTTACGTGATTACCTTCATCGCCCTGAACGGCTACCCGATGGTTGGATTTTTGTTTTACCAGTGCCTGAGCCAGGCTCTTTTCGGTATCCATCATTACCCCGATTACATAATCGTACCCAAACCACCTGCCAATGCGATCGAGGGTATGCGCGCGCCAGGAAGGTTGTGGCTTTTGTACCTGTTTGCCTTCTGCGTGCAGGCGCTCAATCATTTTGTCGGCATGACCGCCTTCAATATCCGACAACTGGAGAAAAACCTGAGCGATTCCTGCATCAGATTCCGCTTCCGCGATTTTTCGGTATAAAAACTGAGCGTCCACTTCAATTTGAACGCTGTCTGAAAGTTGGCGGGCAGAAGATTTGGCCATAAATAAGGTATATAAACTTGGATGGAACAAGAGCAAAAATAAGGAAACCTCCCCGGCTCAGGACTTTGCCGAAGAGGTTTCTGTAAATTTATACTCAGTACAATCAGTGATCAGGATTATCAGTACCGTCGCTTCAGCAAATACCGCCTGCCCCGGTCCAGCACACTTACCTGATCAACCTGCCAGCCTTCTTCGTAAAAGAAGTTCAAGCCGTCTACCAGGCTCCTGAAATCAAAACGTTTGCCGTACGGATCCGTAACATAGTCTTCTTTTGGGTTGGATTGACCGTAATCTACCTGAAAGGCGCAACGGCCGTCTTCACGGTACAAGGGATCGATTTCAAGGTACTGACCCGTGTTGGAAGGTTCGAGTTTTACGCCTTCCACATAGAGTTGTGCTTTGGCCAGCAGTGCGCAGCCGGCAAAAGCAATGGTGCATAATACTTTTTTCATGGTGGTGCTATTTTGGGACAAAGTAAAGGGGCAAAATGCTGGTTAAAACGGTGTTTAACCTCGGTTTAACCCGGATTGTTAATATCCAATAATCAAACTTCGAAGAACAAAAAAGCCGTAACTTTTAACGAAAAAATTCAATTTGACGAATTTTTATCATTCCAAGGTTGGAAACATCCCCGTAACATAATACTTTTGAAAAGTTTTAATCCGCATCCATTTTTCAAAAACACTTTTCACATGGTTGTTTACCCTAAAACTGATTTGGGCATTTACTTTAGCCTGCCTGGTATTTTCATGATGGTTATTTTTTATTGACTCCGGACTTGGTGATATTCCGCCAAGGGTGATGTATGTTTTACTTGAGATTGTATTTGAAAGACTTGATTGAAGGGTGAGTTGTAGTTAGGAAATCTTTCAAAGGTGTTAGGAAGGGATTTTTATCAAAAGGTATGAACTAAAAGCAACTTACCCACAACGGACGACTAGGTCACTTCCCAAACTTTTTACTTAATCGTTCATTACCAATAATCTGTAGATGGCGGAAAAAGTAGAAGAACAGATAATACATGGAATAAAAATACAAGCCAAGAGCCGGGAAGGCGTAAGACCGGCACCAAACCGATTTATTTATGAATAACCTAAGTTTGAAGCTCATGCTTTGGGCATTAGCATTGGCTGTTTCACAAACATCCGCGCAGGGGTACATAGTTTGTCCTTTGCCTGATGCCCCTGCCATCGGGGGCTCCAGTTCACAGTTTGATCCATCTTGGAACACCAATCTGGAAAACGGACAAAAAACAATCCCCATCGTATTTCACCTAATTGGAACTTCGTCGTCGCTTCTGGATGTTCACGTCCAAACCGCACTCGACCAACTGAACACAGACTTCAATTCGTCCAATCTTGATTGGGATATTGAGTTCAAATTGGCAGGCATTGGACCCAGAGGAGAATGTACAACTGGTATCACAAGGTATCCCGGCATAATGAGCCAAAACCCTTCGGTTGTCAAAGCGGCCACCCGTTGGGACAACACCAAATATTTGAACGTTTGGGTTCTTCCCTTGATTGAGGGGGATCCGCTCAAATGGGGCGTGGTATCGGCACAGCCTTCCAAGTTTCAAGTGGTTGGTGGCGTTATCCAAAGAACAGACGTTATAGCAGGAACCAATGCAACGTTTGACGACACAGATGGGGTGGTAATCAAGGAGGAACTCATCTACCCAAATCCTGCTCAAATACACACGCTTGCACACGAAGTTGGGCATTGGCTCAATTTATTGCACACGTTTGCGCCTTGTGACAGTGGAACGGGCTCTTCTGTGTGGCATTGCTGCCATCCTGAGTCTGAAGGTGCTACCAATGGAGATTTCATTCCCGACACACCTCCACAACACAACGATTTTGGGCAAAGCAATTGTGCTTTGATTGACCATTACTGCTTTAACGATGGTGTGCCGGAAGACTTGAGCAGTTACATGGGCTATGCATTCTCATGCCAAAACAAGTTTACCCAGGGGCAGCGGGAGTGGATGTTCCATTGCCTTGAAAACTTCAGGCCCTTTATTTGGTCCGATGAGAACTTGCGATGTACCGGGGTGGGGGCGCAATCAAATTTGGAGATCACTCAACCAACAAACTGGGACTTCACAACTGTCCCGAGCGGATATGTGACCATAAAGAGCGAGCTGCGGATAAAAAATGGGGGTATATTGAACATTGCTCCGGGCATCACCGTGCAGTTTTGCGATGCGGCCAAGGCAATCGTAGAGCCTGGGGGTAACGTGCAGTTGTTCGGCACACTGACCAGTGCCTGTCATGGACGGATGTGGCAGGGCGTTGAGGTACAGGGAACACCAACCTCAAATCAATTTGGTGGTTTGCAAGGGCGATTCAAGGCTCATCCCAATTCGATTGTGTCGAATGCGGTCACGGGGATTAAAGCCGGTGGTGCTGGTTTTGGGCATGGAGGCGGCATTGTCCAATGCACGCTTGCAACTTTGAGGAACAACCAGCGGGCTGTTCAGTTCAATCCCTACGAGAATCACCTTCCAATCCCAAGCATGCCAGTGGCCTCCAACGCCAGTTATTTTATCCAGTGCGAGTTTATAACTAGCACAGACTATCCGGGATATGACCCGGGATTGTACTCCTCTAATGAACAGGTGCCGTTTTCTGCTTTTGCCGACCTAGTGGGCATACGGGGAATCCGATTCTTGGGCTGCAACTTTGTCAACGAAATTAGCAGCTTACCGCTCTCCATACAGTATGGTATTGGGATACTTGCCAAGGAAAGCAGTTTCAATGTAGGCGATTATTGCACAGGCATCTCTCTGCCTTGCCCAAGTGCCAATCAAGATCATTGTCTGTTCAAGAACCTGTACAAAGGAATTTGGGCGACAAAAACTGACATTGACCCGGGGCTTCCGCATCGCTATTCGGTAACCAACGCCAAATTCGATGAGTGCTGGACGGGAATCCAAAGCAGTCAGGGAAGCAGGTGCTACATCGTCGGCAATACATTTGAACTTGGGGACATCCACACCGATGCCCAATTTTCCGCAGGAAATCTAACAGGGTTGTTCATGGATTTCACGCATACTAATATTACTGTGCAGGAAAACTTGTTCAAATTAGATGACAACGCGCCCGCAGACATACATGATTTCCGTATCGTGCTCGGCACAGACATCTTTTTCATCGGTCAGGCCAACAATGTCATTCGCAGAAACACCTATAAAAACCTGGGCACTGGCAATCAGGCTTATGGAGAAGGCGCAGAGCCATTACAGACAACGGGCCTGCACTATCTTTGCAATGACAATGAAAACAATGTTTCTTACGATTTCAATGCCTTGAATACTTTTTTGCCACAAGCCCCTCCTCCGGGGTTGAGGTTGGTGCAGGGGTTACCTGATCCAACCTTTGGCACTCCAATTTCCGCAGGAAACACATTTTCGCACATTAACGGATTTGAGAGCGACTTTAGTTACAATGCAGCAGCAGGAATCCGCTACTTCTTTCCCAATGGCGTTATCCCGGAAACGCCGCTTACTTTTACCCTGCCGCCCAAAATTGTGCTACAAAACAACACACCTGCCAATAACTGCGAGTCTATCCTTTGCGATCGCCCACCCTGTAAGTCGGAAGAGCAATTGGCGGCAGAAAAACAGGCTATAGCCCCTGCCAAAGCTCAATACAACAGCCTGCGCTCGCTTTACCTGTCCAATCCGACAGGGCCTGACGCACAGGCTCAAATGTTATCTATGACCGCCTTGCAGGAGGTTGTACAGGGCAACACCTTCGATATTCTCACCGACATCGTGGCAAACGAAAACGGCGGTCTGTCGGACTACCGTTATTGGCTGGGCAACATGGATGCCTACGAAACCGATCTCGAACTGGTGCGCAGTTACACAGGGACAGCAGAATTGTCGGCCGCTGTGGCAAAACTCAATCAGATACAGTCAAAATATCAGTTGAGCGGCGACCTTTTAGCGGAGTTCAATCAATATCAGGCACTATTAAACATAGTGAGACAGCATTATCAGGCCGGGGGAGACAAATATAATTTTTCAAATGCGACGCTTAGTACGTTCCAGGGGTACGCTGAAAACAGCCCTCATGCACGGGTGCGCGGCTTGGCCAAACAAATTTTGACCATCTACGGCATCATATACCCACCTGAACCAAGCGAAGGGTTTGGTGGGGGGGCAGGAGAGCGCCAAGCTGGGCAAAGTACCTTGCCCTTAAAAGGGATTCAACTTGTACCCAATCCTGCCAACCAGGTGGTAGTCATGCGGGTTGAAAAAAATCTCGTCAAGGCTGCTCCCGCGTACAATGCCCATGTCGTTGTCGTTTCCCCTATTGGGGCTACTGTCATTGAGCGAGATTTCAGCACTTTGTCCGAAAATTACGATTTGGACATTTCTGGGTTGAGAGCAGGGTTGTATTACGTTTGGGTTCGCTTTGATTCCGGCGAGTCGTTCGTCCGCCCGCTTTCTGTCATCCGCTAAAATTTATCCCACCATCTTGGCCAGCACCGGTACTTCCGGTGCTGCCCATTTATGCTTTTGTCAAATGAGAAACATTTTAATTTTATTTTCAGCAATACCCCTCTTTACCTGTGCCCAAAGCCGTTTGGATACCACGTTTTTGTTGCCCGGCACTAAATTGTCGTCTATTGCTGCCATTGTTGTGGACAACGATACGATAGTCTGTTTGGGCAACGCCTTTACGCCGGAAGGCAACTATGCTACCCATATTTCCAAATTCGACACTATGGGAAACCTGCAGTCTTACAACTTTGTGCAAGAGAATGGAAATATTATTGACGCTGGAGAGACCTCGGACTTTATCAAAACCTCGGATGGCGGTTACGCCGCAGTCTCCGGCACTAACCTTGGGCTAAATGCGTTGTTGATAAAATTCGACCATGATTTGCAGGTTGAGTGGATGAAACAAATTACCAGGCCCGATATGGCAGTTATATTTGCAGAAGGGCTGGCGGAGGCATCCGATGGGTATTTAGTCGCGGGTTATGGCAATTCGAGCAATACCCCAGTAAGTTCATTTGTCTGTAAATTAGACAAAGAAGGCAATATCAAATGGAACAAGAAATACAGTGCTCAGCCAAATTGGAATTCAATAATAAATAAGTTGGTAAAGAAGAATGAGAACTCATTTTGGTTGAATGGTGGGCGCTCCATGATTGGAACTGGTTGCGACGCTCAGCAAACGAGCCAGGCTGGACCATGGATAGTCGAAATAGACTCGCTTGGCAATGTCTTGTACGATTGGAAAGCCCTACTCCCGGATAATGAAGGGGCTGGGCCACTTGCCTTAGATGATGACGGGCAATTTGTGTATGCTGCTGTAAAAATAAAGTTCAATAACGTATGGGGCGACACCCTTCAACTCAAGTTGCGAAAGATCAACCCAGCCAACGGACAGACTGTATGGGAGTATTATCAGACACCTGTTGTTCTGACCTGTCCCAATTCTCGGTGGTCTGGTCTTGCCAAAAACCCCGTTGATGGCGGCTGGGACATGGTTGGCTCTTACCAGCACAAAACAACCGGATATGTGACCAGCGGAGTAGCCGCGCATACGAATCCAAATGGCGAGTTGAGGTGGTTTCGCTTGGATACTAATTATGTCAGCCCGAATCTGACGTTTAATTATAACTGGCTGCGTTGTCTTGGCCACCTGTCATCGGGCAGTATCGTGGCGGGAGGTTTTGTGCGCAAAGCTGAGCCTGAACTGCATGACGAGGCATGGCTGATAAAATATTCTATGAACGGTTGTGTGGGACAAAGTGATTGCGCAACCGTCTCTGATAAATCTCCCATCTGGCGAACAGGCAACCTTAATGTTTATCCTAATCCATTTTTCAATAAACTTAATGTAACCCTTTCCGATGATATTGGTAAAGAAGATATTGAATTTGTGATTGTCAATCTATTGGGACAAGTGGTTAGAAAAAACCACTTGAATATCGCAAATAGTGAAATCATTCTGGGGGACCTGCCAAATGGGGTTTATTTTTGGCAAATTTGGGAGAAAGGAGTTCAATTAGGCACAGGCAAACTTGTAAAAGAGAAATAAGATTCCGCTTACATGAGTACATGATTGAAGAGGGGAGGCGCCTGCCGGGCGTCAGCACATTTGCCGGGTTGATTTCGCCTGAATGGCTAATTGCCGACCAATTACCTGAACCGGCAGGCGTAGACTGCCAACCAATGTGCTGACGCCCGGCAGGCGCACCACTTGGACATTGGACATTGGATATTGGATATTGGATATTGGACATTGGACATTGGATATTGGTTATTCTCAAATAAAAATATCCTTGTCTATCTCCTGCAAAACCCCTTTTTCCTGGGCAACCTGGAACATATGGGCCACTGCGGCCCGGCCGCGTTCACCGAGGTTTTCCGTGAAAGGAGTGACATACAGTTGAATATGGGCTTGCATAACAGCATCTTCCATTTCCTGCGCGTAGGCACGCACATAAGGCATCACTTCTTCCGGATGGGCAAATGCATAGGCTACACTGCGCCGCAAAACACGGTTGATTTTTTGCTGAACCTCTTTAGGCAAATCCCTGCGCACCACAATACCTCCCAATGGAATTGGCATCCCGGTGGTGTTTTCCCAATGATCGCCGAGGTCCATAATTTTAACCAACCCTTTCTGTGCGTAAGTAAAGCGGTTTTCATGGATAATGAGCCCGGCATCCGCCTCACCCAGCAGAACCGCTTGCTCTACCTCCGAAAAAACAACTTCGTACTTATTGGTCGCATGGGGATAGGCCAGACTCAGCAGAAAATTGGCTGTGGTCATAGCGCCCGGAATGGCAATCCGGGCCTGGTTTACTTCCTCCTCAGAAAGGGCTCTTTTGGCAATTAACAGGGGGCCGCACTGATTGCCCAAAGCACTGCCTGCATCCAGCAATACATATTTATTGGTCAGATGCGCATAGGCATGATAACTCAGCTTGGTGGCCAGCAACTCGCCGGCAAAGGCTCGCCTGTTGAGGGCTTCCACATCCTCAATCACCGGCTCAAAACGCAGTCCCTCGGTGTCTACCCTACCGTGCAGCATGGCTTCAAAAATAAATGTATCGTTCGGGCAAGGGGAAAAACCCAGCGTAATCAAAGAATCATTCGACATACGGCTTGAAACAAAAAAAACGGGCAGGAGTTGGCCCGTGGCTATTAAAAAGTCCGCAAAAATGGCATATCTTTGTGAATACCAGCAGCCAAACACCGTAATCACGAATGTTTGGCCTTGATTTGTAGCGCGCATGCAATCTAATTCCATCCTTCAGCCCAAAAAACTGCATTATCATTATCTGGTATGGCTTCGGCACGACCTTCCGGCCGGCCTTACAGTGTTCCTGGTTGCACTTCCCCTGTGTTTAGGCATTGCCCTGGCTTCCGGCGCTCCTCCTTTTGCCGGCATATTATCCGGCATTATTGGCGGCTTGGTGGTATCCTTTGTGAGTGGGTCCGCATTAGGTGTTTCAGGACCGGCAGCTGGTTTAACCACTGTTGTAGGCGCTTCCATCATCGGACTGGGAGACTACCGCACTTTTTTGCTGTCGGTTTTATTGGCTGGCGTTTTTCAGGTATTGCTTGGGCTGCTTAAATTAGGTACGGTAGCCAATTATTTCCCCTCCGCTGTGATTAAAGGTATGCTGGCCGCCATTGGCATCATCCTGATTTCCAAACAATTACCCATGGCGCTCGGCTACGACCAGCCCGATTTCTGGACGGATGGGTTCGTGGGATTGTTCAGCAGTAACCAGTTTTACCGAAATCTTGCCAACTTTTACCACCATTTTTCCCTTCCTGTGCTGTTCATCACCCTGAGCAGTCTGGGCATATTGGTATTCCTGGCAGACTTTGCCAAACACAAAGCCAGGTGGCTGCCACTGCCATTGTTAGTGGTAGCGCTGGGCATCGGATTGTACTGGCTGTATCCGGTGCTTCAACCCAATTACGCGCTCAAAAGCACCCAAATGGTGCAAATTCCGGCCAATATCTTTGGTCAAATGACTTTCCCTGATTTCAGCAGGATCTGGAGCGACACCCGCATTTTTAAAGATGCTTTTACGATTGGTCTGTTGGCCAGTCTGGAAACCCTTCTTTGTGTGGAAGCCATCGACAAGCTGGATCCGCTGAAACGCAAAACACCCGTGAACCGCGAATTGCTGGCACAAGGGGTGGGGAATATGCTGTGCGGGCTGTTGGGCGCTTTGCCCATGACGGCCGTAATTGTGCGCGGAGCCGCTAACGTAAACGCTGGTGGACGAACCCGTTTATCCTCTGTAACCCACGGCGTTTTGCTTCTGCTGGCAGTGGCCTCCATACCGTTTGTACTGAGCATGATTCCGTTGGCCTCGCTGGCTGCCATCCTGATGCTCACGGGATACAACCTCACCCGCCCATCGCTGTACAAACAGATGTTCAGCCTGGGATGGAATCAGTTTTTGCCCTTTGTCATCACCGTTGTAGTGGTTTTGGCCACCGATTTGCTGGAAGGTGTAGCCATCGGGCTGCTCATCTCCATCTATTTCATCATTCGCAACAACTTCAACGCAGAATACCAGATTGAGCAACACCGAAGCCTGGACACCGAACATTACGTGATCCGATTAAACTCCATGGTGACCTTTTTGAACAAGGTAAACCTGCAAAACACCCTGTATAAAATCCCGCCTTATTCTGTACTTACCATTGATGGATCGGGCAGCCGGTTTATCGATTACGATGTGCTGGAAATGATCAGCGAATTTGAAAAACAGGCCCACGAAAAGCATATTGAGCTGATACGCATAAACATTGAACGCGTGACCGTTACCAACGCACACTAATCTGAAACATGCACGATACACCTACCATAGTTTTTGAAGACAACCACCTGCTGGCCATCAACAAGCCCGCCGGATGGCTGGTGCAGGGCGACCGCACAGGAGATGAAACCCTGACCGATTGGGTCAAACAATACCTCAAAGTGAAATATGAAAAACCGGGGGCTGTGTACCTAAACCCGGCGCACCGGATTGATCGTCCGGTGAGTGGCGCCGTTTTGTTTGGCAGAACAGACAAAGCCATGGGGCGTCTTACGACCATGTTTCGGGATAAAAAAGTGCAAAAATCCTATCTGGCCCTCGTATTAAAAGCGCCTGAACGTCCGGAAGGAGTACTGAAACACTTTTTGCTGAAGGATGAAAAAAAGAACATCGTGGAAGTGCTCCGTTTACCCGGAGGCGCCGCTAAAGAAAGCATCACCCGGTATAAATTCCTGAAGAAAATCGGCGGCCTGTTCCTGTTGGAGGTGGAACCTGTTACCGGGAGGCCCCACCAGATCAGGGCCCAGTTGTCGGCCGTTGGATGCCCTATTTTGGGCGACCTGAAATACGGCGCGCCGGATCCGCTACCGGATGCTTCTATCGGGTTGCATTGCCATAGCATGGAACTCATACACCCGGTTCGGCAGGAGCCAATAGCCATACATGCTCCGTTGCCGGAAACGGATTGGTGGGCAGGCGTTTTGTAACCCCTTCAGGGTAATTTAACGTTTCAGAAAGTGCTATTTCCCGACTTTAACCCTTTCTGGCACCGATTTTGGATACTTCCAGGTATCAGTTTAATCATTTAATCCTTTCCGACCTTGACTCAAAATCCGATTACCAGCCGGCAATTGCGCCGGCTCAGCAGTTTTATTTTAGCCTTTGTTGCTGCAGCCTCTTGTCTGCATGCCCAATGCTCCTTGTCGTGCAGTCAGGGATTGCAAGTTTCGCTGGATAACTCCGGCCAGGCGATTATCACTCCTTTGATGATCTCACCCAATGCCGGCAACTCCTGCCCGGGCAACCTCACCGTTACGCTTTACAATCAATTTGGTCAGGTGCTGCCCAACCCCATCACCTGCAACCAAATCGGCCAAACGGTCACCGCCCGGGTGAAACATACCGCCTCCGGCAACTCCTGCAATGGTACCCTGGAAGTTTTTGACGCACTGCCACCCGTATTGAGTCAGTGTACCGACAAGTTCGTTTTTTGCCATGAAGATGCTTCACCGGCAAACCTTGGCTACCCGGTGGCTACTGATAACTGTACGCCTTCCGCACAGTTGAATACCAACTTTGTGGATATAGAAACTTCCTTGCCTTGCGGAACTATGCAAAACGGGATGCCGGTTTTGAAACGCATTGACCGCCAATGGACCGTTTCTGACGATCATGGCAACAGCAATACTTGTTTGCAACGGGTGTGGTTGAAACATATTACCCTGGCTGACATCACGTACCCATCCAACCTCGACAACATTTCCTCGCCCGCGCTTGCGTGTGGACAAGACCCGGAGGATCTGGCAATGACAGGCCAGCCAACAGCCAATGGCGTACCCATTGATGCCTCTCCGGAATGCGAAATGGGTGTAACCTTCTCTGATCAGTTGATCCAGCACTGCGCACCGGGAGGATTCACCGTGCTGCGCAACTGGACCGCCATAGATTTTTGCTCCGGAACCTTTAGCAACAGGATACAAATCATCCGGGTGGAAGACTCCCAGGCCCCAACCCTGCTGGCACCCGCTCCATTTGAAGTAGGAACCGATGGGTTTTTGTGCAGTGGAACGGTCCTGATTCCGGTCGCTACAGCTACAGATAATTGCTCTTCCGTTACCGTTACGCCGAGTTGGGAATTTGGTAGTGGTTTTGGTCCGTTTTACGGTATTCCTGAAGGTCAGCATCTGATAACCTACACCGCTGAAGATGCCTGTGGCAATCAGTCAACTGCAACCACAATGGTAACCGTACTGGATAATACGCCGCCACAAGCCATTTGCTCTGCCGATTTGCAAGTGGCGCTTTCCGCTAGCGGATTGGGTTTGGTTCAGGCTACAACCATCGATGCCGGCAGTTTTGATAATTGTAGTCCGGTATTCCTGAGCATAAGCAGGGATGGCGTGGAATTCCAGCCGCAGATCCAGGTCAATTGCCAGGATCAGGGCAGTCCGCTGCTGCTGACCTTGCGCGTACTGGATGCCTCAGGACTGGAAAACTTTTGCGAAACAGAGGTCAATGTGCGCGATTTCCTGAAACCAACACTGGTTTGTCCGCCCAATTTGACCCTGAATTGCTTGCAGGATTACAACGATACAGGGCTGACCGGACAAGCCAGTGGCTCAGACAACTGTGCTTTGCAAAGCATTACCTATCAGGACATTAGCAACATTCAAGCCTGCAACATTGGCAGCCTGACCCGTTGGTGGACAGCCACCGATGCAGCCGGAAATACCAAAAGTTGCAGTCAACTGATCAGCGTGGAAGTTGTGAACGACGCCACGGTAGCCTTCCCTCAGGATGTATTGCTACAGTCCTGTGCCCAGCCAACAGATCTGGAGCCACTGGCCACCGGTCAGCCGATTATTGGCGGCCAGATGTGTTCACCACTTTCTGTCAATTACACCGATCAGGTATTCAATGCTCCGGCGCCTTCCTGTTACCGCATTTTCAGGCACTGGAAGGTTATTGACCATTGCGTTTACAATCCTAATGGCGGCAGTGCAGGTATTTGGGAGCATACACAACTTATTGATGTACAGGACCAGACAGCACCTCAACTGGTATTGCCTTCAGACATCACCATGCAGGCAGACCCGGCTACACAACAGGCTGTGGTGAATGTGCCGGATGTTGAAGCGCTGGATTGCAGTGCTATTCAGCTTTTACAACACAACAGTGCCTTTGCCAGCAATCCCTTGAACGCTTCTGGCGCATATCCGGTGGGTGAGCACTGGATTACCTTCAGCGCCATGGATGCCTGCGGAAACCAGGCGCAACAAACCCTGTTCATCAAGGTAACGCCCGCTTATGTTCCAGATCCGGTTTGGCAGGTTGGCGGACAACTGCGCAATGAAAGTGGAATTCCTGTACGCAACGTGCCAGTCATGTTGTTTGCCGATGGCTTTTATGCAGAAACGAGCGCGGATACCAATGGCGTTTTTGGCTTCGACGACGTACCGGATAGTTTGGACTACACCCTCCAGCCTTTCAACAATGCCAACTGGCGGAATGGGGTAACGACTTATGATTTGGTACTCATTTCCAAACATATTCTGGGTTTGGAGCCGCTGAATTCGCCTTTCCGGATGCTTGCGGCAGATGCCAACCTTTCAGGCTCCATCACAACTTTTGATATTTTGCAGTTGCGCAAACTCATTTTGGGTATTACAGATTCCTTACCCAACAACCAATCCTGGCGGTTTGTGCGCAGTGGCTATGTTTTTCCGGATTCCCTCAATCCATTTACAAACCCGGTTCCGGAACAAATCTACCTGCCTGCTCTGCATCAACAGCAGTTTGGACAAGATTTTACCGGCATCAAAATTGGAGATGTCAATGGCAGTTCCAATCCGGCTGAAGCCAGAGAGCTTCGGGATACGTCGTATTTGACCTGTGAAGATCAACAAGTGCATGCCGGCCAGGTGCTGGAGGTGCCGATTGTAATGGGAGGATGGGCGCAAGCAGATGGATTTCAGTTCGGTTTAAGTGTAAATCCGGCTCAATTTGAGTTGTTAAATCCCATATTTGAACAGCCGCAATTGTTAAACGAAACACATGTAAACCGGACAGGAACCCAGGTCTTGCGGTTCAGCTGGAACCAGTCTTATGGCAGTGCAATTCCTAAGCAGGATACCCTTTTCAAATTGCAACTAAGGGCTAAAACGAATGGCAGCCTGGTCGGTGGGGTAACGCTGGACCACAATGATATGGCTGCTGAAGCTTATACGCCGGCAGGGGATTTTGCCCTTGGATTGCGGGTTAAGACTACACCGGATGTTGCGTTACCCCAACCCCTGAAGTTGTTCCCCAATCCTTCAACTGGTGTATTTTTCATCCAAAATCCGCACCCAGGACAGGAGATGGACTGCCGGGTATATAACCAGTTGGGGCAATTGGTTTGGGAACAATCCGGGAATACAGCTGAATTGATACAAGTGGTACTTTCAACACAGGACAGTCAGTTGTATCAGGTTGAATGCAGCAGCCGGGAACGAACGTATTCCGGGAAAGTGCTGGTACAACAGCTCTAATCAAACCCGCTTTTTGTAGGTAACTACCGCCAGTGTATTGACCACTGAAGCATACGTCAGCACCGAATAAAAATTGGTTTTGATATCGGCGAAATCAGCGCCTTTAAGCAACACCAGTCGCATAAATGCCACGAAATAAGCCACCGGGTTGAGTTTATTCAACCACTGGGCCCAGTCAGGCATACTGCTGGCAGGCGTAAACAAGCCACTCATCAGGATAAAAATGATGAGGAAAAACCAGGCGGTAAACATGGCCTGTTGCTGGGAATCGGCAAAATTGGAAATCAGGAATCCCAGTCCCAGCATACAGGGTGTAAAAAAGGCGGTGTAAGCAAATACCAGCCAAAGACTACCCAGCATGGGGATATTGAATACCAGTTTACCCACCGTAAGTCCGATGGTGAGCATTATCAGGGAAAGCAGCCAGAAAGGCAGCAGCTTACCCAAAATAAACTGCCATTTTTTAACCGGTGTTACATTCAGCTGCTCTATGGTGCCCACCTCGCGCTCGCGCACAATGTTGAGCGCTGTGAGAAAGCAAATGATCAGAGAAACAATGGTGCCCAGGATGCCAGGTACCATAAAAGTTTTGTAATCAAGTCGGGGGTTATACCAGTTGCTATAGGTCACATTCACCAGGCTTGCAGCGCCTTGATTAAGGGTTTCCTGTTGAAAATCCCGGATGATATTTTGTGCATAACCCATGCCGAGACCTGCCTTGGTGGCATTGATGGCATTGGCATTCAAGGATACCGTGGCTGATTGCTCCCGAATCAGATCGCGTTCAAAATTGACGGGAATTTCCAGGATGAGGTCTGCCCGGTCATCGGCCATTTCGTGATCGGCCATGGCGGCTGTGGGCAAGGCATTGATCTTGAAATAGCCAGAAGCGCCCATTTTCGCGATCAGACGCTGAGAGGTAGGCGAATGATCCTGATCTACTACTGCTAAGGCCAGATTTTTTACTTCATAATTGGCAGCAAAGGCCAGCAAAAGTGTTTGCACCACGGGCATAACGAGCAGTAACGGCAACATGATCTTGTTGCGAAAGACCTGCAGGAATTCTTTTTGAACAAGAAAAAAAACAGTGCGCATAAGTGTAGTGCTTTTGCTGATACGTTATTAAACAACCAATGTCAAGTTGCTAAAATGCAATTTGACAGGACAAAGGTGTACATTTTTTAAGATTTTAACCAAATGGTTAAACCAAAAAATTAATTATATTTCACACGAATCTACTTCAAATACATTTATCCTACAAAATAGCTCTTATGTATGTTTGTGCCAGACTATTCATTACCAACCATCCTACCCATGTCTAACCGTCGTTCTTTCATTCGCCAGTCTGCTGCCTTCTTGGGCGCTTTTGCGCTACACCAGAACCTGGCCGAAGCATTTCCTTCCTTTAACGCACCCAAAATTTCCGCACTGGATGACAGCAGCGGCGATGAGGATTTTTGGCGACAGGTACGACAAGCTTATGCTGCCAGTCCTACCCTGATTAATTTGAACAACGGTGGGGTGTGTCCGGCTCCCAGAGCCACTATGGATGCCCTGGATTACTACAACCGAATGTGCAGCGAGGCGCCTTCTTATTATATGTGGCGCATTCTGGATCAAGACAGGGAGCCGCTAAGGGAAAACCTGGCCACTTTGGCAGGCGCCAGCCCGGAAGAAATTGCCATAAACCGGAATGCTACGGAGGCTTTAAATACGGTTATTTTTGGCCTTAACCTTAAAGCCGGCGATGAGGTAGTATTATCAAAATACGACTACCCAAACATGATCAATGCCTGGAAACAAAGGGAAAAACGGGATGGAATAAAACTCGTTTGGGTGGATCCGGAGTTACCTTCCGATGATGAGGATTACCTGACACAGGTATATTCGGCTAAGTTTACGGATAAAACACGGCTGGTGCACATTACCCATATCATCAATTGGAATGGCCAGATATTACCAGCGCGTAAAATTGCTGAAGCAGCACATAAACGCGGCATCGAAGTGCTGGTAGACGGCGCCCACTCATTCGCTGTGCTGGACTACAACATCCCGGATTTGGATTGTGACTACTGGGGAACCAGTTTACATAAATTCCTGTGCGGTCCGTTTGGAAGTGGGATGATGTACATTAAAAAGGAGAAAATTCCCAATGTCTGGCCTTTGCTATCCAATGGGGAGCCCAACGGCTCCGACATCCGCAAATTTGAAAGTTTGGGCACTCGGAGTTTCCCGATTGAAATGGCCATTGGATACTCTTTGGATCTGCATAATATGATTGGTTCCAAACGCAAACAGGAACGCCTGCACTACCTGAAAAACTATTGGATGAGCAGGGTTAAGGATGTGCCGGGCATTAAATTCTACACCAATCCCAGTCCAAAATGGAGCTGTGCCATTGGTAATTTTGGATTTGAAGGCAAAAAGCCCAGCGAGATTTCAGATCAGTTATTTTCCAAACACAAAATTCATACGGTATCCATTGAGTGGGAAAAAATTAGCGGCGTGAGGGTTACACCGAATGTCTATACCACCACCGATGAATTGGATAAATTGGTGAAGGCGATCAGGGAGATGAAGGTTTGATCTGCGAGGTTTTTCCCGCAGATTTACGGGGATGAAACGCAGATTTTCGCAGAGGGCGCTCGGCTGGGTATTTTTAATACTATCTAAAGAAAGATTGGTTTAAATTATTGGAATACCCAACCAAACGCCCTCTGCGAAAATCTGCGTTTCATCTGTGCGAATCTGCGGGAAACCTCTCCCTACCCCTTATCCCATCCAGAAAACCAACAAATCAATAACTATTCTCATGAATTACATCACTTTTTCCATAGAAAACGCTGTTGCACGTATCACCTTCAACCGCCCGCAGGTATTCAACTCCATGCACCATGCCATGCGCATGGAAATCCTGGAAGCGCTGGATCGTTGTGCTGCGGATGAAGGCGTCCGTGCTGTGTACATCACTGGAACCGGGAAAGCTTTCTGCGCCGGCGAAGACCTCCAGGAAGTAACCGATCCGAATGGCCCGAGCCTGACTGAAATTATCGGTACCGGATATAACCCAATGGTTTTAAAAATCCGAAACCTGGAAAAACCGGTAGTTGCGGCCGTAAATGGTGTTGCCGCAGGCGCAGGCGCGAACATTGCACTTGCCTGCGATATTGTGGTAGCTACCGAATCGGCCTCCTTTACGCAGGCTTTTTCCAAAATTGGTCTGATACCCGACTCTGGTGGCACCTGGACCCTTCCGCGGCTGGTTGGCATGCAACGGGCCGCAGCACTGATGATGCTTTCCGATAAGGTTTCAGCCACCGAAGCCGCCGCCATGGGCATGATCTGGAAAGTTTTTCCCGACGAAACATTCGCCGCCGACAGCCTGAAACTGGCCGAAACCCTCGCGCAAATGCCCACACGCGGGCTCGCGCTCACAAAACAGGCCCTGAACCACACCTTTTCCAACGATTTTGCTACGCAGGCAGCCTTGGAAGATCAACTTCAGAGTCAGGCCGGCCAAACCCATGATTACAAAGAAGGTGTAGCTGCTTTCCTGGAAAAACGTAAACCGGTATTTCTGGGTAAGTAATTTTGGCCCTGTTATTGCGCCCCTATTAACCGAATGGCAAAAACTTACCGCAAACGCTCTGTGCTACGCTTTTTCCGCATCCTTCCACCCGATTACGCCCGAAGCAAAGGTGATGCCCGGAAATTCTGGACTATCCTTATCGTGGTGTCGCTCATTCTGCTGACAGTGAGCCCGGAATTGCGTTACCGACTGCGTTCTCTACTGGAATACCCTATCCATTACAAGGAGTACAAGGAATTTGGCATTCGTATTCCAGGCGGCTACAAGGTCCATGGCATTGATGTGAGTCGCTGGCAAAGTCGGGTAGACTGGAACAGGGTAAAAAAGATGAAAGTGGGCAACATCAACATTCGGTTCGCTTTCATCAAAGCAACTGAAGGTACCTGGATGAAAGATCCGGAATTTGAACGCAATTGGCGTGGCGCGAAGGAGGCTGGTCTTATCCGGGGGGCATATCATTTCTTTTTACCCAATGCCAGCGCCAAGGATCAGGCACTTCAGTTCAGTAAAGCGGTCAAATTGCGTTCCGGCGATTTACCGCCAGTGCTTGACGTGGAGGAAACCCGCGGCATGGCCAAATCATTGATTCAAAAATACACCAAAGAATGCCTGGTTTTACTCGAAAGACATTACGGGGTGAAGCCCATATTGTACACCAACCGCGATTTTTACAAAAATTACTTTGCTGATAATGAGGCTTTTAAAGGCTACAGGTTCTGGATTGCGCATTATCATGTATCGGATTTTGATATGCCAGACGAGGAACCCTGGCATTTTTGGCAACACAGCGATCGGGGCAATGTAAACGGAATTAACGAGCGTGTGGATTTTAACGTGTTTAATGGAGATACCACGGCTCTGAAAAAGCTCTGTATACCATAATTACTTCCAGGGCAATTGCTCCAACAGCCATTCTTTTTCAATGACCAGCTTATTGGCTTCAATTTCCGCCCGGAAAGCCTGTGTGGCCTGCCTGTCGTTCTGATTCAGCCTGGTCAGTTTTTGGATATATCGCAGGGTATTCAGGTAATAGGTAGAATGGTATCCAATCAGCTTTTTTTTCCGCAAGAGGAGTATTTTGAAACTGGCTAACAAGGCATCCAACGCATCTGTGGCATCTGTTTCATAGTACATTTTGAGCAACATTACCCGGCTATCCAGGTTGAGCAATAAATCATTTTCATCCACACGCGCCAGCAATGGCATGGCCAGCTTGTAGTTTTTTAAAGTAAAATACACCTTAGCCATGTTGAAATCGCGATGCGCATTGCGGTATTTTTCTTCCAAAAAAGGCTCGAAATCCTGGATAAAACGGATCACCCAATCAAATTCTTTCAACCGCAACCCAAGGGCAACGATGTTTTTGAAAGCAAAGCGACTCAAAAAACCATGCTCCAGCAAAGCCCTGGTGTCCAGACCAATCCGGTACAAATCAAATGCCTCGCGCACATACTGCACCTCCCCCATATTGAGTCGGCGAATGCAAAAATTGATGGCCAGGAGCGTAAAAGTGCGATTTTCCTCCTCCGGCAACTCCCGCCCCTGTTTTTCCAGCGCATCCCGAAAAGCCCGGAAACTATTCTCCCCGCCACCTGTGAGCGACTGGTAACAGTGATAATAAAGGGCTACAATGGGCACCTCCACCAGCTCACTTTTTTCCAATAACTGAAGTAACACGGTTAAAAAAGCATCCTCGAACGCTACCGGAAATACGGCCCGGTGCGATTCCATCAAACAAGCCAAACGAAGTTTGCCAGCAACAGCGTAAATGTCGAAAGAGCGGATTACTGCTGCCAGATTGTTTTCCTGCGATCGTCCTTGTTGTACCTGAGCAGCCACATACCGTTCCCATTCCAACTGATACTGAAAGTGATAAAAATGGCTGTCGCGTGGCAATTGACCTAATTGTTCTGCTGCTCTCCTGAGCGTATGTTCCAGTGGTTTACGCAATTGCTTCTCCCGATATACTGCCGCCAAGGGTAAATCCGACCACAAAGGGTGCTGTTTCCAGTATCGTTGAGCCAGGCAAGCTTCGATACAACCCAGCAACATTGACTGCAAATGACGCCAGTTTGCGTCGTCAAAAGCCTCACCCGCGTACACCCGCGCGTACAGCAGTTCTGCCGTTAAACTGGAAGCTTTACCTGCTTGCCAGGCCTCCCAAAGAGCCATTACATCTTCCCGCCGATTATGGTAAGGACTTTTTACAAACGAAGTAACGGCTCTTTTTTCGACAGCATTTAGAGATTTAATAACTTCAAATAATTTATTATCAGTCACTTATAAAAATTTTTAACACTTTTACTTTTTGACAAAAGTACAAATTTGTACTTTTCCTCTCCATCCTATTGGTGAACTTTTGTATCGTCAAAGAAAAATGCCTGGCAAAACGTGATGATGCATCATTCCCAAACCGGACCCTTATCCGTCAGGCCCAACACACAACAATCAACTAACTCAAGTATTTGAACATGAACACGAAGAAAATCCTTTTTGCCTTGTTGCTGCTTTGCCTGGCCGGTAAAAACATGGCACAGGCGCCGATTTCGCCGGATAGTCTCATCGGTACTATTTTTATTGATACAGATGGCGACTGCGAGCAGGACGCCTTTGAAGAAACCCTGAGCAACTGGGAAGTAATTGCCACCGTTGAAGACTCCCTGTTTGGTGGTCTGCAAACCTATTCCGGTTTTACGGATGCCAACGGCCAATACCAGATTGACCTGCCAGGTGGCCCCAACTATCTGGTTTGGCAAAATGGCGCCATGGTGCAACTTGTTCCGCCAGCCGGATTCGGGCAGTACTGCATTAGTCGCTGCTCTACCTACACGCAGGTGCAAACACCTGGCAACAACTACAACGGGTATCTGAGTTATGCCCTGCAATGCGATACAACACCACCCTGCCCGGTATTGGACGTAAGTATCAATACCAATTTCCTGCGCCCTTGTTTTGAGTCTACATATTGGGTAAGCTACAGGAACTACACCTCTTTGTTTATTCCGGATGCCACTATTCAGGTAACGATTGACAACCCTATTCAGGTGATTGGCGCCAGCATTCCGTATACCGCTAACGGCAATGTGTACACCTTCGATCTGGGCACGGTATCCCCCTTTTCCTGGGGCAACTTTTCTATCACCGTCTTTACGCCTTGCGATGAACCGGTAGGCACTACGTATTGTGCAGAGGCGCACGCTTTCCCGGACACCTGCCAATCACTGGCCGGCCCCAACTGGGATGGTTCACGCATTGAAGTATCAGCAGCTTGTGAAACTGATCAGGTTATTTTCACTCTGAAAAACACCGGAACCGGCAATATGGCGGCTCCACTGGAATATATCGTAGTAGAAGACAATGTTCTCTTGATGCAGTCGCCCGGTCAGTTCCAGTTGAATGCCGGAGCATCACAGGACGTCTTTTTCCCGGCCGACGGCAGTTACTATCGCATGGAGGCCGATCAATCTCCAGGATTTCCTGGATTTGGAACACCTATTGCCTGGGCAGAAGGATGCGGCACCGGTGGTAACCCGAGTTTGGGATTTGTCAACCAGTTCCAATTGGGTGATGAAGATCCCTGGCTGGACATTTTTTGCATCGAAAGCGTGAATTCCTTCGACCCCAACGACAAACAGGGTTTCCCGCGTGGTGTGGGTGAAAAACATTACATCCAACAAAATGTGGATCTGGAGTATATGATCCGTTTCCAGAATACAGGTACAGCTCCAGCCGTAAATGTCGTCATTCGCGACACCCTGCCTACCCAATTCCTGGACCCAACCACCCTTCGTCGCGGTGTGAGCAGTCACCCATACTTGTTTGACATGGAAGGCAACGGCGTGGTAGTTTTCAAGTTTTTGAACATCAACCTGCCAGACAGCAACGCCAATGAAGCGGCTTCACACGGTTTTGTTACCTTCCGTATCAGTCAGCACCAAGACCTCCCGTTGGAGTCAGCGATCAAGAATTCAGCTGCTATATATTTCGACTTCAACGAACCAATTATCACGAACCAAACGTTGCATACTATTGGAAAAGACTTCCTGCAACTTTCCAACACCCAAACGCTGTTTGATGCCCGTTTAAAAGTACAGATAATGCCCAACCCAACGCAGGGTCATGTACTTGTTTTGGCAGAAGGACTGGAAAACCAGGAGCAAGACCTCAGTTTCCGACTCATTTCAGTACTTGGAGAACAATCCCAGCAAGGTCAGTTCCGGGGCAACACCTATGAATTCAATGCCTCTCACCTGGCGCCTGGTGTTTACCTGTATGAAATCCGAAACGGAGGCAAACTGGCAGCTACCGGCAAATTGTTGAAATTGTAGGCCTGAAAGGAATACCACTAAGACACAGAGGCACTGAGAGAAATAAAGGTTACATCTCTCAGTGCCTCCCCCATCAAACCCATCAAACCCCATCAAACCCATCAAACCCTTCCCTCCATTCCTGTCTCTCCCGGACAATTTCGGTTAACAAGGGGTTAAGTAGCTTGTGGCCTCGTGACGGGCGTGTATTTTTGTGGTCAATAACGCATCAATCTCGTAACTCACGTATCGCACACACCACAACAATGAAGAAAACGCTTATTGCATTTGTAGCCATTTTGTGCACCGTTTCTGTTTTTGCACAAAAAACATTGCCTTCTGCTAACATCAAAACCCTCGAAGGTCAAAGCATTAATGTTCAGGAACTGGGCAAAACTGGCAAAATCACCGTTATCAGCTTCTGGGCTACCTGGTGCTCTCCCTGCAAAAAAGAACTCGACGCTATTAAAGACTACTACGAAGAATGGCAGGAAAAATATGGTGTTGAGCTGGTGGCCATCAGCGTAGATGATGCACGCTCTGCTGCTAAAATCCCTGCCATGGTGAAAGAAAAAGGCTGGGATTACCGCATTTTGGTAGACCAATCCAAAGAATTGCAAACAGCTGCCAATATTCAGGCGGTTCCGCATACCTACGTGCTGGATCAAAACGGCAACATCGTTTTTGAGCACAATGGCTATACTCCCGGCGACGAGCTGGAGCTGGAGGAGTTGTTTAAGCAGTTGAAGAAATAAAGTGGGGATTACTTTTTCACCACTAAGCCACAGAGGGCACTAAGGGTATGAATCCTTAGTGCCCTCTGTGGCTTAGTGGTCTATCCCCTGGATGAGCTCCCCTACCCTCCACACATCCTCAAAAGAAGTGTACATTGGCACCGGGGCAAAGCGAATCACATTGGGTTCGCGCCAATCAGCCATGATTCCATTATCTGATAAATAATCAAACACGGCCTTTCCTCTTTGGTCGGTGAGTAGGGAAAGCTGGCAACCTCTCTGGGTCGGATCGGCAGGGGTGATGATTTTGAACAGGTTTTTACCCTCATTGGCCTGAAGCAGGATTTGCTCCAAAAAGGCGGTCATTTTTACACTTTTTGCCCGCAAATTGTCCATTCCGGCAGCGTCGAACAAATCAAGGCTGGCCTTGTGTGCTGCAAATGCCAATATTTGGGCATTACTCAGTTGCCAGCCATCGGCTCCGTACATAGGTTTGAACCCTTTGCGCATTTGAAAGCGCTCCTTTTCATCATGTCCCCACCAGCCGGCAAATCTGGGCAAATCCGGGCTATTGGCATGTCGCTCATGCACAAAGGCGCCTGATGGTCCGCCCGGACCGGAATTCAAATATTTATAGCTGCACCATACGGCAAAATCCGGGCCCCAATCATGCAAACGCAAGGGCAGGTTTCCGGCGGCATGCGCCAGGTCAAAGCCTACCATTGCGCCAACGGCATGCCCGGCCAGGGTTATTTTTTCCAATTCATAGAATTGACCAGTGTAGTAATTCACACCACCAAACATCACCAGAGCCAGTGTATCTCCATGCTGTTCAATGCTGGCCAAAATATCTTCAGTGCGAAGGGTTTCTTCTCCGGGCCTGGGGGCAATTTCCACTATGGTTGTTTCCGGATCGAAACCATGCCAGCGCACCTGACTTTCCATCGCATATTGATCGCTGGGGAAAGCGCCAGCCTCCATCATGATTTTGTACCGCTGAGCTGTTGGTTGGTAAAATGAAGCCATCATCAGGTGTAGATTCACCGTAAGCGTATTCATTACCACTACCTCATGTGGATGCGCGCCCACAAGTCGAGCCGACTGTTCTTTGAGGAATTTATGATAATACATCCAGGGAAGATTCCCTCTGAAATGCCCTTCAACGGCATGTTCGGCCCACTGATCAAGTTCCTGAAGCAGTGCTGAGCGAACGGATTTGGGCTGCAATCCAAGTGAGTTGCCACATAAATACAAAACATCTTCCCCCTGATGTTGCGGAAAAATAAATTGATCACGAAATCCGCGAAGGGTATCCTGGGCATCCAGTGTTCTGGCTTTTTCTAAAGAAACTTCCAAGTGCATATGGTGTTACTATGGTTAGACTGATTCGGGGTGCAAAGTTGGTAAATCTGTCACCTGCATGATTCATTCCACAGATTTTATTCAGAAATTTGCTCAACAGCCCACCCATTTTCCCAACACTATGAACCATCACTACCATTTTTTCCTCCTGGGAGGCGCCCTGTTTATTCTGCTCACCCTTTGGGTGAGTCGCTTTGCAGCCAGGTTTGGCGTACCTTCTTTGCTGGCAACACTGGCGTTGGGGATGGCCTTCGGCAATGGCGGCCCCTTTGATTTTGACTACAACTACCCTTCCATTACCCTGCATATCAGTGAAATTGCCCTGTCTATCATCATTTTTACTGGTGGCCTGGAAACACGATGGAAAAGTGTTCAACCCGTACTTTGGCAAGGCATTTCACTGGCCAGCCTGGGTGTATTGCTCACCATGATGTCCATTGGCTTTTTAGCCCATTGGTGGTTGCACTGGGATTGGATTCCGGCATTATTGATGGGTGCGTTAGTTTCTGCAACAGATGCTGCGGCTGTTTTTTCCATTTTGGAGAATATCCGGATAAAACTGGTGCCGGGGGTACGTGAAGTACTGGAACTGGAATCTGGCGCCAACGATCCTATGGCATTTTTTCTGACCATTAGCCTTACCACCCTTCTGATTCCAGGTGGCGATCAAGACGGATGGGCAGGTATTTTAGGGCATTTTCTGCAATCTATGGTGGTGGGTTTGGGTACAGGACTATTGGCAGGCAAGTTTATTCACCTGTTTTTAAAACGAATCCCATTGAAAAAAGGTCAATTCCCCATCGTGCTACTGGCCTGGGTGGTAATCTTATACGCAGTGAACAGCTTGTTAGGAGGAAGTGCCTTTCTGGCTGTGTACGTTACCGGAATCATTTTGGGAAATTCTCCCTGGGGGCAACGGGAACTCAACCTTCATTTCTTTGAAAGTATGGCCTGGCTGATGGAAACCGGGTTATTCCTGGTGCTGGGTTTGCAAGTGTACTTGAGGCAATTGCCCGAAGTACTTTGGGAAGGTTTATTGATTTCAGCTGGCTTAATGCTACTGGCGCGTCCAGTAAGCGTATGGGTATCGCTGGCATTGTTTCGGGGAATAAGCGCTCAAAAAAAGAATTTTTATGCCTGGGTAGGTCTCCGCGGCGCTACCCCGATTGTATTTGCCCTCATACCCGTTGTAGCAGGAGTGCCATACGCCGACAAAATGTTCAACATTGCCTTTATTGTAGTCATTACATCCATTCTGTTTCAAGGGGCAACCGTGAGATGGATGGCCGAACTTACCGGAGTACGTAAGCAATAAGTCTACCCGAAAATCTGATGTTGAAGCACATAAACCACTACTCCTGCCAGATAGCCAATACTTGCCAGTAGGGTGAATTTACGCAAATACCAGGTAAAACTGATGTTTTCCATACCCATAGCCGCCACTCCTGCCGCAGATCCTATGATCAATGCGCTTCCTCCGGTACCTGCGCAATAAGCAATAAGTTCCCAGAAAAAACTGTCTGCGGGATAAACCTCCATGGAATACATACCTTGGGCAGCAGCAACCAAAGGCACGTTGTCTACAACAGCGGAAAGAAAACCAATCAGTACTCCCACTATTGTTACATTTCCAATAGTCTGGTCAAGCCAGCTGGCCATTGCACGAAGAACGCCAACACTTTCCAGCGCAGAAATAGCCACTAGAATGCCCAGGAAAAATAAAATACTCGGGGTATCAATTTTTCGCAGCGCATGATTGACAGATTTATGGCCCTTTTCAATTTCATCTTTGCCGCTGTGGATCATCTCCGTAAGAATCCACATTACACCCAATCCGAACAATATGCCCATGTAAGGCGGCAAATGCGTGATGGTTTTAAATATCGGTACAAACAACAATGCGCCTACACCAATGCCGAACACCAGGTTGCGTTCATATGGCGTGCTATTTCCCACCTCATCTCCTTCTACCCTGGCAGGCGCCTGCACTTTACCCTTCATACTTCTGGATAGCAGCCACAGAGGCGCAAGAAGGCATACCAAACTAGGCAAAATCAGCATTTTTACGATGTTCAAGGCTGTGATCTGACCTCCAATCCACAACATAGTGGTAGTTACATCGCCCAACGGCGACCAGGCGCCTCCGGCATTAGCGGCGATAATGACCAGACCGGCAAATTTCATCCGGTCTTCGCGGTCAGCTACCAATTTACGCAACAGGCTGATCATGACAATGGTGGTAGTCAGGTTATCCAGTACTGCCGAAAGGAAAAAAGTGATAAACCCGACAGACCAGAGCAATTTGCGTTTATCGGTGGTTTTGATACGCTGCGTGATGTTTTCAAAACCATCGTGTGCGTCAATCAATTCCACAATAACCATGGCCCCGAGCAGGAAAAACACAATGCCGGTGATTTCGGAAATATGCTCAGACAGGTGGTGGTTCACCGTTTCCGCATCGTGTCCGCCCAATATGTAGACCGTCCAGCACAATACACCAGCCACAAGGGCACTGGCAGCTTTGTTGATTTTAATGTTGTGTTCCAGCGTTATAGCCACATATCCGGCCACAAAGCAGAAAATCATGATCCATTCCATAATAATTTAATTTTATTGGTGTCTTGTTCCCCTTCAAACCCCTCAACCCCTTCAAACCCCTCAAACCCCTCAAACCTTCTTCCTCTGCCACAACTCCACCAGCATCTTAACCGCCATAAACCCGAACATAAAGGCATGTTCCGTTTGCAGGTTGAATTTGGGTAAGAGATAAGATAAAAAAGCGCCTATTAGCAATCCGGCATGAATGACAGCACTCCGGGCATCAAAAGTGCTGCGAAGTTGTTCGAGGGGAGCCGATTCATAATGCGGATTGTGGTAATAATCCCTCCAGAATAACCAGGATTGCAAGGCCACAAAGAAAAGTAAATTCAGGTTAAAGACCTGGTTTCGGAAGAAAATAGTCAGCACATTTTGGATAGCCGTACCATCTGGTGCAAACATAAAGCCTGCCAGCACCACGATAAATACGAAATAAACCGCCAGCAAAAAAAAGCGGGTTTTGGCCGATTTCTCCCCTTCATTCACTTCCAATTCTGTTGATTCCCGCAAAAGAGACGCCCGCAAACGTTTTAAGGCCCAAAAACCAAATATGCTTAATATCAACTCTTCCCACCACCATAAATATAGTATGGGAAAAAAATGCCAGCCCAATACCACAATGCCATAAATCTGCATGGCATTCGATACAAGTGCATAAACCAGCGGAGGAACAGCGTAGTTCCTGTTTTCTGGCAAAAGACCTCCTTTTTCAGACATTCTCTGGAAATGTTTTTGCAAAAGTAAAAATCGCTTCATTTTTGCCATCACTCATTCACTCACTCACTCATTCACTCACTCACTCACACATGAAAGGTCCAGCCATATTCCTTGCACAGTTCATGGGCGATTCCGCTCCTTACAATTCTTTGGAAAGCATTTGCCGGTGGGCTGCAGGCCACGGTTATGTTGGGGTGCAGATCCCAACCTGGGACAGCAGGCTGATAGACCTGGAAAAAGCAGCTGAAAGTAAAGCCTATTGCGATGATCTGCGCGGGCGCGTGGAAGCGTGTGGTGTGAAAATTACAGAATTGTCTACGCATTTGCAGGGACAACTGGTTGCAGTGCACCCGGCTTACGACCTGATGTTTGATGCTTTTGCGCCAGAGCATTTGCGTGGCAATCCAAAAGGCCGCACGGAATGGGCCATTCAAACCCTGAAAAACGCAGCCAAAGCTAGTCGCAATCTTGGCTTGGATGCTCATGCTACCTTTTCAGGCGCATTGATCTGGCATACGGTTTACCCCTGGCCACAACGCCCGCAAGGACTGGTAGAGGCAGGTTTTAAGGAATTGGCAGCGCGCTGGAAACCTATCCTGGATGAATTTGAAGATTGTGGTGTGGATGTATGTTACGAAATCCACCCGGGTGAAGACCTGCATGATGGCGTTACGTTTGAACGCTTCCTGGAAGCCACCGGAAATCACGCCAGATGCCATATTTTGTACGATCCCTCCCACTTTGTGCTCCAGCAGTTGGATTATCTGCAATACATTGATTTTTACCATGAACGCATCAAAATGTTTCACGTAAAAGACGCTGAATTCAATCCTACCGGAAAAAGCGGTGTGTATGGCGGATTCCAGGATTGGGTAAACCGTCCGGGACGATTCCGTTCCCTGGGCGATGGTCAGGTGGATTTTAAATCCATTTTTTCCAAACTCACCCAATACGGTTATAAAGGCTGGGCAGTATTGGAATGGGAGTGCTGTATCAAAGATTCTGAACAAGGCGCCAAAGAAGGTGCACCATTCATTGCTAACCACATGATCAAGGTCACAGAACGTGCTTTCGATGATTTTGCAGGTGGTACGGTGGACCAGGAATTGCTCCGCAAGATCATTGGTGTGTAAATTTCGACAGACGGGCAACCTAGCTATCGGAGAAAAGTTGGAAATTTACAGCGCAAGATTCAAAACGCTCGCAAACCTCTTTTGACCTTTTTTTCATTTCGCAAGCGTAATTTTCAGTTTTCAATGGGACAAGAACAGTACAAGTACGACTCAACTCTCCTCCAACAACTCCCTGCTATCGTTAAAGCCTACCAACTGCCTGATTCCAGAAAGGCTACCATACAGATGCTGAATTCATTTCTGCCATTCGTGGCAATTTGGATTGCCATGTATTTGTTGGTAGATGTTTCCATCTGGCTGGTATTGCCATTGGCAGTTGTGAATGCATTTTTTTTGGTGCGTATTTTCATTATTCAACATGATTGTGGGCACCAATCCTTCACCGAATCCAGAAAAGCCAACGATATTATTGGTGAGATATGCAGTATGGTAAGCTTTATGCCTTATCGTTACTGGGCTAAAAGTCACAATTTCCACCACGGCCATAATGGTATGCTATGGGAACATCGTGATATTGGCGACATTAACCTTCTAACGGTAAACGAATTTAAAAGTCTTTCCTGGGGCAAAAAGTTACACTATGTACTTTTTCGCAGCTTTCCGGTATTGTTCATCATCGGGCCTGCCTGGTATCTCCTGGTTCAGAACCGCTTACCACTCATTCGTTTGAAAGGCTGGGAGCATGCCCATAAAGCGCTTCTCAAGCACAACCTTTTGTTGATTGGCGTACACGTAGGCCTGATTATGCTGCTGGGTTATGAGGCTTTCCTGTATGTACACCTGCCTATTTTGCTCTTCTTTGCCATCATTGCCATCTGGTTTTTCTACGTACAACACCAGCACGAAACGGCTTACAAAGAATGGAAAGACAAGTGGGATTACATCCGGTCTGCTGTTCAGGGCAGCACCTACTACAAACTGCCTAAACTCTTCCACTGGCTGACCGGCAACATTGGCTACCACCATATTCACCACCTGAATCCGCTGGTACCTAACTACGAACTGGCCCGTTGCCACCACGAAAATCCGATTATGGACCTGGTGGCCAATAAAATCACCTTCATCGAAAGCCTCAAATGCATGTTCAACAAACTCTGGGATGAAGAACAGCAACGCATGATTACTTACCGGGAATATTTCCGGAAATATGGAAAGAAAAAGGCGTAAGAGGCATTTTGAGTCATTTAGATGGTCATTTTTGGTCATTTAGAGGGTCATTTATAGTCATTTAGATGGTCATTTTTGGTCATTTGGGGCCTTTGATGCAATGATTTCTGTAGGATTTTAAAAAAGCCCGGCATTTTGGATTTTCCAGGATGCCGGGCTTTTGCGTGTAGTGACGGGGTGACTGGCAGTCACCCCGTTACTACACGCAAAAGCCCAGCGCCACTTCCCAAATAATTTTTTTGCTTAAAAATTTGGTGCGAATCCGTAAGCACTGCACCTTTGCGCATATTTAACCAAATGGTTAAACCTAATGGATAAAAAAGAAAACACGACACCAGACCAGGACTCCACCGAACAAAAGATATTCGATGCAGCGCACGAAATCTTTACCCAAAAAGGTATGGATGGAGCCAAAATGCAGGAAATAGCCGATAAAGCCGGCATCAACAAAGCCTTGCTTCACTACTACTACCGGTCTAAGGAAAAGCTATACGAGGCGGTGGTTAAAGCGGTGATGGCCAAAGCCTTACCCACCGTCAGGCAGGTGATTGAAAGCGAGCTTCCGCTTGAAGAGAAAATTACCCGATTCATTGATTTTTATATCGGTTTGATCTCTAAAAACACGGTCATCCCCCTGTTCATCATTTCTGAAATCAATAAGCATCCGGACCATTTCTTTGAAAACGTGATGCCTAAACAATTGCCACAACCAGAGATTTTTTTCCGGCAGGTGCAGGAAGAAGTTGCCGCCGGAAGAATACGCCCGGTAGATCCACGCCATCTGATTATTCACATCATTTCTCTGTGTATTTTCCCATTTCTGGGTAAACCTCTCATGCGCATGCTACTCGGACTTTCACCTGAAGAAATGAAAAAACTGCTGGACCAGCGCAAACAGGAGGTCACCTCTTTTGTGTTGGCCGGACTTAAACCTCTGTAAAAGCACCTGAATAACCTACACCATAGTTTGCTATGAAAAATTCCATTGCTTGGTTCATACTGGCGGCCTTGGCGCCGGCGTTCCAGCTTCATGCCACCGATACCCTCACGGTAGCGCAATGCCGGCAAATGGCCGTAGAAAACAGTCCATTGCAAGCCAGGAAATTGCATGCAGAGAGCATACTTGCCTTGCAAAACCGCAATATTCGCAGCAATATGCTCCCCCGCGTACAGGTGGGCGCGCAAGCCAGCTGGCAAAGTGATGTATTTGGACTGCCTTTCAAATTCCCCGGCTCTGAAATCCCTGCCGTGCCTCAGGATCAGTACAAGATCAGTGCAGACATTGCCCAGAAAATCTGGGACGGCGGCGCCGACAAGTATCAACGGGAACAAAAATCACTCGATAAAAGTATAGCAGAAGCACAGGTGGATGTCGATGCCTTTGCTTTACGTGAATGGGTAACCGACTTGTTTTTCAAAACCTTGCTGCTTCAGGAGAGTGAAGAAATCCTGCAAACATCCATTGCCGACCTGCAAGCCCGGCTCAAACAAACAGAAGCCGCTATTCAGGAAGGCGTGGCCCTGCGTACCGCTGCCGATCAGATCAGGATTCAAATCTTAAAAAACCAGCAACAACTGGCTGTTACTGCAGCCGATAAGCTTGCCTTGCTGAAAATGCTGGCGCAATGGATGGGCAAACAGGAACCGGATTTCGTACTGCAAAAAGAAACATCCGCAAGTCCCATCCAGGAGCCTGTGCGTCCGGAATACCGACTCTTTGATTTGCAGCAAAAATCATTGCAGGTAGGCAAGTCCGCGCTGCACGTTCGGACCCTGCCCCGGTTTGAAGCCTTTGCTCAGGGTGGCCTGGGCAGTCCTAATCCTTTCAACTTCTTCGAAACCGGACTTGAACCATTTGTCCTCATTGGACTCAGAGCCGCCTGGACACCCCTTGATTGGGGCAACAACCGTCGGGAATCCCGCATCCTGGATTACCAGATGAAGAATGTGGATGTTCAACGCCAGTTTTTTGAACAACGGCTCCGTACAACCAGCCTCAAGGACAAAGAAGACGAGCTTAAATGGAACAAACAATTGGCGCAGGACGATGAAATCATAGCCCTTCAAAGGGATATCATTCGTCGCGCCGATGCTCAGGTGAAAAACGGCGTCATGACCATGACCGATTACCTCACGCAACTCAACCTGCTTACACAGGCACAACTCACACGTAAATCACACGAAATACAGGCCATTCAAGCCCGGGAAATGCACCTGGCTAAAATGGGCGGTTAAAATCAACACCATGAAATACGCATCTCTGATACTGCTGACCTTCGTTTTGGCTTGTCAGCAATCCGCACCCAAAGCCGATGCCTACGGAAACTTCGAAGCTGAAGAGCGCATCATCAGCGCTGAGGCCAATGGCAAAATACTGACGCTTACCCTGGAAGAAGGTCAGGATCTGGCTTCCGGACAACTCGTTGGCGCCATAGACTCCGTTCAAATAGCGCTCAAACGTGAGCAATTAATGGCCAGTATCAAAGCCGTTACAGCCAAAAGTCCGGCTATCGGCGCACAACTAGCAGTGTATGAAAAACAAATTGCCGCTATCCGGCAACAGTTGGCAACCCTGGACCGGGAAAAACGCCGCGTAGAGAATTTGCTGAAAAGCGATGCAGCTACTACCAAACAGTTAGATGATATTCAGGCTCAAATAGATGCCGCTCAAAGGCAACTGGAAGTGGTTGGCGAGCAGCGATCCGCTTCGGATGCATCCCTGGGAGTACAAAAAAGTGGCCTTCTGGCAGAGGTGTTGCCCTTGCAAAAACAAATTGCCCAATTAGACGATCAATTGGTCAAATGCAGGATTTCAAACCCTATGAAGGGTACTGTATTGGTTAAATATGCAGATCCGGGCGAGGTCACGGCTTTTGGCAAACCTTTGTACAAAATTGCCGACATGCAAACGCTTACCCTGCGAGCCTACGTGGCCGGCAATCAGTTGAGTCAGGTTAAAACCGGCCAGGAAGTTAAAATCAGAGTAGACGCGCCTGAAGGCGGCACCAAAGAAACCACCGGAAAGGTGCGCTGGATTTCTCCCAAGGCAGAATTCACCCCTAAAGTGGTACAAACCAAAGAAGAGCGCGTCAACCTCGTATATGCCGTAAAAATTGAGGTACCCAATCCGGAAGGCCTGCTCAAAATTGGCATGCCTGCTGAAGTAAACTTTTAGCTTTATCTGCTATGCCCGTTATTGAGGTTCAACAATTATCCAAATTTTATGGTCAGCTGCAAGCGTTGGACAACCAGAGTTTTCAGGTTGAAAAAGGCGAAATTTTTGGCCTGATTGGGCCGGATGGAGCCGGAAAAACCACTCTGTTCCGTATTCTGGCCACCTTGTTATTGCCGGATCAGGGCCATACGCGCATCTGTGGGCTTGATGGTGTAAAAGATTACAAAAAAATCCGTCAAATCCTGGGGTATATGCCAGGCAAATTCTCCCTGTATCAGGATTTGACAGTAGAGGAAAACCTGGAGTTTTTCGCTGCAGTATTTGGTTCCAGCATCCGGGAAAACTATGAACTGATAGCGCCGATTTATTCCCAGATAGCACCGTTTAAAGACCGCAGGGCAGGTGCGCTTTCCGGCGGCATGAAACAAAAACTGGCACTCTGCTGTGCCCTGATTCACCGTCCGGAAGTGTTATTACTGGATGAGCCTGGAACAGGGGTAGACCCGGTAAGCAGGCAGGAATTTTGGGAAATGCTGGCAGGTTTGCGTCAATTCGGCATCACTATGCTGGTTAGTACACCCAATATGGATGAAGCGGAACTTTGTCACCGCGTGGCCCTAATGCAAAACGGCCGTATTATGGCCATAGATACCCCGGAAGGTATCACCGCAGACTTTGGACATCCATTATACGCTGTACGGGCATCCGATATGTACCGTTTAATCCAGGATTTACGCAGTATGGATGGCGTGCAGGATTGTTACGCCTTTGGGGAATACGCACACGTGAAGATGGAAAGCGTAATTGCGGGTAATCAGCATCAGGAGAAATTGCGCTCATTTCTGCAGACTAATGGCCATGAAAAGATCGACATCAAGGTTGCTGCGCCAACCATTGAGGATTGCTTTATCTCATACATAAAGTCTTAAAACCTATGATAATCAACCAAATAGAACCTTTTTTGGAATATTATGAGCGTGTGCGGGAGCGCACACGCAAACTTGTGGTTCTGATCCCTCCAGAGCTGTTGGAGTGGACCTACAAGTCTGGCCGATTCACCCTAGGCGATCAGGTAAGGCACATAGCTGCCATTGAACGCTGGTTATATGCAGAAACAGTGCAAGGCCGACCATCACAATACTCAGGTTGTGGACCAGATTTGGCCAGTGGATTGGCAGATACAATCACTTATTTTGATGAAATGCACCAACAATCGGTTGCCATATTTCAGTCCCTCACCCAGGAACAGTTACAGGCAAAAATCCAGACACCCGGCGGTCAGCCCATCACTTGCTGGAAATGGCTCCGGGCATTGGTTGAACACGAAATCCACCATCGCGGACAGATGTATCTGTATTTGAACATGTTGAACATTAAAACCCCTCCAATTTATGGATTGACCTCTGAGGAAGTCGCCCACCTCAGCACCCCTCCTGCCCCTACCCCCTAATGACCCCTAAATGACCCCTAAATGACCCCTAAATGACACCACCTATGTCAACCATCATCTCTACGGATAAACTCACTAAAACCTTCGGCGCATTTACCGCTGTGAACGCCATTTCATTTGACGTCATGGAAGGTGAGATTTTCGGCTTTTTAGGAGCTAATGGCGCGGGAAAGACAACTGCATTAAAAATGCTTACGGGCTTGCTCACTCCAAGTTCCGGGAAAGCCACGGTGGCTGGATTTGACGTTTGGAAACAACCTGAACAGGTGAAGCAGCGGATTGGCTATATGAGTCAAAAATTCAGCTTGTACGAAGATCTTACCGTAAGGGAAAACATCCGATTGTTTGGGGGCATTTACGGCTTGAGTATGCCCATAATACGCGAAAAAACGACCTCCCTGCTCCACAAACTGGAATTGGAGCCGGAAGCAGATAAATTGGTTAAGAGTTTGCCCTTGGGCTGGAAACAAAAACTGGCATTTTCTGTGGCATTACTTCACGATCCGCGGATCGTTTTTCTGGATGAACCAACCAGCGGAGTTGACCCACTCACACGCCGTCAATTCTGGGAATTGATTTACGAAGCAGCGCACCAGGGCGTTACCCTAATGGTAACCACCCACTATATGGAAGAAGCAGAATATTGCAACCGACTCAGCATGATGGTAGATGGCCGCATTGTAGCCCTCGACACCCCAGGCGCTCTTAAAAACCAATACCAGGCCAGGAATATGGATGAGGTTTTCAGGAAGATAGCCAGAGGGTGAGTGTGAGAGTGTTTGAGTGTGCGAGTGTTTGAGTTGGCGTTCGGCTGGAGATTTGGTTTGAATTTAAGGGATTTTACCACTTAGCCACTAAGTACACTAAGAGAAGGGATATCACTCTCAGTACCAGTATTTAGACAATCCAAACTACTTGAAATAACACGCCAAACTCCCATCCAATACCAAACTGAACGCCAACTCAAAAACTCAAACACTCGAAAACTCAAACACTCGAAAACTCGAACCATGAATCGTTTCTCTGCATTCATACAAAAAGAGTTCCGGCATATTCTGCGCGACCGGCGGACGCTGATGATCCTGTTTGGCATGCCGGTTATACAGGTGTTGCTGTTTGGTTATGTACTAACCAACGAAATCAAAAATGCCGCCATTGCAATACTGGATCCGGCTAAAACGGAAGAAAGTATTGCGCTAACCAATAAACTGGTTTCCAGCGGTTATTTTCAATTGGAACAAAATATCCCTTCTGAAGCGGATCTGGAAGCAGCGTTTAAAAGCGGAAAAATCAAAATGGCCGTGGTCTTTCCGGCCGATTTTTCTGTTGCGCCCAATAAACCTGCAGACATTCAGCTCATTGGAGATGCCTCCGATCCGAATACAGCTACTACGCTGATTAACTACGCCAATGCCATCATAGCAGATTTTGTGCAGGAAAAAGCTCCGGTAGCCAGCTCGGGCACAGCCATCATGGCCATCAGAACCGAAACGCGTATGCGCTACAATCCGGAGCAAAAAGCTGTTTTCAATTTTGTGCCGGGGGTTATGACCCTAATTTTGATGCTCGTTTCTGCCATGATGACCAGTATTACCATCGCCCGGGAAAAAGAACTGGGCACTATGGAAGTATTATTGGTATCGCCCTTAAAGCCCATTCAAATCATTCTGGGCAAAACAGCTCCTTACCTGGCCCTCACCCTGCTCAATGCACTCGTCGTGGTACTGGTGGGCATCTATATTTTTGGAATGCCGTTGCAAGGCTCCATCCTGTTGCTGACGGCTGAATGCGTGCTGTATATGTTTGTAGCCCTGTCGCTCGGAATATTAATCAGCACCAAAGCCAAGGATCAAATGACTGCCATGTTCATTTCTGCACTAGGTTTAATGATGCCCACTATGCTGCTTTCCGGTTTTATTTTTCCCCGTGAGAGCATGCCTGTACCCTTGCAAGTTGTAGGAAGCGTCATCCCGGCCACCTGGTTTAACCCCATTATTAAAGGAATCATGATCAAAGGAACCGGGCTGGATGTACTCTGGAAACAAACTGCCGTTCTGGGCGGTATGGCCTTGTTTTTCCTGGCAGTGAGTTTGCGGAATTTTAAAGATCGGCTGTGAATTATTTACCGAGGAGGCTCGGAGATACTTAAACTGAGAGTCTCACTTGGAGTGAGACTCTCAGTTTAAGTATCTCCGAGCCTCCTCGGTAAATAATTACTATTGAGACACCCTCTATTAAAAATCACCCGTTCCCTAAAAAAAATGTTAAAACTTATCCCTCACCTGTGGCTTTTTACCAAAAGGTCGTCATTAGTATGTCTACACAAACAGACAACCTTTATATCATGAAAAAAGCAATTGTGTTATCCCTCGTCCTCGTTGTTTTTGCCGCCATTCAGGTAAACGCGCAAAACATCACCGCTCCTAAAAAAACTACCGAGCCAGCTAAAACGGAACAAAAGCGCGACCAATCCGGTCCAACCGAAGCTAAACCCAAAGCTGATATGCCAGCACCAACCCAGGCAAGACCTGAACCTGGCAAAGGCAAAGAAAACGGAGAAGCCCGCAGTCAGAAAAAAGGAGAAAACGGCAAGAAAAAAGGTCACTCCAAAGGCAAAGCGAAAGGAAAAGCCAAGGGTCACCATAAAGATCATGAAGGTCATGAAGGCCACGAAGGTCATAAAGGCAAAGGGGCTAAAAAAGAAAAGGGCCACAAAGGCGAAAAAGAGATGGAAGAAGCGCCATCCAAGTCCGACAAACAAAAAACGCGTCCATCTTCCGGCGGATCAACTTCTGGTTCCGGCGATAAGAGAAAGCAATAATACCCACATACATCCCAAGGCCGTCATCCCAACACACGTCCCACGGCAACTATGAGAAACGGTTTAACGCCTCCTGAGTAATCAGGGGGCGTTTTTTATACCCCAGGTCATTGTGTAATCTCATGAATGCAGGCATCTAACCAAAACTACATCATCAATTCATTCAATTTTATGCGAAACACAATCCTACTTCTAGTTCTGGCCACTCCTTTCTTCCTGAACGCCCAAACCGTTCCGGTGCGCAGCGTAACCATTTTTAAAAACAACAAAGCTATGGTAGAGCGCAACGGTAAGGTGCCGGTGGAAAACAGACGATTCATCACACGCTCACTTCCACCTGCTTTGTTTGGCACCTATTGGGCGGCGGCAGTTTCCGGCGATCTAAGCAGCATATTTACTGCATTAGACAGCCTTGACACATTTGATCCAGTCGCTTCGCCAGTGGATATGATGGAAAAGAACAATGACCAGTTGGTAAATATCTGGATTAGTTCATCCAATAGCCAACCCCTGGAAGCCTTGAAAGGAAAATTTATCCGGAAATTATCTAATCCAATGCCGAACGCAAACCCTTATTATCAAGTGCAACAAGGGGCTAATGTGCCTTTCCTTTTTCAAACAACAGATGGCCGGTACCTGTACCTCAATGAAATGGCTGTAACCCGCATTGAATTTGCCAATGAACCTGCTATTCCCAGTGTAAAAAAAGCCTCCGGAAGGCTCGAGCTTCGTTTCAATTCCGATAAAAAAGAGCAGGATATTAATCTTGTTTACCTCAGCGACAGCATTGGCTGGACGCCGATTTACCGTTTGGAAATGATGGGTAACAGCAAAGCGCGGCTTTCCTTGCGCGCTGAAATACACAACAATTCCGAGGATCTGGGAGATGCCGAATTGCGTCTGGCAGTTGGCATTCCTAAATTCCAGTTTGCAGAAGAACCATCACGGCTTTTCAATTTTTATCTTGTCTCAAACCAATATCAGCAACAGCGGTACTATGGTTATCAATCAAACGCGATTGTCTCTCAAACTATTAATGCAGAATCATTTGATGAGGTTACTGTATTGGGAGGCGCCCGAAATAACTACCCAAATACAGCCACCTCAAGCGCTGAAGACTATTTCTTTTATTCCGTACGGCCAGGCAATTTCTCCAAATTCAGCAGGTATCAGGTACCAATTCTGGAAGAAACCGTAGAAACAAAGCACTATTTTGAAACCACACTGATTCGGGCCACACCGGATTTGTTACATAATTACACCTCGTATCAATCCTATGCAGATCAACGAAAACCTGACGATGCCTATCCGGTAGACCATATCGTAGAGTTTAAGAATCAAAGCAAGCAGCCTTGGACCACAGGTGTAGTCAACCTGCTTTCGGAAAACAAAAACGGGTTGCAACCTGTTAGCCAAAGTCAGTTAGCTTTCACTGCACCGGGAGCCACCAGCAAAGTAAGCATAGCTCAGGCGCCCGACATCAGGGTAAATCATGTGGAAGCTGTTGTTGAACGACGCGAGAATGTGACCGAATTTTTTCTTCGAAAGTACGATGTAGCCAAGGTAGAAGGCAATGTTTCCGTTACCAATTACAAGTCTGAGCCTGCAACCATCAAGATACGCCGAAGCATTGTTGGCAAACCGCTCAGCTCAGGGCAGGAATGGCAAAAGCAGGAAGAAAACGCCTATCTGGGGGTCAATTCTTCTTTTGAGGCAGTATGGGAAATTACGCTCAAGCCCGGGGAGACGCGGCGCTGGAAATACGATTATGAAGTATTGGTGGACTGGCAATGAGAGACAGTTTTGGCGGCTAAACCCGCCGGTACGGCACCGTACCGGCGGGTTTAGCCGCTGAAAACACACCGGGGCACTCAGCCTACGCTCAGTGCCCCGGTAAAAAATATAACTAATTGATCCTTACGGGAAAATACCCATAGAGATATAGTCGCTGGCAATCTTTTTCAGCGAACAAACAAACGCTGCCGTACGAATGTCTTTAATATCCGGGTGCTGACGGAAGGTTTCCTTGATCTGGCTGTAAGCCGTGATCATGGTATCTTCCAGACCAGAGTTTACAAGATCCACCTCAGTACCACCACGCGTCAGCAACTCACGATCGCGGTCGCTGATGGTTTTGCCGGTCATTTCTTCCACTTTGGATACGATCCGGTTGAAAGCGCCGTGTTGGAAACGGTTTTCCAGGCGACCGAAACGGTGGTGCGACAGGTTTTTCAGCCATTCGAAGTAAGACACCGTTACACCACCCGCATTGATGTAGAAGTCGGGTAGGATGATGGTGCCTTTGGCAATCAGGATTGGATCGGCATCTGCGGTGATTGGGCCGTTGGCCGCTTCAGCAATAACTTTGGCTTTGATGCGCGGAGCGTTTTCGGCAGTGATCTGGTTTTCCAGCGCGGCTGGTACGAGGATATCGCAATCCAGTTCGAGGGCAGCCAGTGCGTCGCCGATGTGTTTGGTGCCAGGGAAACCGATGATAGAGCCGGTTTCTTTGCGGAACGCCAGCAGTTTTTCTACATCGATACCGTTTGGATCGTGGATGGAACCTTCGCGTTCAGAAACGCCAATGATTTTCACCTGACCTTCTTTCTGGCTGATCAGGGCAGTGTTGCTACCTACGTTTCCGAGGCCCTGCACTACCATGGTTTTGCCTTCGATACCTTTGGTGAGGCCTACTTTTTGCATGTCTTCTTCATAGCGCATGCATTCGCGAAGGCCGTAGAAAACGCCACGGCCGGTAGCTTCGGCGCGGCCACGGATACCATTCTGGGTAACAGGCTTACCCGTTACGCAGGCAATGGAGTCCACCTCGCCATGGCGAAGCGCCTGATAGGTATCCAGAATCCAGGCCATTTCACGCGGGCCCGTTCCGTAATCCGGAGCCGGCACGTCGATGCCCGGGCCGATGAAGTTTTTCTTCACCAGTTCGGAAGTATAGCGGCGGGTGATGTTTTGCAGTTGTTCTTCGGTAAAGTTACCCGGATTGATCCGGATACCACCTTTTGCGCCGCCAAATGGTACATCCACCAGGGCGCACTTGTAGCTCATCAGTGCGGCAAGCGCCATTACCTCATCCTGATCTACTGATTCAGCGTAACGAATGCCTCCTTTGGTTGGCAGACGGTGGTGGCTGTGCTGAACGCGATAGGCCTCAATTACCTGATAGTCTTTGCCTACACGTACCGGGAAGCGTATTTGGAGGACCAGATTACAGGCTTTGATTTGTTCAATCAGGCCTTTCGGAATGTCGGTGAAGGCGGCGGCCTTGTCCACGTAGTTTTCTACGCTCTTAAAGAAACTAATTTTTCCACTCATTTTTGTCGTCGTTGAGTTGGTGTTCTATTTTGGTTAGTGAACGATCCAGACGCACAAGTTGCCATACAATGCCGAGGAAAATCAACAAAATAACGCCTACTACGACGTATATTTTACCGGTCTCCCGCATGAAATCGCGGTTGCCCTGCGCCCAGGCGGCCGGCAAAGATATGGCCATGCACAGAATGATCGTGAATAATTTGCTAATTTTAAAAAATTTCATGCTCCAAAATGGCTGAAAAGTTCTGTTTTCTTTAGATTTGAAGAATGGGTGCAAGGTAGGAGAGTTTTTAATTCGTCATCCAAATCCGACCTGTTTTTTCGTGTTAAAATATGCTTGATTGTACACCCAACTCCCCGCAAAGGTCATTCCCTCAACGCTAATGGTGCAATAAGTTAGGTCATTTTTATACGAATTGCCATCTTTGCCAGGTGTTGATCAATTTGCATACCCATGCCCCGGTTGCCATGCCTGATGTTCTGGCATTGGAAAGTGTTTATGCCGGACAACCCCGCCCCCCTTTGTCGCCCTGGCAATCGGTGGGATTGCACCCCTGGTATTTACCTCAACCCTGGACCTCCGCCTGCGAGTGGTTGGAAAAAGAGGCTGCCCTACCCCATACCCTGGCTATTGGAGAGGCCGGACTCGATAAGATATGTAACACCCCCTGGGAAACCCAGGTAGAAGCATTTCGTTTCTGTATTGTATTGGCTGAAGAATTGGGCAAACCACTCATTATCCATTGCGTGCGTGCGCATGCGGAGGTGTTGCAAGTAAAAAAGGAGTTCAAACCCAGCCAACCCTGGATTTTTCATGGTTTTGATAAAAATCAGGCCACCGCTGAAATGCTGTTGCGCGCCGGCGCGTATTTGTCTTTTGGCTCTGCGCTCTTCCGGGAGGGCAATCGCGCAGGAGAAGTGCTATCCCTGGTTTCCGGGGATCGTTTTTTTCTGGAAACAGATATTTCCGAATGGAAAATTCAGGAGGTATATGAACGGGCCGCCAAAATCCGCAATTGGACTTTGACAGAGCTGGAACAACAAATAGAGACGAATTTTCACCACGTCTTCCGGCGCTGACGCCCCTCTATACTCCAAACCAAATTCATACTCTACGCCAACTCAAACACTCAAAAACTCAAACACTAAAAATCCGACATAATCAGCAAATCCAGATCTGTACTCCTCATTTGGAATCGCTCGCCCAGGTGTGTATTGGTGAGGGTGCCACGGTAGGCGTAAACGCCGTTGCGCAGACCCGGGTGTGCCGTAATCAAGGCATGAATACCGCCTGCTTCTGAGGTAAGCAGCAAAGATGTGAGGATATTGGAAATGGCTTCCGAGGCGGTGCGGGCCACCCTTGAAGGAATATTTGGAACGCAGTAATGGATTACACCGTGTCGCTCATAGGTAGGTTTATCGTGTGTGGTAGCTTCTGACGTTTCAAAACAACCTCCCTGATCAATACTCACGTCCACAATCACAGAGCCTGGTTTCATACGACGCACAATATCTTCTGAAACCAGCATGGGTGCATTGGCATGAGCAGAATGGACTGCGCCAATGGCTACGTCTGCGGTAAGCAATTGCTCCTGCAGGTGTTTGGGATTGATTACGGACGTATGCAACGGCCTGCCAACCTGATTTTGCAGGTGTATAATCTGTTGAATGTTGTTGTCGAAAATGCGTACTTCAGCCCCGAGTCCTAAGGCAGTTCTTGTGGCAAATTCGGCTATCACACCTGCACCGAGTATAATGACTTTCGCGGGTGGCACGCCGGCTACACCACCCAACAATACGCCTTTACCACCACGGGTAGTAGCCAGCAAATCGGCAGCTATGAGGATGGCGCTATTGCCTGAAATTTCACTCATGGCATGTACCACCGGAAAGGCTCCGGACATATCATCCCGAATATACTCCATGGCCAGGGCAACTACACGTTTTTGGAGTAATTTATGGATGTATTCGGCATTAAGCAGCGGCAGGTGGATAGGTGAAACAATTACCTGACCGGGGCGCATCAAATCTATTTCTGTCAATGTAGGAGGGGCAGATTTCAGGATAACTTCTGCTTTGTATACTTCTTCTGCACTGTGCACCACCTGGGCGCCAGCCTCGGAATAATCCAGATCTGTGAACCGTGATTTCTCTCCGGCGCCCGATTCAACCAATACTTCATGGCCATGCGCCGTAAGCGTTGCCACAGAATTGGGTACCAGAGCCACCCGGTTTTCCTGCAGGGTCGTTTCTTTGGGAATACCGATGCTCAACTGCTGATGTCGCTGTCCAACAGCCAGCATTTCAGGTTGGGTACGGGGAAGGGAGAGGGTTTCCATGCGTTATTGTTTGAAAGCGGCAGTTGCGTTTTACACCTTTTTCCCAAACCTATAAGTTTTTTGAAACCTTATAGGTTTGGGAAAATGGTCAAAAGCAACAAGCCCGAAAGTTGTGGCAAAGATAAGACAAGCCCATCCTTAATCCTGTCTAAATCACAAATCCGGTGGCAACCAGATTTCCACTTTCGTACCGGCAGCTGAGCCATCGGGGTGAAAAAGATCCTGAAAATGCAACTGCGGTTGTTGGCCTCCAACAGGTTTGAACCCTGCTAGTCGTTGCCGTGTAATTTGAATGGCTGTAACCTTGCGCGAAGCCTCATCTGACTGCGATTTTTTCCTGCCGGCTCCGTTGTCTTCCACCGTACAGCACAACATACCATTTTGCATAGAAAAGCCGATTTGAATGTGCCCATGGCTATTTTGACCTGAAAATCCATGCCAAATGGCATTTTCTACAAAAGGTTGCAGGATCATGGTAGGCACCTGCACATCGTCCGGATCAATGTCTGAAGCAATGGAGACTGTCCAGTGAAAGGCATTTTCAAAACGCATACTTTCCACCGCCATATATTGTTCCAGCAATTCTACCTCATCCTGAATGGCAATGAAGGGTTTGGCGGCAAGTTCCAGGATGCGGCGCATAAGTTTGGAAAATCTGGCCAGATAATCCTGGGCGGTATCAACATCCTTTTGCAGCAGGTAACTGCTGATGGAATTCATGCTGTTGAACAGGAAATGCGGATTCATCTGGAGTCGCAGTACAGCATTTTGCCATTCCGCAGCCAATTGTTTGGCTTCGGCTTCTTTTTGCCTGAATTCCGCTTCTTTGCGTCGGGCCTCTTCTTCCTTTTGGATTCGGGCAACCCTGATACGGTAAAACCAGTAGATAACGGAAAGGGCAGCCAGGACATAAATAGTAAATGCCCACCAGGTTTTATACCATGGAGGCAGCACGGTAAACGACAATTCATGCGGCTCAGTGCTCCATATACCGTCTGAGTTGGCGGCCCAAATCTGGAAAGTATAAGTACCGGCAGGCAATTGGGCATAACGGGCAAAGCCATTATAGCCACCATCTACGGTATCCTGGTCATAACCTTTGAGTCGGTATCGGTACAACACCTCGTCAGGAGCTGAAAAATCAATACCTACAAAGTAAAACGACAAGGTTCGTTGATCAGAAGAAAAGGTTTGATGCGTCAGGAATTCCGGCGCGGTGCTAACAGAGCCTGTATCGTTGACTACCCAATTGGTGAAATGGATTCGGGGAGGGTTTGGGTTGTCGTGTATGGAATCCGGGTGAAAAACATTTAGTCCATTTACCCCGCCGAATGCCAGTCGGCCATCAGGGAGGGTGGCGGCGCTACCGGGCATAAATTGCAAACCTTGAAGGCCGTCACTTTCAGTGTAACATTTCAATCCACCAGTAATTGGATCGTACCTGAATAACCCAGCATTCGAAGAAAGCCAAAGCCGGCCTTGGTCATCTTTTTGTATAGCATTAATGGGTTTTAATAGCACAGGATTGGTTTTAAATGGCACAATGGAATAACTCAATTCTTTCATCAACAAAAGCCCTTTGCTTGATGCCAACCAAATTAGTTTTTTTCCCCTATCTTCTACTAATCCATTTATATATCCAACATTATTGATTTCTTTTTGCATACGAACACCATTAGAGTTGTGCGAATAGATAAATAGCTTATCAAAACCATCCGAGATAAGTAAAGTATTGCTACTTAGTGTATAAATTTCATAGACCCTTTCCCAAGCTACCTGAGGCTTTAATTTATCAAAATCTAATACTTGACTACTAGCATCCAGTTTGATCTGAATTAGTTTGGTTGTTGTTAGTATGAAGTAGTATCCAATAGGTGACCAGATGACCTTCACAACCCCATCCAAATTACGACCAATTAGTTTAAATCTCGAAAAATCTTGCTCTCTCATCCACAGTTCATCTCCAATTTGCAACCAAAATCCGCCATTTTCATCAGTAAACACCCTTTTTGATGTCTCATTAAATGGCAATTGATATTTCCTGGTTACCATCCTGTGATTCGTTAGACTTTCTTCTTTCATCGTGAACAATTGGCCATCCTGAGTCGCCCCCCAAAGAAAACCGTGCCTATCCACTGCAAGGGACGTAATGGTAAGCCTTTCAAGGTTTGAACTTTCTTCCAGTTTACTGAAACCATCGAATTTATGAGATTTAATATTGGTATAAAACACGCCATTACCCCAAGAAGACACCCAAAGTGTCTCATCTTTTGTTAAAAGTAAATTATTTAATTTATTTACATCTATCAAATGTTGATCTACTTTAATATATCTTGATGACCAGTATAGGTTTCCCTTTGGATCAAATAAACAAAGCCCTCCAGGGTTCTGTGTAACCCACTTCAGTCCTTTCCATGATGCCTGATCAAATGTTAGTGTAGACTTTGAAGCTGTGTTTGATTGAAAAAGAGTATATTTCTTTGGTTCTTTGATCGAAAATTTAATTAGCCCAATATTTGATGTGAGCCAAAGCAATGAATCACCTTCGGCATTTGCCCCTATGATCATAGCAAATGGCAATCCATTCAGATCCTCTTGATCAAAATAGGAATATTTCTCTATTTTTCCACCTTTCTGATAAAGGATTATATCAAACCCTGATTCAAAATCCGGCTTTGGCACTGCAAGCCCTATTACATCCTGTTTTTTATTCAGGATTGGCTCACAAACATATGTGCTCAAAAAATGAGTTGCATAACAGTTTCTATTGAGCAAGTCAAATTTCCTTAAAGTATCATCAGCAATAAGCCACAAAAGTGTCCCCTTTTCAAGATGAAAAGCATAACAGTCATCAAGCGACTCGTTAAAAACTCCCGGTATAGGAATGTTTACTGGAAAATCTGTTTTAGGATCAATTAAGTAGAGGCCTTTATATGTAGTAAACCAAAGTTTGCCATTCATGTCTTCATAAACCTTGCTGGAGATATAGCCGTCCAAAACCCCTGATGCATGTAACGGTTTATAAATTTTTATCTCCTTACCATCATATCGATTTAATCCATCATAGCTTCCCAGCCAAACAAAACCCCTTGAATCACTAGAAATATATGCATTCTGCAGTTCCGAAAGCCCCTTAGATTGGTCTAACTTATGGAACCTCATATTATTCAGGCGGGATGCTGTTTGGCAATTTATGCTGTTAAATGGAATAATATGCAGACCAATTATTATCCACCACAGCATCTTTCCGCCGATGAAAAAAATCAGCTTCTTTACGTCTGATAAGGCTATCATATTGGAGTCTACCACAAGAGTAAATCTGAAAAATTCTGCCCTGAGTGAAATTGCAGTTTTGGGAACATTGAGAAGGTATCTTTGGGGGGCGCAATTATGCTATATTGGCAAATAAGACACGCAAGCCAGGTTCCAAAAGATGCATTTTCGGCACAGCGAGTATTTTCAGACATGCTCTAATTTCTAAGAATAAAAAATGAACCGTTCTTCATGAACAGTAGCTTGTACAATAGGTAAAATGAGCGAAGCAGATTAGATTAATCTTCCCCAAACCAAGTTATAACCAAATTGAGTCTACCACTAATTATAGCGCTGCCATCGAATCGGCCAGGTAGACTCTGGCATTACAATATCTGTTACTACTTGATTATTTGTGTCAACACCAACAGCAATGAGTGCCTCCAGATCAGCATACAAATTGATCTTTAGTTGAAAACTATCATTGCTATCTGGCTTTGACTGCTGGATAATTGAATAATAGCCTTTGACAAAAGTAAGCTTAGCAACATTTGCATTCAAGATATTTAGAATATCATCTACTCTAAAATTTATCGTTGCAAATCCATTGGATCGTTCTGTTCTTTTTTGAAACTTTGAAATTACAGCATCAAATGGGCCATTTCCTATATATGAGGTTTTGTATGTTACTTCAGGAGGATTGTGTCCCATCAAGGTCTGAAAATTCAGATCAATGTTATTTGCACCTGAAATTGAGGAAAAGTCTGCACCGAGCAGCACTTGATGCTCCTTTTCATTGTTTGTACCGTATGTTTTAACCTGCAATACCCCGCCTTTTGATATGCCTGCAAGCGCTAAGGTGATTTGAGGAGCTAACGATTGTTTTGAGAGGACGATTTTCGAACTTGATTGCTCTGAAATCAGTTTTTTCACATCGTCTATGTTAAATGAAATAAAAGGCTCAAGCTTTTGATCATCTTTTTTAAAATTGGACTCGAACCAACTTTTTCCATTTGGAATTTGAGTTACGGCAGTACCGTCGTCTGGAGACTTTTTGATTTCCATATTAAAATTATTATTAGATCAACAAATTGATTCTCAATGCAAATCTTCCATCCCTTTTCAAAAAAACATCAATTTATGCAAAAATCATGATATTTTTTTGCAATATTGTGAAAAAATAATATAATTTAAAAAAACCCTTAACAATGGTTCGTATCGGTCATGCGGCGATTCTGCCGAATTCCGATAATGATTTATAAGCGTGATGATTTTTTGCACGGTGTGGGTTTAGTCCATACGCTATAAAAAATCGTTCAAGCATGAGTTCATT
>JAFLBO010000011.1 GCA_017303475.1 Chitinophagales bacterium
CGCCTTCATCGGCTTCGAAGACCTTGCCAATGTCGCGGAAGAGGCCAAGACGCCCGAGCGCGATCTACCCCTGGCGATGGCTATCACCTTGGTCCTGTCGACGGTTCTCTACGTTGCAGTTGCGGTCGTTGCGGTCAGTGCCGCGCGACCGGACGAGCTTGCCGCGTCGAAGGCACCCCTCAGCCTTGTGTTTCAGCGTGTGGCGCCCCTCAGCCCTGCCACCATCAGTGCCATTGCAAACCAGGTGAGTGCATACGACAGGTGGGTGTTGGTGAAGCGTGCCACCCATTGGGCATAGTCCCAGTAGCGCTCGAAGGTGTTCTGCATCCAGTCCGTGTCGAAGGCGGCGTCGCCGTGTGCGAGGATGGACTTGAGGTAGACATTCACGCATTTGGCGGCGTTGTTGGAGCCCTGGCCGGTGATCGGATCATTGAGCACCAGCACGTCGGCCATGCCCAGCACCTGGCGGCCCGAGGGCAGGACGCCGATCGGCTTGCGGACGGTGGGCGTGACGCGGCCGACCAGGATGCCGTTGTCGTCGGTGAGGCGCAGGTTCTCGCAGCGGGGCGCTTCCCAGGGGAAGAACTCGCGGATCAGTTCGACCGTCAGGGCGAGATGATCCGCCGGCGTCTTGACCTCGCTCCAGCGGTCCATCGGGCCGCCGTCGATGCACTCCAGGTTGATGATGTCGCACGGGCCGGTGTGGGTCATGGCCGGGAAGTTCACGTACTCGCCGATGCCCGGGTTGATGCTGATGTTGAGCGCGGAAAAGTCCTCACGGGGCTTCATGCCGTGCACGTAGGTGAGGGCGATGGTACGCATCGGGCGGTCGAACACGGAGCGCTCCGCATCGCGCTCGAAGAGCTTGCCCAGTTCGCCCTTGCCGGTGGCGATCAGCACCAGATCGCTGTCCTTGGCGTACTCCTCGGTTTCCAGGATGCCGGCCTCCTGGATCACCAGCTTGCCGCCGCGGCGCTGGAATTCTTCCATCCAGCGGGGCATCTTGATGCGCTGGTCCACCGACTGGCCGCTGGCGGCCATGCGCGAGCGCCAGTCGACCAGCTTGGTGCCGTCGCTGAGGCCGGCGCGCATGTGCACGCCCTCGATCGGCGGACAGACATCGTCCCACAGGGACAGGCCCAGCTCCCGTTCGAAGCCGATGGCCATGTCGTACATGGACTGGCTCGACATGACCTTGCCGTTGGCGATCTGTTCGCCGGTCCGGTTGGAGACCACGGTGACGTCGAAGCCCTTGGAGACCAGGCCGATGCCCAGATGCAGGCCGGCCTGACCGGCACCGATGATGGTGATCTTGCGCATGTTGTGTCACTCCGCTTTGCGTTGTTGGGGGGATCCCCTTCCGGCGAAGGGGGTGAACGCAATGTGCGGGAAGCGGACTGTGCGGACTATTCAGTGCCTGCAGGCGATGTTCAGTTACTGCAGAAAAATGAAGCCAAAATGGTGCAATCTTCAAACCCGGCATTCATTCCCTGACCATAGAACGGCACTATAGCATGTGCGGCATCTCCAAGCAACAAAATACGTCCCTGCCATTGCCAGGGAGAGCATTGAACGGTTACCAAAGATGAGGTAGGATTTGCCCAAAAATCGTGTAACAAAGTGGGCATCAATGGAATAGCATCCGGGAAATATTTCCCAAAAAAGGCCATCACCTCGGCGTCATTCGTCAGATGTTCAAAGGAAACCGGCCCCTCAAAAGGCAAAAACATGGTGCAGGTGAAACTACCATCTGCATTGGGTAGGGCTATTAGCATATGGTTGCCGCGAGGCCAGATATGAAGAGCATCCGGATCCATGCGGTGGCTGCCGTCAGCATTGGGAGGAATGGTCAGTTCCTTATAACCATGATCCAGATAAAACTGCCGGTAGTTAAATCTGTCGGTACGCTGTAAGGCATACCTCACCGCGCTGAACGCGCCATCAGTACCAAAAATCAGGGGAGCATCCAGGGTTTTAACCTCTCCTGTTTTCATATCCTCGAAGGTGATCACCGGATTATTCAAATCCACTTCCACACAACGGTGTTCAAAGTAAAATTCCACATTGGGAAACGCTCCGGCGATGTGCAATAACTCCAGATTCAGCCCTCCGCGCGAAACGGAATAAATGGCTTCACCTTCCTTGCCGTAGGGCTGAAAAACGACCTCCCCACTCAGGTTGTGGATCATACGGCCGGGCATGGGAATGGCTACTTTTTCAAGTTTTTCCCGAATTCCGGCTTGATCAATAGCTTTCCAGCCGCGTTCGCTCATAGCCAGGTTGATACTTTTTCCGCCGTAATAACCGGCCTGGCGCATGTCGCTCCTGCGTTCAAAAACCTTCACCTGATATCCCCTACGGGCAAGAAATACGGCCCAAAGCGAGCCCACAAGGCCTGCGCCTACAATGATGGCAGTTTCGTTTTTCATGGTGCGAAGTTATCAGCCTCCCTCCTAAAATCAACCGGATTCCCGAGGTCTGCAGCTAATTGATTATGTGTCTAAAAAAGAGATATCCACCCAATAGCGTTTAGGGTTGTCGGGATCAATCAATACCCGTACCGGGCTGCCCACGGGAAGGGAATCGGAGGGATCAGTGGAGAGTGTATCACTTTCAAAACTGTACAGCTGCTGGGTGTATGGATCCAGCCATTCTAATTTCAAGGAGTAGTAAGATCGGCCTTTATTGGAGCCGCGTTTCACGTCGGTTAATTTAGCCTGAATTTCTTTCCCGAATTGTTGCAGCCAGTTGTACAAACGCCGCTTTTTTTCCAGCCAGTAAATGCCGCCAAACCCTACTCCGCCATGGGTAAAAAAGAAAATGAGCGGAAAAAGATTGAACCACCCCTCCCCTTCCAATTCTATGTCTGTTGGATCATCAGGCATATAGTATATTTTGAGCTGGTCCCCAATTTCGGCAGGACTTACACTCGTATAGGAGCTTGATTCATATACATGTTCCCGGCCACTTTCATCCATGAACCGAACCACCGGCGCTACCGAGCTTTTGGAATAACGCAGATCTACAACCGTACCTGTTGTTTCAATACCATTGTGGGTAACGTTCCACCTGCCATACACTAATACTGCAGAAATCACTCCGCACAGCAATCCGGCAGCGGCAAAAATGCCGAAGAAAAAGTACATACAACCTTTGGATCTCATATCGATGATTTTCAGTAAATGTCAGTTTCCGCGGCTAACGTAAACTCTTTTTACCATTTAAACAGCATCTTTGCCTGACAATCCATTCATCATGGTACTACTTTTTGCTTTATCATTTCTTGCACCCATTTTAGCGGCCTTGTTCGGTCTCTCTTTAGCCGGAACCATGCTCTGGCGGAAAAAGAAAAACGCCGAAATCCGCGCCAAATCCATGGAGCAAGTGGCTAATGAACTTGGGCTTACTTTTTCTCCAACGGATTCTTTTGGACTCATACCACAATTACAGGGATTCAAACTTTTCGACCGGGAGCGGGGGCGCTGGTTCAACCACGGAAAAATCACCAACGTTATGCGTGGCTGGGTGAACGAAACACAGGTGTATCTATTTGACTACTCCTACACTTTAAGTACAGGAAAAAGTAGATAAACAGTGACCCAAACGGTGTTTTTTGCCAACGACAAAAACTGGTTCCTGCCCAATTTTCATCTGAAGCCTGAAAGGTGGTGGCATACCCTGCAAAAAAGCCTGGGCTTTGATTCTGACATCAATTTTGAGGATAATCCGGAATTCTCAGAGAAATTCTGGCTCAAAGGCGATTTTGAAGCACTCATCCGGGAGCAGTTCACCCCTGAACTCCAGGGTTTTCTAACCGAACGTCCGCCGGCACACCTGGAAGGCACCAATTATTACCTGCTGGGCTATAAACCCAAAAAGATAATGGATCCAGACGAAACCATCTGGTTCTACCGGCATTGCCTCGAAATCGTGGCATTATTGCAACAAAAAAAGGGAGAAACCCTGCTTAAGCTGGCAGAGTTGGAAAAAGTGAAGGAGATAAAATTACATGATTGAAGATTACATAAGTACATGATTGAAGAGGGGAGGCGCTGGGTTTGATATCCGGTTGGGGCCTGCGGCCCTGATGGCAACCCAAGCCGAACGCGTCCCTCGTCAATCATGTACTCATGTAATCTTCAATCATGTACTCCTCTTCAATGGCTATTTCACCACCTTCTTAAAATACTCATACGTCAACTTAAGCCCTTCTTCCCGATTAAATTTGGGCTCCCAGCCCAGAATAGTGCGCGCCTTGGTGATTTCTGGTCTGCGCTGTTTCGGATCATCAACTGGTAGCGGACGATAGTCGATGAAGGCTTTCGGGTTTTTCACCAAATCCAGAATTTCATGCGCAAATTGCATCACGGTGATTTCGGATGGATTACCCACGTTCATAGGCAAATGATAATCGCTGAGCAACAAGCGGTAGATGCCTTCCACCAGATCGTCTACATAGCAGAAGGAACGTGTTTGTGAGCCATCTCCAAACACCGTAAGTCCTTCGCCGCGAATAGCCTGGGCAAAAAAAGCAGGCAACACCCGACCGTCATTTACCCGCATCCTTGGACCATAGGTGTTAAAAATCCGGATAATGCGGGTCTCTACGCCATGGTAATTGTGGTAAGCCATGGTGATGGCCTCCAGGAAACGTTTGGCCTCATCGTAAACGCCACGTGGACCAACAGGATTCACATTTCCCCAATACTCCTCTGTTTGCGGGTGTACCAGTGGATCGCCATAAACCTCTGAAGTAGAAGCCACCAGAATTCTTGCCCCTTTTTCCTTGGCCAATCCCAGCAAATTGTGCGTTCCATGCGCTCCAACTTTCAGCGTCTGAATGGGCATCTGAAGGTAATCAATCGGACTGGCCGGAGAAGCAAAGTGCAGGATGTAGTCCAGTTTTCCTGGAACATGCACGAATTTGGTTATATCGTGGTGATAATATTCAAAGTCTTTCTCCGGAAACAAATGCTCAATATTAGCCAGGTCGCCGGTGAGCAAATTATCCATGCCGATGACCTGATAGCCCTCAGCCAAAAAACGATCACAAAGATGCGATCCGATGAAACCGGCCGCGCCGGCTACTAAAACTCGTTTTTTTGTCATGAAAATCCAATAAAGTATCAGCCAGGAACATCCCGGCTCTGGAAAGGCACAAAGGTACTTCCTTCACCCTTGCCCTACACCAACCCTATAAATTAATGTCAAAAATCAGCGCCAACACCGATATTTGTCCCCCACCTCAAACCCTTCAAACCCTTCAAGCCCCTCAAACCTCTCAAACCCCTCATACCCTTCAAACCCTTCAAACCCTTCAAACATCTTCCCGGAATACCATTCCGGGATACATCAAACCTTCAAACATCGGCGGCTAAACCCGCCGGTACCGCAAACCCATCCCTGCCATGCTCGCCGTTCTTTCCATCATCATCGGTATCGTTTTCGTTCTGCTGCTATTTAGTATGCTTACTTCCGCCGTGGTAGAAGTGTACCACGCTTTTTTCGCCTCTCGTGGTAAACACCTGCGCGAAACCATGGAAATCATGCTGGGAAAAGACATGTGCGATAAATTTTATGCTCACTCCTATTTCCGGCAGCTTTCCTCTGCTACAAAACCTAAATCGAGTAAAAAACTGCCGATTTGGATGGAAAAAGGCACTTTCAGCAGCGTTTTAGCCGATATCCTGACCCCGCCCAACAGCAACCTGAGCATTCCGGAACGCATTGCACTCATTGAAAATGAAGACTTGCGCAAGGTGCTGGATTTCCTCTGGCGCCAATCCAACAACCGCGTCGATGTATTCCAGCAAAAGGTGGAGTCCTGGTTCGATGATGTAATGGCACGTGCCAAAGACTGGTTTGGAGATGCCACCAAATGGCGTCTGTTTATGATAGGCGTAGTGTTGGCCGGCATCCTGAATGCCGATACCATTCAAATATATAAAAGCTTGTCTGTCAATGCCGCACTGCGCGATGAACTGGTAAAAAATGCCGAAACATTTGTACAAAGTAACCCCACCGTTACCGGTATTGACACCTCCAAAACATTTGAACAAGCCAAACAAAGTCTGACCATTTCCAAAGACCTGTACGTGCAAACCGTACAATCGCCCCTTGGGCTTGGCTGGACAGATCAGGGCGCCATTCCAGCCGACTGGTGGGCTTGGCTGATCAAAATAATTGGTTGGGTACTCACCGGTGTGGCCGTTACCCTGGGCGCGCCATTCTGGTACGATATGCTGCGCAAATTGCTCAGTCTCAAAGGTTCAACAGGTGGAGGTGGAAATACCGGCGGCGGAAACAATAAACCTGCCGACGACACCCCAGCCTTTGAAATGAAAGCAGCCAAAACAGATCCGACCAATCAAGCGGCGGGGTGACTTGGGCCTTGTACCGGCGGGTTTAGCCGCCGATGTTTGAAGGGGGTGAGGGGTTTGAAAGGTTTGATGGGTTTGAAGGGTTGGATGGGTTTGAAAGGTTGGATGGGTTTGATGGGTTGGATGGGTTTGAAGGGGTTGGATGTATCCCGGAATGATATTCCGGAAACAGGTTGGATAGATTGGATGTATCCCGGAATGATATTCCGGGAACAGGTCTGATAAGCTTGATGAGCGAGCCTCCACTCATGTACTCGTCAATCATGTAATCATGTACTCGTCACTCCTCTGCTCATCTCCTCTTTTTCCACCCAAACCGTGAAAAAACCACCACCGGGGAACTTACTGGCTGTAGATTTGTTCTGGGGCGGTAATTTTGCCCCGATATTGTAACGCGTATGATTTTTGAGCCGAAAGATGTATTCCGCAAACTGGAGTTTGATAAAGTTCTGGATTTGCTGGAAAAAGAAGCCCTGACGCCTATGGCCGCAGAACAACTGCGTGCCCTGACGCCGTCAACAGATTTCAACTGGATTGACAAGAGCCTGCGGGAAACCCGTGAGTACAAACTGATCCTGGAAAAAAACGACCGCTTTCCGCTGGAGCGCTTCCCCGATATTCTGCCCGACCTCAAAATGTTGGAGGTAGATGGATTTACCCTGCAGGCCGAAGCATTTCAGGGTATACTGCGGGTACTTATCCTCATGCGCGATGTGTTCCGGTTTTTCGCCGGAGGCGCAAAAAAGGAGATCTACCCTAAATTGTATGATGTCATTCGGGAACTCTCCAACGACGAGCAGCTGATGAAATCCATCACGGCTGTTTTTGATGAAAAAGGAGAAATACGCCCAGATGCTTCCCCTGATTTACTGCGCATAAGACGGGAAATGCAGCAAAAAATACGGGAATTAGACGGACGTTTCCGACAGATCATCCAGGAATGCCGTTCCAAAGGCTGGCTCTCCGACTCCCCCGAATCTTTCCGAAACGGCCGCCGGGTGCTAAGCGTTCCATCGGAGCACAAACGCAAAATTCGCGGTATCATACACGACGAATCAGATACCGGCCGGACCGCTTTTATCGAGCCTGAGGCCGTGATCGAGATCAACAACGACATCTTCGATCTGGAGCATGAAGAGCGTAGGGAAATCTTCCGCATTTTGCGCGACTTGAGTACCACATTCCGTCCATATGGCAACCTGTTGCGCAGTTATGCCCATGTTTTGGTGCGTTTTGATGAAATACGGGCCAAAGCATCGCTGGCCAATGCATTGCGCGCAGGCATGCCCATTTTGAAAGAAAAGCCTGTTTTCTATATCAGAAAAGGCTACCACCCGCTGCTTTATTTCAAAAATAAACAAACGGGCAAAAAAACCGTCCCGTTTGAACTCCGCCTGAATGCAGAAAACCACATTCTCATCCTTTCCGGCCCCAATGCCGGGGGCAAATCGGTGGCTATGAAATCGGTAGGGTTGCTGCAGTTGATGGTGCAAAGCGGTTTGCTCGTTCCGGTGCATGAACTCAGCGAATTTGGCATTTTCAAGCAGGTTTTTGCCGATATTGGCGACCAACAGAGTCTGGACGACGATCTGTCGACTTATTCCTCCCGACTGCAAAATGCGCGGGTATTCCTGCAAAAAGCCAATCCGGAAACCCTGGTACTCATTGACGAGATGGGCAGCGGTACCGACCCTAAGCCTGGTGGCGCCATTGCAGAAGCTATTTTACGACAATTGCATCGCAGGGGTGTGTATGCGGTGATTACCACCCACTACTCCAACTTAAAGGTGTACGCTTTCAGAAATCCCGGCATTTTGAACGGGAACATGCATTTCGACAAGGATACCCTTTCACCAACATATGAGTTGAAAGTAGGTAGGCCAGGCAGCAGTTACGCCTTTGAAATTGCCGAAAAAAGCGGCCTCCCACGCGACCTCATCGGGTATGCGCGCAATCGAACAGGATCTGAAACGGCCGTAGACGATATTCTTATTGAATTGCAGCGCGAAAAACAGGAACTGGAGGAAAAACTTAGTTCAGTACAGGAAAAAGAACAATCGCTGGAGCGTTTGATCAAAACCTACGATGCCATGCACCAGGATCTGGATGTGAAGCGCAAGCGCCTCAAACTGGATCAAAAAGAGCATGAGTTGCGGATGAGCGCCAATACAAACAGAGAGGTTGAAAAACTCATCAAAGAGCTCAAAGGCGAGCGCAACCTGGAAAAAGCCCAGGAAGTAGCGGCCAAACTCCGGCAAGACCGGCAGGAAAAAGCCCGGCAGGTAGACGAGGTAAACGAAGAGGTGGTGAAACTGGAGCAAAAAACGGCTACCGTTACCCGGCCGCTATCGGTAGGCGATTTCGTACGCCTGCGTGCAGGAGGCGCTACGGGTCAGATAGAAGAAATTAAAGGACAAAAAGCTACCCTGCTCATGGGTGGACTACGTATTACGGCTGCCTTGCGCGATCTCCTGCCTGCAGCCGAACCCATTGTTCAGCCTTCCGCCATCAGCTCTTCAGATGTACAACGGGTAGCCGATTTCGATGCCAAAGTAGATATCCGCGGCATGGCTAAGGATGAAGCTCTGCAAGTACTGGAGCGTTTTGTAGACAACGCCCTGCTCACCAGTGCGCATACTATACAAATATTACATGGTAAAGGCACGGGCGTACTGCGCAATGTGGTGAAACAAAAACTACGGGAATACGGCGGCAACATTGCCCGGGCTTATCACCCTGAAGATGGCGGCGGAGATGGTGTGACGGTGGTGGAGTTGGCTTGATGTACACCGGAATGGTATTCCAGCCTACTGCAGCGATACTGTAGAACCCTTTAGATGGTGGGATCATTTCTATACAGGAAGGCAGCGGCTGAACCCATTGGTACGAGAATGGCAGCAAACCGGAATACTATTCCGGCATACAAGAAAAAAACTGGCACAAGATTTGGATAATAACTTTCATCGCCCCGTGCGATTGTTTTTATCCATCATCCGCCACTTTTTCCCCGACCGGCGGAAGCCTTTAGGCGAGCACTCCGGTCGAATCTTGTATATAATACTCATGACTGCCGCACATTTTCAACACCAGCCATTAAACAGCCAAAACGCTGAAGGAAGCGTGGAGCTGTTGCAAAATTCTCCTAATCCATTCATCGAAATGACCAATCTTTGGTTCCGCCTGCCGGCAGCCGCAGATATTTTTCTCCGCATTTTCGATGCTAAAGGTTGCGAAGTCAGTGCCAAAAAAGGCGCTTTCCAGCCCGGAGAAAACCATATGATTCTCCACCGTTCAGATCTTCGTGAGCCAGGTTTTTATACCTGCCGCCTCGAAACGCCATTCGGAACGGCTTCGAGAAAACTAATGATGTACTAATCCGGATTTTTCCCGTTTTAACTATACAAAAAGAGCCACCCTATGCTTAAAGGGTAGCTCTTTTTTTGTTTAGCAACCTAGCATAATGGTGTTGGCGCCATTATGCTAAAACATTAAAACATATCCACACCAGCGAAGTGGAACGCGCTTTCGATAGCTGCATTCTCATCGCTGTCGGAACCATGTACCGCATTTTCACCAACGCTGGTAGCGTATTTAGCGCGGATGGTGCCAGGAGCCGCATTGGCCGGGTTAGTAGCGCCAATGAGGTTGCGGAAATCTTCTACTGCATTGTCTTTTTCCAAAACAGCTGCCACGATGGCGCCGCTGCTCATGAATTCACAAAGTTCGCCGTAGAAAGGACGCTCGCGGTGAACAGCATAAAATTCACCAGCTTTTTCCATGCTGAGTTTTGTCAATTTCATGGCAACAATGCGGAATCCTGCCGCATTGATCATTTGAAGAATGTTGCCAATGTTGCCGGCGCGAACTGCGTCGGGCTTGATCATAGTAAATGTGCGATTGCCTGCCATGATATCGAAGAGATAAATGATGAACAAATAAAGCCTCCCCAAACAGCCCGGGCACTTGCCACCAGCGATTGGGGCCGCAAAGGTATTTCAAGATTATATTTCAAAACAGGTATTAAAAAAGGTTTTTCAAAAAATAATCTGTGGCAAAAAGGTCGTTTCGCTTCGAAGCACGTACTTTTGCAGCCGTTTTAGGTCAACCAGGCGCTTGGGGAGCCTTTTACCACAACGCATTATTGCCTCTTGCCAACAAAATGGAATTCTCTGCCGCGCTTCGACAGCTGATTCAGGTTCCGCAAAATGTAGCCATTTTCTCGCATCGCAACCCCGATGGCGATGCTATTGGCAGTTCGCTGGCTATGCGGCACTACCTGGAACAGCACGGTCACACCGTCCACGTACTCTTTCCTTCCGAATACCCGGAAGAGTTTGAAGCACTACCAGGTGCAGCCGATGCCCTCATATGGGATTTGCAACCGGATGAATGCAAACAGGTGATCAACAAAAAAAACCTGTTCATTTTCCTCGATTTTAATGCCCTGGACCGGATTGATAAAATGGGCGAATACCTGCGCGAATTGCCAGCGCAGCGGATCATGATTGATCATCACCTTTACCCCGACGATATTGCCGAACATATCTTCTCTGAACCGGAAGCCAGCAGCACCTGTGAACTGGTTTACAGGTTTATTGAAGGTTTGGGCGATCGTGACAAGATTAACCCCAACACAGTGGGCAAATGCCTGTACACAGGTTTGGTCACCGATACCGGCTCATTCCGGTATGCAACCAACCCAAAAGTATTCCGCATTGCCGCCGACCTGGTAGAGCGAGGCACAGATGATACCGGCGTACAGGACATGATTTTTAATTCCCAAAAAGAAAAAAACCTGCGTTTGCTGGGCCATTGCCTATCCAACCGCATGGAGTTTTTGCCGGAATACAAAACAGCCCTTATCTGGTTGTCGCGCAAGGATTATGAACAATTCGACATACAGCGCGGCGACACGGAAGGAATTGTCAATTACCTGCTTACCATCCGGGATGTGAAAATTGCCGCTTTTATCCACAACCAACCAACCGTGGTAAAGCTCAGCCTTCGCTCCAAGGGGAATATTGACGTTCAGGAAATCTGTAAAAAACACTTCCGGGGCGGTGGACACAAAAACGCCTCAGGTGCTTATTCGCACGACAGTCTGAAGGCTACCATTGACAAATTCAAAAGCATTTTGCCCGAGTACAAAGACAAAATCTGGGCAAATGCCTGATAAAAATAAAGACTTCAAAAACCTCTCACTCACACAGCATCTATCATTCACTTAATTCGAAAAGAATGCGCAACCTATTGATTTTGTTTGTTTTGGCAGCTTTTGCTGTTGCTCAAACCGCCTGTGATAAAGGCAAAGCCGTAACCACTCCGGGCGGCAACCTCGTGACCAACCACACCAACCTCGAAGGCGCTAAAGTAACCTACGGTAACACAGTGCTTATCAATGTAAATACCTGGGTAAACGACTCTCTGGTGGCAAGCACCATGCGCGATGCAGGCGGTCCACGCGAAATCGCATTGCCAGATTCCAGCATGATGAAAGGTAAAGTTCCTGCTGTATTCGAAGCGCTCCTGCTGATGACCAAAGGCGACAGCGCCACCGTAATTCAGCCGCTGGACTCCCTGATGAAAAAAGGTATTCCAAAATCATTCGGTGAGGTGAAAGAAATCCGTTACGAAGTAAAACTCGTAGACATCGTAACGCCTGAAATGCTGCAAAAGCGCCAACAGGAAGAAATGGTGAAAGCTGAAGCAGCTAAAGCACAGGGTATGGTTATCGCTGAAACCGTAAAAACCATGCTGGCTGAGTACAAATCAAAAAAACTGGCTAACCTGAAAAAATCCGATTCCGGTCTGGAATACGTGATCATCGAACAAGGTTCAGGCGCTCCAATCAAAGACGGCGACAGCGTTCCAACCAACTACTATGGCGTGCGCAAGAGCGACGGCAAAATGTTCGACAACTCTTACGACCGTGGCGGCCCGGCTCCATTCAACGTTGGCGCCCTGATTCCTGGCTTCAACGAAGGCATGAAATTGCTCAACCGCGGCGGCAAAGCTATGTTGTTCATTCCTAGCGCATTGGGCTACGGTGAACAAGGCGCCGGCGCCGACATTCCACCGAATGCAGACCTGGTGTTCTTCATTGAAATGGGACAATAACTTCGGTTTTTCTCGTTAACCTTACATATGGGGTTGACGGTGTTCAAGGCTTGTTTACTAATCAGGCCCCGGACGCCTTCAACCCCATAGTATTAATTCACACCTAGATTTTTTGTGTTAAAATGTTGAAATACAAGCTTTTCACTGCATTTCTGTTCACGCTCGGCGTTCTGAGCCTGCAGGCACAATCAATTTCGGAGCATGGATACCGCTACACTATACACACCCAAAAAGGCGGACAAAAACCAGTGCCTGGCGAAGCTATGCTGGCTAACGTAGACATCTATGTGGGCAATACCTTGCTCAGCACTTCCAAAAAAAATCCCATGGGCGTTTATCGCTACGATATCGCTAAACCGGAAGACAAACCCTCTCACTACCCTCCCCTGCACGACGCCGCACTCCTGTTGGGTAAAGGCGACAGCATGACCATTTTTCAAACTATTGACGACAACATGCGAACCTACCTGCCGCCTAATGAAAAACAGGCCAAGGAACTGAGGTTCGAAATTGTATTGCTGGAAATAGTTACGCTGGAGCAAAAAGCCGCCGCCGCCAAACAATTGGAAGCCGCCGTTCAGGTTATTGGCGACAGGGTAAAAGCCAAAGTAAAAGCCTACAGTGCAGGTTTGCTGAACAACGAAATCACCACCTATCCATCAGGATTAAAAATCATGGTGGAAGACCTCGGCAAAGGCGCGCAAATTCAGGAAGGAGAAGTCATTCAGGTGCATTACTACGGCTGCCTGAGAGACGGATATTCTTTCGATAACTCATACAGCCGTCGCCAGCCCCTGCAATTCCCTGCCGGCGTGGGCCAGATGATCAAAGGCTTCGATGAGGCTGTTTTGTACCTGGCTCATGGCGCGAAAGCTTATTTCTTTATCCCTTCACAACTGGGCTACGGAGATCAGGAAGCAGCCAATGGAACCATTCCGGCCAATTCGGAGTTGATTTTTTATGTGGAGGTGTTTTAGTGTTTGAGTGTTTGAGTGTGGGAGTGTTTGAGTTGGCGTTCGGCTGGGTATTAGTTATTGACTAAATACCTTTTGTTAATTCCCTTAAGCTGCCCAGCCGCACGCCAACTCAAACACTCCCACACTCCCAAACTCAAACACTCTTTTTTCATTTTTCTAAAATTTTCCGTTTCCAATGACGATCGAACAACTCAAGGAGTTGAAAGACAAACTGGCGGTCCTGAGGAGGTATCTTTGACGTGGATAACCGCGCCAGAGAAGTTGAAGACCTGACCAGCCAAACACTCGACCCTAATTTCTGGAATGACCCCAAACGCGCTGAAGGCATTCAGCGCAAAATCGGCCTGAATAAAAAATGGCTCGACGACTTTGCCACCCTCGCCCGTGAGGTGGACGATCTGGAGGGTCTTTTTGAATTCCAAAAAGAAGGTATGGCCACCGAAGAAGAGGTGGATTCCCAATACAAACGCACCCTCGAAATTCTGGAAGATGCTGAGTTCCGCAGCACCCTCAACCAAAAAGAGGATGAAATGAATGCCGTACTCACCATCAACGCAGGCGCAGGCGGCACAGAAGCCTGCGACTGGTCGTCGATGATCCTGCGCATGTACCGCATGTGGGCAGAACGCAATGGCTTCAAAGTCATCGATATTTTTGAACAGGAAGGCGATACTGCAGGCATAAAATCTGCCAGCATTGAAATACGCGGCGATTATGCTTATGGCTGGCTGAAAGGCGAAAACGGCGTACACCGACTGGTGCGCATCAGTCCGTTCAATGCCCAAGGCAAACGCCAAACATCCTTCTCCTCTGTATTCGTTTACCCGCTTATCGAAGACGACAGCATTGAAGTGCACGTGAGCCCCGATGATCTGCGTTGGGACGTATTCCGGGCTTCCGGCGCGGGCGGTCAGCACGTTAACCGTACGGAATCTGCCGTGCGCGTAACGCACATCCCCACGGGTATCGTGGCCGAATGTCAGCAGGACCGCAGTCAGCACCGCAACCGCGAAATTGCCATGAACTTGCTGAAAAGTCGCCTCTATGAGCTGGAAATGCGCAAGCGGCAGGCGGAAAAAGACAAGATTGAAGCTGGTAAAAGCAAAATTGAATGGGGTAGCCAGATTCGTTCCTACGTACTGGACGACCGCTGGGTAAAAGACCTGCGCTCCGGCTACAAAGTGCACAACCCTGACAATGTGCTGAATGGCGACCTTCAGGAATTCCTCAAAGCCTACCTGATGTGGGAGAGAAATCCGACAGGGGTGGTGGAAGATGAGGATTGATGGGGTTTACCGCGGAGGCGCAGAGGCGCAGAGAGGCGTTCCTCTGCGCTTCCGCGTCTCCGCGGTACAAAAACTCTCCTCTGCGCCTCAGCACCTCTGCGGTAAAAAAACGCTCCTCTCTGCGCCTCCGCGCCTCTGCGGTAAAAAATAATACAGCGACTTATACCCCCATCTACCGCTTCACAAATTTACCGCTCCATACCTTTTCCTTACTCCGCAGTACCAGATAGTACAAACCGCCCGGCAACTGCCGAATTTGCACGGTTGCGCCTTCTTTTGACTGCGTAACGGAAAAAGAGTGCATTTCTCTGCCGGTAGCGTCAAAAATCCGGAGTGTTTCTATGGCCGTTTCTGTTTGCAGGTGGAGGGTTTCGCCAGCGGGATTAGGATATAGCGACCATTCTTCCTCAACGGCCTGATACGTAGTGGAGCTAAGCGCTTTGACCTCTATTTCCTGGCAAGCTGTATCGCAGGCATTGGCATTGCACACGGTTAAACACACTGAATACAGCCCGGGCGCCTGGTACAAATGCACCGGACTGGTATCCTGACTAGTGGCGCCGTCTCCAAAATCCCAGTGCCAGGTTGCAGGCTCGTAGTATGACAAGTCTGTAAATTCCATCAGCTGCGGAGCGAGCGTATCCACTACATCCAGGCGGAAATGTGCAACGGGCAAATTATCTATCCCAAGGGTATCGCATGGACTACCATCTATTGGACCAAGCCGGTAGTTGGGGAAATTGGGCTCGAAAAAGCTGCCCCGTGCAGGAAGTTTAATGCCGTGCTGTTCCACATTACAGGCAATACCTTTTTTATCCGGATGATGAATTACATGTAAGATATCATTGTTGGTAGTGGTAAGGATATATATTTTGCCATCTGGTCCTAACTGGGCATGAAAAAAGAATGTAGGCTCTGGAGACATAAAACCATCATACTCTGCCACAATTACACGGCTACTTAATATATCTGTTGCTTTAAGATCCAATTGATGAATGGAACCTCCTGTAGTTAAATAAAGAAACCGGTTATTGTGGGAAATAGATACGCCTCCAGACCCGGAAGGCATTGTGTTGTAATCCCAGTAAACAGGATTAGAAAACATACCGCTGCATCGGTCAAAATCTAACATTAGCATCCCTCCAGGGTGATTACGGAAAAATCGACTGCCATCAGGGGTAAATCTTGTTTGGTTACAACAATACCTATAGTCTACCTCAGTAAAACCTACATCTTGCATACCCATGTACTGAACCGTATCAGCCGTTACAAGTGTAACATGCATCTCACTATGGAAGGTGCGGGTTACTACCACCCACCAGTCTCGTCCGTTGGCATGTTTGGTGGCGGTAACAAATTGTCCCAAATAAATCGAATCACTTAACAGTTCTACATTTTTTCGGACAACAGCCCCATTCCCATTGTCTCCTCTTACATCTATCACAGAATAAAGCAGGTTCATTGGATTGCGAAAATGATCATCACTACGCAAATGAAACAAGTAATAAAGGCTGTCATTCCCTGGTTTCGGTAAAAAGATACAAGGTTGGACCACTGGATAAAAATAAGGCAAATTGCAATAATGATTATATACCTCCCCAGGGTTTAAGGAATCACCGTTCAACATTAAACCTCTATTTCGGTTAACAATTCTACACCCGTCAGTAAAAGCAATAAGATTACCGTTCTTGTCTGAAATAGAAGCAAAGGGGTAATCTGTAGCAAAATCATTTAGGGTTATTGTAGGAGGCGAAGTGTTAAAATTTACAAGGCTCCCGCCTTCATATAAACCATTCCAGAATTGAATCGAGTCGTACCCGAAAGGCCAAACATAATCATGTTTTACCTGAGAAAAAAGCGACCATTGATAAGCCAAAAGGAAGTACAATAAAAGAGTTACATTTTTCATGAAAATATGGGAAAAGCCGCCCGCGACCTTTCGGTCACGAGCGGTTAAAGTGGTGTAAAATGTAATTATTACCCCAGAGGTAAAGACGCATAAACAATTGACTGTTAAGTCCTCGGTGTTAAAAATAAAACAGCGACTTGTGAAGCTCCCCCATCTACCGCTTCACAAACTTACCACTCCACACCTCATCCTTACTCCGCAGTACCAGATAGTACATGCCGCCCGGCAACTGCCGAATTTGCACGGTTGCGCCTTCTTTTGACTGTGTAACGGAAAAAGAGTGCATTTCCCTGCCGGTAGCGTCAAAAATCCGGAGTGTTTCAATGGCCGTTTCTGTTTGCAGGTGGAGGGTTTCGCCAGCGGGATTGGGATATAACGACCATTCTTCCTCAACGGCCTGATCCTTAGTGGAGCTAAGCGCTTTGACCTCTATTTCCTGGCAAGCTGTATCGCAGGCATTGGCATTGCACACGGTTAAACACACTGAATACACCCCGGGCGCTTGGTACAAATGCACCGGGCTTGTATCCTGACTGGTGGCGCCGTCTCCAAAATCCCAGTGCCAGGTAGCAGGCTCGTAGTAAGACAAGTCTGTAAATTCCATCAGCTGCGGAGCGAGCGTATCCACTACATCCGGGCGGAAATGTGCAACGGGCAAATTATCTATCCCAAGGGTATCGCATGGGCTGCCATCTATTGGCCCGAGCCGGTAGTTGGGGAAATTGGGCTCGAAAAAGCTGCCCAATCCAGGCAAAGTCACACCTCGTTGTTCCACCATGCATGAAAGACCTTTTTTATTTGGATGATGAATTACATGTAAAATATTGTTGTTCCCCGTTGTAAGTACATATATTTTGCCATCTGGTCCCAACTGGGCATGAAAAAAGTTGGTTGGAGATAATATTTCAAACCCGTCATATTCAGCTACAATTTCCCTGCTTGCTAAAATATTGGGCGCATTAAGATCGTATTGTTGAATTATTGTTCCTGAACACAAATATAAAAATCTATTATCATAGGAAAACGCAACTCCGCCAGTGCCACTTGGCATGCTAGTGTAATCCCAATACACAGGATTAGAGAAAGTGCCGCTACAACGATCAAAGTCCAATATCAGCATCCCGCCAGGATGATTCCGAAATAAGCGACTGCCATCCTGCGTAAAACGTGTTTGGTTACAGCAATAAGCGCTGTCTACCTCCGTAAAACCCACATCCTGCATGCCCATGTATTGCACCGTATCTGCTGTAACCAGTGTTACATGCATATCACTATGGAAGCGGCGGGTTACCACCACCCACCAGTCTCGTCCGTTGGCATGTTTGGTGGCGGTCACAAATGAACCCAGATATATGGAATCACTCAATACTTCGATATTTTTTCGGACAACAGCCCCATTTCCATTATCGCCTCGTGCATCTATCTCCGAATACAGCAAATTCATAGGGTTGTAATAGTAATTATCACTCCTCAAATGAAACAGGTAATAATTGCTGTCACTTCCTGGTCTGGGTAAAAATATACAAGGTTGGACTACAGGGTAAAAGCTTGGCAAATTGCAATAAACATTGTACACCTTTCCTGGATTTAGAGTATCGCCATTTAACATCAATTCTTTGTTCCGATTGGCAATCCGGCATCCATCTGTAAAGGCTACCAAATGCCCTTCCTTATCTGCTATGGAAGCAAATGGGTAGTCAGTGACGAAATCATGTAGGGTGATTGTTGGAGGAGATGTATTAAAGTCCAACATGGAGCCTCCTTGGATATATGGTCCCCAAACCAGTATCTTACCATTTCCAAAAGGCCAGAAGTAATCATGTTTAACCTGTGAAAACAGCAGACAAGGAGCAAAGCTCATCAGGAGTATAATAGCGGGTAGAAATTTCATAACAAAAGGGAAAAGCCGCCTGCAACCTTTCGGTCACAAGCGGCAGATGTGTTTTTGGTGGAAATTAATGATTAATAGAAATTGGTTCAATACCCATTTGTTGGCCTTTGGCATCTAGCAAAATGCCCCAATACAGACCTGAGCCAAGATTGGATAAATCTACCCGGAAGGCGTTTGTTCCAGAGGTCAATTCAAATGTTTGAACCGTTTGACCAATTGCGTTTACCACAAGCAACGTCTTACCCAATGTAGCTGATACGGAGACTTCAATTAATCCATTGCTTGGATTTGGAGTTAGACGGAAGTCCCGAGAACCATTTGAGGTGTTTTTTTGTGCTTGAAAGGGTGCCCTTTCTTCCACTTCACCTTCTTCAGGCGGGAAAAGATACTGATCGCATGGCGCCACAAAATGGGCAGCAGACAACACGGCATCGCCCGAAACAGAAGAATCATCCAGAGCCAGGGCCATAATTTGCTGATAAAAGGATGAATCCATAGGCACGTTTAACAAACGGTGCAACCAAATATCATACAAGGTCCTACGAGCTATTCCAGGAGCTTGAACTACGTTTATTGCTGCATTAAAGGATCTAACTTGTTGCAATCCAGTTGATACCTGATCATTTCGGGAATTAATCAAATCTGCCACATTCGCTGCATTAGCTTCCATCTGTTGAAGCAAATTCAACCGGTTGGAAAACCAGGACTCTGTGAGGTTTTCGTACAATGTGTAATCTTGAGCAGCATCCCAGAGGATTAAACTGTCTGACATTTGCTGAGCAAAAGTATGGTACGCAGTAAAAAGCGCTTGGTCTGTAGCTGAAATAGCCAGACTACTATCCACCTTTTGGATTACTTCCGCCAAAGAAGCAATACTTGTGTTAGCAAGGCTATAAAAAAAAGCTGCTTCGGGAGAGCCAGTTGGACGCAAATCTGGCTGAAACAACAACTTTGTGTAAGTTCGTTGTTTTAGATCTTCCAGCACAACACCTGTATAGGGTGATTGTCCATCTACTAATTGCTTTTCGTAAACGTTTAATTGTTGCTCCTGAGCTGATGGTTGTTCTGGAACACAATAATCTGTGTCAACTCCAAGTGGTAAAAACCAGTTGAAGTTTAGACCTGGCACAGTAGGGTCAGGACTAATTTTAAAGATGTCTGGCATATACTTAAAAGGTGGAGTGGTAAATTCCGGGACACGAAAAAAAGATGTGACACCTCCGCCCGATGAGGGTACATGCGAAACTGCCCAATCAATACAATCTGCATGGTTTATGTTCCAGGTATTCCCTCTCCCGTATTGATTGCCTATTCCTGGCATTGGGGAACCGGCAATTAGCAACCCGGTTCTATGGTGATGCATGTGATTTTGACGTAAATATACATTGGAACAATTTCTAACAAAGTGAAGTCCATATGTACTATAATCAACATCATTCTCACAATATTCAATTTTGGTCACAAAATAACTGTGTATTGCACAAAGCATGGGTCCAGAGAAGTTTGTATTAGCGCCTGCAATGGTATTATGGCCAACCTTATGTCCTTCGGAAACACTTTGAACATCTACATCAAGTGGTACCAATTGAATGCCATGCCCTCCAATCTGATCAATCGCTGCCGGCCCAAAAGTAATGTTATTGTCTTCAATTCTCAAATTATTGGAATTACCCAAAACAGCGCTTATTCCATAATTCGCCACAATTGTAGATTGAATATCTATGGTATTCCCGGTAATAAAGGCCTCGTCGTTGGCACTGACATAATCTTCTAACTGAATACACGTCAAGCCATTAACCGCTCCGTTAACATCAACATCATTGTCATCAATAATACATGCCGGTACGCCAAAATCTGTAGACTGTGGGCGCTCTACCTGTATGCAATATTGCCAACCCACACTGTCAATTGTAAATGTATTGTTTAAATTAATCCGAATTAACTGACTGTTCAAATTATTCTTTGACCAGATGCCTTTTAACCAGTCCCCGCTAAATTGGTTAGTAGATGCTGTCAACACAGCAGCGTCTGCCATTATACCAATCTTGCCCTTTGTTTGGAATCTGCAATTAATGGCCGTCATCTGACCATTAGTTGTCCAAATACCATTTTCTTTTATGTTTTTGAATGTGTTATTTACCGATGAAACTACCCCCAGGTTACCATCGGTCACCATACCATGGAAAAGACAAGTGAACAGGTTGGCTTCGCCATGGAGGTTTACCCCAACAGTAGTCACCACCTGAGAATAGTAAATTCCAGAGAACGAGACAGGATGGTTAGGCATTGGGATTCCTGCTAATGAACCAGACTTGTTTAAAAGAGCGGCTGACTGAAAAAACGTGTTGCGCCTGATGGACGTATTAAGCGCCCTACCGTTTTTTCTCAGATTGCTGATCCCGATATAGTTGTTTCTAAACGTGTTGTTGGTGATTTGATAAGCGGGGCCGGCAGTAGCGCCTGGAGGCGTTTCATCCAAAGTCAACCCAATGTAGGCATCTTCCATATTGCTGTCAAAAAAGGAAAAGAGTAATCCTCCTGTTGCCGCGGAGGCATTCACAACAATACCATACCACATATCATCACAGCTATAAAAGTTGCAATTTTCAAAGGATACTTTCATTAGTACAGCGCCTACCGGAGATATATTTATTCGGGCATTGGCCAACATCCTGAAAGTACAATTAATGAATCGGACGTTTTGTGTAACCGTGTAGGGACTCCCAATTTCGATTACCTTGTTTTCCACAATTCCATTTGCGGGTATCCCTGCATTATTCATAATGATACCGCTTGACCAGCAATAACCCGGAGAACAAACCGGCTGGATTTCAAATTCATCACATGTACGGGTATCATCAAAACAAGGTAAAGCTTGGGGGCCCATCAAAAATTCAGCGCAAGGGTTGTATTCAGTTTCTTGAGCCTTGATACTATTTGCTGCTAATATCGCCACAAATAGGATTGTGAGAACAATGTTGGAACGTTGGAACGTTGGAACGTTGGAACGTTGGAACGTTGGAACGTTGGAACTAAAACTTAAAATTTGTTGCATTGGTTGATAAAAATTTAACCGTAAAAAATTAATAACAAGCCCATTCCAGCAAGGAATGAGAACCTTTTCACAAAATCAATACTTCGCCGCAAGTAAAAATGCTGTTCTGAAGCGATTAACCGCGCAGTTGCCTTTCAGCAAATCGGGTAGAAGGATTACATTGAAATTACAGATTTGCTTCCGTGCGCACGATAAAGAATATAATCGAAGCAAAACCCGGAAACGAAAGTACTTAACAAAAGTTAAACGAACAAGCATAACGAGATTATTTAACATATAGCTATACAAAAAAGCGGTCATCCCAAACATTATGGAATGACCGCCCGTCTCTTATTTATCATTATTGCAGCCCGACGCCACGTTTACTAAATCTTAAAGGTTTCGTAAACGCGGCGGCAAACCATATCCCTATCAATTATCACTAGCCCCCGGCTCACCTCCCGCCTGTAATGGCAGGGATTTATCACCGGCGTTTAAGGCTTTTACCTCATTGGCGTAGGCAATTACCACGCCGTCTTTGCCTTCATTCATCGTAGCCACCAGTGCAGCGCCTTCAGCCGGATTTTCATTCAAAATGAATTCTGCCAGCGGATCTTCCACGTATTTCTGGATGGCGCGGTGCAACGGACGAGCGCCAAATTGCGGGTCGTAACCTTTCTCTGCCACGAAATCCTTGGCTTCATCATTGAGCGTCAATTCGAATTTCATGTTGTTCAGGCGTTTAGCCAGGCCAGCCAGGGCATTGTCGATGATCTTGAAGATTTCTGGTTTGCCAAGGGAGTTGAACACCATCACATCGTCTATACGGTTCAGGAATTCCGGAGAGAAGGTTTTGCGCAAAGCGTTCTGAATCACCGTTTTGGCATTATCCTCCGCGGCTTCCTGGCGCGCCTGGGTAGCAAAACCTACACCTTGACCGAAATCTTTTAACTGACGAACCCCAATGTTGGAGGTCATGATGATGAGGGTATTCTTAAAGTCCACCTTACGGCCCATACCGTCGGTCAATTGACCATCATCCAGCACCTGCAACAGGATATTGAACACATCCGGGTGCGCTTTTTCAATTTCGTCGAGCAGTACCACAGAATAAGGCTTGCGGCGCACTTTTTCTGTTAACTGGCCGCCTTCTTCGTAACCTACGTATCCGGGAGGCGCGCCAATGAGTCGGCTCACCGTAAATTTTTCCATGTATTCGCTCATGTCAATCCGGATGAGGTTATCCTCCGAATCAAACAGATAGCGCGCCAGTGCGCGGGCGAGTTCTGTTTTACCCACACCGGTTGGACCAAGGAATATGAAGGAACCGATTGGTTTTTTCGGATCTTTCAAACCCACGCGGTTACGCTGAATGGCCTTGGAAATCTTGATGATGCTTTCATCCTGACCGATAACCATTTTCTTGAGGTCGTCTGCCATTTGCACCAGCTTTTTGCTTTCGCTTTGTCCAACCTTGCGCACCGGAATACCGGTCATCATGGCCACGATTTCGGCGATTTCTTCTTCACCAACCGGATAACGGGCCACTTTGCTTTCTTCTTCCCATTGCGCTTTGGCAAAGTCCAGCTGACGCACCTGTCTGCTTTCCAGATCTCTCAGGTTGGCAGCGTCTTCGTAGTTCTGGTTTTTCACTGCGAAGTTTTTGCGCTCCCGAATAGCTTCGATCTCTTTTTCCAGCTCTTCGATATGGGCAGGCACCACAATGTTTTTCAGGTGTACGCGCGCGCCCACTTCATCCAGCACGTCAATGGCTTTGTCGGGCAGGAAACGATCTGTGATATACCGATCGCTGAGGCGCACACAGGCTACAATGGCTTCATCAGAGTAGCTCACGTTGTGGAACTCCTCATATTTAGGCTGGATGTTGCGCAGGATGTGGATGGTTTCTTCCTGAGATGGCGGATCCACCACTACTTTCTGGAAGCGACGATCGAGTGCGCCGTCTTTTTCAATGTATTGACGGTATTCATCGAGCGTGCTGGCGCCAATGCACTGGAGTTCGCCGCGTGCAAGGGCTGGCTTGAAGATGTTGGAGGCATCCAGGCTACCGGAAGCGCCGCCAGCGCCAACCATGGTGTGGATCTCGTCGATAAACAGGATCACATCGCGGTTCTTTTCCAGCTCCGTCATGATGGCCTTGATCCGTTCTTCAAACTGGCCGCGGTATTTGGTACCAGCTACCAGGGCCGCCAGGTCGAGCATTACCACGCGTTTGTTGTGCAGGGTGCGGCTCACCTTTTTCTGCATGATGCGCAGGGCCAGGCCTTCCACAATAGCGGTTTTACCCACACCGGGTTCACCAATGAGTACCGGGTTGTTTTTCTTGCGGCGACTAAGGATCTGGCTTACGCGTTCAATTTCGCGTTCGCGACCGATGATTGGATCAAGTTTACCTTCTTCAGCCAGCTTGGTAAAGTCGCGACCGAAATTATCCAGCACGGGAGTGCGGCTTTTTTCAGTACGTTTTTGGGCTGGCGACTGGTATGCGCCGCGTTCATCGTCGAACTCGCCTTCAGACTGAGCCTGAATTTTAGGATGAGCGAGGTCTTGTTCAGAGCGCACGTATTCCAGTTCTTTTTTGAAGGAATCGTAATCCACGTCGTATTCGCTCAGCAGTTTGGTACTGCTGATATCGGAGTATTTCAACATGGCCAGCATGAGGTGTTCCGGATGAACTTCTTCCGTTTTACTCATTTTGGCTTCCACGAAAGTGGCTTTCAACACCCGTTGCACCTGAGTGGTCATGGCGCACTCCCCAACATACAGGTTTTCTGCAGGCGGGTAATTGGAGTAACGGGGAATGGAGCGTTCTACGCGTTTTTTGAGGTCATTCACATCCACTAGAAGCGAATCCAGCACACGTACGGGCAAGCTGTCGCGCTCCGCGATGATGCCCAGGAGTAAATGTTCTGTGCCAACATAATCATGACCCAGACGGCGGGCTTCCTGGCCACTCTGGTTGATGATTTGTTTGACGACCGGTGAGAATTTATTATTCATAATATCAGGTGGTCAGCAAAGCAAAAAGGTATCTGCTTTTGTTTAAGTGGGGTTAGAACTTTCGTGCGACAATTTTAGGCCTTTTACAGCAAACATGGCAACTGTTGGGGTCATACTTTAACATTTTTTTCGAACTTGGGTTCAAATAGCCCTGGTCTCTGCGGTTTATAGTGGTGAAATTGGACTTCCTGCGAAAGTGGTTGTGGTGTAAAACCACATTCGCAGGAAGACTATTTACAAAAACCCCGCCGAATACCTGAGCCTGACATCCCGTCATGTCTGGAAATTTTTGTTGCAAAAAAGCGTGTAACCCTTACATTTGCCTTCCGAACAACGCTAGTCTGTTCGTTGTTTCCACCATTCAAATCTTGACAATCAGCCGACTATGAAATATCAGATTGATAAACAGGAGCAGTATTCGGTCTTAACTCTGCATGAGGAGAACCTGAATTCCACCATTGCTCCTCAGTTGAAGAGCGATTTGATCATGCTTTCCCAGGAGGGAGTTCGCAATTTTATTCTGGATCTTTCCAATGTAAAATATGTGGACAGCAGCGGCTTATCAGCCATTCTGACAGGCCACCGAATTTGGAAGGGCACCGGATCGTTTGTTTTGGCAGGTGAGTTGCACCCCACCGTTACCAAACTCATTGAAATTTCCCGTCTGGAAACCATTCTTACCATCATTCCAACCGTTAGCGAAGCTATTGATTATGTGATGATGGAAGAGCTGGAAAGAGAACTGGATAACGAGTAACAGCCTTAAGCACTCGAAATAAAAAAGCGCTTCGAAGATGAGATCTTCGAAGCGCTTTTTTATTTCGAGTGTTTGAGTGTTTGAGTGTTCGAGTGTTCGAGTTGGCGTGCGGTTGGGTATTCCCATAAATTGAGCGAAGAACATAATATACTTCAGCTATCCAGGCGCCCCAAACTTAAGCCAACTCAAACACTCCCACACTCAAAAACTCAAAAACTTACATATTAGCAATGATTTCGGAACCGAACTCAGAACATTTGAGTTTGGTGGCGCCTTTCATGAGGCGTTCGAAATCATAAGTTACGCGCTTTTTGCGGATGCTGCGCTCGATACCTTTAATGATGAGTTTGGCAGCTTTATCCCAACCCAGGTATTCGAACATCATTACACCCGACAGAATAACGGAGGATGGATTTACCACGTCTTTGCCGGCGTATTTAGGAGCGGTACCGTGGGTAGCCTCAAAAATAGCGTGACCGGAGAGGTAGTTGATGTTGGCGCCTGGTGCGATACCGATACCACCCACCTGTGCAGCCAGTGCGTCGGAAAGGTAGTCGCCATTGAGGTTGAGGGTAGCTACTACGTCGTACTCAGCCGGACGCAGGAGGATTTGTTGCAGGAAAGCATCGGCAATGCTGTCTTTTACGAGCATTTTACCGGCTGCGAGGGCTTCAGACTGCGCTTTATTAGCGGCATCTTCACCTTTATCTGCCTTGATACGGTCGTACTCAGCCCAGGTAAATACGCGATCGCCATATTCACGTTCTGCCAGTTCGTAGCCCCAGTCTTTGAATTTACCTTCGGTAAACTTCATGATGTTGCCCTTGTGTACGAGGGTGAGGGACTTCCGGTTGTATTTGAAAGCGTATTCCAGAGCAGAGCGAACCAGGCGTTCTGTACCTTCTTTAGACACTGGTTTGATGCCAATGCTGGAAGATTTTGGGAATCGGATCTTTTTCACGCCCATTTCATTCTGGAGGAAAGCAAGCACTTTATCGGCTTCAGGCGTGCCGGTGAGGTATTCGATACCTGCATAGATATCTTCAGTGTTTTCACGGAAAATAACCATATCTACCAGACCTGGTTCTTTCACCGGACTGGGAACACCTTTAAACCACCGAACCGGGCGCACGCAAGCGTACAGGTCGAGTTGTTGGCGCAGGGCAACATTCAGGGAGCGGATACCACCGCCAACAGGGGTAGTCAACGGACCTTTGATGGCCACTTTGTACTCGTCAATTACCTTCAGGGTTTCGTCGGGCAGCCAGCTGCCGGTTTGGGTGAATGCTTTTTCACCGGCGAGTACTTCTTTCCAAACGATTTTCTTTTTGCCTTTGTAGGCTTTTTCTACAGCGGCGTCCAGCACGCGCACGGAAGCAGCCCAGATATCCGGACCGGTGCCATCGCCTTCAATGAACGGAATAATTGGATCGTTGGGGACTTTCAATTTCCCCCTTTTAATAGAGATAGCAGAACCTTGCATTGTTTTGAAAATGAGAATTTAAGAATCCGGCTTGAGTGGGGTTTCCCGGCTATTTTCCGGGGTGCGCGAAGGTATTGAATTTACCTGAAAAGCCCGGGGGAGGGCCAGTAAAATTCCACTATTTAGAGTGATTGTTTAGAAAAATGAAGAAATTTCGGCACAAATAGTTTTGTTTTTCAAAACCATTTCTACCTTTGCCTTGCAAGGGTACAGGCAACAGCCCTTTTCTTGAGTTCACCTTTCTTTAATCTCTCCCGTGAACAAACTCAGTGCCTGACCTTGCAAACTGCCACATCATCCCCGGCAAAACCAGACTTTTAATACAATACTTCACACATCAGCAAACTCTCGTGGCAGGAGCGCAGGTAAGTCCTTTTTGGATTTGCCGCGAGTTGAAAATTTTCAGACATGACCGAGACAATACCTTCCAGTCGAAGCCTCAAAAAAACCTCCTTTCTCCGCCAAACCGCATTTATTGCACTGCTCGTAGCAGCTTTCATGGCCTCTGCATTCAAGCCAGTCCGTCCCAATCCTTCCCGGGCTGAAGATGCAGAAATGATGCAATTTCGTAGCGAAATCATCGGCTATGCCCAAAACTTCCTCGGATTGCGCTATCGCTCCGCGGGTCACTCCCCTAAAACAGGGTTTGACTGCTCCGGATTCACCAATTTTATTCTGGATGAATTTGGCGTAAAAGTCTCCACCTCCTCCTCTACTCAATCCCGTCAGGGCATCAAAATTTCTCTTGATGACGTTTTGCCGGGCGATCTGGTCTTTTTTGGAAGCCGTGGCCGCATTCAACACGTAGCTATGGTGATCGAAAAAACCGCTGAAGGCATTTTCTGTGTACACAGTACCTGCAGCCGTGGGATCATTGTTGAAAATATTTCCACTTCCAAATACTGGAAGCCTAAAATCCTGTTCGCAAGGGATGTGATCACAGCACAGGCGGGCTAAACCCGCGTCAAAGCAAAACGAAACCCAGTATGGAAAAAAGGGTTGTCTTCCCCGGAAGGCAACCCTTTGTGTTTATCCAGGCAACCAACGTTATGTGATTAAATCCCCGGGGATGGCAGATTATTCCATACTTTGAAACCCTATCTACAATTTTTTCCGTGCGCGCTTGCTCGATTTCTTCATCCGGATTTATCTTTGCAGCCACTTTTGAAAGCAAAAGTTCAGGCCGGATTAGCTCAGCGGTAGAGCAGCTGATTCGTAATCAGCAGGTCGAGGGTTCAAATCCCTTGTTCGGCTCAGCATTCGGGATGTAGCGCAGCCCGGTAGCGCGCGTCGTTCGGGACGACGAGGTCGCTGGTTCGAATCCAGTCATCCCGACTAAGTGCCCTTACCTGCATAACTGGCCGTCCAAGCGACGGCCTTTTTTATTTCCTCAGGCGCCCATTTTTTTGATCATGATGCAACTAATAGATACGCACGCACACTTGTATTCCGGCAAATTTGCCACAGACCGCCCTGAAATGGTCAAACGCGCCATGGCCGCAGGTGTTGTCAGAATGTACCTTCCCAACATAGACGCTGAATCAATAGACGGCATGCTGGAACTGGAGGCCGCTTTCCCTGAAAATTGTTTCGCCATGATGGGTCTGCACCCTTGCTCCGTGCAGCCAGACACTTTCGAAGCTGAACTCAACACCGTAGAAAAATGGCTCGGGGAACGTAACTGGGCCGGCATTGGGGAAACTGGGATTGACCTTTTCTGGGACAAAACTACCCTTGAGGTTCAGCAAATAGCTTTTGCACGCCAATGTGAATGGGCCAAAGATCTGCAACGCCCCATTATCATTCACAGTCGGGAAGCCAATCGCGAAGCCCTGGATGTGGTAAAAAAAGCCCAGGATGGCAGACTTCGCGGCATCTTTCACTGTTTTTCCGGCTCCAGGGAGGAAGCTCAGGAGATGATTGATCTCGGGTTTATGCTTGGGATTGGCGGCACGCTCACCTATCCAAAATCTACATTACCCGAAATACTGCGGGAAATCCCGTTGGAACACATTGTTTTGGAAACTGACGCGCCATACCTTCCTCCAGTGCCACACCGCGGCAAGCGCAACGAAAGCGCCTTCATTCGCCACACTGCCGAAGCGCTTTCAGAAGCCAAAGTTTTACCCCTGGCAGAGATTGCGCGCACCACTACCGCCAACGCATTGAAGATGTTTGCCTGATTTTTTTTAAAACAAATATTTGCATTTTCAAAACAAAGTGTATATTTGCAGCTCCGCATGCATAACTGGTTTGTATTATGGCAAAAAACCTTGCATCATCAGATTACCACAAGGATACTTTTGACCAAACTTCTTTTAACCAGTGAATCTTACTCTCGCAACCACAGCGCTTAAAAAGTACTTCGGGTACGATCAATTCCGGCCTCTTCAGGCTGACATTATCCAAAATGTATTTCAGGGAAAAGACACCCTGGTACTCATGCCCACCGGCGGAGGCAAAAGCCTTTGTTATCAGATTCCTGCCATAACACAGGAAGGCGTGGCAGTGGTTATCAGTCCGCTGATCGCCCTCATGAAAGACCAGGTAGAAGGTCTGAGCGCCAACGGCATTCCGGCAGCTTTTATCAACAGCTCCCTTAATCAGGAACAACAGCGTAATGTTGAAAACGCACTTCTGGCCGGGTATGTGAAACTGCTGTATGTTAGCCCGGAAAAAATGGTATCCCAGAGTTTTCAGCCCTTGCTTAAACGGCTGAAAATCAGTCTTTTTGCCATCGACGAAGCCCATTGCATCTCAGCCTGGGGACATGATTTCCGTCCGGAATACACCCAGCTGAAGTTTCTGAAAGCCCAATACCCGGGTATACCCATCATTGCCCTCACGGCAACTGCCGACAAGCTCACTAGAAAAGACATCCTGGGCCAGTTGGGCTTGCAGGACCCGGCTGTATTTATTGCTTCCTTTGACAGGCCCAATATTTCCCTAACCGTCAGGCCCGGACAAAAACGTTACGAGCAGATTTTTGATTTCCTGAAACAGCATCCAAACCAATCAGGCATCATTTACTGCCTTTCCAGAAAAGGATGCGAAAGCCTGGCCGACAAACTGAATGAAAGGGGTTTTAAGGCAGATTTTTATCACGCAGAATTGCCTGCTGCGCGCAGAAACAAGGTACAGGACGACTTCATCAACGACCGTACACCTATTATATGTGCTACCATTGCCTTTGGCATGGGTATCGATAAAAGCAATGTGCGGTTTGTTATACATTACAATCTGCCCAGAAATCTGGAAGGCTATTACCAGGAAATTGGTCGCGCCGGTCGCGATGGTTTACCTTCAGATGCCATGCTGTTTTTCAGTTATGCCGATTTGTTATCTTACAGAGAAATGTTTGAACAAAGCGAGGCCAGTTCGGAGCAAAAGGAGCTGAAGATAGCCAAGCTGGAGCGCATGTTCCAGTTTGCCGAGGCGCCGGTTTGTCGCAGAAAAACCGTATTAAACTATTTTGGAGAGCCTTATGATGGCCAATGTGGCAATTGCGATGTGTGCAAAAATCCGCCGAAGCATTTTGATGGCACAGTGGCTGCACAGAAAGCGCTTTCCGCTATAACCAGAACCGGACAAAAGGTTGGTATGAGTTTGCTGGTGGATATACTGCGGGGCAGTAACCGCAGGGAAATATTGGAAAACAAGTATCACCAGATAAAAACTTATGGCGCCGGGAGGGAATATGGCTACGATGATTGGTTGTACCTGCTCTCCCAGATGCTGCATATTGGTCTGGTTGAAATAGCATATGATGACCATAATTTCCTTCGTGTTACGGAGGAAGGCAATAAGGTGCTGTTTTCCGGCAAACAGATTTCTCTGGCTATGCCATTACCAAAAGTAAAACCGGGAGAAAAGATTTTTGCGCCCAAAGTAGTGGAAAAGAGTAAAACCCAATTGCTCCGGGAGGAACTTCTCGGCAGGCTGCAATTATTGCGTCGGGATCTGGCTATTCAACACGGCATACCACCATACACCTTATTCGGTGATGTCACTTTGCAACACCTGACAGACGCCAGGCCGTTATCAGACGCAGAGATGCTGGAAATTGAAGGTGTGAGTGAACGGAAGCTGCAATTGTATGGAGACGCCTTTATTCGGGAGATACGCCAGTTTGTTTTGGAAAAAACACAGGCTGGTGAGCGTATAACTGGAAGTACCAACTTCATCAGCTATCACATGTATTTACAGGGGAAGAGTGTAGACGAAATAGCTCAGGAGCGAGGTTTTAGTCCACAGACCATCATTAACCACCTTGCCACTATGTATGAGCGGGGAGAATTGATCAATATTGATCAATGGGTTAGTCCTGAGGAGTGCGATATTATTCAAGGGGCCTTGCCTTTATTTACAGAGCCTTACCAGGTCAAACCCATATTTGAGCATTTTTCAGAGCGATACAGTTTTGATCAAATCAGGTGGGCGCTGGCAGATTTCCGGAAAAAAAGTCTAAAAACAGTTGAGTAAGGTCCTAAAAAGAGAAATGGCCCCAGGGCTCGTTTGCCCCAGGACCTGTTTCCCTTGTATAATCTCATGAAAACTTGCGAAGTTGTTGATCAATCTAAGTGTTAAGTGCGTGACTTATTTGCGCTGATTGATGATACAAAGGTGCAGGTGTTTTGTGGAACTGAACAGGACAGCAAATAGGCATTGATCGCCCGGTAATTTCAAGTATTTTTTGCGGCTTTTTATTGATAAATAATTGATTTTCAAATATTTAAACTTCATTAATAGAGGTTCAACCAGACACTCCACAAAGAATTTGGGCTGTTACTCTGAAATTTTTTTTTGCAATACCCTGGTTTTGGGCAAAAAAAAACGCGGCGCTCGTTTGCGCCGCGTTCGGATTTCCCGTATATAATCTCATGAAAAGTTTCAGAAGGAATGGTCAATAAAACCTGCCGCTTGTTTCGTTCTTGCCGCCGCTCTTCCTTATTGACAGTACAAAAGTGCAGCATCCCCTACCACATGCAAAAGACAAAAAATAGAATTTGTTGATTTTTTTTGAGTTTAAATTTTAATTAATTAATTGATTTTAAGTAACTTATATTTATTTTTTTGTTGAAAAAGGATATCGATAAACCTGATAAAAAAAATTAATTTTTGTAAAAAAAGTTTTGAAGAGAGCCCGTGGAGAGGGTTTCCCGCGGAGAGGGTTTCCCGCAGATTTACACAGATGAGAGCGCAGATTTTCGCGGAAGCGTTGGGTTTGGGGTTTGTGTGGAGTGGGTTTCGCGCGGAGTGGGTTTCGCGCGGAGAGGGTTTTCCGCAGATTTTCGCAAATGAACCCGCAGATTTTCGCGGAAGCGTTGAGTTTGGGGTTTGTGTGGAGTGGGTTTCGCGCGGAGTGGGTTTCCCGCGGAGAGGGTTTCCCGCAGATTTTCGCAAATGAACCCGCAGATTTTCGCGGAAGCGTTGGGTTTGGGGTTTGTGGGGAGTGGGTTTCGCGCGGAGTGGGTTTCCTGCGGAGAGGGTTTCCCGCAGATTTACACAGATGAGAGCGCAGATTTTCGCGGAAGCGTTGGGTTTGGGGTTTGTGGGGAGTGGGTTCGCGCGGAGTGGGTTTCGCGCAGATTTTAGGCAGATTGTGTGCACAGATTTTACACAGATTATGGGCACAGATTTTACACAGATGTTATTGGCCGGCATAAATTGGCTGCCGAAGGCAGCATCAAAAAAAATCCGCGTCATCCGCGTCATCCGCGTTCCAAAAAATCCGCGTTCACCCGTGTTCAGCCCCAAAAAAAACGCGGCGCTCGTTTGCGCCGCGTTCGGATTTCCCGTATATAATCTCATGAAAAGTTTCAATCTGTGGTCAATAAGTGGCTCGCGTTTTCTTCGCTCAACTGCATTATCGTTTATTGACAGTACAAAAGTGCAGCAACATCCTTCCCTCTGCAAAGACAAAAATTGCAATTTGTTGAAAAATAAATTTCACCAAAATTGCACAATTTGTCCAGATTTTTTATCTATTCATTCAAAAAAGCAAATTTTCAAAAATATCCTTTGCTCGATTGTTGAAAAAACTTTTACCAAGTGGTATAAAATATTTTCCTATTTTTTTTGAACGACTACTAAATAACTCCCAAAGGAAGCATTTTGTTGAGTTGTTTTTGCAAATAATTTGTTGTTTGGGGAGCAAATCCTGGGCTTGTACTTTTTTCAACAAAAAAGGAATGTACCTTTGAAGCCAATACTAATCCTAGGGTTGTTTGTTGCACATACAACTTAACCACCTGTTTTTAACATCTAACGTCCGATGAAAAGAATGCTACTTGCTTCTGCCCTATCCGCCCTCTGCCTTTCGTCTATGGCTCAAATCACCATCACCAATGCCACATTCCCTGCAGTTGGTGATTCTCTGGTTTATTCCCTGGATCAGGACCCTCTGGGTGTGAACCCTGCCACACCTCCGGGTGGCCCCCAAATCTGGGACTTTACAGCCTTGCAAATTGATGATGAAAGCTCAGTAGTTTACCGCCCTGCTTCTTCCGGCAGTCAGGTTGCCAATTTCCCTGGAGCCGAACTGATGGTAGGTGGCCAAACTGGAGAAACATATTTTAACCTGACTCCACAAAAAGTAGAGGTATTGGGTTATGCTGGTGGCGACCCAACCGGATTTGGATTAAATGTAGTGGCCAAGTTTCTGCCTTCTGTGGTGGAACGCAAAGCCCCACTCAATTTTTTCGACATTAACCAGCAATCCACCAATTTGGTGCTTCCGTTCAGCACAGAGGGTTTGCCCGACAGCTTGTTTCAAGGTGCTCCTTTTGTGCCTGATTCCATCCGTATTCGTATTTCAACTGAGCGACTTGAGGTAGTGGATGGCTTCGGCACTTGCCAGATACCGGGCGGAACATATCCTGTTTTGCGCCAGAAGAGAACAGAATATACCACTACTGGCATGGATATAAAAGTGCCATTCCTCGGATGGGTAGACCTCAGCACCATCATTGGCGGCGGAGGTGGCGGTGGCGGCATTGGCGGTTTCCTTGGAACAGACACCACCATTACTTACCGATTTTTGAGCAATACAGAAAAAGAAGACATCGCTGTGGCTACCATGAGCGCTGATTTAAGCACAGTGGTGTCCATGCGTTATAAACAATTGGCTACCACACCTATTTTTGAGCCCGTGGTTGATTTCTCTGGTACCATTCAGGCATTCCCCAATCCGGCTGTTGAATGGGTAAGATTTGATTGCACCAATATCACACCAGGAGAATACACCCTCAAAATCTTCAACATCCTGGGCAAACAGGTTTGGAAGAAAAATTACACGCTTTCCGGAACGACTTCCTTCCGCCTGGATCTGGATGATTTCAAAAAAGGCACCTATATATATAGTTTGGTAGACAAAGCCGGTAATTCTGTTGGCACCAAACGCCTGGTAATTTTGAAACCATAAACTGGTAACAACTTTTAAACCAATAAAAGGGTGTCTGATCAGGCACCCTTTTATTTTTGCACTATGTCTAGCAGCAATTCCGGTAATTGGTGGAAACATCTGGCACTCTACGGGATCACCCTGGGGTTGCTAATGGCATCACTGCAGTATTCCAAGCTGCATATTTTGACCTATGGGCAATCAGAAAAGTGGTATATAATTGTCATAGCCATTCTTTTTGCCGCAGTTGGAATCTGGGCTGGAATGCGCTGGAACCGCAAACCCGCAACCAGCAAGCCTGACACGCCATCGCCGGTATTGCCAAAGGACCAAATTCTGGCCCAGCTGGGCATAACGCCAAGAGAGCTGGAAGTACTGGAACAAATAGCCGAAGGCAAAAGCAATCAGGAAATTGCTGAAAGCCTTTTTGTTTCCTTGAACACGGTAAAAACTCACCTGTCCAATATTTTTGCCAAACTGGACGCACAGCGTCGTACCCAAGCCATTCAAAAAGCCAAATCGCTGGGATTGCTACCTTAATTTGCGTCCAATGAATATCGCCCGAAAGTATGATTAGGGCTGTTTTTCCCAAAATCACCCAAAAGTATGAAGCCTGACCAAGGTCGCAGGTGTTGATTTGCAGCAGTTTTTAACCAAACCTTCTGCATTCATGCAAAAAATAATTTTACGTTACGGCCTTTACTCCGGCGTCCTCGCTGCCCTTCTAATGGTATTTACCAGCGTTTTTTACTCCAGTAACATGGATTTTGAAAACGGTCAATACGTTGGATACGCCGGAATTCTTCTTAGTATGTTATTTGTTTTCATCGGTGTTAGAGCATACCGTGAAGAAAATGGCGGCACATTAAGCTTTGGAAAAGGTTTTCAGATAGGCTTGTCAATTGTTCTGATTTCCTGCTTCTGCTACGTTATCGCATGGATGGTTGTTTATGAAACGATATTACCTGATTTTGTAGAAAAGTACGAAGCATTCATGCTTGATAAAATGCGCAATTCGGGAGCGACTGAGGCTGCCATCTTTGAACAAAGTAAAGAAATGCAGGCCTTCAAAGAAATGTACGCCAACCCTTTTATACGATTTGGTTTAACTTTTCTGGAACCATTCCCGGTTGGCTTTTTGGTTGCTCTGGCAACTGCTTTTATCCTGAAAAAGAAAGAAGCTTGAATACACATCTGATAGTCATCCCAACTGTATGTATACCTGTTTGGTATCTATACGGTTGGGATTGACCTTTTTCAGGTGATATTGCCACATCCACTACCGCTAATTTTAGCCATGTTTAGTCGAATTGTTTAGCGTATTAACCCGCATTTTGCCGGTCTTTGTTGTATGGTTTCACATCAGCCTAACCATAGCATTAAGCATGAAAAACATTTCGCTACTCTCTATTGCTCTCCTATTTTCCGTTGCTGCCTTTGCGCAGAATTACAACATAGCATTCCGCTCCAAAATCAGTTTCCCAGGACAAACAGTCGCTAACATGTGTGGCTGGGCTTCTCCGGATGGCAAGGAATACGCCCTGGTTGGCGCATCCAAGGGCCTGATCATTGTTGACGTAACCAATCCGGATGTTCCTCAACAGATTGTACAAATACCTGGCCCTGACGATTTTTGGAAAGAAATCAAAACCTACAGCCACTATGCATATGTGGTAACGGAAGGTGGTTCAGGGGTTCAAATTGTGGATTTAAGCGCCCTGCCATCCAGCACGTTGCCATCCAAGTATTATCGCGGAGATGGCGCCATTGCCAATCAGCTAAACACCATTCATTCATTGCATATCGACGTAACCAAAGGTTATCTATATGCTTATGGAAGCAACCTGTTCAACGGCGGGGCAGTGGTACTTGATTTGAATCTGGATCCCTGGAACCCAATTTATGTAGGTAAGTTTGACCAGTTGGGCTACATCCACGACGGGTATGTAGACAATGATACCCTTTATGCTGCGCATATCAATGCAGGTATCTTTTCTATTGTCAACATGGCCAACAAAACCGCTCCGGTTTTGATCAACACCCAGTCCACCCCTACCCTGTTCACCCACAATACCTGGCTTTCAGAAGACCGCAAAACCATTTTTACCACCGATGAAAACAGCAGTTCATTTTTGGGCTCCTACGATGTAAGCGACCCCACTGATATTCAGTTTCTGGATAAAATGCAAACCAACCCGGGCTCCGGCAGTATTATCCACAACACCCATATTCGTGGTAATTATGCCATTACCTCCTGGTATACCGAAGGTGTAAACATTATTGATGTTACCAGACCTCAGAATCTGGTGGAAACCGGCAAGTACGACACTTATCCACAAGGTTCAGGCGGTTCCTTTGAAGGTTGCTGGGGCGTTTATCCCTATCTGCCTTCCGGGAATCTGGTTGTGGGCAATATTTCTCCTGCGGAATTGTGGATGCTCACCCCCAATTATCAAAGAGCATGTTATCTTGAAGGAAACGTTACAGATGCATCTACTGGCGCTCCCATTTCTGGTGCACAAATCCTTTTTACCGGAAACAATACTTCCACCAAACAAAGTGGGCCTGGTGGCAAATATGGCATCGGACAGGTTACTCCGGGCCTGGCAACTGTACAGGTATCAAAGTTTGGCTACCTGCCGGCAACTGCCCAGGTCAACCTGATTTCCGGCGAAGTGGTAACACAGAATTTCAGTCTGGAAGTAGCCCCTCTCCTCAATATAGGCGGTATTGTTCGCAGAGCCAGCGACGGAACACCCATTCCCGGCGCCCAAATATCCGTGCTTTCTCCCGATGTCCAATACGATCTGGTAGCAGATGCCAATGGCAGTTTTAGCGTACAAAATGTAACCGGCGGCCTATACGATGTAGTAGCCGGCGCATGGGGTTACAGGTACGAAGTTCAAAACCTGACCATCAGTAGCAACCAACAATTGGTATTAGAACTGAATGAAGGATATCAGGACGACTTTGTATTCGATTATGGCTGGGAAGCAAGTGGAAGTTCTGCCACTGGAAAATGGGAACGCACCGCCGATCCGCTGGAGGTTAATGTGGGGGTTGTAGTAGCACCTGATGATGATGTAACAGGCGACATTGGTTTCTCCTGTTTTGTAACCGGCAATTCAACAGGCGAGGTGGATCAGGACGATGTTGAGTCTGGCACATCTATCCTCACTTCTCCAATAATGGACCTGAGTAACTACCTGAATCCTAGAATCACGGGCAAGGTTTGGTGCCTAAGCGCCAATATCACTCAGCAATTTGTGGATTCCATTAAAGTTTATATCAGCAATGGGGTTCAGGAAAAACTAGCCTGGAAAAGAAAGGGCGACCAGTTTGACTGGCAAGATTTGTCGTTCGATGTAACCGACTTTGTATCGCTAACCAATGAAATGCGTATCAAAATTGTTTGTTTTGACAACCCCAACTCGGCTATTTTCGACACGTACGAGGCTGCTTTTGACCAGTTTAATGTGGTGGATCAGCCACTAAGCGTGAATGAACCGGAGCAATTGCCATCACTTAGCGCCTCTCCGAACCCATTTGCCACACAGACTACCATCCAGTATCAAAACCCCTACCGGGACGCCCGTATGCAGGTGTTTGATCTGGCCGGCACTTTAAAGGCAGAATACCAACTCTCTGAACAGGAAGGGGCGCAGGCCATTGGTGAGCAATTGCCGGCCGGCGTTTATCTGGTTAGGCTGAGCTTTGCCGGCGGACAATCCAGTCCGGTAAAGATTATCAAAATGCGATAAGGTATGTTTAACAAACAGCAATAGCATAGGCTAAACAGCCTCTGTGCGGGGAATTTTTGCTAATGGGCAAAAATTCCCCGTTTTTTTTCGGGGTTTAGTAGAGATCGTGTTTTCCTTTGGGTGATCATACTGATCGTATTCGTTTATGGGTCCAAAAATTCTTGTCACAGGCGGCGCCGGCTTTATTGGGTCGCATACGGTAGTTGCACTGGCAGAAGCAGGCTATGAACCGGTAATACTGGATGATTTTTCCAACTCGGAATCTTCAGTTTTAACCGGATTGCGCAGCATTCTGGGCAAAGACATTCCCTGTTATGCCCGGGATTGCAATGATTATGCCTTGCTCAGGAGCATTTTCCGGGAGCACCAGATCAGTGGTATCATCCATTTTGCTGCTTTCAAAGCAGTTGGTGAATCGATGCAGGAGCCTTTGGCCTATTACCGCAACAACCTCGGCTCACTTATCACCCTGATGGATGCCATGTTGGCAGAAGGAATAAGCAACCTGATTTTTTCATCCTCCTGCACGGTGTACGGAAATCCTGATCAGCCTCCGGTAACGGAAGAAACCCCCGTTAAACCAGCCGCTTCAGTGTATGGCAATACCAAACAAATTGGCGAGGAGATTATTCGGGATGTTTGTGCAGCCAAACCTTTGAAAGCCATTTCATTGCGTTATTTTAACCCCATTGGTGCACATCCCAGCGCCGAAATTGGCGAACTTCCCCGGGGAATACCCAATAACCTGGTGCCATTTATTACTCAAACTGCCGCAGGTTTAAGGAAATCGCTCACCATATTTGGCAACGATTACCCTACTCCTGATGGCACCTGCATACGGGATTATATTCATGTGATGGATCTGGCAGAAGCGCATGTATCGGCGCTTCGATATGCCATGGCGCATGCCGATGTACACTTGTACGACACCTTCAACCTGGGTTCCGGGCAAGGTAACAGCGTATTGGAACTGGTTCAGCAGTTTGAGCAGGTAAGCGGCTCGCCACTGCCCTACCAGATTGGCCCCAGGCGGGAAGGTGATGTGGTAGCTGTTTGGGCAGATGTACAAAAATCCAGTAACCTGCTTGGCTGGAAAACCCGGCGAACATTGAAAGAAGCACTGGCTGATGCCTGGCGCTGGCAACAGAAATTGGCCGGCTCATGAAATTTGTACATGAACCGAAATGCTCAAATACAACGATTGGCTGAAGAGACCTTTGATCTGTGCATCATAGGCGCCGGAGCCAGTGGCGCTGGTTGCGCACTGGATGCAGCTTCCCGAGGTTTGAAGGTGGCGCTCATTGACCAGGCTGATTTTGGGTCTGCAACCTCCAGTAAAAGTACCAAGTTGATACATGGTGGCGTACGATACCTGGAACAAGCTTTTAAAAAATGGGATTTTGCTCAATTAAAACAGGTCAAACACGGACTTCTTGAACGGCGTATTCTGTTGCAAAATGCTCCGCATCTGGCCCAACCGCTCGGTATCATAACCCCGGTTTTTCATTGGTGGGAAGGATTGTACTACCGCATTGGCCTTAAACTATATGATTGGTTTGCGCACAACCGAACCGACCAACCCTGGCCTTCCAGCAAATGGCTGAGTAAAAAAGAAGCGTTAGCATTGGCGCCGGAGCTTACGCCCGGTATTCACAGCGCTATTTTGTATTACGATGGGCAGTTAAACGATTCCAGATACACCCTGGCATTGGTGCAAACAGCCTTGCAATTTCCTGGCACTGTAGCCGCCAATTATCTTGCGCTGGAGGACTTTGAAAAAGATACTTCAGGGAAAATTACTGGCGCAATGCTCCGCAATCTGGCGCCAGATCCTGGCGGGAACACCCATATAATAGTCAAAGCCTCCGTTTTTTTAAACTGTACCGGCCCTTACTCGGATAAAGTCAGACAATTGGCCAATCCTGCTTTGCCTCAGCGAATGAGTCCGTCTAAAGGGGTGCACCTCACGCTGCCTGCACATATTTTGAACAGCAGACACGCCCTGCTCATTCCAAAAACAGCCGATGGCAGGATGGTTTTTGCCATACCTTTTGAAGGCAAAACCATTCTTGGCACTACCGACGAGCCCTGCGGTGTTTCCCCTAATGAACCAATGTTGCAATCACGAGACATACTTTTTTTATTAGATACCCTCCGCCCCTACTTGCAAAAACCACTGGATCAAAAGGCCGTTCAGGCAGGATTTGGTGGCATCAGGCCCTTGCTGGCTGCTGCACCGGATAGGCAAGACAAACAAACCAAATCATTACTGCGTGATCACGAAGTAGAAACTGACCCCAATAGTGGCCTGATCAGTCTTTTAGGAGGCAAATGGACTACCTATCGGGTAATGGCACAGGATGCGGTAGACATGGTAGGGAAAATGTTGCCTGTAGGAAAAGTCTTGTCGAAATCCGGCACTGAGCACCTGGTACTTATTGGCGCCAGACAGTATGATACCGGCCTTGCGGGCCAACTGCAAACAAGATCCGGATTGCCGGCAGAAACGTGCCGGCATTTGGCACATCATTACGGCGATCAGGCTTCCAAACTACTAGCACTGGTTGAGGCAGATGTCAGGCTCATACAACGTATTCACCCTGATTTTCCATTTATTTGTGCAGAAATCGTGTACGCTGCCAGATACGAGATGGCAGTCAAGTTGCGAGACTTTATCGCCCGCCGAATAAGGATGGAGATTTTGGATTGGGAGGCGGCTCGGGCATCTGTGCCAGTTGTGGCACATTGGATGGGCATTGAGCTGGGATGGACGCCTGAGTACAGAGAACAGCAGCAGCTGGAGTATGAAGCAATACTGGAGCAGTTCATCCGGCAATCAAAGCTTTGATACTTACCAAAATTGGGCTGTCAACTAACATGAAACACTAAACGCTATTACCTATGAACTTTTTTCTTGCTGAACTCATTGGCACCGCGCTGCTCATTTTATTGGGCAATGGAGTGGTTGCCGGTGTAGTGCTCCGCGATACCAAAAATGAAAATTCAGGTTGGATCGTTATCACCATTGGCTGGGCGCTGGCAGTCACCTTCGCGGTATATGCCGTTGGCAAAATCAGCGGCGCCCATTTGAATCCAGCAGTTACCCTTGCCCTGGCAGCTACCGGACAATTTGCTGCTGATCAGGTTCCGCTTTATCTGGCAGCCCAGCTGCTGGGAGGCATCTTAGGCTCGGTGCTCGTTTTCTTACACTACTACCCTCATTGGGAAAGGACACCCGATGCTGGCGCCAAACTTGCCGTGTTTTGTACAGCGCCAGCCGTTCGCCATACTCCTTCCAACTTTTTCAGTGAATTTTCAGGCACCTTCATCTTAATGTTTGGTTTGTCTGCCATAGGCGCAAATCGTTTTGCTGAAGGGTTGAACCCCTTGGTAGTTGGAGCTTTGGTGCTGGCTATTGGACATTCGCTGGGTGGCACCACAGGTTATGCCATCAATCCTGCCCGCGATCTCGGGCCGAGGATTGCCCATGCCTTCTTACCAGTGCCTGGCAAAGGGGATTCCAACTGGAGCTATGCATGGATTCCGGTTGTTGCCCCTATATTGGGTGGCATTGCTGGAGCTTTTGTTTACCGTATTTTATTCCTAGGATAAGTTCTTTGACTACTAAAAAAAAACATGAGTCATCCCCGAAAACCGGGAATGACTCATGTTTTTTTTCAGCCTGGAAGTGCTGATTATTTCACGTACAGTTCAAATTCTACGCGGCGGTTTTGTTCACGGCCAGCAGCAGTTTTATTGTCGCCAACTGGTTTCGTTTCACCGTAACCGGCAGAAGCCATACGAGCAGCGGCGATGCCTTTGCTAACCAGATAATCGTAGCAAGCCTTTGCACGACGCTCAGAAAGTTCCTGGTTGCGCTTGTCGTCGCCAACATTATCAGTATGGCCATTGATGTTGAGACTATACTCCTTGTAAGTGTTCATTACATTCACAACCTCATCCAACACAGCATAAGATTTTTTCAACAGTACATCTTTGCCAGTCTCAAATTGAACGAGTTTGATAGCGCGCTCCAGTTTAGCCTTATCTTCTTTCTTGATTTCCGGGCAACCGCGCAGTGCAGCTACGCCTGGTTTGTCAGGGCACCGGTCGGTATCGTCATAAATACCATCGCCGTCGGAATCCGGGCAACCTTTGTGCGCAGAGTCGCCTTTTTTATCCGGGCAAGCGTCGTCTTTATCAGCAACACCATCGCTATCACGGTCTGGGCAGCCCATGGTTGAAGCCGGGCCTTTGTCGCCAGGGCACTTATCGTCTTTATCGGTGATGCCATCGCCATCGCGATCCGGACAACCCATTGTGGCTGCCGGGCCTGCTTCACGCGGACACTTGTCCTGTGCATCTGTGATACCATCGTTATCTGCATCAGGGCAACCTTTCATGGCGGCAATACCTTTTACATCAGGGCACTCATCAGAATCATCAACAATACCGTCGCCATCACGGTCTGGGCAACCTTTGGTTGAAGCCGGGCCTTTGGCATCCGGACAGTTGTCGTCGTTATCAGCAATGCCGTCGCCATCGCGGTCCGGGCAACCCATGAGGTTGGCCAAGCCTGGCACATCAGGACATTTATCGTCGCTGTCAGCAACACCATCGCCGTCGCGGTCCGGGCAGCCCATCATTTCTTTTGTGCCAGGTACATCCGGGCATTTATCGTCGTTATCGGAAATACCATCGCCATCGCGGTCTGGTTCACCAAACAGAATGGTGAGGCCGAGTCCGTGCTGCCAACCCGGGCGATTTTCAATAGAAAAACGGTATTGGGTTTGAGCGCTCAGGTAAAGATTCGGCATAATGCGAAGGTTCAGACCTGCACCTGCCGGAATATTCAGATCGAATTCTTCCTGATCAAAATCCCAGGTAGAACCTAGTCCGAGGTGAACGCTTGGAACGATGAGGGATTTGCTGCTGGTCAGATTGTTTTGCAGCAAGAGATCGAGGTTTCCGATCAGATTGGTGCGGTTGGAGTTGGCATATTGTGCTGTTCCGAATTTCAATGGAACAACAAGCCAGGTGCTCTTGTGGATTCTGCGGCCATAGGCAATTTCAACACCACGCTGTTCGGCATCAGTAAAGACTTGATCCCAGTCTTCCCATGCCGGTGAAGGATTGATGTAATTGTTCCAAAGGCCACGGAAAGTGAGTGATTGGTTAGATTGCGCAAAAGTTTCCTGTTGCAACAACATAAGTGTACCCACTAAACAAAGGATGGTCAATAACTTCTTCATAAAGGATTGGTTTGGTTATGCAAATGTTTTGCTTCGACGCTCAATATTAACAAGCGTCACAAGAGTACGAAAAAAAGTCATTTACAAGTCAGATTAATACCTTAATATACTTCTGTTAAGTTCAAAATTTGTAAAGCGTCTAAATTTCAGGTGATTTTAACGAAATCAAGCACAAAAATTAGGCAACCGCGTTTCTAGCGGTAGTTTTGTTCCGGAAAATGTGCTGCTGATTTTTTTCCTTTGCGGCACATTACATTTATCCCAAACAAAAAGCCAAATGCACTCGGCATTGTACCATTACACCATCACATCATTTATCCAAGCGAATGAGTTGGCTATCTAAATTCTTTTCCTCGTCCATTGGCCAAAAGGTCATCATGTCTTTAACGGGGATTTTCCTGATGCTATTTTTGGTCGTTCACCTGATTGGCAACCTACAGTTGCTGAAAGATGATGGTGGAGAAGCGTTCAACACCTACGCTTTTTTCATGACCCACAATCCGCTGATCAAGCTGATTTCCTATACGTTGTATGCCTTTATCCTGATCCACACAGTACAAGGCCTTCGTTTGTGGTTATCCAACAAGGCCTCCAGAGGGCCAGAGAGATACGCCGTTACCCATACCAGATCTTCTGAGCGTTCCGCACGCAATATGGCCTGGTTCGGTATCGTCATCTTTATTTTCCTGGTGCTGCACCTTTGGCAGTTCTGGCTTCAAATGAAAATGGGCGTATTACCGCCAGTAGATGTAGAGGCTTACGACCATCCGGTTCAAAATCTATATCTCCCTGTGGCTGAGGCCTTTAAGAATACCTTCTACGTTATTTTCTACGTCATTTGTATGGTTGTAGTGGGTCTTCACCTTTGGCACGGGTTCTGGTCAGCCTTCCAAACACTGGGTATGCACCATAAAAAATACACCCCCATTATTAAAGGTATCGGCATGGTGTACAGCGCTGGCATGGCATTGGGCTTTGCCATCATCCCCATCGTTTTTTACCTGACCAATTGAGATTGGTCCGCTGACAGGGTCAAGCTATCTCTCTTCGAACAATCGTAAATACAAATTTCAACGGGCAAAATCCGTACTCAAAATATGGCAAAATCATCAGCCACCGGCTCCAGCAAACTGGATTCTAAGATCCCTTCCGGCAAAATGTCGGAAAAATGGGAAGAATACAAAGGCCACGTTGGGCTTGTAGCGCCTAACAACAAGCGGAAAATTGATGTCATCGTAGTGGGAACAGGCCTTGCAGGCGCATCCGCTGCTGCATCTCTGGGTGAATTGGGCTATAACGTCAAAGCATTTACTTTCCACGACAGCCCGCGCCGCGCGCACTCCATCGCAGCCCAGGGCGGTATTAATGCCGCTAAAAACTACCGCAACGATGGCGACTCCGTTTATCGCCTGTTTTATGATACCATCAAAGGGGGCGACTTCCGCGCGCGTGAAGCCAATGTGCACCGCCTGGCAGAAGTAAGTACCAGTATTATTGACCAATGCGTAGCACAAGGTGTTCCTTTTGCCCGGGAATATGGAGGTTTGCTCGACAACCGTTCTTTCGGTGGCACACAGGTAAGCCGAACTTTTTATGCCCGTGGCCAAACCGGCCAACAGCTCCTGATCGGCGCTTACCAGGCCCTTAGTCGCCAGGTTGCGCTAGGTACGGTCAAATTGTACAACCGGCATGAAATGCTCGATGTTGTGGTGGTTGACGGCAAATGCCGCGGCATCATTGTACGCAACCTGCTCACTGGCAAGCTCGAACGGCATTCTGCCCACGCTGTGGTGCTTTGCACAGGCGGATACGGTAACGTGTTCTACCTAAGTACCAATGCCATGATGTGTAATACTACGGCAGCCTGGCGCGCGCACAGAAGAGGCGCCTTCTTCGGCAACCCTTGCTACACACAAATTCACCCTACCTGCATTCCGGTTTCTGGCGACTATCAGTCCAAGCTGACACTTATGTCTGAATCCCTTCGGAATGACGGTCGTGTATGGGTGCCGAAAAATGCCAAGGACCGCATGACGGATCCGCGCCAGATTGCTGAAGCTGATCGCGACTACTATCTGGAGCGCCGTTACCCGGCATTTGGCAACCTGGTTCCGCGCGACATCGCCAGTCGTGCCGCCAAAGTAGCCTGCGATGAAGGACTTGGAGTAGGAAAAAGCGGCCTGGCCGTTTACCTCGACTTTGCAGATGCTATCAAACGCAAAGGCCGTAAAGCCGTGGAAGCTGCTTATGGCAACCTGTTTGAAATGTATGAAAAAATTACGGGTGACAACCCGTATGAAGTGCCCATGCGCATTTACCCAGCCGTACACTACACGATGGGAGGCCTGTGGGTAGACTACGAATTGATGACCACCGTGCCGGGGCTTTATGCTTGCGGGGAGGCCAACTTCAGCGACCACGGCGCCAACCGTCTGGGAGCATCGGCCCTCATGCAGGGCCTGGCAGATGGCTATTTCGTATTGCCTTACACTATTGGCTCCTACCTGTCAAAAGAAATCAGCACCGGAGCTATTTCTACGGATCGTCCGGAATTTGAGCAGGTAGAGAAGGATGTTCAGGAGCGGATTCAGCAACTTATGAACATCAAGGGCAAACAAAGTGTAGAAAGCTTCCACCGTCGTCTGGGCAAAATCATGTGGGACAAATGCGGCATGGCACGCAATACACAAGGTTTGAAAGAAGCTATCCAGGAGATCAAAAATCTCCGCAAAGAATTCTGGAGCGATGTGTTTGTACCGGGAAGCACTTCTGAGTACAACCCTGAACTGGAAAAAGCGTGGCGTGTGGCCGACTTCCTGGAGTTGGGTGAACTCATGTGCGAAGATGCGCTCAACCGCGAAGAAAGCTGCGGCGGTCACTTCCGTGAAGAACACCAAACGGAAAAAGGTGAAGCCAAGCGCGACGACGATAACTTTATGTACGTAGCTGCCTGGGAATGGAAGGGAGAAGACGCCAAGGCGGAGCTGCATAAAGAGCCATTGGAATACGAAGAGGTTAAAGTAGCACAACGGAGTTACGAGTAACCAATGAAATGCTGGTACATACTGATATTACTGGTGTTATCAGGCCCTACTATTTGGGCTCAGTCCAAAGGTTGCGACCAGTTAATCCAGCGTGGAGACACAACAGTGTGTCAGGATTTTACCAGAAAAGGGCGGCTTTTTCAGGAGCACTTTTATGTAAAGGGAGAAAGAGTATTTACCCGTAGGTGGCATTACCGCAGAAACGGCGATTACGAATCTACCCAGCATCGAAAGAAAAGTGCTTTTGCCCCCAAAGATGGTCCGGCGGTGCAGTATTACAAGGGCGGCCAGGTAAAGAAAATAGGAAGATTCAAGGATAACAGGTTAGTGGGAAAATGCTATTCCTATTATTTGTCTGGAAAAATGAAGTCGGCTTGTAATCATAATGAGAAAGGGGATCACGATGGCCTGGTAACAGATTTCTACGAAAATGGCCAGGTAATGCATCAGGCCAGGTGGTCGAACGGGTTGCTAGTGGAAATTTTGGCGAACAAGGATGAACAGGGCAAGGATATACCATTCGGTACGTTTAAGGATGGAACGGGTACCTGGATTTTTCAGGACCCCGGAACAGAAAAGATTCGTGTGTATCATTACAAAAATGGACGCCTGATCAAGTCTACTAAATTCCAACATCTATAAACAACCTAATATGGCAACGATGAAAACTTGGGGAATAATTGGCTTGTTGAGCCTTTTCTTTACCGGAATACAGGCTCAGGATGTGATAAAACTGGAGAATCCGGGTTTTGAATCAGAGCCTCTTTCCGGCGTAGTGCCTGAGGGTTGGATGAACATGGGATCAGATTATGAAACGCCACCGGATATTCAACCTGGTTTCTTCGGAGTCAATTTGAAAGCGGCAGAAGGAAATACCTATTTGGGATTGGTGGTCAGGCAACACAATACCTGGGAAGGGGTTGGACAAAAACTGGATGGTTGGCTGAGGAAAGACTCAACATACACCTTCAGTTTGTACCTGAACCGGTCTAACACCTACGTATCGCCCATGCGCGGAGGAGGCGAGCCAGTTTCGTTTGTCAGCCCAACCATATTGAAGATATGGGGCTACAATACCCGCACAGGGAAAGACGAATTACTGGCAGAAAGTCTTCCGCCAGGGCATTCAAACTGGGTGAAATACGAATTCACCTTTACGCCCAGGAATGGAGATTATAACGAGATTGATCTGATGGCCTATTATGCACCAGGCTTTGAACAGCGTAACGGGAATTTGCTGATCGACAACTGTTCAGACATTATCATGGTAAAACAATGAAGTATTGGTTCTTTGTCTTTTGTCTCATTTCAAGCGGTTTGGCTGCCCAAAACAGGGCACTCCATATCGCGTTGGGTACCAATGTGGGACTGCTTGCCAAAGAAAACAAACTTGATTTATCGCCAAGGCCGGGCTTTTTGCTGGGGCTTGAATACTGGGCAAAAAACCAAAAAGGAAATTTCTGGTCGGCAGGGGTATGTTATGCTGCTTTTAGCCGGTCAAGAGAAGACAAGAAAGAAACCTTTGAATACCTGAATGTTTACTCCATGCCATTGATGTGGCCGCTGGGCAATAAGAACCAATGGTTTGTGCAGGGTGGGTTGTTTGGTAACTTTCTGTTGGGGCAGAGTCTGGACGACAACGGGAACGTTACCAACAGCACTAAAAAAATGCACCGCCTGTATGTTGGCCCAAGCCTTGGGTTGGCGGCAAGATTAGGTCAGGATGACCGGAGCAAGATTTTGTTGGGCTTGAGGAATGATTACGGAGCCATCAGCTTTGGCAGCGGAACAGCGCAAAGATTTAACACCATCAGCCTCATGGCTGGGATTGAATTATAGAGCACCCAAAAACCAATTTTTCTACGAATCAACGAATTTACAGATATGCGTCTCAAACTTAAAATCTGGCGTCAAGGGGGTCAATTCAAAGGCGAATTCGTGCATTACGAGCTCCCGGATGTAAACCCCGATATGTCGTTTCTCGAAATGCTCGACGTATTGAACGAGCAGCTGGTAGCGCGCAGGGAAGAGCCGGTAGCTTTTGAACACGATTGTCGCGAGGGCATCTGCGGCACTTGCTCACTTGTGATCGACGGGCGTCCACATGGTCCTATGCAAGGAACGACCACCTGCCAGGTACACATGCGCCATTACCATGATGGCGACACCATTGTCATCGAACCATTCCGTGCCAAGGCATTTCCTGTAATCAAAGACCTGGTAGTGGATCGTTCCTCCTTTGACCGGATCATTCAGGCTGGAGGTTATGTGAGCGTAAATACAGGGCAGGCCCAGGATGCCAATGCTATTCCGATTGAAAAAGAGCAGGCTTCCCAGGCATTTGACGCAGCTGCCTGTATTGGCTGTGGCGCTTGTGTGGCCGCCTGCCCGAATGCTTCGGCTATGCTTTTCACATCTGCCAAGATTAGTCACCTCGCACTCCTTCCACAGGGTCAGGTAGAACGCCAAAAACGGGTACTGAACATGATCTCCCAGATGGACAAAGAAGGTTTCGGCAAATGTTCTAACGTAAAAGCCTGCGAGGCTGAATGTCCGAAAGAGATTTCTGTAGGCAATATTGCCCGTATGAACCGGGAGTTCCTGGCGGCTTCGCTGGTATCCGAGAAAGAATAACCGAATCTCATCCGGTTGTTAAAATATTACCCTTATTCCAGAGGGGTGAAGTTACAGATATGATTTCCTGAAATCATATCTGTAACTTCACCCCTCTGTTCATTTACGTTAACCACTGTAACTCTTTGATATGATTAAACCTTTGTACATCACTGCCATCCTGGCTGGCCTGGCCTGGATGCCCCTCCATGCCCAAAATCCCGGGTGCGATGGCGCCAGGTATTTGGACGATGTTTTCACCTCTGTAAAGAAAACCACAGTTACCTATGCGCCAAGCATTAACCACCTGGGGCAAAATGTCAATCTGGCCATTGATATTTACGAACCGGAAGGTGATCAGTTAAGCTCCAGACCTGTGGTAATTCTGGCACATGGCGGCAGCTTTGTTTTTGGCGATAAAAGCATGATGCAGCCATATTGCGAACTGTTGGCAAAGAAAGGATACGTAGCCGCATCTATTCAATACCGGCTCTTTCCCTTCTTTGTACTTGGCTTTCCAGATTCAACAGAAGTATTTGATACGGCATTAAAAGCCATGGGCGACATGAAAGCCGCTGTGAGATTTTTCCGGGAAGATGCGGCCACTAACAACACCTACCGGGCGGATGCTTCGCATATTTTTATTGGCGGATATTCTGCCGGAGCAGTAACTGCCATGCACACCGCATACATCAACGAAGACGATCAATTACCGTCATTCCTGCAAACCCTGCTAACCAATAATGGCGGCCTGGAAGGCATTAGCGGGACGGCCTCCAACAAAGGCTACGCTTCTTATTCTGGCGCCGTAGTAAACATGTCTGGCGGCCTGTACAGAAGTTTTTGGGTGGAAGAAGATGAATCTCCGCTGGTCTCCATTCATGGCACCGCCGATGCCACCGTTCCCTACACCTTCGGATTGGCGGCTAATATCGCTTTTCTGGAAGGCAGCAGCCTGGTACATGAGCAAGCCAACGAAGTGGGCTTGTGGAACAACCTGTTAACCGTACCGGGAGCCGGACACACAGATCTATATGAGCAGGCTCAATGGAAACCTTTCCTGGACAGTTTTTGGGTGAATGCTACTACTCTCCTCGAAGAACTGACATGTGCTACTGTGGATGCTAAGGAGCCTCTGGAATTGGCGTCTCCCTGGTCTATTTTCCCTAACCCAAATCAAGGCAATGGTTTTTACCTGCAATTACCTGCTGAGGTAGCCCAGGTTGACTTGCGCATGTACGATATGACGGGAAGACAGGTGTACAACATTCAGCAGGCAAATGCGCAAAAGATGGTTGCATTAAATCATTTGCCCAAAGGAGTTTATCAGGTTCAGCTAATTTATCCTGACAAACAATTTGAACTGAAAACCTTGATTATTCAATAGCTAAGGAATACCAACGGACTGTTTTCAGCACAATCAAAAAGGGTTTCGGTGTTGCCACCGAAACCCTTTTTGTTAAGTCAAAACCCTTATAAAAGGATTAGTACTGCCAAAGGTCGTGCTCCCAGTTGAAAATCTCGTTCTTGATTTTCTCTGATTCCATGAGCAGGTCAACACCTTGCAGGTATTCATCAATTTTGCGGTCGTACACGTTAGACTCTTTGTAGATGTAAGAAGCGAAAAGACGCTTTTCAAATACATCGTCCCAGGTAATTTGCGCGCTGGTGTTGCCGCCGAGTGCAAAGTAGTTGTGACGAGCGAAGAGTTCGCGTGCATGTGGGTAGTAAACCCAGAACATAGGCTTTTCGAAACGGAAGTTGCCTTCATTGTCACGAACGTCGATCATCGGAGCGATACCGAGGATGCGCACACGCAGCATAGAGGCGCCTTTGTCGAAGAACCACACTTCCTTGATACGGAAGCGTTTAACGTCTTCCCAGTTGATGTCGTTGCGCACGATTTGTACTTTCTCCTCATAGGTTTCAGGGTCGAAAGTTACTACCGTGTCGGCTTTAGACAACATAGAAAGCACGTCGTCAGTGCTCAGGCGCTTTTTGAATTTTGCGCCATCTTCGTCGGTGCTGTACACTGGCAAATCGCCTTTGGTAGCAGCATCAGACAGAATTTTGAAGAACGGATCTTCCGGGTAGGCGAACGGGAGGTTCATTTTCTCACGTACGTCAATGATACGCCAGATACGCTTTTCCCAGAATACGTCGCTCTCGCGAAGGATTGGGTATTTCAGAATACGCCGTTCGTTCACGATATCTTTTTTTACCACTTCGTCGATTGGGGCATCGGCGGGATCTTCCACCAGGGGAGCCTCTTCTTCGGTACCGGTAGCCGGTGTGGTTTCAACCTCTTCAGGATCCTGAGCCAAAAGCGTCGTCGTCCCGCCAATGAGGAGGAAGAAGCAAAGGCAAATCAGTTTCATAAATGTTTGCATGACTCGCAGTTGGGTTTTGATTAACGATGAATAGTATGTTTTGTACATCAGGTGGAGAATGTTGAAGGGGTTGAGAAATTGAGACATATAACATCTCAATTTTCTCAACCCTTATTACTTCAACAGGAAAATTTAACGAATCTTGAAAGCAAGACCACCGAGGTTACGCGCAGCGGCGTCGCCAGGGCATTTGCATTTAATATCGTCAAAGAAGTATGCGTCGCCTGGTTTGGCTTTGTTAATCCAGTCCTGTACATCGCCGTTCCAGCGTGCACCGGAGTTTTGCTTGGTGATAGGGTCCTGACGCTTAGGCAGGTAAGTTACCTCAAAACCAGCAATGTCGCATTTAGCATCGAAGTCGAAGCTTTCGAGTACAGCAGCGATACCGCCCTGGGCTTTGAACTCACCGTTTGCCATGGCTTTGGATTTGTGTTTAGCACCAAGCAATGGGGTTGGGTCAGGAATACGTTTTACGCGGTAGTTGAAACGCTGTGAAACGCCCGGAGCAGAAACTGTCAGGGTGCATTCACCTGGCGTGGTAGCAGTAACCACGAAGTGGCCACCACCTTTATTTGCCACGTTAACGCCGCTTGCATCAACTTTCACATCGTTGGAAGAAACCCCCGCAGCAGATACAGAGATTGGGTTTTCTACACCAATGTAGAATACGTTCATCTTGTCGAGCTGAACTGCGATAGAGCGCTGACCTACTTCGTAAGCAAATTCTTTAGAGTAAGTCTTAACTTCTTTTGTCAACGGGTTAGTAACGTTGATTGTAACGTTATACTTTTTCTCACCCAAACCGGAAGCTACAGCAGAGTAGTGTGCTTTACCTTGCTGAACAGCCAGACCTGTACCTCCGGCAGTAATACGAATGTTGTCAGCCTGTGTGCTGTAAGCGCCAAGGAAAACATCGGCTTCGTATTTCTCGCCTTGAATCAGATATGCCTTGTTTGCGGAAACCACTGGCTCATAGGAGTCGAAACGGATGGTTTCTTCACCGCCAACTTTTTTGGCACAGTAGTTCAGAATTGCGGAGTAGGAGTTTTTAGCATCGCTTTGCATTTTACCCAGAATTGGGAAAACTGCTGCAACAGGCATTTGCTTGAATTTGTATTCTGCCCAGTTTTTTGCTTTTATGCCACTAGGAAGTTCTTCAATATTCAATGGCAGTGAGCCTTCTACTCCTTTATCGTTGTCTGCCAGGGCAAGCAAAGATGCTCTGGTTTCTTCGATTTTTTTCTGAATTTCCGCACCCAGACCTTCATTGATAAACATGTTCGTTGTCAGGTCTTTGTTACGGATATCCTTCGGCTGCCCTGGTACTTTTGGATTTGGACCACCTGCTTTGTCAAACAGGTTTGTCCGGATTCCTTCTACATATGAAATGAAGCCGTCTGCAATAGATTTAGCTTGAGCGGCATTATTCCGATACTTCTCATTCTGTTCAGATTTGTAAGCATCTGCTTGCTTATTAATGCCAGCAAGTACAGCTTCATTCGAGCGGTCTACAATCAGGCCGCTATCTTTCATGCCTTTATCCAGGGAGAAAAATGCATTCATTACCTCGGCTGACACGTTAAGTGCCAGTAGCGCGGTCAACACCAGATACATGAGGTTGATCATCAATTGCCGCGGCTCCTTTGGTATTGCCATAAGTCTTTAAGTTTTTGAATGTTAAACTGAAAGGTTGATACCAAATGCCCTATTACTGACGGCCGATGTTGGCCATAGCAGACAGCATATTGCCGTAAACCGTGTTGAGAGAACCGAGGTTCTTGTTGAGTGCGCCCAGTTGATCTTTGTAAGCCTTCACATCATCAGCAGACTTAGCCATGTCAGACATAGCTTCGTTCATTTTAGTGTAGAAGTTGCTCATGGTTTTGATCTGATCAGAAGTGCCGGAGAAATCAACTTCCTGCAGCGCTTTCAGTGCACCCATGCTTTTAGACATAGACTGAAGTTCTGTCAGCATTCCACCCAGTTGACGCTCGATTACGTCACCGTGCAGTGGAGTACCCATATCAACGTTGTTGGTAGCACCAGCAGTCAGAGGCTGGATGCGGGAGTTGTAGTCATCAAGACCTGGGTACAGTTTGTGCCAGTAGTAATCAGGCTCTGGAGGAAGGATACCAAGCATAAGGAAGATGATAACCTCGATACTCATACCAAGGATCAACATTTCAGAAGCGCCTTCCCAAGACTCCAGCTTGAAGAGAGCACCTGCAAGCACGAATGCTGCACCTACACCAATTGCGAGATTTTTGAAGTACTTAAACGTCTTCGATTTAACGAAACTCATTGTTCTTGAATGTTTTAGCAGTTACTGAATGATTTTTGACAAGTTGTTTAGCTTTCAATATCCGGTAGTAAGGGGCAATACCAATCAGCAAAGCATTCACTATTTGTTCAGGGCAGACAAACCGGTGACTTGCCTCCGCATTTGTTCGCCATAAGCCAACGCATGAAGATGCTAAGTGATTTTTTTAACCGAATTTTTGGAATCGATTGCCAATGGGCAAAAGTTGTGGAAAAAGAGGATTCAAAAAGACGAAGGGTAAAACGCAAGAACTGTCATTTAAGTATTTGTTAACAGAAATTTCTTGCATTTTACCCTTCAGGCTTCCTCTTATTTAGAAGTCATTGATGGAACGACCCAGGAAGGTGAGTACACAGCGGAAGCCAATGTAGCATTTGGTCGTGTCCTGATATTCATAGGTACGGTTAGGCGTCTGCAGGAAGTAAGCAACGTCTTTCCATGAACCACCGCGGATAACTTTGCGCTTGGCGGTTTTAGGATCGTCTTCCTTCGCGTCATAGCGGATATCCGGGTTCAAGTCGTGAATGAATGAATATGCATTCTCGAAGTATGCAGATTCTGTCCACTCAGCTACGTTACCAGACATGCAATACAGACCATAGTCGTTCGGATAGTAGCCGTCAGCTTTAACAGTGTAGAGGCCACCATCTTCCGGATACACACCGCGGCCAGGTTTGAAGTTAGCCAGGAGGCAACCTTTGGCGTTGCGGGTGTAGTATGCACCCCAAGGGTAAGAAGCCTCTTCACGGCCACCACGAGCAGCGTATTCCCACTCGTGTTCCGTTGGAAGGCGGAAGTCTTCAGACATTTCTTCTGTTTCGCCGGCCATGTTCCAGATTTTGGTGCGCCAGTAGCAGAAGGCTTTTGCCATCTTCCAGTTCACACCTACTACCGGATAATCGTCGAAAGCAGGGTGCCAGAAATAGTTACGAGACATTGGCTCGTTGTAGGAGTAAGAGAAGTCGCGAATCCAGGTAAGTGTATCCGGGTAGATCTTCACAGACTCACGACGGATAAAGCTGGTACGATTCACGTCCTTGCCACGTGGAGCGTGCGCAGCACCCTGCCAGTCGTACCACATGAATTCGAACACAAGTTTGTTCACGTCGAATTCTTTGCGGCCGGCAAAGCGTTCGTTGCCCTGGTAGAACAAGTCTTCCAAAGCGCCGTCGCCACCTTCTTCAGCGTCAGCTTCCCAGTCGATGTCGCCACGAGCTTCCCAGTCAAGACTAGGTTGTGGTGGGGACTGGTCGTTTTCGGATTCTTCCAACACGAGGTCGAGCTTGCGCAACGCAAGGGAGTCAACCACCCAATCAACGAACTGACGATATTCATTGTTGGTGATCTCCGTGTCGTCCATGAAGAAGCCTTGAATGGAGATGGTTTTAGGTTGAGCTACCAGCGAGCGGCTGATATCTTCATCACCTGAACCAATGGTGAGGGAACCGGAGGGGACATACACCATACCATATGGGTTGATCCCTTTCCATTTTGGGCGATTGGCTACGCCAACGAGTTGGCCACCTTCGCTACGGCCACATGAAGCGGCAAGGGCTGCAAGGAATAGCAGCAGAAGAAATGAATGCTGTAGTTTTTTCATGTTAAACACCCGTGTTTTCCTACTTAATATGTTCGGTTTGGAAAAGTGGTCGTAAAGGTAGACAGAGGATTAAATTATTTGCGCAAACTTTACTGAATAAAATTTGGCGGCATTTAATTTTTTAGCCTCGGCGAGGACGCTGTCTAACGTTTAATTAACTTTTAATTGTATCCAAATGGCTTTTTTTTAGCATTTTTTTGTAAAAAAATCAATTGTCGGCAACCAGGCAAATTTTATGCCGGCACCAAAGATTTTTTCAAAAAAATCGAGGGTTGTAGATCACCGGAGGCAGTTTTCCCACCCCGATGGGTTTGTTGAGGCTGTAACGTATCAAAAGTTCATGACTTCCGCGATTGGCTACACTTAGTGCAGACAATGGTAGATCGAACCCATATCCCAGGGTGGTCTTTTCGTTCATTTTGAACCCGAGAAACAACACTGCAGCATCTTTAGAGCTTGCAGTGAACCCCCTGTAAGAAACGCCGGCAAATGTATTTTCACGCCAAACACCCATGGCAGAAATCTCTATTTGTGTCTCCTTGAAGTCAGTTTTAACTAAACCGGATGGCTTAAGCTTCAAATTGTCGCCAATTGGTAAATAGTACGCACCGTAAATCAAATAATGTTGAACGGGCGAAAGAACAAAATTTCCATTGGAACCCGGTTTTACCTTCGTAGCAAACACAGGTTGGGCAGAAAGACCCAATTCCCATTTTTTATTCTGAAAAAAGAGTCCAGCCTCAAAAACAGGAGCTCCTGCCTGAACCCGGCCTTCCGGCAATATTGTTTCATTGTGCGAGAAGCTGGGCTCCGCATATGTGCCTTCAGGTGCACGCAACTTGGCGCCATCCAAACTGTATTGCAACCAGCCCCCGCTTAATCCCATTGACAAGAGGGTGTTGCTGCTCAAATTCACTTGATAATTGTAGCTGAGGATTGCCTGTGTGGTTTTATGAGCTCCTATAGCATCATTTTCGAGTCTCAACCCTACCCCGCTGCTAATGGCATACACAGGAAGGTGCGCATTCACATGCTGGGTAACCGGAGCGCCCTGAAGCCCTGTCCATTGCTGCCGGTATACTCCGGTCATAACCAGGGTATTTTCCATGCCAGCATACGCCGGATTGTACACATAAGGATTTAAGGTGTACAAGCTGTACTGTGGCACCTGCTGGGCATGCAGAGCTCCCAGGCAGGCCAAAAACAGCCATAAAACGCCGAAGTACTTCATGTTCATGGGATGACATTGGTTTTTGAGCTGGTGAAAGTAAGACCTTATCGTGAATTCACCAAGTCTTGAAATGCTTCCAGTGAAATAACTGGCTTCTGACAGGCAAAATCACGACACACATATATTAAGGCATCTGCCGCAGCATCTTTTCCGGCCAGCAATGGCTGAGAATTGTCGGGCGCCATGCTGGCAGCAAAAATTTTGTTGGGTAGAAAGGTTCGTTGAATTTTCAACGCTTTTTCCACCGCATTATCGCCAACCAGGGCTATTTCCAGCATTGGATAGGTTTCATTCAGCATACAAATTGCCCAACGTTCAAAACTCCTGGGGAATTTTTCTACCGTTTCGCGCATAGACGACATCATCCGGTGTGCCCGGGTTCGCCATTCCGGCCGATCGAGCAACAAACCCAGGCGCTGCAGGTTGTGAGCCATCGTGCTGTTTCCGGATGGGGTCGCATTGTCGTACAGGCTTTTTTTGCGGTACACAATATCAACCTGATCCGAAGCAGTGTTGAAAAAGAACCCGGTTTCTTCGTCTGTGAAGTGCGTCAACACGTATTCTATAGCTTCCTCTGCCCATTGAAGGTACCGGGTATTAAATGTAACCTGGTGTACGTCTATCCAGGCAGCAATCAGAAATGCATAATCATCTAAAAACGCTTTCTCCTGAGAAGCGCTGTGTCGCCAGGAGCCATCCGAATTACGGAATTGTTGCCACAGGTATACCAAATTCTGTTCAGCTGCTTGCAGATATTTTTCGTGTCCAAGTGCCGCATAAGCTGCTACGTATCCGGAAACCATCAACGCATTCCAGTCGAGCAAAATTTTATGATCCAGACCTGGCCAAATTCTTTGGGACCGCACTTGAAGTAACTTGTGGTTACATTCGTGGAGTTTCTGTTGCAATTTATCTACTGGTATCTGATGCCGCTGTGCAAAATCCTGGTATCGGTGCGGACGCCAGAGGATGTTTTTATGCTCCCAGTTTCCTTCTTCGGTCACACCATAAAAATCGCAGTACAAATCGGCATCATTGGTCAGGATTTCTTCAATTTCAGCCTTATCCCACACATAAAACTTTCCTTCCACTCCTTCTGAATCCGCATCCTGGGCAGCATAAAAGCCGCCTTCCGGACTGGTCATTTCCCGTTCCACATATTCCAGGGTTTGTTCAATGATGGCCGACCACTGTGTGGCTGTTCCTTCCGGCAGATGACCGGCACTGTATTTATGCGCCTCGCTCAATACCGAAACCAGCAGGGCATTATCGTACAACATTTTTTCAAAATGAGGTATCAGCCATTCCCTGTCGGTAGCATATCGGGCAAATCCGCCGCCAATTTGGTCGTAAATGCCACCTCTGGCCATTTTTTCCAGGGAAAACAGCGCGTGTTCCATGGCTTCTGGGTGGCCGGAGAAATACGACCAGTGCATCAGCCATTGGATGGCCATAGTGGCCGGAAACTTGGGGGCGCCGCCAAAACCACCTTCAGCCTGGTCAAACTGATCGCGGATGCGAAGAAACAGCTGGTTCGGATCGGCGGCCACCAGAGCGCCCGGTTCTGGCGGGCGAATGAAAACCCCGTCGTTGCGCCGGATATTGCCGAGTAACCTGTCTGCCTGATTCAGCGCTGTTTCGCGCTGAGTAGCCCAGATATTGGCCAGATGTTGGAGCAGCTGCATCCAGGAGGGCCTGTTAAATGCCGGTACAGGCGGGTAATAGGTGCCTACATAAAAAGGTTTCCCATCGGGGGTGAGGAAACAATTCAGGGGCCAGCCACCGCCGCCAGTAAGGATTTGGCAGGCTTCCATGTAAACGGCATCCACATCCGGGCGTTCCTCCCGGTCTACCTTTATATTAATGTAGTGTTCGTTCATGAATGCCGCTACTTCAGCATTTTCAAACGATTCCCGCTCCATGACATGGCACCAGTGGCAGGTGCTGTAACCAATGCTCACCAGAATGGGTTTTTGCTCTGCTATGGCTCGTTCAAAGGCTTCCGGCTTCCAGGCATACCAGTCAACCGGATTATGTACATGTTGAAGGAGGTATGGAGAAGTTTCGAATTGTAGTCTGTTCATGATTTTAAATGACGGCGTGACCGGGCATATCTGGGAGGTCCGGGATTTGGTCGGCTACTTTTTCCCGCTCACTAATGATTTTAACCAGCCGGCGGATGGCTTTGCGCCTTATCTGGCGATCGAGTTCCTTATTAGGTTCTTTGAGGATGTACTGGAATTTCATGGAAACCATATCCTTTTTCACTTCAGCAATCCGCAGGTAGTAGGAATCTGGTTGAATCATGTTAGAAAACGGACTGATGGTATCGATCAGCATGGATTCCATTTCCTCCACGGTTTTCAAGTGTTTCAGGTCAATTTCAAACTCAATACTGGAACGCTTGATTTCCCGTTTGGTGTAGTTTACCACCTCTATAGTGAGCAACATGGAGTTTGGAATATAGATCACATCATCGTCGTCGTTCAGCAGGTGGATATTTTGCAGGGTAATATCAATGATTTTGCCACGATGTTCTCCAATCCGCACATTATCACCAATGCTGAGCTGACTTGAGAAGGTAATGATCATCCCATTGATCATATTGGTAATATAATCCTTGGTGAGGATGGCAATACCGGCAAAAATGATGGAGAGTGAGGTAAACAGCTGACGCACATCAATCCGGAAAAGCGACAGGATGCCCACCACTATCCCCACCACCAACAGGAGCAGGTAGATCTGTCCTACACCAATGATAAAGTTATCGTCGCGGGTAATTTTGTGGCGACGGCGATACCAGCGGGTAGCGGCAAACTGGATAAAATCCAACAGCATCAGGAATATGGCAATACTGGCCAGGGTAATGACATAATAATCCAGTGCAGAGCGGTATTTGGACCAGCTGTAGAAATGCGTAACATCCCATTCTCCCAGGCGGATGAGTACCAATACTGTAAATATGGCCAGTTTTAGCAGGAGAATGAAGTATTTCATGGCGATTAAATTTGGGTTGTTTGGGGGTCAAATCATAAAAAACAAAAACTTCCCGAAAGTTCACGTCTTTCGGGAAGTTTTCAAAATATGCAAGCCGGAAATTAGCCCATTACGGAATCAGCAGTATGCAACGGGAGGCCAAAAGCATCGGCTACACCTTTATATACTACTTTACCGCCTACCACATTGAGGCCGAGTTTGAGTTCGCCGTTTTCAGCGCAGGCTTTTTTCCATCCTTTCTCTGCCAATTGCAGAGCATATGGCAGTGTGGCATTGGTGAGCGCTACGGTTGAAGTGAATGGTACAGCGCCCGGCATGTTGGCCACGCAATAGTGCACCACATCGTCGATGATGTAGATTGGATCAGCGTGGGTGGTTGGACGGGTGGTTTCGATGCAACCGCCCTGGTCTACAGCTACGTCTACCACTACGGTTCCCGGACGCATGAGTTTCAGCATATCGCGGGTGATGAGGTTTGGCGCTTTGGCGCCTGGCAGCAATACCGCACCTACTACAAGGTCATGGTTTTGGATGAGGCGACGGATATTGTACTCGTTGGAGTATTCTGTTACTACGTTAGCTGGCATTACATCGCTGAGGTAGCGCAGGCGTGTAAGGTTAACGTCGAGGATGGTAACCATTGCACCCAGGCCGGCAGCCATTTTAGCCGCCTGTGTCCCCACGATACCGCCACCGATAACCAGTACTTTACCCGGAGGAACACCTGGTACGCCACCAAGCAATACGCCGCGTCCTTTTACCGGTTTTTCCAGGTATTTGGCGCCTTCCTGAATCGCCATACGACCGGCCACTTCCGACATAGGAATGAGCAGGGGCAACTGGCGATCTTTGGTTTCTACTGTTTCATAAGCCAGGCAAACAGACTTGCTTGCAATCATGGCTTTGGTCAGCTCTTCACTGGAAGCGAAGTGGAAATAAGTAAAAATCAACTGATTTTCGCGGCAGCGGGCATATTCTTCCTTGATAGGCTCTTTCACCTTCATGATCATTTCTGCCTTGGTCCAAACTTCTTCAGCAGTAGCCAGGATTTGGGCGCCGGCATCTGTGTAGTCTTTGTCTTCAAAACCGCTGCCTACACCGGCAGTGCTTTGAACCAATACGGTATGGCCGCGACGAGTAAACTCCATAGCCCCTGCAGGAGTGAGGGCAACCCGGTTTTCGTTGCTTTTTATTTCTTTTGGTACGCCAATGATCATGTGCTCAGAGTATTGTTGGTTAGAGAATGTTAATTTAGCCGGGCAAAGGTAGTATTTCCGGAAATATTCCCGGAAGTTCCAGTGCCGAACTTGGCATTTCGGGTTGGGTATATGAAGTTAGACCAACGGAGAACGAAAAACCCATTACCTTTGCAGCGCTTTTCGCCGTGGATATCATTTTCTCCGCCCCGAAAACTACATTTTTGTGCTCCGGGTTAACGGGGCAAACTCTTTTCAACATTCTGATTTTCAATGACTATTGAATCTAACAAGGTAGTGTCCGTACACTACACGCTCAACGAGGGTACCGCAGAGGGACAACTTGTTGAAACCACTCAAGGCGGAGCGCCGCTTGTTTTTATCTACGGTATCGGCATGATGATTCCGGCATTTGAAGCCAATCTGTCCGGTTTGAAAGCTGGCGACACCTTTGCGTTTGGTATTGCTGCGGCAGAAGCCTACGGCGAATACGATGAAACGGCATTGGTAGAAGTTCCCAAACAAATATTTGAGCACGAGGGTAAAATTCCAGACGGCTTACTTGAAGTAGGCAATGTATTGCCGCTGCAGGACCAGGAAGGCAACCGCCTTCAGGGCATGGTAGCTTATGTTGGTCTGGAAACGGTGAAACTTGATTTTAACCACCCAATGGCAGGTGTTGACCTGTTCTTCACCGGTCATGTGGATTCTGTGCGTGATGCCGACCCAAGCGAACTGGCACATGGCCACGTTCATGGTCCGGGTGGACACCACCATTGATTTGGTGTAAAAACGATACATTTTAGACGTCTTTATTCAGCTTCGGCCGGATAAAGACGTTTTTGTTTTGACAACCTTGACGGGAAAATGATGACATTTGCCGCATTATGGCTGATTCAAACGAACCAAAGGCAAGTCAGCGTGTAGACATTTTATCACGCACCATTGTAGCCCTGCTGATCGGGATACTGATCGGGGCGGTCATTTCGCTGACCGGACTGAGCGCGCTGGAAGATCACGTGATGGAAATGATCATCGGCTTTGTAGCGTTGGTGGTGATTGTGGCCGCCATAGCCTTCATCCTGGTGCAGAACAAGGAAAAGGTCTTGCACAAGCTATTTGGGGTGTCAGACACCGACTTGGGCGATGTAAAAGACAATGCGCAGCAGCTGTTTCTGCATGCCTGGAACCGCCAGTTTACCGAAGCCAGGGGGAACTTTGACGCCCTGTTTACCAAGATTTTTGCCTGGTATTCCTGGATGAGCTTCAGGCGCTGGATTTTGATGGTGTTTCAGATGTTGTTTGTGGGTTTTGGGGGTATTCTGGGCACTATGTTGCTGTATAACCAGAATAAGCTGCTCACCCAGCAAAACATACTGTTGCAAAGTCAGAACTACCGTCTTGATCAGCAAACCTATCTGCAAGAGGCCGACAGACGCAGTTCGCTGATTTTTTTGATGGGGAATTTGCTCGATGCCATGGACCGGGAGCTCAAAAACGACGTTGGGCAGCCCGGTGTGCGGGATCTATCCCCGCAGATTATTGGCAGGGTGGTAGCGCTGAGTAAGAGTTTGCGCCCATACAGATACCTGGAGAGCGATTCCCTGGTTAGCCGGGAGTTGAGTCCAGAGCGCGGACAGCTGCTGGTAAGTATTGTAAACAGTCAGATAGACAAAGGGACCCTTCGCAAAATCTTCCAATTCTCGGATTTCTCTGCCGCCGATTTGAAAGGCGCTGTTTTGTCGGGAGAATATTTGAATGGGATAAATCTTAGCAGAGCAGATTTGGCTGGTGCAACCCTGGATGAAACTGATTTTAGTCAGGCAGACCTCAGTGGTGCAGACCTGTCTGACGCCATTCTGGCGCGCGCTGTTTTGAAAGAGGCCAGACTCAGGCAAACCAATTTACAACGGGCTTACCTGGAATCGGCAGATTTATCGCAAGCTAATTTTTATGGGGCCAAACTTCAGGATGCCAACCTTTCCGGGGCTAAAATGACCCAAACTCATTTTGCCAGTGCTGCACTTTCCAGAGCAGACCTCTCTGGAGCAGCCATTCTCAAAGCCCGTTTTGAACAGGCTGAACTGGACAGTGCAGTAGTGAATGAATACGACTGGATATTCAGGCTTGAAGCTATGGGGGCAGATACCATTCGTGGTTTGCATTATGTACAAACCCATTATCGGGTAGACTCGGTTCAAACCCGCCTGGGGTATCAGTATTTGCTGTTGAAAAAGTAATTAAAACAGCTGGTTGATGGCAAAGAACAACACCAGGTATATCCAGAGGATATCCAAAAAATGCCAGTAGATGGTAAGCAGGCGCAAGCCTAGTCTTTTGCCTGGATCGGAGAAGTAGACTAAAACCGTTACCGGATCTATCATGTATTTTTTGGCTGCGCGGTAAAACCTGACCAAAAAGGGCAAGCCGGCCAATACGTGCGCCAGGTGTACGAACGAGATTACGTACAGGAATCCGATGGTGGTGGAGGAATTCAGGTAAATATTTTGCTGAAACAGCCAATACCAGGCAACAGCCTGCATGGCGGTAAAAAATCCGGATAAAACCAGGGTATACAGCAGGTTCTGCTGGTAACCTTGGGTATCGTCAGCCAGATAGCACTTCTTGGCGCGTATCATCGTCCAGCTACTACCCACCAGAATCAAGGTATTTACCACGAACAATGCCGGTACTTGCACGGGTGGTACGCCGTTCGTTACGCGTATGTACACGTATGCGACCGTCAGGGCCAGGAATAAAAACGCCAACCCAAACAGCAGGATAAACAACATCACATTCTTTGGATGAAAGAGGAACTCGTTCGGGTTGTTGTTCGTCATAATCAGGAAGAAATCAGCGCTATGGCGCCCAGCGCGAAGCCAATGCCTAGCCAGTTTACAGGCGTGAGTTTTTCACGAAACAACGTTACCGCGCCAATGGTTGTAAATAAAATGATACCCACATTGGCAACCGGGAAAACAAATGATCCTTCCAGCCCGCTGTTCAATGCCCAAAGCATAAAAACCATGGAACCATAGTTGGGAATGCCAAGTAAAATACCACCCGCTACATTTTTCCAGCTCCACTGCAAACGCCCGCTCCACCAACCCAAACAAGCCAATACCAGTCCGATAAAACCGGCGGTAGCAAAAATATGTATGATAAAGGTAGGATTGCCGGTATCGGTAAGGCCCTCATTTTGAACCCTTACGAGCAAGACTTCCAGCAAACCAGACAATGCCCAGGTGAGTATTGGAATCCAGAGCAGGTTTTGGTGGCGCCAGGGGGCAGAATCAGGTTCGGTTTGTTTGGGCCAGTTGACCAGAATAATGGATGCCAGGGCTAGCGCAAAACCGAGCATTTTGGCCCATCCCGCAGATTCTCCATAGGCCAGAATGGCAAAGGGAACAGTCATCAGAATGGACATTTTTTGCATTATTTGCCCAATCGTTACCCCGAAATGGCGAACCGTTTGTTCGGCCATGTTAAAACCACTGATAAAAATGACGCCCAGTACCAGTGCGTAGGGCATCCAGGGAGTGTTGACATTGGCTGCCTGCACCGGGAAGTGCCCCAGATGAATCCAACCGCACACAACACAAGTGATATAATTGAATAAAATGGCCTGAAAACCATCCACTCCCCAACGGCCGAAGAGTTTAAACAGGAACCCCAGTGCTACAGAGCAAAGCACCGTTAACAAGACGAACAGCATAGACAAAAAAAATCGGGACAAAGGTACCCCCTTTATCCCCCCAGCCAAACCTTAAATTCGGCTACTTTTTCCCTGCTGACAATTACTTCTGATTTCAGGTCCGGAGAAGTCTCCAACACGAGCCGACCATTGAGGTAAGGACTGATTTTCTGGATAGCGCCAAGCGAAACCAGCATGTTCCGATTAATACGGAAGAAATCTTTGGGATTTAGCAGCGACTCCAGCTCGTCCAAGGTGTGTTCCACTACCGGACTTTTGCCTTGTTTGGTGTAAGCCTGGGTAATGCTGTTATCGGAGCGGAAAAAGGCTACATCGGCGGTTTGCAGAAAACCGAAATTGGCGCCGCTTTTAATTAAAAACCGGTCTTTGTATTCCTTTTTATCAAAAAAACGCTCCAAAGCCTCCAGTTCAAGTCCTACGGATACAGCTTTTTGTTTGTTCATCACTTTATCAATGGCCAACTGCAGTTCATCCGGATCAACCGGTTTGAGCAGGTAGTCAACAGCATTTACCCGGAAAGCCCTCACGGCATACTGATCAAATGCGGTGGTAAAAATGACAGGAGACTTCACTTCTACCTGTTTAAAGATATCAAAACTGAGTCCGTCGGCCACCTGAATATCCATAAAGATCAGATCCGGCGGGGTAAAGGTGCGCAGCCAGTGCACGGCTGCTTCCACGCTATCCAGTGTTTCCAATATCTGTGTATTGCCGCCGTCCAGTTCAGAGAGCAATTTGGCCAATTGGCGTGCTGCGGGTTGTTCGTCTTCGATGATCAGGATTTTCATGTTATATTACTTAAATCTGCTCCAGGGTTAGCAAAGGCAGGGCTACGGTGAAGTATTGTGAAGATACAATAACTTCTACATCACGGCCGGTAAGGATTCTGTAACGCTCCCGAATGTTTTCCAGTCCAACGCCGGTGCTTTCCATCACTTGTTTTTTCTGTTGCAGGTTGTTGCGCATCACCAGCATGGACTCTCCTGCAGGATTTTTTTGGGCAAAAACTTCAATGGTAAGCGGTTTTTGAGCAGAAATGACATTGTGTTTAATGGCATTTTCGAACAACATCTGCATAGACAAGGGAACAATGGCCAGTTGGCTATATGCTTCCAGGCCATCCATTTTCACCCTAAGGTTAGCGCCGAAGCGTTCGTTGAGCAAAAAAACGTAAGATTTCATAAAATCCAGTTCTTCACTCAGCAGGATGATTCGGGCATCCCGACTTTCCAGTACATATCGATAAACTTTAGAAAGTTGTCTGACAAAACGGATAGCCTTGTCGGCATCGTCGGCAATAAGCCAGGTAAGGGTATTGAGGCTGTTAAACAAAAAGTGCGGATTGACCTGATTGCGCAGACCTTCAAGTTGGGATTCCACGTGTTGGCGGGCTAACTGCACTTTTTCGGCCTCCAGCCTTGTTGTTTTGGCGCGAAAGAACAAGGTTTCGTAGATGGTGAGTGCCAAAAGGGCAACAATGAAAGCGGCGATTCGGTAGCGTGTAAAAAAGCCTTCTTCGTTGTGCCACCAGGGATAAAATTTCTGGACGGTGGGGGTGAGTAATATCCGATCGAACATGACATAGGTGGTCATGAATAGAAAAATCAAGGCGCTAACCCGCTTGATGGCTTCACCGGAACCGTGAAAATAGAAAGCAAGATAGGCGTAGACCCAACGAAACGCCAGCCAGAAGAGGGCTACATAAAACAATGCAATGGGAATAGAAGGGCCTAATACAGCCCAGTTGCCCGTTTTAAACTCCTCACTGAATTGGATCAACAAACTCAATGCGCTTACCAGGGGAATACCGGCAAGGGTCATGTAGGTATCATCGAAACCTGCAATGTCTTTAAATCGAGGCATAGACGGGTCGTTTTCTGGAACAGCATTAAATGTTGTTGCGAAGGTAGTAAATACGAAAAAGGCCACGGGTGGGATGCCAATGGCCTTTCGTTTCAAAAGGAAGAGGGGAATGGTCAGGTGGCTTTTTGGTGTTGTTGCAATTGGTCCGGACAGAGGGATGTCCGAAACATGGGATTATATGGCAGCGTCTTGGTTTTAAGGGATTCAGCTAAGGGTTTTAGAGGTTAAGAAGATTGTTCACTGGTTGTTAAAGGGCCTTCATTTGGGTTCTAATATCCTGAGCAGCGATTTGATGGTGTAAAGGTAGATGCAGGCAGCCAGGTTCCACAAGTCGTTTCTGCTGGATTGTAGTATTTGATGGCAGGAGTGTAGATTCAAACTGCTGAATTGTGAGGCAGTCAGGAGGGAGTGTAGTATTGGGCCGTTGGGTATCGTGCACCTGCATCTCCGCCGTGCCAATGCTCCAGTTTTATATCAGGATAGTTTACCAGGAACACCCCCCAACTCCATGGCAAGTAATTAGAGTTCGTTGGAAATGTAGCGGCTTTCGGTACATTGGGCTGCAAGAAAAGACTAGAAAAATGATGCCTATTGAGATTTTTATGTTTTTCATTTTTAGAGAGATTTACCAATGCGTGAACGGGTTGTGTGACCTGAAACTTCCAAACAGATGCTGGCCTGCACTCGCCCGCGGCATCTAAAATATCCCATCATTTCATTGAAGTTTTCCAGGTTTCATATGCAGCCTTGTCGCACCATAGCCATTTGCAGCGCTTGAACCACGATAAATTCATATCAGGGAGCGAGTCGCCTTGGATAAAAGTAAACTTTCGGCCATCCGGGGACTTGCCTTGCTCCGCTTGAAGCATTGATTCCGTTATTGGAAAATTTCGGGTGCTTATTAAATGTGTTAAAGTTTCAGTGTTTTCAATCAGAAACCAAGAGTGCCAGGTGACATACGGCCTTTGAGGAGTAAATAAGTATCTTATTTTTATGGTATCATCCGCGATACGATATACCCCCCACTTATATATTCCGAACGGCATTACAGCAGACATATCTTTTGTTGTTGTTAAACTATTCAAGTTGCCTGCTACCCAAAATCCATCGCTGTAGAAGATACAGTGATATTTGGATGAGTCTGAATAATATCCATCAAACCTTATTTTGCCAGACGCTTGATTTTCAGACTTATGGTCATAACACCAACCGTTGGCTGTGAACGCCCTTTTTTCAGGTTTGTGAACTTTGATGAAACAACCACATACATGGGTGCAAACAACTAACAGTAGAAAGAAAAAGCTTCTCATCTTTTGAACCGAATGGAAAGGTAAAAAAAAACACACCTGCTCCTCAAATGAGCATATGCAGTACAACATTTTGCATTAAAAGTATTTCCTCAATAGGCTATTTACAATCAGAATCTGCCAGACTGCGGAAATGATGTGTTGAGATTTGAAATCCGCACATTGAACTGTCATTTGTTACCGCAGGATAAATACCAAATAATATCTCAAAAAAAACAGATATTAACTCATACTATTTACTTAGGTTAAAATTTACATTTGTGCCGCCTGTATCTCGCATGAGGCATGAGGTATTAATCATCAATCTTCTTTAATAGTTCTTTTCCCGTTTGCTCATGGCACTAACTACTACACCTTCGGTGTCAGTGATAGGTCTTGATATTCTCAACGCCTAAACTGACCGGGAGGGGGTTGTTGGGAAGAAGGGTTTTCTGCCCAACAACTCCCCTCCACCAGTGTGCAGTAGTATGGATCCTGGTAATCCCAACCGCAGAAAATTGGCTGTTTGGCGCCCTGACCTTTGAAAAGTCGGAGGATGGTTGCCAAACAGCCGCTACTTTTGCCGGAAAATTCCGGATTTGAGTCAGCGTTCCATTTCACGTTCCGATATATTGAAGCTCGCCCGCCTGCGCGGGGCCCCCGAGATTTTCCATTCCATTCAGGGAGAAGGCAAGAGCCTTGGCATCCCTTCTGTGTTTGTGCGCACCTCCCTGTGCAACCTGCATTGTATCTGGTGCGATACAGATTATACCTGGAACTGGGAAGGAACCAGGTTTATCCACAAGCATGATGACCGGCCGGGTTACCAGAAGTTTTCCCAAAAAGATTGGATATCTGAATGCAACATCGCTGAAGTTGCTGCCCGGGTAGCTACATTTGCTTGCCCGAATGTAATTCTGACAGGCGGCGAGCCTATGTTGCAGCAGCCTGGTTTAACCAAGCTCATGGAAACCCTGCGCACCATATGCGCTGATTACCATTTTGAAGTAGAAACCAATGGCACCCTTGTGCCTCACCCAGAATTTGATGAAGCGGTAAACCAGTACAATGTTTCACCCAAGCTGGAAAACAGTGGAAATCCTTTGAAATTAAGAGAAAAACCCGCCGCTTTGCAGTTTTTTGCCCAATCTCCTAAAGCAAATTTCAAATTTGTATTGGCTGAAAAAACAGACCTTACGGAGGTTATGCACCTGGTTGAAAAGTACCAAATTCCTGCGGAAAAAGTCTGGCTCATGCCGGAAGGCAGTTCCGCAGCCGTACTCAACAAGCGCCGTAAATGGCTCGTAGATATCTGTAAAGAATATGGTTTCCGCTACTCCGACCGGCTACATATTCAAATCTGGGGCGCCAAAAAAGGCATTTAAACTCACCACTCATTCACTCACTCACTCACTCACTCACTCACTTCCGTATGCAATTCGAACAAGCCAAACAATCCGCCAAGAAACTTGGTCGCCGGATACTCTGGATTTTATTCGGAACTTTTCTGGTAGCCTGCCTGGGCTACTTCGGATACAGCCAACTCAGCTATTCTGACGGATATCGCTCTGGTCAGCTGGTCAAAATATCCCGTCGCGGCGTATTATTCAAAACCCACGAAGGAACCCTGAACCTGTCGCCCAATGGCATGATGACTGCCTGGGAGTTTTCCGTTAAAAACGCCGAAATTTCGAAAAAACTTCAGGACCTTGAAGGGAAGCAAGTTCAAGTGCACTACCTGCAACGCTATCAGGTATTCTTTTGGCAAGGCGAAACGGAATACATCGTTGATGGGGTAGAGCTGGTGAAGTAAGCCGGATGCATTCAGTTTTCGGTGTAGTGTCTGAACGAATACCACCCTGCGGCACAAAAGAGCAAAGCGAAAAGCGCGGTTGCCTGTACTCCTATGGGATTTTCGCTGCTTTTTCCCAATAAAAGCAGCGAAGGGAAGGCCAGATTGGCGAGTGAGATACCAATTTTCATGGTAAAGGCCGTCAGGCCATAGAACATTCCGGAAAGCTGTTTGCCGCTTTGCTGCTCTTCTTTAGCAATTTCATCCCCCACAAGCGCATTTGGCAAAATACCAAAAATGGCTAGTGGGGCTGCGGCTACAATACCAAGCGCATATAAAAGTGCCTCCTTCGAGCCTGGCAGGACCCCGGCAAATGCAACCACCCCAAAAAGCACCCCAAATAATACGTATGCTGCCAGCATGGTTCGGCGTTTGCCCCATTTTTGCACTAAGAGGTTAACCGGCACATACAAGACAAAGCTGGACAAAAAACTAACCAGAGAAAAGGTAAATGCCGCCTCCTTTTCCAAATTAAAAAGGAGGGTGGCATAATATACCATACCAAGCTGTATGAAGGTTAAGGCTAACCAATACAACAAAAACGAGCTCAAAATCCACCGAAAATTACGATTTCCAACAATGGTTTGCAAGGCATCCCTGAAACTGTGATCCCCTGTAATCTGGCGTGCATAACGATGTTCTTTCAGAAAAAGGGCCGGAATTAACAGACATAACAGCGCTATGCCATGTAACAACACAAGGGAATGTTGAAAGGCCTGAACCGGAGCTTTCCCTTGAGCTTCCATCCATCCCTGGATAGCAAATACACTGTTGCCAGCTACAAATCCTAATGCCCAGGCTACTGAAACCAATGTACTGATCAGCATCCGATCCTTAGGGGTATGCCCTAATTCTGCCATGAGCGCATTGTATGGAATCACATAAAATGCAAAGAAAAAATAATATAACGCTGTACAAACCATCAGCCACATAAAGTTGCCGGCGCTTTCAGCATGATCCACAGGAAAAAATATCAAGGTAGCAAATACAGCAAACGGAATGGCGCCAACCAATAAAAACCATCGCCTTTTACCTATAGCATACCGGCTCCGATCACTCCAGTTAGCCACCAATGGATCCACCAATCCGTCCAGAATTCGGCCACCGGCGCTTACCATGCCTATCAGGGTAAATACCCCCAATACAGCTCCCTGATAAATAAATGATGGAAAAACAGGGGCGCCTTGTTCCGGAGGCATGTAAAAATATACCATCAGGTTGCCCGCGGCAAAACTGGCCAACGACCAGCCAAGCTGCCCAATAGCATAAAGCAACAAAACCCGCATCGGCGGACGCTCAGGGGAAAGCGCTTGTAATGGAGTCTGCAACGGTAGCCGTTTAGCCATTTTGAATATTTTGATGGTGGTTTAAAACACCGACCTTCCCGTTAAGGTCGTAAACAACTCAAGCGCTTTCATACCCAGCACCGAATTGCCTTTTTTATTCAATTCCGGGCTCCAGACAGCCAGGCTGTATTGGCCGGGAAGCAGGGCGGCGATGCCCCCGCCCACGCCGCTTTTGCCCGGCAACCCTACGGCAAAGGTAAATTCACCGGCTTCATCATAAAATCCGCAGGTTTGCATTACGGCGTTTAGGCGTTTGGTTTGGCTCATGGTGAGCAGTCTTTGTCCGGAATGTGGTTCTACGCCATGATGGGAGAATAATTGCATGGCCGCGGCAAGTTCAACACAAGTCATTTCTACGGCGCACTGATGGAAATACACATCCAATACCTGTTCCACATCGTTGTGTAGATTTCCAAAAGATTTGAGGAAATAGCCCAGAGCGTAGTTTCGGTAGCCGGAATTGCGCTCTGATTGTGCCACGGAAGCATTGAACTGAATGCAATCATTTCCGGTCAGCAGGCGCAAATACCGTAGGATTTCCGCTTTTGGATCCTGGAATGCCGATACCAGAATATCGGTCACCACCAAGGCCCCTGCATTGATCAGCGGGTTGCGCGGTATTCCTTTTTCATATTCAAGCTGCATAAGGGAGTTAAAGGCCGTTCCACTAGGCTCCACCCCTACCCTTTTCCATAAATCTTCTCCCATCAGTTGAAAAGCCAGGCTCAGGGTAAAAACCTTGGAGATACTCTGAATGGAAAATTTTACCCCGCTATGGCCATGGGCGAAAACCTGTCCATCATTCAAATGCAGACAAAAACCAAACTGTTCCGGTGGCACTTTGCCCAATTCCGGTATGTAATCCGCCACTTTACCCTGCCCGAAGAGCGGATTGACCTGAGTTGCTATTTGTGTGATGATTTGTGGATAATCCATACTTGATGTTTATATCTGGGAAAGAACGCTATGATCCAAAATGCACGCCGGCCTTGGATACTATTGTTGTAGAACTACCTTTGCGGCCAATTTTTAGAGGCTCAAACATCCGAAAATAATGGGTAAGAACCTTCTTGCCGCAACAACAGGTTAATCCTTTTATGCTGGTACAGGGAATTTTTCTGGGTATTTCATTGAGTTTTTTGATTGGTCCGCTGCTTTTTGCCATTGTGGAAGCAGGAATCAGTCAGGGATTCCGGGCTGGTGTTTCTGTGGCATCCGGGATCTGGACGAGTGACGTACTTTATGTTTTAGCTGCATTTTATGGAATAGAGGCCATGGAAGCCCTGGTAGCCTTGCCCGATTTCAAACTTTGGGCAGGCATACTCGGCGGGTTGTTGTTGTTTGGATTTGGATTGGGCAGCTTGCTTAAGGCTAAAGGTCCGGTAGAATCCCCGGATACGCCACAGCTACAGCACGTCACCAAAGCCTCCAAAACCTATTTATGGTGGTGGGTACGCGGCTTTTTGCTGAACACAATCAATCCTGGCACTGTTTTTTTCTGGTTAGGCATAGTGAGTGCCGTTGTAGTGCCCAGTGGCTGGACCAAACAGGAAATGCTGGTATTTTTTGGCGGTATGATGGGCACATTGGTGATAACTGACACCTCCAAGGCTTGGGCTGCCAAGAAATTGCGCAAGTTTTTAACTCCCAGACACACGTCGCAAATACAACGTGGAATAGGCTGGTTGATGATTGGATTCGGGGTGTTTTTGGGGATTAGGGCGTTTTTTTAAGGCATTCCCCGGCAGCTGCACAAAAAGTATCGTCATTTTTAAGCATTTCGTAAAAATACCATGCCCGAACCGGACAAAGTCCGGATTTTTGCAGGGCAATTGATGCAGGCAGGTTTCTGCCTTAAGCTTTTTCAAATTCTCATGACCATGCGCAAATTATGCACATTTCTGCTCGTTTTCGGGCTATTTACCAATCTTTTGGCCCAAAACAACTTTTGGTCGCCTGTGGCAAAAAACGCCATGGCGCTTCCTGAGGGTGCGAACCAAAAAACTCAACCCAGCCAATTTCACGGTTTTGCCCTTGATTACAACCAAATGGCTTCTTTCCTGAACAAAGCGCCGATGGAATTTACCGAGGCTGCCAGAAAAAGCCCCCTGTTGATTTCCCTGCCACTGGCCGACGGCGCTATGCATACCTTCCGGGTATGGGAATCGCCGATCATGGCGCCTGAGCTGGCAGCCAAGTTTCCCGAAATCAAAACCTTCGCAGGTAAAGATGCGGAAGGAAAAGGGCTGACCCTTCGTATGGGCCTGGGAAGCAAGGGATTCCACGCTTTTGTGTTTGATGCCAAAGGCAAAACACAATTGGTAACTCCGTTTGCCACCGGCAACCAGCCGTTTTATATGGCTTATCACCAAAATGATTTGCCTAAAACAGCCAACAGCCAGGAAGTGAAAAGCCTCTGTGGTGTAGACGACGAATTCCTGAACGCTACCTACAAGCATCCTGAGCACAAGCACAACCCTGTGGCCGATCGCGGCAATTCAGAGACCGTTGTATTGAAAAAATATCGTCTGGCTGTAACAGCCCAGGGTGAATACACCCAATATCATGGCGGTACTGCACCTCAGGTAATGGCTGCTATTGTTGAGGCTGTTAACTACATTGTTGCCATCACTGAACGCGACTGGGCAGTGCGTATGGAATTGATTCCGAATAACGACACCCTGATCTATTACGACCCGGCAACGGATCCATTTACCGGACCGTTGATTCCGAACTGGATTGGCGACAACCCAGCAGCTACCAACAGCCGTGTTGGGGTAAATAGCTACGATATTGGTCACCTGTTTGCGCGTGTGGCCAATCCAAGCGGCGTTTATGTAGCTGGTCAGGCATCTCTGAGCGGTGTTTGCACCCAAATCAATAAAGCCGTAGCGGGTTCCTCCCTGCCAAATCCAGAAGGTGCGGAGTACTACCTCATCATTGCTCACGAGATGGGTCACCAGTTTTCTGCTACCCACACATTCAACATTTGTCCGCCAGCCCAGGATGCACAAACACCTGGCACAGCCTACGAACCTGGCGGTGGCTCCACCATTATGAGCTATGCCACCACTTGTTCACCGGATATTGTAGACGATCGTGATCCTTTCTTCCACGTAGCCAACCTGGAGCAGGTAGCCAATTTCATTACTGTAGAAATTGGTAGCCAGTGTGCTGAAGAAATCCAAACCGACAACCGTACGCCTGAGGTGAACATTCCGCTGACGAATAACTTTTATATTCCAATCAGCACGCCGTTCGCCCTTACGGCTGTGGCCAGTGATCCGAACAACGACGCCCTGACGTACAGCTGGGAAGAATTTGATTTGGGTCCATCCATTTCCCTGGGTCAGGCAACAGGAAGCTCTCCTTTGTTCCGTTCTTTCCCGCCAGTGAATGTGCCTACACGTACATTCCCGGCCATGCAAACTATTGTTACCAACGCCAATAACCCGGCTGAATTGCTGCCAACCTACAGCCGCGATCTGCGTTTCAAGATTACCGTACGTGATAATGCTCCGGGGGCTGGCGGTGTTGCCATCAGCGACGTTCGTTTCAAAACAGCTGCAGGTGCAGGACCATTCCGGGTAACCTATCCTAACAGCGCATCGCTGACCTGGAATGCCGGTGAATATCAAAACGTTACCTGGGATGTAGCGAATACCAACCTGAACCCGGTATTGTGCCAGAAAGTAAACATTCTGATGAGCACCGATGGCGGATACACCTACCCGATCACCCTGGCTGCCAACCAGCCGAACATCGGGCGGGCATGCGTACTGGTGCCTGATCTGGCGAGCACCACGGTGCGCGTGAAGGTGGAAGCAGCCGACAATATCTTTTTTGATATTTCCAATGCCAATTTCAAGATTGTGCAAAATGGTGCCTCAAGCTTTGGATTCTGCCCAGGCTCTTTGATTGACTATGTTTGTTTGCCAGAGGCGTTTGTAACAACCATTTCAACCTCCGCAACTGGTGGTTTTTCAGATACCGTTTCTTTGTCGGTAAGCGGATTGCCAAACGGCGCAGTGGCTACTTTCAGTCCGAATCCGGTTATGGCAGGTGAAAACTCCGTACTTACAGTAACCATTCCGGGAAATACGTCAGAGAGCACCTTTGATGCGGTGGTTTCTGCTATTTCCAATGGTGTTACCCAAACGGCCACCATTACGCTCACTACAGTAAGCAATAACTTTTCCGCATTTGCGCCAACCTCTCCTGCAAATGGCGCTTCAGGTGTGAATCCAAATCCGCTGTTGATCTGGACCGGCGCTGCCGATGCTAATGCTTACGATGTACAATTGGCATCCAATCCATCATTTGAAGCCAGTACCCTGGTAGAAACAAAGGACAACTGGATTCCAACCCAGTATCAGGTAACCACCAATCTGAACGAAGGCGGTGTATATTTCTGGCGTGTTCGGGCCAAGAACGACTGCGGTGGCGCTGTTTGGTCTGCTCCACAGGTTTTTGTGGTGAGCGTGCTGAACTGTGTGCAGTTCTCTGCCAACGATTTGCCGCAAAACATTACTGCCAACGGTACACCAACGGTTGAGTCCAAAATCAATATTCTTTCCGGCGGCCAGATCAGCGATGTGGATGTAAAGAGAGTACAAGGTTTCCACGAGTACTTCAAAGACCTGGAAGTACGCCTGATCAGTCCGGCTGGCACCAATGTGTTGTTATTTAAAGATCGTTGTGGAAGTTTTAATGGCAATTTTGATGTTGCGTTTAACGATGGCGCTGCAGCCATTTTCTCTTGCCCGCCTCCAACCAACAACGCAGAATCCAAATCAAGCGGTCCGCTTAGCACCTTTAATGGCGAAAATGCAACGGGTGTTTGGACACTCCGTGTGAAAGACAACACCATTAGTTCAGGCGGTTCTTTGTCGGCATTCTCCCTTCAGGTTTGCTCCAATGAGGCTACCAATCCGCCGGTAATTACGGTGAATAACCCATTGCAACCAGTAAGCGGCAGCAATGCAGTGATTACCTCGGCTTTCCTGAAAGCTGATGATGCCAACAACACAGCCGATCAGCTGGTGTATACGCTTATGACATTACCACAAAACGGTTTATTGAAATTGCACTTCGGAGATGTGCAGATTGGTACAACCTTTACCCAGGCGGACATCGACAATGGCGGCCTGATTTACTTCGATTTCGGAGTAAGTGCTGCTCAGGATGCCTTCCAGGTGGTAGTAGCGGACGGTGAAGGCGGTATGGATCAGGGCACCTTTGTGGTTTCTCCACTGGTAGGAACCACCAATCCATTGGCCGGTGTACAATTCAATTTGGCGCCAAACCCAGCCACGGATGTGGTAGTGCTTTCTCTGAACGATATTCTGGATGAAGATGCACAGGTTAGCCTGTACAACACCGCCGGCCAGTTGCTCAAATCCTGGAATATGCCGGCAGGCGCAACCAGCCTCAACCTGCAGGTGCAGGACCTTCCGGATGGCGTTTATGCTATTTCTGTATCAAATGCCTCCATGCGCGGAGTGAAGAAGGTGGTTAAGAAGTAGTTTGAGGGGACTATTAAGTTAATGGAATATACTGACAGGGGTTTTTCGCTGAATGCGGAAGATCCCTGTTTTTTAATGTCCAATATCCAATGTCCAATGTCCAATGTCCAAGTGGTGCGCCTGTTTGGCGTTAGTACAATAGTTGGGCTTTACTCGCCTGAATGGCGAAGCCTGGTGTTTGGCACTCGCCATTCAGGCGAGTAAAGCCAGGCAAGTGTACTAATGCCAAACAGGCGCACCACTTGGACATTGGATATTGGATATTGGACATTGAATATTGGACATTACCTTTGCACATGCCTGGCAACCATATTACATGCCAGACAACTTCCACATGCCCATAGACATAGGTTTTATTGCCTTTTTTGCATATGGTTTTTGGCAGGGCTATTCCCGCGGAATCATCAGCACTATATTTAATGTGCTGTTGTATGTTTTCGGATTTGTGCTGGCATTTAAAATGGCGCCTACAACCACGTCCATTTTGCAAACCATGTTTCACTCTGAAAACCCGTCGATGTTTCTGTTTGCCTTTTTGGTGAATTTAGCCACACTGATGCTGGTTTTTCGATATGCCGCGGCCGGATTGGAAGGAGCGTTGCGTATGGCATATCTGGGGGTTATCAATCAGGTGATAGGCGGTGTAGCTATGGGCGGCTTTATGGTGTTGATTTACAGTGTGTTGGTTTGGTTTGCCGTCAAAGTGCAGTTTATAAACGAGGCTACCATTGCAGAATCCAAAACCTATACTTTACTGGAACCATTGCCGGGCAGGGCCAAAAATTTTGCTATTCGTATGAAACCCTTTGCATTAGATGTTTGGGGTACATCCATGAACTGGATGGACAGGTTGGAACAATACGGTGTGCAAAAAACAGAAATTAAAGATAATAAGAACTATCGCCCACCCGACGACTTTAAGGCCATTGAAGAGGAACCCGCAACGAGTCCACGAACTCAGCCGGCTGCCAAACCTCAGCCTTTGCTTGAAGACAGCGATGGCATTGAGGAATAACTTTTCGCTAACAAGCAACAAAACAACCTTCTTGTTACGTTATTAGTCTGTTCCGTCAGAAATGTATGTTGAGACGAAACAATCCTCCTATGATGAAACAGTTTGGATTTTTTCTGATGTTTTGTTGGTTGGCCTTGCCGGCCCGGGCGCAGTTAACCCGCCAGGACACACTGCCTCGCCAGGGCGCCTGGGCAACCCTGGAAATTGTAAATGGCGACAGTACTTTTCTGATGTCGCTGGCGCCGGGGCGTATAGTAGCCAAACGTCAATACAAGGACCTTGAGGAGCAAAAGCAATTCAGGCGTTATGTCTGGGCGGCCAAACGCGTATACCCGTATGCCCTGCAGGCGGTGGCTTTGTACGAAGATATGGAAGAGGAAACAGAAGGGATGAATCGCCGCCAGCGCAAACGCCATATCCGCCACGAGCATAAGGAATTGAAAGAAGATATGACCGAGCGCATGAAAAACCTGTCTAAAACAGAAGGAAAAGTGCTGGTGAAAATGATTGAGCGGGAATTAAACATGCCGTTTTATGAGGTGATTCGCACCACACGCGGCACGGCTACCGCCGCCTATTGGAATACCATGGGTAAAATTTGGGGCTACGACCTCAAGGAAGGCTACCGTCATGGCGCCGATCCCTTGCTGGATGAAGTGTTTATTGATTATGATTTTGGGAATCCGTTGAGGTGATCCTCCACAAAATACATCGCAATTTCGCCCTTATTCTTGGCCGGTAGTTTCCCACGGAAAGTACAGGGAACCTTATCCTTCACCTCTTCCCAGGTGGTTTGAGAAAGGTTGATCCTGCCTGGTTCGCTGCTTTGTTCCATTCGCGCGGCGGTGTTGACCGTATCTCCCCAGATGTCGTAAGCAAACTTGTGGCTGCCCACAACCCCTGCTACTACCGGACCGGTGTGTATGCCTATGCGCATTTCGAAATATGGTTTTCCCTGGGCTATTTTACGCGCTGCCATATCGCGGATGGCTTGCTGCATCTCCAGCGCTGCCTTAACCGTATCCATGGCATGGGTTTCATTGGGCTCAGGCAGACCACCTGCACACATGTAGGCATCCCCGATGGTTTTGATTTTCTCCAGTTTGTGCCGTTCCATAATGGCATCGAAGGTGCGGAAATACTCATCAAGTTCTTTCACCAGAGCTTCCGGCGACATACTCTCTGCAATGCGGGTAAAGTTTTTGAAATCGCTGAAAAGAACCGTTACAGAAGCATAATGCACGGGTTTTACCACACCTTCCGTTTTGAGTTCTTCGGCGGTTTTTTCCGGCAGAATGTTCTTAAGCAAGTTGTCGGCGCGTTGTTTTTCCCGCTCAATGGCTTCATTTTTTGCCGTTAGTAATCGATTGGCGCGCGCGCGCAGGCGGTTGCGGCTGTAGAGCAGTCCTACCAGCAAAACCAGCAGTACGGCGCCACCTAAAAGCGCGTTTCGGAAAGTGCGTGCATTGGCAAGTTCGGCTTCCCGGAGGGCTGTGGTTTGGCGTTCACGATCGAGCGCCAGTTGTTTTTCCTGCTCGCGGGTGAGCGCCTGTTGTGTTTCGATATTTTGGGAACGTTGCTCGTCAATGAGTTTGTAGCGCAGGTCGTTATACCGGGTCTGATACTCAAAAGCTTTCCGGTAATCTTTGGTGGCTTCATAATACCGGACATAATCCTTGTACGCGCCCATCAGCACATTACTGTTTCCGATCTCGGAGGCAATCGACTCACATTTTTGCAAATAACGCAAGGATTCCCGGAGCTTACCCTGCCTGAAAAGCACATCGTTCAGAGTATTGTAGGTTTCCATCAGGCCCGGTTCGTCTTCCAGTTCCAGGCGTATTTTTTCCGATTCTCGAAGGTATTTCAGGGCTTCATCAAACTGTTCCAGGTGTTTGTATGCATCTCCCAGATTGTTGCACACGTTGCCTACAGCCGACTGATCGTCCAGCTCACGGAAAATACTGAGCGCTTTGAGGTAATAGTCCACTGCCAGTCTGGAAGTATCCTGGTTGTCCATTTCATCCAACGCATTGCCCAGGTCGTTGTAACCATCAGCAATATCGAAGGGATCTCCCAGCTTTTCGCGCAGCCGGAGTGACTTTTCATACCATTCCCGGGCTTTGCTGAACTGATCCTGGTCAAAGCGATTATGCCCGATTTGGGTATAAATCTTGAACAAAGTGGCCAAATCGCCCCGGTTTTCCATTAATAGTCTGGCTTTATTGAGCTCGGAAAAGGCTTCCGGATAAGAACCGCCGGTAGACAATACCCCGCTGATGTTGGTATAGGCTCTCGCCATGCGCAGGGTGTCTTTGAGCGATTCGAATACACTCAGACTTTCCCGGTAGTACTGAATGGCCTTGGTAAGTTTGCCGGTGGACTCATATAGGTTGCCCAGGTTGGTCAGGCTGCGGCCTATACCACTTTGATCGCCCAGTTGTCGACGCAAATCCAGCGCTTTTTGGTAATATTCAAGCGCCAGCGAGTCATTTTCTCTGATTTCTTCCAAAATGCCCATGCCATTCCAGGCATTGGCTTCGCCTTTGGTGTATCCAAGTTGCCGGGCCAGTTCCAGTGCTTCCTGAAGCCGGATTTCTGCCACATTTGTCTCTGTTTCGGCAATTTCCCAGGCATAATCGGTGAGCAGCGTAATGCGGTGGGTATCGTGTGGCGCTGTTTGCAACAGTTTAGCCAGTGAATCTGCCGTATTTTGTGCGTTGAGCGGAAGCAAACAGCAACAACTGCCCCAGAGCAGCAACTGCCTGAGCCAGGGGAAAATGGTGTATCTGTTGCCCGGTAAATTCACGCCGGCAAAAGTGGGATTATTTCCGGATTTGTTGTTCACCCGTTTGCATTTGCCAACACTCTAATCAATTCCTAATTGCGCATTCCTGCGGGCTTTTCGACCTTTGTACCGGTATTCATTACTCATGAAAAAACTATTTTATTTTGGCATTATTGGCCTTTTCCTTTTTGAACTGTTCAACGTTTATTTCATCATGCCCATGCCCGGCAGTCAGCGTATGGACAGTCTGGACTGGGCTTATTGGCTGTACACATACAGGTGGCTGTTTCGGGGCGTATTGTTGGGCTTGTGTTTGATTGGCGCCAGATCTGCCTGGACAGCGCACGGATGGAAGTCACTGCTCGCTTTGCTGCCATTAGGCGGTGCCGTGTATATGTTCAATATGGTCATGGCAGCCGATCATATGTTTTATCAGCCCGCCACGCTGATTATGGCAGACGCTACGTCCAACAAGGTGCCCTTAAACAAACTGGTATTGGGCATAAGTCTGAACGGTGCTGAAAAAGCCTATCCTATTCAGTTTTTAGGCTATCACCACCAGGTGTTGGACACCCTTGGAGGGAAACCAGTAATGGTAACCTATTGTACAGTATGCAGAACCGGAAGGGCATATTCCCCAGTGGTAAACGGACATGCGGAGTCGTTCCGACTGGTGGGTATGGATCATTTTAATGCCATGTTTGAGGATGCCACCACTGGTAGCTGGTGGCGTCAGGCTACCGGAGAAGCAGTGGCAGGGCCACTCAAAGGGCAGGTGTTGCCGGAAATACCCAGCGAACAAACCAGCCTGGAAACCTGGCTAAAATGGCATCCGCAGAGTCTGGTGATGCAGCGCGATCCGGAATTTCAGGAAGAATACGACAGCATGGATACCTATGATCTGGGTATTGGAAGGGGCAAGCTCACAAGAACTGATACCGCTTCCTGGCAGGATAAATCCTGGGTAGTGGGCATTTCCATTGACGATAAAAATGCCAAGGCATACGACTGGAACCGGTTGAAAAAGGAACGAATTATCCACGATCAGATTGGGAACAACCCGGTTTTAGTGGTGATGGGTTCAGACAATGTGAGTTTTCTGGCGTTTAAGCGTCGGAATAATCAGCAACCGTTTATATTACAACATGATACGCTGCTGTTGCAAGATAAAGCCTGGAACCTGCTAGGGCAGCCACTCACACCCGAAACAGAGGCTTTAACGAGAGTATCCGCATGGCAGGAGTTCTGGCATAGCTGGAAAACCTTTCATCTGTATACGGCGAAATATTAAGGGCTGCGGGCTGAAATAATTGTTCATTAACCATCAGGGGAAATATGGTTTGATTTCCAAATTCCAGTACCTTAGCGGCAAATTTTCGCTAAACTGATTATGCTGAACAAACGCATTCGTAAAGTTGCCGTTCTTGGCTCCGGTCTTATGGGTACCGGAATAGCTGCTCATCTGGCCGGTTGTGGCCTGGAAGTCATGTTGCTCGACCTCCCGACTGAGGGCGGAAATCGAAACAAAATCGCTGCAGATTCATTGGCTAACGCCCTGAAAGCCAAACCTGCGCCCTTTTACGATAACAAGTTTGCCGGCAGGATTACTGTTGGCAACTTCGACAATGATTTTCCGAAAATCAAGGACTGCGACTGGGTTATTGAGGTAGTGGTAGAGCGTTTGGACATTAAAAAACAGATCTACGAAAAAGTAGATCAGTACCGGTCTAAAGGTTCCCTGATCACCTCCAATACTTCCGGCATTCCCATTCATTTGATGGCGGAAGGCAGGAGCGAAGATTTCCGCAAAAACTTCTGTGGCACCCACTTTTTCAATCCGGTGCGCTATATGCGACTGCTGGAAGTGATACCTACGGCAGACACCAATCCGGAGGTGGTGGATTTTTTCATGCATTACGGAGATGTCATTTTGGGCAAACAAACCGTGTTGTGCAAAGACACCCCGGCATTCATTGCCAACAGGGTTGGGGTGTATGCCATGGCCAAAATATTCCAGCTCACCCATGAACTTGGGCTGGGCATTGATACTGCAGATGCCCTAACCGGACCGGCTATTGGCCGGCCTAAAACCGGCACTTTCCGTTTGGCCGATCTGGTAGGCATGGATACCGCCGTGCATGTAATCAATGGTATGAAACAGAACTGCCCGGACGACGAGCAGATCTCGAAAATGAACGTTCCGAAGTTCTTGAACTTCCTGGTGGAGAACAAGTTCTTTGGCAACAAATCAGGCCAGGGTTTTTACAAAAAAACGGGCGAAAAAGACGTGAAAGGCAGGCCCGTTATTCTGGCACTCAACCTGGAAACCCTGGAATACGCCCCATCCCAAAAGGAAAAACTGCCAATTCTGGATACCCTGAAGCAGATTGAGGAATTACCTCGCAGGATGAAAGCCATTTTTAATGGCGCTGACAAGGGTGCAGAGATGCTGCAAAAGTCGTTTCTGGGCTTGTTTGCCTATGTATCCAACCGGGTTCCGGAAATTTCCAATACAGTTTACGCCATTGACGATGCCCTGCGCGCCGGGTTTGCCTGGGAGGTAGGTCCGTTCCAGTACTGGGATATGGCCGGAGTAGCGGAGTGTGTGGAGCGCGCCGAAAAACAAGGCGAAAGCATTGCGGCCTGGGTGAAGGAGATGCTGGCTGCGGGCCACCAATCTTTTTACAAAACCGAAGGGGGTAAACGTCTGTGTTACAACCCGTTATCCAAACAATACGAAGCACTGCCTGGAGGAGAAGCATTTGTCATTCTGGATACCTACCGGACACAAAAACCGGTTTACACCAATTCGGAATGTACCCTCCATGATCTGGGCGATGGTGTGTTGTGTCTGGAATTTCATTCCAAAATGAACGCCATTGGAGAAGGCATTTTGCGTGGCATCAACGATTCCATACAGATTGCAGAGGAACAAGGCTGGAAAGGTATTGTGATAGGCAACAACGCCCAGCAGTTCACGGTAGGAGCCAACCTGATGATGGTGGCCATGATGGCCTATGAGCAAAACTGGGATGAGCTGAATATGGCCACCAATGTGTTTCAGCAAACCTCTATGCGTATCCGTTATTCCGCTATTCCGGTGGTGATTGCCACGCAGGGGTATGTATTTGGCGGCGGCTGTGAGTTTTCCATGCACGCAGATTCGGTGGTGGCAGCGGCGGAGACTTATATGGGATTGGTAGAGGTAGGTGTGGGCCTGCTGCCTGGCGGCGGTGGCACCAAGGAATTTGCCGTGCGTTTGTCTGACGAAATAACCCGCGAAGGTGATGTGCAAATTCCGCGTTTGATAGACAAGTTCAAAACCATTGCTACCGCTCAGGTGGCCACTTCTGCATACGAAGCCTTCAATTATGGCTACCTGATGCAGAATAAAGACATGGTGGTGCACAATACCGCCCGCAACATCAGTGAGGGCAAAAAGAAAGTGCTGGAACTGGCAGACAACTACATTAAACCTATTCCGCGTAAGGATGTTTACGTGTTGGGCCGCACAGGTTTAGGCGCCTTGTATGTGGCTGCCCACTCCCTGAAGCTGGGTCATTACGCCAGCGAGCACGACATTAAAATTGCCCAAAAAGTAGCCTGGGTATTGTGTGGCGGCGATCTGACGAGTCCACAAACCGTTAGCGAGCAATACCTGCTCGACATTGAGCGCGAGGCATTTTTGTCGCTCTGTGGTGAACAAAAAACCCTGGAACGGATACAGTTTATGCTGGAGAATGGCAAACCATTGCGGAATTAATGTATCTTTGGACATTGAATGATGCATTATGGGTAATTTGATCATCCCTGATACTGTTTTTGAGCAACTTAAGATATCTCCAGCGGAATTACGACTGGAGATAGCAGTATATTTATGGAACTCTAAGCGACTTGATTTCACACAGGCATGTGAATTTGCAGGCATTCAACCTGATTTATTCAGAAAAATCCTTCTGAATAAAAGTCACATTCTTTTGAACCCTGAGACTTCAAAGGATAATCATTTTCTCCATGAAATACTTGGGGCAATGGATGATGTTACAGGGGATGAACTGGAATCTGTTACATCCAATGAGTTTCAAGCAATTGAAGGCGAATGGTAGGGGTATTTGATACCAATATCCTGGTGGACTTACTCAGAAACCAACGAGAAGCTCCACGGAAAATTCTGGATTATACAGAAATTTATATTCCTGCTACTGTTGCTGGTGAGTTGCTTTTTGGAGCTAAGTTATCCTCCAGGCCATTGGAAAGCACTGATAAGGTGCTGTTACTCCTTCAAAAATCCACTATAATTGAAGCCAACCTTCAGGTAGCAGATGCATACGCTTCCATTCGACACCATCTGAAGGTGAAAGGGACTCCCATTCCCGAGAACGACATCTGGATTGCTGCTTCTGCCTTTACCTATGATTTACCGCTTATAACACGCGACAATCATTTCTCACAAATTGACTTTTTGAAGGTTGAGTACTGGGACTAAATTTCTTTTAGCAAGCCTATGACTAACCCAATCGCCCATTTCCTTTCCACCCTTGGCCATCCTTTTGTTCTATTGCCTTTGGCGCTTGCTTTTCTTTCTGTAAAGCGGGTTGGTTTTGAGCATGCCTGGCCTACGCTGGCTGCCATTTGCGGAAGTCTGGCGGTGATGGGAATTTTTCTGTTTTTTAGAAAAAAACAGGGAAAAATATCCAATTGGGATGTCTCTACACGCAGCGAACGTTCACGAAATATTTACCAGCCAATCCTGTTTTTGGTATTGATGGTAGCGGTGTTGTTGTATATATTTAAGCAGCCGTTTTGGGGAGAAACCTTGTTTTTTGGCTTGATGATGTTAACCTGCTATGCCATCAATGCCCGGTTGAAAATTTCGCAACACACCTTAATGGTATTCTACCTCAGTATGCTGCTTCTTGATGCCGATCTCTACATTGGCATTCCGGTGCTCATCCTGGCGCCGTTGGTGGGGTGGTCGAGAGTAGTATTGGGGCGGCATCAAACGCCTGAGGTTTTAGCCGGCGCTGTGGTGGGAGCCATTTTTGGCGCCTTGCAAAACTGGATTTTTTAAGATTTACGCATGGACCGGTTCCGACAAATATGCGCCATGATCTGGATTGCCGTTTGTGCCATAGCCATGCTGGAACAAACCCGAATATTGCTGGGAATACCCGTGAGCATTTCCTGGCTGGAGGTATTTGTGTTTTGCGGGACCATACTTGGGTATCATTTTAACCATCCTGTGAAAAGCCTCAGATACCTTGCCTGGAGCATGGTTATTCCGGCGGCTTTGGGATTTTGGTTTTCGGACCTGCCATTTTGGGTAATGGTTACGCCTGCACTGGGCTGGCTGGGCTATTACGGGTTTGAACAAAACGGAAAAACAGGTTTGAGAAACCGCATGTGGGCCAAACCGATCACGGTAGCGCTAACCTGGGCCTGGGTGACAGTGGTGTTCCCAGCCTATGCTGATGCGCAGAGCCCGTTTGGCTTTATGTTTATTGAGCGGAGTCTTTTCATCTTTGCCCTGGCACTGGCATACGATCAAAGCGATGTTGCGTATGATCAAACCCAGGGCTTTGGCACCCTGGCTATGTCGCTGGGGCGAACCCGCACCTTAGTACTGATTTATGGATGTATGCTGGCATCTGGCATGGCGGCCTTCGGCCAACAATACGCCGCCAGACACCTGCTTGGGATTTGGATAGCCCTGGCCATTGGCTCGATTTGGCTGCGCACCATACTCCATAAACCTCAGTGGTATAGGTGGCATAAACCGATGATAGATGGGGTGATGGTTATGGAGTGTTTGAGTGTGGGAGTGTTTGAGTGTTTGAGTGTTTGAGTTTGCGTTCGGCTTGGTATTTTATCGTTTGGTTTCACGAGATACCCAGCCAAACGCAAACTCAAACACTCAGGCACTCAAACACTCAGGCACTCTGCTCTACGTAATCCTGCAGATAGGCAAACTCCTCCGTCAATTGGCCGTTTTCGGCGATCATGCCGCGGCAAATGGCCGGACTTTGGCGTCCTTTGAGTAGTTCAGGGAGAATACGTTCCAGCAATTGGCGACCAAAAAAGGCGGAAGCATCTCTGGGAAGTTCGGAAGGAAGATTATCGATGGTCATCATATCCACTCCGTTGGGTTGATAGGCTGGTATTTCCTGTCCGGTTTCAGGATTGAATCCATACACCGGATCGGCTATTTTTGTAGCACGGATGGTGCTGGGCACGGAAGACTGCGGCATGATATCGCAAGTGATATCAGCAATAACCCGGATCTTGAAATCCGGACGCAGCATATCTTCCTGAGTAAAAAACATGGGCGCTTTTTTGTCGTAAAAAATGCCGTTCATGAAGATATCTGTGCAACACCAGAAACGCTCAAAAGTGCTTTCATATTCATCTCCGTGAGCATAAAAATGCGCCTTATCGAAAGGTTTACCTGCCTTGTGCTGCACATAATCTGCGGCCTGGAGTTGGGTAAAGACGGCGTGATCGAAGGTTTTAGTCAGGTATTCTTCCGGCGTTACCTGTTTGATGCCCATGTCTTTGAGGTTTTTGGCTGCTCCGGTCGACACCCGTCCACCGCCGGTGAGCACGATGCGCAGGGCTGGAAGTTGGAGTTTTTCATACACTTCCAGTACTTCGGCATAATCATGACTCTGGAATAAACGCGGCAGGTGGAAATCGCCGGTGCGTTGGGCCCAGGTCCACATACCATTGTGCGCGCCAACAATGCCGGCATAAAAGCCGAAGGCAATGAGTCGCTCGCCGTTATCGTTGGTAAGCACTTCGTAATCAATGAGTCGGATTTTTTTCTCCAACACGGCTTGCAGCAAAGCGCGGTTATAGGGTTGTTTTTTGATAGTGTGTGAGAAAAACAGGTATGTTTTTCCCGGGATCAGTTTTTCGATGGGCACTTCTTTGACCCCCAGGAGGATATCGCAATCAGACAAATCGTTTTGCAGGTGAATGCCGTGTTTGGTGAATTCCTCGTCTTTGAAGCAACGAATGGGCGAGGGTTCTACCACAACACGAACGGGGAGTTCTACCTGGGCTTCGGCGCATTGTTCCGGTGTGAGTGGCACGCGGGAATCTGGTGGGACTTTGCCTTCTCTGATGATTCCGATTTTAATGGTTGAATTTGGCACAGTGGGCGGAGATGTTTGAAGGGTTTGAAGAGTTTGAGGGGTTTGAGAGGTTTGAGGGGTTTGAGGGGTTTGAAGTACCGGCGGGTTTAGCCGCCGTTATTTGAGAGGTTTGAATTGCCTCTTTTCGGGCTGCAAAGGTAGGGCAGGGATTGTCAGGAATTGGTCTGGATTAGGGTGTTAGAAAGTATTAACAAGCGGGAATGAACTTTTGGTAAGTGGATTGGGTTTATCTTTGTGAAATGAAAAGTCGTTTAAGGGACATTTAATAGACATTTTATGGTCATTTGGGAGTTTTTTCGAATAAAACGGCCGCTAAATGACCTAAATGACTCCTAAATGACCTCTAAATAACTCAAAAATGGGGCTGCTTTGGTATTGACGGGAAGGTGTAGTCGTTTCGTAAGCATGCAGGGGCATGGTTGGTTACCCCTTAAAAAATAACGACCGAAATGTAACTGGCGAACACCAGTACGCTATGGCTGCTTAATTCTAGCGAATTAGGACGCCTTTGTGCCGCGTGAGGGCCACGCTCAGCGTCCCCCTCTTAGCTTTCGACTTCCGATAGGAGCCGCCGCGCATCAAACTTTTTTCGGGATAGTCTGGCGGGATGCTCTGACCGCCGGGCGAAACTTAGGAGATAAGGTGCAAATGTGTGGGTCACTGAACCAGTCTTGCGCTCGAAAACCCAAGCAGTGAATAAGCATGTAGAAGGCGTTGCGACGCTTTGTCCGGACGCGGGTTCGAGTCCCGCCAGCTCCACAACCAAAAGCCCAATTGCTTAACCATCAAGCAACTGGGCTTTTTTCTGCTCCAAAACCATACCTTAACCCTCATCCACCGAATCATACACCACTACCTTGCTCCACAGGTGGCGGTAGTTTTGCACAAATGCCAGATGCACCGGGTCTACCTGATAGGCATCCTGCCCTGCACGATCCTTGAAAATATTGAGCCAGGAAATGGCATAGCTTCCGTCTATGACCTCGCGACTGGTGCCGGCGGGCACACCAATATGCCAACTTTGGATATGCTCGATTTGGGTCAAGGTTTTTAACCCTTCTACTAGTTTATCCCGATCGGCCTTGCTTTCCGGATTGTTTAGCCAAAAATAGACCTGATGAACGAAGATATTTTTCATTTTTTTAGGTTTTGACGCCACATCCTGAACAGAGGTTATGGGCAAAGTGGCAGCCGTTGCAGCTGCGAATTTCACAAAATTGCGACGAGTTGTTTTTTTCATTCGTAAAACTACAAGCCTACCGGATTTTGTACAAGCCTTGCCAACATTGTCCTCATTCCTGGAAGTACAACAACCTTTTACCTCACCAGGGTCACATTTCCCGTAAACGTTTCAGTAATGCCATCAACAAAGGTTACTTCTGCTACCCAAACAAACACTCCCGGGTTCATAGGCTGCCCTTTGTAGGTTCCATCCCAACCCGATTGGTTGTTATTTGGCTGGAATTTTTCCAATCCATACAGTTGATTGCCCCAACGGTCAAATACTCTGAACGACTTTATTTCTTTCACCATTCCAGGCCTGCTGAACACACTTAACCAATCATTTTCGCCATCCTCATTTGGGGAAAACACATTTGGAATGAACACATACTTGCTTCTATTAACCAGGATATTTACCTGATCCCGACCAGTACAGCCATTGAGTGCGGTTACTTCAACAGCGTAAGACGTGGACACAAAAGGCGCTACAATCTGTTCCAGGCAATTCATGCACTCCGGATCGTTGGAGGGCGGCGTCCAGGCAACAGATAAAATACTATCCAGTGGAATGTTCACAATAGCCTGAAGTTCAATGGAATCCCCCAGTTCAATGGTAAGATCGTCGCCCAGATCAACCGTAACAGGCAGGGCTGCATTAACCAGAATGATCTCCGTTTGCTCACAGCCATTGGCATCCATGGTTGTTATCTGGTATGTACCTGCATCCAGATTGCTGAAAGTGTTGCCAGGCTGGAAACCTTGCTGATTCAAGGCAAATAGATACGGCTCCGTCCCACCCTGAACATTCACCTGAATTGCACCGTTTTCCTGGCCAAAACAGGTTAAATTATTCACTGCAAAGGAAAACTGCAGGGTATCCGGGGCTTCCAGTTGCCAGCTCCCGATGGCGGTACAACCACCGTTAAGGTCTGTTACAGTAACGGCATAATTGCCTGCACTCAGGTTGTTCAAGGCATGGGTGGTAGCTCCGTTAGACCATTCAACAGCCACACTCCCCGTTCCTGTGATGCTCAAGGCCAGACTTCCGTCGGTATTTCCGGCACAACTCACCCCAAAACCATTGTAATCCGATATGGCTTGCACCGCAATGGTTGGCAGGGTAAGCGTAAGTTGGGTAATTACCACACTATCACAGCCAAATTGGTTGCTGAGCTGCTGCGCAAATACACCCGCCTGAGCAGGATCGCAGGTAAAGCCCTGGATTTGGGTAGTATCGGAGGGTTGTAAGGTAATGCTGCTGATTACCAAACTATCGCAGCCAAATTGATTGCTTAGTTGCTGGGTAAACACACCCGCCTGAGCAGGATCGCAGGTAAAGCCCTGGATTTGGGTAGTATCGGTGGGTTGTAAGGTAATGGTGCTTATTACCACACTATCGCAGCCAAATTGATTGCTCAGTTGCTGGGTAAACACACCCGCCTGAGCAGGATCGCAGGTAAAGCCCTGGATTTGGGTCGTATCGGTGGGTTGTAAGGTAATGCTGCTGATTACCACACTGTCGCAGCCAAATTGGTTGCTCAATTGCTGCGTAAACACACCCGCCTGCGCAGGATCGCAGGTAAAGCCCTGGATTTGTGTCGTATCGGTGGGTTGTAAGGTAATGCTGCTGATTACCACACTATCGCAGCCAAATTGATTGCTAAAAGTCTGCGTAAACACGCCCGCCTGCGCTGGGTCGCAGGTGAATTGCTGTATCTCTACTGTATCCACACTCAATACCGTCAGAGTGGTCACCAGAATACTGTCGCAACCTTGAACCGACGTCAGGGTATCTATATAAACCCCGGGTGATGTTTGAAAAGCGCCACCCAGGAAAATGGTATTTCCTGCACAAATCTGGGCTGTTTGGGGATGCTGCAATGCCGACACCTGAAACGACCAGCATACCGGCGCCGAAGCCCCGCAGGAGTCGCGTGCCAACAAACATATCTGTCCGGAAATGCCGGTATCCGGCCATACAACCAGAATAGAATCCTGACTTACGGGGAAAAGAGAAATCCCTCCGGTACTTGTCCATTCATAACTCGCTGGCGCAGCGCCCGTGGCCACATACCATTCAGAAGTTCCTGCACAGGGAGTTAGATTGCCCGATAATACCGGGGTTTGCGGGGCGCCAGTTTCTTGAATTACCGTTACACATGCAGTATCCCGACAAAAAACAGAATCCCTTCCGTGTGTCAAAACAAGGCAATAAACCCCGGGTAATTTCACTTTTACACTTGCCAGTGTATCCGGTCCTACAATGCCGGGGCCAGTCCAGAGGTAACGTGTAATACCTCCTGCTGCCAGATTCAGGTTTGAACCGCTGCCGTTCAAAGTGATCACTGTATCCGCTCCACAACCCAGGGTATCCGGCGGGGCTATGTTTGCATTAGGCAACATAATAGCCAAATCGAGAAGAATAACACTGTCGCAACCGGCTGTATTGGTACAGATGCGGGAATACTGGCCACTGGTTGTCACCACTGTATCGCAGAGTGTCCAGGACGCCGGTCCGCAGAGCGAAACCTTGATTTTGGAAGTATCCCGGGGCGACAGGTGCACAAAACAGTTCACAATACTATCGCAGCCAGATCCGTTGTTAAATTGCACTTCGTAAATGCCCGGGGCGTTGTACACCTGCCCGGCGCATGTTACTGTGCCACCTTCACACAGGTTGACATGTTCTTCAGTAACGCCACCACGCACCAGCACATTCATACATTTTTGAGGCGCTCCGGGACAAGCAACATTCTGGGCGCAAACTTGAGCTGGTCCGGGCTGCGTCCATTCTACCGTTATTACATTACCAACGGGATTACCTAAAATAGTGCCTGCCCCAGGAGGGTTAATGGTCCAGGAAGACGCACCCCATGGTGTACTGTAAGTAACCATGGGATCCGTTGGAATACAAATGTTCGGGCTTCCTACCACGTTAATGCTCGGATCGGAGCCATTGATTGCGTATTCACAAAGTGCGCCGGCAATGCCATCAATACACAGATAATATACCTGACCTGGCACCAGTTGGGAGGTAATTAGAGGCACGGGAGTACCTGGCAGTACTGCCGTACAGGAGGCAATGGTTTGAAAATTCACACAATCGGTGGTGGATAAAATACCCACTTGTATGCCTGTTCCTGAGGTGCACCCAAAGGCCGTGAAATTAAACAGGACAAAGTTGGAAGTTGCCGTAAAAGCAAACCAGTGATTGTTGTCGATATCTGTACACCAAACGGACGGAATAGATTGTGGCAAATCCGGGGTAGTGCCGCCGTAATAACAATTTAAGGATTGTTGACTGGGTAAAATACAAGCATCCTGAGCATTAATGGCAGGCACCGGCACGGTACATGGAGTGGTGTTACACTGGGCTTGTAAATCGGAGGGATACTGGAAAACTGCTGCAAGGCAGGTGAGGAGAATGATTAAAAAACGCATCTTTAATAAGTAGTTATTGGTTGGTGTAGTGCGACAAAAAGCGGGCCGACAAAGTCGAATTGCAATATTCTGGCATTTGCACACTGTATTCTTAACATACTGCCACCGCCCTATTACCGAACCAATGCTTTTTTGCACTTTTGCCACTACAACCACTACCCACGTATGCCGATTCAGGATTTTGACAGCCCACCTTCTGTATTGTTTGTTGAAGACGAACCCAAATTGGGCGCCAGCGTCAGGAAAGAACTTATGGAGCATGGCTATGAGGTAGACCTGGCATTTGATGGCAGTATTGGTGAACGTTTGTTCAAAAGCAAAAGCTATGATATTGTGCTGTTAGACATCAATCTGCCACATATCAATGGACTGGAATTGTGTAAACGTATTCGGGAATCCAACCAGGATGTACCCATTTTAATGTTGACCGCACTAGGCGAATTGGACGATAAAATGGAAGCATTTGCCTCCGGAGCAGACGATTTTTTGGTAAAACCATTTCATCTGCGGGAGTTGTTGGCCCGTCTGAAGGTATTCCTCAAACGTCGGCAACTCAACAACGCATTTGAAGAAAAAATCACTGTCGCCGATCTGGAAATTGAATTTTCCACTAAAAATGTTTCCCGGGCTGGCAAACCTATCAACCTGACGGCAAAGGAATTTTCCTTGCTGGCACTGCTGATCCGTTCCCGCGGCCGGGTGCTTTCCAAAAATGAAATAGCGGAAAAAGTATGGGATACCGACCTGGATTCCACAACGAGTATGAACACCATTGAGGTGTATATCAGCTTCCTGCGCAATAAAATTGACAAAGAATTTGAGCAAAAACTGATCCATACCAAACCCGGGTTCGGGTATTTCCTCAAGCCTCTGTGATATGAATTTGCGCGTAAGATTTGCTTTCTGGTTTGCTGTTTTTGTGGCTATCATCTTATCGGTAGCCTGCACCATTATTTATATGGAATCTGCTGATTTCCGTCAGGAAGAATTTTTCAAGCGACTGGAGCAAAAAGCGCAAACCACTCATCGGTTCTGGTTTGACGTAAAGGAAATTGATTCCACCCTGTTGAAGATTATTGACCGGAACGACATGACAACGCTGTATCAGGAGCAGGTGCTGATGTTTGGGCCAGATAACCGATTGATATACAGCAGTATTGATGACGACAGTGTGAGATATGACCTGGCCTTCCTGGCACGGGTACAGCAGGAGAAGGAAGTGAATTACAGTGATGATCAGACCCAAATGGAGCATGTTGGTCTGGTGATGAGCAAAGGAGGTCAGGACTATGTATTGCTGGCATCTGCGTACGATTTGTACGGATTTAGAAAGTTATCCAACCTCTTTCAAATCCTCATTTTCACCTGGATAACCGGGCTGGGGTTAACCATTTTGCTGGCTTATTTGTATGTGCGCAATATTGTGGGGCAGCCGCTGGCAGATTTGATTTCACAAATAGCCGGTATTGGAGAAAATGATCTGACCAAACGGATTAAGGTACCTGACAATCAGAACGAGTTGACCATTCTGGCGCAGGATTTCAACAGTTTACTGGAACGGCTGGAGAAAGCTTTCAATGCACAACGGAGTTTTGTGCAATATGCATCCCATGAGCTGCGCACCCCTTTGGCGAATATGCTTTCTGAAACGGAACATGCGCTTTCTATGGAACGCGACGCCACGTTTTACCAAAAAACCCTGCATTCGCTGAGGGAGGAGCAAAGCAGGCTGGTAGAAATGACCAATGCCTTGTTATTATTGTCCAGATATCAACATGTGAGGGTGGATCAAAATCAGCCCGCATTGCGCATTGATGAGGTGCTGTACCAAACCATAGAAGAGGTAAAAGCCTCTAATCCAGACCACAGAATCAGTTTGGGTTTCGTTGATTTTCCGGCCAATGAAAATGCCCTGATGGTGCGTGGCATTGAGCCATTATTGCGTACCGCATTCCGCAATTTACTGGAAAATGCCTGCCGCTACGGGCAGGATCATCAGGCTCAACTGCAGATCACATACACTGAGCCCACACTGGAAATATGGTTTGATAATGCGGGGCGCACGCTTTCAGAACAGGAACAATTGCTCTTATTCACGCCGTTTTTCCGTGGTGAAAATGCCACCGGAAAACGAGGTTTTGGTCTGGGAATAGTCATTGCCCAGCGTATTCTGGCGCTACATGGCGCCATTTTAGCCTACCAGATTCCGCGCACCGACACCAACCGGTTTGTCGCAAAATTTACACAAAACCGCATTTAAGGTAGTTTTAAGGTCAGACTTAAGCCCATTTTAAGGTGAGGGCCGTCCCTTTGCAGTGAATTTGCCTGCTGCATGGCTTACAATCCATGCTCTTAATCCTTCCGTCAACTTGTATGATTGGCATTGATTTTTTCATCCATCATTTTTTCTATTCCCATGATTCGGTTTTTGTTCACCGTTCTTTTAATCCTGTTTTACCTTGTCACAGGATCCACTTCTGAGTTGGCTATTCCAAGCCAGGCGCCTATTACTATCCATACTGATTCACTTCAACACATTGACTGTCAGCACAATACCGGGTATATAGCTGTCAGCGCAACTGGTGGCGCCCCGGGGTATACCTACATTTGGGACGATGGCGCCACGGGGCCGGTCAGGGCCGGGCTGAGTATCGGCTCCTATCATGTTGAGGTAAAAGATCAGGAAGGTAACATTAGCACCAAGACGATTGAGGTGCTACAAAACCTTTCCATGCCTTCTGCCATTGCCGGCACAGATATCAATGTAAACTGCTCCAATGCTCAGCTTTCTTTGGACGGGAGTGGTTCAACAGGGCCTGAATTCCAATATATGTGGACGGCATCGGGCGGCGGGCGGATTCAATCCGGAGCACAAACCCTCAACCCGGTGATTGATCAGGCCGGCACTTTTACCCTGACCGTTACCAACATTGATAATGGATGTACGGCTACTGACCAAATGCAGGTGATTGCAGCACATGTGGCCCCCACTGCACAGGCCACAGGCGGTGTATTGAACTGTACCTCCCCTACCCTCATGTTGCAGGTAACCTATACCAAAACCAACACCCGTTTTGGATGGCAGGGGCCAGGTGGGTTTCAATCCAACCTGGAAAAGCCGGTCGTTTCTGCTTCCGGCAACTACCTTTTTACCGTAACAGATACCCTTACAGGCTGCTTGGCCAAATCTACAGCCGTTGTCAGCGCCAATTTCACATCACCTTCCGCCGATGCTGCCGTGAGTGGTACCATTACCTGCGATCAACCTTCAGTGCAGTTGCTCGGCACCAGCAATACTCAGGGCGCTACATTCCAATGGACCGGCCCCAATGGATTTACCTCACAGCTTCAGTCGCCTTGGACCAATATTGCCGGCGCCTATAGTCTTGTTGTAAAAAATCCTGCCAATGGCTGCACTGCCACTGATATGGTGACAGTAGCCAGTAATACCACCGCTCCGATTCCGACAGCCGCAGTGTCTGGTGTGTTAAGTTGTTCCATCCAAATAGTGCAACTCATAGGCAGTAGCAATACTCCAGGCGTTACCTACTCCTGGATTGGACCCAACAATTTTATCGCTACCAATCCCGTGGTGGGTGTTAGCGCTTCAGGCGTTTATTTCCTGACTATTAAAAATCCAACCAATGGCTGTACGGGCAGCACTTCCGTTACCGTAACAGATAACTATGCCCAGCCTAATGTTTCAGCCATGGGCGGGGTTAAAACCTGCGCCAGTCCAACCGTTACGCTGATTGGTCAGTCAACCACCCCTGGGGCTACGTATATTTGGACGGGCCCAAATGGTTATATTTCCACACTGCAAAATCCGGTGGTTAGCGCAGTAGGTAATTATACCTTGAAGGTTACTCATCCGCAGAGCGGATGCACGGCAGTGGCCAATGCTTCTGTTTCTCAAAACAATACTCCGCCTAGTGTTTGGTGTACCAGCACCCTGATTACCTGCACCAATCCCAATGCCAAGATCACTACTAATTCTTCTCCTCAGGGATTGCAATACCAATGGAGCGGACCAGATAACTTCAGTTCAACGCAACAAAACCCTAACGTGCCGTTGCCGGGTTATTATTATGTAACAGCTACCAACCCGGGCAATGGTTGCACCAATACCACCAGCGTTTATATAGATGCTAACAATACCCCTCCATTTGCTTATTCCGGGGAAGAACGCTCACTGAACTGTTTTCAAACCTCTGTATTGATTAATGCATCTTTTTCATCCTCCGGCCCAAATTATACTTACCAGTGGACTACCTGGGATGGGCATATCGTTTCAGGTGCAACCACGCTTTACCCAAGGGTGGATCTGGAAGGAACCTATACCTTAACCGTCACCAATACCCAAAATGGCTGTAAAGATGTAGACAGCGTAATGGTGGTACAACGCGCCCCGGTGCAGACCACCGTGACCCAAATACAACCGGTACATTGCAGTGGTGGCGCCGACGGAATTTTGAAAGCCAACGGTAGCGGAGGATCACTGGTTTACAACTACCAATGGTCTAATGGCGCCTTGACCGCGACCAACAGTGGATTGATGGCCGGAACCTATACCGTAACTGTTATGGATTCCGAGGGCTGTTCAGCCACCAAATCTGTTGCTTTGCAGGAATTGGTATTTACAGCCACCGTGAATGTTACGCATCAAACCGTACCCGGACTAAATAACGGCACTGCTTCCATTTCTGGAATTGGCGGTACTTCTCCTTACACGGTAAAATGGAGTACAGGAGCCACAGCCTTTACTATTGGAAGTCTTTCACCAGGCGCTTACACTGTAACCCTTACCGATAGCAAGGGCTGTACCGTGGTAAAAACGGCCAATATCAATGCTGCCAACTGTATTTTGACAGGAACAGTTACCGGAACGAGTGTAAGCTGCGCAGGACTTTCCAACGGAAGCGCCTCTGTTCAGCTAAGCAGCGCTTCCAACCCGATTACCTATGCCTGGTCCAGTGGCGCCAGTACCCAGACTGCCAATGGACTTAGTGCCGGATCCTACTCGGTAACCGCAACAGATGGCACAGGTTGCAAGGTTATTCTGCAGGTTACCATTGGCAGTCCGCAGGCTTTAACTGCTACCATTGCATCACAGTCTAACGTTTTGTGTGCAGAATCTGCCAATGGATCCATTTCTCTCGGCGTAAGTGGCGGCGTTCAGCCATACCAGTATACCTGGTCGAATGGTGCTCAGGGTTCTTCCGTGTACAATCTTGCAGCCGGGCCTTATCAGGCAACCGTGTCTGATGGAAATGGTTGTAGCAAAACTATTGCTGCCCAAATTAGCAGCCCGGCGGCTATAGTGGCGTCTGTATTGACGAAAACGGATGTTTCATGTCCCGATGATCAAACGGGCGCTATTTCAGTAGGTATAACAGGCGGACAAGCGCCATACCAATACTTTTGGTCGAATGGACAATCGGGTTCAAGCCTGGTTAATTTGGAGGCAGGACTGTATAAACTCACCGTTTCCGATCAAAACAATTGTCAAAAGCAACTGGAAACCAGCATTTTAGTCAATGATCAGACGCCGCCACAATTGTTTTTGAAGGATGCGGTGGTAGATTTAGATGCCACCGGTCATGTTTCTGTTTCTGCCGGTTTGTTTGACAATGGCAGTTTTGACAACTGTGGCATTGCACAATGGAGTGTTACACCCAATGCGTTTCAGTGTGGCCAAACTGGCTTACAATCTGTTACCATTACAGCAACCGATATTGGCGGTAATGCCAGCACCGGAACCGCTACCTTGTTAGTTCAGGATAATATTGTTCCGCAAATTTTTTGTCCGATAAACATCCAAACCGGTTTTTGCCAGCCTGTTGTTACCTACAACCTACCTCAGGTAGTGGATAATTGTCCGTTTGTGCCCACGCAATTGTTGCAGGTAAGCGGGCTCAGCAGCGGCTCCACGTTCCCTGTAGGTGTAACCACTGTAGCCTTCCGTTATGCAGACGCTTCCGGCAATATTGGCCAATGCAGTTTCGAAGTAAATGTATCCGATCCGGCTGATTTTCAGGCCATTCCACAACATGTAGCTTGTGTAGATGCTTGCAACGGAAGCTTGTCGCTCCTGCAATTGAGCGGAGGCCCGGTACAAGTGCAGTGGAGCAATGGTGCAAATGGTTTGAGTAACTATAATTTGTGTCCGGGATCCTATACCGCCACCATCACAGACGCTTTTCAATGCACCCAAACCAAGGTGGCCCAAATTGAAGTTAATGACAATCAGGCGCCTCAGGTTATTTGCCCTGGTAATCAAACCGTTGGCTATTGTCACGGACCGGTGGTGTACAATACGCCATTGGTAAACGACAACTGCACAGTGAACCCTGGATTGGTACAACTTACAGGTGGATTACCATCTGGATCCAATTTCCCGGTTGGCGTTACTACCCAAACGTATGCTTACACAGATGGCAGCGGCAACACCGGCCAGTGTAGCTTCAGCATAACAGTAACGCCTGCTCCGAGCGTGCAAACCAGTCTGCAATCGCCGGCCTGCCATAGCTTGTGTAATGGCGCTGCCAGCCTGGCGATAAGTGGGGGCGCCGGGCCATATAACATACTTTGGAGCAACGGCCAAACCGGAGTTCAAGCTACCAATTTGTGTGCGGGGAGTTATGCCTATTCCGTTCAGGATCAGGCAGGCTGCACCCTGGCGGGCGCCATCAACCTCACCCAGCCAGATCAGCTGGGTATTAATCTGGATCAGGTTCAGCAGGATCCGGGTAATCAGGGAGCAGGCAGTATTCAGGTGCAAATTAGTGGAGGTACGGCTCCATATAGTCATGTTTGGACTAGAAACGGACAGTTTTTTGCCAATACAGAAGACTTGAGCAACCTGTTTTCAGGTCAGTATGCGCTGGTGGTAACAGATACCAGGGGTTGTACCTCAGGGGTAGGCCCGGTCAATATCTCAGGTTCAGTTGGCACCGAAAATCCGGAATCAGAGGTAAGTATGGAGCTCTATCCAAATCCTGCTGGTGACGATGTGTGGATAAGCTGGAATGCAATTTCCAGAACAGCATTGCGAATCAGAGTCGTGGATCAACTGGGCAAAGTGCTTGTAGATATCCAACCTTCAACTATGGAAAACAGTACTCGGCTGAACGTTTCCGGCCTTTTGCCAGGCTTGTATATTGTTCAGTTATCGGACAATTCAGGACATTCCATTACCCACAAATTACAGATCGCGCGTTAGTTGGATTTGTGCTACTAGATGGGGATACAGACGGGGGTGGCCGATCAACGGATAGGCCATGACCCAAGACCCACACTGCAACATTTTTTTCGTAGTTAACGACCGGGCCAGCTGGAAGAGCTGGCCCGGCTTTTTTGTGGGAGGTTGGAAACTAAATACCAGATTCATTTAGAGGATATTTGGGGATTTTCTCCCAAACCATACCCAAATCGTGGGATGCCCTGTGCGGCACCTCATGCGGTAATCTGCCCACAATCCTGTAAGCAAGGTGAGTAACCCTACTGCCAGAATGCTGACAGGGATGCCAAATGCATCGGCCATTAATCCGGTGAACAGCGCGCCGACGGCATAGCCCATATCCCGCCAGAATCGAAAAATACCCAGACTTTTAGCCCGGTCGAGCGGGTGAGTGTTGTCGGCAATAGAAGCCAGGAAGGTGGGGTAGACCATAGCGGTGCCCCAGCCAAGTAAAGCCAGGAACTGGACAAACATCCAGAAGCCATCAGCAAACGCCAGCCCGAATAAGGCCAATGCCTGAATAGTCATACCCCATAAGAGCAGATCTTTTTTGCAAACCAAGTCCGACAATCGACCGCTGAATAACTGCCCAACGCCCCAAACTGCAGGATATACCGCCGCCAAAAGGCCAATTTCCTGCATGGAAAATCCTTTTTGCAGCAAGAATAAGGGGAGCAAACCCCATACCATACCATCGTTTAGGTTATTCACCAATCCGGTAATTGTTACTGAGCCCAGATTACGGTGTCGCCAGCTGGTGTCGCGGAAGATGTTTCCCAGGCGGGGGATCTTACTTACAACTGCCTCTGTAGTCATGTGTGCGTGGGTATCGCGCACGAGCAACCAGCTGAACAGCAGCCCTGCCGCTAATAATCCGAAGCCTAAGTAAAAAGGGTATGGCCGTAGCCCAAATTGCCCTGCGATCCAGCCTGTGGCAAAGGCGGCCAATGCTACGGCAAGGTATCCGGCGAACTCGTTAAGGCCCATGGCGAGGCCGCGGTCGCGATCGCCGGCGAGGTCAATTTTCATCACTACTGTTGCCGACCAGGCAAACCCCTGGTGTACGCCGAGCAGGATATTGGCGGCTACAACCCAACCCCAGGAAGGCGCCAGCATTAACAGAAAAGGCACCGGGACGCCCAGCACCCAGCCCAACAGGAGGAGCTTTTTTCGGCCCAGCTTGCTGGCCAAAGCGCCGGTGAACAGGTTAGCGAAGGCTTTGGCAAAGCCAAAAGCGACTATGAACGAAAGTGCGGCCGTTTTGGCAGCCATGCCAAACTCCGCTTCTGCCAGTTGCGGCAGAATGCTTCGCTCCATGCCCACCATGCCACCTACAAAGGCATTGACGAGTACCAGCAAGGAAAATTGCCGCCAGTTTTGTCGGAGACCGAGTTCAATGTTGTTTAGTTTTTCCATTGGTCTTCCTGGAGGTTTATATCGAGGTAACTTTCTTCCAGACGAAGCGCTTTATAACCGTTAGCTTTGAGGAGGGCCACCGCTTCGTCGGCATAAGTACAGAATGGTCCTCTGCAATAAGCAATGATGGTTTTGTTCCTGGGTAGTTCAGCTAATCGTTCAGAGAGTTCCAGAATGGGAATGGAAAGAGCATTGTTCAGGTGTCCTGCGGCAAACTCTTCCACAGGGCGCACATCAAGCAATTGTGCTGCTGTATCCTGATGGATCTCATCAAAATGGCAGCCTGGGTAGCTGTTGGTTTCCAAACGATACTGATCCATGGTGCGTTGGACTTCAGGTTCAAGATCTATGGCCAGGTCGCGCAAAGCTTTCCAGGCAGTGTATGCTTTTTTACTGCTCAGTCCGTAATAAATAGAGGTGCCTTGACGTCTGGCATTCACCAGTCTGGCATATTTCAGAATTTGGAGATGTTGAGATGCATTTGCCACAGAAACAGCGGTTTGGGTGGCTATTTGTTCAACCGTTTTTTCACCATTGGCCAGCAGATCAAGTATTTCCAATCGATTGGCGTGAGAAAAGGCTTTGGTCATACCGGCAATGGCTGAATAGATGGCATCCTTGTATATTCTTTTTTCCATGGCACAAAAATAAATCAAATATTCAATTGATTGCTTGAATAAACTGTTAACCAGAATTTTTACCTTTTTCTGGCTTCCAAGACTATTAGTTGCCGTTATTTCGCACCCCAAACCCCTCAAACATCGGCGGCTAAACCCGCCGGTACTTCAAACCCTTCAAACATCGGCGGCTAAACCCGCCGGTACGTTATCATGGCTACATCCCGCACCCCTGCTCTTGCTTTTATATTCATCACCATGCTGATTGATGTAATCGGTTTTGGATTGATTATACCTGTATTACCCAAACTATTGGAAGAGTTAACCGGTGGCGATTTGAGTACTGCCGCGCGCTGGGGTGGAATCCTGATGTTTACCTATGCAGGCATGCAATTTTTGTTTTCGCCGATCATTGGCGGATTAAGTGATAAATATGGCCGCCGTCCAGTTATTCTGGCTTCATTATTTGCGTTTGGTATCGATTTTATCATACAAGGATTAGCGCCAAATATCTGGTGGTTTTTTATCGGACGGGTGTTGGGTGGAATCACAGGCGCCTCCTTTACTTCAGGCATGGCGTATATTGCAGACGTAAGTCCGGTTGAAAAACGCGCACAAAACTTTGGGTTGGTGGGTGCTGCTTTTGGCCTGGGCTTTATCATCGGGCCTCTGATCGGGGGTGTGGTTTCGTTCCATTTTGGTATTCGGGCGCCGTTTTTTGCAGCGGCAGGGCTGGCGCTTATGAACTGGCTCTATGGCTATTTCATACTTCCCGAATCTCTGAAACAGGAAAACCGTCGGGAGTTTGACTGGAAACGAGCCAATCCAATTGGTTCGCTGATGAACCTGGGCAGATATCCGGTAATCCTGAGCCTGGTAGCTTCCCTCATTTGTATTTACATTGCCGGACATGCCAATCAAAGCACCTGGACCTATATTACTATGATGAAATTCCAGTGGGATGAACGCTGGGTAGGATATTCGCTCGCTTTCACCGGATTAATGACGGCAATAGTTCAGGGTGGATTGTCGCGCATTCTCATTCCCAAATTTGGGCAGCGCAGTTCAGTACTTATTGGACTTACTTTGTATGCCATTGGATTTGTGTTGTTTGCCTTTGCCACAGAAGGTTGGCAGATGTTTGTTTATATGATTCCTTTTGCACTGGGAGGCATCGCTGGTCCTTCGTTGCAAAGCATTATTTCAAGTCAGGTGCCTGCCAATGAGCAAGGCGAATTACAAGGGGCGCTCACCAGTCTGATCAGCCTCACCTCTATCATTGGGCCCTTGCTGATGACCAATCTGTTTGCCCATTTTACAGCGCCGGAATCTACAGTGCAGTTCCCCGGCGCACCTTTCTTGATGGGGGCGGCATTGTCATTGGTGAGTATGCTGTTGGCCATGCGTTCTATGTTCAAACATCAGGTAGGGCAAAAAGTAACTGCTACCGATACACCTTCCGAACCAAATCATGGTTAAACGATTGCGCACATTGATTGCAGGGAATACCCTGGCCTTTGTCGGCGTGTTGGCCGTTAATTACCTGGCCAATGCGTTGCCCCTTAACGGTAAAAATACCGGAGAACTTTCTAACCAATATCCCAACCTGTTTACCCCCGCCGGACTTACTTTTTCTATTTGGGGGGTAATCTATCTATGGTTGCTGGTCTTTACCGGAGTAAGCCTGTATGCCTTGTTTGTTCCAAAAAAATCCTCCGGCATTGCTACAGCTATAGCATCCATAGGCAGTTATTTCATTGCAAGCAGCCTGCTCAACATGGCCTGGATTTTTGCCTGGCACTGGGAGCAACTGGGTATATCAGTGTTCATTATGATTGGATTGCTAGCCAGTTTGGCAAAACTGAATCGCGGGCTTTACCAGTCGTCCAATGATATACCAGGCTGGATAAAAGCACCTTTTGGCTTGTATCAGGGATGGATAACCATTGCACTGGTGGCCAATGTAACTGCCTTACTGGTTGACCAAGGCTGGCGTGGCGGAGCACCGGGCGAAACCTTTTGGACGGTGCTAATGATTAGTGCAGGTGTTGGGATTGCTACGTATTTTTGGCAAAAACAACACAACCTTGGCCATGTATCAGCTGTTGTATGGGCGCTACTTGGCATTTACATCAAACGGAACCATGCTACCGAACCCGGCAGTAATACCGTAGCTATTGCTGCCGCAGCTGGTATGGCTGTGTTGATTATTTTGGTATTAATAGCAGTTTGGAAAAAACGATTGACACCAGGCAAGTAAATCCCCAGCATACCTTAAATACCATTAATTATGGAAAAAACACTGTTGGACATCCTGGATGAGCTTCGCTCAGAGGGTTATGTGGAAGATTTCAACCTCCGGCAAAATTGCCTGGAGTGCCGTAATGGCGATTTTCAGTTTTTTCACCATGAATTCCAGGTAGACAAATACTTCCGCCTGGAAGGTGAAACAGATCCATCTGAGGAACTGGTGGTTTATGCCATTTCCGCACTGCATCAGCCTACGAAAGGCATTTTAATCAACAACTACGGCATCTACGCCGATCCCATAGCCAGTGAAATGCTGGAAAAACTGGCTTTCAAGAAATAATGCTCAGACTGCTTCGATATTACCTGCCCTATAAACGCCTGCTTACACTGGCCATCCTCTGCAATATGCTGATGTCGGTGTTTGTGGTCATCAGCATCCCCGCGCTGCTGCCGTTCCTGCAAATCCTGTTCAGCGATCCCAGCGTGGATCCCGCCAGTTTAACGGTGAATAAATCTGCAACGGGACTTCAGCAATACCTGGACACCTTTTTTGTGTACATGATTCAAACCTATGGCAGGGAAAAAGCCCTGATTATGGTTTGTAGCGTACTGGTGGTTACTTTTTTGGGTAAAAACCTGTTCCGCTATTTGTCGTTGTACTTCCTGGCTCCGGTGAGGAACGGAGTGGTGCGCGACCTGCGACAGAAACTGCTGAAAAAAATCCTGCATTTGCCACTCTCTTTTTTTTCTGAAGAACGCAAAGGCGACCTGATGAGCAGGTTTGCAGCGGATGTTCAGGAAGTGGAATGGAGTATCATGGGCGTAATGGAAGCGATGGTACGTGAACCCATCGTGATCAGCGGTAGCCTGGCTTATATGTTGTGGGTTTCGCCCAAGCTGGCAGGTTTTGTGTTTGTTTTGATGGTATTCAGCGGGGTAATTATTGGCGGTATCGGAAAGTCGTTGCGCAAACAATCCGGTGAAGCGCAAAGCAAGCTGGGGTTGGTGATGTCATTGGTGGAAGAAACCATTGGCGGATTGCGTATTTTGAAAGGATTTAATGCAGAAAACTGGCAAAGCGACCGTTTTGGCAAGGAAAACAACGACTATGCGCGCACGCTCACACGCTTGTCACGCAGACGCGATCTGGCCTCGCCTTTGTCTGAATTTCTGGGCATTGTAGTGGCCTCCATATTGCTTTGGTACGGCGCCAAACTGGTTTTTGCCTTCAAACTTTCGGGGCCGATATTTATCACTTTCCTGTACGCCTTTTATTCCATTCTGGAGCCAGCCAAGGCATTTTCTAATGCCACTTACAGCATTCGGAAAGGTATGGGCGCTTTGGAACGACTGGAAACGGTACTGGACGCACCTGAGACCATTCGGGATCCTGAAAAACCTGCCAGTTTGAACGAATTCAAAGACGGTATCGAATTCCGGAACGTATCGTTCAAATATGCCAACGCAGACCGCGCGGCGTTGGAAAATATAAACCTCACTATCCCCAAAGGAAAAGTGGTGGCCCTGGTAGGCGCTTCAGGCGCCGGTAAAAGTACCATGGCCGATTTGTTGCCACGTTTTTACGACCCAACAGATGGCCAGATCCTGATTGACGGACATGACCTGCGCGACCTGCGTTTGCAGGATTTGCGGGATTTAATGGGTATTGTAAGTCAGGAAGCTATTCTATTCAATGATTCCGTGCACAACAACATTGCCTTTTCGGAAGGAGATGCCAGCGTAGAAGCCATTGAAGCGGCTGCTAAGGCTGCCAATGCCCACGAGTTTATACAGCACCTGCCGGAAGGTTACCATGCCAACATTGGCGACCGCGGTTCCAAACTGAGTGGCGGTCAGCGACAACGACTGACCATTGCCCGGGCATTGTTGAAAAATCCGCCAATCCTGATACTCGATGAGGCCACTTCAGCATTAGACTCAGAATCAGAAAAACTGGTACAGGCTGCCCTTGAGCGCCTGCTGGAAAACCGGACGGCGTTGGTGATTGCCCACCGGCTCAGTACTGTACAAAATGCTGACGAAATAGTGGTGATGGATGGTGGCAGGATAGTGGAACGGGGCACCCACGATCAACTGATGCAGGCGGGGAAGGTCTATAGAAAATTGGTGGAACTGCAAGCGTTGGGATAGGAAGTGAGTGAGTGAATGAGTGTCAGTTTTGGAATTTATGCGCTGTTTTTGATCCATTTATAACATTCAAACCAAACTACGCTGCTGAATCCGGCGAGGAAGCACCAGGCGAGATTGGTGATGGAAAGTGGTTCCATACCGAACAGTTTGGACAGCCAGGGGAGGTATAATATCAATAGCAGCACTAGGGCGGATATGGCCAAAATTATGGGTAAAACGGGGTTTTTATACCGGATTGTTTGAGGAAGGGCAAAATCAAAAGAACGATTGGCCAGGGTAAGAAAAAGGTTGGCAAAAACCATGGTGGCAAAAACCATAGAACGTACCCCTGTTTCTGGCAGGCCCTGGTACAACGCCCATTGATACATGCCGAGTACCCCGGCAGTTATGATTGCACCTTGCAACAAACTCACCCCCAATTCGTTCCAGGAAAACAAGGATGCTTCGACATTTCGGGGCGGTTTTTGCATTAAATTAGGTTCTGCCGGCTCATTTTCAAATGCAACGGCTGCTGTAGGATCCATCACCAGTTCCAGGAAAATCACATGCAAAGGCATCAAAATATGCACATAAGGCCAACCCAGTAACAGTGGCAATAAAACCACCAGTACAATGGGCAAGTGAATGGAAATAATGTACCGAATGGCTTTGCGCAGGTTATCATAAATACGCCGCCCCATAGCAATGGCCAGCACCATGCCATGTAAATCATCTTCGAGCAAAACCAGAGAGGCGGCACTTTTGGCAATTTCCGTCCCCTTTTTACCCATAGCCACGCCAATTTGTGCCGATTTCAGGGCAGGGCCATCATTAACCCCATCGCCAGACATGGCCACAATTTCTCCATTGGCCTTAAGGGCGTTCACCACCCTGAGCTTGGCATCCGGAAACATTCGGGCAAACACATTTACCCGTTGTACTGCATCCTGCAAATCGGCGTCCGACAAATCCATGATTTGTTTTCCGGTCATAGACAACTCCCAGCCTTTGAGTCCGGCGCTGCGCGAAATGTGTTCGGCAGTTGCCTTGTGATCGCCGGTGATCATCATGACCCGCAGACCTGCCTGATAAAACTGGTTGAAAACCTGGGCTACGTTTTCCTTTGGCGGATCGTAGAATGCGAGCAAGCCTTCAAATTGCCAGGGAAAATCTGATTGGTCTTCCGGAAAAGTATACCCTTCATAAACTGCAGAAGCCACTCCAAGCACCCGGAATCCCTGAGCTGCCATTTTTTCGGTGTGCAGGAAAACCTGCTCCGTGAGTTGTTCATCGGCGCCAGACACTTCCAGTACGCGCTCTACGGCGCCTTTGCAGGCAATTACCCGGTGTTGACCGTCCTTTTCCCAAATATGGGTCATCATGGGCGGTCGGCCGGATAAAGCGTATTCGTGTACAATCTGGTGGCCGGCTCTGGGATCTTCCGGTAAAGCCGCGGATGTCAGCACTTTTTCCAAAACAGCCCGTTCCATTGCATCAAAAACAGCCGGTTCGGAGGCCCAAAGGGCATATTCCAGCACTTTGTTTCGTCCGCTCAAATCCTGCACTTCGGCTACCGACATGCTGTTTTGGGTAATGGTGCCCGTTTTGTCGAGGCAAATCACGGTAGCAGAGCCCAGACTTTCCACTGTTCCGGGCCTTTTAGCCAGAATCCCGTGTTGAATCATGCGGTAAGCGCCTAGTCCCATAAAAGCGCTGAAGGCCACCGGAATCTCCTCGGGCAAAATGGCCATAGCCAGGGTAAGGGAAAAAAGCAAGGCCGCCCAAATATCCTGTTCCAGCCAATAATTGAGCACAAAAACCAGTACGAAAGCCAATCCGCCGGCAATACCCATTTGAGTAACGAAACGTTTGATCTGGATTTGCAACGGTGTTTTCACCGTTTCCATCGAATCTATGGATTTACCCAACTGGCCAAAGGCTGTGGCGGCTCCGGTTTCGGTTACCTGACAAAGTCCGCTCCCTGAAACCACAGTAGTGCCTTGAAACACCTTGTTTTGCGCCTGCTTATCAACCGGAAGACTTTCGCCGGTGAGCACTGATTCGTCTACCGTAAGATCGTGTTGTTCCAGCAACATGCCATCGGCTGGTATACGTTCTCCTTCTTCCAGGCTAACCACATCGCCGGGTACCAAATCTTCGGAGGGTAATTCAATCCATTGGCCATCGCGGAGTACGCGTACCTGTGCACGGGTGTATTTGCGCAGCGCTTCGAGGGCGCGTTCCGATTTGGTTTCCTGATACAACTCGATGCCGGCTACAAAGAGGATAGACACCACCATCATCCAGGCTTCGGTGAGATCGCCGAGTGCAAAATACAGGGCACAGGCTACCGCCAGCAGGATGAACATGGGCTCGGTAACGATATTGAACAGGCTCTGGAGCAAGGGGTTGCGCCGTTGGCCCTCCAACTCGTTTCTGCCGTAAATATTGAGTTGTTCAGCTGCCTGTTGGCTGGTCAGGCCCGCTGTTGTGGAAGTATTTCCGGAAGTCATGGGAAACAAACATAAGGCCATTCTGCCGATACTTCCGGCATGCGGGGCGTATTATCTTGAGGCATAATCAATCTCAGGGGCTAAAACTCTTTCCAACACCTTGATGAGATCGTGAGTGGATAAAATACCTACCAGTTTTTGATTAGCCTCTACTACTGGAATTGCGTGAAAATGATTGGTTTTGAAGATACGCAGGGCGTCTTCTACGGTGTCGTTGGGCGACAGACAAACGGGATGATCTGTCATAACCTGCCGTACCTGTACGGTTTGCAGGAGGTTTTGGTTTTGCTGTTGTTCAGCGGCGCTTCCGTATATTTCCTGAATAACCCGCAGGTAATCTGTATAACTTACGATGCCTGCCAGATGACCGGCTTCTACTACCGGCACGTGGTGAAAGCCATATTTTTCAAAGATTTCCTGCACAATTTCCAGATGATCTGAAGGCCCGACTACAGCAGGTTTGCGGGTCATGACTTTTGAAATCGGTGTTGTGTTTTGCATACCATTATCGTGGTGTAACGGAACGGGGTGGGCAGAAACCCGCCGGGCTATCCGTTTGGATGATGGTACAAAGTTGGCGGATGAAAATGTAGTGTGGAATGATGAAGGTCAGGCGGGCGGGTGACTTGTGAATGAGTGAATGAGTGAATGAGTGAATGAGTGAGTGAATGAGTGAGTGGGTTATGAATGGGAGATGGTGTGGAGGTAGAGGCTTTCTACTTTTTGGCGGGCCCAGGGGGTTTTGCGTAGGAACTTGAGGCTGGAGTTAATGCTGGGTTCAAAACGGAAGCAACGAATAGGAATTCGGACGGCCAGTCCTTCCCATTGATAGACAGATACCAGGTATTCCAGCATTTGCTGTAGGGTTACACCGTGCAGTGGATTGTTGATTTGCTTCTCCATAGGTGGGTCAAAGATAGGGCTGCCGCAATATTATGGCGGCTTCGGACTAAGATCACTCTCCACCCTGATTTTGATCATCCGTCATCTTTTCATGACACGCCCATCTTGCACCAGTTTTCAGTCATATCTGAAGCATTTGCCTGTTCATGAAAATCATGCTATTCCTCATTCTTGTCAGTCTCCTGCTTGCCGCGGGGTTCTTGCTGGCCTACTTGCGGGCTGCAGGGAGCGGACAATTCGACGATGAGTACACGCCGGCCATCCGGATACTTTTCGACGATGCCACCCCGAGCACTGGAATGACAGACGCAACAAATTCCGCAACAGCAAATAAACAAGACGAAGATTTAAAGCCTTCTTTATGAGTAACATTCAACAATTTCAGTACGACAACAAAATTGTTCGGGCCTTTGGTTTGGCTTCGTTCATTTTCGCTGTGGTAGGGATGCTGGTTGGGCTTATTCTTGCCCTTCAAATTATTTATCCCTCGCTCAACCTGGGTCCGTGGCTCACATTTGGTCGCCTGCGCCCTCTGCACACCAACGCCGTTATCTTCGCTTTTGTAGGTAACGGTATTTTTATGGGAGTTTATTACTCTCTTCAGCGCCTGCTCAAAGCCAGGATGTGGAGCGATACGCTTTCCTGGATTCACTTTTGGGGTTGGCAGTTGATCATTTTGGCTGCGGCCATTACCCTTCCTCTGGGTTTGACTACCAGCGGCGAATATTCAGAATTGATCTGGCCACTTGATATTGCCATTACCCTGATCTGGGTGGTGTTTGGTATCAATATGTTCGGTACCATTCTTACCCGCCGGGAAAGTCACCTGTACGTAGCTATTTGGTTCTACATAGCTACCTGGGTAACCGTTGCCGTACTGCACATTGTAAGAAGCTTGGAATTGCCGGTTACGCTAACCGAAAGTTATCCGATTTTTTCCGGTGTAACCGAGGCGCTGGTTCAGTGGTGGTACGGACACAATGCCGTGGCCTTCTTCCTGACAACGCCTTACCTGGGCATGATGTACTACTTCCTGCCTAAAGCGGCTAACCGTCCGGTTTATTCCTATAAACTTTCCATCATTCACTTCTGGGCCCTGATTTTCATTTACATCTGGGCTGGCCCGCACCACCTGCTCTACTCTACCCTGCCTGATTGGGTTCAGTCGCTCGGTACCGTATTCAGTATCATGCTGATCGCACCATCCTGGGGCGGCATGTTGAACGGTCTGCTTACGCTTCGTGGCGCATGGGACCGTGTTGCCAACGATCCGGTGTTGAAGTTCATGGTAGTAGCAGTAATTGCTTATGGTATGGCCACTTTTGAAGGCCCGATGCTTTCCATCAAATCTGTAAACGCCATCAGCCACTTTACCGACTGGACCATCGCACACGTACACGTAGGCGCACTGGGCTGGAATGGTTTCCTCACCTTCGGCGCTTTGTACTGGTTGTGGCCACGGATGTACCGCACAGAGCTGTATTCCAAACAACTGGCCAATATTCACTTCTGGCTGGGTACACTGGGTATCATTTTCTACGCAGTTCCAATGTACTGGGCTGGCTGGACACAGGCTTTGATGTGGAAAGAATTCACACCGGAAGGCACGCTGGCATGGGGTAACTTCCTGGATACCGTAACCCAAATCATGCCTATGTACGCTATGCGTGCTGTTGGCGGCACACTGTTCTTCGTAGGTGTTGTGATTGGTGTATACAACCTGTTTAAAACAGCCGCTCAGGGTAGTTTCATGGCCAATGAGGCTGCCGAAGCTCCTGCTCGTCCTGCACCAGTAGTGCACGAAGGCGATCACTGGCACCGCTGGATCGAAGGTCGCCCAATGCAAATGTTGTTGTGGAGCACCATTTTGATCGCTGTGGGCGGTATCGTTCAAATCATCCCAATGGTGTTTGTTGATAGCCAGGTTCCAAAGATTTCTACCGTAAAACCATACACTCCGCTTGAACTGACGGGTCGCGACCTGTACATCCGCGAAGGTTGCGTGGGTTGCCACTCTCAAATGATTCGTCCATTCCGCGACGAAACCGAGCGTTACGGTGAATACTCCAAGTCTGGCGAATATGTGTACGATCGTCCGTTCCTCTGGGGCAGTAAACGTACCGGTCCGGATCTGTGGCGCGAAGGTGGTAAATACCCGGACAGCTGGCACTACAACCACATGATGGACCCAACCAGCATGTCGCCAGGCTCCATCATGCCAGCCTACCCGCACCTGTTGGAGGATCAGCTGGATCTGAACGGATTGCCAGGCAAAATCACCGCTCTGCGTAAACTGGGCACACCATATCCAAAGGATTTTGAAAAATATGCCGTGGATAATGCCAAAGAACAGGCTCAGAAAATAGCCAAAAACCTGGCAGATCAGGGTATTAAGGATCCAACTGTAGCCGACAAGGAAATCGTTGCGATCATAGCCTATCTGCAACGCCTCGGCACCGACATCAAAGTACAACCAAAATAACAAGACCGTTTTGAAAAGCTTGAGCGGTCTTTAACACCCGAATCGCTCAAGCAGTCAAAACAACATTGATTCACACTAAAACAACATTTCAATGTACAAGTATCTGCTTCAATCGGTGGACGGAGTTCAGTGGTTTGGTGTAAGCACGCTGCTGCTTTTCTTCACCACCTTTTGCGTAGTCGCTATACGCGCATTCATCTTCAAAAAAGATGATATGGATCGCATGGCGCACATGCCATTGGAAGATTAAATATGAACCTTATCCCGCTCCGGATAATATGTTCGGGGCGGGACAAGGCAAAACATTTTTTCAAACATGAAATCGAAAAAATATCTGCCAACCTTATTGCTGCTTATGATCAGCCTGAGTACCCTCTGGGGACAGGCAACTACTACGGCAGCCCCGGATCCTAAAGTGGATGATTTCAACCAAATCATGTCCACCGCATTTCTGATTATTTCTGCCCTTCTTTTTGTGGTGGTTATTGCCGTGGTAGTTCGTACCAATGCCATGCTTACCCGGCATTTGATTCGCGTAGAATCTGAAAAGCACGGTATTCCTTTTGCCGGCGACAACACAGGAGTACTTCCGGTGGAAGAGGATTTCTTCACTCGTTTGCGCAAAAAATACTGGGAAGACCCCGTACCTCAGGAGAAAGAGGGCGACATTACCCTGGACCACAACTACGATGGTATCAAGGAACTGGACAACCACTTGCCACCATGGTGGGTGAATATGTTCATCCTGACCATTATCTGGGCAGCCGGTTACATGTGGTACTACCACTTCGGTGGTGGCGGCGCGGACCAGGCTGAACAATACAAGCAGGAGGTTGAAACCGCCAAGAAAGAGATCGCTATCGCGCTGGCCGGTAAAGCTAATGCCGTGGATGAATCCAATGTAACGGCAATTACGGAGGGCTCAGGCATTGGTGAAGGCGAGCTTATTTTCAAAAACTCTTGTGCAGCCTGCCATGGCCAGAAAGGTGAAGGCGGCGTGGGTCCGAACTTTACCGACGAATACTGGATACACGGTGGCGGCATCAAAAATGTGTTTAAAACCATCAAATATGGCGTGCCTGACAAGGGTATGATCGCATGGTCTTCTCAATTGAAACCAGCCGACATGCAGAAGGTTGCCAGCTACATTCTGACACTGCAGGGTACCAATCCACCGAACGCCAAAGCGCCTCAAGGAGAAATCTGGAAAGAAGACGGCGCCACAGCACCGGCAGATACTACCCAAACAGCAAAAGGTTAATCTCAAGCGATGTATGACAAGGGTTGGTAAAAGTTATTCCGGGGCCAAAATTCCGGGATAACTTTTACCGGCCCTTTCTCTTCCAGCTAAAACAATGATCCATGAACCAGGATTTTATCAAAAACGTCATTGAAGACACGGAAGAATACCGCGACCATTTGTCCACCGTTGATGCAGCGGGCAAACGCGTATGGCTTTATCCCAAAAAACCCAGCGGCCGCTATTACAACTACCGCACATGGGCAACCATAGGGTTTCTGATATTCTTTTTCAGCCTCCCCTTTATTAAAGTGGACGGAGAGCAGTTTTTGCTGTTCAATGTACTGGAGCGTAAATTCGTGCTGTTTGGGCTACTGTTTACGCCTCAGGATTTCCATTTGTTCGTATTGGCCACGCTCACGTTTATCGTGTTCATTATCCTGTTTACGGTGGTTTTTGGGCGATTGTTTTGCGGTTGGGTTTGTCCACAAACCGTTTTCATGGAAATGATTTTCCGACGGATAGAATACTGGATAGAAGGCGATGCAGGAGAGCAGCGCAAACTGGACCAATCGCCCTGGACAGCACAGAAAATACGCAAAAAAGTACTGAAACACGCCATTATTTATGGCCTGGCTCTGATTTTCACCAACTTCTTCCTGTCTTATCTGATTAGCATGGACGAGGTTATCAAAATCATCAAAGAGCCTGTATCCCAGCATATTGGCGGCTTCATTGCTATGATTGTCTTCAGCCTGGCTTTTTATGCAGTTTTTGCAAGATTGCGCGAACAGGTTTGTACCACCATTTGTCCGTATGGCAGACTGCAAAGCGTTTTGCTGGTGAAAGATTCCATTGTAGTGGCTTATGACCATATGCGTGGCGAGCCACGCACCAAGCTTAAAAAAGGCGCCCAAGCTCCGCCGGCACAGCCTACCACCTATCACGACCCGGTGGCCAGTATTCAACAAGCGGTGGGCGCCGCACCGGCGACTTATGAAGGCACAGTACCCAAGGTTGGCGATTGCATTGACTGCAAATTGTGCGTTCACGTTTGTCCTACCGGCATTGACATCCGCAACGGCACGCAGCTGGAATGCACCAACTGCACCGCCTGCATGGATGCCTGCGATGCCATCATGACCAAGATCAACCGTCCTACCGGTTTGATTCGCTACGACTCCATGACCGGCATCAATACCGGCAAACGAAAAATCTTTACCACCCGGGTTTGGGCTTACACTTTTGTATTGATGGCGCTGTTGGCGTTAGATGTGTTCCTGATTGCCCGCAGAGGCATTGTGGAAACCATTATTCTGCGTTCTCCCGGCCAATTGTATCAGCAAAAAGATGAAACGCATATCACCAATCTGTACACCTATGTACTGATCAATAAATCCACCAAGGATTTGCCGGTGGAACTGCACGCAGTAACAGACGGCGCCAGTATTCAGCTTGTTGGTCAGGCTCCTGGCTCACTGGCTAAAGGCGCCAAACTGGAAGGAGCCTTCTTTGTGGAAATGCCTGAGGATAAGCTGCAAAGCAGAAAGACACCGATCATCATTGAAGTTTTGTCTAACGGCAAAAAAATTGATGAGATCAAGACCAATTTCCTCGGACCGGTGAAGTAGTGCACAACAACTCAAATTACTTAAAAGCTCACATTATGAAATTCAATTGGGGAACCGGAATCGTCATTTTTTTCACCCTGTTTGCGGGTAGTATGATTTTTGCGGTAGTGTCTACTACCAAATATCCTCCGCAGCTGGTGCAAAAAGACTACTATGCACTGGATTTGAACTATCAGGATCGTTTGGAGCGCAAACAGAATACTGCAGCGCTGGCAAATGCCCCTGTGGCAGTGGTAGATCCGGCATCTAAAAGCATAAAGGCTCAACTTCCGGAAGGTATGGTAGCCAATAAAGGCACGGTGAAGTGCTACCGCTCAGCTACCTCCCGCGAGGACGTAACAGCATCGCTGGACAATACCGCCAGCGCTACATTTGCTACCGGCGACATGACGCCCGGGCGCTGGCACCTCGAAATGGAATGGGAAACCACTGATGGTAAAAAATACTTTTGGGAAACGGCTCTGATTGTACCAGGTACCTGATTTCCACTCAGAATAGCGCTCAAATTGCCTGCACTATGCCAGAATTATCACTTTTCCTGCCAGCATTACTGCTAGGCCTGGCCGGCAGCCTGCACTGCGTAGGCATGTGCGGTCCGCTGCTGCTGGCATTACCCTTGCAGGCAAAGGAAAAATGGGCAGTACTGCAGCAAATGCTGGTTTACCACAGTGGCCGGATCATTACGTATGTGTTGCTGGGCATTGTATTCGGGCTATTGGGAAAGGGATTAGCCTTGGCAGGTTTACAAAAAGTGTTGTCTATTACAGCCGGTATTTTCATGATCGGCATGGCTTTGATGGCCTGGAAATTTGAACAATTGGTTACGGCTTTGCCCGGTTTTGGAATATTCACCCAAAAAATAAAAACAGGTATTGGCGGGCTGCTGCGCAACAACCCAAGGGGTAGCACTTTTTCCATTGGTTTATTGAACGGGTTGTTGCCCTGTGGCATGGTATACGCGGCTTTGGCTGGCGCTTTAGCTTCTTTTGGCAGCGCAGAGGGTGGCATTTTTATGGCAGTATTTGGTTTGGGCACCCTGCCGCTTTTACTCATGGTGAGCCTGTTTAGTGGGTCGTTCAGTCAAACCATTCGCAAGAAAATACGTATAGCCCAGCCAATATTACTGGGCATTGTGGGATTGTTGTTACTCCAAAGAGGCCTGAATCTGGATCTAACGCTGTTTGAATCTGCCGTACCCAAGGCGGGTATGGATTGTCATTAACCAGCTTTTTCATGCCATGGCACACCAATTGTATGCGGCCCTCACCTGGTTCCCACGGGTATTGGCCATTGTCTTTGCTTTATTTATTTCGGTTTTTGCCCTCGATTCCTTTGATGGGCATGCTTCATTCCTGGAAAAACTCGGACATTTGCTGGCGCATATGATTCCAACCGCTCTGGTAGTTGGCGCTCTGATAGTAGCGTGGCGATACCGGATCATTGGCGGACTGGTTTTCATGATGCTGGGCATGGCCTTTACCATTCATTTTGGGACCTGGAAAGAGACTGAGTTGTTTCTGATGTTTTCGGTGCCATTATTTGTGGCCGGGCTGTGCTTTATTTTTTCAAGATACAGTCAACTGAGTACAACCAAATAATATGCAAACCTTTGACCCTGAGCTTCTTGGCCGGGTAGCCGACAAATTCCAGCAAATCGGCCAAAACCCGTCTACCCACCTGGAAGGCCTTGTTTGGGCCAAGCCCATTACCTACTGGGATTACATTCAAACAGATGCGCTCCTGAACCTGCAAGTACAGCGCAGCACCCTGCCTGACGAAATGGTGTTCATTATGTATCACCAGATCAATGAGTTGTTGTTCAAAATGATCCTCTGGGAAATCCAGCAAGTTTCAGATTGTGAGCAGCTCACCACTGCCTTTTTTGCCGAAAAACTGAGTCGCATCAGTCGCTATTTTGATATGCTTTCCAACTCCTTTGACATTATGCGTGATGGCATGGAGGTAGAACAGTACATGAAATTCCGCAACACCCTTACCCCTGCCAGCGGTTTTCAAAGCGCACAATACCGGATTATCGAGTTTTGCTCCACAGAGCTGATCAATCTGATTGATTATCGTTTCCGGGCCACCATAGACCGCAATACTCCATACGAACACGCATACAATCACCTGTATTGGCAGGCTGCGGGCAAAAACCATCAAACAGGAGAGAAAACAACCCTTATTCAACTGTTTGAAAAGCGCTACAAGGCTGAGTTTATCCGAATAATGGAGGAATATAACCAGAAAAATCTCTGGGCGCGATTCCGGCAATTACCCGATGAAGATCGCGCCAACCCCGAGCTGGTGCAGGCCATGCGACATTACGATTATACCGTGAATATATCCTGGGTAATGGCTCATTACCACGCTGCCGAGAAATATCTGGAAAGCAAGGGCCAGCCCGCAGCAGCCACCGGCGGCAGCGACTGGAAAAAATACATGTTGCCTAAATATCAGCGCCGTATTTTCTTCCCGGAATTGTGGAGTGAGGAAGAGTTGGAGAAGTGGGGGGAGTAACGACGGGACGATGAACGATGAAGGACAGGAGAGATGTTAATCGTTCCATCGTCCATCGTTCTACTTAGCCCCTTTCATCACATAATACACCACATAACCAAAGCAGGCGAACGGCACCAATAAGGCCATTTTCATACCGCCTGAGGTGGAAAGCAGGCCGGCAATGGGTGGCATTATTGCGCCGCCTACAATAGCCATAATAACCAGCGATGAAGCCAATTTGCTCTCTGCTGGCGCCAGGCCCTTGGTAGACAGGGCAAAAATGGTTGGGAACATGATGCTCTGACAGAAATAAGTAAGCATCAGACAAAGAATGGCGGTAAGCCCGCCGGTAAAGAAGGCCAGTGCCACCAACACCACTGCGGCTATACTATACCAGGACACTACTTTACGCGCCTCAAATTTGGTCATGAGGTAGGTACCTATGAACCTTCCAAGCATAAACAGCACCATGGCGAAGGAAGCGTGAAATCCTGCCATTTTTTCGGGTGTCAGGTTGGTGTCGTCGCCAATAATGGAGCGAACCAGATCTGCATACGATGAGGCCACACCCAGGTGTTCATTGGCTGCCAAATCCATTTTGAAGTCTACAAAATACCCCCAAAGCGTTGCCTGAGCACCTACATTGGCGAATTGGGCCAGCACGCCCAGGCTCAGGTGTCGGTATTTACCCAGTAATCCCGCAATGCTCACACTGCCAGAGGCTGCCTCTTCTTCTCTGCCTACCTCAGGCATTTTGGTAAAAGCAAACAACAAGGCCAGGGCGCCCACCAAGGCAGCAATACCTAAATAAGTGCCTTGCACAGAAAGCGCTTCAGAAATGCGCGCCGCTTCAATCTGTTCGGGAGTCATGGTGGCCAGTAGTTCCTCCGTGTATTCCGTTTTGGAAAAGATGAACAAACTGCCAATAATGGGCCCTAAAATGATACTAATGCCGTTGAAAGATTGGGCAAAATTGATGCGCCAGGCGGCTTCTTCTTTAGAACCTAAAACCGTGACGTATAGATTGGCCGCTGTTTCCAAAAACGCCAGTCCGGAGGCAATGGTGAACAGCGCAAAAAGGAAAAACCCGTAAATCCGCCAGTCGGCCGCAGGGTAAAATAATAATGCACCTCCTGCATACAGCAGTAATCCAGCCAAAATGCCCTTTTTATAGCCCCATTTCCGCATGAAGATACCCGCAGGGATGGCCATTACGAAGTATCCAAAGTAAAATGCTGAATCCACAATACCCGCCTGCCAGCGTTTCAAATCGAGGGCAAACTGGAAATGGCGAATCAGCGATCCATTCAAGCTATTGGCAATACCCCACATAAAAAAGAGGCTGCATACCAACGCGAAGGAAACCAGGTAAGGATTGCGGTTAGGGTTATTGCTCATGATGTAGCGAATAGGAGGTGATAGGTTGGTGTTTTATTTTTACCGCAGAGGCGCAGAGGCGCAGAGGAATTGAAAATCAATTATTTAAACCTCTGCGCCTCCGCGGCAAGTGACGGGGTGATTGGCAGTCACCCCGTCACTAAAAAGACAAGCTCCGCAAACGTACTTCAATTTCTACGGAAATCCAGCTACTGCAGCATGGATCAATTATGTACCGTCCACCGTAGTCCGTCCACCATAGTCCGTCTACCGTAGGCCGTCCACCGTCCTACTTGTTCGGTACGTTATTCGGGTTCAGCAAATCATAAAACTGGTCCAGCTTGGGCAGAATGATGATGCGGGTGCGACGATTAGCGGCACGACCGGCATCCGTGGTATTGGTAGCCAGGGTATTGTATTCGCCTCGACCAGCTGCAATAAGCCGGTTGGGATTGATTTTGAAGTTCTGTTGCAGGGCGCGTACCACGGAGGTAGAACGTTTTACGCTTAGATCCCAGTTGTCCTGCAGGCAATTGTTGTTGTACGGAACATTGTCTGTATACCCCTCTACCATCACCTCCAGCTCCGGACGGGCATTGATGATGGCGGCAATTTTTTCCAGCACCTGATTGGCGCGTGGAGTGAGGTTATAGCTGCCACTCTGGAACAGCATTTTATCCGACAAATTGATAAAAACCACCGTTTTATCCACTTTTACATCCACGTCTTTGTCTTCAATGCCATCTTTCAATACGTTTTTCAGGTTAACTGCCAGGGCCAGGTTAATGGAGTCGGCCTTGGTTTTGGCTGCCTGAAGCAGGTGGATGTATTTATCCTTCTTTTCCAGTTGGGTAAGGGTTTCCTTGATGTTGTCGTTGGCAGACTGGGTGAGTTGGGTCAGGTTGCCCATTTGGGAAGACTGCCGGTCGCGTTGTGCCTGACAGTCGGCAATTTGAGCGCGCAGATCAGCAATTTGCTCTTCACGGAGTTTTTGGGCTGTGGAAGATTCGCTTTTGGCGGCATTTTTTTCCGCTTCACAAGTAGCTAGCTGCGTCATGAGGTCGTTGATTTGTTTGCCGTATTTCTCGAGGCTCGCGTTCGCTACATCCAGCTCTGTTTGCAGGCTGGTTTTCATGGACTTGTATTTCTTTTTGGTTACGCAGGCGCTGTTGGAAATAGCCAAAATAGCAACCATGACCATAAAGGTAAATTGACGAATTTGCTGCATGGGTTATATTGTTATGTTGAATGAAATGAGTTGTTTGAAATTGGAGGTTTAGGCTTTGACAGGAAGGATAGTCGAGTTCTTCACTTCTGTCATTACGAAATGACTTTGTACCCGGCCAATATTCTCCAGTGCGGCCAGTTTTTCCTTAACAAAGCGCTGATAATCATCCATATCGTGCACTACTACTTTGAGGAGATAATCATACGCACCTGCAATGTGGTGACATTCCAACACTTCCGGCAGGCCGGCAATTTCTGTTTCAAACCGGATCAGGTAATCCCGGTTATGTTCCTTTAGCGACACATCGCAAAAGACAAGCATAGGCAGCCCCACCTTGCGCCTGTTAAGCAAAGCCTTGTAACCAGTGATAAACCCGTCGCGCTCCAACCGCTTTACCCGCTCAAAAACCGGCGTGGTACTCATATTGATCCTGCCGGCTATTTCCTTGGTTGTCAGAAACGCATCCTCCTGCAACAACTGGAGAATGAGCCTGTCGGACGCGTCAAGCTGTTCGGATTTTTTTTCTAAAGGGTGCAACATTTTCAAGGCAAAAATATACACTTTACCCTAAAATAAGGACAAAACAGGATTTATTTTCTTTTAAATTTATTTTATTTGGAATAAAAAACAATTATATGACAATTTTACAGAAAAATAACACCACATGGATAAGCATTTTCAGCCCGAAACCCTCATGATGTCTCACGGCTACCGTCCGGAATGGTCGGAAGGCGCCGTAAAATGTCCGATTTTTCAAACATCCACCTTTGTATTCAAATCTGCGGAGGAAGGAAAACAATTCTTCGAGGTTGCTTACGGATTGCGTGAAAAAGGCCCGAAGGAAACTACCGGACTGATCTACAGTCGCCTGAATAACCCCGACATGCAGATTCTGGAAGAGCGTCTGGCCTTGTGGGATGCGGCTGATGAATGTGCGGTATTTGAAAGTGGAATGGCAGCTATTGCCACTGTTTTGTTTGAGTTTTTGCAGCCAGGTGATCTGTTGTTGTACAGCAACCCATTGTATGGCGGAACAGACCATTTTGTACACCATTTGTTGCCAAAATTCGGCATAGACATACTCGGTTTTCACCCAAAAGCCACCCGTGAAGAACTGGAGCAATTGCTCATCCAAAGTGGCAAAGCCGACCGCCTGGCCATGATTTACCTGGAAACCCCTGCCAACCCAACCAACGATCTGGTGGATATCCAGATGTGCCGCGAAGTAGCCGATCAATTTGGCATGGCCGGTCGGCGCACACTCGTAGCAGTTGACAATACTTACCTGGGGCCGCTGTGGCAGCACCCCTTGAAACACGGCGCCGATCTGGTGTTGTACTCTGCTACCAAATACATTGGCGGACACAGTGATGTGATTGCAGGGGCTTGTTTGGGCAATGCCGCTTTGATGGCGCGCGTAAAAACGCTACGTACGTTCATGGGCAATATGATTGCGCCGCACACCGGCTGGTTGCTGCTGCGCAGTTTGGAGACCATGAAACTACGTATGGAAAAACAGGCCGAAAACGCCCGAATCGTGGCAGATCGCCTGAAAAACCACCCTAAAGTTGCGGGCATCCATTATCTGGGCTTGCTGACTCCCGCAGATGGCGCGGCCTACGAAACCTATCGTCGGCAGTGCACCTCACCAGGCGCTATGGTATCTTTTGAGATAGAAGGCGGCGAATCTGAAGCTTTTGCCTTCCTAAACAACCTGAAACTCGTTAAACTCGCCGTCAGCCTGGGCAGCACTGAGTCTCTGGCCCAGCATCCGGCTTCCATGACCCATGCCGGGGTTTCGCCGGAGGATAAAATGCGTTATGGCATCACGGAAAATCTGGTGCGCTTGTCTGTAGGTGTAGAAAATGTGGAAGATCTCTGGTGGGATCTGGAGCAGGCATTGGAGGCAGTGCCGGTGTTGGAGATGGAAATGGAGGAGGTGCTGGTTTGATTTTTTACTGACGGGGTGACTGGCAGTCACCCCGTCAGTAAAAAATCAAACCAGCACCTTCTTCACTTGAAAAACACCCTCCTGCAAACTATATCCTATCGCTTTTTGCGACTTATAATTCAACGTTTGCCCGTCTTGCCGGATCTTTTCTATCAAAGACAAATCCAGTTGGGCTGGCAACCAGCCAGGTTGTAAAGCCGGAGATTGTAGTAAAATACCCACTTCCGGAAAGAGTTTATCGGGCGTGGAGTAAAAGGCGCTGTGGCCAAAATTCACATCCACTGCCGGCGACCACGGGGCATTCCCGATGAGCGGACTCACCACCGTATAAAACTGTTGTTCCATGGCTCGCGCACGGGCGCCTACGTGCACACGAGTAGAACCGCGAATGGTTTCGGTGCAGCTGGGCGCCAGCAATACCTGGGCGCCGGCTTCGCTCAACAGGGCCGCGCCTATGGGAAATTCAACATCGTAGCATATCTGTATGCCAAAACAACCCCAATCTGCCTCAAAAACGCTGAGCAGTGGTTCGCCGGCCTGAACATTCCATTCTTCCAGCTCGAAGCGGGTCATGAAAAATTTGTCCTGCCAGGCCATAGCCCCATGTTGACCAAAAACGAAACAGCGATTCACCACCCTACCCGATTCCTGTACCGGAAAACTGGGCGCAACAATCGTGCAGGCGTATTTACGGGCCAGACTGGCAAACACGGTACAAAAATCAGCGCGCAAGGCATCCAGCGCCAGCACCTGCCCTTGCAGATCGGCTCGCAACTTCGGAGGGAGCAGGCTTACCAGTTCCATGGAGCCATATTCCGGGAAAAGCAACAGTTGCCCCCCGCCCTGACGCACCCATGCTTCAGTATGCGCTGCCCATGCAGCAAAATCTGCGTGGAAAGTTACCGGATATTGAGCAGTGGCTACAGCAACGGTCATGGCAATGGTTTGATCCAGTAAATCATGTTTTTAGCGGTCTCTGTAGATTCACCCAGATCCGGCCAGGTAAATTGCGATACCAGCGTGGGCTCCTTCCGATATCCTCTTTGCATCCAGAAAGCATCCAGCGGCCTGTATCCTTCCGGCCGCAAAGGATGATTTTCCGCACGGTCCACTGCACAAAAACAGGTAAACCTGTAGCTACCAAAAGAAGCGGCATGTGCCTCTCGTTCATCAAAAAATCGGTGTCCAATGCCGTGTCCGCGGTATTCCTGCAACAGAATGCTTTCCCCAAAATAAAACACTTCCTCCAGGTGGTATCCTGCTTTCAGAAAAGGTTCCTGTACATCAGGCGTTTCATTGGCAAGTGGAATGCAGGTGGTAGCGCCAACCATTTTTTCCCCATCATACACGGCAAACAGCAGGGCCCTTTCTGCCTGAGCATAGGTATTCAGGTATTCCAGTTCGTAATCCAGTGTACCTTCATACAAATAAGGAAAATCCCGAAACACCCTTATGCGAAGTGCTGCAAGCGGTTCAAATACCGTTCGGATAGCAGCCCCGCGGTATTTTTCATAACGCAATTCCATATCAGGCCGAAACCAGTTTGATCCAGAGCGGCAGGTTGTAATAAGTGGTTACACGGGTTATTTTGCCGTTGTGTACCTCCAAAAATGCACCAGCAGGCAACACGTATTGCTGCCCCCGTGCCGGAATCAAATCCCCGTCTGTTTTCTTGTAAATACCGTTTACCGTAAACTCTACTGCCACGCGTTTTCCGGCAGGTTCTGTAAAAAACACCATATCGGTGAGGGTTTCTGCATAACAATCATCCATATGTTGCAGAAAAGCGCGGTAAAGGTCTTTCCCGATTCGCGGATCGCCCTGGTTTACCTCATGGCGAATATCTTCTGAGAGATGGGCGAGTATGCCTTCCCAATTCTGTCGGTTGAAGGCATCGTAGTATTGTTGAACGATTTCTAAAGCTGTCATGAGGCAAAGGTATTATTGTCCCTTAAAAATGCTTGAAATATTCAAACGGCTCTTTGCAATCATCGCAGGTATACAAGGATTTGCATGCGGTGGCGCCAAACTGACTCACCAGGCTGGTATGTTCTGAACCACAGTGTGGACAGGGAATGGCAGGCGGCGGCGCAAACGGATCGTCACTTCCTTTCACTGGTGGGGCAATACCGTATTTCTTGAGCCTTTCCATGGCATCGGCCGGAATCAGATCAGTAGTCCAAGCCGGGGAATATACCGTAGTAATTTTCAGATTATCAAAACCCTGATCGTGCATAGCTGCCTTTATCTCTGCTACGAACAAATTCATAGCCGGGCAGCCGGTGTAGGTGGGTGTGATGACTATTTCGAGCATTTCGCCATCGTAATGCACATCACGAACAATGCCCAATTCCAATATACTGATAACTGGAATCTCCGGGTCAGGTATAAGCGACAAGCGTTCCCAAACCAATTCTTCTATGCCTGAGAGTGTGGTTACCATGGTGAGTTTTTTTACCGCAGAGGCGGAGAGGCGCGGAGGTGAATATGTTTTTTTTACCGCAGAGGTGCGGAGGCGCGGAGGTGAATATGTTTTTCCCCACAGAGGCACAGAGGCGCGGAGGGTAGGGTAATACGAGGCGCGAAGCGTTAAAATCTTCTGCGCCTCCGCACCTCTGCGGTAAAATTCACCACCGGGCATCCGGGTAGGTACGCTGTAGGTATTGCATTTCTGCCAGCATCCGCACCAGATGATCGCTGTGGGAGATTGGTGGCGGCACTGCAACATCCTGTGGTTTATGCAACCCTGAGCGTGACAGCACCCGAACTACCTGCACCAGCCAATCCAGGGCAATTTCTTCTGCGTCTGGTATAATGCCTTGGGCTTCGAGTTCCTTTTCATAAGACTTTGCGGTCAACATTTCCGGCGTGAACTGCCATAAATCGCTGATAGCCTGCTGAATACGACGTTTGCTTTCGTCGGTACCCAGGCCAAGGCGTTCCATCCAGCCACTGGTATGACGCAGATGATAAGTTGATTCTTTCAGGAAACGACTGCCCATACCCGCAAGTGTTTCGTCGGTGCTTTTTTGCATCTTTTGATACAACAGGCACTGATACACGTCTACCAGGAATTGCCTGGCAATGACGTAGGCAAAATCCGTATTGGGTTGTTCTACCAGTCGGAAATTCTCAAACTCCTCCACATTGCGGAGGTAGCTTAAATCATCCTCTGAGCGCCCTTTACCTTCCAGTTTACCGGCATATTGCAACAGGGCTTCTGCCTGCCCAATATGGTCCAGCGCAAAATTGGTGAGTGCAATATCTTCTTCCAGCATGGGTCCGCGACTGCACATCTCGGAAAGCCGGTGTCCCAGGATCAGGTTGGTATCGCCCAAACGGAGACAATATTGATACAATGCTTGATTGGTTGTCATAATTAGAGGTTTTCTACCCCTGCGGGTACTTCATAAAAAGTTGGGTGACGGTACACTTTATCGTCGGCCGGATCAAAAAACGGTGCAGCATCGCCGGGGTCAACAGCTACAATTTCAGCGGCCGGCACTACCCAGAGACCACTGGGTTTATCGCGGCGGGTGTACAGATCGCGGGCGTTTTCCAGCGCCATTTCCTTGTCGAAAGCATGTACACTTCCGGCATGTTGGTAGGGCGCTCCACTTTTTTTCTGGGTGAAGACTTCCCAGACAGGCCCCTGGGAGTCGGTATGGTTGGATGTCATGATAATTCAAGTTAAAAGTTGGTTTTCCGTCAAAGTATTTCCCGGTTCCAGACCTATAAGGTTTTGAAAACAGGTCTGGAACCTTAAGCTTCCTGAAGTTGCTCCTTTTGGCGCGCAGCATACGCAGCAGCAGCTTCGCGCACCCAGGCGCCTTCTGCATGCACCTGTTTGTGGTGATCCATGCGTTCCTTGTTACATGGTCCATTGCCCTGAATCACCTGGTTGAATTCCTCCCAGTTGATATCGCTTGTTTCGTAGTGTCCGGTGGCCTCATTCCAACGCAGTTTGGGATCCGGAATAGTAAGGCCCAGAAATTCAGCCTGTGGCACTGTTTTATCTATAAAACGCTGACGCAGTTCATCATTGCTGGCTCGCTTAATTTTCCAAAGCATTCCTTTAGTGCTGCGCTCAGAATGGTTGTCGTGCGGTCCGAACATCATCAATGATGGCCACCACCAACGGTTAAGTGCATCCTGGGCCATTTCTTTTTGCTCTGGAGTGCCTTTGGCCATTTTCAGCATGATTTCATATCCCTGTCGCTGGTGAAAACTCTCCTCATTGCAAATGCGGAGCATAGCCCTGGAGTACGGGCCATAGGAAGTACGCCGCAGGGATAACTGATTGGTTACAGCTGCACCATCCACCAGCCAGCCAATGGCACCAATATCTGCCCAGTTGAGGGTGGGATAATTGAAAACGCTGGAATACTTAGCCTTTCCGGCATGCAGTTGGGCAATCATTTCGTCCCGACTGATACCCAGGGTTTCGGCAGCGCTGTAGAGGTAAAGGCCATGTCCTCCTTCGTCCTGGATTTTAGCCAGCAGGATCTTCTTTGCCCTGAGTGTTGGGGCGCGTGTGATCCAATTGCCCTCAGGTTGCATCCCGATCACCTCTGAATGCGCATGCTGACTGATTTGGCGGATATTATGTGCCCGATATTCATCCGGCATCCAATCCTTGGGTTCTATTTTTTCTTCCGCATCAATAAAGCGCTGGAAGTCGTGAAGTTTTTCCATGATGTAAAGTGTTTGAGTGTTTGAGTGTGTGAGTGTTTGAGTTGGCGTTCGGCTGGGTATTCCCAAGAGTTAAACGAAATAATACCCAGCTGAACGCCAACTCAAACACTCAAACCCTCAAACACTTTTTACAGTGTTCCCCGGCGGCGTTGTTCTTCTTCGATGCTTTCGAAGAGGGCTTTGAAATTGCCTTTGCCGAATGATTTGGCGCCTTTGCGTTGAATGATTTCAAAAAACATGGTGGGGCGATCTTCCACCGGGCGGGTGAAAATCTGAAGCAGGTAACCTTCTTCATCGCGGTCTACCATGATACCCAGGTCTTTGAGTTTGGCCAGGTTTTCATCAATAATGCCCACCCTGCCGGCTACGGTGTCGTAATAAGTACCTGGAACGTGCAGGAATTCCACACCTCGCTTACGCATTTCGCTGACGGTGAACACGATATCATCGGTAGCCACTGCAATATGCTGGCAACCTGCGCCTTCGTAGAATTCAATAAATTCTTCAATCTGGGATTTCTTTTTTCCTTCTGCCGGCTCATTGATCGGGAACTTGATCCGGCCATTGCCGTTTGTCATTACTTTCGACATCAGAGCGGAGTACTCTGTAGAGATATCCTTATCATCGAATGAAATCAGGTTGGCAAAGCCCATCACATCGGCATAGAATTTGGCCCATTCATTCATCTGATTCCAGCCTACATTGCCCACCATATGGTCTATGTACTTCAGGCCGGTTTCTGTTGGATTGTAGTTGGAAATCCAGGGTTCGTAGCCAGGGAGGAAGATGCCGTTGTAGTTCTTACGTTCCACAAAAATATGCACGGTATCGCCATAGGTGTGGATACCCGAACGCACCACTTCACCGTGTTCATCGTGTTCTGCGATGGGTTCCAGATAGGGTTTTGCACCTCGCTGGGTGGTTTCATGAAAAGCCGCACGAGCATCATCTACCCACAACGCAATCACCTTAACACCATCGCCGTGATGTTTGATATGGTCGGCAATAGGAGAATGTGAGGTGAGCGGTGTGGTGAGAACCAGTCGGATTTTGCCTTGCGCGAGCACGTATGAGGTGCGGTCGCGCACGCCGGTTTCGAGGCCGGCATATGCCAGGGATTGAAATCCGAAGGCAGTTTTATAAAAATGGGCGGCTTGTTTGGCGTTGCCCACATAAAGTTCTACGTAATCCGTTCCAAGCAATGGAAGGAAATCTTCGGCCTCCGTGAAGATTTTCTGGAGACCATAATCATAATTCTGGAGGTTGGTTAAGGTTGTCATACCGGATGGATACTTGTTTGAAGGTGGAAAGTCAGGTTCTGTACTCCCGTTTCAGACCTATAAGGTTTTTGGAAACCTTATAGATCTGAAACGGGAGTATGGTCAGATTCACATCGACAGGGCAAATGGCTCTTCCAGCCAGGATTTGTAATAATCTTCTACTTCCATTTCCAGAGCGGCTTTGGTAATTTTAACCGGACGGAAAGGATCAATCATAACTGCCAGTTCTTCTGTTGCGGTTTTTCCAATACTGCGTTCAATAGCGCCCGGGTGCGGGCCGTGTGGGATGCCTCCGGGGTGCAAGGTGAGTTGACCTTTCTGGATGTTGTTGCGCGACATAAAATCGCCATCCACGTAGTACAAGATTTCGTCGGAATCGATGTTGCTATGGTGATAAGGCGCCGGAATAGCTTTGGGGTGGTAATCGTACAATCGTGGCACAAAAGAGCAAACAACAAAGCCGGCGGCTTCAAACTGCTGGTGTATAGGCGGCGGCATATGGATGCGACCGGTAATGGGTTCGAAATCAAAAATGGACATCGCCCAGGGGTAATGATTGCCGTCCCAACCCACCACATCGAATGGATGCGTGGCATACACATATGGGTAAATCATGCCCTGTTTCTTGATTTTCACCAGGAAATCGCCGTGTTCGTCGTGCGTTTGCAGATCCTTGGGCAATTTGAAATCGCGTTCGCAGAAAGGGGCATGTTCCAGCATCTGGCCGGACTGGTTCCGGTAGCGGCTTGGAATACCAATAGGGCTGAACGACTCAATATAGAGCAGGCGGTTTTGATTACTCAGGAAATGGATTTTATAAATAGTACCGCGTGGGATAACGATATAATCGCCGTATTCAAACGGAATCTGGCCATACATGGTTTCCACCCAGCCATGGCCTTTGTGCACGAAGATCATCTCATCGGCATCGGCGTTTTTAAAAAAATAATCCTTGGTGCTGTGATGAGGTGCGGCAAGGCCAATGTGGAGGTCGTTGTTGACAAACAGGGTTTTACGACTCTCCAGATAATCGTCTACATAGGGCAACTCGAAGCCTTTAAAGCTTAGCGCGGAAAGGTTTTTTTCCACCGCAATTTCCGGTTCAACGGAGTATGGAGTGCCTTTTTCTTTAACGATGGTAGGTGGGTACAGGTGGTAAACCAGCGATGAAACCCCGGAAAAGCCCTGGGTTCCTACCAACTCTTCCTGGTATAGGGCGCCCGCATGGTTGCGGAACTGCACGTGGCGTTTCCGGGGTATTTTCCCGGCGTGGTGGTAAACAGGCATAGCATTAGAAGTTTCGGCGAAGGTCGCCGAAGCTGTATGCCCGTTATATGATGCTGATCAGCACAGGAATTGATATCTGTCGGTATTATGCCTTATTAACAGCCGGATTCCAGCCATCAACCACTTTCATAGCATACACCAGACCAATTGCACCGGTAAGGTGTTTGAGCGTATGCCCGCTCCAAAAGCCCAGCAATTGGTACACTTCCTTATCGAAATGCTCGAATAATTTGGCCACTACATACCAGCCAAGGATATAGGCTACTAACCTGACGTAGGTAGTTTTGCCAGGATAAAACAGCATCAGCGCCGGCGCCGCAACCATAGGAAAGAACAGAACTATGGCATAAGGCCTGAGATCTCCTTGCCCGGCAGCTTCAGTAAAGTGCCAATACAAAACACTGCCAATGCCTGCCGGAATACTGGTCCAAAATGCCAGGGTACCGGCCTTTTTCCCCAGGTAATCATACACCAACAGGGAAAACAGCGACATAAACATAAAGGTCATAGGCAGCCGATCCCACAGAAGGGTATCGTTGCTGGGTTTCCAATGGTAATAGGCTGATCCAAAACAGGTAATGTAGATACCACCACTTAAAACCAATGGTATCAGACGAGCCACGCCCTCAGGCCGCTCGGAATACCGGCGAATAGCCTCTCTTAAGCCGTACAGACCAATAAAAAACATGGGCAAATTGGACACTACATTCCAAAAATAAGGAATGCCAAAAATGATGCGCTGGTCACCGTAATCATGGTATATCGGATCCTGTGGAATTGGCGCTGCCAAGCCCATACCAACCGCTGACAACAGTAATAAAGAGCCAATAAGAGTTAACGGAGAGAAAGTCATTTGAGCCTGATGTTTAAAAAAGTCAGTGGCTAATGTACGGAAAAAACAATGTTACACATTACACCTTTTTAATTATTTCTTTTTCCAACAATGTTTTTACAGAAGCAAAAACCGCTCTGGCGATGATCTCAGGGCCATCTTGCTGATCCAGATCATTTTCCTCCCTACAAAAGTCACCAGAACTCCGTGACAAAAGTCACGCCCTTGTCTAATGCCGGTCAACAATTACCGTTTACCGCCCCCGATACTTTTGCATCAAACTTATTCACGATGAGAATCTATTTCGCTTTTCTGCTCTTATTCGCTTTTTCCTTTGCTTATGGACAAGGAAACTACCATGTTACCAATTATTCTTTGGTAATAAACGGAACTTCCAATTTGCACGCCTGGCAATCCAAAGCCAATGAGGTTCGTGCCTATGGTACGCTGCAGGCAGATGCCACCAGCCTTAAAACCATCCAAAGCCTTAGCGTGGAGATACCAGTTAAAAGCATCAAAAGCGCCAAGGGTTCCATCATGGACAACAAAACGTACGATGCCCTGAAAGCCAACAACTTCCCGAACATCAGTTATAAGCTGGAAAAAGTTGTCAGCCTCAACAGTAAAAACGGAGGTATAGAACTGAATGCAAGCGGCAGCCTCACTATAGCCGGGGTGACCAAAAAAATTGACCTCTACGTACAGGGCTGGTTGACTGCCGACGGTACCATCACGTTCAAAGGTTCCAAAAAATTCAAAATGAGCGATTTCGGCATCAGCCCACCAACCGCGCTGATGGGTACGCTTACTACGGGCGATGAGGTAGAAATCGTCTTCCAGGTAAGCCTGAAACAATGATCAACATCAATTCAAAACTAAACATATCACAAATTTAAAATTTCGTGCATCATGAAAAACGGTTTAACCCTTCTGGTTCTCGTGCTTCTTTTCTGCGCAAATAAAGCGTTCGCACAACAGCCAAAACTTCAATATTACCGTGGATGGGATAAAAGTGCCATCAACGTATTTGAGCCTTCCAAAAACGATTCCGTTGAATACACAGGCTTCAAAATCCGTATTGGCGGCAGCTTTACTCAGGATTTCCAATCCATCAAACACCAGAATACGCCAACGTATGTTGCCGTTTCAGGTGCTAATAACACCAACCGCAATCTTTTGTACGGCGTTGTGAAAGCAGAAGACTCCACTTCTGCAACGCTTACAGGCTTCAACCTGGCTATGGCCAATTTGAATCTGGACTTCCAGATTGCTGATGGTATTCGTGTTTGTCTGGAAAACTACATGTCCAGCCGTCACCACTCCGAATTCTGGGTAAAAGGCGGGTATATCCAAATGGACAAACTCCCAATGCTTGGCAATCCAAAATGGTTTGAAAAGTACATGCGGGTAAAAATTGGTCACTTCACCCCAAACTTCGGCGATATGCAGTTCCGCCGCACTGATGGTGGTAATGCCATGTTCAACCCATTTGTAGAAAACTACATCTTGGACGCCTTCTCTACTGAAATTGGTGGCGAGGTGTATGTTTTCCCGGTTGATGGTGTAATGGGTATGATTGGTATGTCTTCTGGTTTCATCAATGGTAACGTGGAAAACTACCCTGAAGCTATCAATGCATCAGGCGTAGTGGCCACCAAGAAAAGCCCTTCAGTGTTTGCCAAGTTGGCCTACGATAAAACAGTTAATGATCTGCGGGTTCGTTTGTCTGCCTCTTTGTACAACAACCCAAACATCCAACGCAACACACTGTATGCCGGCGACCGCACGGGTTCTCACTACTTCCTGGCCATGGAGCCAGCGCTGCAATCCGGCGGAACAGCAACCACCATGGCAGCACAGTTCACATCTGGCCGTTTCAACCCGGATGTTCCAAACCGTGTAACAGCTATCATGATCAATCCGTTTGTTAAATTCAAAGGTCTGGAAGTTTTCGGCTCCTATGAAATCATCAACGGTAGCAACTATGCAGATGTAGCCGGCACAGCCGAACAAAAAACCTGGGAAAAACGCAATTTCACACAGTATGCTGTAGAAGGTGTGTACCGTTTCCTGGCCAACGAACAATTGTTCATCGGTGTTCGCTACAACAATGTGAAGGGAGAACCACGTGGTATCCTGGATGCAGCCGGCAATCAACTGGAAGTAGGTATCAGCCGCTTTGCAGCATCTGCAGGCTGGTTCCCAACCAAAAACCTGTTGCTGAAAGGCGAAATTGTTAGTCAGCAGTACACAGATTTCCCAAGCACCGACTACCGCTATGAAGGCAAATTCACCGGCTTCATGGTACAAGCGGTGGTAGGGTTCTAAGGAGTCATTGGGGAGTCATTTTGAGGTCATTTGGGGAGTCATTTTTGGAGTCATTTTAGGGGTCATTTTGAGGTCATTTGAGTAGTCATTTTTGGAGTCCTTTAGGGGTCATTTTGAGGTCATTTGGGGAGTCATTTGTGGAGTCATTTTAAGGGTCATTTGTGGAGTCATTTGAGTAGTCATTTTTGGAGTCATTTAGGGGTCATTTTGAGGTCATTTGAGTAGTCATTTGAGTTTTTTGCCAGGTTAGAAAATAGTTGCGCAGCCAGACTTTGTCACCTTGAGCGCAGCGAAAGGTCTGATGTCTAAACTCAGCCTTTCACTAACTCCTAAGCAATAAGTCAGCACGATATCATAGCTCAACACCCCTAAATGACCTCTAAATGCCCCCTAAATGACACCCCTAAATGACCCCTAAACACCCCCTAAATGACCCCTAAACACCCCCTAAATGACTCCAAAAATGACCCCTATATGACCCTCCTTCCCCTTCCCCCCAAACCTATTTCATATGTTCAGGGTATTCTTCTGGTTGAGCTGCTTTTTGTTACTCAATTACAGCTATTTACCAACGGCAGATAAAACACGTTTTCACATTCAGGAGGGTAGTCGGCTATACCTGAAAGGTACTTCCAATGTCAATAGCTTTTCCTGCGATTGTCAGGATCGTTTTGATGGGCAACTGGCGGAATGGGATAGGAAAGGCGGGTATACCAAATTTAAAAACGCAGAGCTGCGTATCCGTTCGGGCAATTTTGATTGCAAAAACCGAAAAATCGATCAGGACATGCAGAAAGCCTTGAAAGCCGGGCAATTCCCGTATATCAAAATTGCATTGGTTGATTCCTGGCAAAACCCCAAATGTATGGATGGTTCCTGCAAAGACTGGTTTGATGTTCAGGCTAATGTGAACATTACCATAACCAATGTCACCAAGACATTTTCGGTGCCAGCCAAAGCCAAAATAATCGGACCAGACCGCTTTCTACTAAAAGGTGAAAGCGCACTTCAAATGAGTTCTTTCGGCATCACGCCTCCGGAAGCCATGTTTGGGATGATCAAGGTAAACGACTGGATTTCCATTCATTTTGATTTGAATGTATGGGTGGATCCCGGCCAGTAAAGCTTGAACAATCCCTTGATTTTCAAACCTAAACTTCAACTATGAATAAGTTTATCATCAAAGGCCTGGTAGCCGGAACGGCATTGCTGATTTTCAGCTATGCGGCGCTTTATCTGGTGGTTATGCTGTTTCCCAATCTGGCGGAGCTGTATTACGATCCGATGTTCAGCCTGGACCAGGACAAGGCCTTGTTCTACTTTCTGCACCCATATATCCTGAGTTTTGCGCTGGCATGGTTCTGGCGCAGGTTCAAATCGCTCTTTCACGGCGCATTCTGGTGGAGAGGCATCGAAATGGGATTGGTGTATGGCCTGGTTGCCACCCTGCCTTCCATGTGGATCATATTCAGCTCGCTAACCATTTCACCTGCCCTGGTCATTTCCTGGTTTATTTATGGAGTATTTCAGGCAATGGTTGTAGGAATCATTTTTGCCAAAATTAGTCCGTAATCAGGCTATTGGACCGTTATTCACGGTTTAACACAGGACTTAAATAATCAACAAGAGCCATTCCGGGTTATCGGAATGGCTCTTGTTCTATTGGCGCTTGTTTTATACTTTACCCGATCACCTGGCCAAATAACTCTCTCCGGCTTCCACTTCAGCGGCCATCTGACCAATATTTTTCTCTGCCAGTGACTGCAACATCCCGTTGCGACAAAGGGCGAATTCATGATGCAGGGGACACGGATTGGCCGCATTGCAGCGCTTGATGTTGAGCGCACATTGATCGAACACCAGGCTGCCATCCGTAATCTTCAGGATTTCCACCAGTGGCGTACCCATGGTGCGTTCATTTGTAAAAAAACCGCCACTAGGTCCTTTTATGGAATCCAATATACCATGCCGGACCATATCCTGCATGATTTTACCCAGAAAATGATGAGGTATATCCAGCGATTGCGAGATTTCCTGTAGTCCTACTTTTTTACCGTTATTTCCATGAATGGCTACATACGCCGTGGCGCGTAATGCGTAGCCGAAGGTTTTTGAAAACATAGGGCAAAATTAAGGGTGTTTGCTTCAGAATTCGATATGACCACAATCAGTTTGTAGGCTGATGGCAGTCATGCCCCTACGCTTGAACACGCCGATACATTTGCAATAAAAAGAGTTTTAACTCCTTTTATATTTTAACCAACACATTGTCTCGTCATGTTCAACAAAATAACCTTGTTCACTGCGCTGATCATGCTTGCGCTTATGGCTTGCACCTCCAAAAAAGAGGCCGATGAAGCCGCTAAAAAATCGCCTTCCCCTACTGAAGCCGCTGCCCCCCAACCGGAAGTACATGGCACAGAAGTAAAAACCGTGGAACTCAACACCCCGTTGAATAAAGACTGGGTAAGCACCGGAAAAGCCATCTACGAGTCTAAATGCCTGGCTTGCCATAAACTCAGCAACGAAAAGCTGGTTGGCCCGGGCTGGGCTGGCGTAACCAAAAACCGTAAACCCGAATGGATCATGAACATGATCACCAACGTGGAAATGATGCTTGAAAAAGACGAAGAAGCCCAAAAACTGCTGGAGCAATGTCTGGTGCGTATGCCCAACCAAAACGTGACACAGGAAGATGCACGCAAAATCCTGGAATTCATGAGATCCAATGATGGCGAAAAATAACTCCGTGAAACCTCAGCCCACACCACTTAACAATAGAGTGTTTCTGAAAAATACTCAAGTCAAATCAACATCTTTATGAAACGCACATACCTCTTTTTGATCATAACTGCCGCCGTGGCAATTCCAGCTTTACTGCTTTCGCCTGGCTGCAAACCCAGTAATCCGGTAAGTGCCGTTGAAGGCGATGCCGCCAGCAAAGTGTACGTAGCACCGGGCAAATTCGACGAATTCTATAACATCGTTTCCGGTGGCTTTAACGGACAAGTAAGCGTTTACGGCCTTCCCTCCGGTCGCCTGTTCCGCATCATTCCGGTATTCTCTGTTAACCCGGAAAGCGGATATGGCTTCAGTGAAGAAACCAAACCCATGCTGAATACTTCTCATGGTTACGTACCCTGGGATGATTCCCACCACATCGGACTTTCCACTACCAATGGAGAACACGATGGCCGTTGGGCATTTGTAAATGGTAACAATACACCTCGTATTGCACGGATAGGTTTGGGGACCTTCCGTACGGAAGAAATCATTGAAATTCCAAACAGTTCCGGCAACCACTCCTCTCCTTTTCTGACCGAAAATTCAGAATATGCTGTTGCTGGCACCCGCTTCTCTTATCCTTTGGATAATCAGGAATCCAATCCGGATGTGGCCATCAACACTTACAAGCAGAACTTTAAAGGCACCGTTTCCTTTATTGGAATAAATCCTGAAACCGGACGGATGAACCTCAGCTTCCAAATCCTGCTTCCAGGTGTAAACTTCGATCTGGCACGTTGTGGCCGCGGTCCTTCACACGACTGGTTCTTTTTCTCTTGTTACAACACCGAACAAGCCAACACACTGCTGGAAGTAAATGCTTCCCAGAAAGACAAAGACTTCGTTATGGCAGTTAACTGGAAAAAATGTGAGGAATACGCCAAAGCCGGCAAGGGAAAAGTATCCAAAGTGCGCTATGCTCACAATGTATACGATGAAAAAACGCACTCTGCTACCTCAACCATTGAAACAGAAACCATCGTACTGGATCCAAAAGAACTCAAGGATATTGTGTATTTCATGCCTTGTCCTAAATCTCCTCACGGCTGCGATGTAGACCCAACCGGTGAATACATCTGTGGTTCAGGCAAACTGGCGGCTGTTATTCCGGTATTCTCTTTCAGCAAAATTCAAAAAGCCATTGCCGATAAAAGCTTTGAAGCTGAATTTGACGGCATTCCGGTGTTGAAATACGATGCAGTGCTTCATGGTGAAGTTAAAAAACCGGGCCTTGGTCCATTGCACACCGAATTTGATGGGAAAGGGTTTGCCTATACCTCCTTCTTTGTTTCTTCTGAAATCGTAAAATGGAACATTGAGAAACTCGAAGTGGTAGACCGTGTACCAACCTATTATTCTATCGGTCACCTCTGCATTCCTGGTGGTCCAACCCGCAAGCCACATGGCAAATATGTGATTGCCTACAACAAAATCACCAAAGACCGTTACCTGCCTACAGGTCCTGAATTGACACAATCTGCTCAATTATATGATATCAGTGGCGACAAAATGAAGCTCCTGCTGGACTTTCCTACCACCGGCGAGCCTCACTACGCCGAAGCTATCCCGGCCAGCCTGATACAACCCAAATCCGTCAAATTCTTCAAAATTGAAGAAAACAACCACCCATATGTGGCTAAAGGCGAAAAGGAAGCCAAGGTTTTCAGGGAAGGTAATAAAGTACATGTGCTCATGACTTCCATCCGTTCCCACTTCACCCCCGATAATATTGAAGGCGTAAAGTTGGGCGATGAAGTGTACTTCCATGTTACCAATCTGGAGCAGGACTGGGATGTACCGCATGGATTCGCCGTTAAAGGCGCCAACAATGCCGAAATTCTGATCATGCCCGGCGAAACATGTACCCTCAAATGGGTTCCGGATCGCGTTGGGGTGTACCCCATTTATTGTACCGACTTCTGTTCTGCTCTGCACCAGGAAATGCAAGGGTATGTAAGGGTTTCCCCGCGTGGATCAAACGTGCCTTTGAGTTTCAGTACTGGTAATAAAGCTGAACCAACCGGTACGTCTAAATAGGTGGTATTAAACCAATTGATTAGTAGTCGGGAATCTTACTGTCGGGGTGGCTGGCAGTCACCCCAACAGTAAGATTCCCGACTACTAATCAATCGGATATTCCTCTTCAAATCACTCCCACACATGAAATTAAGCAACATAACCAGGATAACTCTTGGGGTGGCCAGTCTGTCGCTGATAGCAACTTTTTTTGTTCCACTTTGGCAGATTATGCTCTGGGCGCCTCAATACCCGGAGGGGCTGGAAATGAAAATCTGGCACAACAGTTTGAGCGGCAGTATTGATATCATCAATGGACTCAACCATTATATCGGGATGAAGCACATCAGCGTAGATATGTTCCCGGAGTTTGGATACATAGGTTTTCTGATCGGTTTTTTAATGGTGATTGGCCTTATTGCCGCGGCCTTGGGTAGTGGCCGCGTGCTTTTCTTCTTCACCCTGTTGTCGTATGGATATGGATTTGCCGCCTTATACGATTTCTGGGCCTGGGGATATGATTATGGGCACAATCTGGATCCAAATGCAGCCATTAAAGTGCCCGACATGTCGTACCAGCCACCTTTGATCGGGTATAAAAACCTGCTCAACTTCACCTCGTATTCCGGACCAGACACGGGTGCATGGATTATCATTATTGTTTGTTTGCTGGCAACAGTGCTTTGGTGGTGGGAGTTCTTCAAAAACCGGAAAAAAGTAACATCAGGCGTTACAATGGCTAGTTTGTTAGCCCTGTTTGCAAGCATACAATTCACTGCATGTGCACCCCAACCGGAGCCTATCCGATATGGTGAAGACAATTGTTACTTCTGTAAAATGACCCTTACTGACAAGCGTTATGGCGCAGAATTGGTGACTCAAAAAGGAAAGGTGTACAAGTTTGATGACCTGAATTGCCTGGGTAATTTCATTAAACTGGGTGAAGTAATGCCAGAAAACACCGCCTTTATTCTGGCGGTTGACTTTAAAACCGGACAGTTGACAGACGTACAACAAGCATACTTTCTGAACAACGAAGCCTTGAAAAGTCCCATGCGTGCTGACATAGCCTGTTTTACTGAACAGGAACACCGAAACGGCCTAAAAACCGAACTGGGCGGAGGTCAGGAAATGAATTGGCAGGAAGTAAAGCAAGGGTTTTGAAATCAGTTTTCTTGCTGAGCAATATCATCAAAATCTGAGTCATAAAGCATGGTTTTAGAGTGTTTTATCCGCAATAAAACTTTGCAACATGTTGAAAAAAGTCATTGGCGGTTTGGGCCTGATATTCATCCTGATCCAATTCATTCGCCCCGATCAAACAAATCCTGCAACAGATGTGCAGTTGGATTTTAGTGCGGTAAACAATCCACCAGAGGAAATCAAAGGGCTTTTGAAAGCAGCCTGTTACGATTGTCATTCCAATGAAACAATTTACCCTTGGTATAGCCAGATTGCCCCGGTTTCATGGTGGCTCTCTGCGCACGTGCGCGAAGGACGTGAACACCTGAACTTTTCCACTTTTGGTCAACTCCCTGCGAACGACCGGGCGAAGGCATTCGAAGAAGTGGCTGAAGTAACTCAGGAAGGCGAAATGCCTATGGCAAGCTATACCTGGACCCATCCGGAAGCCCGGTTGAGCCCCGAACAAAAAAATAGTCTGGTTGCCTGGTTCAGTCAATCCGGTGGAGCAAAAACGAAAAACTCCGAAGAACAAGAAGACGATTAACTCATTGCCTGAGGGTCGCGAAATGGCTCCAGGGATAATACTCAGGAGTCCATAATGCGATATTTCTTACTTTTTACCCATTTGTTGTTCCCCCATTGGCTCGCAGCTACCAATGGGTGGCATATTGGTCCGGGTCAGACTACATCCAATATTCACCAGGCGCTTGAACAGGCTCAACCTGGCGATACTGTATGGATACACGAGGGTTTTTATACCGAAGGTAATATCGCCATCAACAAACCCATTGCCCTGATTGGCATTGGATTCCCAGTACTGGATGGACAGCACAACTGTGAGATTATTACAATAAACGCCTCAGATGTACTCATCCAGGGCTTGGAAATTCGCAACAGTGGCCAATTGAGCACCATCGATTTGGCTGGCATCAAGGTGCTTTCTTCAGACAGGGTAAGGATCATAAATAATCGGGTGCTGGATTGCACCTTCGGCATTTATTTATCCAACACAAACGATTGTCTGATTTCCCGCAACGAGGTTCAGGGGGTTATCAAGGAGGAGCAAAACAGCGGCAACGGCATTCATTTGTGGAAATGTGCCCGGGCCGTGGTGGAGGAAAACCACCTGACCGGCCAGCGCGATGGTATTTACTTTGAATTTGTGACTGATTCCGAAATAAAGTATAACCACAGCGAGCAAAACCTTCGTTATGGGCTACACTTCATGTTTTCTCACAACGACCATTATCACCACAACCGCTTTCACCACAATGGCGCCGGAGTAGCTGTCATGTATTCCCGGCAGGTGAAAATGACAGAAAACGAATTTGGCTTTAACTGGGGAAGCAGCGCCTATGGATTACTGCTGAAAGATATTTCCGACAGCCATATCTGGAAAAACCGATTTGAAAGAAACTCGGCCGGGGTTTACATGGAAGGCGCCAGCAGAATAACACTGGAACAAAACATTTTCCTGGAAAATGGTTGGGCATTGCGCGTACAAGCCAGCTGCGATGCCAATACTGTGCGACAGAATAATTTCATGGGAAACTCCTTTGATGTTTCCACCAATGGCTCCCTGGTACTCAACACTTTCGATAGCAATTACTGGGATCGTTACGAAGGCTACGATCTGAACCACGACGGGATCGGGGATGTACCCTTTCGTCCGGTCAGTTTGTATGCAGTGGTAGTGGAACGTATGCCCTATGGCTTGATGTTGATGCGCAGTTTTATGGTTTATCTGCTGGATAAAGCGGAAAAAATAATTCCCTCGCTGACACCTGAAATGCTAAAGGACGATGCGCCTGTTATGCAACCAATCCTTTGGTAATCTGCTGCCCTAAAGACAGGATCGGGCAGCTTTGCTCTGTTCATCATTAACTCAACAACAGTATGAAACTCAACTTTTTATTTCCCTTAGCTTGTAGCCTGATTTGCCTTTTCGGGTTCAGTCAATGTACCGGAAATACGCCGGCTGCTACAACATCTGCTGAAACAGCCGCTGCAGATGGCGGTCAATCCTCTGTTCAGGACAATGATTCTCAAAAGGACCTTGTAAAGGTGGCTGTTGGCAGTAAAGACCATACTACACTGGTAACAGCCGTTAAAGCTGCCGAACTGGTGGATGTATTGTCTAATGCAGGCCCATTCACCGTTTTTGCCCCAACAAATGCAGCTTTTGACCAACTTCCAGCCGGCACTGTGGAAGGCTTGCTCAAACCTGATAAAAAAGATGCACTGGCTGATATTCTCCAGTACCATGTGGCTGTAGCGGTGTACAAACCAGAAATGTTTACAGACGGCCAAATCATCTCCATGGCCAATGGAGGAAGCGTAACCATGGGGGTTAAAGATGGTAAAATTACTGTCAATGGAGCCAATGTGGTAGCCACCGTTCAAGCCAGCAACGGCATTATTCACGTCATAGACAACGTATTATTGCCTAAATAAGAAGTAGGATATTAGACTGCCGGACATTGGACTTGATCTCAAGGAAATGAATCAGACAGACTACTTCTGATCAAGTCCAACAGTCCAATATCCAACAGTTCAACGTCCACGAAGTCTAATAACTAACGTTTACCATCATGTTACAATCTAGCAGCCTTTCCAAATCATTTGGCAAGCTTAAAGCCCTGGACCAGGTGAGTGTTACAATGCAGGCCGGGCAGGCCGTTTCTCTGATTGGACCTAATGGATCAGGAAAAACCACCTTTATCAAGTGCTTGCTGGGCTTGGTGATTCCAGATGCCGGAGTTCTTACTCTTCATAACAAGGCAATACTTGGCACCTGGAATTACCGTCGCCATATCGGATATATGCCTCAAATTGGGCGATACCCGGACCATATGCGGGTTGGACAGGTTTTCGATATGATTCGGGAAATTCGTGGTGCGGGTCAACATGACTTCGACGATGATCTGATCAAAGCATATGAGGTAGACAAGTTTGCCCACAAAGCCATGCGTACTCTTTCCGGTGGTACACGGCAAAAGGTGAGTGCCTGTCTCGCATTTTTATTTGATCCGGAAGTGCTGATACTTGATGAACCCACTGCGGGTCTGGATCCACTGGCGTCAGAGATCCTGAAAGAAAAAGTACTGGCGGAAAAGGGGAAAGGAAAATTAATCCTGGTAACATCCCACATCCTCAGCGATCTGGAAGAGCTCACTACCGATGTGCTTTATATAATGGATGGGAAGGTGCAGTTTTACCAGCCCATTGCACAATTAAAATCCCGTACAGGCGAAGAAAAACTGAATCGGGCGCTGGCCAGTATCATGCGTCAGGAGGCGCATTAAAACCAGCTAACTTTTATTCCTTACACCCATGTTCCGTATTGTCAAATATGTCCTGTACGATATCCTGCAAAACAGGATGGTTATCGGGTACACACTGTTTCTGCTCGCTGTTTCATTTGGATTATTCAACCTGAGCGGCGAAGCCACCAAAGGAATGGTTAGTCTGCTCAATATCATCCTGATAGTCACGCCTTTGGTGAGCATTATTTTTTCCACCATTCATTTTTACAATGCCACAGAATTCATCGAACTGCTGGCTGCACAGCCCATTCGGAGAAGTGTGTTGATCTGGAGCGAATTTTTGGGACTCGCAGGGGCGCTTACCCTTGCAGTATCGATTGGCATTGGCATTCCCGTTATACTGTTTGCTCCCAACGCCACCGGCATTACCCTCATGTTGGTTGCTGTTGCCCTGTCGGTAAGTTTTGTGGCCATTGCCCTACTAGCCTCCGTGTTAACCCGGGACAAAGCCCGTGGCATAGGCGTAGCACTGTTGCTTTGGTTTTATTTCGCCCTGTTGTACGATGCCCTGGTGCTTTTCCTGATGTTTAGTTTCGCAGATTATCCCCTGGAAAAAGCGATGCTGGCTTTTATTGCCCTGAATCCCATTGATTTGGGGAGAGTCTTAGTGTTATTGCAAATGGATATTTCCGCCCTCATGGGTTATACCGGAGCACTTTTCAGGGAGTTTTTAGGCACCGGTTGGGGCATAGCCTTTGCAGCCCTGGTATTATCCGCATGGGCCCTCATACCCATCCTCCTGGCAGTTCGCGTCTTTCGCAAAAAAGACTTGTAGGCTGGCTGGATTGCTGGACGTTGAAATATTAGAGCGTGTTTAAAATTCCATTGCCTGGCTGCAAGCGCAAAATTTCATTTTATATTACGTTACATTTTTTCATCGTAACTGCCAGCTACGCCTGCAAAATGTGCCTTATCTAAAATAAAATTTTTCATCTTTCGCTCAGGAATGGAAATTTAAACACGCTCTTAGACTTTGGGACGTTAGGTTTTGGGATACACCTGAACAACACTAAGCTTCAACAACTCATCAAACCATTCCAACGTCCAACAGTCCAACATCACATAATATGCTTCCTCCTAAACCAGGAATAAATTACCAGCGACATCACCAGCATACAACCCAAAGTAATGAAATAACCATAGGGGTGCCGCAACTCAGGCATGATATCGAAATTCATCCCGTAAATACCCGCTATGAACGTGAGTGGCAAGAAAAATGCTGAAAAAACAGTCAACAACCGCATGACGTCATTACTCTTCTGGGCATTAACAGAGAGGTAGGTATTGAGCAAACTATTAGCGTCGTCTGTCATTTCATCATACACCAGAATCAGGCTAAGTAGCTGATCCTTAATATCTTGCATGGAGGACCTGGAGCGTTCCTGCACATCAATCTGATTGACCACAGTTTGTGTGATTTGCAGGATTTTTTTGGCTACCCTCGCCTCTGTTTTCAGGTAGTATAAATCCTCCAGCGATATCCGGGTGTAATCCTTGATAAAAATGGTTTGCTCAAATTCATCAATTTCCCTGCCAAGCAGTTCAGCAGGCGGCACGAAAGTTTCCAGCATTTTCCGGATTATTTCCAGCACCAACTCTTCCGCAAAAGCGCATTGCAGATTTATTCCCTCCAAAAAGGTAAAATCCGCCCGGTGAACGGTAATCACTTTGTGATCGTTGAAGAAAAAGGCGATCTTGTTGGAAAGCTCGTTGACATTCGTTACCCGGTCTTCTGCGCTGGCAGTGTATGCCCGCAAGATTAAAAACTGATATCTGGACATGTGCTCTATTTTAGGCAAATGCCCGGGCTCCAGACTGTCGCGTACCTGATAATAATCCAGATCGTATTCCTGTGCCAGCTGGGAAAGATCGTATTGCGTGGGCTGACAAACGTCAATCCATTTAAAATGCGCAAATTCTTTTTGTCGGATTGTAGAGGCCATAAAGGGCGGATAAGTGGGCAAAACTACCCACTTTGAACGGTATTGCAAGTATTAATTCTCTACCTCAATGGTTCGCCCTCCCCTGCCCTTTTGGTCGAAGGCGCGGAATTTTACCCGACCCTTTTGTTCCAGTGGTCCCTGATACTTCATACTGGTTAGCGCTGGTTCAGTGCCATCCGTAGTATACCTTATATCCAATCCGGGGAACATTACATTAGCCTCTACCTTGCCCTCAACCACCCTGGCGCCAACCGTCGGGATACGGAAGCGGGCGCCCCCCTGGTAAATGGCCAGGCGGGGGAGTTCCCGTTTCCCCAATAAATTGACAAACACATTCCACGCTTTTTGGTACAATTGTTCCGCTTTCTCTGGGTCTTTTTCCCTTGCCCAATCCGGATCCTGAGCCCAGGCTCGTTCTGCCAATCCCAATATTTTGGGGAAAGCCAGATACTCCAGCATCTCGGGGGTACGGATGTTTTCACTCCATAAATGGCCCTGTATACCCACAATGTTCGATTTACCATAATCTGTTAGCCGGTCTTTGCCCATCAATACTTCAGGCGAAACCGGATTGCCAAAACGATCCACTTTGGTGTTTTTCAGGTAATCAAAAGGAATAAAATAAAACGGCTTGTCTACATCCACAAAACCGCCCCAGTAATAACCGGGCTCAGCAAAATCCTTTTCATAAGCCAGATCAAAATACAGGTTGGAAACCGGACACAAAACCACTTCATACCCGCCATTGGCCAGGCGATAGGGCAAATCTTCTGAGCCCCAGCCTATTACCGTATTCCAAACATAAGTCCTGAAATGAGCATTGGCAAAACCCGGATTGACCATCATTTTCCGCTGACCGTCCAGCTTGGTTTCCCGCATGCCTATTTCCTCCCAGCCCGACACAAACAAGCCTCGTTTTTGGAGTATTTCCTGTACGTTTTTCCAGTAATACTGCCACAAGTCGGAGATGGTACGATACTCATTTCGCGGCAGTTTTTGTAATAATGCCTGGCACGCCGGCGATTGCTCCCACACGCCTACAGGAACTTCATCGCCTCCCATGTGAATGGTTTTCAAGGGCATGCCTGCTTCCCGGTGCATAGACATCAGGGCATCCACGGTTGTTTCCAAAAAGCGGTACACAGAGGGCAATGCCACACACATCACATTGTCGGTATAATACTGCGCTGTGAGGTATTTGGAATGATCCTCCGGATCGGCCAATCGGTATTCCTGCGCTTCTGAGGTTCTGCCTGCTGCCATTAGCCTGCGGTATCGGGCTTCCATGGATTTGATGGCAGCACGGGCATGGCCGGGTGTTTCAATCTCCGGAATCACCTCTATATGCAGTTTTTTGGCATGCCGCAAAATGTCCAGGTAATCTTCTCTGGTATAATAGCCACTTTGCGGATTGCGCACATCTCCTCCCGACCCATATGTAGCCGGCAAATGCTCCTTACTATCCAGTGTATGCCCCCGCGTGGCGCCCAGGGAGGTTAGCTCCGGCAGTCCGGGAATTTCAATACGCCAGGCCTCATCGTCGGAAAAATGAAAATGCAAGGTATTGAGCTTGTACATAGCCATCCAGTTCAGCATGCGCAGTACCTGCTCCTTGCGCTGAAAATTGCGCGCCACATCCATATGTACTCCCCTATACCCAAACCTGGGCTGATCCCGAACTTCGGCACAGGGTATGGTAATAATAGATACCGGCGAAGCCCAGGCCTCCAATGGAACCATTTGCTTCAGCGACTGGATGCCATAAAAGATGCCTTTTGATCCGGCTGCCACGATGTTTACATGATCTGTATTGATCTCCAGTCGGTAAGCCTCATCTGGCAGCGATGCGTCTTTTCTCAACCGGATACTTTTGGGGTTGCCCGGATCCAGCGGCAAGGCTCTGCCCAAAAACATCCGAAACTCGCCCGACAGGTAAACGGCTTCCTGCTGAAATTCGGGCTCTGCAGCAATAGCTGACAACCCATCCAACATAAAAAGTCCCGGTTTGGCGATATAGGTTGCCGGTGTAGGGAATACAAGGGGCAATTGTTGCGCTGGAATGTCTGCTATTTTCGCATTTTGGGCAAAAACACGTTCCGGGGTCAGCTGATCCTCCGGACCATCGGCGCTGCGTTTGAAATCAGCCAGGGTAGCCGGCGGTTTCGCGCTCACCTGCGGGAGCGCATGCGCCACCGTCGGCGCATCCTCCCAAACCAGGTAATAGCCGCTCGGCGCATCCGAAACATTGAATACCCAGGCATCGCCCACACAGTCGGCCACCAGGCTTTTGCCTGGCGCCAACCCTTTGAAATCGGGTCCGGGAGCCAGGCGGAACAAATCGCCATGAATACGTCCGGTTTCCAGACCGCTTCCCGGCAGCACGCCCGTCACATCGCGGTTGCCGTTGTAATAAATGGTCCAGCCTTTGGCCGGAAGGGCCATTTTGGCGTGGGTGTTCAGCAGGGTAAAGCGCGCCAGATGCTGGCCAGGTTTTTCATATTGGTTGGTAACGAGTTCCCAGGTAATCTGCAGAGATTCAGCAGGAAAACGGTCTTGTTTTTGGGCAAAAACAGCTCCGGAGAGCAGTAAAAAGAGCAGGGTAAGTATCCGCATGAAGGAGGATTGAGACTGATTCAGGCGGCTAAATTGAACAAAAAACCGGAATTAGACCAAGTTAATCAAAATACCCCGCCTCGCGATGCCAGCAAACCCAAAAAGGCCATAACAAACGCCAGCAAAAGATTCAACCGTCCGGTCCAGCGTGCCATTTTTTTAAAGTGGTCATTATTGCCTTGTTCAAAGGTTTCAAGCGCCTTGTTGCCAAAAATAAAATCATGCACCGCACTCATCCCCAAAATCAGAACAAACAGCAACAATTTTACACCTATCCACCTGCCATACGTATTATTGGTAAAGAATTGTAGAGAGATGTCCATTCCTCTGAAATACATATTGGTCCAGCCAGTAATAAACAACCCACCTAGCGCCATCCAGCCGTAAAATCGGAATTTCAGTCCGGTGACGTAAAGAAGCCTAATTCGATCGGGATGTTGTTTTAAACCCGGGAGGATCACCAATGGTAAAAACAACATCCCGCCGATCCAGAAGGCTGCCAGCATGAAATGGATAAATACGGAAATGAAATACGCCAAACCCATGACCCAAATTTAGTTCATCTCAAGCAAGATGGCTTTAGGGAAAAGGATGTTGTTTTCCAGGTGTACATGCTGGTGCAAATCCTGTTCAAATTCCTGCAGTTTGGCAAATAGCACCCGGTAAGAGGTGCAGGCATCCTGTGGTGGCGTATATTGATTGCTCAGCAATCTGATAGCTTCCATGGCTTCTCCTGCAGATTCGTGTTCTGCTTCCATCATGTGTATCGGATTTGCCACAGAACCAAATACAGGAACAGGCATTGGACTGCCGGTTCTGCGGGATTGTTCCATTTGCCGAATAAATGGGAAAAGGATTCGTTCTTCCTTGTGCATGTGCATACGCAACTCCTGCGCCACTGCCAGGTAATGGCGGGCAATATCCATCAGTTCCGGATGCCGTTCTCCGTGTACCCGGGCCACCTTGGCAGTCAGTTCATCGAGCACAGGTAAGGAAGCCTCCACGTACTGATGATGCCGGTTTTCAATGTGGTCAGCCAGTCTGTCAAGTGGTAAATCATCAAAATCCTGATGTGGTTCATCAGGTTGTTGATCTATTGCATCAAGGGCTTGTTGCACTGATTCAATATCCAGTTGTTTTTGTCGGCACACATCGGCTAGGGGCTTTTTGCCTCCACAGCAGTAATCGATCCCAAATTTTCTGAATACTTCTGCTTTTCGGTAGTCTGCTACTACCATTTCCCCAACCGTGAGTGGCTTTTCTGCAATGGCCAAGGGAAACATGGTTTGTTTTAACGGATTCATGATGAAACGTTTTAACGTTAATTATATGATGAAGCAAAATTAAGATTAAAGAGTATTTTATCTTAAATAAATGAATACCTTTACACAATTCTGACGAACCAATCCATGAGTGGCAGACTTATGAAAGTTATCTCAAAATCAGGAGAATATGGTCTCCGCGCCTTACTTTACATGGCCTCCAACCAAAAAAACAAGGGGTATTTTAACATCCGGGATATGTCGGAAGAGTTGGATATATCCTTTCATTTTCTAACCAAGATTCTGCAAGTGCTTACACAAAAAGGTATACTGCAATCTTACAGAGGTCCCAACGGCGGAGTTGGCTTTTTTAAAAATCCGGAAGAAATCACCCTCTCTGCAATCATCAGAGCCCTAGAAGGAGATGATTTTTTTGATAAATGTCTGCTGGGATTGCCCGGCTGTGGCGAACGTCAGCCTTGTCCGATGCACGCATACTGGATGGATATCCGCAATAATTTGAAATATGAATTTGAAACTACCTCACTAGCGGATTTAGGACAGGATACCCGAGAAAAGCAATTCAGGCTAATTGCCTGATCAGGATATTTGAAGGCTTTATTAATCTGTGGGCAGCAGCAATGTTGCCCACACTTTTTCAAAAATTAACACCCAGGCTAGTGGTGAACCAATGTAGTTACTGAAAAACTGAGGAGATGATTTTGGGTTTAGAGCGCGTTATGCAGGACATAATAAGCGATAATCAACGAAATCAGGCACCAAAAGCTACCCTCAGTTTTTTGAGAACTAAGTTGGTTCACCACTAGCCTTCAAATTCCTTATATTTGCTCATAAACCAAAACAACTATGCTAACCAATTCCGATTCAAACAAAGGTCCGGCTATCGGACCAACCAGGCAGGCCTTTACCCATGAAGAAGCGCTTTCTGCAGCTACTGCATACTTCGAAGGCGACACGCTTGCCGCTGGTGTTTGGCTCAATAAATATGCATTGAAGGATTCCTTTGGCCGTATATATGAACAAAACCCCGGTGAAATGCATCGTCGGATAGCAGCAGAAATTCTCCGTATAGAAAACAAATACCCCGAACCTCTGTCGGAAACCGTGGTGCTTCAACTACTTGACCGGTTTAAATACCTGGTGCCACAGGGGAGTCCAATGGCAGGTATTGGCAATCCGTTTCAGGTGGTATCACTTTCCAATTGTTTTGTAATAGGATTAGAAGGTCATGCAGACTCCTATGGCGGGATCATGAAAATTGACGAAGAGCAGGTACAATTAATGAAACGTCGGGGCGGTGTAGGTCATGATCTTTCACACCTGCGTCCGAGCGGGATGCCGGTAATGAACAGTGCGCTTACCAGTACCGGCATACTGCCTTTCATGGAACGTTATTCTAATTCTACACGTGAGGTAGCACAGGATGGACGCCGCGGGGCCCTGATGCTCACCCTTTCGGTTCGGCATCCGGATGCTGCTCAGTTTGTGGATGCCAAACTGGACCGTACCAAGGTAACTGGCGCCAATATTTCGCTTCGACTGGATGATGCGTTCATGCGCGCTGCAGCTGGCGGAGAAACGTATCTGCAACAATTTCCTGTAGACAGTCAGAATCCAACGTTTCAAACCAGCATAGACGCTGCACAACTCTGGAAAAAAATTGTCCATAATGCCTGGAAAAGTGCAGAACCCGGTGTTTTGTTTTGGGATACTGTTGAGCGCGAATCTGTACCAGATTGTTATGCAGACCAGGGCTTTCGCACCATTTCCACCAATCCATGCGGGGAAATTCCGCTTTGCCCTTACGATAGCTGCCGGTTGCTGGCTATTAATCTGTTGAGTTATGTTGAGCAGCCATACACACCTCAGGCTAGTTTCAATACAGAATTATTCCGGCAACATGCACAATTTGCACAGCGATTGATGGATGATATCATTGACCTGGAACTGGAAAAAATTGATGGTATACTGGATAAAATCGGACATGATCCGGAAGAAGCCAGCGTCAAGCAGACCGAACGACAACTTTGGTTGAAAATCCGGGAAAAATGTATCCAGGGCCGAAGAACAGGTATCGGCATTACCGCAGAGGGAGATATGCTGGCAGCATTGGGCATTCGTTATGGTTCACCGAAATCGTTGGATTTTTGTGAAAATCTGCATAAATTACTTGCACTGAGTGTTTATCGGGGCTCAGTCACCTTGGCTAAACAACGGGGCGCATTCCCCATCTTCGATGCTGAAAAAGAAGCCCAAAATCCTTTTATTCTTCGACTGAAAGCGGAAGACCCTGGATTGTATGAAGACATGGTTCAGTTTGGGCGGCGGAATATTGCGCTCCTCACTATTGCACCAACCGGGACTACAAGCCTGATGACGCAAACAACCTCTGGCCTTGAACCGGTATTCCGCATTTCCTATCAACGCAGACGCAAGGTAAATCCCAACGATAAAAATGTGCGGGTAACCTTTGTTGACGACACCGGCGATTCCTGGGAAGACTACCATGTATTTCACCCGCCTTTCCTCCAATGGTTAAAAACTAAAGGATTTGATCCCGCCTCCGTACAAGTACTTTCCGAAGAGGATCTTGCCCCAATCGTTGCCCAGTCTCCCTGGTTCGGGGCCAGTGCTGCCGATGTTGATTGGATAAGCAAGGTGCAATTACAGGGCCGGGTTCAACGATGGGTAGATCATAGCATTAGTGTAACGGTAAATGTACCGGAAGAAGCAACGGAAGAGTTGATAGAAAAGATATACCTCACAGGGTGGCAATCCGGATGCAAAGGTATGACTGTGTACCGGGAGGGTTCACGAGACGGGGTTTTGATCAGCCATAAAAAGGAAGAGACCAAAGCCGCTTTCGCCGAAACCGTGGCGCCTAAACGTCCGCAAACACTGGACGCTACAGTGGTCAATTTTATGAACAACGATGAAAGGTGGGTAGCCGTAATTGGCTTGTATGATGGTAGGCCTTATGAAATATTTACAGGTCGCGCAGAAGACTCTTTTAGTATTCTGAGTAAAATTTCTTCCGGCAAAGTATTGAAAATCAAAGAAAACGGTAGAAATCGATACGATTTTCAGTATGTAGACAAAGACGGCTATAAAGTTACCATTGAAGGTCTGTCCAGAACCTTCAACAAGGAATTCTGGAATTATGCACGTTTGATTTCTGGCGTATTACGTCATGGTATGCCTTTACCTTATGTGGTAGAAATGGTAGATAACCTTCATTTGGAAACGGCCTCCCTGAATAATTGGAAAAATGGTGTGGTACGTGCCTTGCGTCGTTTTGTGCAAGATGGTACAACGCCATCGCACAATACCTGCCCGTCTTGCCATACTAATGGATTGGTGTATCAGGAAGGCTGCCTGCATTGCAAAAATTGCGGGCACTCCGAATGTAATTAAACGTATATTCAATCGTAAAACTACTGCTTATCCAGCTCATACACCCTGGCCGGTTCTTTTTTCCAGGTATCGGGCATACACTGGTAAAACACCTTGGAGGTATTGCAAATCTGGTATTCATCTACTTCCAGATAACCTTCTGTTTTTTTCAGCGTAAACTTGCGCAACTGCCCCCGAAAATCCCATTCATTCACCATCAGGCAATCCGTATATTCGTCTTCGATGGGGGTAATTTCCCTTCCGTTGTACACCAGAAAATAATCTCCAATTTTCACCAGGGTTCCCTCTGTAATGGCGAGTCGTTTATCGTCCTCTACCACCTGAAACAACCCCAGATAGTCTTTCATTTGTAAAACGCTGTCTATCAGTGTTTTAACTGGGAAAATGGTAAAGGTTGGAAAGGTTGTTTGATACCCCTTAGCCAGATCAAACCCAAAACCGCCAAGTATGTAGGCTGTATCATTTTCCATGGTAAAGGCATAATTCATGCCGGCAAACTGATCATCAATAAAAGGTGGAAAATAACTCAGGGGTAATACATACGTTTTTTGCTTTTCATGGTCCAGCACAAGCATATCGCAATTGTATATAGCCTCGTCCTCCGGATGGTCTGTATCCAGAAACTTGCCACCCACAATAACCCGATAATGACCGTATGAAAAGGAAGCTTCCCCTACCATTGGCGGTACTTGGGTACCTTCAAAAGTATAAATGGTAGCAGAATCTGAAAAGCAAACAAACTGGCCATGCAGCAAGTTTGAACCAGAGAATAACAGCAAAAAAAGAAGCAGCAATCGCATGAGAGGAAACTGGGTTTTGGCAAAAAAAAATGCCCGCAAACACAATTGCCTGCAGGCCTTCAAAGAAGGTTCCCACCCATTCCCAGGCCTCGCAGGACAAACCCCGCGAGCCTGGAAATGAAATGGATGGATCTAAAAACTACATAAACGCTGTATCTTATACCAGTACCATCACGTTTTCCGAAACAGATACCGGACAATTGATCGAGTTAGAAATCAGGCAATACTTGTGCGCTTTTTCAATGATGGTCAATGCTTTGGATTCATCCTCATAACTGGCCACTGTAATGATTGGGTTCAGCATTACACCGGTAAATTTATACTTGCCGTCTACCAGAGCTACTGTACCACTGGCCTCACATTCAATGGAAACCGGCTGCATTTTAAACCGATCGGCCAGCGCCTGATACGTATTTACAAAACAACCAGCTACAGCCGCTAAAAAGAAGGTCTCCGGCGACCAAACCCCTGCAATTCCATGCGGAAATTCCGGAGGTGTGGCACAATCCACAGGCGTCTCAACCTCAGCAGCGGTAATAGTGGAAATCCTGTTTTCCTTCTGCACCGCTTTCACCCTGTAATCAAACTGAACTGCATTGTTTTCCATAATCACGCTTCGTTGATTTCTGGCGTAAAGGTCGGCCGAATGCTCTAAAGAAATGAATGACGAAAGTCATGTCGCGCGCCAATTGTAGTCACTCATCCCGGCCTCAAAAACCGACCAAATCCAGCATATATCGTCGCAGTAAGGCCCAATAAGATTTGGCTGTTCGGGCAAGCGCTTCATCCGGCTGCTGCCTGAGTCCCAACAAGGCTACTTTCAACCTCACGTTGGCCCGATATGCTTTGAAATAAGTAAATAATACATCGTCTTCCAGGCGTTCAAAATATGACCATTCCCGGGCATAGAATGCTAAAAATACCTCTGCCAAATCCTCCCTGCCATAAAACTCAAGATCCATGCATAAAAAGGCCAACTCATTGAGCACATCAATTTGTCGCAAATGCGGATTGAACTCTATACAATCAAACACCACCGGAGCTTTATCAGGCGGCAAAAAGATATTTCTGGAATGTAAATCGCCATGACCATCCACCCAAAAACCATTTGCCAGCCGATGCGCCTGATGGGGTATTTGAGCCTGAATGAAAGCAGGCACCGCCTTTTCCCAGGATGTCAGCAGGGAGGATGCATCCGGACACATAAGGGCAAAAAGATCATCCTTAAACCCAAACAAATCAGCAAAATCATGAATATCTGAATCTGGCTCGTAGACGTGTTTGGCCGACAAACGGTGACGTTGATGAAATGTTGCCAGCAAGGTGGCTAGTGCTGCCATGTGTTGCTCCGTCACACGCCCATCCAATAGCATCTTATCCATCTCAAACTGGTTATCCATCCGATGCATTTGCACCGCATAATCCAGCACGTCCCCCTCCTCTGCTCCAATGCCTTTCTCCGTTACCGGCAATACTCCTATATACATCTGTGGCGCAAGCCTGCGATTCAAATGGAATTCTTCCTCACAAAAATATTTACGTTGGGCAAGAGTGCTGAAATCCAGAAAGTCAAACCTTGTCGGCTTCTTAAGCTTAAAGGCAAATTGATCGGTTAAAACAACCCAGGAAATATGTGTTTCCAGCAAAGACACACCAGTGGCAGGGCCTGGAAAAAGGCCTTTTGCCGCCAACCCGTGTACAAATTCCCTGTTCATGGACAATATTGCTGAATGAGTTTTGCAGCACTTTCCGGGGTTTCCTTATCGCTATTGATAACTAACCGTGCCTCAGGCAGGGGTTCAAACAGATCCCTTATCTTTTCATAAACCGAATAATCTGCCTCGCTGTCTGGCCGTGGTTTGCCCAAGCGCTCCTCCAAGGTACGTTCACTGGCTTGTATTTCTACCCAATGCAACGGAACGCCACATACTTTAGCCAAATGTTCAAACGGCTGCCGGATACTTTTTTGATAAAACGTACTGTCCACAATCACCGTTTTACCTGCAGCAAGAGCGACGCCGGCACTGTCAAGCAGGGCATCATACACCTGCTGTTTGGCTTCTGCCGTGTATTGCCCCATCAAGCCCAGCTGACTGCGCAGCACGTCGCTGTTGAGGTGTATAGCCCCGATCATTGCCGACAGAGCCCGTGCAATGGTGGTTTTGCCTGTACCCGGCAATCCTGCAATTAAGATCAACATTTTCGATTGCTTAAACAGCCTGGCTGAACACTTTGCCACTGGGAACCTTGCTCCAATAACGCGCATCAAAAGCCAAACAGATATTGCGTAAAAATCCCTTGCCCTGTTCCGTCACTTGTACCCCCTCCGGCCCTACCACCACCAACCCATCGGCAACAGGCTCTGTTAAACGAGCCAAAATTAAATCCCTCGGATCATCGGCTAACCAGGCAGTCCTGTATCGGCACATGAGGTTCAGGATATGCTGGCGGTTCCATTGGTCCTCTTGTGTCAGCAAATGCCCGCGCTGCAAAGGCAAACTGCCCGCCGCCACCGCAGCTTCGTACTCAGATACTGTTTTAATGTTTTGGGCAAATGCCGTAAAGGTGTCGCCAATAGCAGAAGCCCCCAACCCAATGCTCAATGGAGTAAACAAGGGTGTATAGCCCATAAAATTGCGGTGCAACTGACCGGTTTCTGCAGATTGATACAAAGCGTCGGTGCTCAGGGAAAAATGGTCCATACCCACATCATGATAGCCCAGTTCCTCCAGCATTCGTTTACCAGTTTCGTACAAAGCGCGTTTGGAAACCGTATCCGGCAGATCATTTTCATCAAAAGCCCGCTGTCCGTTTTTCAGCCAGGGCACATGTGCATAACTGTAAAAAGCTATCCGATCCGGCATCCACTGGCGGATATGCGACATGGTATGGATAATATGTTCCTGTTTCTGAAATGGCAATCCAAAAATCAGGTCCATGTTCACTGAGTGATAGCCCAGGGCCCGGGCCGTTTCTGTAACAAAGTTGACCTCTTCAATGGTTTGAAAACGATTGATAACCCGCAAAATATGCTCATCCACATCCTGCACACCAATACTGATACGTCGGAAACCCAGATTGTACAGTGTTTCCAGATGTTCCCGGGTGGTACTGGCAGGATGCGCTTCAAAACTGAATTCGTGATCCTCAGCAATCTCAACAGTCCCCAGAATCCCTTCCACCAGATGTTTCAAATTCTCAGGATGGAAAAAAGTGGGCGTGCCGCCCCCCAGGTGCAACTCTGTCAGCACTGGTTTTTCAGGGAAATGTTCCAAATACATGGTCCACTCTGCCAGCACCGATTGGATATAGGGCGATTCCACCGCATGATTGCGGGTAATATGTTTGTTGCAGCCGCAATACGTACACAGTTTTTCACAAAACGGCAGGTGAATATAAAGGCTCAACCTGCGATCCTTTTCAAAAACCCTGACTACCTCACGCATCCAATCCCGTTCCTCCATTTGATCTGTTTCCCAATACGGAACAGTAGGATAACTGGTATAGCGCGGCGCCGGGATATCGTATTTTTCGAGTAAAGACATTTTGAGTGTTTGAGTGTTTGAGTGTTTGAGTGTGCGAGTGTTTGAGTGTGCGAGTGTTTGAGTGTGCGAGTGTTTGAGTGTGCGAGTGTTTGAGTGTGCGAGTTGGCGTTCGGTTGAATATTTTGGAAGGCTGACGCCTTTGAGGAATAATCTTCCCTGAATATGCTGAATCTTTGCTTGTGTGCTTGAATGGCATTTTGAGTTAATAATCATTTTGGGAACTATCTCTCCCGCTCATTTCAATTGGCGTCAGCATTCATACCCCCCAACTGAACGCCAACTCGCACACTCGCAAACTCAAACACTCAAACACTCACACACTGGCACACTCAAACCTGGCAGTAAAATGCCTTAAAAAAGGCGGTTCGTAGACAATTTTATATCCGGTTTTCTGATCACGGTATTTGGCCAGTTCGCCGAAGGCTTCGGCTACATAGTCCAGGTGACTTTGGGTATATACCCGGCGTGGGATGGCTAGTCGAACAAGGTCCATGGTGGCCGGAATGAGCTTGCCGGTTTCATCGTATTTGCCAAACATGACAGAACCAATTTCACAACAGCGAATACCGCCCAGTTTATACAATTCACAGGCCATTACCTGCCCAGGGTACTGGTCTAACGGGATATTGGGGTAAAAAGCACGCGCGTCTACATATACCGCATGCCCGCCCGCCGGACGCATGATAGGGATGCCCAGTGCATGAAGTTTATCGGCCAGATAGGCCGTGCTTTTGATGCGGTAATTCAGGTAATCCGGCTCAAACACCTCTTCCAGTCCAATAGCTATGGCCTCCATATCGCGACCCGACAAACCACCGTAAGTAGAGAAACCTTCGGTTACAATCAGTACGGTGCGACATTGAACGGCCAGGTCCAAATCGTTCAGTGCCAGGAAACCACCCATATTCACCAAGGCATCTTTTTTAGCGCTCATGATGCAGCCGTCTGCCAAACCAAACATTTCCTGGGCTATTTGCCGGTATGTTTTATCCGCAAAGCCGGCCTCGCGATGTTTGATATACCAGGCATTTTCTGCAACCCGACAAGCATCGAGGATAAACCGAATACCATATTTTCGGCAAATACCAGAAACAGCGCGGGCATTTTCCATACTTACAGGCTGTCCGCCGCCGCTGTTGTTGGTAACTGTTAGGATAACAGCAGCAATAGTTTCTTTGCCATGGATTTGAATCTGCGCTTCAAGCATTTCCAGATCCAAATTCCCTTTAAACGGATGCTCAAGCGATGGATCAGCATTTTCCTGAATTGGGCAATCAATGGCTTTGGCGCCCGAGAACTCAATATTGGCTCTGGTAGTATCAAAATGGGTGTTGCTGAGGAACACTTTGCCCGGTCCGCCTATACGCGTGTACAGCAGGTGCTCCGCCGCCCGGCCCTGGTGGGTAGGCAGAATGTATGGATAGCCTGTTAAATCCTGCACGGCCTTTTCCATACGCAACCAACTGGATGCGCCGGCATAACTTTCATCGCCGCGCATAATGCCGGCCCATTGCTCGCTGCTCATAGCAGAAGTGCCGCTATCTGTGAGCAAGTCTATGATTACCTCACTGGAATGGAGTAAAAATGGGTTATAGTGGGCATTTTGGAGAAATTGCGCCCTTTCTTCCGGGGTAGTCAGCCGGATGCGCTCCACCGTTTTAATACGAAACGGCTCAATAATCGTCTTGAATTGCATGGTGTTTAGTTGAACAGGGCGCAGCCCTTTGAGACCTCAAAGGTTAGGCCTCTACACCATGTTGGTTGATGATTTGGGTTACCTGCCCAGGAGACCTTTGTCAGTTGCGGCGCGTTTTTTACCGCAGAGGCGGAGAGGCGCGGAGGTCTTCAAACTGAGAGTCTCATTTTGATTGAGACTCTCAGTTTGAAGACCTCCGCGCCTCTCCGCCTCTGCGGTGAAAACTTATATCTTTTGCACCTGAATAATCTTTACCGGACAATTACGCGCAGCCTGAAGGTTATCCTCATATTCATGATCGTCTACTATTACCCGGTAAAAACCGCGCTTGTCTACCCCATTCACCAAGGTACACTTGCCATCGCGACGGGATACCCGCCAGCGGTAGTCTGCCGCTTCTACGCAGGCATTGCAGCCAATACATTTTTCCCGTTGCTGAATGATCTGCACCATATCAGGCAGGCAAAATTTTATACAGTTTGTCAGAAGGCCGGATTCTTTCCTCAAGGGGCAGCGTAAACACCTCTCCTTTTACTGCTTTTTCCGCTGGCTGGCCGTCTATACGCAACGCTGTTACCGTTGTTTCTACATATCCTGTTGTAGGACCTGTGATCATTATCTGATCGCCTATTGCCAATTGACTGCTTTCCAAACGGAATTCGCCCACCGATGCTTTATCAAAATATTTCACCCCCCTCCCGATATACACTTTCACCGTAGTGGCTTTTGAGCCATAGGAATCATTCCACTCACCCATTTTTTTGCCCAGATAGTATCCATCCCAAAAACCCCGGTTGTACACCGTAGCCAATCGGGCTTTCCAGTCTTCTACCTTTTCGGGTGTTACCCTCCCGGCACTATATGCATCAATGGCTTCCCGATAACACTGAGTTACTGTAAACACATAATCTGCCGAACGCCCTCTTCCTTCAATTTTCAATACAGAAACCCCCGCATCCAGGATTTTATCGAGAAAATCAATGGTACACAAATCTTTGGCCGACATGATGTATTCATTGTCTACCTCAAATTCAACGCCATCGTCTTTATCCATCACGACATAGCTTTTGCGGCAATTTTGAATACAAGCGCCCCTGTTAGCGGAGGCAAAATTGGAGTGCAAACTGAGGTAGCATTTTCCAGAAATAGCCATACAAAGTGCTCCGTGAGCAAAAATTTCAACACGCACCAGTTCTCCGGAGGGCCCGGTTATTTGTCGCCGTTTAATGTCGCGGGTAATATCTGCTACCTGTTTCAGGCTCAATTCCCGGGCCAGCACAATCGTATCGGCATAGGTGGCATAAAACGCTACGGTATCAATGTTAGATACGTTTACCTGTGTGGAAATATGCACCTTAACCCCTTGTTTATGCGCGAAATGAATGGCGGCATGATCCGAAGCAATGATGGCCGTAATCCCGCTTTCCTTGACAGCCAGTATGATTCGTTTCATCAAACTGATGTCGTGATCATACAGCACGGTATTTAGCGCCAAATAGGTGTTTATACCATATTCCTTGCCTATTTCGGCCACTTTTCGCAAATCATCCAAAGTGAAATTGTTGCTGGAACGCGCCCGCATATTCAATTGTTCCACACCAAAATACACCGCATTACAGCCCGCCTTGATGGCAGCCATTAATGCTTCAAAGGAGCCTGCAGGCGAGAGTAATTCAATTTTAGCTGCTTGAGCCTTCATAATCTATCAATTCAAGTGCAATCCGGGCTAAATCCCGGAATGAATCCTGCCGTTCGGCAGCCGACAACTGTTCGCCTGTAACCAGCGAATCTGATATAACATTCATGGCCAAAGCCTTTACGCCGCCCATTCTGGCGTTTTGATACAGGGCATAAGCCTCCATTTCAATGCATAAAGCGCCTGTTTTTTGCCATTTTTTCCATTGATCCGGGTCCATGTGATAAAATACATCCGAACTTACCACGGTGCCGGCATGGTACTGAATGCCCATTTTTTCCGCTAAAAGAGCGGCCTGACGTAAAAGCGAAAAATCAGGGGTGGCAGATATATGTCCGGAAAGCCCAAATTGCGATGGGTAATTGGAGTCCGTAGATGCGGCCTGAGCCAACACTACATCCCGAATATGTAAATGGCCCTGAAGCGCTCCTGCCGTACCGATGCGAATCAGTTGCTTAACACCGTAAAACTGAATCAATTCGCTGGAATATATCCCCATGGAGGGCATTCCCATGCCTGTACCCATTACCGAAACACGTTTGCCCTGGTAATACCCGGTGAAGCCCAGCATATTACGCACCTGGTTAAAAGGTTGCGCGTCTGTGAGTAGCTCCATAGCAATCTGTCGGGCCCGCAGGGGATCTCCCGGCAATAAAATGGTTTCTGCAATGTCGCCTCTTTTGGCCTCTATATGTGGTGTTGCCATGCCTTTGCAAATGGGGAAAGGGGACTAATCTTCAGCATACCATTCTGCGTATGATGAAGCTGTTTCGGAGAGTTTGACACGCCAAAGTTCAATCCCGGGAGGTAGGGCCGGAGTAACAGATTGCACAAGTAGACCTATCATATTTTCGCAGGTAGGCTGAAAAGGCAAACAGATTACCTTACCAAAATGTGTATCCATAGCATGGCGTACCCCGGCATCAACGGTTTCAGGTAGTACCAGGGCATGATCATAATGCCGTACAAAAGCCTCCTGAACCAGTTCTTTGAGTTGTTTAAAATCCATAACCATGCCGTTTTTCGCATGGCCGTCCTGTTGCAAAGGAATTCCTCTCACACATACTTCAAGCTGGAAAGAATGCCCATGAATATGGCGACACGCCCCGTCGTATCCCGGCAGGGCGTGTGCCATTTCAAAAGTAAACAATTTGGTAAGTCTTATTTTCACGAAATGCAATCAGGATTTTTCTTCCTTCAGAATAATCAGAAGTGCGGCCAAAAACACCAGGTTTTTCACAATGTATTGCCCCACGATGGTGAAACCGTACGGTGCGTGAGAAAACGATACATCTGGGAAAAAGAACAGGGGCATGAATGTGAAAATCATGTGCAATATAGAAGCCTGAGCGCCAAAACGTATGAACCTGCCGCTCAGGAATATTACACCTATCCCTACTTCCCAGATGGCCAGCAAAAGCAGGTTAACTTCATCAGGTATGACCCCGAAAGTCAGGACCCGGATGGTGTCCTTGGCCAGGTTTTCTGCCGGACTCAGGCCATGAAAAAATTTTAAAATGCCGAACCAAAAGTAATTAATCCCAATAGCCCAGCGTAGTAGCCTTGTGGTCTGACCATATACCAGGGAAGGAAAGATAGAGCCGAATTGCATCGTCTACGAGTTTTAGGTGTGAAATGGATTATTCATCCGCAGCCTGCCCTTTGGCAAAGGTTGCGTATACGTAAATATTGGCATTTACATCGCCCAGATTACTGTAAATCAAGGGTTTAACATCCTCCCATTTCAAGCCCCCAACCCCTGTAGCCAGGCGTGGCAAAGCCACTGATTTCAAGCCTTCCTCCTGGATGATTTTTTTCAGATCCTTCAGTGCATGCCCTACATGCTGCAGGGTAGCATGACCGGCATGACCGCCGTGCCCCGTAGAGGGATCCTGAGTGAGCAGATTAACGATCCGTTTTCCTTCAGCTCCACTCCATATCCAGGCAGTGCCGGGTTTAGGGTTCTGTTGATGACACCAATGGCGAAAATCTTTCACCATGGAGGGGAAGTCCTGCCGTAAACTCAGGGCTAAACCGTTTTCAAAGTGATCATGCGGGGCAATGCCATGGGCTATAGCTTGGGCTTTAGACAATAAAATGTCGCCAGTAACTTCTTTAATCATGGTGTATCAGGTTTAAATTCTGCTGCAAGGTGCCGCAACCTGCATAATGTGGCTGATGATGGGGGTTCGGAACGGGGGTGATTTTGGTCACCTACTGAAATCATCCTGTGTTTTGACGGAGATCATTTCCATCAATGGCGCCTCCGTAGACCTTTGTATTACAAATTAAAACATATAAAAAGGAGGTCATTTCGGCCCAGTATGCCGATGGCATTTTGAAGGTAACCCTGCCAAAGAAAAAAGCCGAAGAAGAACCTGGCAAACAGATTACCGTGGATTAATCCGAAGTACGCATCATTTAGGTTGTGTTGTGCCGCCCGGTTTCCCGCCGGGCGGTTTTTTTATTTGTTAGATGGTAAAATTTGCCCAATCTGGGATTCTTGGGCTGGCCGGGTTCTCCGCGTGGGGTTTTAAGACCAACTGAAACCACTGGGTACTATGCCACTTGCCAAACTTGTAACCAATCTTTTCATATACGCCAACCTCCCGAAAACCAAGTTTCTGATGCAAGGCTACACTTGCTTCATTAGGAAGCGCTATTCCGGCAAAAACATTGTAATAGCCTTGCCAGGCAAGAACATCAAATAGTTTTTGATATAGCAATTTACCTATACCCTTGCCACAACAAGAGGGATGCAGGTAAATGGTGCTTTCAGGCGACCACTGATAGGCGGCCCTGGTTCTGAAATCCGAAGCATAAGCGTAACCAGCAATCCTGTTACCTTCCCTGGCCACCACATATGGATACTTAGCCTGAATATTTTTCATTCTGTTTTCCATCTCCATCAGAGAAGGAGGCTCATATTCAAATGTTATGGCAGTGTTCAACACATAATGCCTGTAGATGTCCAAAATATCCGGACCATCCTCCAATTTCGCCATGCTGAAAGTCATATGTTCGGTTATTGTTTTTACGCTCGGTGGTTGGAAGCCAATCTCTGGTACCTGACAATGATATAATTCCTATTTTCGCCCGTTATCTTCTGGTTTTATGTCTTCTGCCCGTATTTACCTGGAACAACTGCTTGCCAAAGGCAAACTGGAAGCCGCTCTGGAAGCCGGCATGATACTCTGCCGGTATTATCAGGATGCTGTGGCTAATGCCACCGTAGTACAACAATCAGGACAGTTTCACAACCTCATGGACGATTACCACGCCGGAACCATCAGTTTAGATGATTTCCGGCCTGAACGCGCGCGCATCAACCTTGCTCTGTTGGATTGGGTTCATAGCATCCCGGAAACCTGGACTACCGAAGCCCTGGAAAAAGCCGGATTTTCAGAGAAAACTTTTGAAAAAGACGCCTCCTCTGCCAAACAAAAATTCTTGCTACTGCCGGTTGTAATTGTGCTGGTTTTGGGTGCTGCATTCGGAGCCATCTGGTATTTCAGATCCGACGTTCAGCCGGAAACGAATGCACCCGCGAAAACACCCGAAACCAACACTACCCTTCCACCCCGCCCCGCCGATACCACATCCCAACAAACAGCAAAGACTCAGCCCACGACACAAAAACCGGTATCCAAAAGCAAATCCCAACCTCAAAAAAATACCAACCCTGTTGTTCCCAAACCTTCAACTGAACCCAAAACCCAACCTACTGAAACATTGGCTACGCCAGATCAGAAATTCCGCAGCTTTGCCAAAAGCGCTATCTACGATGATATGGAGCTGGGTTATATGGGAAACAATTATGCTTTCCGAAATGTACGCACCAAAGAAATTCTCTGCTGCTATGCTGCTGCCAAAGGTTTTTCTGATGGGAAAGCCTATGTGAGCACCGACGGCAAAAACTTCTTCTACATCAATAAAAAAGGCGAGAAGATTCAAAAATAACCTCCTCCGGACCTATTTTTTCAACTTATAGGCAATTACATCCAGCTGTTCCTTGATGGCGTCCAACTGGGTATGCAATTCTGCAATATCATCCTCCAAATGATGTGTTCCCGCCTCTTTGCGCGCTAAACGGTCTTCTACTTCATGCTCCTTGCGGACCTCGTCCATGGCATTCATGATAACACCAATGAATAAGTTCAGAACGATCATGGTGCCAAACAACACAAAAGATACAAAGTAAACCACCGCCGACATTCCGTGACTCTCTGGCGTAATACATCCCGACTCCGGTCCGTAGCCCCATTTAGGGTCGTTGCAACCAAACATATTCACATACATGATTTCCGACCAACCTTCCAGAGTACTCACCCGGAATAACGACAACATAGCGGTACCCAGTGAGCCAAAGTGAAACGGATCATTTTTACTAAAAATGAACACACCCATGGCGCCATAGATATAGTAAAGCAACAACAACAGAATACCTACATAACCCATGCTCGGGATACTCTTCAACATAGCATTGATCAGCATCTTCAATTGCGGCAAAGCCTGAACCAATCGCAACACCCGTAGTACCCTGGCCAATCGTATCACAGCTACAAATCCCGCATTGATCTCTGGCAACACATGCGCCAACCAGCATACCGCCACAATCACAAAATCAAATATATTCCAGGGGTCGCGAAAATAATTCCAGGGCTTGGCGCCTTCGGCCAATACTTTAACCAGAAATTCTACCGTAAAAATCAATAAAATGAGCAGATCCGCACTTTCCAGCAAATTGTGCCATGGCGAACTTTCAGTGTGGTAGGTTTCAATTCCTACCAGGATTCCCGCAGCCAGAATGACGCCTAAAATCAATTGGTTAAACCAGCGGCTTTCCGCTACCTGACGAAAAAGGGCAGTTGACATATTGAGCAGATAATTTTTGGCAAAAAAAGAGGAAAAGCGCGAGTAGGCACATGCCCATCGCGCTTTTTTCATTTTTTTTTAAAAACAATTGTGACCAATGTTCCTATGCCCGTATAAATATCAAAACCTGGGAAACACATACACACACTCCCGAATACCGATTTTTCTAAAAACCGATTCTACCCAACTTTTCTTACCGATTGTAAAGTCCAAAAAGCAAGCCGTTCCGTCCCCCCACGGAGCGGCTATTTTTTTTACCTCAAAATGGTCACGTCGCCGTAAAGCACCTCACTTTCTCCATCCACAAAGACCACTTCGGCATACCAGACATAAACCCCGGGATTCATCGGCTCTCCATTAAAACTGCCATCCCAGCCCAGACTTTCATCATTAGGTTGAAAATTCTCCCGAACAAAAAGCTGCTCGCCCCAACGATCAAATACCGCCAGCTTTCGGATTTCCACCACGCCTTTGGCATACAAGGTAAAGTAGTCATTTTCACCATCCTGGTTGGGGGTAAATACGTTGGGAGGGTAAATATGGCGTTTCCGACTTACCTGCACTAAAATCCGCTCCTCTGCGGCACAGCCGTCTTCATCCTCCACCCTGACTGTATAATGCCTGCTGAACAGAGGTTTGGCCCAAGGGTTAGCACAGTCATCGCAAGACAAATCCTCCGCCGGAGTCCACTTCCAGGAAGCAATCTGGCCATTTGGAATATTGGTGATTGGCGCCAATTGTATTGAGTCGCCCTGATCTATTTTCTGAATGTCGGCAATGTCAAGCACCGGGACAAAGGGCTGCAGAATAGCCACATCTACTTCCGTTTTACAACCATTTGCATCCTCTACTACCATACCATACGCGCCTTGAGGCAGGCTTGAATAGGCTGTTTGGTCTGAATAGTTTATTCCACCGTCAATGGAATAACGGTATGGCTGCAGTCCCCCGCTCACTTGTCCAAAATTCAATAAACCCGTGGTAATAAAGCAATTAGGTTGCACCACAGCAGGTACAAATACAGGATCTGGAATGGACTCCAATACAAGAGTTGTTTCTGATTGACACCCGTTATCCGGATTTACAATACGCAAAGTGTAACTGCCGGCTGCATTCACCATTGGTGTAGGGGTGTTATCTCCAGTCAGGATATTGCCACCATTTGTTGCCGTCCAGGAATATTGCATAGGGCCAATGGTTGGACTGGAACCCAGCAGGAATATTTCCATTTTGTTGCAATGCAGCGGTGCTGCCGGCAAAATCAATGCGCCTGGCGTGTTGATATTTTCCTGAACCAGAATCTGTGCTGTTTGCTCACACCCATTGTCTGTGTTGGTCACAGTGAGAAGGTAATTGCCTGGTTCATTAACGGTAGGCATATAGGTACCTTGCCCGGAAACAATATTTCCCCCGGAAGTAGCCCAGTTAGCCTGGTAAGAAGCACCCTGACTTGAACCCGATCCATCAAGCACAACAGTGGTTTGTACACAGGTTAGGGTTTGGGGAGAAGCAATGGCTGCAATGGGCAATACAGTATTGCTGCCAACATCAGTGCTTGTATTGGACTCACAACCATTGGTATTATTGATAACCGTAAGTGTATAAGTGCCGGTGCTGCCAACTACCGGCGAAAGGGTATTTGCGCCGCTCAGAATGGTTCCACCATTGGAAGCCGTCCATTGATATGCCATGTTACTGCCAGTGGAAGACCCCGTTCCACTCAGACTCAGGCTTTGAATGGTACAAGTGAGATTGCCGCCGGGAGCAGCAACAGCTATCGGAGGCATAACATCTTCCTGAACCTGAACTACCTGCTGCGCCAAGCATCCGTTTAATGCACTGGTAATGGCAAGCACATAAGCGCCCGGCTCGTCTACACTTGGCGTAAGCGTGCTGGAGCCACTCACAATATTACCATCTGCCGTGCTCCAGATCGCGGTGAAATTGCCGGCGCCAGGCTGCTGCACCTGCCCCTGCAAAGTGGTACTCTGTACCGTACAGGTAAGTATTCCGGGCGACTGTATCATAAACCCTGGCGCCAGTGTATCAATACCTACTTCTACAACATCGCTGGCTGTACAGCCATTGCTGTTCAGGGTAGCTGTAAGGGTGTAAATGCCGGTTTGATTGACCTGAGGTGATAGGGTGTTGGCCCCGTTAACCAGATTACCATTGGTGGTTGTCCATAAATAAGTAGCAGGTCCACCAGTAGTTGAACCTGCCAGCGAAAGTGATTGTACTGCACATGTAAGGTTATTGGCTGTGCCTGCTTCAACTGCAGGAGGCGTTACATTTTCCGGCACAGTTACGCTGCTGGTTGCCACACAACCATTGGCAGCGTTGGTTACAGCCAGGGTATACACCCCGGGCTCGTTCACTAATGGTGTCAAGGTATTGGCTCCATTCACGATGTTCCCACCATTAGAGGCTGTCCATTGATAAGAAAACCCCTGACCGGTGCTGGCACTGCCATTTAAAGTAGTTTGCAGCACCGAACATGTTAAAGTGGCTGCTGTGCCGGCATTAGACACCGGTGCATTCAAATCATTGAAAATCTGCACCTGATCAGTGGCAATACAGCCATTGGCCGGATTTTCGACTGTCAATGTATAGATACCCGCCTGATTCACCGAAGGCGTTGGGGTATTTCCCCCGGAAAGTATATTGCCGCCACCGGAGGTTGTCCAGCTGTAAATCAATCCCGGAGCTCCGGATCCGCTTCCCTGGATCACCAGCGCGTTGTTTAAACAACTCAGCGTGTCGTTCAAACCAGCATCTGCCAAAGGCGACACTGTATTTTGGGCAATATTCACGGTTTGAGTGGAAGAACAACCATTATCCACATTGAAACAGGAGAAAGTTACTACCCCACCGGCATCAATCACGGGCGATAAAGAGTTGGCGCCAGACACAATATTGGCGCCACCGGATGCTGTCCAGGAATACGAAAAATTACCTGGCAGTGAAAGGTTTTGTCCCTGAACCGTAATCATGGGTTCATCGCAGGTAATAGTGGCAGGTGGTACAATCTGGATCACCGGCAAATTCACATCCTCTGCAACATTGACTGCGGCCGTTAGGGTACAACCATTCTGACCATCTGTAACTGTCACTGTATATTGCCCTGGAGCATCTACCACAATGCCCGGGCTATTTTGGCCAGACAGTATATTCCCTCCAACGGTTTGCCAGTTGTATTGCAGAGATTGCCCTGAACCTGTTGCATTTACCGGAATTGTATTGACCAGACAAGTAAGTGCTGCAGGAGGCGCAATGGTCAATCCAGGTATCTGGATATTTTCAGAAATCACTACACTGCTGGTGGCCGTACAGCCATTATTCGGATCAGTGGTGGTAAGCAAGTACAAACCAGGCGCATCAACCTGGGCAGAAAACCCGGATGTAAACAGGATATTACCATTTTGGGTGGACCAAACTCCTGTTCCGGTTCCATCACCGATCAGCTCAAGCTGGGTACTCAGGCAAGTGAGCGTATCTGGAGATGACAATACAAGTGCCGCCGGAGCAACCGTATCCTGAAGTACCAGGACCGTTGAGGTATTGACACATCCATTGTTCGCATTAACAATTTGAAGCGTGTAGGTTCCCGGCTCATTCACCACCGGATTAAGTGTACTGCCGCCACTTTGTATGTTTCCATCCGGAGTGGTCCAGCTGTAGGAAAATTCCGGCCCGGCAGAAGACCCTGTTGCCGATAATGTTTGAGATAAACCAGTGCAGGTTAACAGGCCCGGGGATGCGATAACAATAGTGGGCGACGTATTGTCAAGCTGTACGTTTGTGGCCTGTGTGGCAGTACATCCGTTGCTCAGATTAGTGGCAACAAGTGTATACAAACCAGGTTGATCAACCACTGGTTGCAAAGTGGTATCGCCACTCACAATATTTCCGCCATTGGAGGCTGTCCATTGATACAGGAAGTTACCCACGCTGCCATTTTGTCCCTGGATTAGCGTATTTTGTTGGGTGCAGGTAAGGAACCCAGGCGTTTGAACTGAAATGGGCGGCGCGCCAGTATTGGCAGCTACCACAGCCAGATCTATGGCAGAACAACCGTTGCTCAGATTTGTGAGCAATAGCTGATAGGTCCCTGGAGCATCCACCGTTGGATTGGGTGAGTTTTGGCCATTCACAAAATTGCCATCCACCGTAGTCCATTGATAGTTTAAATTTCCGGAATTGCTGGAGCCAATCGTATTCAGGTTTACCTGATCCACCACACAGGTAAGGGTATCGGGGGCATTGGCAATGGCTACAACCACATTGGTATCTGCCTGCACACTCACCATCGCCGTATCGGCACAAAGGCTGACACTGTCGCGCAAAATCAGCCAATAATCGCCCGCAGCATTCACTGTGGGGTTCAGGGTGTTATCTCCACTCACGATGTTGCCCCCATTTTGGGCATTCCATTGAATGGAAAAATTATTACCCACACTGGAGCCGCTACCTTCCAGTTCAATGCTCGGCGATTGACAGGTAATGGTATCTGCCGGCAAAATTTGGGCAATGGGAATAGTAAAATTAGCATGCACCTGTGAGGTGTCGAAATTGTAACAACCATTGGCCGGATCAAACACTGAAACAGCATAAGTACCCGGCTGATCGGCCTGCGGCGCCGGTGTATATTGCCCTGAAACAATATGCCCATCGGAAGTTGTCCAGTTGATCAGTACAAATGCCGGTGGCCCCACGTTGATAAAAATGGAAATGGTATCCTGATTCGGATCACATGATAATTGTGGAGGCAATGTACCCACTACGGTAGGTGGAGTAGTGTTGGAAGGCACTACCACCGTATCGCTGGTGATACAATTATTGCTGATATTGGTAACGTTTAGAATATAGGTCCCGCCAGCGCCAGCGCTGGTATTTAGGCTGTTGGTCGGACCCGTTATCTGCCCGCCAACGGTGGTCCAGTTATAGGTAAAATTCGGCCCGGAACTACTTCCTGTGCCAAATAGCGGCACAGAATCATTTACGCAGGTAATAATGCCATTGGATGTAGCAATCGAAGTAGGCGGATTGATTGCCTGAATAACCGTAACTTCTGTACTGGCCGTACATCCGGTTACAGAATTGGTTACTATCAAGGTGTAAGTTCCCACCTCGTCGACAGTGATATTCTTTTGATTGGTACTTCCTAATATATTGCCATCAATCGTTGACCACTCATAAATAGCAAAAGCAGCCTGATTGGTATTTCCAATGATGAGGCTGGTGGGGGATCCACAACCCAGAGGCTGGACCGGGGAGATCCAGGCAGACAAAGGATTGGGATTCAGAACCACATTCACTGTGGCGGTTTTTGAGCAAATAACGTTGCCATTTACAACATAAGACACGGTAAGTGTATACTCACCCGGCGCATCTACTGTTGGAGTAAGTGTATTTGCGCCAGAAACGATGTTTCCATTCCCTGTGGTCCATTCATATTCCACATTTGGTCCGGTACTGGAACCATTGCCTGAAAGTTGCACGGTTGCTCCCTCACAGGGTATCGTTACTATGGAAGGGGCGGCCACCGCATTCACGTTTACCACATTCACTTTAACTGTGTCAGTTACAGAACAAGTAGCATTAAAAAAGAGATCATCCAGCGCAAAATCATTGCCTCCCAGGTTGGTATTTTGGTTTACAATACAAATAGTGGCAGTGCTGTTGCCACCGCTGTTCCAAATCTGAAAATAATTTTGCCAAACGCAATTTGAACCGGGTGCATTAAAGATCGGCCCTAATGGAGAACCATTAATATTAAACTGAAGCAAAGCCGGTGATGAGGCTACCACCGAGGTAACCCAGGCAGAAAACACGTAATTCGTATTGGGCATTACGTTCACCGTTTGGCACCATACATCCTGATTGGGTGTTCCGGCACCGTTAACTACCATCATATTCCCATCACCTGAAGTGTGGTCGTCGCAAGGAGCAAAACCCGGGTGATCGGCCTGCGGATTGTCGATTACATCGTACAAACCTTCCGGAACCAAATCGCCCGGACTAAATCCGTAATCACTGGTAAAACCCGAGTTCCCTCCTTCAAAATCGCCATTTTGAATCAAATTATTGGAAAAATCCGCAGCGATACCGGTTAATACATAACTGGTGGTTTGGGTCACCGTAACCGTCGGGTTAAGGGTACTCCCGCCAACCATACCAGTCATGGGCGACCAGTTAAAACTGAGATAATCTCCTGATATATCTCCCTGTAATTGCACCGGAGAAAGCGGCGGACACAGATATACATCCTCTCCGGCATTCACCGTAATCGGGCATTGACCCGAAAGCTGAAAAGCGAAAAATCCAATAATGAGAAAGGAAAGTGTAAAACGAATTCGACTCATGTAACCAAGTTTTTTAGACCACACAGACAGATGCAATGGAACAAATGTACGATGCTTGATATAGTTTTGCCCCTGCGCTTATGACAACAGAAGATTTTAAACTTTTCGCCCCTACGATACCCACCGATCCCGGCATTTATAAATATATAGATGCCGAAGGAACCATCCTGTATGTTGGCAAAGCCAAAAACCTGCGTAATCGGCTTTCTTCCTATTTCGGAGATAAAAAACACCAGCTGGCTAAAACCAAGGTGCTGGTTCGGCATGCCCATCACATTGAGTTTACCATTGTAGAAACCGAACATGATGCTCTCCTGCTGGAAAACACCCTCATTAAAAAGCATCAGCCAAAGTATAATGTGATGCTCAAGGATGAGAAATCGCCGCTCATCTACATTTGTATCAAAAAAGAACGGTTTCCAAGGGTTTTTCTCAGCAGAAAGACCTTTAAAGACGGCTCCACTTACTTTGGCCCCTACCTGCAAAAGTTCAAAGTAGAACAAATTGCGGAACTCATCCGCAAGCTCTTCCAGCTCCGTACCTGCCAGCTCAATCTCTCGGAGGAAAATATCCGCAACAACAAGTTCAAACCTTGCCTGGAGTACCATATTAAAAACTGCGCAGCACCCTGCATTGCCCTGGAATCAGAGGAGTCCTATAACCGGAAAATTGAGCAGATCAAAAACATCTTAAAGGGCAATTTCTCTGCGGTAAAAAATCACCTGAAGGAAGAAATGTTGCGCTACGCCGAGAACATGCAGTTTGAACAAGCCCAGCAAGCTAAAGAAAAACTTGCCCTGTTTGAAGATTATCAAGGCAAAAGCACCGTAGTGAATCCTAATATCAAAGACGTGGATGTGTTTGCTATTGCCGACGATGAAAAAGAGGCCTTTGTGAACTACCTGAAGGTGGTCAATGGCGCGGTAATACATACCTACACCCTTACCCTCACCAAAAACCTGGATGAAGACCGGGAAACCCTGCTGATTTTCGCCATTCAAAACATGCGCGAACGCTTCCACAGTATCACGCAGGAAATTATCGTGCCTTTCGAGATTTCTTTGCCGGAAACCGACCTGCTGATCACCGTTCCCAAAATTGGCGACAAAAAAAAGCTGCTTGAATTGTCGGAGAAAAACGTGCAATACCACCTGTTGCAAAAGAAAAAGCAGGCAGCAAGCGCCACTGGGAAACAAACCAGCGCCGAACGTATCCTGCGCACCCTGCAGGCCGACCTGCATATGGAGGCAGTGCCACTCTGGCTGGAATGTTTCGATAACTCTAACCTGCACGGCACCAACCCCGTGTCCAGTTGTGTGGTATTTAAAAATGCCAAACCGGCCAAGAAAGACTACCGGCACTTCAATATCAAAACCGTGGAAGGCCCAAACGACTTCGCCAGTATGGAAGAAGTAGTACACAGGAGATACAAACGACTCCTCGATGAAGATGCCGGGCTGCCACAGTTAGTTATTATTGATGGTGGCAAAGGTCAGCTTAGCGCTGCCATGAAAAGCATACGGGCACTCGGTTTGGAAGGAAAAATGACCGTTATTGGTATAGCCAAGCGCCTGGAAGAAATATATTTTCCGGATGATCCCGTACCGGCCCACATCAACAAGAAATCAGAATCTTTGAAACTTATTCAACAAGCCCGGGATGAGGCACACCGTTTTGGCCTTACTTTTCACCGTAATCAGCGGAGTAAAAACTTTATCAAAACCGAGCTCACGGATATCCCGGGCATTGGCGCTAAAACCTCGGAAAAACTGCTTCAGACCTTCGGCTCCCTCGCACGCCTGCGTGCAGCAGATCCTGCAGATGTAGAAAAATTGATCGGAAAAGCGGCTGCGGGAAAGATAAAGGCGTATTTTGAGGGGGAGAATCAGGAATAAATCTGACTTTGTGCGGTTGAGTTACGTACCGTCGGGGTGACTGCGAGTCACCCCGACAGTACGTAACTCAACCGCACAAAAAGATCCATCCACAAAATAAAATCACCACTTATGAAAAACCGAAAATCACTTCTGCTCCTTTCAGCCAGCCTGTTGGCTGCGCTTCTTTTCGTTTCCTGTGCCAATCAGGAACCCGTACAGGAATGTTTACACGGAACCCAATATGGTTTTCTGCGTGGTTTGTTGCACGGTTTCATTACCCCTATCAGTTTCATTGCGAGTCTGTTAGACGATAATGTGGCCATTTATGCCATCAATAATACAGGTGGTTGGTACGACCTTGGCTTCCTGCTCGGCTCCAGTGGCTGGGGCTTCATGGCTGGTAATAGGTCGAAGAAATAGTGGATTTAGGTCATTTTTTTAGTGACTGGGTGACTGGCAGTCACCCAGTCACTAAAAAAAATGACCTAAATTCACTCAATCCCCCCTTACCCTACCTGGAAAGTCCGCATACTCAAGCCGCCGTATTCCACTGATTCATAAACCTGTTTTACTTCCTCCTTACCATCGGCAAGACCGAGTGTGTAAAGCATGGGGATATAATGATCTGTGGTGGGTACAGAAAGTTTACCAGCCTGACCAATCTGTTCATAATTGGCCAGCGCAGCATAATCTCCTGCGTTGATGCGGGATTCCACCCAGCTATCAAATTCTGTAGCCCAATCGTACGGTTTATTATCGCCCATTTGCAGCTTGGGAATGCTCATGCGCAGGTTGTGCACAATATTACCACTACCAATCACCAGCACCCCTTTTTCGCGCAATGCCCGTAGTTGCGCTGCCAAGTCCAGGTGGTATTGCATGGGCTGGTAGTAATCAATACTCAATTGAAACACCGGAATATTGGCTTCCGGAAACAGGTGCACCAAAATAGTCCAGGCCCCATGATCCAATCCCCATTCGTTTGTTTCGTGCAACAAATGACTCAAAAGGGCAGTTTCTTTAGCTTTTTCCGGCGAGCCGTTGGCAGGATACTGCATATCAAACAACTCCTGCGGAAATCCTCCAAAATCGTGGATGGTCTTCTGCTTTTCGCTCACATTAACAAAGCTGCCTCTCGTAAGCCAATGCGCCGACACCACCATAATGGCAGATGGCGTTTTGCCTTCTTTTTTGAATTCAGCGCCCAGTTGTTTTAAACTTCTGGTAAACGAATTGTCTTCCAGTGCATTCATGGGGCTGCCGTGGCCAACAAAAAGCGCGGGCATTTTAGTGGTATTTGGCCCCTTTTCTACCAATTTGGGGAAATCTTGTAGTTTCATATTGCAGGTGGCTAATGGCAACATCGCCATCGCTTTGAGAAATTCCATCCGATCCATAATCAGTCGATGTTTTTGATGTTGCAAATATAGGTGTTAAAACACTTAAAATACAAGTTGGTTGACCTAAAATTTCTTTCCCGGCGCTTGCTGCCGCCGAGTATGAAGCATTAAAGATATACCTACTCCCATTTGAATAGGTGAAAAAAGCGAATACGTAGCTTCAAAAGAGGAAAACGGATCCTCGTAAGTCAAATACATCCCAACATAAACAGTTTCCCAACCTATACCGCCATTTACAGCCACACCATGAAACCATTGTGTTGGCTTGCGTTGCAAATCCTTGAACTCATGTACAATATTCGATTGCACTACATCCACGCGCGCCAGATCATAATGAACCCGCCCCAAATGGTACCCCAGCTTCAATTCAAGATCCTTATACCTCATTCCATATCCCCACTGCAACTTGGCCTTGGAAAAGCCCAGTACCCACCTGTCAGCTTCCTCATGTGCTTCCGAAAACACACCCCGCCCTGCCCAGCCCAGCAAACTCATCATACCGCCCTTCACACGCCAGGTCAAGCCCTGACCATATTCAAAAAAGCGGTTTCGCTGCCAATAACCTTCGCGAATACCTGGAGGACTACTGAGTTGCTGGGTGTTCAACCCCAGCACAATATGGCCTTTTGCCCGGTAGCCCGCCTGCAAACTCACAGCCCCCGGCGTAGCTGCCAGCAAATCTACCTCCAGCGAGCCTTCCTTGGGTAAAACCGGTACATAAGGCATACTTGCCTGATAAAACAAGTCGCGTTCTGCACACCCGCTTAAACAAAGTCCAATAAGCATAATGATCAGGTATCTCATTGTCAATATCTTTAATGTATATGATGAAAAGTACCTCAATCTGGTTGCAACACTCCTTTTCCATCATTAAACCCTGGAGCCAGATGTCCAAATATACATCCAAATGTTAAAATTTCAAGCACTACGACAAATGTCGTAAAAAAAATTTGGAGTTACGACAATTGTCGTACACCTTTGTCGTTATAAACAGGTAAGCACATTAAAAGCATTTCCCGGAATATCATTCCGTGATACACCTTAACCACACCGACCATGTCTTTCCAACCCAGCGAAGCAGAACTCGAAATTTTACAAGTCTTGTGGGCCATCGAACCCGCCAGCGTGCGCAGTATTCATGAACGTATACTCGAATCAGGCAAAGACGTTGGTTATACAACTGTGCTCAAACAAATTCAGCGCCTCACCGAAAAAGGGGCATTAGACAAAGACGTGGTAGACGGCGTACACCTTTACCGCTCTCTGGTCAATGAAAAAGACGTCAAACAAGACCTCGCAGGCAAAGTCATGCGAACAGCCTTTGGTGGCTCGGCCCTGCAAATGATGATGCACGCCCTTGGCCAGGAAAAACCGGATGCCGCCGAACTTGAAGAGCTCAAAAAATGGCTCGATCAGCAAATGAAAAAGTAAACCTAAGCACACACTAACTACATTCCCTTATGAAGTACATCCTTTTCTGCCTTACCCTGCTTGGCGCAGTTCATACTCCCTTATTCAGCCAAACGGAAGACTATACCCTTGTTTATTATCCTAGTATCAATGAAGCAGAACTTGCTATTACCCGCAACGACATAAAAGAGGCGCTAAAACACTATAAAACAGCCTTTAAGTCTGTAAAAACAGGCTTTGCAAGAGACTATCGCAACGCTGCTATTTGCGCTATTCAGACTAATGACGATGATTTTGCCTTTACCTGTGTGGAAAAACTAATCGCTAAAAGTGTTGCGAAAGATTACTTTACGGACGATGTTTTTGCCCCGCTTAGAGAGAAAACGGGCTGGAAAAAACTAATGGCGCAATTTGATCAACGCTATTTTGAAGCACAAGCTTCTATTAACCAGGAATACCTCAGCGAACTGGTCGCTATGGGTGAGCGGGATCAGTATTTCCGTCAAATGGATAATGCTTATGAAGTGTACGGAGATACCATTGCCAAAATTGATCAGGAAAGCATTGCCCGTTTTCTGCAACTCGTTGAAAAATATGGTTTCCCTTCTGAAAACATCATCGGCGCTTTTGGTGACGTAGCAGCCCCCTGGAACATTGTTTTGCACCACCACGCGCAACAGATATCCAACACCAAATATAAATACCCCAAAGGTCCAAGCCTGGCGCCCATCATTCAACAGGCTGCCAAAGCAGGGCAATGCGATCCTACCCACGCAGGCTTCCTGCTCAGTCTGCAAAACGATAAAGAGCTGAACTACAATGCCTGGGGGATTCACCAGATGATGGTAGATGGCGTAAAAAGGGATTATTACCTGCTGGATAAAGTTACGGCCGACCAAATTCCATCAGTGAACGCCCTGCGTGCCGGCATTGGAATGGAATTCTTGGATGACTTCCGGATCAAATGCCAATTCCGCCTCGACAACCCTAATACACCTTTCAAGCTAACCAGCCACAGGGGTATCAACGTCTGGGCATTCGACGAAAACACGGCTAAAGACTTTGAGCCCTATTTTGATAAAATTGCCCCAACCTTGAAAAACTAATCCCCCCTTCAAACATCGGCGGCTAAACCCGCCGGTACATCAAACCCCTCAAACCCTTCAAACTCTTCCATCCATGCACCTGCAAACCTTGCTTCCGCTCATTCAGGCTTTTGGTGTAACTGTGGTCCATTCCATCTGGCAGATAACCCTTATCTGGTTGGTATTCAAATTGCTGGAATGGCGCTGGAATAACCACCACCAACGGATTTACTGGCTGGCGCTGGGCGCCATGCTCCTTACCCTGGGATGGTCTGCCTGGACCTTTATGGAAGCCTGGTCGCGTTTTGAACCCGTGGCGCTCACTGATTTTTCACTTTCAACCATCCTGGAAGCGCAAAACATCAGCACACCGGCAGTATGGACTTCGCAGGAACAGGAAATAAACCTTTGGATCAGACTGCAAACCTGGATAGAAGCGCATGCGGGCGCAATTGGCTGGGCCTGGCTTTTTTGTACCCTTTTGCTTTGGATAAGGCTGGCTGGCGGTTGGTACCTGGCCCAGCGCATCCGCTACCGTCAGGTATCTATTGTACCAGAGCGTTTCCAACTGCTTTGCCAGGAATGGACCCAAAAATTGCACATACGCAGTAAGGTGCAATTCCTGGAATCCGGTCTGATCACCGAACCCCTTACCCTGGGCTTCTGGAAACCAGTGGTGCTCTTCCCCGCCGGCATGATCCTGCAGCTGTCTGCCGCACAGGTGGAAGCCCTGCTTTTGCATGAACTGGCGCATGTACGCCGCCACGATTATCTGATAAACCTCTTTCAACTATGTCTGGAAGTGTGCTTTTTCTACCACCCTTTGTTCTGGCTACTCTCCAGGGAAGCGCGTGCCCGCCGGGAGTTCTGCTGCGATGAATTGGTAGTGAAACACGGTTCCGACCCTTTGCTATACGCCAGGACGCTGACTGATTTGCAAAGCGCAAACCTTCACCCTCAAACGCAATTTGTCATGAACGCAACTGGAAAAAGTCGTTTCACCGAACGCATCCTTCATATCGCAGGTATTACCCCTAAACGTTCCGCCCGCCCCAATCTCTGGATAGCATTGCTGCTGCCGCTCGCCGTTTGCCTCTCCTCCTGGTGGCCCGCCGATGCCGAAAGTCGCAATTCAGACCCTGTCGATTTCCCTTCTTACTCCCAGGCTCAGGATTCCCTGCCGCCGCGCAATGCCAAAAAACAAAATCCGGCGCCTACAGCCACTCCAGCCCCTGCCTCCGGTGTAGGCGCCGTGGCCGACAAACTCGCAGAACAAAATCCGGATGCCAAACGGGTGAGCATCAATATGGAACCGGAAAAACAGGAAAATGTGGCCATAGAAGTGGTCAAAATGAATGTGTTGTACATCGGGGTGGATAACCCGCTCCGCATTGCAGCCGCCGGCGTACCTGCTGAAGAACTACAGGTAGAACTCATCGGCAACGGAAGTATAAGCGGCTCAGGTGGTGAATATATTGCCACAGTTACTACTCCCGGCCAGGTCACCGTGCGCGTTTCGCGCCGCACAGGCTCCGAAACCAAATTTGTGGTAGATCAAAAATATCGGGTAAAACGAATTCCAGATCCAACACCACGACTGGATAACCGATTTAAAAGTAGCGCAATATCTCTTGAAAACCTCCAGCAATCTAAAGGTATTGGAGTTCTGCTGGATAATTTCGACTTCGATGCCATTTGTGAGGTGGTGGGCTTCACTGCTACATATCTAAAAAAAGAGTCTGATCCCATTACCTACGACAATAAAGGTGGGGACTTCGACAATCGCGTTCAAGAATTTATCAAAAGCGCTCAGCCCGGCGACGCCTTTTTCTTCGATGATATCTGGGGCAAATGCCCCGGTGATACCAATCCAAGAAACCTGGGCGGCCTGGCCTTCAAAATCCGATAAAAGGCACAAAGGGTAAACACAAAGGCACAAAGGCACAAAGACGCAAAGACGCTAAGCTTATGACCTGCGGCCGGAAGGAACTAAGAAAGGGGAATTTGGCTAAAGCCAAATCCCCCTCCTGTATACATCATGGCCGAAGGCCAGAAACTTCGCGCCTTCGTGTCTTCGCGCCTTCGTGCTTCGCGTCTACGCACCTTTGTGCCTTCGCAGTTACCCTTTGCGCCTTGTGTTAAAGGTGGTGCTTAGCACGAGGGCCGCATTTAACCTGGCAAAATCCCATAAATTGGTGTCCGGGAAAATCGAAGATACCGCCAGTCCCAGATACATGGGTTTAAACACAATGCCAGCCTGAATACCAAGCTCAGGTAATAATATAGGATTCTTCTCCTCAATATTCTGGATATACCTTAAATTAACCTGATCAATGGAAAAAGAAACACTACCCTTGGCATAGTTCAAACGGGAAAATCGAATACCCACCGCCGCTTGGAAAAAGTCGCTTTTGTAGGCATATCCCGGCTGAATAAACCAGCGCTGAAGATTTAATTCCGAGCTGTTATTCAACTCAAAATTACTGAAAATCCTGCCGCCACCGTATCCAGCTAAAATACTCGCCGTGCCTCTTTTGTGGGTCTCATATACGCCTGCCGCTATTTCCCCAAAATAATAATCAGTACCGGTATCAGTTTGCTTCCGAACGGATTTTTTGTGAATACCAAAATAATTAGCCGTCACTAACAGATGTTTAAACGGACTGTAAGCCAATTGTACATCTGCAGAATTCAGGGCATGTCCCCAGGCTGCACCCACACTAAGGTCTCCTCGTTTTTTAATTGCAGGTATATTCAGGGAATTGGGCGCATAATTGAAGTTCTGCCCATTTGCTTCTGTGCAGTACCAACTGCCAATTAATATAAGAAGAAGGTATTTTTTCATGGCTAAGGTGTGTTATTCAGGTGGTGTATTTGACTATTCCTTGTCCTTTTTCTTTTTTCCGCCAGACAGTTCGTGTAAGTCCAGGCTCAAACCCACACCTATATTGCTGGCATCAAATCCATAATCTGCTGCGCGCTGGGTAGGTAACAACACCAGACTGGCCGAAATGGTCACCGGACGTATGTGAATACCAATATTCCCCCCTAACTCTGGAAAAATAAAGGGCGAATTGCGCTCCAGGCGTTGAATCACTTCAATATCCACAGGTTCTATCCGATAATCAATGTTTCCTTTCGGGAAACCGATCATTACAATACGCATACCCATCCCCAACCGGAACCAGTCATTCTTAAACGTAAACGTTGGTTGAATGAAAAAACGGTTCAGGTTAATGTCAGCAATGCGCTCAATACCATAATCATTTCTGGTTCTGCCCACTCCGCCACCGGCATAAATGGCCCCGGTACCAAATGAAAAAGGGAAATACCCGCCTACCCCGGCCTCAGCCAGGTAACCTCTGGTTTTCTCCAGATAGGTGGTACCGCCAAACACATTAGGGTCCTGAAAACTTGACTTGGTCTGGTAATAATTCACCATAACCACCCCGTTTTTGATCGGACTCCAGGAAGCATGAAAATCGCCCCCAAGCGCGGTAGGGCTGCCCGTTACAGATGCCGACACCATAGCGTCTCCTTTTTTTTGCAGATAAGGTGTCTGAACAAAATTGGGAGAGTAATGATACTGAACACAACTACTGGTCAGCAAGGAAAAAACAATACCGAAAAAAAAGAAAAATCGCATACAATTAAACAGAAGACTTGTTGCGATATGGCGTTTGCGCAAGCTGACAACAAGCCTGGATTTTAGCCCGTAACAAAACCGCCCGAAAGCACACATTAAGGGCTTTCGGGCAGTTAGTGACGGAAGTGTTTGAGTTTACTGTTTAAAAGGATCGGAGAACTTCTTGTCTGCCAACAAATGATCATCCGTCAGCGTATTCAGGAAGGCCATCAAGTCAGACTTATCCTGTGCTGAAAAGTTCATTTTCTTGGCCTGACCGTTAACCTTCAGGAATGAATGCAGGTTAGGATGGTTTTGAATGCCGGTATTGTAAAATTCAATGACCTCTTCCAGCGTCTGGAAACGTCCGTCGTGCATATAAGGCGCTGTCAGCACCACATTGCGAAGTGTTGGCACTTTGAACGAACCGTCCTCATTGGAATTTCCAGATATAGCGCCAACACCTTTGTCGGTAGGATTTAATTCCAAACCATTGTTGGCCAGAGCCAATACCGGACGGCCCATATTACCGCTGTGGCAGGATGAGCAGTTGTCGTTATACAGTTTTTTACCTCTGTTTTCCGCAGCGGTAAATCCTGTAAAATCTTGATTAAACACAACGTTGCCAAAGTTGCCGGAGAAAGAAACCTGACTGCTGTTGGCTGCCTGGTCAAACTTGCTCTGGAAAGAACCCATCGCATTTACAAAATTGGCTACCGCCTCCAATACCTTGGCTTCCGTAACCTCTGTTGTACCAAATGCTTTGGCGAACAATGGCGCATAATATGGCTGAGACGCCACCGTTGTGGTGATATCATGCATGCTCATATCCATTTCATTGGCATTGGTCATAGAGCCACGACTCTGGTCTTGCGCGGTTTCTGCACGGTTGTCCCAGAAGAAACGAATGGCATTGGAGCCATTCAGGTCTGTGCCGTAGTATGCTGAGAAATTGGCCACAGAGCCCAGTGCAAAAGAGTTTCGGGTGGTAGAACGGTCATATACCCCATCGCTAAATGCCTTGTTGTCGGAGAAAGCGAGGTCCTGCTTGTGGCAGGTAGCACAAGAAACCGTACCATCTTTAGACAGTTTTTTGTCGTAAAACAAAACCCTGCCCAGTACCGCTTTATCGCGCTCTACTGCACGGGTAAACAACCCCGCGCTGCTCAGGTGCGAGGGGAACGTAACGGTATAATCGTCCGGAAGCTCTGGCAAATTAAGGTACTCTGCCAGAACCTTGGTTTGTTCTTCGTCGTAATAATAGTAGGTAAAGTCTGACTTACAGGCAGGCGTCAATAAAACAGCAGCCAGCAGAACGAATAAATAAGTGAGTTTTTTCATGGCTCAAATGTTTTTCAATGTGAAGAGGAAGTTTGATGGTTCTATGTCAAATGATTCTTTGGCATATTATTTAAACGGATTAAAAAAGCGCTCATCGTACGCCAGTTTATTATCCGTAAATGTGTGCAGAAAAGCTACAAGAGCTTGTTTTTCAGAAACGCTCAAATTCAGATTGCGCGGGGTCCCATTGGCATTTTTCAGATTGGGGTGTAAGTTCACATGCGGCTTCACACCTGTGCTGTAATGCTCTACTACTTCTTCCAGGGTTTGGAAACGGCCATCGTGCATATATGGCGCTGTTAAGCCAATATTGCGCAGTGATGGCACTTTAAAGGTTCCCATCTCCGCAGCCATACCGCTAATGCCGCCTACACCTGCATCAGTGGGGTTTTCATCCAAACCATTGGACGCAAACGGCAATCTGGGTATGGTTGCAACTTCAGTATGGCATGTAGCGCATTGGGCCATATAAAGGGTTTTGCCCTGGTTCTCCTGAACTGAAAACTTGCCAAAATCGTCGTGAATAAATGTCAGGTTCTGAATATTACCTGCTTTGAAATGTTCGTCAGCCGCCTGGTCAAATTTGCTTTCAAAAGAAGAAAGAGTGTGAACAAAGGTTTGAATAGCCTCCGTAACCCGTTCTTCATTAGCAACCGGATCGCCGTAGGCCTTTTTGAACAGGATGCCGTAATAAGGCTGCACATTTACTTCAGAAACCACCTCAGACATGCTCATATCCATTTCCTTGACATTTGCCAGCGAAGCCTTGCTTTGCTCCTGCACGGTCTTGGCACGATTGTCCCAGAAAAGGGAAGCGCCGGTTACATCATAAGCAGAACCAAAAGAAGGAACAGATGCCAGTGCAATGGAATTGCGCTCGCCTGCCCGGCCAAACACGCCTATGCTAACCGCAGCATTATCGGCAAAAGCCAACTCCTGCTTGTGGCAGCTGGCACAGGAAATCGTTTTATCCTTGGAAAGATTTTTATCGTAAAACAGTACCTTACCTAGTTCTACCTTCGCATAATCAGGAACCGGCCTGTCAAAAACACCTGCTGTGAACCCCAGATATGTGGGCATTACTTTGCCGTAAGTAACAGGATTTTCAGGCAAATTCAGGTACTGAGACAAAACTGCCTGCTCTTCCGGTGTATAATAATAATACTGAAAATCTGGCTCCTTTTTACACCCAAAACCTAATACAATAGCAGAGAACAGCAGCAAAAGAGTAATTTTTTGCATAGGAAAGACGAGTAGTTAAGGTTTATTTGCACTCAAATATAAGTGCTTTTTTTTGTCACAAAAGTGTCATGACTTTCTTTACGAAAGTTTTAACAGATGATTGACGCAATAAAATTGAAATGGGTTGGGCGCTTGCAGAAAAAAAAACAACCCCTGCTTTTGCCACTCAGACAAAAACAGGGGTCATTCCTGACATACAAAAAAGCGTTTACTCTTTGCCCTTTCTTGGATTGTTGCGATCAAGCACTTCATCAACCAAGCCATATGCTTTGGCCTCCTGACTGCTCATCCAGTTGTCGCGGTCACAATCCTGTTCAATTTTATCATAGGATTGGCCGGTGTGGTGCGCCAGGATATCATACAAAGACTTCTGCATCTTTTTGATCAGTTTGTAAGAGATCTCAATATCAGAAACCTGACCCTGCGCACCGCCCAGTGGCTGGTGAATCATGACATGGCTGTGGAATAAGGCGCTGCGTTTGCCTTTAGCGCCTGCTGCCAGCAGAACCGCACCCATGGAAGCAGCCAAACCCGTGCAAATGGTGGCCACATCAGGGGCTACGTACTGCATGGTATCGTAAATGCCCAAACCGTCAATTACAGAACCGCCCGGGCTGTTGATAAACATTTGAACGTCGCGCTTTGGATCTGTGCTTTCCAGGAAAAGCAACTGAGCCTGGATTACGTTGGATACATATTCTGTCACAGGAACACCCATGAAGATAATGCGGTCCATCATCAAACGGCTGAATACGTCCAGCGCTGCAGCGTTCATTTGGCGCTCCTCAATCACATAGGGCGTAAATGCCTTGATTCCCGGCACCGTTGCCTCCATATACTTTTCAAGGTGCATGCTGCTCATGCCAAGATGCTTCGTGGCATACTTCTGAAATTCATTTTTGTCAAACATGGTATTTACCTTTTTAAGCAATCCGGATGCTGTCAAAAGCCGCCTTCCTGCTTTATTTTCTGAGACAAAGGAAACAACGAAATCAACACAAGGTTACGTTCTCAAAAAATGGAACCGGAATGCAAGACAAACGTTGCTTCAGAAACGATGAACGACAGCCACACACCGACGAGAAATTACACTTCTTCAGCCAAAACAGTTTCCATTCCGGCGCCTTGTTCCTGCTCTGCCTTGGCCTTCGCTGTCACCTCCTCTACAATCTTGTGGAACTCCTCAGAAGTCACCGACTTATCCTGCAAAGTCACCTGTTCACGAAGAGCCTCCAACAACTTATCAGATTCCAGCTCCCTGCGGGTGCCTTCTACGTCTTTTTCGTCTTTCATCAAACGTTCTACGCTGCTGGCAATGATATGATCCGGCAAATCAGCCTGGAAATACTGACGAACACGACGGCCGTATTCTGCTTTCAAATCAGCTTCTGTAACCTGAATGCCATACTCCGCCATCAGGTCGTCGCGAATGATAGACCAGCGAAGGTTATCCGCAAACGCCGAGAACTCTTGCTCAATCTGAGCGGCTGAAAGTTTGCCCTGATTGGTTACAGCCAGCCAGCGCTTCAGGAATTTTTCAGGAAGTTCAATACGGTTCAATTCCAGCAGACGCTCCTGAAGGGAACGGAAAAGCAAAGCATTGGACCGTACATCATAGAATTGCAAAATGCCTTCTTTCAGCTTTTCTACCGCTTCTTCCTTGGAAGAAACACTGCCGCCAAAATACCCCTGGAAAAACTCCTCATCCAGATCAGCATCGCCGGTGCGGCTCACTTCTTCGATCACACCTTCAAACCAATCGCCCACTGCCCGGTCGTCGTTGTCGGGCAAGGTCAGGATGTATTTGCGGTACATGTCGTCGTTGGCATGGTTTTCCACACCGCGGGCATTGAAACGGATGGTATCGCCGGTTTTGCGTTTCAACAGTTCAGCTTTCAGGTCTTCATCTGCCACGTTTTTCATAAAGAAAGTCATGGTAGCCTCCCAGCCGTCTGCTTTCACGGCGCCTTTTTCAGATTCCAGTTCTTTGGCGGCAATACGCAGGATATCGTTGTCTTCGATGCCATCTGTAGGATTGCTGCGTTTGCCCATGCGCTTGCGGGCGTATTGCAGATCTTCTTCGGCCAGCTCATCGAGGTTGCTCACCGTCAGACGCTCGTAGGTATGACTCTTATCAATACCTTGAATATCAAATTGGGGCACAAAACCCACTTCATAATCAATCACATACTCCGGATCAGGATTGCTGATATTGAAGGAGTATTTCACCTGCTGATCCTCAGCCGGCAATGGCTGTCCCAATACATTGAGATTGGTTTCGCGGAGGTACTGAATCAGCGCTTCGCTGAACAGGTCGTTCAGGGTTTCACTGAAAATGGAAGTGCCGTACATTTTCTTGAGATAATCCATCGGAACCTGGCCAGGACGGAAGCCTTTTACAGGCATGCGTTGACGCACTTTCTTAAGCTCGGCATCAAGCTTCGGCTTCAGCTCATCGCGGGTAATCGTAACTGTGAGGATAGCGCTACAATTGTCAATGTCTTTACGGACAACCATGTGGTAAAAAGTAAATTGATCTGTGTAAAAAAATGGAATGAATGGGCGTGAAAACCACTTCAATAAAAAAGAGAGGGTGTCTCAAAAGTAATTTTTATCGCAGAGGCGCGGAGGCGCAGAGGTTTAAATGATTGATTTTCAATCCCTCTGCGTCTCCGCGCCTCTGCGGTAAAAATAAATCAGCGACTTTTGAGACACCATCTCCTGAAATCAGATGAGTCATGACTTTTCATCAAACCATCTTATTGAAGTGCGGGCGGAGGGACTCGAACCCCCATGCCTCGCGGCGCCAGATCCTAAGTCTGGTACGTCTACCAATTTCGCCACGCCCGCTTTTTCGCCGAAAACCTGCCCTAAACAGCAGATATCCTGAATTTGTTTCGTAACACTTCCCGTGGGAAGGCCGAAAAGGGACGCAAAAGTATGGAGTTCTGTGCGAAAAACAAGTAAAAACTTTAAAATATTCAAAAGAGGTTTCAATCCACCACCTTGCACTCTACGCGCCGGTTTTTACGGCGCTGCTCATCGGTAAAATTAGGCACTGCCGGCTGGTGCTCTCCATAACCCTTCCAGCGCAATTGCTTTTCAGGCACCCCTTGTTCCAGGATAGCCTGAAATACTGTTTGAGCCCGTTTTTCCGAAAGAGTCAGGTTGGCAGTATCATCGCCCACATCGTCGGTATGCCCCCCGATTTCGAATTGCAATGAGGGGTACTTTTTAAGCACCTCCACCAATTTACGGATAGCTGTAGCCGCCTCCGGGCGCAAACCAGACTGCCCGGAATCAAACAGCAGCACATCGGGCATCACATAGTTCCTGTCTACCAGGATAGATTGCTCAATAGCCGCATTGGGATCTTCCACAAGCGAAAAATCATCGAAAAGATAGTAGGCAATACGTTTGTTCTTTTTCCAGAATTCCAGCTGTTGGTTTTGCTCTTCCAGCGCTTGCCTTGCCTCATCACTCATATTGATCCGTGTAACGGCATCTGAATAAAAATTACCAAATAAGAAGTGCTTTAAGCCGCTTTTTTCAGCAGTATACGCCATAGAAATCTTACGCCATTGTCCGCGGGTTTCTATGATTTGTTCCAGATTTACCTGCGGTTTTACCGGAAAATCGAGCTGACTAAGCATGAAATTTTCTCTGGGATTGATCGGGCTATCGGAAAAGTAAACGCCAAAATTGCCGCAATACACCTGGGAGACCTTAGAAGAGCGGCGATAAATTTCATTCAAATGTTGCACCCCGAGCGAATCGTTGGCGTACACCCAGAAACTAAAGCGGTAAGTTTTGCCTTTTTCCAGAGGCCTGCTCAAAGTACCCTGAATGAGTTCATGGTAATCAAACCCGAATTGGCCGTCCTGAAATGGGTGATACATGATCAGGCCCATCATCCGGGAGCCCTTGTGAGGCTTGGGAAAGTTTGGGCAACCCGCCAGGGTATCGTACTGCAACAAATCGGGGGTTTGCACCTCAAAGGTTGTCCAGCTTTCGCAGGCAGTGTTGGCAATTTGGCTGGAACCGGAAAACTGACAGGATTTAGGAGGAGTGAGCCACACTCCGGCTTTTTTGGCAGGTTGACGCTCAAAACTGCCGTTGATGATGAGGTTTTGAGCTAAAATCGGCAGCTTGCCCAGCAGTATAAGACAAACAATAAAATGACGCATTTAATAGAGATTTGGGGTAAGAACGAAACCACTTTGCCTAAAATTGCCGTGACATTGGAACTTGCCGTACTGGCCCCGGCGAGAAAACCCCAACTGTACGCATAGAGGAAGGTAATGGAGTTTTAGACAAGTGCTTAGTGGATAATCACTACCTTTTGCCTGGCGACAACCTTACCTTCGTCCATCATGACTACTGTATAAAGACCATTTGGCAGATGAATGGTGGAAAAAACAGTGATTGTTTGCCCCTGCGGGATCGTGTATTCCTCCAAAGTGCCAGTCAGGCCAATAATCCGCAGTTGAGCGCTTTTTTCTCCTGCACGTCTCGTTATTTGCAGGGTTTGATTAGCAGGGTTGGGAAACACCTCTATCTCCCCCATTTCTTCAACCGACTCCACTGCCGAAATCAGACAATCTAAGCTGTCCATACAGCCATTGGCCGAAACCTTGACGATCCAGCCCACAAACTTGTCGTCAATATCCCCTTTGCCTCCGGCTACCACACTACCACTGGAGAGCAACCCTACTCCGCCATACGCATACTCACCGGTAGCATTCATACCCGGCGGCGCATTGTCTGCCCTCGACCACAGACTGTCGCCCTGTGCCGAAAACTTGTACAGCCAGCCTCCCCAGTCGTCAGAAGGCATACTAAAGTCTCCGTAAGAGGTACGCTGACCGGCTAAGAGGTAATGGCCGTCAGGGGTGGCGGTCATGTCGTAAACCCCATTGTAATTAGAAGAGCTGGGGCCAATATGCTTGAACCATTCATACTGGAGGGATTCATTGAATTTCATCAGGCAAATCTGCACCTTGCTGCCCCAGGGGCCTTCACCCCAATAAGTGCGGCCATGCGCAATTACTCCACCATCAGGGGTGGTGAGCATACCTCTGATCACTAAAAAATCAGGGCTTTGGGGGCCTATCCAGGTGTTAATTACCGTTCCGTTGCTGTCTATGACCCAGATACCGGCTTTGATAATGGAGGAATTATTAAAATCTGGTCCAACTGACCCTCCGATAATGAATTGATTTTCATCTGTCTGAGAAATACAGGTAATAATTTCATCTTTTGTTAATTCACCATAATATTTTTCCCACAACAAATTGCCATGTTTGTCAACCCTTCTCACAAAGCCATCCTGTTTTAAGTTGGAACGCTGCGCCGACCCTGCAATCATAAAACCACCATCCGGCATCTCCAGCAATTGTTCATAAAATTCATTTTTATTGTCCCCAATTGGATATTCAAAAATGGACTGAACCTCCAAGGCTGTATTGATCTGAATGATTTGATAGGCATTCCTGCCAAAAACAAACACCGGAAAGGCGATAAAATCTTTGGAAGTATGAAGGATGTTTCCAAATAGAAAACTCATCGTTAAAAATTCATCCAAGGAATCCCGATACAGTTTAGTTTTGATGATATTTCCAAAAGTATCTGTTTTGGTCATCAAGACTTGTTGAGGAGAGGGTACTTCTGTTGAGTCATAAGCTACTCCGACAGCAAAAATGGTATCATTTGCTACAATAATGCGTGAAAACATATCTACCCCCGGGTATTGCTGATAGACCTTGTTAAATCCGAGTTGAGCTTCCAAACTGCTCAAATGGAATAATACTATTGCAACAAATATTAAGAAAAAATGCTTCATCAGATGCAAAAAAAAAGACAGGATCAAGGCCGATGCCCATAAGGGGATAGCTTTGATCCTGTCAAGTGAACTTTAGTGTAAGATCATCAACTTTTGCCGGGCAGCTATTTTACCCTCTTCCACTAATGTAACTATATACATGCCGTTGGGCAAATGCGAAACAGAAAGGGTAGTACTGTTTTGTCCTTGCGGGATCGTGAATTCCTCTAAAGTACCAGTCAGGCCAATAATCCGTAATTGTGCGCCTATAACTCCAGTACTTCTGGTAATTTGCACGGTTTGATTAGCCGGATTGGGAGAAATAGTTATCTGGTTACCGTGCTCTTCATTGGCAGATTTACGTATTTTTCCACCGGGAGTATCGCGCTCTTCTGTACCGTTACAATCGGCGTACAAACGGCGGTCATTTTGGTAAAGCAGGCTTCTTGCCAGTGCTCCTGCACCAGAGCAATGGGTACCCCAATGAGATTCCAGAGTATCCAAAACAGGCTTCGGCAAAGCATTTACAGCCATGTTTTGGGAAAGCGCCGGAAATACCGTTGAGAGAACACTAATGGTCTGATTATGTGCCTCGAGCACGTCGCCACTGAGATTGTATTGGGTGGGGAGATTACTCAGCAGGCTATTTGCAGTGGAAAAATTCCCGCTGAAAAAATGATGTTGTGCCAATTGCATATCAGCATCGTAGGTGTCTAAATGGCCCAGCCAAACCAATACGGAATCTTTGCTGGCGCCTACCGTATCCAAAGCATGATGCATTATTATTTTATTCCCCAATTGATCCAGATTCCTGCGCAGCGTATTGATGGAAATAGCCTCTGAATGAATTTGTGTTGAATTGGTTAAGGCGGGAAAAGCCGTCATTTTAACATTCCACTGCTGCTTTTGCTGAAAAAATTGCGTTTTTAAACCGGCAACAATGATTGGGTTGCAAGGATAGGTCGGACAGGGCGCTGTCGTTTCAGAATTACAGTTTACAAGTTCTGTAGAATTTACCGGTGAAACACCAGAATATTTACCCGGGTATAAGATTTGATCGGCCGATAATGGATCTTGAAAATACAGTATATCTACTCCATCATTATTGGTAAATTGATTGGCAATCGTAGCTGATTCATCTAAGAAGCGATTACCGGTTGGGATAGGTTGGTTATTTGTAGGATTCCTTGCCCCTTGTTCCCTCCTGATCCTGCCGGTTTGAACCAGATGTTCTTCATCAATGTTATTCTGGTATATATTACATTCATAACTCAGTCCATTAAAAATCATTTCATTAAATGTAATGGCATTAATGCCATTAGCTCTATTTGAAGTATTTAAGGAAAAATAGTTATTGTTGAAAATTACATTGTTCTGTTTGGTAAGCGCCAGCACATCCGTACCTGTGTAGTTATCGGTACTGCTAAAATCAGTAGACTGAAATGTGTTGCCGCTGACGGTAAATGCGGCAGTCTCCCCTTCCAGATACATGCCTGTAAACGGAGTAGATGCCGGCCCTGTATAATTGGAGGGCCGCTCCATCAAAAAGGTATTTCCGCTGAATTGGAAGTTTTCATTATAACCAGAATAAATTCCATTAAAACACTTAGTGAAAGTGGCGCCCAAAATGGAGTTGCCATGCTGCGGGTTGATATTAGTTAAGCGTACTCCCTCAAACAAATGAGTGAAGTTTGTAGTGCCGGAAACAAAAATATTAGCATTGATTGCTTCTATACCTCGAGCTCTTGTTTGGGGTGAGGTAAAACTTGCGGATCGCAAATCCTCAAAATCGGAATTGCTTATTTTGATGTTATTTACTCCGTTTAAAAAGATGTGTAGAGGAGAGGTGTTCAATCCCCCTCTGAAATCATTGTCGGTAATAAAATCTGTGAAGTTGAAAAAACTTTGATTAAGTTTCGAATAGTCTTCAAAATGTACATCGACAAGATTATTTCGAAAGGTTCCAAAAGACGACCAAACAATCCCGCCTTTGGCAAAAGGTTGTGGAAGCCCGGTGTTGAGATTCAATCCTTGCACCTTAGCCCCAACTTTTGCGTGCTCAATTATTCCATCATTCAGCACCACCAATTTACCTTGTTTGTTGGAGGATTGAAGGAGTGCCTCATTGCCATCTATAATAATGCCTTGCCAAAATTTGTCCGGACAAGCGGAAGTAATCAAATCATCTACCCTTAGCTGACCACCATTATTTGTTGCAGAATTAGCTTTTACATAAATAAACGCATTTTCCTGCATAAACACTGGCGCCTGAATGGTCAATGTAGCACCTGGCTCGATGATAACATTGGCAGGAACATGCGTGGGGGTGCTCCAAACCGGGTTCCCGGTAATCACCAGATTGTCCATTTTGACTTGAGACAAAACTCCGAGCTCATTTTGCAAATAATGACGCATTCTAGCCCCTTGTCCATCCGTAAACTTATTCCTACACGTGGCAATGGGAAAGGTGGACATGATGTTTTCAGGTAGTACACCTGGCGGACAACTGGTATGTACACCATAGTTTCCATCATCAAAAGGAGTATCTGCTACCATATCGCCGGTGGTATGGCCGTCGCTGCTATTATTTGCCGGGCATCCGTCATCATTGTCAGTATGTACCAAACCTAAACAATGTCCTATCTCATGCGATACGGTATGGGTAGTACTCATCGGTTCAGGGCAACAAGTACTTTTACCCCCTACGTAACAATAATTACTAGGCAAGCAAAAGGAATGACCATTATACTCCGGAAAAAAATCATCCCTAAATATAAACAAATTTATCCCGTCCGGGTAAAAATGATTGACGCCGTTGGTGGAGCCGCTCATTAGTGCATTGAATTCGGTCAGATTACCCAGATCCGGGAATATGGTGGAGCTAATAACCTGAAACGATTGAGCGCCGGTACACCCGCTAAAGCCTGGAACAAAATAGATGTTTTGGTCGGAAAATGCTTCCTGTAAGTTTGCCCATATCGTTTCAGCCCTTTTCGCAAAAGATTCTTCAAACGAACCCGGACCGGCATCCACAAACCGGAGGTAAAGCTTTACATAGTATGGCCCCGGGGCAGGATCATTGTATGGGCCGCATACCATGGTTTCACTCAAACCATTAAAACATACTACATCACAACCGCAGGTTTGGGCAATACTGACAGAGGTAAATGGAAGGGAAAAGAAGAAAGTGTAAAGGAGAATGCGAAGCCCGTAAGCTGGGCTAAATTCAGACGAAATAAGGGTATGATCGTTCATATTTAATAAGTTGAAGCGGTTAAATATTTGAGTACGAAAACACGGGAAAACATTACAAAAACAAAACCCCATTTTGGGAACTGATGGATTCAACTACACCAATCACACCTTCCGGCAAACCAACACCACCCTCTGCTGATCCGCAACCGTAGCAGCAAACAAATATATCTCTCCCCCGTCCTTCAACCCCAGTTTTTTCCGCACCTGATCCGGCGTATCCGGAAAATTGCGGCAGGTGATATTTGCCTTGCCCTCCGGAACGGCGGCCTGCACTGCCTTGCGGTCGTATTTACAAACCTGTTCAACAACAAATCGTCTGCCCGGAACATTTGGCGCCAGGGCTTCAGAGGTATACAAATGCGTATGCTGGTGCAATTTACCCAGCCCGTACTGTTGTGCAAAACTTTTGAAGGCGCCGGCTTTTAATATGGCGGCATTTGGCTCATACAAATACCGCTGAGGAGAAAGAAAGGCCGTATCAGCCTGTTTTTCATCCGCCCAGGTAAACCTGAAGGCATCTTCCTGCCCCCCATGCAAATGCACTGCAGTAATGGGAATGGATGCCGGGGCCTCCCGTTCCAACAGGTAAAGCACCTCCCTGCACTCACCGTCCATGGCCAGCACCCAAATGGCTGAAACACAACCCAATTGCTCTGACGCCTGCTTCAAATCCAGCAGCGGCGCCGTTTTCAATAACACCCTGGGCGCCAGCCTCAACATAGATTCCTTAAGCGCCAGCACATCCGGTGTACAATCCGACAACTGAAACACCTTTCCCTTTTGCTCATGCCTGCGCGCAGGGTCGAGGTAAATCAAATCCAGTTTGCCGGCAAATCCGGCCATGAACGATTCCGCAGTACCCGTATACCATTGTACATTGGTTACGCCCAGGCAGTCAAAATTGTGCTGAACCGACTGCTGCAGCTGCTCATTTTGCTCAATATGGATCAGCGATTGCACCTTTTGCGCAAAAAAGAAAGCATCAACGCCTATACCACCAGTCAAATCAGCCATGCACTGGGCCTGCATCAATCCGGCTTTATACTTAGCCGTTAACTCTGAGGATGCTTGTTCTACCGATAAAGAAAAAGGGAAATACAGTCCCTGGCGATACCAGGAGGGGATTTTTTGCCGAATTTTTTGCAATGCCTGCACCTGTGATGCCACCTCTGCAACAGGCATATCCGGGTACTTTTTACCGGAAAGCGCCAGGCGGGCGGGATCATCTTCCCGGTGTTGCCAGATAAATTCCAACATATCAGGATTCAGCATGTGCAAAAATAGCAAAGGTGATTTTCTTCTGGCATCTCGCTCCGCCGTTGCTGTTGGCGAAATTAAATTGAATGCTTAATCAACGTGGGTTGGCATCCCGAGTATCGGGACCTACACAAGCCCGGCTTCGCACAGTTTTTTTGTCATGAGCATAAACACGCCATCTGGCTTGTGTAGGTCCCGGTTCCCGGGATGACAACTCACGTTGATTTAAGGGGGCCAATACTACTCTCAGGCACCGTCATCTCGCTCCGCCGTTGCTGTTGGCGAAATTACATTGAATGCTTAATCAACGTGGGTTGTCATCCCGGGAACCGGGACCTACACAAGCCCGGCTTCGCACAGTTTTTTTGTCATGAGCATAAACACGCCATCTGGCTTGTGTAGGTCCCGGTTCCCGGGATGACAACTCACGTTGATTTAAGGGCCAATACTACTCTCAGGCACCGTCATCTCGCTCCGCCGTGATGGGTGA
>JAFLBO010000012.1 GCA_017303475.1 Chitinophagales bacterium
AATTACGCGCTTCGAGCCATCTTCAATGGCGGGATTTACACTAAAAACATTGTAAAACTTTAAACCATGAAAAAGCTTCTATACGTGATGGGAGCCATTTTCATGGCTACCCCGCTAACAGTTTTGGCCCAAGCCACACCTCTTTTTCAATTTACACTGTATGCCGAAGACAGTTTGGGAAATCGGGATTCGGTTATACTAGGTTATGACTTATCTGCATCCTCACAAAATTTAAATTTCCAGTTTGGGGAAGCCTCCATACCTACGCCATTTGATAGCATACTTGACATGAGAGCTATTCATGGGGATGATTTTCTGCGTAGAACTTCTAAAATAATTATTGAAGACGCAGAAACCTTGTTTTTTGATTCATCCTGTACACTTAGTGCGTTCACAAAAATTGTAATCCAAGCCAAATATCTTCCACTTAAAATCACTTACGACAGCACCCTTTTTCCTGCCCAATCTTGCAAAAATGTAATCTTGTCTCGCAATTGGGATATGTTTTTCATAGAACAATGGTGGGATGCCTGTGGCTATCATTGTATGGCGGGTTCATCCGGGTATACAGAGTATATTGGGCCTCCACCTACTGACGATCCTCTTTGTTGGAATTATCTAAAAATTGAAAAAGAAGTACAAGGCCAAGGCTTAAAAGAACTCCCCGGATTATTTCTGGCTACATTCTATGGCCCCGGGCCATGTAATGACCCAACTTTTTTGGATGCAGATCAAAAGCCGGTAGTGCAAGGATTTACGTTGTCCCCAAACCCATGTAGCACCTATTTTCTTTTAGAAACGGCTTCGCCGGAAAGTATTGACCAGGTACTTGTGATGAATGTGGCTGGTCAAATCATGTCCTGCTCAATAGAAGAGCATCAAAATGGAATCGGGGTAGATGCGTCAGGGTTGCTAGGTGGATTGTATTTTGTGCTGGTTAGAGATACAGCGGGCAAGGCCTCCATGCATAAGGTGGTGAAAAATTGAGGTGGAAGAGTACTAAAAGCCTTGGTTGTCCTACAGCAGCCAAGGCTTTTTTACAACACTTTATATCTAAAGCTGTTGTACCTTACCACTCCCTGTCTTTGCATGAAACATCTTGCTTACCTCAAAAAGTTTTTCTGGATTTATCGCGGCCGCATTCTGATGGGCGTGTTGTTTGTGGGCGCAGCCAACTGGTTCCGTGTTTGGCAACCTCAGGTGATCCGCCAGGCGCTGGACACCGTGGTGGAGCGGGTGAGTTACTATAAAAACAACGGCGGTTTGGAAGCGCACCCGGAAGCTATCGGGGAGCTGGGCACTAAAATTGCCTGGTTTGGCGCTGCGGTAATCGGGTTGGCGCTGCTGATGGGTATTGCCATGTTTTTCATGCGTCAGACCATCATTGTGGTAAGCCGTTTGATCGAATACGATATGCGCAAGGAGATTTTTGCGCATTACGAAAAACTGGATCTGGCGTTTTACAAACGCAATTCTACCGGCGATATGATGTCGCGTGTATCGGAAGATGTTTCCAAGGTGCGCATGTTTCTGGGTCCCACTATTTTGTACGGACTCGACCTCATTTTTCTCTTCGTGATGGCCATTTCGGCCATGCTCAGCGTGAGCGTGGAACTCACTTTGTGGTCGTTGTTGCCGCTGCCTTTTTTGAGCATTTCCATATACTGGGTGAGTACGCTGATCAACCGGAAAAGTGAAAAAATCCAGCAGCAGTTAGCCACCCTCACCAGCACTACACAGGAGGTGTACAGCGGTATCCGGGTGGTAAAAAGTTATGTGCAGGAATGGGCCATGGGGCGCTGGTTTGCCGAACAAAGTGAAGAATACCGCAAAAAATCGCTCGAACTCATTCGTATCGACGCGTTTTTCTTTCCCCTGATGTCGCTGCTCATTGGCGTGAGCACCATCATTACGGTGTATGTGGGTGGCCTGCAGGTGGTGGCCGGAAAAATCACACCGGGCAATATCGCAGAGTTTGTGATTTACATCAATATGCTCACCTGGCCTGTAACTGCCATCGGCTGGATTGCTTCCCTCACCCAGCAAGCCGCCGCTTCCCAGAAACGCATCAACGAATTCCTCAACACCCAACCCACCATCGTATCGCCGTCCACCGTCAACCGTCAACCGTCCACCGTCCAAGGACATATCAAATTCGAAAACGTATCCTTTGTTTACCCGGATACCGGCATCAAAGCCCTGGAAAATGTGTCTTTTGAGCTGCTTCCCGGACAAAAAATGGCCATTATTGGTCGCACAGGCAGTGGCAAAACCACCATTGCCGATTTGCTGGTGCGTATGTACGACGTTACAGAAGGACGGATATTGATAGACGGGGTGGATATCCGGGAGCACGATCTGTACCATTTGCGGCAGCGCATTGGGTACGTGCCGCAGGATGTTTTTCTGTTTTCCGACACCGTTTTGGGCAATATTTCCTTCGGAAAATCCGGAATAACCCAGGCCGAAGCGGAAGAATATGCTAAAAGTGCGGCGGTTCACGACGATATCATGGGCCTGCCGGAAGGCTACCAAACCATGGTAGGCGAACGCGGCGTAACTCTTTCCGGCGGACAAAAACAACGTGTCAGCATAGCCCGGGCCTTTGCCAAACAACCAGACCTGGTACTGCTCGACGACTGCCTGAGCGCCGTAGACACCAATACGGAAAGTCGCATTCTGGGACACCTCTCCGGCGCCCTGTCCGATAAAACCGCCATTATCATCACCCACCGGATTTATAAAATGCTGGAGTTCGACAAGATCATTGTGCTCGACGAACACCGCATTGCCGATGAAGGCACGCACGAGGAGTTGCTGTCACGCGGGGGGTATTATGCCGAGTTGTTTGAGCGTCAGTCGTTGGACGATGAACGATGAACGATTGACGATGGGGTTGGTGCTTGTTCTGGCGACTTTGACAGGTTAAAACAACGTGAGTTATCATCTGGGCATCGGGACCTACACGAGCCTGGCTACGCAGGGGCTTTTCTTATCATCTCTAAGAAGCATTAATTACCTGGATTTCAACGATCTCAATACTTCATTGGGGTGCTATTCCCATAGGAAAACAAGGGTATCTTTTATTTTAACCCGGTGAAACCAGACGTATATTTTCATTTTCACCTGGTTAAAACAAAAGTGTAGTTAGCATTTCACCTGCGCCTCCAATTAACCCCTGGTTAACACCCTCCCCTACACCACCCAATCCCATTCCGGCGTTATTCATGCATGAAAACGCTTCCCCTATTGCTGCTGTTGCCGGCTTTCCTCAAGCTGGCTCATGTGCACTGCAGCTCCAACGCCAAACAAGCACCCGCAGCCCTTGCCGTACCTACGGCCGATAGTCTGCTGTACTTGCGGTTTTCCCCGCCTGCGGGTTATGCGCAGGCGGAGGCTGATTCAGCTTCTTTTACCCATTATTTAAGGCATTTACCCCTCAAACCACCCGGAAGTCCGGTGTTGTACTACCATGGCGGCGAAAAAACCAACCACGGCGTGTACGATGCCGTGGTGAACCTGCCCATTGGCAACAAAAACTTGCACCAATGCGCTGATGCCGTCATGCGCTTGCGGGCAGAATACCTGTGGCGGCAGGGAGCGTATGACCAAATCAGTTTCCACTTTACGAATGGCTTCCCGGTGGATTACACGCATTGGCAACGAGGAGGACGCATTAAAGTATTTCTGAATGAAGTTTCCTGGGAAGAAAGTTCTGCCCCGTCCAACAGTTACGCCACCTTCTGGGCTTACCTTGAAAAAGTGTTCCAGTACGCCGGCACCATATCCCTCTCCAAAGAACTACACCCCATTCAGGTGCAGGATATCAGCCCCGGCGATGTGTTCATTCAGGGCGGCTCGCCCGGACATGCAGTGATGGTAATGGATGTGGCGCAAAATGCCGCCGGTCAAAAAGTGTTTCTATTGGCGCAGAGCTATATGCCTGCTCAGGAAATGCAGATCCTGAAAAACCCGAACGATCCCGGACTTAGTCCCTGGTATTCGGCAGATTTTGGGGAAACGCTTGTAACGCCTGAATGGACGTTTCGGAGGGGGGATTTGAGGAGGTGGTAAGGTTTTTGCGGAGGCGCAGAGGTTTTTTACCGCGGAGGCGCAGAGGCGCGGAGTTTTATTTACCGCGGAGACGCGGAGAAACGCCTCTCTGCGCCTCCGCACCTCTGCGGTAAATAAAACTCCGCGACTTTTTATTTCTTCTTTTGCTGCTTGGCCTTCTCTTCCTGCATGCGCTGCTGCTCTTTCATGGCCTGTTCCAGGCGCGCGCGGAAGCCGCTTTCTTTTTTAGGCTTGGCTTTGTTGGCTTCCAATTGTTCCCTGATTTTTTCTTTATCAATCAGGTATTCCTTGGTTACGAGCGTTTGCGCAATGTTCAGGATGTTACTGAAACAGAGGTACAGCGTAAGGCCTGATGCGAAGTTGTTGAAGAAGAACATGAAGAACACCGGCATGGTGTACTGCATGTATTTCATCACTTTCATCTGATCGTTGTTCTGCATCTGGCTGGCATCCATTTGTTTCATGGAGTACCAGGTGTACCACAAGGTGGTTACTACCCAGATCAGGGTAAACAAACTGATGTGTGCCCCTGCGCCAAATGGCAGGTGGAAGGGCAACTGCATGATGCTGTCGTAGCTCGACAAGTCGGTGGCCCAGAGGAAACTTTGCTGACGGAACTCAATGGCTGCCGGGAAGAACCGGTACAAGGAGAACCAAATCGGCATTTGCAGCAGAATAGGCAGGCAGCCGCCAAGCGGATTCACCCCATATTCACTGTACAATTTCATGGTTTCCACGCTCATGGCCTGCTGGTCGTCGCCGAATTTCTTTTTCAGCTCCTCCAGACGAGGTTTGAGCGCTGCCATTTTAGACTGGCTCAACACCATGCGGTACGTGAGCGGGTACACCAGCAGTTTTACCAGAAGGGTGAGCAACAGGATCACTATACCGGCGCTGCCTACAAACGTAGACAATACTGCCAGAATGGGGTGAATTACCCAGCGGTTGATGGCGCCAAATACGCTGGCGCCAAACGGAATAATGTCTTGCAGCGATACATCGAAGGCTTTGAGGCGCTCAAATTCGTTCGGGCCGGAGTAGATGGCCATGTTGGCGCTGCCATTATCGAACGGCACCACTGCGGTGGTTTTCAGGCGCTTGAGGTCCACTTCGGCGTCGGTGTACATTTTGGTCTCGCCGGTGAACTGGCGGAACGCAAAACCCTGCGCTACGAGACTGGTATTGAAAAACTGGTTGGAATGTGCAAACCACTGCACGGATTTGTCGCCCAGACTCTTGGTATCGTCTTCGCGGCAATTGCAGTAATCTGAGCCATCTTCAGCCGTTTTGAAATACACGGAAGACATGGTGCGCTCATAGGTTTGGTTGCGCTCCAGCTTGTCGAGATAGTTTTCCCAATAGAATGTCAGCTCGCGTTTGGAAAGTACAGATTCCAGTCCACTGCTTCCCAGGCGATAATCAATGCGGTAGTTGTCTGGCGCGAGGGTATAGCTCTGTTCGAAGTAGCGCCCATTGCCTGCATCGGCGCGGAACACCAGGTTATTGCCGTTTTTGGTGGCTGTGAAATACAGATCGCTGGTGAGGACTTTACCTGAAGCGGTACCATTGACAGGAATTTCAAAACCAAACTGGTTTTTTTCATCTTCCATCAAACGGAGGTCACTTTTCACATCATTTCCTGCAGTATCTACCAGAATTTTCTGGAATTTCTTGAGAAAAACCTCCTTGATTCGTCCGCCTTTATTGGTAAAAGTTACGCGCACCAGATCGTTTTCAAGCACTTCTGTTTGTTCCTGACCGCTGGAAGCGGCTGCGAAAGGACCAAATTTGGCTACAGTGAGAGCATTTTGTGCAGAATCCGGAACAGCTTGTGTTGATGCGGCCGGAGCGGGTGCTGTGGTAGTAGCAGCTTGTTGTGGGGCTTGTTGAGCCTGTTGGGCTTGTTGAGCGGTTTGTTCAGCCTGCAATTCTTCCGGCGTTTTTTTCGGCGGAGCAGAGTATTGCATCCACAAAAACAACAACAAAAAAATCAGCCCCAAGCCGATATAGGTACTAAGTTGACTCTGTTTTTCTTCCATTATATGAGTGTTTGGGTTTTGGCGTGTTTGAGTGTTCAAGTGGGCGTTCGGCTGGGCAGCCTTTGTGCCTTCGGCCCGTCGAAATATCAAGCCGAACGCCCACTTGAACACTCAAACACGCCAAAACTCCCTAACTTAAATTCGCGCAAAAGTATGTCAATCCTCTGCGTTATCCTAACGAAAGCGGAAGATTGGACGGATTGACTCGACAGAATGCCGGTTATGACCTGTCGGGAAGGAAATCTGGTGGTGGTAATTGATGTGCCGGGCGATGCGATTTTTAGCCGTTGTCTTCTTTTTCCCATTCCTGAAAATAGCGGATGGCGTTGATTTTCAGGAGTCTTTCCTGCTCTATGGTATTACGTGGCGGCATTTCCAGCACCTGCCGGTAATGGGGCCAGCCATCTTCATCTCTGCCTACAAAATCAAAAAAGCCCTCCTGGCTCAGGAGCCTGCATACTGCGATGTGCATGAGGTCTTGCTTTTCTTCTTTGCTGAAGGATTTTTTCCAGCGCCCAAGCTCCTGAATCCCGATGAGAAACAACACCGTGTTAAGGTCGGGTAGTGTTTCCCGGTGCATGGTGTCTTTCACCAGGTGCTGGGTGCGCAGCCATTCAAAATCTAATTGCCAATCTTCCATAATCACTTCAAAAACTCTGCAATCGGCAGATCCTTTTTAAAATAGGTTTTGAGCCCGGAATATGGAATGAGCAGGGTTTGCCTGCCGTATTCCGGATGGAAAAGGGTGCTGATTTCCAGACCTTCCCGACGAAGGGTAAACAACGGAAAGCCTTCTTTGCTCAACCATTCGCGGTATTTCGGATCGGTAGCAAAACCGGGCAGTTTGGGCATCTCCCGGTTGGCCCAGTCGCTGAGGTATTTCTGGGCATTGAAGCCTTTATTGAAGAGATCGTCCAGAGTTAGTTCCTTGTTGGTGCGCAAGTCGTAGTTGAATGAAACGCCTTGTGGCTGGGCATTCCAGGTGTCTGAAAAGGTAAGGTAGCCGGTGAATACCTGATCAGTCCAGCTGGCTATTTCGGGCCATGCGCTGGCGCGCTGGCGGGCGCGTGATGCCGGTGCGAGGCTGATCTTTTTCTCGTTGAAGGTGGTTTGGCAGCGTTCTATCCACTGGTTTACCTGCTCATCGAGCCGTGTGTTGCAGGATGGACAAGGTGTGCGTGGGTACAACACGTCGTAACTGGTAGCATAATCAGCGTATTCGTAGCAACCTAGCAAAAAGTGATCCTTGAGCGTGAATTTGAAGGTTCGTTTTTCGCCACTGCCTACCCAAAAAACTTCGGCATTCTGGCCCGGGGTAATTTTTCCGCTCAAAAGAGCAGCCAGCCGGTCGCCGGCAGCCAGCACCTCCATTTCAAATGAGCCGGAATGTTTCATGTCGCCTTTGAGTTTGTAAGTACGTCCATCAGATTCCACCCACAAAAAGCCGTCGAGTGCGCCATTGTGGGATCGCACAAGCACCATGTCGCAGCGGGCGCCATTATATCTGGTGATGTAGCGACTGCTCCATTTGTTGTCGGAACAATTCAGACTGACCGTTTGGCCGGGCGCTACTTCCTCTGCTTCCAGTTTACTGCCCAAAGAATTATCGGCGTTGGTCCAGTCGGCTTCCAGTCGACGGTTTTGCAAGGTTCCTTTAAGCTGTCCGGTAATGTTTCTCGACAGGTCGCGTTCCTGAAGCAGGAAGCCGGAGGTATCCAGGGTACCGGAGAGTTGAAAGCGTATGCGACTTTTAGCGTAGGTGAGATAACCGCGACAGTTGCGGCCATCGAAACCTAGGGTCAGGTCTATTACGGAGGCATCATCCAGGCGCCCCTTGAAGGTTTTTACCCATTTGATGTCTGCAGGTTTTTCAAACAGTTTGGTGATAGCGGTATCTTTTGCAGTGGCCGTGGTGGTAGCCGGTTTAGGCGCCGGGGCATTGCTGGCTGGAGCTGCCGGGGCTGGTTTGGCAGGAGTCGATGTTTTAGCAGGAGCTTTGCCCGCGCCTGCCGGAGGGTTGGTTTTTTGGGCCATCAATGCCACAGGAAGCCACAAAAACAGAAAAAGTGCAATTTTTTGCATGCAGTCAACAATCAATTAAAGTCATGAAAAGATACTCACTCACTCACTCACTCACGCTGCCATTTTCCACTGTTGTTCCGCCTCAAACGCTTCATGCAGAATATCATACAGGAGGTCGTGATATTCCGGAAAATCAGGCAGGTTGTTGTGTCCCGCGCCAACGATGGGATGCAGTGTAATGTTATGCGGAACCAGGTTTTTAAGCATTTCGCTTTGCCGGTAAGGAATAAGCCTGTCTTTGGTTCCACCCAGGATGTGGATTGGGCAACGCACCTTTTGGATAAAACGGTCGGTGCGGATTTGATACCGGAGCAACCAGCGCAACGGCAGGATGAATCCGTAACGCCGGATATGGTGCAAAAACGAAAAATATGGACAATCCAGGATCAGTAACTTGGGACGATTCCAGGAGGCAATCCGAGTAGCCAAGCCACTGCCCAATGAACGTCCGTACAGTACAATGCGCTCTTCGGAGTATTCATCGGCAAGCCATTTGTACACATGCTGGAGGTCGTTGAATAAAATTTGCTCCGTTCTATGTCCTCTGCTCTTACCAAATCCACGAAAGTCCAGGATGAAAAAATCGAAACCTTTACCCACAAAATCCTTAGCGAATTTGCCCCAGCCCTTGATGCTCCTGGAGTTGCCTTTGACATAAAAAACCACCCCCTTGCTGTTGGGTACGCGGAAATGCAGGGCATTCACCATGCCCCCGTCTTCCATGTCGAAATTGATTTCTGTAAACGGGAAAGGATACTGATAGCGGAAAGAATTGGCCAGACGCTCAGGGCGGAAAAAGAATAAATCCTGTCCGAAATAGAACAGCACACACAGACCGGCATACATAATTGCCAGGCCCAGGAAGATATTCGCCCAGAGGATCATTGGGCAAATGTAAGGGATTTGGGGGATTTAGGGCATTTGAGTCATTTGGGGGGCATTTGGGGGTCATTTAGGGGTCATTAAGGGCATTTGGGGTCATTTTTTTGGGGGGGGGAGTTGCATTGTTGCTTAAACCTCGTAGGTTTTGAAAACCTACGAGGTTTAGAGACCACGGTATATACACAAGTTATAGGTGGATGTTAAGTCAATCTGGAAACACATCTAACATCTTGTAACCACTCGTTTCAACGAGTGGCCAGGAATACCACACTAATCACATCTAGCATCTTTGCAGAACATCAGCATCCATAACCTCTTGAAGATGTGATGTTTTGTAAAGATGCTAGATGTGATGGGGGGGGGCGGCTTTTGCCCGCCGTTAAAACAGCGGGTTACAAGATGCTAGATGTGTCTCCAGCATGCTCGTACATCCATATATAGCTTGTGTACATACCGTAGGTTTTGAAAACCTACGAGGTTTAGAGACCGCCGCAATGTTATTGCCTTAGCCCCCTCTAAATGCCTAGCAAATGACCCCTAAATGACCTTAATGACCCCCAAATGACCTTAATGACCCCCAAATGACCTTAATGACCCCTAAATGACCTAAATCTCCCTTATTCACCTCACTTCACCACCAGCTTTTTCTCCACCAGTCCTTCGTCTGTAAGGATGCGAAGAGCGTAAACGCCGCTGGTCCAGCCGGAAACATCCAGTTGGGTGTTGGCGCTGGTGGGTGCTTGCAGGTTGCGTACTTTTTGCCCCAGACTGTTCATCACCTCAATGGATGCTACATCCAGACCGGTGGTGGTGAGGGTGGCTGTTTCGGTGGCGGGGTTAGGACTGAGTTGCACCCTTGCCTGCAGCTGCTCTTCCTGGGTTTTGCTGGTTTGAAGCGTCTTGATCCAGATGGTATCCTGTAGCTCCGGTACAGAAATTTCAAACTTGTTGCCGTTTTTATCAATGGCTTTTACACCACGAATTGGCACCACAAATGGCATTACCTTGTCTTCTCCACGCGAAATCACATCAATGATGATGATAACATCCGCGCTGAAGGTCACTTTGGCCACTTTACCGTATCCGTTGGCAGCAATACCATTTTTGCGGGTAATACCGAGGTCCAGTTGTTGCCGAGGGTGCACATCTTTAGCCAGCCACAACAAGTGGTTGGTGGAACCAAAGAAATCGTCGTCGTAATCTGTATCCGGGTTGTGGTTTACGTATTCCGGGTATTTTAGGGCAAACGACAGGCCGTACAGTCCCAGAGCAGGTTTGCTCGGACTGCCTACATGAATGGTGGCGCTGAGTTGTACCGGCGCCGGATTATTTGGATCTACGACCAGCGTATCTTTTTCAAATTCAATGCGCAGTTGTGGGGCATCCGGCAGATAGGGCACATACGTAGTATCAATGGCTGCATAGTGCTGGTTGATCACGTCTGCATCCAACTCGTTCACCACGCCATTGCCGTCGCAATCAAAGTGTTTGTAGTTAACGTGACTTTGCAAGGTATGATCCCAGTTAGGGGCAAACTGCGGAATCCAGTTGGTGTGAGCATCCGGACGTGGCGCGCCGCCGTTGTAGTGGCCTACGCCCAGGTTAAGCAGGTCGTGTACATTGGCCCTGAAGTCGCGGTTGGCATCGCCGGGCATAACGTAATCCGTTACATCCGGCAGCGTTGCTGCACTCATCATGGAGGCATCCGTTACAATAAGCTGTGTAACAGAGGAAATACAGCCGGAAGTGCTCCAAACGGTGAAGTTAGCCTTGTAAATACCGCCAGCATCGTACAGGTGTACAATCGTGTCCCATAACACACCTTCCAACAACGGACTGCCATCGCCAAAGTCCAGTTGGGCATAGTTGAAGTTGCCGTGGCTGTGGTTGACAAACTGCGCAATATACCCGGCATCCGGAGAACCGCTGATGATATGCGCATCCATTTTGGTGCTGCAGTTGCCCACAATAGAGCCGCAGGCGCCCGCCCACCAGGTAGAGATGCCGGAAGCAAGCACTTCACATTCGTTGGCATAGGTCAAACCATCGCAACCACAAACCGGTGCATTCAGCTGGGTTTCACTGGGACAAAGTTTGGCAGGATCAGCCAGCGTAGGGTTGATACATTCCAGTTGGGCCACCGTAATGGTTTGGCATTGGGTAGTGTAGCAAACGCTGCCATCGAAAGGATTAATAACCTTATAGGTGGCACAAACGGTGTAGGTGCCATAATCTGGCAGGTTGGCAGAAAATGCCGGCTGCTCGGAAATAACCTGGCTGGATTTATTGGTATACCACTGTACAGAATCAATGCTGGACAGATCTATGTCGTTGGCATTAGGAATGAGCCTGCCCTGAAGTTCGGTACCAATAGCGGTTACCTGCATATCAAAACCGCACCAGTTGTAATCGGCTTTGGTAGCGGTGAGGGTCTGGCAGGTTTGAACCTGACAGCCAAAATTATCGGTAACAGTAAGGCAAACATTGTATTCTCCTTCTGCTGCATAAGTATGTTCTGCAATGGCGCCGGAGCCCGTTTGCCCATCGCCAAAATCCCAACTGCATTGCTGTGCGGATGGATCGTACAAATGCGCTACCAACTTGTAGGTAAGGAGTTGTTCCTCTACCGGAACACGGGCAAAAACTGCCTTGCAGGGCAACTGCTGAGAAACACAGGTAAGCGATACCACAGGAAGATTGCCCACGGAGCAACCTGGGGGCAAAGACCCCGCTTCAGCTGAGAAGCTGAAAATCTGGCCGCCGCTCAGTCCTTCAGCGCCTGCTGCCGCCCAGAGGGTTTCCCCATTGTCCAGGTCAACAATTTTAGCGCCGCATCCGGGCATTACACTGGACACCCAGGCCACGCGACTGCATTGTGCGTGAAGGGAAGCCGAAAAAAGGCCCGTAAAACCTATGAAAAGCAGTAAGTAGAGTTGCTTTTTCATTTGCCTGCAAGTTTGATAGTGTTCAAGGATGGGATTAAATGTTTGGCGGAAATACGCTCGCCCGAATGCTGTAAAAATAAAAGACGGTTAACAGGATGCCGTTCGTTGGTTTCCGACTTTGAAAGGAGACTTGTGTTGCCCCAAATCCGGGTTTCCAATTTTTTGCCAAACAAAAGTGCGGCGATCCAACTATTCTGTTAAGTACATTTTTACCAGCTTGCCGGAAAAAAATATTTGCGGATTTTTTGGTAAAAAATTGAATGTCAATAATTTACTTTGCCTAAAGATTCCTAAAAAACACCATTCGCTGCCTCACGATACCCCTCGTTGGTCAGCCTGCTGACAAAATAACCGCAATAATCAGTCCATACTGAACACCAAACTTCCTCATGCCCGGAGAAAAACTACTTTCCTTATTACAAACACTATCCAAAGTGGAGCGCAACCGGTTTCGGAAGTACCTGCTGTCGCCATACCTGAACGATCAGCCGGAATTGACGTCCTTGTTTGATGTGCTGGATCATGCCTTACGCGACACCAAAACGGCATTACCGGATAAACAACAAATATGGAAACGTTTGTATCCCGCTCAAAGTTTTAACGATGCCCAATTTCGGCGCATGATTTCGGATATCAACCAACTTTGCTTGCAGTTTCTGGCCGCTGAAGCGCGCAAAGAAAACCCGTTGACCGAAGCGCTGGATTTGCAGCGACTGCTGGATAAACCTGAATTAAAAAAACATCTGGCTGGCGTGGAGCGACAAATTCAGCGTCTGTTCTCGGAGGCTCCCGGACAATCCACAGACTTCTATCTTACGCAGTTTCATTTGTATAACAATACCATAGACAAGGCCTCCAAATACCTTACAGTAAGTGGTTATGGTGAAAATCTTTCGGCGGCTGATTATTACCTGGAGTGTTTTTACCTCACCCAAAAGCTGGAATTATATGTGGGTTGGTTGTTGTATCGAGGTGCGCGGGTATCCGAAAAACCATTGGAGTTGCCGGAAGGATTCTGGGATTTTGCGGCTCACGAACGATTTCAGGATGTGGCGTTGTTGCTGGTGTACAGGCAGGTGGTGCATTGCCTGCTTGAGCCGGAGGAGGAGGCCCACTATCATCAATTGCTGAATCATTTGGACAATTATTCACAGCAGCTGAGCAGCCGGGATCTGCGCAAGTGCTATTTCATTGCCCAAAATTATTGCGCTTTAAAAATCAATCAGGGCAAACGGGAATATTACCGGGAAATGTTTGAGATCTTCAAAAAGATCATTCAAAAAGAATTACTCCTGGAAGAAGGCAGCCTTTCCGAAGGCATTTTTAAAAACATTGTTACCGTGGCGCTGGGGGTTGGCGAGTTCGACTGGACTGAAACGTTTATTGAAACCTATACGCCCTTTTTGCCGGCTAAAATCCGGGAAAACGCGCGCTCGTTTAACCTTTCTTACCTGTATTTCCACCAAAAACGTTTTGATAAAGTACTGGAACTACTCCGTAATGTGGAGTACAACGATGTGGTGTATGTACTGGGCTCCAAGCTGATCCTGATCCAGACCTACTACGAAATGAATGAAATAATGGCCATGGATTCCCTGATCGACAGCTTCAGGATATACATCCGGAGGAATAAAGTGATGTCGAAAAACCTGAAACGGGAATATATGAACTACCTGAACTTTGTGAAAAAGCTCATGGATTTAAGGCTTTCAGGTCAAAAAGCCACCCAAAAATTCCGGGAACAGGTAATGGCCGGAAGCGCCACCACATCTAAAAAATGGCTGCTGGAAAAAATTGATGCGTTGCAGAGACGGTAGACGGGGGACGGTGGACGGTAGACGGTGGACGATGGACGATGGACGGCTTACAGTAGACGGTAGACGGCCTACGGTGGACGGCTTACGGTGGACGGTGCTCCAGTGTACGTGGGTACCTAGACTAATGTGAGTTGTCATCCCCGGTAGGGGACCTACACAAGCCAGATTGCGAGATTATCCCCTGATAAAAAGGATTGCCTGTAGCCAGGCTTGTGTAGGTCCCCTACCGGGGATGACAACTCACATTAGTCTAGGTACCCACCCACACCGTAGGCCGTCCACCGTAGGCCGTCTACCGTCCACCGTAAGCCGTCCACCGTCCACCGTAAGCCGTCTACCGTAAGCCGTCCCCCGTCTATTCCTGCGCATACCTGCGCTTGCGGAGCCAGTTGAAGAACCAGCCAAATACGCCGAGGAAAAGCAACGGAAGCACGAGGTTAAGGCCGCGCCAGAAGGTTTGTTCTTCGCGGGCGCGAACCGTATCCAGCAGTCGCAGTTTTACTTCTTTAGCGCGTGCTTCGATTACGCCATTGGGCTCAATGAGGTATTCAATGGCATTGATAATGAAGTCTTTGTTGGCGTAGGTAGTATTTTCAAAACGATTGAACCCGAGGGGCAGGGTCTGTTTTTTCTCTGCATCCCGCACAAAATTGGCCGCCACATCGCCATCGCTGATCACAATCATACGGGTGGGCGTACTGGCACCTTTGAACTCCATACCCAACTGTTGCATGCCCTGCAGCATTTCCTCCGACACCCTGTTTTCGTAGTTGGAAGCAAAGGAGCCTTCCAGCAATACGGCCAGGTTTTTCCGTCCTTTATCAAATTTGGTAGGATCGGGGTCGTATTTCAGGATCTCGAAATTAAGTTCCACCGGATTGAATTGCATGCGGCTGTACTGCCCGGAACGCAGGAGTATGGTTTTGTCAACCGCCGTTTTGGTGCGCAGGGTATCCATGCTGGAAGCAAAACGGAATTCCACCCGATCCAGGTTTTTCACCACTGGATGTGTGCCCTCCGGTTGTGCTGCAATGTGGTAATACCAGTCAAACAACTGAAACTGCGGCTGATTGCCCACCTGACCAATCTGAAGCGGAATTTTGGTGCATTGAAGATCCAGCACCACATCCGAGTTGATGCGCACACCATAACGGAACAGCATGTCCTCCAGTTTCAGGTCGTACGGCGTGGAAATAAACTTCCCGCTGGCGCCCAGGCTATCCAGACTGGCATTCATTTGATCCAGCATCCAAAGCACCCGGCCGCCGTTCATCACATATTGGTCAATCTTGAACTTGTCTTTTTCAGAAAATGCACCGCGCGGACGGGCTACTATCAGCAGCGCGCATTGTTTTGGCGGCAACGTCACCACGGAATCCAGGGTAATACGGTCGGTATCGTAAAATTGCTGCAGGCCGCGTTCGAGGTCGGCGGTTTGCAGATCATTCAGTTCTCCATGTCCGCGGGTAAACAGGATTACCGGACGTTCCGGCGTGCGGAGTTTTTTTATGGCATTGGCAAACTTATACTCCAGCAGGGTCACCGAGTTGTTGATCACCTCGTCTGGGGTGAGGGTTGGCGAATTGTTCTCCAGCAATTTTACCACTGTCTGGCGGCCGCCGTAATGGAAAATAGCCACCGGGTAAATGAGTTGCTGGGAGCTTTCACCCATATCGGCCACGCGCAGGTTGAAAGGCTGAATACCGTCGTCGGCCAGAGATTTGCGGCGTTCGTTCACTTCTTCCACCGTTCCTTCAGATGGATTTTCGAACTGATAATCCACCAGCCCGCTTTCGGAACGGAAATCGTCGAGCATCTCGCGGGTAGCCGTTTGTAGACGCTTGAAACCGGCCGGGAAGTCGCCATCAAGCAACACGCGCACGTACACGCGTTCTTTCAGGTCGCCCAATAGCGCCTTGGTAGGCTTGGTGAGGGTAAAACGTTTTTCCTCCGTGAGGTCGAGGTGGCCATAAAATGCGTTGGCCACGATGTTGGCAAAAAGCAAAATGCCTGCAAACAACGCGAACTGGAGGATGGACTGGGTACGTTTGGAACGGGCCATATATGGGCAGTGGGTAAAAACCGGGCGGCAAAATTACGTCAGTTGCAACACAATTGGGTAGAACTGCCGGGATTCGGATTGTTTTTTGCACTTAGCAGGTACAAAGACACCTAATAAACGTCAAAGCGTTGGAAATTTATGCCCATGACCTCCCACGCTTTTTTAGCCAGATGGCTTCCGGTGTTATACTTGCTGTGTCTGGGCCTGCTTACCCTGGCTTGTGCGTTTAACGGTTTATACGGACAAGATGCGCACGAGTACCTGCGCCAGAGCCAGGCTTTGCTGGATCACTGGCGTGGAGCGCCGGCCCCTTCAACTACCCCCGGCAATGCCGAACTGGCCGGGTTATATCCTTTGGCCGGAGCTGTGGCCGCTTGGATTATGGGCGCCGGAGGATCGGCACTGCAATGGGTATCGCTGCTGGCGGCGGCGCTGGCAGTATGGATCATGGATCAACTGCTGCGCCACCTGGCCCATGGATCGCGGGCAGAGAGCCGCTGGATTTTTTGTGGACTGGGGTTGGCACTGGCGCCCATGTTTCTGCGGTCGGCGGTGACGGCAATGAGCGATGCTTTGGGACTTTGTTTGCTGCTGGCCTGCCTTTTGGCCGGTTTTATCTCTCAGGAGAAAAAGTACTCGGCCTGGCTGCTTGCGGCTACCTTCTTTGCGGCCCTGGCCCTGAGTACCCGATACGCCCTGGCGGCCCTGCTCATACCTTATATAATATGGTTGTGGACCGTAGCCTGGCGCGAGCGGCGCTATGACTGGATCGCGGGGTCTGTGGCTGCGGGAATATTGGGCCTGTTGCCACAAATTTGGCTGAAGTCCAATGTGGACGTGTCGCCTCTGGAACATTCACTGCTCCAGGATTGGTCGGTGAAGCATTTTTTTCAATCGGAATTTACGAATGCCAGCGGCACGATCCGGTACTTTTTGCCCAACCTGGCATACCTGTTTTTCCCCCTGGCGCATCCGGCTTTTTTGTTGCACCTGCCTTTGCTGTTGCTGCTGGGTAAACGCACCGATCTGGTTTTGTCCGAGAAGAAGATCCTGTTGCTGAGTACGCTGAGTTATTTGTTGTTGCTGGGCGGTTTGCCCCACCAAAACCTGCGGTATCTGTTGCCGGTATATGTGTTGTGGTTGTTGCTGTTCTTTCCGGCCTGGGACAGGATGTATTGCTACGGGCTCATTTTTTTTCGGAAAACCACTTTGGCAGTGATCGGGATTACGCTGGCGGTGCAGTTGGCGGGCAGTGCATGGCTGTTTAGCCCGGTATTGAAACGCAACCAACTGGAGCAATCGGTAGCGGAAGTCCTGCGCGCGCGTATGCCTGAGGGCTCAGTGCTGTACACCTTTGATCTGGAGCCGGCCATGCGAACGTATTTGCCGGGGCAGGAAATACGGAGTTTATGGGAAAGGCGTTACGAGAAGTTTGAAACAGGCGCTTTTGTGTTGTTCCGCACTTCGGCACTGGAACAGTGGGCCGGATTGCCTCCTGCACAAAACTGGGACTTGCTGCAGCGGCAATATCAGCTGGAAGAAAAGGCTGTATTTACAGATGGCTGGGTGTTGTGGGAGCTGAAGTAGCGCGCGGAGGCCTTTTGTACAGTGTTAAAGTTTGAAAGCCGGGATTTTGGTCGCTGAAAGAAATTTTAAAAAAAAATTATACGACCTACAGTTCACGATTTTTCTTCATAAGTCATTGATTATCATTGTTGGTTCCTTGAAATATTGGCGAGCGTAAAACGGCGGAATTATGCCATTCAAGCGACGTTCCGTTGTGACTTTTCTACCCCAGAAAGTCTAATTCTTTTCCCCTTTTAATTTTTTTTTCTCAAAATCGTCCTTTTGGCAAGCAATTTGGCATAGAAGGGGAAACAGGCAACATACACTAATCCACGCCTCGAATAATCTAACACACACTAAAAATCCAAAACCGAATCCATACAATGAAAAACTTGAAATTAATCCCGGCTCTTCTCCTTGCACTGGCAAGTTTCGCAACCCTGAATGCTCAGGATGCTACCCCAACGTTCCAGGATTTCCTGGCACAGTTCCCTAAGGCAGCACTTCCTTACACATTCAATGCACAAGATCTGCAGAGCCAACTTGAAACGCGTCCGGCTACCAAAGCTGCCCGTCTGGGATGGGAATACTACCAGTTTCTTCCAGAGCTGGAGCGCAGCGCAGCCTACAGCAACATGCCAGTTTGCCCTGAGCCAGTTGCTTGTTTCGAGACCAAAGAATATACTGCCGTTCTGTACAACCTGGCTCGTGGTTTGAGCCGCGGCACCAAAACATACAGCATCAGCGTGTTCACCAAAGACGGCACACACGTAGGTACACACTTCGTAGCCGGTGTTAACCCTGAGACCCTCACGGTTGCTACCATCGACGAAACCCTCCGTGCCAGCGTGAATGAATACCAGGTTAACTGGGAAAACAACTACCGCGAAAACGGTCACATTGGTAACAAAGTAACTGGCATGACTCTGGTTGTTTCTACCACCCTGGAACTCACCGTTGCCGGCAACCCTGATCAAATCAGCTGGACCAGCATCGAAACCAATACCGCTGCTGACCTCGCCAAGAAATAACATCGATTCGGAACCAACAACCCCTGATCCCCTGCTCGGCAAAAGTGCCGGGCAGGGGATTTTTAGTGAGTGGGTGAGTGAATGAGTGAGTGAGTGAGTGAGTGGGTGAGAATAACATTATGCCTTAAAATACGTTCTTTTGGGTATGAAGCTCCGTATCCTGTTTTACGCTTTGCTCCTGTGTCCCGGGGCGCTTTTTAGCCAAAAATACACTACTACCAAAACAACCTCCTCTAATGCGCTTTCTGCCTTTAATGCTGGTAGAGACGAGGCCGGGCTTGGCCATCCTGCCATTGCTCAGGGGTATTTTGAAAAAGCCCTGAAGGCTGATCCCATCTTTATTGACGCCAAACTTGCTCTGGCCGACAACTACGTGTCGCTGCGGGATTTTTTCAAAGCGGAACAGTTTTTTGAAGAAGCCCTGGCTCTGGACAGCACTTATGCGCCGGTAGCTTTCTTTTTTGCAGCTCAGGCAGAATGGGAAAACGATAAATTCAGCGAATGCGCCCAGCATGCCAGCAGCTATCTGCGCAGCAATCCCAAAAACGCCAAACGGGCCAAACAGGCTGAAAGGCTCATAGCCAGCGCTCTTTTTGCCGCAGAGGCTGTGAAAAAACCGCTACCCTTCAGCCCAAAATCGCTCGGAGATTCCATCAATACTCCATGGATGGAATACTTCCCCTCCCTTACCGCTGATGGTATGCTGGTATTTACCCGGCGCGATGGCGGCCACGATGAAAACCTGTACCGAAGCGAATTCAAAAACGGTATGTGGCAAACCGCCGAGCCGCTCACGGGCATTAATACCGACAAATACAACGAAGCAGCTCAGGCCATCAGCCCCGACGGTTCCTGGCTGGCCCTCACCGGTTGCAACCGCGAGGATGCCGGCGCACAAGGCGCCTGCGATCTGTACTGGTCGCAACTAAAAAGCAGCGGCTGGACGGCTCCGGTGCCCTTCAGCGCCACCATTAACTCAGAAATCTGGGAGTCGCAGCCAAGCATTGGCGCCGACAATAAAACATTGGTTTTTGCACGGGGAAAAGATGGTGTGATGCCCCCCGTAGAACTCTGGCAAACATCAAGAAACGCCTCCGGCAAATGGGAAAAGCCTGAAAAATTGCCAGATTACATCAATGTTGGAGGCAAAGTGCAAAGTCCATATCTGCACCCCGACGGCCAAACGCTGTATTTTTCTTCTGATAGTTTGCCTGGCATGGGTGGCAGCGATCTGTTTGTGTGCCGGAAGGAAGCAGACGGAACCTGGGGGAAACCACAAAACCTGGGGTATCCTATCAATGGTAAAGGCGACGAAGGTATGCTGGTGGTTAGCCTTGACGGCCGAACGGCGTATTATGCCAGCGACCGACCTGGAGGTCGAGGGTTGCTGGATTTGTATTCATTTGAAATGCCGGAATTTGCCCGGCCACAGCCGGTTACCTATGCCAAAGCCATTGTGCGGGATGTGCTCACCGGCAACCCGATTATTGCCAAGGCAGAGGTGGTAGACCTGAAAAGCGGCAAGGTATTCGCCACCGCCAATACCCGTTCCAACGGCTCTTTCCTGGTGTGTTTGCCTGCCGGAAAAGAGTATGCCATGAATGTAAGCAAAGACAAATACCTGTTCTACTCCGAAAATTTCAATCTGGTGGACAGCGCTACCTTCCAAAAGCCCTACCTGATGAACATTTACCTGCAGCCTGTTTCGGGCGCGGTGGGCGCCAAACCCGTGGTACTGCGCAATGTATTTTTTGAAACAGGCTCTGCCGCCCTGCGGCCTGAATCCAAAACAGAACTCGATCGTCTGGCTCAACTGCTCAGCGGAAACCCTACCCTGAACATTCAGATCAACGGACACACCGATAATGTTGGCGACGATAAAGCCAACCTCACACTTTCTGAAGCGCGGGCCAAGTCGGTACAGGAATATTTGATCGGACAGGCGATACCCGCTGAGCGACTGCGTTTCAAAGGATTTGGCGAAACACAACCTATTGATTCGAATGACACTCCGGCCGGGCGGGCAAAGAACAGAAGGACGGAGTTCGTGGTATTTGAGTGAGGATTTTTACCGTGGAGGCGCGGAGGGTTATTTACCGCAGAGGCGCGGAGGCGCAGAGGTTTTTTTATTTACCACAGAGGCGCAGAGACGCGGAGGGATTTTTACCGCGGAGGCGCAGAGACGCGGAGGCGCGGAGGCGCAGAGACGCGGAGGCGCGGAGGCGCCGAGGTGAATCCCCTCCGCGCCTCTGCGCCTCTGCGGTGAAAACATCCGCAACTCCTCTACCTGGCGTATGCTACCGCCCGTTTTTCCCGGATAACAGTTACCCGGATTTGACCCGGATACTGCATTTCATCCTGAATTTTTTGAGAAATGAGGAACGACAGGTCGTCGGCGTATTGGTCGGTTACTTTGTCGGCTTCCACGATTACGCGGAGTTCGCGGCCAGCCTGCATGGCGAATGCATTGGCTACACCTTCGTAGCTGCGGGCAATTTCTTCCAGTTCGCCGATACGCTTGAGGTAGTTTTCCAGGATCTCGCGGCGCGCGCCCGGGCGTGCACCCGAGATAGCGTCGCAGGCCTGAATGATCGGCGAGATGATGTTGTTCATCTCGATCTCGTCGTGGTGGGCGCCTACTGCGTTGATGATTACAGGGTGTTCGCCGTACTGTTCGCAGAGTTTCATGCCCACGAGTGCGTGGCTGAGTTCGGTTTCTTCTTCAGCCACTTTACCAATATCGTGCAGCAGACCGGCGCGTTTGGCCATTTTGATCTGCTTCGGATTCATGCCCAGTTCGGCAGCCATGATGGCGCAGAGCTCGGCTGTTTCAATGCTGTGCTTGAGAAGGTTCTGACCATAAGAGGAGCGGAAACGCATCCGGCCCACCATACGCACCAGCGCGGCGTTGAGGCCGTGGATGCCGAGTTCGATCACGGTGCGCTCACCGATCTCCATGATTTGTTCTTCGAGCTGCTTGGTTACTTTAGCCACCACCTCTTCAATGCGCTGCGGGTGGATACGACCGTCGGCTACCAGGCGTTGCAATGACAGGCGTGCAATTTCGCGGCGAACGGGGTCGAAGGAAGACAATACAATGGCCTCGGGTGTGTCGTCTACAATCACCTCAACACCAGTAGCAGCTTCGAGTGCGCGGATATTTCGGCCCTCACGACCAATGATCTGACCTTTCATTTCGTCGTTTTCCAGGTTGAACACCGATACAGTATTCTCGATGGTAAACTCAGCCGCCATACGCTGGATGGTCTGGATGACGATCTTTTTGGCTTCCTTACTGGCGTTGAGTTTGGCCTGGTTTACGGCGTCGCGCACGATGGTTTGCGCTTCGCTTTCGCTTTTGGCGCGCACTTGCTCGAGCAGCTGATCTTTAGCGTCCTGCTGGCTCAGTTTGGCGATGGTTTCCAGAGCCTTGATGCGCTCTTCGTTGGCTGCATCCAGTTCTTCTTTCTTCTTTTGAACGATTTTGAGCTGTTTATCCAGGTTTTCACGCAAAATCACAATTTCCGCATCGCGTGTTTCAATATCTGCCTTTTTGGTTTCCAGCTCCTTGAAACGGGCATCCAGCGCATCATTTTCAATTTTCAGGTCTTTTTGCTGGGAGGCAATCGCCATTTCCAGGTCTTTCAGTTCCAGCTGGCGTTTGGTTTTTTCCTCTTCTACTTCCAGTCGCATTTGAGCGTAACGCTCTTTGGCTTCCTGAATTTTTTGCTGCTTGATCCGTTCGTTTTCCGCCTCGGCGGTGCCCACAATTTTCTGGGCTTTGAGCGCCGCTTCATCTTCCACCCGTTTGGCGGAGAGGCGGGCTTCCTGAATGATCAGGTCTGCTTTGCGGTTGCTTTCCTGAACGGCCTGATCGGTATTTTTCTTGTTGGTCATGGAAGCGATGAGGTAGGCAACTACCCCTCCGACAACCAGGCCTATGATGATTGAAATAATATCCATAGTTGATAGATGATTGAGATTCAGTGATTGGTTAGTGGATCCCCCTGATGGTGTGGTATCCTGGTTTTCAACAAATGCGTTATTTGCGGATTACAGCTCCCAGTTTTCCTTCAAACACACCGACCAACTGCCCCATCATGGCGTCGATCTCTTTGTCTTGAAGGGTTTTTTCCGGGTCTTCAAACACAAAACTAACAGCGTAGGATTTCTTTCCGGCGCCCAGTTTGCTCTCATCTTCAAACACGTCGAAGAGGTTCACTTCCCTGAGCAGCTTTTTGGCTGTTTTGGCCGCCAACTGGCGGATATCGCCAAAGCTTACCGACTGGTCAATGACCAAAGCGAGGTCGCGGCGAACCGTTGGGAACTTGTTGAGTTCGGCAAACTGGATCTTGTTGCTGCCTACGGCTTTGATGATGTTTTCAAAATGGAAATCCGCGTAAAAAACGGCGTTTTTAATATCGGATTTTTTCAGGATTTGTGGCGAAACAGCGCCAAATGTAACCAATTCCTGCGGTCCGCGGTGGAAGCGTAGGGCATACTGGAACGGGCTGTCGTTCAGGCTGGTTTCCTGGTATCCGCTCACGCCGAGGCGGTTGAGCAGATGGGTTACGTAGCTTTTGAGGGTGTAAAAATCTACCGTTTTTTTGGCGGATGGTTGCCAGCTTTCCGATGCATGAGCGCCTGTAACAAACAGGCTGAGCCGGCCGGTTTCCTCCAGTTTTTCGCCGTTGCGGAAATAGGTTTTTCCAAATTCGAACAGGCGCAAATCCGGGTTCTGGCGGTTCTGGTTGCGCTGAATGGTTTCCATTCCGCTGAACAACATGGTTGGGCGCAGGCAATCCAGACCCTGGTTGGCAGAGTTGTGGATGAATACCAGTTGCTCTTTTTGCAAGGGCATGGCAGCGCCATCGGCTAAGTAATAGGCGGAATTGGACAAGGCCAGGCTCATGCATTCGTTGAAGCCGTTGGCAGTGAGGAATTCAGCTGCCAGGTTGCGCACAGCATCCGGATTGGGACGCTGCTGGATTTCCATGCTGCTGCGGATCTGCGTAGGAATGGGCACGGCATCCAGGCCATGAACGCGCAGAATTTCCTCCACGATATCGGCTTCGCGGGTAACGTCGGGTTTGTTGGTGGGCACCACTGCGGTGAAACCTTCCGCCGATTCGTTTTCCATGCCGATTTCCAGCGCAGCGAGGATTTTTTGGATGCGCCCGGTGGAGAGGTTTTCTCCAATGAGGCTGTTGATCCGGGCGAAGGAGCAGGAAATGCGGGCTGCTTGTACGGGTTGCGGGTAGAGATCTACAAGTGATGAACCGATTTCGCCGCCGGCCAGTTCCAGGATCAGGGCCACGGCGCGTTCCAGAGCGCGTACCGTGCCATTGGGATCGGCGCCTTTTTCAAAAGTCCAGGCGGCGTCGGTACGCAGATTGTGGCGCAGCATCGAGCGACGGATCCAGGTGGGGTGGAAATAGGCGCTTTCGAGGAAAATGGCCGTGGTTTTATCCGAAACGCCACTGCCGGCCCCACCAAATACGCCACCCATACACATGGGATTGGATTCGGCATCGCAGATCATAAGATCTTCGGCCAGGAGCTTGCGTTCTACCTCGTCGAGGGTTTTGAATGGCGTGCCGGCAGGCAGGGTTTTAACCACTATTTTGCCGCCTTTGATCTCGTTTAGGTCGAAGGCATGCAGGGGTTGACCCAGTTCAATGCGCACGTAATTGGTAACATCCACCACGTTGTTGATGGGGCGTTGACCAACGGCGAGCAGGCGGTTTTTGAGCCATTCCGGGCTTTCCTGAACCTGAAGGTTTTTCAGCACAATGCCGCTGTAACGGGGGCAGGCATCGGTGTTTTCCACCGAAACCGGGAATGATGTGCTGTTGCCGGAGAGTGCTTTGCCCTGCGGCATTCGTACGCCGGACTGGTGGTTTTCGTGCACCTGCAGGTAGGCAGCCAGGTCTTTAGCCACACCCATGTGGTTGGTAGCGTCGGCGCGGTTGGGTGTGAGTCCCACCTCGATGACGGTATCGGAAGCCTTGTTGAAATAATCGGCGGCAGAGATACCAAGAGCGGTGTCTGTTGGCAGCACAATGATACCGGAGTGGTCGTGTCCGAGTCCGAGTTCATCTTCGGCGCAGATCATGCCCTGGGAGGGAACGCCTTTTACCTTGCGTTCGCCGATGGTGAACAGAGAGCCGTCTTTACTGAAAACATTGGCGCCGGGGATGGCCAGGAATACTTTCTGGCCGGCAGCCACATTGGGTGCGCCGCATACCACGGAGCGCACAGTGCCATCGCCGACATCCACGGTGGTTGCGGAGAGGTGGTCAGTATCCGGGATACGTTCGCAGGTAAGCACAGTACCGGTGAGTACTTTATCCAGGTCTACCGGCGAAGGTTTTACCGTTTCCCATCCTTCCACTTCCAGGCCCAGCGATGTCAGTATTTCGGCGATTTCTGCAGGGGTTTTATGTATGTCGAGAAAATCTCGAAGCCAATTCAGCGATACTTTCATTACCTCAAAAAAACTAACGGATTATGATCGGGTTTTTCGCAGTTGAACATGCGAATTGGCAAAGGTAGGAAGCTTGTGTGAAAATGTGGCGTTTTTGTTGATCTCGCTGATGGGAAGTTTGTAAGGGGTTGGGGTAGCCGGAATCGGGAGGTAATTGGGGGCTAGCTTGTCCATATTTAATGGATGCAGCTGGCTTGTATTCAATTTTATCTATTTTCCGTGTCTATACTTAAGATGTGTTCCAATTCTGCGCGAAGTTCAGCTTCATTCGGCAGGTAGAGTTGGTATTTGGATACAAAGAGTTGACTACTCATTCCATAGGTAGCAAATTCAACCAGTAGTTCGTCTTTTTGACGGGTAAGAATAATGCCGATTGGCGGGTTGTCGCCTTCAAAATACTCCTCTTTGGCAAAATAGCCGAGATACATATTCATCTGCCCAATGTCATGGTGTTTTACTTTTTCCATTTTGAGGTCGAGTAGTATGAAACACCTTAGGTAGCGATGGTAAAATACAAGGTCTACCTTATATCGTTCATTATCAATGGTGATGCCGTATTGCCTACCTACAAACGTAAAGCCCTTGCCAAGTTCCAACAAAAAAATTTGCAGATTATCCATTAAGCGGGTTTCCAGGTCTTTTTCGGAAACATGAAAGGGTTCTGGTATTTTCAAGAACTCAAACACATAAGGATCACGTAGAATATCTTCAGGGTGTTCCACAAGCTTGCCCTGCTCCGCCAATTTTAGCACTCCGGCCTTATCCTGTGATGCTGCCAGTCTCAGGAAAAGAGAACTGCTTTTTTGGCGTTTAAGCTCTCGCACTGTCCACTTTTCCAATATGGCCTGTTTTTCATAAAAACTACGCTCTAAATCATGGTCAATAAACATAAGTTCTACGTAATGCCCCCAGGTCAACTGGTCAGACAAAAGTGTGACAACCGGATATCGCAAGTAACACAATCTCATGGAAATCAGATTAGTACGACTAAATCCTCTGCCGAATTGGTCAGACAAGTCCTTTGACAATCGCTCCAATATCTTCGACCCATACACCGCTTTTTCGTTGCCTTGTTGCTCAAACTCCACAATATGCTGCCCTATTGACCAATACGTCAATAGCAGGTGGTGGCGCGCCGCACGTATGGCATTCATCCGGCCCGTTTGCCAGGTTTGAGCGATGTTGTCAAGTAAAATTTGATAGGTATTTTGTAGCATCATGTTGATTTTTTACTTTTTACAAACATCTAGTGGTGAACCAACTTAGTAACTGAAAAAATAGTAGGTCAGACTAGATTGGGTCTGAAAAATGCCATAAACTTATTCAAAACTTCCCTTCCAAAAACGCCTGTACATCTTCGGCTGTCTGGGCCGGATTTTCCTCCTGGGGCCAGTGGCCGGTATTGCGGTAAATTTTGAGCACGGCGCCGCGAATGCGTTTGTGGAAATCGTAAGCATGCTCGGGCGAAATACGGGTGTCTTCGGCGCCCCAGAGAATAAGCGTGGGGGCGGTAATGCGTTCTATAAGGTCAATAGGCGGCCTGTTATCGCGCACAGAGGCCCGGTCGGTGAACGCCTTGCGGTGTCCGGGCAGGAGAGAGAGGTCGAAATGCCGCTGCACGAGGGAATCGGTCACCAGGGCATCGTCGGCCCAGACGTCTTCCAGGGAGAGTTGTATGAAGGCGCGCGGCGTAATTTTCCACAGCGAGCGGTTTAGGATTGGGGTACTGGCCAACCAGTTAATGGGGTCTGTTTTTTTCTCTTCAAAACCCGGGGCATCGAGCAGGATCAGTTTGTCTACACGCTGCGGCGATTCAGCGGCAAACTGCCAGGCTATTTGCGCCCCGAGTCCGCAGCCTGCCAGCGAGACCTTTTTGAGGTTGAGTTTTTGCAAAAAACTGTCGAGAAACCCGGCATACATAAAGGCACTGTAACTCCCCTGCGGATGTGGGGCGCTCAGGCCAAAGCCAGGCAGATCGACACTGATAACCTGTTGTTTTTCAGCAATTTTGCTGGTCCATCCGGCCCAGGTATGCAGGGAGCTTTGCGCATCGTGCAACAGCAGCACCGGCTCACCTTTTCCGCTGGTACGGTAATGAATGTCCATGCCATCCACCTGGATAAAGCGGGAATCCGGGAATGCATATCGTTCCACCCCTTGCGCGGCCGGCAGATCGTCGTGCCAGTTGCTCCATACCCACCAAGCCAGGGCAAAAATGACTGCCCACCTGATCATCCGCGAGATGCTCAGAATGCCCAGCCATTTTCGGATAATGGCAACGCGTTTGGAGGTGGTGAGGGTCATGTTGTACCGGCGGGTTTAGCCGCCGCTGTTGAGGGGTTTGAAGGGGGTTTGAAGGGTTTGAGGGATTTGAAGGGTTTGAAGGGTTTGAGGGGTTTGAGGGGTTTGAGGGGGGGGCTCACTGACGCTTAATCAATGCTGCTACGCCGGCTGCAAGTGCAAATCCGCCCACTGCGCCTACACACATACGCGTGAGCACGGGTCCGAGGGGCTGTGGTTGCGGGGCAGCCAATGTTTTTTCCAGTTCCTGTACACGTTCTCTGAAACTATTGGCTTGCTGGGGATCGCCCAGACCCTCGGCCAGTTGTTTGCGGAGCATGTCCAGCTCCAGACTCATCTCAGCCTGTAGCAGACTGGGGTCGAACAAATGCAATCCGTAATAAAACAGCCAATAACACAAATTAATGATCAAAAACACCAAAAACGGTGTGCGCACCACTTCCCGGAAATCGCGGTTTTTGCCATGTGCTGCACAATCCTCCTGCGAGGCTTTCCACATAAAAAACAGGTAAGCAGCCATGATGCCCCATTGAATCAGCGGACTGAGAAACAGGTTCTGTTTGGCTACATAAAGGAGTGTGAAATAAAATACAACGACTAAGCCGCCTAAAAAGCCGTAACGAATACCGGGTGACATGGGGGAATGGGTTTGACGGGTTTGAAGGGTTTGAAGGGTTTGAGGGGTTTGAAGGGTTTGAGGGGTTTGAGGGGTTTGAGGGGTTTGAGGGGCGAAGGTAGTAAGTTTGAAGGTTGTATATCTGTCTTTTAGGTGTTGAGGTAAAGGCTCAATGGGGTGAAGGGATGGACCGGCAGTTTATGGGTTATACCCGACAAATGTTTCAAAATTTCCATTGTCAATGAGAGATGTTTGACTGCCGGGATAATTCTCGAGGAAAGATGCCGGGAAACGGGCTGACTTTTTAGGTTGCCATTTAAACTCGAATGCGTGAAGTTTTCCCACAAAGCTCCAGTATCGTTTCGCAAAGCTAGTGGGGAGAAGTTTTTAAGAATGGCATTGCGAATACCGTTGTCGTAAAAATATATTTTACGTCCTTTTTTAATTTCATTGCGCGCATTTCTACTAAGAGATGGTAATCGAAACAGTACAAAGATTTGCGGCAAATGATCCGTGATGAGTTTGAGCATTAACCCAGCATTGGTAAACCGTTGAGCTTTATCAACTACCACTACTCCGTGGTGACCTAATAAATTTTGTAGTCGGGCTAACGAAATATTATCCAGCAAAGAGCGGGATTCAGGATCATCACCTGTTAACCAAAGTGCTTTTTCAATTTTTTAGACTTTAGACGTAGGGCTTGTTAGGAAGAGAACGAAAGATTCACTTCAGTAGGCACAAGTCCAACGCCTAAAGTCTAAAAGTCCAGGATCCTAAACCAGAGAGCGCTCGCGTTTCATGAATGCGCCAACGATGAGGCCGAACACAACACCCATGATTACGCCACCAATGAGCTGGCTGATAGCCATGAAGGTTGGGCCGGTGAACATGCCAGCCATACCGGCTGCCATTTCCATTTGCTCTTCGCTCATGCCCTGGGCTTCCCATTGGGCATACATGGCGTCCTTCATCTGACTCTGGAAATCCGGATTGATCACATAGGCGTATAAGAACATGTATACCATGCTGATTGCGCCAGAAATGAGCCCCATAAATGCACTCAAGCTAATACAACGCCCGAAACTGATGAATCCGCCCAGTCGTTCGCGGTCGGTTTTAATGGCTGCAACTACGGCCCAAACCGTAATACCCAAACCTACCAGCATAAATACCCACTTGATGGCGCCGGTATCCGGCATCGTCAGGTCGTTATTGGTCAGGTAGGCAATAAGACTCATTAAAATGCTCGAACCGCCCCAGATTGCGCCGTATTTAACAGCCAGGTCGCGGTTGGAAACTGTGGAAGGATCCGGAATGGTTGGTTGATCAAGTGTGTCCATTTTGTTGTGATTTGTTTACGGAGAAAAGAGAGGGGGTATTGGGAGTCATTTGGGGTCATTTATTAGTCATTTATTAGTCATTTATGGGTCATTTATTAGTCATTTAAGGGTCATTTAAGGGTCATTTATTAGTCATTTATGGGTCATTTATTAGTCATTTATGGGTCATTAGCTCGGCTGTTTGTCATCTTGAGCGTAGCGAAAGATCTGGCTATGCTGCCAACCAAATCCAAGACATATATCATCAAATCTGTATAGAATCTGTGCGAAACCACTTAAGATAACAAAACACACTGAGCCAAGCCCCTTAAATGACCTCAAATGACCTTAAATGACCTCAAATGACCCCTAAATGTCTATTAAATGCCCCAAAAAATGACCTAACCCTTCACTTCCGGCTGCCTTTTCAGAAATGCCGCGGATATCAATCCTACGATCAAACCATAAATCAGGCCGCCGGTGAGGGCGCTTTTGAGGGTTGTGAACAGGTCGCCGGCTTTATCAAATCCTTCCAGCGCTTTATCGAGGGCATCCGGTGGCATGCTTTGACCCCAGGTTTCGATGAATTCTTCTTTCATAACACTGATCACATTCGGATCAATGAAATTCACCAACACGTAGTTCCACAAACTGGAAATCATTACGCCAATGAATACCGTCACCAAGGCAATCAGGAGGGCCTTGCCATAACTGATGTAACCACCCTCCAGCTTGTCGCGCTGGTACTTGATGGCCATGATGGCAAATGTAAACGACACAGCAAACATAACGGTGTATAACATCGCTATTCCGCTAATCGCCATCAGATTGACGTTCAACAAATAAGTGATAATGGAAAATGCCGTCAGTGCCAGTCCGGCAAATGCGCCCTGGCGCAAGATGTTGTTCCAATCCAGTTGTTTGGAGGGAACAGTGGTGTCAAGGTTGTCCATATTTTGAGCTAACAGGTTAAAAGTTGCTCAAAAATAGATTTCCAACCTGTGCTCCCCTGCAAATCTTACGACATCCAAAGGGTTTTAAACGACTAATGGACGGTAGACGGTAGACGGTAGACGGTAGACGGTGGACGGTGGCGTATCCACTGACGATTGTTTGTCACCCTGAGCGTAGCGAAGGGTCTGGCGAAGCCAGAACAGGTTGTTACTGAAAGTCTGTGTAAAATCTGCGCGAAACTATGCTTCACATTAACATCAGACCCTTCGCTACGCTCAGGGTGACAAACAATCGTCAGTGGATACGCCATCACCGTAAGCCGTCCACCGTAAGCCGTCCACCGTCTAAAACATATCGTAATACAACTTCAACGTTGGATCCGTTTCCTTGGCTTTGATTTCGGTGAGGATGGCTTCCAACTCTGCAATTTTGGCGGCATTGCCTTTTTCGCGGTAATGATTGCGCAAATCAGCAATGGCTTTGGTGGCGCCAAAACGACGCCATTCACTGTTTTGAGGATTGAGTGAAATGGATTTGAACGTGGCCACACCATTGTCAATCAAGGCCTGATCGCCCAGTCCGAGCAAAAATTTCTGGTAGTTGTCAAAAAACGGAAACGCATTGAACCCGTCTGCCTTTGGCAGTTTTTGCTCAAAAAAAGCGAGGTTTTCGCGACTTGGCTGCTCGGCATACAGTTCCGTAAGCACTGGCGTAAAGGCATCGCTTTCATCGTTTTGCAAGGTTTTGGAAGCCTCGCGGGCAGCCGCCGGGTCAATTTTTTGCATGGCAGAAAGTGCCGCGCTTACCACACTGTATGCCTGATCCGAGCCCATGTTTTTCTGGAAAACGGGAAGGTACTGCTTGTCGCCGGTGCTGCTCAAAATATTGATCGCTGCTACACGTACACCGGGTTCGGCATCAGTTTCTGCCAGTTTAGCAATGGTTGGCAGAGCTGCCGGGCTGCCCACACCTTCCGCCATCAATGCCTGCTGACGAATACCAAAGTACTTATCTGACAGAGCTTCTGTAAAGACCGCGTTAGTAAGGTCTGTTGGTTCTGCCTGCAATGCTTCCAGCGCCTCATACCGATCCCGGAACAACGGCGCATTGCGGTACATAAATGCCCATTCTTCAGCGGTGTGGTGGTCGTTTTTCTGACACAGGAGCGTTTTCGTTGCGTCGAAATTGATGAGGGCCGGTTTGGAAGCACAGTCAAACGTAAAGGTTTGCTGGCGCTGGGTCATGCGCACGTTTTCGCGGCGCACCTTGCCCGCAGCCTCGTAAATATCAATGCTCAAAGGAAGCTCAAATACTCGCGCCACATCTGCTCCTTCCTGAGCCTGAGTTACCGTAACGGTGGCTTTTTTAGTTGTCTCATCCCAACCATAATCAATGTCCATTTGCGGATGCCCTGAACCAAAATACCATTGGTTGAAGAACCAGTTCAAATCCTGACCGGTTACGTCCTCAAATGCCAGGCGCAGCTCGTGGGCTTCCACATCGGTGTATTCGTTGCGTTTCAGGTAGCGGTTCAGCGCTGCAAAAAATGCCTCGTCGCCCACCAACTGACGCAGCATATGCAACACACAGCCGCCCTTGTTGTAGGAATGCGCGTCGAACATATCCTCACGGTTGTTGTACCCAAAATGAATCAATGGGTGACCACCATCGCCGGCAGAGTAGTAATAACCCTGCTGTTCTACCATCAGGTGCTCATCGGCCGCATCGCGACCGTGTTTGTGCTCAATCCAGAGGTACTCCGAGTAGTTGGCAAAACCTTCGTTCATGGTGAGGTTGGCCCAGCTTTCGGTGGTTACCAGATCGCCAAACCAGTGGTGGAACATTTCGTGGGCCACTACCTTTTCGTTGGTCATGTGGTCGTCCAGCAATTCCCGTTTGGTTTTTTGCATGAAATCCCCGAAAATCACCGCCGTGGTATTTTCCATAGCGCCACTCACATAATCGCGCACGATGATCTGTGAAAATTTCTGCCATGGATAGGCGTATCCCAGTTTATTGGAGAAAAACTCCAGCATTTCGGTGGTGTATGGGTAGATATCCCGGGCATGTGCCTCGAATTTTGGCTCTACGTAGTAATCTACGTCAATGCCGCGCCATTTGTCTTTCACCACCGCAAAATCGCCAACGGCCATCATAAACAGGTATGGCGCGTGTGGCTTATCCATTTTCCAATAATCGGTGCGGGTACCGTCGGCGTTCTTTTTGGACGACACCAGCACACCGTTCGACAAGGTTTTGTACTTATCAGCCACAGTGATGTACATTTCCTGGGTGCAGCGCTCGTTGGGTTTGTCTACCGTTGGCATCCAGAACGAGTTGCTTTCTGTTTCGCCCTGGGTCCAGATCTGCATGGGCTTTTCTTTATCGGCGCCGTCGGGGTTGATAAAGTACAGTCCTTTATCGCTGGTAATGGCCGCGCTGCCGCCGTAGGTCTCGCGTTCGTCAGGTTTGGCGGTGTAGGCAATGGTTATTTTGAATTCCTCGTTGCGGGTGTACGCGCGTCCGAGCTGGATAGTGAGTTGTTCGTTGTTGTATTCCCGTTTCAGCTCATCTGTTTTGCCCTCGAAGGTAACAGACTGGATATCGAAATTTTTGGCATCGAGCGTCACTTTATCGGTGGCATAAAACCACGGACGCATGGTAAGGGTAGCCTTACCGTTGGCGCGCTTTTTAGTCCAATCAAAAGAAATATCCACTTTGGTGTGGATCAGATCCACCTCAAACGTATGCGAGGCATTGTAAGGACGCAGCGAATCCTGGTTGTAGGAGCTCTGCGGCTCCACCACAATATCATCCAGCACATTGTATTCCAAAGGTTCTTCCTCCTCGTTCATGCCGGGTTTGTTCAGGGTATCCCAGGCAGGTTCCGGAGCTTTGGAAGGGTTTCCGGAAATTTTGGGCGCGTTTTTAGGCGTGCAGGAAATGATAAGGGTTAAAACGGCAACAAGGACCGTGTACAGAAGTGAGCGCATATGTGTATTTGAGTGCTTGAGTTTTTGAGTGTTTGAGTTTTCGAGTGTTTGAGTTTTCGAGTGTTTGAGTTTTCGAGTTGGCGTTCGGCTGGAGGTTAGCACGTGTATTGTCGGGGTGACTGCAGTCACTCAGACAATACAACTTCGGGCCTTAGTGCCTTCGCGCCTTGGTGTCATCGCACCTTAGTGCCTTATGACCACCTGGCGCCTTTTACCAGCACAAAGTTACCCTGGCTGCTGGTAATCCATACAGATTTCGGCCAAAGGCGCTGTTTAACGTTGAATTGGTTGTTTCATTGGGTGGAACAAACGGATTTTGAGCAAGTTTTAGAAAATTCGTTTTTCCTTTGTCAAAATGAAACCAGACTCAACCCATGTCGAAAAAAACTAAAAACGTAAAAACCTCAGCACCCGCTGCCGCGCCCAAAACCTCATTCCAAATTCCCGATATAGCCATATTGGGCGGTGTGCTGGTGCTCACCTTTTTGGTATTTTCCAATACGCTCAGCGCCGGATTTGTGAACTGGGACGACCATGGCTACCTGTGGTTGAACCCTATGGTAAAACCCCTGGGCAGTATTGACCTGGCGCAGATCTTTACCGGGCATACCCACGGCAACTACTCGCCGCTGGTAATCCTGACCTATTGTTTTGAACACAGCTTCGACACCATCGTGAAGCCGGGCGAAATGGCGGTAGAGAATTTTCAGCCGTTTTTATACCATTTAGACAATGTGTTGCTGCACCTGGGCGCTACCGCCATGGCTTTTTTCTTCCTGCGCGCCCTTGGCCTGAAAGGCTGGGGACTGGCGCTGGCAACCGCCCTGTTTGGCATTCACCCCATGCGTTCCGAAAGTGTGGCCTGGGTAACGGAGCGCAAAGACGTGCTGTACGGACTCTTTTACATTGCGGCCTTGCATACCTATTGGAAATACGCCCAAAACACCCAAACCAAACATTACCTGCTCACGCTGCTTTTCGGACTACTGGCCCTGTTTTCCAAAATTCAGGCGGTATCCCTGCCATTGTCCATGCTGGCGCTTGATTGGCTGGCGGGTCGCGACTGGAAAGGCATGAAAATATGGCTGGAAAAGGCACCGTTTTTTGCTCTTTCCTTAGTTTTTGGTCTGGTAGGCATTCATTTTCTGGGTGAAGCAGAGGGATTGAAAGACACAGGGTATCCCATGACAGAGCGTTTCTTTTTTGCCACCGCTTCTTTGTGGAATTATCTGGAAAAATTCCTGTTTCCGGTGAATTTGTCGGCCTATTACCCATATCCAACAACCGGCAATTTGCCGAAGTTTTTCTACATCACGCCTTTGTTGCTGGCCATCATTGTATGGCTAATTTGGGAACGCCGGAAATCAAATACCGCGCTGGCGTTTGGTTTTGTGTTTTTCCTGGTCAACATCATGTTCGTATTGCAGTTCAAAGGGGCCGGTAAAGCGTTTATGGTGGATCGTTTTACCTATATTCCCTATCTGGGACTGTTTTACATCATGGGTAAAATGTATTCCGATATAGAAAGTGGAGAACGGGGAAAAGGGTTGCGCCCTTTACTGCCCTACCTGGCGGCCGGGTTTGTGGCGGTTTGTTCGGTGCTCACTTTTATGCAAAACACCCATTGGCAATCCAGCATTGCGCTGTGGGAAAACAACACCGCCAAACACCCGAACGATGCGCTAAGCTGGTCGAACCTGGGTCTGGCGTACGATGCCATGGAGAATTACGAAGAATCTGCCAAGGCGTATGCGCAGGCCATCAAGGTAGATCCGGGCTTTTTTGATGCCAATTTCAACATGGCGGTGGCTTGCAACCGGATGAAGCGGTATGACGACGCCATACAGATGTTCACCCGGGCCACGGAGCTCAAGCCGGATTTTGCCGAATCCTGGTACGGGCGTGCACAGGTGTACCTCACTAAAGGCGAATACGCCAAAGCCATAGCGGATGTAGAAAAATACGCCCAGTTAGCACCCAATGCCGAAACTGACCGCATACAAGCCACCATTGGTATGGCTTACGCGGGCGCGGGTCAGCACGAGCGCGCACTGGAGGCTTTTGATAAAGCCATACAGGCCAAGGCAGATCCGGAACATTATTTCCGCAAAGGCAACTCACTGGCGCCGCTTGGGCGCATGAACGAGGCCATTGCCGCCTACGATGCCGCGCTGAAAATCAAGCCGGATTATCCGGATGCGGTGAACAACAAAGGCAATGCCTATGCCAGCATAGGCAAATTTCAGGAAGCTATTGCCATGTTTGACAAAGCCATACAGCTCAAGCCTGATGCCCCCAACTACCGCTGCAACCGCGGCATGGCCAAAAATGCCTCCGGCGACCGCTCCGGCGCCTGCGCCGACTGGCAACAAGCTGCGCAGGTGGGTTATGCGCCGGCCCAGGCGTTGTTGGCGCAGTTTTGTAAGTAGGGGTCCCGTACCGGCGGGTTCAGCCGCCGCTGTGTTTAGTGTCGGGGCGACTATAGTCACCCCGACACTAAACAGCAGTTCGAACCGGAATGGCATTCCAGGCAGCAGGCTTTTTACCTTTAAATACCGCTACTTTACCTAAAAACCACCAACTCGACCGTTGGATATTTTGCTGGCACATCGGAGCGTGCCGGAGCGTATGAAAGGTGACTGATTTTTGTTTTTGCCATATTTCGCTTACTTTTGTCAAACTATGACCATCCAGGCCAATATTTCCTCAAGTGTTCTCCTTGAAAAAATAAAGGAATATGTGCACGAGATTGCCCCGGGCGCTGAGGTGATTTTATTTGGTTCACGTGCGCGCGGCGATGCAAAAGTCGATTCAGACTGGGATATTCTCATTTTGACAGACAAGCCGGCCAACCTGAAAGATGAGCAAGTATTCCGGCATAAGCTATTTGAATTGGAGTTGTTGTATGGGCAATCTATTTCTGTATTTGTTTATTCAAAGGAAGACTGGAACCATAAGCATGTATCTACCCCCTTGTATCACCATATAAAAATGGAAGGTATCGTTATATGACCCCAGCGGACAGAGATGCCTATTCAAAGTACCGGCTAGAAAAAGCCTGGGAAGCCTATAGTGCAGCAGAAGTGCTCATTGCTAATCAACAATGGAACGCTGCTGTGAACAGGTTATATTATGCAATTTATTATAGTGTTAGCGGTGTTCTGGCTAAAAAAGGTATAGATTCAAAAACACATGCCGGAACAAAAACTCAATTCTTGCCTCATTTCATTAAACCGGGAACTATCGATATCAGGTTCGGTAAGTTATATGCAGATCTTTTCGACTGGCGCCAGAGAGGTGACTATGGTGATTTTTTTGACTTCAATCAGGAAGATGTATTACCCATTTTACAACCTACTCGTGAAATGCTGGAAGTAATAGCAACTGAAGCAAAATAATTACCACCCACAACTTGCATTTACCCAACCCCACAACCCAACAAAATACACCAAACACCGTATCTTCGTACCAAATTAGCGCAATATGTTTCTCAAGGAGATCCGGCTGAAAAACTTCAAGTGCATTACCGATTTGTCGTTATCCTTTGAAAAAAGTGATGCCGACATCCGGAAATGGACGATTATTCTGGGGGAAAATGGCACCGGCAAGAGCAATCTGCTGAAAGCCATTGCCCTCATTACCAGCGGGAGCAATGCACTGGGCGAGTTGCTGGGAAGTACGGATAGCTGGATTAGAAACAACGAGCCATTTTGCACCATTGAGGCCGTTTTGCAAACCAAAAAAGGGGAAGAACGCCCCATCACCCTGCAATTCAACCGCGGTGATCACCTGTCTAATATCATTTCCAACAACCGCGAATCCCTTCAACTGATAGACGAAGCGCTGGAATACACCGAGCGCACCTATTTCGTGGTGGCATACGGGGCCAGCAGACGACTATCCGGCGATGCCATGGGCAGTTTTGAAAAATCACGCAGCCATAGATTCGGGAGTGTGCGCAATCTTTTTGACGGCAATGCCTCGCTCAATCCGCTCACAGCCTGGGTGATAGACCTGGATTATCGAATGGGCAATGAAGGATTGTCGGTAGTGGCCACTGCGCTGAATGATTTTCTTCCGGGCATTACGTTTTCCCATATAGATAAAGAACGAAAACAGCTTTTTTTCCATACCGTGGATGGCGCAGTGCCCCTGGAACAACTCAGCGACGGTTATCAAAACATGGCCGCCTGGATAGGCGATTTATTGTATCGCATTACCGAAACATTCAAGGATTACAAAGAGCCCATGAAGGCCCGCGGACTGCTGCTGATTGATGAGGTGGATTTACACCTGCACCCCAAGTGGCAGCGCCGGTTGATTGATTTTATTGGGCAAAAACTGCCTAATTTCCAGGTTATTGCCACCACACACTCGCCCCTCACGGCACAACAGGCCGATGCTGGCGAACTCTATGCCCTGCGCCGGAACAATAACGGATTTATAGAACTATTGCCGTTTGTTGGCGCGCCCCGACAACTGCTGGTAAATCAATTGCTCATGTCGCCAGTGTTTGGCCTGGAAACCGATGAAAGTCTGGAGGTACAAAAAGCAAAAGAAATCTATAACAAGCATAAAGCCGGCACAGGAAAAACCAATGCAGTAAGTAAAAAAGAACTCGAATCTGCTAAAAAAGTATTGGACGAAAAACTACCTACCCGGAACCTGGCCCTGGCCAGCAAAAAGGAAATAGCGCTCCTGGAAAAACTGGAGAAAAAACTTAATATATCTGAATAGTTATGATTCCTCTTACCAGAATCAGAACCGCCGAAGCTATTCCTTCAAAATATCATGGCAAAGGCAAACAAAGGGCTGATAAACAACTGCTGCTGGTTTGGTTAAAGAAAAAACAGAACCCGGATAAGGGATTTGCCTTCAACGACGGCTTTTGGAAGGATGCCAAAACCCAGCTAAAGCAGGAAAGTCACCACAAATGCGCCTATTGTGAAGCCAATACTGCGGTGGTAGCCCATGGCGACGTAGAACACTACCGGCCCAAAAGCAAGTACTGGTGGCTGGCCTATACCTACGATAACTACCTGTATGCCTGCCAGATTTGCAATCAAACCTACAAAGGGGATCATTTCACCATAGCCGGCACGGAAATGCCGGAACCCGCCATTCCACCTGCGCTCACGGAAGCCCATGTGGCCAACTATATCGGACATCTATCCCCCGATCCGCTGGATGCAACCGGACACATATCTGTTCAGGTATTTGAGGCTGCTCATTATGCAGAAAAAGCGCACCTGCTCAATCCGTATCTCGATAACCCGGTGACCTATTTTGCCTATTCGGCAGATGATGTAACGAAGGAGGTAACCTTAATTCCAACGCATCCCAACCACGCCGAAGTGGTAAAGGCAGCAGAAGAATATTACGGCATCAATCGGCCCGAACTCTTGAGCGCCCGGTATCAGGTATTCCGCACATTCAGGGTGGTGAAACGCTCTCTGACCCGTATGACATCCGCCGATCCCGACTGGCAGGAAACCCACGATACCTACCAGGATATGCTGTCAGACGACCACCTTTTTGCCGGCATGTGTCGGTATTTTGATGGTAAAATTTGAATGAGTCTCACACGGTCTGTCTGCCCTTCCATCCGTCACAACCTGCTGTTCGTACGCAGATACCCGCACACGTGCATCTTTTTTTCTGTTTTAGGTTTCTGTTAGGCGGCTATATCGCCAAATAACAAAACCATTTTCAACATGAAAAAGACATTCTGTGCCCTGTTTATCCTTTCGCTCCTCACCGCCGCCTGTAAAAAAGACGAGCCCACCCCTTCGGAAATCCTGACCGCCGCCACTTGCTGGAAAATTACCCTGCTGGAAGGCTATGAATCCGGCGCAGGACTATGGCTTTCGGTGCCTGTGGAGGATTGTATCGCCGATAACTGTTTCTCCTTTAAAACAGATCAAACCTTCAGCGTAGACGAAGGCGCTGCCAAATGTGATCCGAACGACGCACAAACCAGCACTGGCGGCTGGAGCATCAGTCCCGACGGCAAACAACTTTCACTCACCGACGATCAAAGCTCCGATACCGGCAACATTATTTCCATTGAAAAGGATAAGCTGGTGTATGAAGTCAATTTTGATCAGGAAAAAATCCGGTTTACCATGGAAACGCGGTAGCGTTTTTTTGCCGAGGAGGTGCGGAGGTACTTAAACTGAGAGTCTCACTTGGAGTGAGACTCTCAGTTTGACACCCTCCGCGCCTCTGCGTCTCTGCGGTAAACCCCTCCATTTTCAGGATAATGGCTACTTTTGTCCGCATGCGCCAACATCCTCTTTACCGATTCCTCGCCCCGCTGATTTGCTGCCTTGCCTTGGCTGCACCACTTTCCGCTCAACACAGCATTGCCCGTGAATGGGGCGAAGCCGTATTGAAAACCATGGAAGAAGACCTGGCGCGCCCGGCCGTGCAGGCCCGCAACCTGTTCCATTTCTCCGTGGCTATGTACGATGCCTGGGCTGCTTACGATACCGTGTCACGCCCTTACCTGCTTGGTCAAACCACACCATCGGGCTTTACCTGTCCGTGCAGGAACATCCCCGTTCCGGCCGATGTGGAAGCTGCCCGAAAAGAAGCCATCAGCTTTGCCGCTTACCGGTTTCTGACCTCGCGTTACACCCACTCGCCACAGGCCTCGGGCGCCATGACGCGCTTCCGGGATATGATGACCAAACACGGGTACGACTTCCGCAACCACTCCATTGATTACAGCTCCGGTTCCCCGGCAGCTCTGGGCAATTACATTGCACAATGTGTGCTGCAATTGGGCGCTAAAGACGGCTCTCTGGAAGAAAATAATTACAACAACGCCAAATATAAACCGGCTAATGAACCCCTTACCGTTATCCAGCCGGGCATTGGCGCCCTGAACAACCCCAACAGGTGGCAACCCATCAAGGTGCGTCGGGCCCTGGATCACGACGGCTACCCTATGTTCGAATGTCGCTGCGGAGGCAAACCGTTTTGGATGCTCATTGATTCCATCGATGGTAGCGGCCGGCGCATTACCGGAACCCAAAGTTGCCAAACTCCGCATTGGGGCAAGGTGCCGCCATTTGCGTTGAAAAAAACAGACCAGAGGGTGTATGTGCAATACGGACAGGATTACCGGTTGTATCACGATCCCGGCGATGTTTTTTTGCCCAAATTAGATACTGCCAAAGGCGCCGGAAAAAGCGCTGATTATCAATGGAATTACGCTCTGGTTGCTGCCTGGTCGGGCCTGCTTTCTCCCGCCGATGGCATTCAGTGGGATATCTCTCCCGGCGCAATGGGCAATGTGGCGCGTTACCCGACCAACCTGGCAGAATTGCGGGATTTTTATCTTCTTGACACCGGGAAAGACCCCGGCACTGGACATGCCCTAAATCCGCGAACCGGACATCCGTATGCGCCAAATATGGTTCTACGGGGCGATTTTACCCGTGTAGCTGCCCGGTACTGGGCAGAAGGCCCCAATAAAGAAACCACCACGGGTAATTGGCTGACTCTGCTGCATTATGTGAGCGACCAGCCAGGGTTGGTCAAAAAAATTAACGGCAAGGGCGCCCTTGTGAACGATCTGGAATGGGATGTAAAATCTTGTTTCCTGCTCGGCGGGGCCCTGCACGATGCCGCTATTGCAGCCTGGGGTGTGAAAGGTTGGTATGATAGCGCCCGGCCTATTACCGCACTGCGTTATATGGCCTCGCGCGGGCAATGCACAAGCGCACAGGAGCCGTCGTACCATCCGGCAGGTATACCGCTCATACCGGGCAAGATAGAAGTGGTAAAAAAAGGCGATCCGCTGGCAGGCCCGAAAAACAAAAACCTGGGTAAAATCAAGTTTTTTGCCTGGAAAGGTCCCTATGCCGTGATAGATTCCACCACAGATATGGCTGGAACCGGCTGGATATTGGCCGAAAACTGGCATCCATATCAGGACAAAGCATTTGTTACACCACCTTATGGCGGTTTCGTTTCGGCACATTCCGCGTTGGCTCATGCCGGTGCAGAAGCACTTAGCTGGATTACCGGCGATCCTTATTTCCCGGGTGGATTGGGAGAATTCACGGTGAAAGCCAACAGCATGTTCCTACAGCATGAAAAAGGTCCAAGCACAGATGTAACGCTTCAATGGGCAACCTACCGCGACGCAGCAGACCAGGCTGGACTTTCCCGTATCTGGTGTGGCACCGAGACGCCTTTTGATGATATACCGGGGCGGGTAATTGGCACAGAAGTGGGCAAGGGCGCTTGTCAGTTTGCCAGAACTTATTTTTTCAAAGGGAATTAGGGGGGAGGCATTTGAGTCATTTAGGAGGTCATTTATGGTCATTTAGGAGGTCATTTATGGTCATTTAGGGGGTCATTTAGGAGGTCATTTATGGTCATTTAGGGGGTCATTTATTGGTCATTTAGGGGTTATTGACGTCAATTAATCAACGTGGGTTGTCATCCAGAGCGCAGCGGAGGACCTACACAAGCCCGGTTTCCGAAATGCTTTGACTCAATGTACCCGAGTAGCCTGGCTTGTGTAGGTTCCGAGTACTCGGAATGACAACGCACGTTGATTAATTGACATCAATAACCCCTAAATGACCAATAAATGACCAATAAATGCCCCCCAAAATGACCAATAAATTACCTCCAAAATGACCAATAAATGACCTCCCAAATTACCTCCCAAACAACCTAAAAACATCACTTTTTACATGATACGCAATACTCTTTCTCTCTTTTTGCTGGCTTTGGGCCTGCAAAGTCTTTCTGCTCAAATTACCGATCCCAAAGCCACTGAGGTATGGAACCCTGTGCCGCGGGTTGTAACACCCGGACAGGGAACACAGCCGCCATCTGATGCTATTGTATTGTTTGATGGCACACATTGGAAGGAATGGCAAAGTGCCAAAGACAGCTCGGCGGTGAGCTGGACTTTGCAGGATGGGGCAGGTACCGTAAAACCTGGTGGCGGCGATATCGTCACCCGGCGCAGTTTCGGCGATATGCAGTTACACCTGGAATTCCGTGAACCATCGGTGGTAAAAGGCGAAGGTCAGGGCCGTGGCAATAGCGGCGTTTTTCTGCAAAACCGCTATGAAGTGCAAATACTGGATTGCTACGAAAACCGCACCTATTCAAACGGTCAAACCGGCTCTGTGTACAAACAAAGCATCCCGTTAGTGAACGTTTGCCGCAAACCCGGCGAATGGCAAACTTATGATATCCTTTTCACTGCCCCTCGCTTCAATGCCGATGGCATACTCACCGCGCCTGCCCGTGTAACGGTAATCCACAACGGTGTGGTGATCCAGCTCAACACGGAAATCAAAGGTCCAACGGAATATATCGGATTGCCGGTGTATCAGGCACATGGCAAGGGCCCCATTAAACTCCAGGATCATGGGAATCTGGTTAGTTTCCGGAATGTGTGGGTACGGGAGTTGTAAGTGCGGGAGGCTCGGAGGATTTTAGTGACGGGGTGACTGGCAGTCACCCCGTCACTAAAATCCTCCGAGCCTCCACGGTAAAAAATCAACCTCACTCCAATAATCCTTCCTGGTGTTTCAGGAGCTGCTTATAATGCTGCCCGTATAGTTTTTCTATATAAAAATGTATCAAAATATAGACGCCGATAGCTGCCAATACACTATACATTCCCTGTAACAATGCTGGTCTGAATGGCATTTCTTCCTGGAACATCCATGAAATGCCTGCCAATAGTACAATGGCGCTTACAGCCCAGGCGGTTTGTTTACCTAATCGGACAAATTTGCCGGTGTGGCGCACACTGATATCCAGGGCTTCTTTTACATTGGAAGCACTGCGTTGATCCTGGCGATATAGAGAAATAAACAACGCTGTATGGCCGGAAAAAGTAATCAACACAATCAATAGCCAGACCAAAGGAGAGATATAGAAATCTATCCAAAGTGTATAAAAAAAAGCGACAGCAAGCATAAATGCTGTACTGATAATTTCTATGAGCAGGTTGCGCTTCAAACGCGCGAGGGTGGAATGGGTGCGTTGCTGCATCATGATTTGAAGATTTTGTTGGTTGATAAAGGACTCTGCATCTGCCTGTTGTTCCAATTCCTGGTTCCAGGCCGCCTTTAGATGGTCCAAATCGGGTAATTCCTTATGATTTTCCATATAAAAGCAGGTTTTTGAGTTTAGATTTGATCCGATTGAGTTTTACACCAATGTGGTTTTCCGTCAATCCGGTTATTTCAGCCATATCAGCATAAGAGAGATCGTCGAGATACAACAGCATCAATGCCTTATCCGGTTCGTTCAGTTGGGCAATGGCCTGATGGAGTGCGGCAAGTTGTTCGTTTGGCTCTGGAGCAGGTGGCGGCTCCACACCGGTAAACGGGACGGTAACCACCTTGCGCTTCCGTTGTTGGGTAATGGCTACATACAGTGCTATTCTATACGCCCAGGTGGTCCATTTAGCCGATCCATTGTACCGTGGAAAAGCCCGCCAAAGTTCCGCTACAATATCCTGAAAGAGATCGCGCGCACCTTCCGGGTCATTCCCCCGAAAAGTGCGACAGACCTTGTAGATCAGTGCTTTGTGTTGGGTAATCTGCTGTAAAAAGGCCTCCTCCATGTTGATTTGATGGATGCGTTGTTTTCAGTGTAGGGTTTTTCTTTACCGCAGAGGTGCGGAGACGCAGAGAAATACTAGAAAACATTCCGCCTACCCTCTCCGCGCCTCTGCGCCTCTGCGGTAAGAAACCTCCACGCCTCATTATCCGCAAGTTCAGGCAGGTTTCTTACACCCAGGAAAAAAATATAGCCATTACCGAATCAGCCTGCTTACCTGCCGCTCGCTTTTCAAACCCAGTTGTCGGGCCAGCTGGGCCCTGGAGAGGTCGGGATTTTTGCTTAATTCCTGCAGTCGCTCCTGGCGGAGGCGGGCAATGTATTCGCCCACGGCAATGCCGGTTTCTTTTTTAAACACACGGGTAAAATTGCGCGGACTCATATTGGCCAGGGCAGCCAACTCGGAAAGCGGGTTTTTCCGGTGCAGGTTTTCGGTGAGGTAATCCTGTACGGCGTGCACCCCGGAATGAATATGGTTTCGGTAGCTCAAAAAGATGCTCTGCTGCGATTGCTCTCCGGGCCTGCGGAAAACGCTGCTGCAAACGCTGGGTGTACTTCCAGTGCGTGGTGCAGGGCTTGCCATCCAGCAGCCCGGCCGCTCCCAGCAAAAATGCGCCCGTACATACAGAACAAAGCTGAGCACCTTTATTATAAGCTGATGATAACCAATGATATACGTTTACAATATCGGTATTGAGTGAGCGCTCAATCACATCCAAATCCATGCCCGGAATAAACACATAATCGCCTTTTTCCACCCTGATTTCCGAATAATGGGGCAGGTTGGCAAACTGCAAACCCGATGCTGTGCCGGCTTTTTCCGGCGCAAAAGAACAATACCGCACTTCAAACGGCGCCTTGTAAAAAATGGCCTCGCTAAACACCTGATCCGGACCAGCCAGGTCCAGAAAATGGGTGCGCGGCGCAATGAGAAAAATGACCTGAATCGGCATATCCTACAAACTGAAATATCGCTCCTGTATAACCCTGAAATGATGCCGCTGATGCCCCAAAATGGTAAACGCCAGCGCCAGGGGCGACATCTGCGCTTCCCAGCAAATGCCGGGCTGCAGCATTTGCGATTCGTTCAAACTCATAAAAAACTGTCGGGTAGATGCGCGCAGGGTCTTCATTTCAGCCAGGATTTCCTCCAGGTTTCTCGCAGAGGCCCCAGCATTTTCAGCCATCAGGTTTTCATCATGCCCGGGAGCTGTTTGAAACATACCTCTGGCAAAACCCAGGGCCCGGTAGGTCATAATCCGTTCCCAATCCAGCAGATGTTGCAACACATCCGGAATAGTCCACTTACCCGGCGCATATACGTTTAGGCCTATTTCCCGACATTTTTCCCAGTCAAACGTGTCGAATTCGACTTCACTTTCCTGAAAAGCAGCGTCCAGGTCCAGATCGTCGAACAAGTTGATGTACCGGTCAAAGTATTTGGGGGTAGGGTTGATTTGTGATTTTTTCATGGTCTGTGTTGTTTTACCGCAGAGGCGCAGAGGCGCGGAGATGAGGGGTGGAGTGTTTTTTACCGCAGAGGCGCGGAGGCGCAGAGAGGGGGGGGGGGTACCGCGGAGGTGCCCCCCCCTCTGCGCCTCTGCGCCTCTGCGGTAAATAAACTCTCTCCACCAACTACTTTTCCAAAACCAGCTCGAGCACCACCGGACAAAGGATACGGGCTTCGGGGATGGCCGTGAGTTGATTGAGTTCGTGTAGTGCCTGGGTTACCTCTTCCGGGGTAAGAAATCCTCGTTCGGCAATTTTAGGCAAGTAAATGTGTAAAAAAGAATACGGCCAGTGCCAGGTAAGCTCAGCCGGACCCGTCAACTTGGCAATGGCACGGGTATGCACCACTTTCAGCCCCACCCGGGCAGCCATGGCGGGTATATGGCGCCCTACGTCAATATCTCCAGCCTGTTCTTTCATGGAACGATAACAGGCCGAAATGGCTTTTTTCAGTGTTGGCATGGCCGGTTCTGTCTGAAATACCGACCAGTCAAAATATTCCTGGATAACGAACCTGCCACCGGGTTTGAGCGCCTGTTTTACCCGGGCTATTACCTCCTCCGGATTAGACACCCAGGCCAGCGCCCAACGCGCAAACGCGCCGTCCAGACTGTTGGCTTCCAATTGCATGGTGTCGAAAGACGCATGTTGCACCACTATATCCAATCCGTGCAGGGCCGATTGTTGCTGCAGGAACGAGACGTAATTGGCCGCAAAATCTACCCCGATCACTTTGCCGTTTTCGCCGGCCAGATAGGCCAGTTCGGTGGTGCAAAAACCGGGGCCACAACCCAGGTCGAGCAGGGTGTGCCCGTTTCGGAAGCCGGCCAGCTCCCAGCCCCGCCTTGCTTCTGCCGACCAAACCTGGTGCTGCAACCCAAGTCGGTGCAGTTCGGCGCGTTCGGTGCCAAGCACGTACTGTTTTTCTTCAATAGCTTGATTTTCAGTGTTTTTCATAAAAATAGTTGTTTTCAGATGCCCAAAATAGGGGTTTCGGAAATAGCCGGCGCGATAATCATGGCGTTTTATTCAAGTCATTTATTTGAGCGGCAAAACCTTCCACTGCCTGGCCTTTGGGCATGAAGGGGTACAGCCAGAACAGGCAACAGGAAGAATCGGGACAACCCAATGGCTATCCGGATATTTAGGGAGAACCGGGTAAACCTTATATTCTGCGTCATAATGGCAGCAAAGGTGCGCCGTATTCAACAGTGTTTCGGGCCATTTACCGGACAGATCGGGCCATCCTTACAACCAATAAATACTGGCCTCGTATGGCCGCAGTCGGCTGGCTTCGTTGAGCGTATAGTAATTGCTGATCAGCAATTCTGATTTGCTCAGGTCCAGTTGCAGGTTAAAAGGCGCCGGGTGGGGCGTAAGATTGAGCAGCACCAGCAGACTGTGTTGTTGCATGGTTCTGGTGTATGCCTGTACGGCGGGGTTTTGAGTTCGCATGGCAGTGAATTTCCCCTGCGCCAGCGCCGGTTCATTCTTACGGAGTTCAACCATTTTCCTGCAATGGTTCAGCACTGAGGCTGGGTCCATATCCTGCCCGGCCACATTTGTAGCAGGAAACTGCGGCTGCGTGTTGTTTGCGGCGGTCCAGGGCATAGCGGCAAAAACAGGCTCGGCGCCAATTTCATCCCCCTGATGCAGCTGGACGAGGCCTGGCTGGGAGAGTTTCCAGGTCAGCAGCATTTTGGCTGCGCGGCAACTCAGTGTGGGGTCGTCGTCGTGCCACTGGGCCATCATATGCACCATGCTATGAGCGGTATCCGGCAGGTTCCAGGCGCCGGAGGAATCTGGCTGGCTGGGCGCAATTTCCAGGCTGATACCCCTTTGTTTGAGCTGGCGGGTAAGCTTGTCTAGTTCTTCCCTGCTGCCAAATTCAAATATCCATTGATGCTCCTGTTCCCGTGTTTTGGCTACGAGCGGATCCGGCAGGAGCTTAACGAGGTCGGCGCCCAGGCTTTGCAAGTAATAGAGCTTATCCAGAATACCTTTCAGATCGCCCATACCATCACCGTTTCCATCACAAAAACTGTGCGGATAGAGATGGTAGACTATGGCCTCCTTCCGCCTTGTTTCCGTTCCATGGTTTATCATGGCAGGTACAAGAGCCGGGGCTGGTAACAGCGTTTGCAAACTGGGCATTGGTATGCCTTGAGGTGTGGTGGTGTTCAGTTTACGTACCATGGCCAGGTTTTTTTGTTTGCTTAAACGATTAAGCAAGTGGTGAAAAAATATATGGTTGGCTAGCCTGAAGACTGTCCAACAACCAATGTGGTCTTCAGGTTCACCTTAACTGCCTGTTCTGTTTTATTTTCCATCTGACTAATCAACGCTTCGGAAGCGGCGCGACCGAGTTCGTCGAGCGGCTGACGCACATAGGTGATGGAGATGGGGAAAAAATCATACACATCCGTTTCATCAAATGCCACCACGGCCAATTGATCCGGGATGGCAATTTTTTGCTGATAAAGGTAACGCAATCCGTTGATTGACAGCAGGTTGGTAGTAAACAAAACGGCATCTACCGCAGGTTCAGCCTGCAGCAATTCAGCCAGTCCACGTTCCACATCATGCCGGATCTGGTGTAGTGAAATGGTTTTGATCAGTGCATTATCCGGTGCAATACCGCTATCGCGCAGCGCATCCATGTATCCGCGGTTTCGTTCGGAAAGGTGCACCAACTCGGTATCGTAGCTGATAAGGCCGATGCGTTTGCGACCATTTCGGATCAGCAGTTCAACAGCTTCATAGGTGGCATGGTAATTATCTATACCCACATAACTCACCTCATCCATGGGAAAATAGCGGTCGATGAGTACCAACGGCACACCTTTTTTCAGGATATCAGCTATTTGCGACTGAGATTTGTCGACGGCAGCCAGGATCAGTCCATCAATCTGCCGATTGAACATGGTGTTGATCAGGTTTTGCGCCTTGTTAATATTCTCGTCTGAGCTTCCAAAAATCACCGTGTAGCCTTTCTTTTTAGCATCGTCTTCAATGATCCGGGCCATATGGGCCGAGAATGGATTGGCGATATCGGCTACAATCAACCCAATAGTGTATGTTTTTTGGGTTTTCAGGCTTTTGGCAATTTGATTGGGCTGATAATTCAGGTCCAGTGCGGTTTGACGTATACGCGTTGAAACATCTTCACTGATGCGGGCCGACATGGGGTGGTCGTTCAAAACATAGGAAACAGTAGCCGTTGAAACGCCTACTTCCCGGGCAATATCTTTGAGTTGTATTTTTTTATGGACCACCAGTTGCTGAATTTCAGCACAAAATTAATCAGCTTAATCGTTTAAGCAAGCATAATTTAATAATTTTTTTTCCATTTTCCCAATTAAGCCTGTATTCCGTTTGACAGCCCGGCATCTTAACGCTTCATTCTGGTTTTGCCGCACTCCGTTTTTTATCTACCCTGCTTCGAAGGGGAAAATTTTTACCCGATAACTCCGGGGGCACACCTTTGCTTCATCAAACAGTCGGAAACAAAAACACCGGCTCTTTTTCACCTAACATCCTATTTTAAGGTGGGTGGTTTAAAGGTGGTTTTTTACCGCAGAGGCGCGGAGACGCGGAGGAGTAAAGTAGTGATGGTAAAGATCTCTGCGCCTCCGCGCCTCTGCGGTAAAAAACCACTTTTGAACCCCCACATCACCAAAATTCATCATGAAAAACATCACAATATTCGGCTTGTCTCTCCTCGTTTTACTTAGCGCCTGCAAGAAAGACAACGACCCTGTTATTGAAACCAGTAAAAAACTGGTCAAAATGACCAATGCAACCAAGGAAAGCGATTTTACTGTTATTGAATACGATGCACAGGGTCGTGTAACTAAATCTGCGGATGAATCAGATGAAGTCACTATCACGTATAATGGCAACGAAGTAAAAATCAAGGAATGGCGTACCACCGAGAACCGCGAGGTATTCAGCTTCACCGGAAAACTCAATGAAAAAGGCAACCTTACGGAAGGTACGGCTATATCCCAGTACAACCAAAGCAGTGTGGAAGGTCTGACCTTCAAATTTGAGTACAACAATGACGGCTATATGACCAAAAAAACCAGAACAAGCAGCAATGGCGATGTGTATGTGTATGAATACACCTATAGCAAAGGCAATATGACTGCTTACAAAGTGTACCGAAATGGCACATTTGACTGGGGCGGCACTTGGGAATACAGCGATACGCCGGCTGATAAATCCAACCTGAATTGGGAACAGTTCAATTGTGCCAACAAGTTCACCGGAAAAACCAACAAACTCCTGCCATCCAAATACACCGGCAGCACCGGCTGGTATGTGAATTTCACCTACACCGTGGATGGAAATGGCTATCCATCCTCTGTTACCTCAACCTACGACGACGGAGATGTGTACAAGTTTTTGTACACGTTTGAATAAACCACACTACAGGGATCTATTAAATAGGATTGACTTCATTCGCCTGTCCGGAACAGACCGGGCAGGCGATTTTTATATTTTGCAGGCAGCTTTCAGGAATTTTATTTGATCTTTGAAGCAGTAATAATGTCAGACTTCCTGCGCCCAAACCACTTTTGCAGGAAAACTTATATACAAACACAATCCAGACCTGTTGCGATGGAATACCCCATGAAACACGTTGTTTTTTTCCTTTTTTGCTTAATTACCCGGATAGTTGACGCTCAAACACCTTTATCCTGGACGCTCCTGCCAGGCATTGAAGGCGGCCCTTGTCATAGTGCCAGCTACGACCCGGAGTCCGGTGCACTGTTTGTAGTGATGGTTGACGGGTTGTACCGCTCCACCTCCGAAGGCGACCAATGGGAAAAAGTGCTGGATCTGGGCCAGGGCAGTTTGCCATATCGCCACCAATACGAGGTAGATGCCTGGGGCGGTCGGGTGGCCGTTATTCGGTATGAATCTGGCCTGCCAGCGCCGAAACTCTACTACAGTGAAAACCTTGGGAATACCTGGACTTCTGTAGCACTGCCAGCCGGCACTTGCTCCACAGCACCGATTTTGAAAAAAATAGCCTTGTTTGAAGACTGGATATTACTGAATTTCGGGGAAGGCGAAGGGGTTTATTATTCCACAGACGGCGGTCAGAGTTGGACGGAACCTGCCTTTTTTCAGCAATCCCAGTTCAGCACAGCTTCTCCGCCTTTACCTTCCCTTATCAGGAGTGAGAACCGGCTGTATTTATACTCATTTTTTCAGGTATATTACACAGATGGAGATCCCGAGCAATGGGATACTTTACCAACGCCACCCGGTGTAACCCTTGTGGAATTAAAATTTGCCCATGAATCTAAAGTACTTGTGGCTGATGTATTTACAGGGCAGTTTTATGCTACCGATAATTCAGGTGTGGATTGGACGCCTGTTGTGCCACATCCGGCACTTCAGGCCATGTCGTTTTGGTATGGACAAAAAGGAGACACGTTGCTTTGGGGGGCTGGCGCTATGTTCCGTTCTGTATTTCCTTTTACCGATGTAAGTGCGGTAAACGGCCTTACAAGCCCGGAATATGAATATTTCCCTATATGGACCGACCATTACCTGATGGGCATACGCACGCAGGAAGGTGACGATACCGGATTATATGCATTCCCCGGGAGCGGTATGTATCGGGTGCGCGTGGATGGCCAGCAGTCTGCTTATTCTTATGGAAATCAAGGATTGCCCAATGGTTCGGTATCCGGTTTCTTTTCAAGTCCTGAAGGCATGATTGCGCATGGCCCAACCGGTGTTTTTCGGTATAATGAAACCGTTGAGCAATGGGATACCCTTTGGCAAAGCACCCAAATGCCTGATGTTGTACGCTCGGTGGCGGCCATTGAAGATACTTTCTGGATTATTACCCATGAAGGCCGACTGTACAAAGCCATTGGTGAGGGCGGAACTTTTCAGCAAGATTTATCCTATATCTTTCAAGTTCCGTCAGATATTTCATTGGGCCGACTGGAGATCCACAACCAAGTATTGTATTTGTTCAACCCATACAAAAGTGTTTATTCGTTGGATAGTGCCCGCACATGGATACCCATTAACGATCCCTGGCCAATTGATTTTTATCAGAATATAGTTGGCGCTGACGGACATTTTCTGGTGGTTTACCGAAATCCATTTGGTGTACTACAATGCTATATAACGCACGATTGGGGAGCAACCTGGACTTTTTTGCCGGATGTAAAGCCAGATTCTGAAGACCGGATTTACTACAGAGATGGACGTTTTTTTGCTTTTGACGATTTTTACAACAAGGGGCAGCCATTTTTGTGGTATTCTGAGGATAATGGCTGGAATTGGAACAAATCTCCAGGTGTTTTGCCTCCTGCGCCGTCGTTTCTGGGTATTGCGCCTCCGGTAATCTTTTGGAGTGATTCAACCTTGTATTTCGGGCAAGTGCAGGGCAATTTTTATGCCTCGGATGATTTCGGTGAAACTTGGGTGGATATGAATGTTCCTGGAGACAATATCCCACTGGTAGGTATGCTTTGTTTGGAAGAGCACAACGGGTATATATACATTGGAACCGGCGCCCTGGGTGTGTGGCGTGCAGCTGCGCCACTGAGTGCTATAGAAACCTCAACAGATTCGCAAGGAATTTGGATTAGTCCTAATCCGGCCCGGGATGGCATCCAGGTGCAAACGAAGCGCGACAAAGCCGGGCTATATGCGGTGTACAATGCCCTTGGAAAAAAGATGCTGGAAGGACACTGGCAACCCGGGCAGCAAATCAGGATAGAAACGCTGTCGACTGGTACCTATTGGTTGTGGATTCAGGGTGAGCAGATGACCTCGTTTTTTAAAAATTAACACATGAAACTACAATACACGCTTGATAAACAGGACTATTTGAATTATTACCTTTTTACGGCATCTCAATCGCCAACAATCCGGAAGAAACGCCTGCTTATTTTTATGTCAAATTGAGCATTGGCTCTCACTTCATCATTCCCAAAAAAAGCACTACCCGGTTGGAAGAACTTAGGAATGTGCTTTTAGCAAGAGGATTAACCATTGTTGAGCACCCCAACTGGCGCTGGGAAAAATGGTAATATGCTGCAAAAACCACTTATTGCCGAGTCTGGGGTATGGCTCCTTTTACACTTTTATGTACACAGGATGGGTGTATTTTGTTATCTCAGGTGTACATTTGATACTGGAATAATTTTAACCACATAAACTACATGTTTTCCTTTTTCAAAAAAAAGTCGTCGCTGCCACAAGTCCCATCCTGGGCAGATTGGTTCACTCCTGAAGAATTCCAACACTTTGAGGAAACCGTAAACCAGTATTTTCAAGCTCAAAACCTGGGTCTTACCTGGGGAGATGGGGTAATAGAGATAGAAAACGAACAGTTTGGGTATAAACAATTAGGCATGGTCAACCTGGCGCAATCATGTAAGCAAAGTGATTTGCGACAGTACCCGGCTATTGTAACCGACCATTTTGAAACCATCAAAAAAGCCAGGCAATTTGAAGTGCAATTCAAGGAAGATGTGGTTGATTTTGAGAAGGTCAAGCACTACCTGGGAGTCAGGCTATACCCCAATAGCCATGTACAACACATTGGTAAGGAGAATGTTATGGGCAAAAACCTTTCCGATGATATCTATGCAATGCTAGTGTTTGACCTACCCCACAGCATCATGAATGTACAACCTGCTCAAGCTGCAAATTGGAAAAAAACCTGGACGAGTTGTTTGAAACAGGTCAGCAAAATATCCGAAAAAACTACCCGGTAAAGCCCAGCCAGGAAACTTTTGCAGATTTCCATATCTGGTTCTTCAACAGCGACCATTTTTTCACACCCAACATAGTATTTGATCTGGAAAACATGCCTCAGGTGCTGGGCAAGCAAGGTGCACTGGTGGGTATTCCGCACCGTCATTCGGTTATTGTTTACCCCATTGATTCTATAAAAGTAATAGAAGCCATCAATAAGTTGATCCCGGCTATTTATGGTATGAATGAGGAAGGACCAGGCTCCATCAGCAACCAGGTATTTTGGTATAAAGCGGGCCAGTTCCAGCCGATCAGGTATGAGCTCACGACTCAGGAATTGCGTCTTTTCCCTTCTGATGAATTCATTCAAATGCTGGAAACGTTGACATAGATGACCTACCCAAACCATTTGATTTCAGACCTGTATGGTTTTTGGAAACCTATGGTATGTACACAAGTTATATATGGATGTTAAGGCAATCTGGAAACACATCTAACATCTTGTAACCACTCGTTTTAACGAGTGGCCAGGAATACCCCACTATTCACATCTAGCATCTTTGCAGAGCATCAGCATCCATAACCTCTTGAAGATGTGATGTTTTGTAAAGATGCTAGATGTAATGGGGGGGCGACTTTTGCCCGCCGTTAAAACAGCGGGTTACAAGATGCTAGATGTTATTAATGGGGATAATCTCAGAAATTGATTCTCTATTTAACTTGTGTACATACCTTAGGTTTCCAAAAACCTTATAGGTCTGAAACCAAAATGTCCAGTGAATTCACCCAAACATACGCTTCAAATAGAAATCCTCTTTTTCACGCATTACCTTTTCCTCGGCATCTGTTTTGTCCAGATAACCGGAGAGGTGCAACACGCCGTGCACCAGCACCCGGCACAGCTCCTGCTCAAATGCAACATTTAATTGCCTGGCATTGTCTGCCACACGGTCGTAACTGATGAATACATCGCCGTGCACAGCGTCGTCTGAATAAGGGAAAGTGATGACATCTGTGTAATAATCGTGATCGAGGTATTCCTCATTCATATCACGCAGCTTTTCATCCGAGCAAAAAATATAGTTTACCTCTATAAAGGCTTTGCCTTCGTTTTTAACCACGTCCTGCAGCCAGTCACTCAGTTGCTGCTCATCGGGCAGTTCAAACTGAACATCTTCAAAATGAAAGGACACGAGCGCATCAGGCGCTTCATCAGGAATATCCGGAAAATTAATCATGGGGCAAAGATGGGGATTTTTGACGGCTTACGGTGGACGGCTTACGGTGGACGGTGGACGGTGGCGGTGCTTTTAGATTTGTTTTGGACTATTGGCAAGTAAGGAACCTCAAGAGCAACGCCACCGTCTACCGTCCACCGTAAGCCGTCCACCGTCCACCGTAAGCCGTCTACGTACACGGAATGACCCGAACGGTAACGGAAGTGGTGAGTCGGCAGCCGCCTTTGGTGACTACCGTAACCTCGTAGGTACCTTCCTCGCGCACGCGCAGGAAACGGTCTTGAACACCTGTATTCCATTCAAAACTTTCGTAATCGCCTTCTGCTTTAAGGATGGCTTCCCCGCCCTTGCAGATAGTGGTGGGGCCGGAAATATTTACCCCCGGCGATCGGTAGGCTGGTTTGGGCGCCGGGGCCGGGGTTTCTTCCGGGGCGGGTTTGGTAGTTTGCGCCTGTGTTGCCAGGCCGAAAAGCATAAAAGCGGCGAAAAGCAGGGTACGCATAGGGAAAGTCATTTTATTCACCGCAAAGTATGAAGAACTCACCGCTAAGTGCGCTAAGTGCGCAAAATAGTCTCCCTTCGCGCACTTTGCGTACTTCGCGGTGAATACTTACAACTTATACACACATGCCAGGTTCAGCATCACCGGACTAATCCGCGAATGCACATTATCCAGATCATCCAGTTCGTTGAAGAAATACAGGAAACGGGACTCCAATTTGAGTTTGATGGATTTGCTTAGCGGAATGTTCCCGCCCAGCCCCAAATCTGCCGCAAAACTATTGTGGTGCCCGTTGTCGTTCTTAACGTCTATAGGATCGCCGGATAATTGCTCTTTATCTGGCTCCAGGGCTTTAAAACTCGTCCAGCCTTTGGTTAGCTTGCCTCCGGTAGCGCCGGCTACTACATAGAGCCAGGATATCTTCCGGATAGGCATTACTTCTGCCAGCACACTAACTTCCCAGAATTGATAGTTTTCCCGGTAACGGTATTGAGATCCGTCAAAATCGCCGTTTAAAAAATCATCAGGAAAGCTAAAGCTCCTTTCTTCTCCATTGGCATAGACCTGTGTGCCAAGTTCTGTACGTAACCTCAATTGTTTATGCAACGGTATTTCTGCCAGCAGCGCAGCCCGCCAGCCAAAAGCCGGTTGAAAGTCAAAAGAATTGGTAGGCAAATTATCAACCTCCCATTTCCAGGAGGAATAATTGGCTCCGCCAGACAAACCAATGCTTACCTGAGCAGAGATTGCGCTGGTGCATACCACCAGCATCAGCAGGAAAAGGTGCTTTTTCATGTGTAGTAGATTTGTGTTATGAATTGATATCTTCAGGCCTTTTTCCTAAAAAAGGCATAATAAGCCGCAATACCCGCCAGCACCACTACCAGTCCGGCCAGTGCTTTTTCTTTACTTCCAATCATATTAAAACAGACAAACCAGGCGCAGATACCCACAAAGACAATGGGTGTCAAGGGATAGAAGGTAGTCCGGTAACTCCGCTCTGCATCCGGACGTTTTTTGCGAAAAACGAAAATCGTAGTACCCACCAGCATCAGGCCGATCCAGTCGAGAAAGGTTACATACTCAATCAAATCGTTGAACGTGCCCCAGAAAAAAAGCAGAAACAGCGCCCAGGCACTCTGGATCAGCATGGCCCACACAGGTGTGCGCCATTTGGGGTGTATTTCGGCCAGTTTGGCAAAGAAAACCCCGTCTTTGGCCATGGCATAATACATTCTGGGAGAGGTTACGGAGTATATCCCTATGCTTCCGAAGGTGCTTAACGCAATCAACAGGGCCATCAGGGTGCCGCCCATGGTCGTAACGTGGTTCATAGCATCGGCGGCCACGGTTTTGGAGTGGGCAATTTGCTCCAGCGGAAGCAGGCGCATATACGCCACATTGGCCAGCACATACACCAGTGTGATTACGATAGCGCCCAGGATCATGGCGCGGGGAACAGTGCGTTGAGGGTCTTTGGTTTCGCCGGCCATATAAGAGGCGTGTTGCCAGCCACCGTAACTCCATAAAACACCGATAAATCCAAGGGCCAGTGCACTCATCAGGTTTTCCGGAGGAGTCTGCACAAATACGCTGGCCGCATTAGCCGCGTCTACCTGCGGATTGGCAAAAAACATACCCGCACCGATGATCATCACCAGTCCCACCAGCTTGGCGCCACCAAACAAATTGGCAATCCATTCTCCAATACCTACACCGAACAGGTTCACCACCGTCAGCACCACAATAATGCCTGCCGCCAGCGGAATTTCCCATACTGTATCGCCGGGTGTACCGTAGAGATAACACAGGTGTTCGGCACAAACCAGTGCCAGTGCCGCAATGGCGCCGGCAGTACTGCAAAACAGGATAAACCATCCATACAGAAAGCCCACCAGATCCCCGTAAGCCTCGCGCAAATACACATACAAACCGCCTGCACCCGGAAACATACCTCCCATTTCAGCAAAGGTGAGCGCGCCAGCCAGGGCCACTACCCCACCCAGCATCCACAGCCAGATAACATAATCCGGCGCATGCACATGCAGCGCAACATGGCCAGGCGTTCGGAAAATACCACTGCCAATGGTACAGCCAATGGCAATCATGGTTAAACCGTAGAGAGAAAGGGAGCGTTTGAGTTCAGTCACAGGAAGGGTTGGTGTTTAGGTCATTGGAGGGTTATTTAGGGGTCATTTTGAGGGTCATTTTGGGGTCATTTAGGGGTCATTTTGAGGGTCATTTAGGGGGTCATTTAGGGGTCATTTGGGGGGGGGAATTTTGTGGTCATTTGGGGGGTCATTTTGTGGTCATTTGGGGGGTCATTTAGGGGTCATTTAGGGGGTCATTTTGTGGTCATTTGGGGGGTCATTTAGGGGTCATTTAGGGGGTCATTTTGTGGTCATTTGGGGGTCATTTTGTGGTCATTTGGGGGTCATTTTGAGGGCCATTGGGGTTGTATAATTAATGTGGGTTGTCATTCCGAGTACTCGGAACCTACACAAGCCCGGTTCCTGAAATGCTTTGTCCTCATGCATCCGAATTGCCGGGCTTGTGTAGGTCCTTCGCTTCGCTCTGGATGACAACCCATGATGATTAAAAGACATCAATGCCACCCAAATGACCTATAAATGACCTCTTAAATGACCCTCAAAATGACCCCTAAATGACCTATAAATACCCCAAAATCACATCTTCGGGCTGGTATTATAAATCACCAGGAAAATCATGGCCAGCTTCATTTCCTCTGAAATATTGGGAGTAAGCTTATCGTCCACAGCCCAGTCACGTGGATCCTGGGAGCGGAGGGTGTAGAGGTAAAAATTGCCATAATTCGCATCTTGCACCAGCCATTCATCATACTGATTGGCCCATTTGCTGCGAATATTGAGGGTAATATCATTGTCGGAAACGCGCCATTCCTTGAAATCACCGCTCCAGGCAGTTCGCATTGTAACCACCACCCCTGAATAGGTGCGCAGTTCCCACTGTTGCGGATCGTCTTTCCATTTTTGTCGGATAGTACCGCGCTGTCCACCCAGGTCAAAATCCCATTCCGACCAGTCGTCGCGCACATTCAGCCAGCGCAATTTGAGTTCGCCGTATCGTTCTTCCTGCATTTCTTCCCCCTCCTCCAGCATCCGCGGATCGTCCATACTGGCATAAATTTCCCATTCCACAAAGGAATCCTGCCAGCGCGAACTCACGGTGGTCAGGATAGGGGCCTGAGCCGACATGGATACGGCCACAAATAAACTCAGGCTGGTAAAAATAAACCGTACACTCCCCATAGATAAAAGACACTAAGTTACAGAAAGGCACAAAGGCGTGTGAACACAAAGACGCTAAGACGCCAAGACACTGAAATGTAAGACACGAGTGCACTAAGACGCCAAGACACTCAAATGTAAGACACGAGTGCACTAAGACGCTAAGGCACAAAGGCGCGAAGTCGCTAAGTTTCTAAATCAAAGTGCGCAAAGCGCACCAACACTTATTGTCTTAGCGCCTTAGTGTCTTAGCGTCTTTGTGTCTTAGCGTCTTTGTGTCTTCGTGCCCACGCACCTTCGTGCCTTTACACCAGCTTTGTGCCTTTAAAACGGTAGATCATCAGAGCTTACCGGGGGTGCATCGGAATAATTAGGGAACGGGTCGGCAGGGAAATTTTCCGCAGCCGGCTTGCTCCTGCCACCTGATGAGCCCTGGTTGCCACCAGATTCACCCGTAGCCGCATCGATGCGCCAGGCATTCAAATTGGTCAAATATTTTCCATTCCATTCACGGCCACGCAGGTCGAACGAAACCCGAACCTGGTCGCCTTCAGAAAAATTATCGAGCAGATTGCACCGATCCTGAACCGCCTGAAATTTAATCAGTTGCGGGTAATTCCCATCCGGAACTTCCAGTACAAACTCACGCGCCGTGAAACTGGCAGATTTTTGCTCCGTAGGAAAAATTCGATGCAATTTGCCTTCAACGTCAAAAGCCATAATCGTAATTGAATGATTGATTAACAAGGTTGCAAAATTGCACACAATAAATGAAATACAATGTCTGCCAAAGATTAAGCGCGTGTTTAAATTTCCCTGCTTGAGCGAAAGCGGGAAAATTTTATTTTAAACAACAGCCATTTTCTGTCGTTTCCAGCGGTTGAACCTGCAAACAAAGACGCTCTTTAGAATGAAATTTTGCCATTCCAATCCCAGATTAGAATTTTAAACACACTTTAAAGTCCAACAATTACTACCTTTGCGACGCTTTAACCAAATTCCGGGGCGTATATTACTCCCCACCCACTCACTCACTCACTCATTCACTCATTCACACATGGCTCGCGTAGAACTAGTGATGCCCAAGATGGGCGAGAGCATCATGGAGGCCACCATTCTCAAATGGCGCAAAAAACCAGGAGACTCCGTTGAACTCGACGAAGCAGTGCTTGATATTGCTACCGATAAGGTTGACTCCGAAGTGCCCTCCCCGGTTGCCGGAACCATAGTGGAAATTCTGTTTCAGGAAAACGATGTGGTAGCCATCAACAAGGCCATCGCCATCATCGAAACCGAAGCAGGCGCCGCAGTTTCCGCCGGCAGCAGCGCAGCTGCCTCCACCACGCCGGATACCGCCTCCGTACAAGCCGCTCAGGTGCCTTATGTACCTCAAACAGCAGCACCGGCAGCCGTACAGTCCAGCTCCGACCGCTTTTACTCCCCGCTGGTGCGCACCATCGCCAAAGAGGAAGGTATTTCCCAACAGGAACTGGATGCCATTCCGGGTACCGGACAAGATGGCCGTGTGACCAAGAAAGATATCCTGGCCCATGTGGCCGGTCGTGGCGCCAAAACACCTGCGCCCCCTGTAGCCCCTGCGCCATCCGTAGCTCCGGCAGCACCGTCTATTCCCGCTCCACCACCGGTGTCTATTTCCGGCAATGTGGAAATTGTAGAAATGGACCGCATGCGCAAGCTCATTTCCGACCATATGGTGATGAGCAAACACACCAGCCCGCACGTAACCTCTTTCGTAGAGGCCGATGTAACCAACCTGGTAAACTGGCGCAACCGCATTAAAGACCAGTTCAAAAAGCAATACGGCGAAAACATCACCTTCACCCCCATTTTTGTGGAGGCTGTGGCCCGCGCTATCCGCGATTTCCCGATGATCAATATTTCGGTGGATGGTACCAAACTGATCATCCGAAAAGATATCAATATCGGTATGGCGGCTGCCTTGCCAAGCGGCAACCTGATCGTGCCGGTAATCCGCAACGCAGATTACCTCAACCTGGCCGGCCTCACCAAACAGGTGAACGACCTGGCCAACCGCGCCCGTCAGAACCAGCTCAAGCCGGATGAAATTCAGGGCGGCACCTTTACCATCACCAACGTAGGCACCTTCGGCAACGTGATGGGTACGCCTATCATCAACCAGCCACAAGTAGCTATCCTGGCCACAGGCGCTATCCGCAAAAAACCGGCCGTTCTCGAAACCGAATACGGCGATGTGATTGCTGTGCGCCAGATGATGTTCCTTTCGCTCTCCTACGACCACCGCGTGGTAGACGGGTCTCTTGGTGGATCCTTCCTGCGCCGGGTAGGAGATTATCTGGAGCAGTTTGATCCGAATAGGGCGTTTTAAGGGGATGCCTTAGTGACGGGGTGACTAGCAGTATTCCTGACTGTAACTTGACACACATTTTTCAAAAAACACGGGGCTATCTCACAAATTACTTTGTAAACATCATCTTATTTTTAAAATTAGTTCACTTGTGATTTAATTTCATGCCTTTTCTTGCTTATAAATACATAAAGCAGAAAGGAAAGAACCGCAGAGGCGATGTATTTGGATCTGTTACTCATGTAGTAACCATCAAAATCTAAAAATGTAAAAAAATCATTCATAACTGTTGAGAATGTGAAAATCAGACAAAAATAAGTTATGATGGTTTTGATATGAGTAGATAAGGTTCCCATAATTAGGATTGTTTAAAATTTAAGCGGTGCAATTATTTTGCTGCACCGCTTAAATTTGAGCATGAAAATTAAATTTTGTGTGAATTTTCAGAATGCTATTATAGCAGCATTACCAACCGCCTGCTGCTATGGCACTGGATCCTGCCGCCCAATTAAATCCTTGTTGTATTCTTCTATCTTGGCCAGAAGGTTGCACCCCACCAGCGGAATGATAATCATCAATCAAGGCTCCGGCCCATCCGCAAATATAACCAATGCAATCAGCGTGAATAATCCAGGCGAATATCTGACCTGTTGGCTCATCATATGGGTTTATATTTGATCCAATAAAAGTCCCAGGACTGTGGCTTCCCCAATACGAAGATGTAGACTTCATTACATGAAGTGCTCCACAAGCCAGAGTTCCATTTCCAGTTGTCCAATCTATTTGGTTAAAAGCGGAAAGTAGGTTTTCACTTTTATTATACGCTAAAGTACTGATTTGTTGCCGAGTGAGCCCAGAAAAATCTTGAGAAAAAAAGACAAACATGCTATCAATAAAATTCAACTCCGTTGTAGTTAAATTACCTGTTACGATTTCGTTATTTCTCCAACTCTGCCAATATGAAGATATTTTTTCAATTGTTAAATTGTCGTTGTTTAACATAAAGACAAAAGAATCGCGCATAAAGCTTTGATAGCTTGTCGCAGAGTCTAATCCTTCTTCTGATTGGAAGAAAGCACTCAAGTTACAAAAAATACTATCAGTTTTGATGTAGTTATTTGCATAACTTTCAGAAAGGTCAAATGTCAACCTAAGTTGCTCTAACCCTTCGTTATGAAGGATACCCGCAGTGGCAGCAAATTCTAACGGAGTGGTTCTGGGTGTTGCGATTTCCTTGCTAAGAGAGGAGGCTATTTCTTTTTCTTTCTTACAGCTGGTTGTTAAAAAAAGCGGAAGGAGGAAAAAAACTAAAATTGAAAATTTTAAATTCATTGCTAAGAAGGTTAAAGTGAATTGGATGTGAAATTGGTTATTACTATATAATGGGCAATATCTAACCATTGGCCAAAATAATCCCAAGAAACCAAACAAAAAAATTACGGATAAACTTTAACACATTAAATTTGTGTAACTATAGCCGTCGCAGAGTGGTCATGAAAGAAAGAGTCGGTGTTGAGATTTTGGGATTGGTTTGAATGGTAAAAATTGATTTTGTGGGATGAAGAGTCAATTTTTAAGCCGTTCAGACCGTAAATTTTTGGAAGAAACATCGAAAATCCAGAAAGCCTAACCTTATGAAAATCACTCTAATAAGGCGTATCTCTCCCAAAAGTCATGGAGGATTAAAGCATGTTTTTCTTCGGTTAAAAAATTAATACGAGGGATTGATTGGACTTCGATACGGCAAAAATTAGTGCCATCTCCTTGACATAGGCGATCATTGAGGAAGTCATAAACCTTTAAGCCCGGCTCTGATGGCCCAGGGAGAACAATACCAAAATTCCTGCTTTGGCTTTTAGTCTTTAATTTGAAAACAACCAAAAAACCAAGCATCTGCTTCGGAGCGCGTATAATGTTGATTCCTAAATAATTATCTGGAAAATCATACCGTAGCCAAAATACCTTTCTAAGGATTTCCTCTTCTGGCTTTTTGAACTGCTCCCTGATCGCGTAGAGACCGGGATGGATGAGAAACCCATGTCCAAATGTGCCGAAAGCGAGAAGATATGCAATTCTAAGCAAAGCTACTTCGGCACGTCGCAACAGGTGTTCTTTTTCAACCGTCATCCTGAAATTGAGTTTGACGGAATCTGACCCCGGTTTGTAATTCATTAAATCTTCATAGGACATTACCTCATACCGAGGCCTTTTCATCTTATTTAAGAAATATTCAGCATGCTTTGGGTTAGATATTTTGGAGCTTAATTCGATCACCCACTTGGCAGAATCATCTATTGAAATTGTCCCGTTCATTTCCCGGCCATCCTTGCTAAAGGTTACCCTGGCCATTGAATTAGGAAGAAAATTTTTGAAATCCTCAACTTCCATAATGGAGAGGAGCGGCGCATCCAGCAGATGCCCCGCCGTGGAATTGCAATTTTTACAGGTAAGCACCAAGGGTGTGCCACCCAATTTTTGAGGAGGTACATGTTCAACTGTAAGAGGGTTGGGATCGGTTTGGAACAGTGCCTTTTTCTCAAACAGGCCAAAACAAAGTGGGCATACATAACTATTAGGTACATCCGGCTCTATTCGGATCTCCGCCTCAAACTGATGAAGGTTTCTTTTGACAAATTCCAGGTTCCTGGAAAAGACGCCAAACACTTTGGCTCTTTGTTCTTCCGCACGTTTACTCATGTTAAAAATTTTGCTTATACTTAGCAGCTCATAGGATGCTCGCTGAGCACAAAAATATAAAAGATTTGTTCCACAGTTTAAGGAGAAAATGCCTTATAGCCTGGTTCCTTACAGATAGTGCGGTGCCTGTACCTGAAAATGGATCAAACACGCAAACGTCATGGAGTGCGAGGTTTTGTAAAAACGTCGGCGATACTGGCCCAGGTCAAGAATAAAATCGTCAGCACTCCAATAGTCAGGTATTGTGGCAATTCCGCCATTTTCAACGCCTCCTGCGGGTTCACTACCAGATAGTAAAGGCAGGTAAATAAATTGGGCAGCCCCATTGCAGCCATAGCGCAATTGCCCAGATCGGCCAGCTCGATTCGTTCCCCTTTCCATTTTTTATAGATGAGTGGAGCCAGGAAAAAGAATATCGCCAGTAAAACGGTCGCGGTATTTGTCATAGCACACAGGTTTTTAAGATTTGGGGTTGTTCACAAAAATGCAGTTGTTAGAGCGGAAGCGGAAAGGACAGCACCAGCGCCGCCGCCTTTTCCGTATTACCTGCTCGTTACCTCAAACTATCCCGCGAAAAATCCTAACCTTTCGGAAGAGGTCAAAAGCAGCCTTGCTTGAAGGTTTTTAACATTTTCTCATTTTTCATTCTCCCTACAAAGGTGGGATCTGGCCTCATTTGTTGAAACCAGTAGATTTGAAAAGTGGAACATTTTTGGTGCCACGTTTTCGCGTCTGTAGCAGGCTCATTAAGATAATAAATTTTTCTCATAATTCCAAATCCAACCTATGAAGAGTTTAGACAAGCCTTTGAAAAAAAAATTGTATATAGTAATTAATGCTAGAGCATGCTCCACAAAGGACTATGGAAGCCTCAAAACGCGGTAGGACACGAAAAGGGGTGTTGTCTCAAAATAGACCATTCTGTGCCAAAATATACTACTACCCCACCCTGTTTTCTCCTGAAAGCGTTAGGTTTACATTCTACTTTGATGCACTACAATATAAACTGACAAATGCTGAGCCGACAAAGCTGACGGGTCGAATTGCCTTAGTGACGGGTTGCCTTCGGAGTCACCCCGACACTAAGGCAACCCTGATATTTAAAAAATAAAATCAAATAGCAGAACCCCGACCCTAAACGGCCGGGGTTCTTTTGTTATACCCAAATCAGGTTAAAAAAAACATAAATATCCAACTCAAAAACCAACCCAATTGCCATTTCACTCGTCCTTTGGCCATTCGTTTGAAACCCAATTCACTATGCACACAAAACACTTAACCTACCCACCACTGAGGGCACTCCTGCTTTTACCCCTCCTTGTGGCTGCCTTATCGGCTTCGGCGCAAGACCGCTACACCATCAGCGGCACCGTGACCGACCAGGCCAGCGGCGAACACCTGATCGGGGCCACAGTGCGGGATTTGAAATCCGGCAAAGGCACCGTTACCAACACTTTCGGCTTCTACAGCCTGACGCTGCCTTCAGATTCTGCCCTGATTGCCGTTACCTACATCGGATACAAACCAACTGGTTTCCGATTACTGTTGAACAGTAACGTGGAGCAAAACGTGGGGATGACCGACAATTCTACCCTCAAGGAAGTGGAAGTAGTGGCCCAACGCTACGAACGCGTGGAAGAACGCGTACAAATGGGCCGGATCGACATTCCCATTCAGCAGATCAAAAACGTACCGGCCTTTTTGGGTGAAAAAGACGTGCTCAAGGCCTTGCAATTGCTGCCCGGCGTTTCCGGCGGCGGTGAAGGGCAAAGCGGCATTTACGTGCGCGGCGGTGGCCCGGATCAAAACCTGATTCTACTCGATGGCGTGCCTGTGTACAATGTATCTCACCTGTTCGGCTTTTTCTCTGTATTCAACCCGGATGCAGTGAAAGACGTTTCCCTCATCAAAGGTGGTTTTCCGGCACGTTATGGCGGACGCCTGTCGTCGGTGATAGAAATCAACATGAAAGAGGGCAATGAAAACGAGTTTCACGGAGAAGGCACCATTGGTTTGGTGGCATCCAAACTCACCCTGGAGGGCCCGATCAAAAAAGGCAAGTCTTCGTTTATCGTATCCGGTCGCCGAACCTATATTGATATTCTGGCGCGTCCGCTCATCAAGGCCGGCTTTCGTTCAGAAGGTGGCGATGGCGTGGTGGGGTACTTTTTTGATGATATAAACGCCAAGGTAAACTACCGTTTTGGCAAAAAAGACCGGGTTTATCTCAGTTTTTATACAGGGAAAGACAAGTTTTACTCAGATTTTGGGGAAAAAGACCCGGGGTTTGAAGACCGCTTCAAAGCCGGACTGGGCTGGGGCAATATCACTTCCGCTCTGCGCTGGAATCATATCTGGAGCCCCAAATTGTTTGCCAATACCACGCTCACCTACAGTCGCTACCGCTTCAATACCCAAACCGGTTTTGAAAGTCGCGACCTGGAAGGCGGGAAGGTTGTTTCGGAGGATAGGTTTGACCTGAATTATTTTTCCGGCATTGATGATGTAGCGGCCAAAATGGACTTCGATTTCCTGCCCAATCCGGAGCATTACATCCGTTTTGGGGCCAATGCCATCCTGCACACATTCCGGCCGGGCACGTTTAAATCCAGTTTTTACTCTTATGAGGAAGGGTTTGACACCCTGAGCAACAGCGCCAATTACATTCAGGACAATGTACAAGCCACGGAATTTGCCGCTTATGCAGAAGACGACTGGAAAATCAATAGTCAGTGGCGGGTCAACTACGGGCTGCACTTTTCTGGTTTTGCCCTCGCTGGCAAGCCCTATTTTTCCTTGCAACCCCGGTTAAACGCCCGTTACCTGTTCGGCAGAGGCTGGTCGGCAAAGGCAGGTTTCAGCACCATGCGCCAATACATTCACCTGCTCACCAACGAAACCATAGGTTTGCCCACCGATTTGTGGCTGCCAACCACCAAAAGGGTAAAACCACAGGATGCCTGGCAGGTTGCTGTCGGCACTGCCAAAACCCTGGGCAAGGACTACGAATTCAGCGTGGAACTGTATTATAAGGAGATGAAAAACGTGATTGCGTTCAAGGAAGGCTCCAGTTTGTTGCAGTTTCAGGGCTGGGAAGACCGCGTATCGCAGGGCAACGGAACAGCGTATGGCGCCGAGTTTTTTGTGCAGAAAAAAACCGGGAAACTCAGCGGCTGGGTAGGCTACACCCTCTCCTGGGCCACCCGTCAGTTCGACGATATCAATTTCGGCAAGGAATATCCGTACAAGTATGATCGCCGTCATGATTTTGAGATCACGGGGTCTTATCAGTTTACTAAAAGGTTTTCTATGTCGGGCAGCTGGGTGTATTCCACCGGGAACGCCGTAACCTTCGGCACCTCCAAATACCTGGGCCCCTCAGATTACTACTTCGGCAACTACCAGCAGATCATCAGCCACACCCCCGAGCGCAACAATTTCCGCATGCCGGCGTACAACCGCCTCGACATCGGGTTTGAGTTTACCAAACAAAAACGTCGCTACAAACGCACCTGGGCCTTTGGCGCATACAACGCCTACAACCGTAAAAACCCGTTCTTCCTGTTTACAGAAGACGAGGAAGTAAACGGAGAAAACCGAACAGTACTTAAAAAAGCGGCACTTTTCCCCATCATTCCTTACATCGCCTGGAGCTTTAAATTTTAAATCATGAAAAATATTCTCATCATACTTTGCCTGAGCTCCATCGCACTTACGTCTTGCGAGAGCTTTTTCAGCCAAACGGTGGAAATTGATCCGCCGGCATACGACAAACAATTATCCCTTCACCTAAGCCTCACCGATCGGGATACGGCGGTGGGTTTTCTGCTGAGTCGCAACTACGGTATCCTGGAATACGTAAACGATGTGGAGCAATACTACGTCAAAGGCGGCGCCGTACAGATCCTGAAAAACGGACAACCCTGGATGGCTCTGCAGCCGTCGGGTAACGACAGTTCTTATTACTTTACCGGGAATCTGCCGGAGCCATTCCAGATTGGGCAGACGTATGAATTGCGCGCCACGCACCCGGATTTTCCGGAGGTTAAGGCCACACAGGTAGTTCCCGGCGATTTCCAGGCAGACTCTGCGCGGATCAAACGCCAGGCTGTATCAGGACCCTTTGGCGATGTGTACGATCTGGTTGAGGTGTACCTGAAAGATCCTGCAGGGGTGAAAAACTATTATGAAATAAGCCTTTATGGCATCTATTATCAAATAGTACAAAACCCAAACACCAATGAGTTCGACACCCTGGGCGTCAGCTATTTTCCTGTTTACGCAGAGCAATTCTCAGATCCGGCAGTTCAGGAAGGATTCGAAGGCGGCGCTTTGTTCAGCGATCAGTTTTTTGACGGGCAGACGTATAAGTTTCAGGCCCAGGTGTATTTCAATGGCAATGCACCGTATTTGATCCGTATCAAGAATATTACGGAAGACTACTACAAATGGTCAAGATCCTATCTGGATAAGAGAAATTCAGAGGAAAATTTCCTGGCAGAGCCTGTTTCAGTATTCCATAATCTGGAAAACGGGCTGGGGATATTTACGATAGCAAAGGAGAGAGTGCTTATTGCGCAGTAGTGCAGGTTTGAGGGGTTTGATGGGGTTTGATGGCTATCGATTACCCACAAATCAGGAGGCCTGGCTCCCAACCAATCCCCTGCCCAGGGCCCCGCCGTCTGCGAGGCAAGCCCGACCGAAGGGGATGTTCCCGACGTAAGGAGGGAGCGCCTTCTTTTTAACCGGCGGTATAGCACGATGATGCAAAAAAAGACGGTCCGCGGTTAAAAAGCAGCGCAATCCCCGCAGGTCGTTGGCTTTGCCGGAAAGACTGCCTTTTTTCTTTTGGTTACTTTTCTTTTTGGGCAAGCAAAAAGAAAAGTAACAATGCCAAACAGATGAACTAATGTCAAACAACCTATCATGATTAGCCATTTAATTCATCGTTCCTTGAATACAAGCAGGAAAGTTATTCTTCCAAAATGCATTGAAAATGTGATGTTTTGCAAAGAAGATAGATGTAATGAGTGGGGGATTCCTGGCCACTCGTTGAAACGAGTGGTTACAAGATTTTAGATGTGGTTCGTGCTGATTTAAGCTGTTCACTGTAATTCCCCTTTTCTTATGTCATACCTAAAAAAGGCAAAACTTGTGGGTAATCGATAGTCCTTTAGGGCGGGGCAATTCTAACATCATTTGCCAAATTAAACAGGAGTACCCTTTCTAATTAAATATCACTTTACAGGATAATACAGGTCATTTTCGGATCTTTTTACGGCAAATACTTTTGTATCGAAACTACACCGAACAAAAGCATGGCCAAAATTCTTGTCACCACTGATCTCTCCATCAGTTCCAAAGCAGGTTTGCGTTTTGCCTTGCAGTTGGCTAGTCAGCAGGAAACCGAACTGATATTTTTCCATTGTTTTCAGGCGCTGATTCCCACCACAGTTCATCAGGGCAGGATAGAAACTGCGCTTAAACGGCAAACCAAAAGTACACTGGCTAAATTGGAAAAATTTGTAGCCGGGGTGCTTCGAAACGCCCGTTTCCGCCCCGCCAGGTACCGTTGCGCTGTTTTGGAAGATTTGAGTCCGGAAAGCGCCATTCAGCAATATGCCCGCGAAAACCAGGTAGATTACATCTGCATCAGTACCCGCGGCGCGGGTCAGCTATTGAAACTGATTGGCACCAATACCAGCAAGATCATTGAAAAATCCAACATCCCGGTCCTAGTTGTGCCGCACACCTACCGATCCAAAAAAGTAGAAAATCTGCTGTATGCTTCTGACCTGGAAGAGGTGGAAAAAGAACTGAATGTAGTTTGCCGAACTGCTCATGCAATACAGGCACAGGTGGATCTTGCGCATTTCTATTATTCCCCCGACGAGCAATCAATGGCCCGAACCCAATGGCCTGTCTGGAAAAAACGATTCATGTCTTTGAGGCATTTGCGACTTGAACCACACGATATGGACAATGATTTTGCCCATCAGATGGAACAGGTAGTGCAAAAGCTCAAACCCGGACTGGTGGTGTTTTTTACCCACCCTAAAACCACCTGGTTCGATAAATGGTTTAGTCCCAACCGCTCCGAATCGTTTTCTTACATCACCAAAGTGCCTATGCTGGTTTATCGAAAAGGAGCCAAATAAAGTGATTCTTTCCTGATCTTTGCCGCATGTGTACAGTGAGTTATCTACCTCGTCCGGCCGGGTTTATCCTGACGCATAACCGGGACGAGGCGCCTTCCAGATCCCCTCAACGCATTGTGCGTGAAAGCAAGCCAGACGGTCAGCCCCTTTTGTTTCCCAGAGACACCCAGGCTGGAGGCACCTGGATTGCTGTTTCCAGAGTCGGCCGAACGGCCTGTTTGCTGAATGGCGCCTTTGTTTTGCACAAACGGCAACTACCATACCGCAGGAGCAGAGGACTGCTATTGCTCGATTTTTTTGACTGGTCCAACCCTGATGAGTTTTTCACGCAATACGATCTGGACAATATTGAGCCTTTTACTTTTCTATACTTTGAGCACGCCCCGGGCAACCACAGTAAACCCCGGCGCATCCTGGAATTACGTTGGGACGGCGAACAAAGGCATCTGAAAAACCTGGATCCGGCTCAGGCCCATTTTTGGTGCTCCGCTACCTTGTATCCAGCCGAAATGCAGACAAAAAGGGCCGCAGTTTTTCAGAAATGGCTAGACCAATACGCACCCATTGAACAATGCCCAAGGCCCCCCGTTTTACACCTGCACAAAACAGGTAGCGTTGGAGATCCGGAGTACGATTTTGTGATGAACAGGGCGGGCAGAGTGCAAACCGTTAGTATCACACAAATTACCGTACATGAAAAAACCGCCCGCATGCGCTACCTGGATCTGCTGGAAAAAAAAGAGAGCGAACGGCGGCTAACATTGGGTTAACGGAGGCATTACGGTGTGAACAGGTTGTAAACTTTTCAAATTATTGTGTACCGTTCGTTAAATCTTTGCAAACTAACCAAAGAAAATTTTGGACGATACATAGAATCACTCTATTTTGCAGGCAAATTCTTCTTTCTAATCTCTCAACCTGAACATTATCGAGCCAATTCTCTACCGTTAAAGACCCTTTTTTCTGTCATAGATGCGGCCTAAACCTGAATTTGTTACGCATGAAACAACCCTTACTCGTTTTTATTTTCCTGCTGGCCGCAATTGCCCTTAGGGCTCAAAATTCCCCCAGACCAGAACTTTCCGTTTACCCGAATCCTACCACAGAATTTGTATCTGTTCAAGACCAGGCTGATGCCGTAGGTCAGTTGAACGTGTTCAATATTCTGGGTAAAAAGGTAAAAACCTTTGAAGCCTCCAAAGGTGAACACTATTTTATGGGCGACCTTCCCAAAGGAGTGTACCTCGTGCAACTGGTTGGCAAAAACAAACAGGTGCTCAAATCGCAAAAAGTAGAGAAACGCTAAACTGAAACGAGTAGGGAAAGAGATTAGAAAAAACACCACCCAAAACCAGAAAACTATCCTTTAAAGCAGCGACTCCCCGGATATTTTCCTGGAGTCGCTGCTTTTTTATACGTTCTAAAAACCAAAAACTTTGCAGGCCCGGTAACTTTTTACCAAATTCTGCGTTAATACTGTAACTTCAGGCGTTGATCCTGCTCACCTCATCGCAACGCCCAGGCCTCAAAACCAATTTCCCTTTGTTTTGCGTACTTGGCGTACTTTGCGGTGAATTTCACCCAAAACCTCTCATTTTTTAATCCGCGGAGCAATCCGCTTAGTAAAAACGATGACCAAGAAAAAAAAACATGGCGGCAGAAAGCTGACCGCCCAGGAACTCCAAATCCAATTCCTCAAATTTCTGCTCGGCCACCCCAAAAAACGTTTTGCGCCGAAGCAAATCACCGAACAACTCAAGATTGACAACAACCGCGATTCCGCAGAACACGCCATGCAACAGCTGGTGAACAACGGAATGGTGACCGAATTTCCCGATGGCAAGTTCGGCGTAGCACTCGACCGGTTTAGCCCGGAAGAGCCCGCCACTGCTACCGAAAAACCTGGCAAAGAGAAGTTTCAAGATCGCAAAAAGAACACGAGCACAGGCAAATCTGCCGGCAATCAACGCAAAATTGTTGAAGGTCGGGTAGATATGACCCGCACTGGCGCTGCCTATATCGTATCCGAAATGCTGGATACCGATGTGTACATTCCGATTAAATACGTGAACGGCGCCTTGCACGGAGATACCGTGCGGGTAATGCTCTTCGCTCCCCCACCCTTCCGGGGAAAACGTGGCACACCCATACAACGCAAACCCGAGGGCGAAATCATAGAAGTAACCAAACGTGCCAACGAGTTTTTCATCGGCACACTGCGCATCAGCAGGAACTATGCCCTGTTTCTGCCCGATAACCCCAATATGCCTACCGATATATTCGTACCAATCGAATCTATCGCAGATGCCAAAGACGGCGATAAGGTAGTGGTAAAGGTTACCGACTGGCAGGAAGGCAAGGGCCGGGCGCCCATTGGCAAGGTAACCCAGGCGCTGGGCAAGGTGGGCGGCAACGATTTTGAAATGAAAAAAATCCTCATCAATGCCGGTTTCCAACTCCAGCATTCCGAGGAAGCTGAACGGGAAGCCGCCCGCATTCCGGATACCATTTCTCCTCAGGAAATAGAACGTCGTCGCGACTTCAGGGATATCCTGACGTTTACCATCGACCCGGAAGATGCCAAAGACTTCGACGATGCGCTAAGCATCAGGCAATTGGAGAACGGGCACCTGGAAATAGGCGTACACATAGCCGATGTAACACATTACCTGAAGCCCGATTCTGCGCTCGACCGGGAAGCCTACGAGCGCAGCACCTCGGTGTATCTGGCCGATCGTTGCAACCCGATGTTGCCGGAAAAACTCTCCAACAACCTCTGTTCGCTGGTGCCGGAACAAGACCGGCTTACGTTTTCGGCGGTGTTTACTTTTGATAGCAAAGACAAGCTGCTCACGCGCTGGTTTGGCAAGACGGTGATACACTCCGCCAAAAGGTTCGCTTACGAGGAAGCACAAACCATTCTGGAAAAGAAACCATCCGAAGCATTGAAGGCGCACCCGCGTTTTGCAGAGCTGGAGTGGGCATTGAAAAACCTGGACCGCATTGCCAAGAAAATGCGTAAAGAGCGGGAGAAGAACGGTGCTATCGGGTTTGAAACCGAAGAAGTACGTTTCAAACTGGCGCCAGACGGCACACCGCTGGAAGCCTTTGTTAAGGAACGCAAAGACGCGCACCTGCTCATTGAAGACTTCATGTTGCTGGCCAACAAAGAAGTGGCGCTGTACATGCAACCGCCACTGAAGGCCCGCTCTGAAGACAAACCTGCAGTAGCCAAAGGTGGAGCGCCCATTCCGTTTATTTTCCGGATTCACGATCTCCCGGACATGGCCAAAGTGGCAGACTTTGCCCGTTTTGCCCAGGAATTGGGTGTTCCGATGAAAACCGATACCCCAAAGCAAATTGCACAGTCGTTCAACGAACTTATGAAAAAAGCCCGCACCGACGATCGTTTGAAAGTACTGGAACCCTTGGCCATCCGAACCATGGCCAAAGCGGTGTACAGTGCCAACAACATCGGACACTACGGACTAGGGTTTTCGCATTATGCTCACTTTACTTCACCAATTCGTCGTTATTCCGATGTGTTGGCACACCGCATTCTGGAACGAAACCTCGACGGCAAGACCTACCGGGTAGATTCGGCCAAACTGGAAGAACAGTGTAAACACATCAGTAATCAGGAGCGCAAGGCTGCTGACGCCGAACGGGAAAGCACCAAGTACAAACAGGCAGAATACCTGTCAACCCGGATCGGGCAAAGTTTTGACGGGATCATCAGTGGCATGATAGACCGCGGTTTCTTTGTGGAACTCATGGACTCCCGGGCGGAGGGCCTGGTGGACTTTAAATACCTGGATGACACCTATATCCTGGAAGAAGGCAACCTGCGTGCTACCGGCCGACGCTACAAGCGCAGCTTTAAAATGGGCGATAAGGTGCGGGTACGCGTTGCTGCGGTGGATTTAGGGAAAAGGCAGGTGGAAATGGAGTTAGAGGAGGATGTTCACCGCTAAGAGCGCTAAGGGGTATTTTTCACCACTTAGGCACTGAGGGCACTAAGGGATGCTGGTTCACCGCTAAGAGCGCTAAGGGCGCAAAGGTGGTTCTGATGGTTAAAGTACCGAAACACCTTCACCGAAATCAGAGCAGGCTGCTCAGGTTGACCTCGCAAGAGGTCCAACTTTAATAACACAAGAGCCACTCCAGGTCATGGGGTGGCTCTTGTATAATATAAAGCGTAAAACTTACTTGCCCTCTTCGAATTCCTCAGACAGAATACGCAGTACTTCTCGTACGGTTTCTTCCTCAAGGTCAGTACGGCGAATGAGTTCATCAGCGCTGAGTTCGAGTACCTGACGGGCGGTATCGCAACCGATATTTTTGAAGGTTTCGATAACCCATGGCTCGATAGCATCGCTGAATTCTTCGAGATCCACGTCGTCAATTTCGTACTCGGCCTGGTTGCGGTACACATCAATTTCGTAACCGGTGAGTCGGCTGGCCAGTTTGATGTTGCTACCAGCTTTACCAATGGCAAGGCTCACCTGATCGGCATCGAGGTACACCGCAGCGCGTTTGGCATCGTGGTCGAATTCGATGGTAGTGATTTTGGCTGGAGTAAGGCTGCGCTGCATGAAGAGCGACAGGTTGGTGGTGTAGTTCACGATATCGATGTTCTCATTGCGCAATTCGCGTACGATACCATGGATACGACTACCCTTCATACCTACACAAGCGCCCACCGGGTCGATGCGTTCGTCGTGGCTTTCCACCGCAATTTTAGCCCGTTCACCAGGCAGACGAACGATATTCTTGATTTCGATTACGCCATCTTCAATTTCAGGCACCTCGGCCTCCAGCAGTTTGGCCAGGAAGTCGGAATCTGTGCGGCTGAGCATAATGAATGGCACGTTGTTGCGCATTTCCACGCGCTTGATGATGGCTTTTACCACGTCGCCCTTGCGGTAATAATCGCCACGGATCATTTCCGTACGCGGCATGATGAGTTCATTGCCGGTATCATCGTCGAGCACCAGAATCTCTTTTTTCATGATCTGGTTTACCTCACCGGTAATCACCTGGCCAATTCGCTCGGAGTACTTGCGGTACACCTCGTCTTTTTCCAGTTCCATCACGCGCGACACCAGCGTTTGGCGAGCTGCCATAATTGCCCGGCGACCGAAATCTTCAATGGAAAGCTGTTCGTAGCATTCATCGCCAATGGAGTTAGACTCGTCAATGGCCTGCGCTTCGGTTTCGCTTACCTGTGAAAGTTCGTTGGTTACCTCACCATCAGGCACTACTTCGCGTACGCGCCAGATTTCAAGGTCACCTGTATTGGTATTAACGATTACGTCGAAGTTCTCGTCGGTACCATATTTCTTTTTGATCAGGGTACGAAATACATCTTCCAATACGCGCACCATGGTAGGGCGGTCGATGTTCTTACCCGTTTTAAAGTCTGCAAATACGTCAACTAAGTTAACCATTATTCGAGTGTTGAGTTTTTGAGTGTTTGAGTTTTCGAGTGTTTGAGTTTTCGAGTTGGCGTTGGGCTTGAGGTTTTGCTTGATTAATGGAGGAGGAAGTCCTGCATTTTGTGCCTATGCATCTTCGCGCCTTCGTGCCTTTGCGCCTTTGTGTTATTGCCTTTGTGCCTTAAAATGGAAGTTTGACTACCGCTTTTTCTATTTGTTCATAGGGGATGGCGGTTTCAACTTCTTTTTTCAATTTCTTTTTGCCGTCGCGCTCCACCACAATCTCGGTGAGTATGATCTGGGCTTCGTCGGCAGATTTGAGTTCCTGGGTGTATTCGGTATGATCTGTTTTGCGGACATACAGCGTACGACCGATGTTTTTCACATACTGCCGCGGAAATTTCAGTGGCCGGTCTATGCCCGGGCTGCTTACTTCGATGCCGTAGGTTTCGCCGAGCCAGCCATTTTCATCGAGGATATGTTCGATGTGTCGGCTGAGTTTCTGGCATTTTTCCAGACTCAAACCGGAATCACTATCGGCAAAAATGTACAGTTTGTTGCCCGGTTTTAATTCAATATCCACCGTAAAGCAATCGGCGAAAAGTTCGTCGCTTGCGTATTTTTCTTCCAGTAACTGACCGATGCGTTCGGTTAACTCCATGTGAAGGGTTTGAAGGGTTTGAGGGATTTGATGTATCCCGGAATGGTATTCCGGGTTGATGTTTGACACAAATAAAAGAGGGAACCAATGGTTCCCTCTCGTGCACTACGTTCAGAATGTGGGGCAAAGATAAGGAGGTTTTATGATCATTTCCAAAAAGAATGAAGAAAAACCCCAACATGCCCTTACTTATGCGCATTCCACCAGTGGGTGCTACCGGAATGATTGGTGTCAAACAAGTCACCCAAGCCCGGGGTGATACAATGGAGGTCATTTTTCCTGGCAAAATGTACAAACTCCTCGGCAGGTTCGTACCAGGCATGTTGGTACGACAGGCTGAAACCGCCCCAGTGTACAGGCATCACTTTTTGGGCGCGGGCAGCCAGGGCAGCCTGCACACTTTCTTCCGGGAAAAGGTGTATTTCCGGCCAATCCACGCTGTATTGGCCACATTCCATGAAGGCAAAATCAAAAGGTCCGAGTTTTTGGCCAATTTCCTTGAAATGACTGCCATACCCCCCATCTCCGCTGAACCAGATTTTTTCGGTTGGCGTGGTAAATGCCCAGCCGCCCCAGAGACACTTGGCAATGGACGACAGGCCCCTGCCTGAGAAATGCCTGGTAGGTGTGAAGCTTATCTGAATGCCCTGAAAGTCTGTGGTCTGCCACCAGTCGAATTCCGTGATACGACCGGCATCTACGCCCCAGCGGATGAGGTGTCGTTTCACGCCCAGGGCCACGAAATAGTGTTTCACCTTGGATTTCAGGCGCTGAATGCTGACATAGTCCAGGTGATCGTAATGATCGTGGGTCATCAGGAGCAGATCAATATCTGGCAGCTGATCGGCGATATCCAGGCTGTTTTCAGAAAAACGTTTGGTGGTGGTAGGCGCAATGGGCGAGGCATCCGGCCCGAGCATGGGGTCGATGAGGATGGTTTGATTTTGCAGGCGCATGAGTACCACCGAGTGTCCGTACCATATAAACCGGGCCTGCGAGGCATCCTGGAAGAAGGACTCGCTGTGGAAAGGCGCCACCGGCAGCGGTTTGGGTGGAGCGCTTTCCTTGTGTCCTTTGATTTGTTTGCACAATACACCGGGCAATTGTCGCCAGTTTATGGCTGATTGGGTGTGTTCCAGATTTCGGAAAGCGCCGTCTTTCCAGTGTGCGGAAGATTCATAAACGGTTTTCCAGTGGGCAGTTATTTTCCCGCCGAATTGTTGAGGAGTCATAAAGGATGAAAGTAATCGGAGGGAAACAATGGAATGGGGGATATGTTTTACGAACTGCATGGTGTTTTCACTATAGCCGTCAGGCTAAGTATCTTTCTTCCTGCATTTCGCTCCGCTGTAATTTGAAAAAGGTTTCTCTGTACCAGGAATTAAAGCCTTCATCAAACTCATGTATTACGATCATTCGATCAATCGCGTTACCTTTTATTTCAAAACTATTCCGCAAACTATCCAAAATGAAAATATTATGGGCAATATCAATGGCACTAATAGCCTCCCATTCGTACTTTCCATCAGGGCAATCTTCCCATTCCTCAGGCCATTTTTCACAAACCTTTGCTAATTCAGGTTCAATTTTTTTTTGACACCACATTTTTCCAATCTTGATACGGCACCAATAGTTTCGCATTTTTACCGGAAATACAGCAGGAGAAAAGCATGGGAATCAATAACCATATCAAATCAGTTGTATTTAGATTTATCTTGCTATTGTTCAATTTTGATAAAATCATAGAGCCGAATTTATTGAATTTTCACTTGCCAGACTGAGCTCCACCATTCCACTGCCCGGTTTTATCCTGTAAAAACAGCATGAAATGACACCTCCTTGCCTGGGTCTTTCGACGATTCCAGTGATGGGCGAAAAGGATGTTTAAGGAACTGGCTGGGTCTAAGAATGATAGACATTAAAACCCAATAAAATAGCCACAATCAAAAATCTTCATGTTCATTTATTCCAAAAGAAAGCATGCATGCAATTTGCATAACTCGCTTGTAAAAGTCTTCAAACTGATCTTTCTTATATTTAGTTCGCATTGCCCGGAGAACGTCAGAAGCATCAAATCCCCCCCACTCCCATAACATGGTATCAAAGTTATATTTGAGCATCTGTGTTTCTACTTCTGCCCGCAACGATCTTATTTGATCTGTTGTCAAGCCGTAACTATTCAGGAGTTTAATCGTCGCTTCGTTTGCTTCTGCTGTAAACTCCGTATCCAAAAATGGCTCAAGTATCCAACCCCAAATTGGAGGTCGCTCTACAAGTTCAATCTTGTTTCTTTTAGCAAACGCCTCAAGTTCTTCAATATTTTCTCTTGATAAAAAAATCAAGTCATCCCCAACTCTTAATGTAGCCGGGTATGACTTACAATCTATATCTTCAATGTGCTCTGCTTTAATAATGGATTGTCTAAATGCAATGGAAGGTTCAAAGGGATAATTCTCTATTTTTATAAAATCGCCACCAATTTCAACCTGACCTAAAGAAACGAGCATTTCTTTCACTTCCTGTTTTGACGCGCTAAACATGGTCCATGTAGAGCCTGGGCTTTTCATTGCTTGGAATAGTCGTTTTATAAATTCCATACAGATGATGTTTTTTGCCGTAAAACACTTTAAGAGCATGTTGGGGATTTTCTTGCCGGGCCAAAAACTGTCCTTTTTCCGTCATTTTTCACCTTTTTTCAGTCACGTAACTCAGGCTATGCTTCTTCAAAAACGCAAAAACTGACGAAAAAAGCTCAAGTTTTTGACTCCGTCAGAAAATCCCCAACATGCTCTAAGAAATACTCATTCAGGTCTAACTTTATCTCCGCCCCTTTCGCCTTGGAAGTAAATGATAGCCTATTGGACTTTCATACTCATATAAGAATGTACGATCGCCAAAAACAAATTTCCTCTTATTTTCTTTCGTTTTGGTATATATTCTGAGGATTAAATAACCCGCATCAAGTTCCTGTGAATCCAAACTGACATTAAAATTCACAGCGTCTTGAGTTTTAAGGTCAAAACAAGTAAAAATAAGCTCCACCTTGCCACTTTGAGATAATGCCTTCTTATCCATGTCAACAACATTATAATTAATTGATGCTAAATCATATTGGACATCAATTACTTTTTCCAGGTATTTAATCTTAAAACTTGATACTTTTTCACGAAGGATCAACTCATTATCAATAAAAAGCAATAGTTTGTACTCCGTTGTGTTTTGAGCAGAAGCATCATACAGAGGGAAAATCCAAAGAATAAATAGCAGTAGTACACTGTATGACATGATTAAAACGATGTTGCTTTGTTAATTGGTAATTTCCCGTTGCTAAATTAGTACAATATGATCAGATGCCCAAAGCCGTCCTTCATAAACAGCAAAATTAGCGCCCTGTCTGGTATTTTCATCAAGCAGAAAAGTACAGCGCAATGCCCATTCTACCAAAAAACAGCCTTGTATTTTAATAGTGGAGGGGCAGAAAGCTCTCCGACTTCATTAGACCAGGCTTTTATCCATACAACATAATAGCTTTGCTGAAGGCTTCCGGGAGCAGATGGATGCGTATATCAGCCCGCCGCTCATGTATGTTGCGCTGGGTCAAAAAAAGACCCAAGCGCGACGGAGGGATGGTGGGATAAGGTTGTGTGGGAAGACCGGTGGAGCGGAAGATTATGAAAAAACCGCACAAAGTTCTGAAGCGTGGATAGCCTGGGCTAATTGTCAAATGATTATTTCAAAATTTTGAACTCATGCAAAGAAATTTCCCCAACATGCTTTTACTTTTGCCAGAATGAGCAAGTGCTCCGTATATTTACAAGTTGGCAACCATCATAAACCAAACCTACAAACAATGAATTTTGGACCATTTTTAATTATATTATTATTCACTTCAATAGCTTGCTTAGGGCAAAATAACGTTCCATTTACAGACTCCATTCGTGCAATAAATAACATACCCGAATTAAGCTATGCCGTTGTAACAGATAACGCTGTATTAGAAATTCAGGCACTTGGAAAGCATTCAATCCTTTTAAATGACCCGGCTACATTAAATGACAGATTTCACATTGGCTCAAATACCAAAGCAATGACAGCATTTGTTATTGCTAAATATGTGGAAAAAGGGAAACTAAAATGGACAACAAAATTCTTTGACATTTATCCCGAATGGAAGCATAATGCCAAGGCAGCATATCTGAATATTACACTTCAAGACTTGCTTTCACATAGGGCTAAAATTCAGCCATTTCAAGGAGAAAACGACCCTCTCATTCCTGAGTTTAAAGGAACAAATCAAGAAAAAAGAAAATCTTTTGGAAAATTCGTTCTCACATTAGATCCTGTTGAAACAGATGCTACCCACAAATTTGTATATTCCAATGCTGACTACACATTGGCAACTTTAATGTTAGAAAAAGTGACAAAAAAAAGTTGGGAACAATTAGTACATAAAGTCTTTAATAAAGACCTAAAGTTAAACGTGAAATTTTCCTGGCCTGAAAATCAAATTGCAAAAGAAACCTGGGGGCATTCTTCTGAAAACGGAAAATTAATACCTATACCTTCCAATACAACCTATCGTTTGGATTATACAGAACCGGCAGGAGATATAAATATTAAATTGAAAGACTATGTAAAGTTTGTTCAGCTAAATTTAGATGGTCTTAAAGGGCACAATAATTATCTTACCGCAAAAACATATCAATTTCTTCATAAAGGAATAAGTGATTATTCTATGGGTTGGTATAATATTTATGAGAATGGAAAGGAACTTTCAACACATTCAGGTACTGCGGGCACATACTATACACTTGTTCATATTGATAGAATTAATGGAAAGGCTTACATAATATTTACAAACGCCTTCAACCTGGAAACACAACAAGGCGTAAGGCTGTTAATGAGAAAACTGAAAGAACATTATGGCAGCTAACATTGGTATGGTGCAAATTCCATAATGCATACCCCCACCCTTTTGTTTGTCCTTTCAGGCAAAGAAATTCATTTGCAAATCAAGTAATCATGAAGCAACATTAATCCTAAGAAGATCGACGCTGTGCCTGCATGAAACCCTTCGCTTGGTGTTCCAATCACCGTCCCAAACTTTTATCCCAGGCTAACGCGCCCTGCGTGGTATTTTCACCAAGCTGAAAAGTACAGCGCAATGCCCACTCTACCCAAAAACATCTTGGATTTTGATGGAGGAGCGAAAGGCGTGCCGACTTCATTAGGCCAGGCCTACGCCTACGCGACATTAACAGCTTACCGATAGGCTCCTGGGCCAGATTGATGTGTACACCAGCCCAGCTGCTCAGGTATGTTGCGTTGGGTCAAAAAAAAGACCCAAGCGCGGCGGAGGGATGGTGGGTGGAATTAATGTCCAATAACCAATGTCCAAGTGGGGCGGGTGTTTGGCGTCAGCAATATTTTTGGGCTTTCCACGGCCGACTGGCCAGACACACGCCCAATGCCATACAAAAGTGCTGACGCCAAGCACCCGCCCCACTTGGACATTGGACATTGGATATTGGATATTGGTTATTGGATATTGGTTATTGGACATTGGTTATTCTTTTCTCCCTACTTTTCGCCCAGTTTGTAGCTAACCTGCGTTGATATGATCCGATTTTTGCTGCTACTGGCCTTGCTGCCATCTGCCTTGCTTGCTCAAAACGACTCCACCCTGCTGCTGGAGCCGGAACGCCTGACGGCTAAAGATATTCTCCCGCGCGACCTGATCCGCCAAAAAACCATGGCTATATCTGCCACACGGTCTCTGGAGGCTGTGGAGGATCTCCCCTTTACCACCATCGTTTTTACCGCCGAAGATATCCTCCGCAATGGATTTGTAACGCTCACCGATGTGCTCAAAGCCGCACCAGGCATCAGGGTGTCGCAACCCGGAAATGCTATTGAAGGCGAAACCTGGATGACGCGCGGACTATCCGGCAATCAGTACATGAAAGTGCTGATCAACGATGTGCCGCTCAAACCCTCAGTGGCGCCTGGTATGCCCATTGGCGCTCAATTGCCTATCCGACAAGCCGAACGCATTGAAATCATGTACACGCCCGCAGGAGCTGTTTATGGCGATGAAACCTGCGCCGGAGTGGTCAATATTATCCTCAAGGAAAGTGAACGCCCGGTGTACACACAGGCCGATCTGAGTTTCGGGCGGTTTGGCTACAACAGCCTGGACCTGATGTTTGGCGGCAAAATAGGAAAAGATAAAAAAATCTTCCGGTTTAGCATGTATGGCAGCAGTACCGTGCGCGACCGTACAGATGTGTACTACGACGAATCTATTTACAACACCAACCTTTACCTGCCGTTCGGACTCAACGACGGGGTGTACCGCCGCGTACAAAACTTCCGTCCTGCCAACCCGGGCGATAGTATTCCTCGTTTGTCGCAAATCCCGCACGAGAGTCGACTGTTCGGTATCAACCTTACCTGGCGAGGCATGCACTTTACGTATCACCGCATGCTTCGGTATGACCATACGTCGCTGGGCCTGAGTCCGCTGGCGGTAGGTTATGCCAATTCATCCAACCGGATTGCAGAGCGGATTGAAACCTTTTCCATGGGTTTTCAACGCAAGCGCAACCGCCGTACCACCCACAATAACCTGTCGGTACAGCGGTATAGTATAGACAATAACAGCAGCTACTCCCTGATATTTGATCGCGTGAGCGCAGCTAACTATTACCTGCGCCAGGGGCCGAGTTTGCCCGATAGCTCCAGGGCTAATTTGCTGCGGGAGATATACAATTTTTATGCATCAGAAGATCGTTTTGCCACAGCCAATGGTATTGATGTCAGACTGGAATCGCGCTCCAATGTGCTGATTGGCAGTAAAAAACGTTTACAATTTGAGGGCGGCGCGCAGATAAATGTCGGTTTAGGGGTGCCATTGATGCAATATAATACCATACCACTGGAAGTTCAGATTGATGGCACGACTACACCTAATTTCCCGCAGCCGGTAAACTCCTACCTCAACACGGAAGGGGCTTTCAATTTAGTGGCCTTTTCGCAATTGGCCTGGAAAGGCAAAAAACTCAAAGTGGTAGGAGGCGGCTCTGTCAGCTTCCGGCTGTTCGAAGGCCTCGCACTGGCTCCCAGGGTGGGGGCTTTGTACCGGCTTGACAGCAGCTGGACTTTTCGGGCCAACATTTCCACGGGTATCAGGCACATGTCCTTATTCGGCAGCTTCCAAACGTATGAGATAACGGCACAAGAGGGCTATTTACTTAACCCCAAGAACCCAAACCCGGAAACAGAAATGAATTACGCCGGAGAATTAGCCGTTCGGTACACCACCAAAAGTGGATCAAACATAGAAGGCATATTGTTCCGGCAGGACGCTTACAATCTGTATCGTCCGGGTTTTATTCAATACAGTTTCGACACCCCTCCCCGTACTTATTATGGGTATCAGAATGCTCCCGGACTTTCCATGTCGCTATGGGGTGTACAGGCGCTGCTCAGTAGCGCAGAAGGGGGATCCAGTATAACCTGGAATAAAAAAGACATCCCGTTGAAGAGCCGCCTTCAATTTTACATTCAATATGCCCGCGGCAAGGAATGGTTTGGCGAAGGCTATCAATCCATAGACGAGGTGCGCAATCAACCCAAATGGCATACACAGTTCCGGTATTATTTTAAGGCCGGGAAAAAATTTGAGATGGTTCTGGCTGCCAATCAGCTCAGTTCAACCCTTGGAAAAGCTGTCATTTTTGAAGATCAATTCCAGCTTAATGCCAGGCCGCGACTCAAAAAGTATGTCACTTGGGATGTCATGACCCGTTTTTACCTCAGCAATCACTTCCTGGTTTATTTTCAATTCATCAATGTCTTTGACCGGCACCATGCCGGCCTCGATGCCAGTGGCACCACCGACGATCTGCTGTACAACCCTCAACAAGGCCGGGTTTGGAAGCTTGGGGTGAATTATAATATAAATTGACGGTGGACGGTGGACGGCCTACGGTGGACGGTAGACGGTGGATGGTGGATGGCCTACGGTGGACGGTGGACGTACTCACAGACGATGCCTTGTCCCCCTGAGGGTCTGAATTTAGTATGAAGATAGATTCACAAAGATATTTTGCACCGGGTTGAGGCTTCGCCAGACCCTTCGCTACGCTCAGGGAGACAAGGCATCGTCTGTGAGTACGATAACCGCAGGCCGTCCACCGTCCACCGTCTACCGTCTACCGTTAAACCGTCCATACCCCGGCGAGGTTGCGGCCCAGGCCATCGTAGTCCAGCCCATAACCGACTACAAAACGATCGTTGATATCGTAGCCAACAAAATCAACCTGAACTGGGAATTGGGCAGCTTCGGGTTTGCGGAGAAAAGTAACCGTGGTAATGGAGGCCGGCTCCTGTGCGCGCAGGTGTTCCAGGAAAAAATGCAGGGTTCTTCCAGTATCCACAATATCCTCAACTACTACCAAATGCCGGTCTTTGAGGGATTTATCCAATCCCATAACCGTTTGGACATCGCCGGAGGAGCGCGTGCCCTGGTAGGACTTGAGTTTAACAAACCCGATCTCACAGTGACTGTCGAAGGTCCTGATGAGGTCGGAAGCAAATACAAAAGCACCGCTCAGGATGCTGATGAATAAGGGGTTTTTCCCGGCCAGGTGGTTGGTTAGTTCCTGCCCAATGGCGGCCACCCGCTCCCGGATTTCATCCTCTGAAAGAAGTGGCACAAAGGAAAGATCGTGAATCTGAATCTTGTCTGTTTGATGCATGATGTTGCAAAAATCAGGCTTCTTGTCTTTTCATTTGCTGTTTTCATCGGTTTTTTCGATCATTGCCTCAACACCTGGTCATATTTGAGGTTTAAGGGGTTAGTCGGGGTGACTGGCAGTCACCCCGACACTAACCCCTTAAACCTCACTCTTTCCTGCTTATTCCCATCCAATGTCCTTTATACTTAAAATGGCCTGGCGTGATAGTCGCCGAAACCGCGCCCGGCTCTTGCTTTTTATTTCTGCTATTACGGTAGGCATCGCTGCCCTCACGGCGGTCCGTTCTTTTTCGGTCAATCTAATGGCTGATATAGACCGCGAGGCAAAAACCTTGTTGGGCGCCGATCTGTTGCTGGGCGCCAATCAACCTGCCCCGGATTCCATTTTAGCCAAAGTAGAGCAACCTGGCGTAGAAAAAGCCCGGGTACTCAACTTCCTCAGCATGATCCGCTTCCCCAATGGTGGCGGCACCCGCTTGTCGCTCATCCGTTCGCTGGAAGGCAATTATCCCTTTTACGGCATTTGGAAAACAGAGCCGGTTGACGCCTGGAAAACCTTCCGCACCGGCCCGACGGCGCTGGTGGATCATGCGCTGCTTTTGCAATACAATATCAAGCCTGGCGACAGCATCCAGATCGGAAATATGACCTTTCTGATTGAAGGCGATCTGTTGTCCTCTCCCGGGCGTGCAGGCATTGCCAGCAGCATTGCGCCGGTGGTGTTTATTCCGGCCCAATACCTGGATTCCACCGGATTGATTCAGCGCGGAAGCCGGGTGGACTATCAGTATTATTACAAAATGCCGGAAAGCATGGATGCCGATGCCCTGCTCAAACCCATGGAAAAAACGCTGGAAAAGGCGAATTTGGATTACGATACGGTCCAGAGCAGAAAACGCAGTATTGGTTCCGCTTTTGGCAATTTCGGCACCTTTTTGAACCTCGTAGGTTTCATAGCACTGTTGTTGGGCTGCATTGGTGTGGCAGGAGCAGTGCATATTTATATCAAAGACAAACTGCCCACGGTGGCTATTTTGCGCTGTTTGGGCGCCAGTGGTCGCAAAGCCTTTTACGTTTACCTCGTGCAGGTGGCAGGCATTGGTTTGCTCGGAGCTATTGCAGGCGCAGTGGGAGGCAGTTTGATTCAAAAATTATTACCCTTGCTGGTAAAAGACCTGCTTCCTATAGATAATGTGAGCACCGATATTTCGGTAACGGCCTTGTTGCAGGGGATTGGCCTGGGCCTAACCGTGGCGGTATTGTTTGCCCTGTTGCCGCTTTCAGGCATCCTCAAAACTTCTCCGCTGCGCACCCTTCGCGCTTCTTTCGGCGAGCTGGAAACCGACAACCGCTTGTTGCGATATGGCGTTTACCTGGCCATTCTGGCGGTTTTGCTTGGCTTTACCTATTGGCTTGTGGGCGAATGGATGGAAACCCTGGCCTTTATGGGAGGGATTGCCGGCGCTTTTGTGATTTTATGGGGTATTGCCCAATTGCTCACTTTCCTTTTGAGGCGTTTCTTTCCCAAAAAATGGAGCTACGTGGTCAGACAGGGCATTGCCAACCTCTTCCGCCCGGAAAACCAAACGGTTTTGCTGGTGGTGACCATTGGACTGGGCACCATGCTGTTATCTACCCTGTTTCTCACACAAAATCTGTTGCTCAAGCAGGTGGAGTTTTCCGGAAGCGGCAGTCAGCCCAACATGATTCTGTTTGACATACAGGCCAACGACAAAGACAGTGTGGCACATTTGGTGCAAAAACACGGTATGCCCCTGATGCAACAGGTGGCAGTAGTAACCACCCGGGTAGAAAGCATTGACGGGCAAACCAAACAACAATACGAACTGGAACACCCGGATCCGGACTCCATTGACACGCCCGAACGGCAGGAGGAACGGCGCGGCAGGCGTTTGCCCCAGGAAAGCGACCGGATTTCCAACTGGGTTTGGGATCGGGAATACCGCGTAACCTTCCGCGACACCCTGATTGATACCGAGTCTATCGTGGAAGGCCAGTGGGTAGGCGTTCACACCCCCGGCCAGCCTATCAAAATATCCATTTCCGATGGGCTGCAGCGCAGTATGAAAGCAAAAATTGGCACCAGAGTGGTGTTCAATGTACAGGGAGCCCGACTGGATTGCGAGGTAGCCAGTGTGCGCAAAGTAGATTTCAACCGGGTACAGACCAACTTTTTGGTGGTGTTCCCTAAAGGCGTTCTGGAGCCGGCGCCCCAGTTCCATGTGATTGTATCCAAGGTTAAGGATGCGGAGCAATCGGCGCGTTTCCAAAGCGAGCTGGTACGGCGTTATCCGAGTGTATCGGCCATAGATCTGACGCAGATTTTGCGTTCGGTGGATGAGGTTTTGCGAAAGGTGTCTTTTGTGATACGATTCATGGCATTGTTCAGCATTCTGACCGGCTTGCTGGTGCTGTTCAGCTCTATCTACCAGAGCAAGTTTGCGCGGGTACGCGAGAGTGTGCTCCTGCGTACGCTGGGCGCGAGCAGGAGGCAGATACTGGGTATTAATGCGCTGGAATATTTCCTGTTGGGCGCTTTATCGTGCCTGGCGGGTGTGGGTTTATCGGTAGCGGGAGCCTGGGCGCTGGCGCATTTTGCGTTTCAAATCCCGTTTGAGATAGAATGGTGGCCTTTGTTGCTCACTTTTGGGATTATTTCCTCCCTGACGGTAATTATTGGATTGCTGAACAGCAGAGAAGTGGTACAAAAACCGCCGTTGGAGGTATTGAGGCAGGAGGTGTAACGAATAGTAACAAAACTTTTTGGAAAAATACGGGTCTTACCTTTAAGGTTAGGGGAAAACCGCGACTTTTGTGGCAGAATCCGTCAAACATGCAGCAGCCAGAAAACTGCCCAAGAGACGTTTTTACTCACCTGCAACAAACAACCACTACTCGTATGAAAAAACTAGTTCTGTTTTTCTTTTTTGCGGCATTTATGCTGGGCAAATCTGAAGCTCAAAAAGGTCTTCGTTTTGGCTTTCAAACCAGCCCTACCTGGTCCTGGATGCGCACTGACGACCGCAAGCTGGAGGGTGTAAGCTCCAACTGGGGTGTGAAGCTTGGCGCTTTGGGAGAGTATTATTTTGCCAACAACTATGCATTGACTACCGGATTGGGTTTTGGGTTCAACCATGGCGGCACCATCCAGAATGGCTATTCCAACTGGGTTGCCTGGAACGATGAAGACACAGATTTGACGGAGATTCCATCAGACACTTTTGGTTTGAATGCCAAATTGCACTATCGCCTGACGTATGTAGAAATTCCGTTTGGCTTGAAAATGCGGGGAGGATCCAACGAAGACTCCCGCTTCCGTTTTTATGCTGAATTGCCCATGTTTACATTGGGTTTCATGACCAAAGCGGTTGGTGATATCCGCGGCACTGACAGACAAAATCTGGAAGACATCAATATTCGTCAGGAAGTAAAAGGATTGTCTTTGTCCTGGGGTTTGGGTGGCGGAATAGAATATGAGTTTGCCACCAATGCCACGTTGGTTGCCGGCATTGCGTTCCAAAAACAGTTCACCGACATAACGCGGAACGGTTTTTATGAAAAGACGACAGGAAACTGGCAGGAAGACGATTCCAAGGCAACCTTTGGGAACCTGGCGTTGAAGCTTGGGTTGTTTTTCTAATGGTAACCACGAAGCCACTAAGGGCACTAAGCAACAATGGCTATTGTGTAATTATTGTCGGTGTGACTGACAGTGGCTCCGACAATAATTACACACCGCTAAGTACGCAAAGAGCGCAAAATCAATAGGTTTTTGCGCTCTTTGCGTACTTAGCGGTGATTTTTTTAATCTTTCAGCAACGACACCGCCTGAGTTGTTTTCACAATTCTGTCGTAATCAAGGCTGTAGTAAATGAATTTTCGATCGCGGCGGGTATTGACCAGAGATGCCTGGCGGAGTACCCGAAGGTGTTGGGATGCGATGGATTGTTCCAGATCAAGCGCCGAGTAGATTTCTCCAACATTGGCGCTGCCATCGTTGTCGTGAATCACACGAATGATCTTTAGGCGAATGGGATGTGCTAATGCACGGATGGTCCGCACGGCCGGACGCAGTTGTTCCCCACGAATTATCGTGGGTTGTGTGTGTTTGTTCATAATTTGTCTTGTAACCGGATCCGATTAAATAGGGCAATCGGTGAGCAAAGATGCAGTTCAGAATCTATTCATACAAGTATCCGGTACAAAAAACGCGAGCCGTACCGACTACCGGCACGGCTCGCATTGATCGCCACTTCATTAAACATTAGACTTTTTGCAAGATCAGGCTGCCAACTCTTCTACGAGTGAAGAAATCTGGCCAAGGCGGCTGCGATTGACGGAATAAAAAATGAATTTTCCGTCGCGTTCGGTTTGTACGACACCGGCGCTGCGCAGAATGGCGAGGTGTTGGCTGGCGACGCTCTGTTCCAGGCGCAACTTGACGTAAATTTCGGTTACGGTCATGCGCTTATTCTCCTCGAGCAGATCGAGCATCTTTTGGCGTAATTTGTGGTTTACAGCCCGCAAAACCAGTGCGGCTTTGCGCAGCTCAACGTAGTCCAGGTGCGCATCATGTGCCCCATTCTTGAGCGACACCCGTTCAATGTTTGTCTTTCCCATACTAAATGTTTTGAAATTGTGAGGAGTCTCAGTTTTGGATGCTTTTTTACTGAAAAAATTGTGCCAGATTGAATACAATAAAAGAAATATACGTTTTCTTTAACAAACGTAATTCCTTTGATTTCAGTACAAAAACAGGGTACAGAAATCAATAAATTGAAAAACAACCTTATTTTAATTAAAAAGGCGCCCTGGCGGGGGTTGTAATGTTTGGGGGCTTCATGTAAAAAGGCTCGAAATAGGCAATATCCTGAAAATCAGCAACTTGAAAAGCCTGCTCAGCCAATACTGTTAAATATGCAGCCGAACATTTTTTTACAGAAGAAATTACCGCTTGTTCAGAAATCCGCGCGTTCCCTGCCTTAACCACTCCGTTCCCCGACAAAACAATCCGTGCAAAAGTACGGTTTCCAATATTATCCCGCACATAATTTTCAAACGAATTGTTTTCTAAAATGAGCGGCTGGGCCGGACTGAGCTCCTGCAACTGTTCGTCGTACAAAGCCAGCCACAACTCCTGACGCCGCGCATCCAGCATAGGGACGTATAAATCTGCCGGAGTAACATCTTTTTCAGCATTTTTTGCAGCCATAGCCAGCGCCTTTAAGGTATCCACTGCCAACAGCGGTTTATCAAGGGCATAACAAATCCCTTTAGCCACCGAAGCGCCAACCCGCAAGGCCGTATAAGACCCCGGCCCCTTGCTGATGGCCACCGCATCCAATTCTGCCAAAGTAATGCCCGACTGCTCAACGCAAGCCTGAATTTGAAGGGTGAGTACGGCAGCATGACTCGGGGTTTCGGTCAGTTCCGACAATGCAAGCACCTGGCCGTCTACAGCTATTGCAGCCGAACAAACCTCACTGGACGTTTCTATAAGCAGGATTTTAGCCATGTAGCAAAGAATAGACTGCAAAAGTACGCGCCAGACGCCCTACTTTTGGGCGAAATTTTGACTCTGCGCTTTATGCTGATTTACAATGTTACGGTTACCATCGATCTCGATGTACAGGAAGACTGGCTAAAATGGATGAAAGAAACCCATATTCCGGACGTTATGATTACCGGAATGTTCATTTCATACCGACTCTGCAAACTGCTCAGTCATGAGCATACCGATTCTGAAATTTATACCGTGCAGTACATGGTGAAAGATATGGCGCACCTGATGCGTTATCAAAATGAATTTGCACCGGAATTGCAGCGTCAGCATAAGGAACGTTATGATGGCAAATACCAGGCATTTCGGAGCTTAATGGAGGTTTTGGACCACAACGAACGATGATACGATGAACGATGGTACGATGAATGACAGCCCGATGTCTTTGCAACTCGGGCGAACTTTACAAGGTGTGGTTACCCTGGACGGGTCTAAAAGCATCAGCAACCGGGCATTGATTGCCCTGGCACTGGCCGGCGAAAAACCCGATGCCTGGCTTACAGGACTTTCTACCTCCCGCGATACACAAACCCTGCTGCAACTGCTTCAAAATCCGGATCAAAACCTGTTTGATGCCGGAGATGCGGGCACCACCTTCCGGTTCATGACGGCTTTTTTGAGTACCAGGCCCGGCATTCAAACCCTAACTGGTTCTGCTCGAATGCAGGAACGTCCGGTGGGTCCGTTGGTAGCAGCACTGCGGCACCTGGGCGCCGATATCCGTTTTTTAGGCAAGGAAGGCTACCCGCCACTGGAAATTGGCCAGATGAAAACGGCCGGCCGGAAAGTGCAGGTAGCAGCCAATGTGAGCAGCCAGTTCCTGTCGGCCCTGCTGCTGATTGCGCCTTACCTGCCGGAAGGATTAGAACTGGCGCCCGAAGGGCCGCTGGTATCCAGGCCTTATCTGGATATGACGCTGGGTGTAATGCGACATTTTGGCGCTTCAGTACAATGGCAGGGCGACACCATCGTGGTTGAACCCGGCCAATATACCCCTCGCCAACTGGCCGTGGAAGCAGATTGGTCGGCGGCATCCTATTGGTATGCCATGGCCGCGTTCTCCGAAACACTGGACCTGCGGCTCCGTGGGTTACACCGGGAAAGCTGGCAAGGCGACGCCGTTTTGCCTGTTATGATGGAACGATTTGGCATTGAGACCCAATTTGGCGACAATGAAATCAGACTGATAAAATCAGGAAAACCAGTCAGACCCATGTTTGAATGGGATTTTCTGGAGTGCCCCGACATTGCCCAAACGCTGGCAGTAATATGCGGGGGACTGGGTGTATCAGGGTTGTTCAGCGGATTGGAAACCCTGAGCATCAAGGAAACAGATCGCATTGGCGCCTTGAAAACAGAACTGGCCAAGGTGGGTATTAGTTTTGCCAAACTTCCACCTCACTTTTCCAAAAATCAGCCTGAAAAGACATTCTATAGTCTGGAGGGCAAGGCAAGCTGGTCTACCCCACCCCGTTTTGCCACTTATGGCGACCACCGTATGGCCATGGCGTTTGCACCCTTGGCCATGCTGGGGCCCATTGAGGTTGAAAACCCGGGAGTTGTAGCTAAATCTTACCCGAAATTTTGGCAGGATCTGGCCATTTTTTAGAAAAAGGGCACAAACCACTTTGCAACTATCCACTCAGCACACAACATGAATACAGGGAAATTAACCCAACCTTTTCGGCAATTGGGTTTGATGCACGGACTGGACACCTTGAAGTTTTGGGTGCAGAAATGGAAAAACGGGCGCAAAAATGCCCGTTATGCGCGTGAGCGCCCGGGTGTGGCATTTCCGCCGGATTATATGTTGTTTGAGGCATTTCAGCTGGATTACCAGAAATATCTGGAAGGCGGCGAGCGTACCGCCCGCTGGATACAGGGAATTTTTGAGCAGTATGCCCCCATGCAGGGCAAATCTGTACTGGACTGGGGTTGCGGCCCGGCGCGGGTGATCCGGCATTTCCCGGGTTTGCTGGGCGCAGGGGCTTCTGTTTGTGGTACGGATTACAACGCCCAAACCATTGCCTGGTGCAAGGAGCATATTTCAGGGGTGCAGTTTGCCCTCAACCAGCTTCAACCGCCCACTGTTTTTGCCGATGCACAATTTGATTTTATTTACGGCATTTCCATATTCACCCATCTTTCTGCACCCAACCACGAGGCCTGGTTTGCGGAATTAATGCGGGTGAGCAAGCCGGGCGGACTGTTATTGCTCACCACCCACGGAGAAGTGTTTTGTCAGAAACTGACAGAGCAGGAACAAGCGCAGTTTAAAGCAGGACAACTGGTGGTCCGGGGCAATGTGGTGGAAGGGCACCGGGTATTCGCTGCATTTCACCCTCCGAGTTATATGCGAAGTTTGTTTGGCACAAGAGCAGAGGTATTGCAACATATTCCCGGTGGCCCAAAAAACTGGGGCCTGGAGCAGGATGTATGGATCCTGCGCAAACAATCATGATTTAGCGCTGGTTCCGGTTTTAGTTGTTCGTTTTTTTCTGGTCCGCGGACTTTTGGCTGGCGGCCTGGAAGGCTCCGGCATTTCCGTTCCTGTTGATTCTGAAACCATTACATCGGACGAAGGATCGGTAGATTCAACAGCAGGCTCTGGTGTTTTTTTCAAGCCCAGCAGGTAGAATATCCAGGTATATATGTCGCTCACAAAAGTTTTTTCTACCAAAAACGTCAGGATGGTAGTAAGGACGGTGGTGCAAAGAATGATGGAAAACACCACTGATTGAATGATATCACCGCCTGCAACGCCCTGTTGCGCAGGCAAAGAAGCCAATACAGCCGCACCCAAGCCTTTGGGAATGATTGTAGCCATATAGGAAGCATCTTTGGCGGAAGTAGTATTTGACACTGAAATACGCACCACTGGAATACGCACCAAAAACAACACGCCGGTAATCAGCGCTCCAAGCATCATCCAACCCCAATCCTGCAGGCGCACGGAAATTCCGATATACACGAAGAAAAAAGTGCGCAGCAGGAATACTGCTTCGGAAAAAAAGGCTCGTTCGTTGTCGTTCAGCGAAATGGGTTTGCGGGAAATGGCATTGCGCATAATGGGCGGTCCCAGCACATCAATATTGCCTAGTGTTATTCCGAACGCCAGGGCAGCAATCGGGCCTGAGTAATTGAGCAATTCAACGATACCGTACAGGATGAATACAAAAGCCGGGGTGGTAAACACCGTATTCTGAAGCGTGCGCATGCGGTTTAGCAAAATACTCCAACCGAAAGCGCCCGCAACGCCCAACATGGCCGCCAGGATAAAAGCGGCAATCATCTGGCCGGTAACGAATGCCACATCCACAGTACCAATTTTATAGGCGGTGAGCAGGGTTAAGGGTACGGCCAGGGTAAACACATCAGAAAAGGCTGATTCCAGTACCAGTACCGTGCGCGTGCGCTCTCCCATGGGAAATTGCTTTACCAGGGTGGTAACAACGGCAGAAGAAGTCCCCCCAACAATACTTCCCAGCATCAGGGAGCGCAGAATGCCCAAATCAGTATAATAATAAGTGATACCACCGGCAACCAGACAAGTCACCACGAAGTTATATGTGGTGATGCGGGCAGTTCCGCCTATGGAATTGATAAGCGGTTCCAGACGCTGGTCGATTCCACTTTCAAAGAGGATAAAAACCAGCGTAATAGTGGTAAAAACCGGGCCAACAGCCCCGAATTTTGCAGGTGTAACAAAACCGAGAATAGGCCCGAGCAGCAGTCCAATCAGAAAAAGCCAAAGCACATCCGGTATTTTCGTGCGTGCAAATAAAGCCGCAAACCAATGCGACAAAAAGATGGTACATCCAACAAAAACGATGGTGAGTGCTGTAGGCATAGGTGGGGAGTGTGAAATTTGAGCGAATATAGCGGATCGTGTATAAGATTCGTTATTCCATCATAAATTTGAGTGACTTGTATGACAATATTAACGGAAACATTACACACAAACGAGCATCCGGTGCTCCTGTTTGACGGGGTATGCAACCTGTGCAACGCATCCGTGCAATGGGTGTTGTTGCGCGACAAAAAAGGGGTTTTTCGCTTTGCGGCACTGCAATCAGAAATAGGGCAGCACCTGTTGAAAGCCAGGGGTATGAGTGGTGAAACCCTGGATTCTGTGGTGGTAGTATCTGGCGAGCAGGTTTTAACCCATTCCGATGCGCCTCTGGAGGTAGTCCGATTATTGGGGGGAGGCTGGTCGTTGCTCTATGTTTTCAGGTGGTTACCCCGCTGGATTCGGGATAGTATTTACCGTTATATTGCGCGCAACCGTTACCGATGGTTTGGCAAAAAGGAATCCTGCATGTTGCCCCGCCCGGAGTGGAAGGAACGCTTTTTATCATAAATTTTCTGCGATAGCAATCATCTAATTCTCATCAACTACCTGAAGTCTATGAACAAAGTTTTCACCCCACGCAAACTACTCATTGCTGTAGCCATACTCCTGATAGGCTGGCTGCTTTATCCCCTTATTTTCGGAAAACAAAAGCAGCGAGACCCTGAGGAAGTATATATCCGACTGGACTCACCTCCCACCAATCTGAACGTTTTTTTAGCCGTCGGCCATGGTCCGTCGTCTACCATCACCAGGCAGATATTTCACACCATGGGAGATTTAGACCTCAAAACCATGGAGTTAAAACCTTGGCTGATTGAAGCGATCCCCAGTGTTCGGTTAGTGCAGGATGGTCCGCACAAGGGTCAGTTTGCCTATGATTTTGCCATTATTCCGGAAGCAGTTTGGGATAATGGAACTCCGGTAACAGCCAACGATGTAGCTTTTACCCTCAAAATAGCCTTGCACCCCGATTTTCCAGCTGCTTACAGAGGTTATCTGGCGCCTATGTCGGACATGGAGATAGACCCCTCTAACCCCAAAAAATTCACCATTTTCTTCAAAACCTATTACATGCTGGCTCTGGAGGCATTGTGTGGAACCCCCATTCTGCCCTCTTACCATTTTGATGTGAACCAGCGCATGGCGAAGTTTCCGTTGACGGATTTTCTGGACAGCACCAAAACCCGGACACTTTCTGCCGATCCTGAGCTGGATATTTTTGAAAAGGAGTTCTCCGACGCCAAATTTTCCAACGACCCCAATTCGGTAATAGGCAGTGGCGCTTACCGGCTGCAGGTAATGAACGAACAAGGGGCAGTACTCGTAAAAAAACAAAACTGGTGGGGCGACAAGGTCAGAGATAAATACCCCATGCTTCAGGCCTACCCTAAAAAGCTGGTGTACAAGGCTGTAGCCGACGATCTGGCCATGGAGAATATGATCAAAACCGGGCAACTGGATCTGCTGGGAGGCTCCATCAATCCGGCTAAATTCCAGGAATGGCGAGCCATTGATTCTTTAAAAAATCGGTTTGATTTTCTCACCCAGGGATTTACACAGTACAATCGCTGGGTATTTAACCTTAAAAATCCCATTCTGGCTGACCCTCTGGTGAGAAAAGCCCTCACGCATGTGGTGGATTACGATTATTTGCTCAACCAGGTGCAACGTGGTATGGCGGTGCGGATTGCTGCACCCATGGCGCCCAATAAACCGTTTTACAACAAAAATCTTCCGCTGCCAGATTTCAACATTGCCAAAGCCAGAGAAATATTGGCTTCGGCGGGATGGGTGGATGCCAATGGGGACGGCGTTTTGGAGAAAAACCTGAATGGACAGGTGCAGACACTCAGTTTTAAAATATTGGTACCTGCACCTTCAAAAACGAACGAACTGATGTCGGTTAACCTCAAAGAAAACTGTAAACAAGCTGGCATTGAGGTGCAACTGGTGAGTCTGGACATCGGCACGGCGAATATGGACACCAAAAGCGGGAATTTTGACAGCGCATTGTTGGGTCTCACCTCCAATCCGGGGCTGGTGGAATACTACCAGCGCTTTCACTCCAAAAGTCTGGCTCCTGCCGGCGATAATCGTTCCAATTACGTCAGCGCTGAAGCCGACCGGCTGATAGAAGCCATCCGCACCGAACCCGATGAGGCGCGTCGCAACCAACATTATTTTGCTCTTCAGGAATTGTTATCACGCGATCTGCCAGAGATTCCACTGCTAGCTCCGTTACAGCGGATTATCGTTTCCCGTAAGTTTGATCCGGCTGTGGCGGGAGAGATGAGACCCGGATACTACGAACAGTACGCCAGAGTGAGTGAGTGAGTGAATGAGAGAATGAGTGAATGAGTGAGTGAGTGAATGGTTTACCACTAAGCCACTGAGGGCACTAAGGAAAACCACTCTTAGTGCCCTCAGTGGCTTAGTGGTAACCCCCCACTCACTCATTCACTCACTCACTCACTCACTCACTCACTCACTCACCTTTGATTCTGGCGTACTGTTCGTAGTATCCAGGGCGGTTTTCGCTTTCTACTTCTGAATCGAATTTATTGGAGATAATGATACGCTGGAGCGGCGCATACAAGGGTATTTCCGGCACCTCATTGTACAGCACTTCCTGGATTTTTAAGTAATCCTGGTTACGTTTGATTTCATCCGGTTCGGTACGGATGGCCTCTATGAGCCGGTCCGCTTCTGCGCTGACGTAATTAGAACGATTATCCCCGGCTGGAGCCAGGCTTTTGGAGTGGAAACGTTGATAATATTCCACCTGGCCTGGGAAAATGGCCACTCCGAGCAGGGCGCTATCGAAGTTACCATTTCTGGTATCGGTTGTCATCGTGCTCAAATCTGCACTAACCAGCTGTAAATCAATACCTGCCTGTTTAAAGGTTTCCTTCATGTTGTTGCCACTGAGTTCATTGACTTTGGAAGCCACGGCTAGCAGGAGTTTGAAGGAGAGCTGTTGGCGCTTGCCGTTGATTACTTTATCGGCAAAACCATCATTATCGGTATCAACCCAACCCGCTGATGCCAGAATTTCCCGCGCTTTGACAATATTGAAGTCGGGCAAAGCCAGATTTTTGTTGTAATATGGTCTGTTTGGTGGCATTGGCGAAGCAATCCGTATAGCCATGCCTCTCTGTATTTGGTTAACCAGGTAATCATAATCGATGGCGTGTTTAATGGCTCGGCGCACCAGCACATCCGATAGCACAGGATTTTTCAGATTGAGAACCAGGCGGTTATATTGGGTATAGCCAAGGGTTTTAAAATCAAACCTCGCCGAAAGAGAATCAACAGCCTTCCATTCCAGAAATTTGGCCGGGTTGAGAGAGCCCCCTACCAGATCCAGCTCACCGCTTTTGATCATGTTTTCCATAGATTGATCGTCTTTCACCACCTTATACACCAACTTTTTCGGGTAGGCGTGCAGCATCGGATTCCGCTCTGCCACCTTATCGCCCCACCAGTTCTGTTTTTTTACCAATACAGCCCCTTGCTCATTCATGAGTTGCAAGCGATATGCATTGCTACCGGAAATGGCATTGCCATCGTTGGAAAATTTAGCGTCGGAAAATTCCTTTTCAAAAGCATCCAAATTTGGATCAGCAGAAAGAATCCGGGTTTTAGAGGTATCCAGGAAATCTGCCAGAGGCACGTTAGTCAAACGGTTGTTAGCGTCGTATTGATAAGCCGGGAAAATGGGCGTACTGCACAGTGTTTCCAGCGAAAGCATGTAAAACGAACTGAAATACACGGTGAATTTTTTCGGATCAGCGGGATCAATTTCCAAAGCCGACATCTGGGTGAGATACCCTCTGAACAAAGCCGGCAGATCCGGGTGAAAAACAATTTTAAGGGTAAATACCACATCATTGGCTGTTACCGGAGTTCCGTTATCCCAAACAGCTTCCGGAATAATGGCAAAATCATAGGCAAACTGCCCCTTGCGCGGACCATCCTGCACCTGCCGGACTTTGGGAATAGCTTGCAGCAAGGTTGGTTTCATTTCCAGGGTTTTGGGATCCAGGTCACCCAGCGTCTGGAAAACTTGTCGGGCTATATAGGTAGAAGGAGCGTGTCCGCCCCCTAAGAAAATGTTCAAATTGTTAGGCGCAGCATCCAGGCGAACAAAAACTTCTTCTGGTTCGCGCGCTTTTTTCTTGCCAAACACAAGCGGATAAAGCAGCCATCCGGCAATAAGGACCGCCACTGCAATCAGAATTCTGCGAGGTGTGAAAAAATTGTTCATGGTAAACAGGTGGTTAGATGAAAAATACGTTGACTCATGCAAAAATAGACACTCACTCATTCACTCACTCATTCACTCAATCACTCAATCACTCATTATGGTATTGAGTTCTGCGGCAATATCTTCTTTCCGGGCTTCGCTACGTTCGAATTCGGCTTTAACCGTGCGTTTTTTGCGCTTCATATCGTATTTGTCCAGATTTCCGGTAATGGTATAATAGAGATTGAACAATCCGCCTTTGTCTGGTAGCGGGTCGAGATCAGCATCGTGTTTTTTGATGCGATTTAGCAGAACCTGCCCGGCATTGACCTTCAGTTTGTAATTGATATCGTTATCAAAACTATGCTCTCCACTGAGGGTCAGGTTCACCGCATTGCTTTGGATAAGCATAACAGGTATGTACACCTTGCGATTTTTGATTTCCAGATAATTCTGCAAATCCGTGAATTTCACCCGGCGCAGGTCTTCAATATGAATGAAGGAGGAAAACTCTTCAAACATCTTCACTTTTTGCAATTCACCGTTTACGGCCTGGATATCAGCCAATGCCCTTAGGCGGTTCATATCCAGTTCGCCGGTAGTGTTCCAGTAAGCCCACAAGGCTACCCTGCCCGATAGCCGGCCACGCAGGTTACTCGATGTAATAACTTCCTGCCCAAAGTTCTCGCACTGATCCAGCATGGTTTGCAAGTCCAGATCACGTGCCGTGATGCGCATTTGCATGGAAGGCTGATAATCAAAACGCGCATTGCCATCGAGTAGCAACTCGCCCTGCATAGCCTGTGTATTGCCCTGGATTTGCAGAATATTGCCCACAAAAGCCAACTTTCCGGCAAAGCTTTTCCCTTGAATTTTTCCGTAAGTAAAGTTTTGAATAGCCGCTTCGAAGGTGCCTTTCAACTTCTCCATGGTGAGACTTCGTTCGGCATTTTTTTCCTCTTTTATGGAATCCAGCTGCGCCTCTCCTCCTGCTTCAGAAACAGTGGTTTGCACCGAGAACATCTCAATAATCTGGTCTACATCCAGGTTTTCTGATTGTAATCTGGCCTGAAATTCCAGCAATGCATTAGCAGAGTTAAGGGAATCTGCAAACAAAACCGGAAGCAGGTTGGAAGCGGTTCCTTCCAGGGCAAAATCACTTTTCCCGGCTACCAGATTCATGCCTTCTACCTGAAACACATTATCCTGCAGGCGCAAAAAGCCCCGCTCCAATCGCACCGGCACCTTGTTGTACACCACTGAGGCCCGGTCAAACTGGATTTCCCCGCCGGCAGCCACCTGACTCACTCTGCGCATGCTGGTCATATCGGCATAACGGCCCTGCACCGACAATCGGTTGAGTCGCACATAGCCATCGCCGGTGGTAACGAGTTCGTTGTTGAACAGTCCGTAAGCTGCTTCAAGCGGCAACACTCCATTGGCCTGAAAGTCCACCACAGGATCATCTAACTGGCTCACTTTCAGTGCCAGACTAAGCGCCTGCCCTCCGAAATCGCCCCGAAAATCTGCCAGTTCGAAATCGCCGCTTCCGTCTGCGCCTGCGTGGTAGCGCGCGCGGAACGACACGTTGCGAAGCGGGCTTTGCAACATATCAGAACTAACTTTCCCATTGCGCAAACTCACTTCAAATTGCAGATCCGGGGTTTCTGTTTTGTTCAAACGCCCTTTTACCACCCCGTTGCAAGCGTAGTTTCCAGAGCTTTGAAAGGCTTTAAAATAATCGTGGTAAGCGCCCGGCAGCAGATTGGCCACCATGGAAATGTCGCCTTCCTGGCTGGAAAGTTTCAGGTTGAGGTCGGTGGCATCATCTTTCGCAACAGCCGCGCCTTCTACCGTGAAGGTATTGCCCCCAAGAGATAGCTCCACATTCTGCAATGCATAAAGGCCTTTCTTCAGGTCTACGGCGATAATGGCATCGTAACTGACCTTTTCGCCGGTCAGGTAACGGCTGCTGTCTGATTCAATTCGATTAATTTTCAGATCAGCCCGACTGGATAATTGAAATTTTTGGGCGGAGAAATTGCCATTGAGCTGGGCTTTGTTGATCAGCATTTCCGCCGTTTGCTGAGCCGGGCGGTTTTCATAAAGCACTGCCACCTGATCGAGTTCGGCATTTTCCAGAGCCAGTTGCAGTTTACTTTCCTGCGTTGTTTTATTTGATTTGCTACCATCCTCTTTGATAATATCCGTGTTGGACTTACCCGTTTTATTCACCACCATACGTATAGCGGCATTGCTCAATTGCACAGTATGGATTTTCACATCATCAGAAAACAAACTAAGCACATCAAAACGGAATACCAGCGATTTGGCCACCAGGAGTTTACCACCGAGAGCATCGTCCAGTTCCACATCCGACATTTCTACGGAAGCTTCCGGGAACCCGGAAATCAGGGAAAGGCCGGCATCGCTTACCCGCAACTCGGTTTTGAGGCTTTTGTTGATTTCGGCAATAAGCTGCCGGCTTACTTGCTCGTCAAAAAAGGCAGCCAGCACAAAAAGCAGCAAAAAAAGGCTTAATATGGCAAAAAACAAACCTTTTAGCAGTCGAAAAAACCAGGAACGACGGGCAGGTGCGGGATTGGACAAGGGTTGCGGTTCCATGTTAGAGGAAGATTGCGGGAGGGGTCAGGGTATATACTTTTTGATTTCATTTTTCCAAACCTGATACCCCAAACCATTCAAATGTAGTCCGTCTTCTGTAAACCGCTCAGAAAGATTGCCTTTTGCATCTTTCAGGGGTGTACTGATGTCTACAAACGGCAGGGCATAGGCATTTGCAATGGCTGCAATTCGCAGATTTAAGGCGGCTATGTTATCGTTGTTGGCGCCGGAATTGCGCAAATGGTTGTTCACGGGGATCAGGCTTTGCAGGTAAAGTTCAGTTTGCGGGGATGATGCCCGGACATTGGCCACAATACGACTGTAAACCGCCTCAACATTCTGGATACTGCTGCCAAAAATCAGATCATTTACCCCTATCAGCAGAAATATTTTGGCAGGTTTATGCCTAAGCACTTCAGGTAACCGATCCAACACCCCCTGTGCAAAATCGCCGGAAATACCGCGGTTTAGCACAATTGGGTTGTTACTAAAAAACTCATGCCATTCGGCTTGTTCGGTTTGGCTGTCGCCCAGAAAAATGATGGCGCCTGGCTTTTCATCCAGGTTTTCAAAATGTTGTACGCGGTGATGGTACAGACCGGCTGTTTGCCGCTGCAGTTTCAGCCAGGTATATTTCCAACCGCCCAGCCGATGAACGGCAAAAAGCGCCAGGGTAATGCCCAGCACATTGATCAGGAGCGAAGTGTAAAGCCAGGGCTTCATATTTTTTTCAGGTATTCATCTAAGGCTTTTTTAGCCTCTTTTAGATCATCTGAAGCTACGTCCAGGTGAAAACCGCGCAAATTGGCCACTCTCAGCAAAACAAACACCTCGTTGTGGGGATCGTTCCTAAATCCTTTTTCATCCAGTAGGAACGGGCGGTTGGATTCTGAGAACATTTGTCCCAAGTCCAGGTAGCGACCCAATTTCTCTGCACAGATCTGGGTTTGCTGATCGAAGTCATGCAGGTCCTTTTGGATCACATTTTGTCGGAAGGCAAAAACGGAGGCCAGGGTATTGCGGAGTTTCAGGTCTTTGATCAGGCTTACATCGCCTGTTTGCACCATGATATCGTAGGTAGAAGGCGGGAAGGCCCTGAATACGCCGCGCTGGTACACTTCGGCGAAGTTTGAAAATGCGTTGAACAGGGAATCACGCGATTCGTATTCGCTGAGTTGCAGGAACCTGACCAGGCACTGCACATCGCGTTCACAATCGTTCAGATTCATTGCATCGGATTCCAGTTCAGTTTCCAGGTCTTGCTGCACGGCCGTCAGGTATTCCTTCAGTTTAACCTGGTCTTTAGCTGCTTCTCTACAACGATCGGCACGGGTGGCAATGAATAAAGAAACCAGGATAAGTGTTACCTGAGTAATGTATTTTTTAACTCCGGCGGGATCAAACAGGCCAACGAATCGGTCAAACCAACGCTTAAACATGTGTGTCTTGTTTTGAGCCGGTAAAATACGACGCTCAAAAAAGTTCTTTGCCTGCAAATTTGGTCAGCCCCCCGGTTACTTTGCCGGTTACCTCCAGAACGGCAGCGTATTGCTTGTATTTCTTTTTGAATTTAGGCGCCAGGTCTATCAAATCGCGCAGGTAGGGTTTTTGCACGGTGCGTACGCCGAGGGCTACTTTGTCGAGGGTATTGAGGCCGCCCTGCCATTTATCAGACTCCCGGAGGATTTTCTCCATGGATGCCCGGTTTTGGGTGTGGTATTTCTGGACAAATTTTACGCCTTTAACCGGGTCGACAAATTTCAGGTCTTCTTTCATGAATTTGATATAGTCCTGAATGAGGCCGTCTAGTTTTTGTTCAGCGGGCAGGTTGCTGTTTGCCAGTCTGCTGAGCTCTTTTTGATGGGCGCTCAGCCAGCGGTTTTGTTTGAGGGAAGCACATTGGGTAGTGAGAAGTAGAAGTGGCAGTGCAAGCCAGAGGATAGCATTTTTCATGGTGGGTGGATTGATGGGGGATAACGATGAAATGCTGAGTTTGTTTCCCGTGGGTTTCCCGCGGAGTGGGTTTCCCGCAAATTTCACGTGGAGTGGGTTTTCCCGCAGATTTTCGCAGATTTAAACGCAGATTTTCGCAGAGGCGTTGGGTTTGGGATATGCACAGATTCTAAGCGGATTATTTCGAGCAGATTCTACACAGATTATTTCGAGCAGATTCTACACAGATTTTTTGCACAGATTCTACACAGATTTTTTGCACAGATTTCACACAGATGTTATTGGCCGACACAAACTGGCTGCCGCAGGCAGCATCAAAAAAATCCGCGTCATCCGCGTCATCCGCGTTCCAAAAAATCCGCGTTCCATCAGCGTTCATCCATAAAAAAAGGTCGCCTGCAAAGCGCGAGCGCTACAGGCAACCTTTTTGAAAAATCGGTATTTGGATTACTTTACAATTAGTTTTCCTGAGGCCACCAACCTGCCATCAGCGGCAAGTTGGTAGATGAGGGTCTGTCCGGCAGGAAGGTCTTGCCGGAGCAATCGGAATTCGGAATGATTAAAAGAACGATAAGTCAGTAACCGGCTTTGGATATCGTAGAGGAAGATGGTGTATTCCTTAGCGTTTACACCTTCTACCTGGAAGTTTACACTTTCTGTGGCGGGATTTGGGAATACCGTCACATCTGCGCCTTTAACGTACACCTCTTTGGTGTCGGTAATTACTATAAAGCTGTCGCAAACGGTGTGATACGTAGTATTGGTAAACACCGGAGCGTTGAAGTCAAAATAGATGGCAGCACTGTTGAAGATCGTTGTTTCGCACGGCACATTCGGTTTTTGAGACACGCGAAACTTGACAAAACCTTCACTAAGCGCACCGCCACCGGGCTGGAGATTAAGGTTTGAAAGTCTGAACTCTACGATACCATTACCTAAGATGTCAAATTGGTAGGGATGGCTCGCAGCGCCCGGGAATACAGTGACCGGGTCCAGCACAGCAGAGAGGGTGTCGCGAATGACGACCTGCTGTACCGTATCGGCTCCGGCATTCCGGAACTGGATTACAAAGTCCAAATCGGTTTGTGGACTGACGTAATGAGGCACGTCATAGCCTTTAGGATGGCCTCTTTTTGAGTACTCTGGATTAAAATCGGCTTCGTTGCTCTCTTGGCAGTCGCTTTCGATGAAAACATCTGCATCGTCTTCAGGGAACATTGTATAGAACCCCAGTGAAACTTCACTGGTACTTGTGTCTGAAATACAACCTTCGATGGCGGCTGTTGGGTAGCTGGTGCCTGGGTAGCCCGGGCTTTGTTCTGCAATGATGCGGAAAGTGCTGCCGTTGGCCTGGGTAGACCACACCAGTTTGCTTTGACCGGCATCCAGCACGAATGTATAATCCGGGCTGCCTGGAGGGGTAAGCATAATAACATCTTCTGTAATTACATACCCAAGTGGGCCACCCATAGCGCCGGTACCGATATTTTCCAGCACCATTTTCACTGAGTCGTTTTCGCAAAATGCCTTGGCGGCGATTATGGCGCCATCCCAGCCTGTGTTGATTCCGCAAAAATCGTTGGGGGCAATTTCAGCCGTTACGCAGTGAGCCTGACCCGTTTCGGTATCACTGCAACTCAGGAATGCGGTTACGGTAAAAGTACCGCAATCTCCATTATTGACAGTGCCCAGGTTGAACAGGTAAATATTATCACCCTGAGGAGTAGCCGAAATGGAACTTCCTGTAAGCGTCATGTGCGGATCGAGCGCCACCTGCACCTGAGTATTCAGGGATGGCACAGAGCCGGAATTGCAATAACGAATGCTGTACACATTGTCGGCGCAGCGGCGCAAAACCGGTGTAGTGATGTCCACTTCATTACGTGGGCAATCAAACAGGGTTTTAACCGGCACATCTACGAAAACCGTATCGTAGAAATCGCCCACATGGATGTTGATGATGGAATCGCAGGATTTCCAATATGGATTGGGTGGATACAGCACCATTTTGTAGGCGCCGGTATCAACTTCTACCTTCAGATTGCCATCAGCATTGGCCACTGTAAACAGGGTATCGTAAGGGCTTTCAAAACGCACCACCCAGTTGCGGAGGCCGGGTTCGCCGGCGTCTTTTTGGCAGTTGGCATCAAAATCCCGGAAGATGTTGGCCTGGATGTAACTGGTAAGCACAGTGCAATTGGCATCAGCTTTTACCAGATAAGCGTATGATTCGCCGAAAGTTCCCACAAATTGCTCTGTGGAACCGGCAATCACTGCGCCGCCCTTCACCGGAATCAGGTCGAACCCGATATCCAGACCACCTCTTCCCACTACAGACTGGCAAATAATATCCCCACTGAGGTCCATCTTAAGCATTACCAGATCGTCCAGCTCTGTTTTACTCCGGTATCCGGATACAAACAAATTGGAACCTGATCCGGCCATACCGTAAAAATCGTATTCGTTGTACAATTTTTGCCAGATGGGTGTTGGGTTACCATTGCCATCAATTTTCAGGAGGAATCCGGCGCCATCAGGCTCTGAATTGGTTCCTCCCGCCAGCAGCAAATTGCCATCGCCGAGGGCAATTGCTGCTCTGCTTACATCGTCTGAATTAATGGTAGATCCGTTGATGGCGTAAGAATTACTCCATAATTGGGAGCCAAAAGTGTTCAAACGAATAGCCAGAACATCTTTGTCTTCTCCTAGTGCAGGCTCGGATTCTCCTACTACTACTAAATCGCCATTTGGGATGGCCACGATTGCATTACCTCTGCGTGAAAATTCTTGTGGTCCATAGTTGTTGAACCAGTAAGTGTTTCCTTGCGCGTCGGTTTTAAGTACGAAGATGTTTTCTTTATCAGGGTTTTCAGCAAATTCCTGAAAACCGCACAATACCAGGGAGCCATCTGAAAGTTCCACCAGAGCGCGAGCCTCATCATTGAGGTTACCGCCAAAGGTTTTGCTCCACAGTTTGTTTCCGTAGGCATCTGTTTTCAACAAAAAGATGTCGCGACGAATTGGACCGGTATCATCCACATCCACATAGCCTGCGATGGCATAACCATTGTCCTGAGTTACCACAACAGAAAAAGCCTCAGCACGGGAAACAGGCCCGGCAGCTGCAATTTGCTTGCTCCATTGCTGCTTGCCATCGGCGTCTGTTTTGATCAGGAAAATGCGGCTGGTTACATTATAATAACCTGCCAAAATGTAACCACCATCCGGGGTTGCGGCAATACTGCGAGCAGCATCCTGACCACTGCCACCGTATATACGTTCCCAGCCCTGTCCATTAGCCTGGGCAACCGACAGCAGCAAAAAGGAGAGTATGTACAGGTACTTTTGCATGATGGTTTGGATTACGTATTGTCGCAGTTGTTTTCTTTCGACAGTACAAAAGTGCGATGACCTGCTGGGGGGTGGAAAGACAAAAATTCGCATTTGTTGAATAGTTTTTAGTGGCGTGAGCTTGACACTTTAGAGATGTTTTTGTTAAAAATCTTTTTATTTTATCAAAAAACACCGATAATTGTGCGCAAACTTAGTAACAATTTCCGAAAAATTCAATTGGATTTGTTGAACAGATAAGCGCAAAAAGCTATGCAAAAAAGTGTTTTACTGGAGATCATCCGGTCGTTGGACAAAAAAGAAATCCGGGAGTTAAACAAGTGGTTGCAATCGCCAGCACACAATCAACGTCAGGATGTTGTTCGCTTGTTCGAGTTTTTGGTAAAAAATCTGCCTAATGGCGACGAAGCGGCGGAAAAAGCCCGGGCCTGGAAATATGTGTTCCCTGGCGAGACCTTTGATGATGCCTATTTGCGGCAGGTGATGTATTTTTTGCTGAAGGCCATTGAGGACTATTTGGTATTTGTGGATTTGAATAAAGACAGGGTGCAGTATCAACTGTCGCTTTCCAGGATTTACCGGGAAAGGAAACTGGAAAAAGCGTATCGACAAGCTTACCGAACAGGAAAAGAAAACCTAGAGGCGCAGCCTTTAAGAGACAACTATTATTTCAGGTATAAGTTTTTGTTTGAACAAGATTTTGGTCAGCTTACAAATGTGGCACAAAACGCAGCGGCCAACCTTCAAGAAACATCTAACGCCCTGGAAAAATGGTTTCTGGCTGAAAAGCTCCATATTTCCTACGCAATGCTGGCACATAAATCGGTTTATAAAAATGTCAATTACCAGGAAGGAATGTTACATGAGGTATTGACCTACTGCGAAAAAGGTACTACTTTAGAAGAGTCTGCAATAGCTGTATACTACTATGCTTACTTAGCACTTACTAACCCCGACAAAGAAGATTACTTTGACCAATTAGAGTTATTAATTGGAAAGTTAGAAGGACACTTTAAGATGTCCGAATTTAGAACTCTTTATGTCGCAGCCATTAATTATTGTGTTCCCAAAATTAATCAAGGGCGATTAGATTTTTCAAAGCGAGCATTTGATCTTTACCGAAAAGGGCTTGAATCTGGCACATTGTTAGAAAATGGTATAGTATCAAGATATACTTTTGGTAATGCTGTTGGTGCCGCATTACGACTAAGAGAATACGGTTGGGCAGAGACATTTATCGAAGATTTTCAGCACCACCTTGAAGAAAAGGAGCGAAATAGCATCGTTAACTTTAACCAATCTAGGGTTTATTTTGAGAAAGGAGATTATACCCAGGCTCAGCAACTGCTAACTCAGTTTGATTACGACGACATGCTTTTTAACCCAATTGCCAAAACCATGCTGCTCAAGATTTATTTTGAGACAGATGAATATGACGCATTTGAGTCGTTACTCGAAAGTTTGCGCACCTATTTGCAACGCAAAGAAGCAATGGACGCCACCCGGAAAGCCTCCTATAAGAACATGATCAGCCTGATGAAGAAGTTGTTGCAGCTCAACATTTTTTCCAGGGCCCAAAAAGAGACGTTCCGGGAACTGGTGGTAAAAACCAATCCGTTGGCCGAACGGGATTGGTTCCTCCGCCAATTAGACCGCCGGTAGGAACGCGGGGATGGAACGCTGATGGAACGCGGATTTTTTTGGAACGCGGATGACGCGGATGACGCGGATTTTTTAGTGCTGCCTTCGGCAGCAAGGTTATGCCGGCCAATAACATCTGTGTGAAATCTGCGCAAAATAATCTGTGTAGAATCTGCGCGAAAAATCTGTGTAAAATCTGCGCCAAATAATCTGTGTAAAATCTGCGGGAAACCCACTCCACACGAAATCTGCCCCTCCAACCCCCTCTCCAAAACTTTTTTTACTAAAAATTAATTTTTTTTCTCAAGTTTTATGTCATTATTTTTCAACAAAATAAACGAAAAAAATATCATAAATAACTGAATAACAATTAATTAAAAATATACAATCACTATTATTACACAACAAATTCCTTTTTTTGTCTTTTGCAGGTGGCAGTGACCGCCGCACTTTTGTACTGTCAATAAGAAAGAACGGCGGCAAGAACGAAACAAGCGGCAGGTATTATTGATCATTCCTTCTGAAACTTTTCATGAGATTATATACGGGAAATCCGAACGCGGCGCAAACGAGCGCCGCGTTTTTTTTTGCTGAACACAGGTGAACGCGGATTTTTGTGGAACGCGGATGACGCGGATGACGCGGATTTTTGTGGCGCTGCCTTCGGCAGCAAGGTTATGCCGGCCAATAACATCTGTGTGAAATCTGCGCAAAATAATCTGTGTAGAATCTGCGCGAAAAATCTGTGTAAAATCTGCGCCAAATAATCTGTGCGAAACCCAATCCGCACAAATCCCCAACCCAACGCCTCTGCGAAAATCTGCGGGAAACACACCCCGCGGGAAACACGCTTCTCCGTGGGAAATCTGCGGGATCCCCACTCCACAACCTCCTCTCACAACTTTTTTTACTAAAAATTAATTTTTTTTATCAGGTTTATTATTATTATTTTTCAACAAAATATCTAATATAAAACATTTAAAATCAACTAATTAAATAAAATTTAAACTCGAAAAAATTCAACAAATTCCTTTTTTTGTCTTTTGCAGGCGGTAGGGGATGCTGCACTTTTGTACTGTCAATAAGAAAGAGCGGCGGCGATAACGAAACAAGCGGCAGATATTATTGACCATTCCTTCTGAAACTTTTCATGAGATTATATACGGGAAATCCGAACGCGGCGCAAACGAGCGCCGCGTTTTTTTTTGCTGAACACAGGTGAACGCGGATTTTTTTGGAACGCGGATGACGCGGATTTTTGTGGTGCTGCCTTCGGCAGCTACTTTATGCCGGCCAATAACATCTGTGTAAAATCTGTGCCCATAATCAGTGTAAAATCTGTGCGAAACCCACTCCGCACAAACCCCCAACCCAACGCCTCTGCGAAAATCTGCGGGTTCATCTGTGAAAATCTGCGGGAAACACACTCCGCGGGAAACACACTCCGCACAGGCCCCACTACTTCATCACTTCCTCTATCACTTTTCCTGTAGTCCCATTCGGCTCCATGATGCGGAGAATAGCCGCAAGAGTAGGTGCTATATCTGTTATACTCACTGGTTTGTGCGATTCTCCCGGCTGTATACGCCAGCCATACCAAAGCAAAGGCACATGCGTATCATACGGATACGGCGAACCATGCGTTGTGCCACCCTTACCAAAATACTTATCATCCGCATGCCAGGCCGGATCAAGGTGATACAATATATGTCCGGATCGGCGAGGATGTATCCCTCTCCGAATTTCGCTGACAAACGGATACTCTGCCGGCAACAAATCCACTTCCTGCCGCAATAAAGCATCGTACACGCCCGGCATACTGCGCAACATATCTGTGATAGCATGCGCCACTTCTTCCGGCGATTGATTGAGGTCTACAATGGCCTCCCAGTTGAGCCAGATTTGCTGATTCTCCACGGCTTTAATAAAATCTGCCGCCCCAAACTGATTGGCCAAACCTTTCTCCAGCTGATCTTCCAGCAAACTCTCAGCAAACACCCCTGCCGGAATGCGCAATTTATTCATGTGCAATGGGGTTTCTGCCCCTCCGTGATCGGCAGTGAGAAACACCAGCACATTGTTTTTACCAAATTTCCGGTCCAGGTAATCCAGCAAACGGGTCAACTCTTTATCCACTCGCACATACATATCCTCTGTTTCCTGAGCATGTATACCAAACTGGTGCGCACAATAGTCGGTAGCCGAATAGCTGATACACAGAAAATCCGGATTTTCATCATCGCCCAATTGCATACCCTCAATGGTACGCATAGCAAAATTGGTCACCAGCGTATTGCCATAAGGCGTATACCTCAATATGCCGTAGCTTCCACTTGCCCTTGCTGAAGCAAAATCATGTGGAAACCCGGAGGTCATCGACCCATACGAACCCGGATAATTCCAATCTGCAAAACTCTCTGTGGGCGCATGTCCCATCTCCCAGGTTTTAGTCAAAAAGGTATCGGGCCAGCGCCGTGCATTGTAATCGCGTACCCATTGTGGCAAGCCCATGGAATCCGGGTAGTATGAGGAAGTAATCCAGTTACCGGAGGCATCATCAAACCAGTAACAGGCATTGGGAATATGGCCGCCAGGCAAAATAGCTCCACGGTCTTTCAAACAAACCGAAGCCACTTTGGACCGGAAATTATTGCTCAGCCGAAGTTCGTCTGTAATGGTGCTGCTAAGCATAGACGCCGGCGAATGTTGCCCGGTGGCGGGTTTGGATTTGGCACTACCTCCCACCAGCTTAAAATTTTTATCCTCTGTACAATAACGTTTGGCGCCCCACTCAGGATCGTACCAATCGTTGCCAATAATACCATTTACAGCGGGTGTAGTGCCTGTGTAGATGGCGGCATGTCCGGGCCCGGTATAGGTTGGCACATAATTAAAATGTGTGTTTTCGCAGGAAAATCCGCCGTCCAGCAGGCGGTTAAAACCTCCTTGTCCGTAATGTTTATAGTAGCGGTAGAGATAATCATAACGCATCTGATCCACTACAATGCCCACTACCAGTTTCGGGCGGGCCTGAACGGCTTTTTGTGCGAATGTCACGACACACCCAAGCAAAAGGGCTAAGACAACCAATAGTAACTTTCTCATAGTCAAGGTATTAAAATGATTTCAATCCATTCCGGACAGCCCATGTATATAACAGGGTTTAAACTGCGAAGGTCGGAAAAACCCGGCCCCCACAGGTGAAAATAATGTTAAAAAACGGAAAGAGGTCAAAGGCTACCATCCTGTTGCCAATGGCCTCATGATTCGCACAAATGCAGGTTTAGCTTTGTACTTGCAACAGATTTTCAAATCCGTTGAAAAATTGCGCAAAAAAGTGACCTTTGTGGGGAGTCGAATAACACCATTTAACGCAATATGACTGAAGACGAACCGATCAGCCCCGATTTTACCGAAAATCAAGAAGCCCTCACGCCCCCAGCTCCCTCGCTGGATGTAGACCCCGTAATGCTGCGCGCCGAGCGGGTGAAAGCCGAAATCGGGCAGGTTATCGTAGGGCAGGAAGACATGCTGGAGTTACTCCTGGTGGCGCTGTTTACCGGCGGCCACGTACTGCTGGAGGGCGTTCCCGGCATTGCCAAAACCTTGACAGCCAAGCTGCTGGCCCGCACTTTACACACGGAATTCAGCCGCATTCAGTTCACACCGGATTTGATGCCGGCCGATGTGGTAGGTACTTCGGTGTTCAACATGAAGACCTCCGATTTTACGTTTAAATCCGGCCCCATATTTTCCAATATAGTGTTGATTGATGAGATCAACCGTTCTCCGGCCAAAACCCAGGCATCTTTATTTGAGGTAATGGAAGAACGGCAGGTTACCGTAGACGGCGTTACCTACCCTATGTCGGCGCCATTTATGGTGGTGGCTACACAAAATCCCATAGAGCAGGAGGGTACTTATAAACTACCGGAAGCTCAGCTCGACCGTTTTCTGTTCAAAATCATTCTTTCCTACCCTAGCCTGGAGGAAGAACAATCCATCCTGCGCAGATTCCGGAACGACTTCAACGGAGCCCTTCGTGAAACAGTAAACGCTGTTTTAACGCCTTCAGACATTGCTGATTGCCAACGCATTATCGAAGAAGTTTACATACGGGAAGAGCTGCTGGACTACATAGCGGCCATTGTGCACAACACCCGCAGCAATGCCGATTTGTTCCTGGGCGCCAGTCCGCGGGCATCACTTTCATTGATGAAAGCTTCCAAGGCAGTAGCAGCCATGGCTGGCCGGAATTTTGTTACCCCCGACGATATACGGTATGTAGTTTACCCTACCCTCAACCACCGCGTGATCCTTACACCGGAACGGGAAATGGAAGGGTACACCACACGCGAAGTACTGGATGAAATTGTGAAAAAAATAGAGGTGCCGAGGTAGTTGCCATTTTACTCTAAACCGATTCATGAAACAAGCAGAGCTTATATTAGTAGCCGGTCCATATCGTTCCGGAACAAATGATCAACCGGAATTAATTGCCGCCAATGTGGAGCACATGAGCAGTGTGGCGCTGGAATTGTACAAAATGGGGCATTTGCCGGTTTTAGGCGAATGGTTTGCCTTGCCACTCATTGAAACTGCCGGCTCCAAAGGCATTGGCGACGATGTGTTTAACGAAATATTCCACCCGGTTGCTATTCGTTTGCTGGATAAAGTGGAGGCCGTGCTACGCATCGGAGGTCCATCTCAGGGCGCCGATGAGATGATTCGAATTGGGCGCGAAAAGGGCAAAAAAATCTACCTGAATATCAGTGAAATCTCCCCTTTAACGACGTAACAACCACTCCACAGCCAACCTGTAGCCATCCAAGCCAAGCCCTACAATAGAACCTACACATGCGGCCGACAAATAGGAGTGATGCCGGAAGGGTTCTCTTTTGTGCACGTTGCTGATATGCACTTCCACAACCGGAGCCTTGATGGCAGAAACGGCATCGGCCAGGGCAATGGAGGTGTGGGTATATGCTCCCGCATTCAGCACCACGCCATCGAAGGAGAATCCAACCTCATGCAACTTGTCGATCAGCTCGCCTTCGTGGTTACTTTGAAAATATTCCAGGCTAATCTGCGGATACGCTGAACATAATTGCCCGAAAAAAGATTCAAAGGTTTCAGAACCATAAATGTCAGGTTCGCGCGTTCCCAGTAAGTTGAGGTTTGGACCGTTGAGAATAAGGATTTTCATGGTTGCAAATTTCTCCTTATTTTTGAAAGTCTGCAAATGATCCATACTATGCCCAAACAACTCTGCTTATTTGCGCTTTTTTTCCTGTTTACCCGTGCCTTATTCGGCCAAAGCGCGGTGGTTTCGGAGCCGGTTTTTATCCGCACCGATTATGGTTATGAGTTGATCGGACGTTTGCGTGACCGTGTATTGATTTTTCGCGACCGGTACGACGACTTTATTGTACAGGCATTTGACCCCCAGTTAAAGCTCAGCTGGACGAAGGAGCTTGACGATCTGGATCACAGAGGCACCCGAATTCTCGGCGTAGTGCCAGGGCGCAACGATTTTTCCATTATTTATCAAACACGCAGAAGAGGGCATACGGTACTAAGGGTGCATAAATATGACCCTGGCGCCAATTTGATTGACAGCATGGAGGTCAAGGACTACGGGGAACGAATTTTCAACACCCCAAATCTGGAAATAGCCCAGAGCGACGACCGAAACTGCATTGTTATTTACAATGTGGCAGAACGCGACCGGATTGAGGCCACCTGTATTTTTCTGGACAAAATGATTGCCCCATGGGACCATATCGCCATTGTGGAAGACTTGTCAGATGTGTTTGAAAGTCGCAACCCGGAAATAACGGTTAGTAATTCGGGCCTGTTTTTTTGGATAACTGAGCGCAACAACCGCAAAGCCAAGCTGGAAAAACATGAACTGGAAATCATAAAATTTGATGGCACCGGTGTCCATGTCAACACTACTCCCTTGGGCAATTATTTGACGGTAGACTTAAAATTTGCCTTTGATCACTACAATCACCAGTTGGTTGGTGCTGGCTTGTGGACAGAAAAAGCCCGCGAACGTTCTAATGGTGTGTTTTATTTACGACTGAGTCCCGGCCGGGATTCCGCAGCAGCACTCCGGTACGAAGCTTTTGACGAGAAATTTTTGTCAGTACTCCGTCAAAAGGATGTGAGCGATGAGAGTCGTGGCGTGGTGGATGCGCGCTTGCAGGAAATCCTGCTTCGGCAAGATGGCGGGGTTATTTTGGTAGCTGAACGATACCGTGAGGTCCAAAGAGGCGCTTCTGCCGGCAGGGGCTTCTTTAGGGATGGCATGCGTATGATTGTAGACTATTATTACGACGATGTTTTTGTGTTGGCCATAAAACCCAACGGTAATGTTCAGTGGAAAAGTGCCTTGCACAAAAAACAATATTCCCAGGACGACGATGGTATTTTCTCTTCCTATTTCCTCATGAGAACGCCTGACCGGATGCGTTTTTTCTTCAATGATGAAATCAAATACGAGAACACCTGCAGCGAATATGTGCTCAGCGCTTCCGGAGAATTTGATCGAAACAGTCTGTTGAACACCCTGAACCAAAGTTTACGCCTGCGTTTCAGGGATGCTTTGCAAATGAACGCCAATGAATGTCTGGTGCCTTCAGAATACCGCGGACGCTTAAAGCTGGTGTTGTTGCGGTTTTAGAGCATGTTGAGGATTTTCTTGCCGGGCTAAAAACTGTCCTTTTTTCGTCAGTTTTTGGCCCGGCAAAAAAATCCCCAACATGCCCTTAACCTCTGCCTTTTTGTCGTGCCACAACCGCAGCTTCCTGCCAAAATCCGTTTTTTTTCGAGATGGCAGGCTGTTTGCCATATCCAAAAACGAACGGGTTAGATTTATTTGTTGTCAGTTTGACACAAAGCCAGAATTATTACCACGACTTACCGGGATATTTCCCATGTTTGCAAGTCGAGATTCTACATACTCCCTACCCGTACTATTGATATGTTTGACAATTATTTGATGACACAACAGTCAGACGATGAGCCTGATTTCGTGCCACTTTTCTCGCTGGAAGAAGACGATGAGAAGGCAGGCGAGGTGTTTCCGGACACTGTACCGCTCCTGCCTTTGAAAAATACGGTGTTGTTTCCCGGTATCGTAACTCCCATCACGGTAGGACGCGATAAAAGTATCCGGGCCGTGCAGAAAGCCTACGAGGGTGATCGATACATTGGTGTGCTTTCTCAGAAAGACCTGAAGATTGAATCCCCTTCCGCCCGCGACCTATACCGTGTGGGAACGGTTGCTCGTATCCTGAAACTATTGAAGATGCCGGACGGCTCCACCACTGCTATTTTGCAGGGTCGCAAACGTTTTCACCTCGATAGCCTGACTCAGGAAGATCCCTATATGGAGGGCCAGATCAGCACTCTGGAATATGAGCAACCCAAAAACAAACTCGAGTTTCGGGCCCTGATCAGTAGCGTACGCGATGCTGCACGCCAGATCATCGAACTGTCGCCGCAAATTCCATCTGAAGCTGTTGTGATGCTGAAAAACATCAACAACGACAACTTCCTGCTCAATTTCATTGCCTCTAATCTGGGCATTCTGGTCAATAACAAGCAAGGCATCCTGGAGATCAACAACCTCAAGGATAAGGCCAGCGCTATCCTGCAACACATGGATTCGGAGTTGCAGCTGCTGGAATTGAAAGACCAGATAGAGTCCAAGGTGCGGGTGGATATTGAAAAACAACAGCGGGATTATTACCTCAACCAGCAACTTAAAACCATTCAGGAAGAGCTGGGGCATAATCCGCAGGAAGAGGAAATCGAAGCGCTAATCCGCCGGGCTAAAAAGAAAAAATGGCCGCAAAACGTGGAAGACGCCTTCAACCGGGAGATCAACAAACTCCGTCGGGTGAATCCACAAATTGCTGAATACGCCATTGGCCTGACGTACCTGGAAACCCTGCTCGACCTGCCCTGGCAGGAATATACCAAGGACCAGTTCGACCTCAAAAAGGTACAACAGGTGATGGACAAGGATCACTATGGCCTTACCAAAGTAAAAGAACGGATTTTGGAGCACCTTGCGGTACTGAAGCTGAAGGGCGACATGAAAGCGCCTATTTTGTGCCTGGTAGGTCCTCCGGGGGTGGGCAAAACATCTCTTGGATCAAGCATTGCGCGGGCGCTCAAGCGCAAGTACGTGCGCATGAGTCTGGGCGGTTTGCACGATGAGGCTGAAATTCGCGGTCACCGCAAAACCTATATCGGCGCCTTGCCCGGCCGTATTATTCAATCTCTGAAAAAGTCCAAAACCGGCAACCCTGTTTTCATACTGGACGAGATTGACAAGGTGGGCAAAGATTTCAGGGGAGACCCGTCTTCTGCACTACTGGAAGTACTTGATCCGGAGCAGAACACGACTTTTTACGACAACTATCTGGAGCTGGAATTCGACTTGTCGAAGGTTTTGTTCATTGCCACCGCCAATACCTTAAGCACCATTCAGCCGGCCTTGCTGGACCGTATGGAGATCATTGAAATTGCAGGGTATTCGTTGGAAGAAAAAATACAGATTGCCAAACAGCACCTGGTACCTCTTCAACGCAAGGAACATGGCTTAAAACCGGCTCAGGTAAAACTGACCGATAAAACACTGGAAAAAATCATTGACAGCTACACAGCTGAAAGTGGTGTGCGCAATTTTTCCCGTGAAATTGGTTCGGTGATGCGCTCTGTTGCCAAAAAAGTGGCCATGGATGAGCCTTATGAGGTTATCATCAAGCCCGAGCACCTGCACGATATTCTTGGCCCTACTAAATATGATTCAGAGGTGTATCGGGAAAGACAAAGCGCTGGCGTAGCTATCGGCCTGGCCTGGACATCCGTGGGTGGCGAGATTCTGTTTATTGAGGTAAGTCTGAACAAAGGATCCGGCAGACTACAACTAACCGGAAATCTGGGTGAAGTAATGAAAGAAAGTGCCAGCACGGCACTGAGCTACATTAAAGCACATGCCAGTCAGTTGGGCATTGACCATGAGATGTTTGAGAAAAACGACATCCACATCCACATTCCTGAAGGCGCCATACCAAAGGATGGACCATCAGCAGGTGTAACGATGTTGTCGGCTATTACCTCAGCTTTCACTGGAAATCCGTTGAAACCCTTCCTGGCCATGACCGGCGAAATCACCCTGCGTGGCAAAGTGCTCCCGGTGGGCGGCATCAAGGAAAAAATCCTGGCTGCCAAACGCGCCGGCATCAAAGAAGTAATCCTTTGCAAAGACAACCGCAAACATGTGGAAGACATTGAAAAGGAATACATCAAAGGACTGGAATTCCACTACGTAGACCGCATGGAAGAGGTGCTTAATCTGGCATTGACCGGAAAAAAGGCAGCTAAACCCAGCGAAAACGGCGCGGTTAAGCGTGGGAGAAAGGTGGAGGCGTGAGGATTCACCGCAAAGAGCGCAAAGTGCGCAAATTAGATATTAACAACGCTCTGTAGATCTATGAGGTACAGAGCGTTTTTTTTTACCACTAAGACACTAAGGGCACTAAGGGCTTAAACTGAGAGTCTCACTTTGAGTGAGACTCTCAGTTTAAGCCCTTAGTGCCCTTAGTGTCTTAGTGGTAAAACCCCACCCTTAGTGCCCTTTAACTTTCACCCATTTACCCCGGGCCACTACCCTACCCTGCTGATCTTCCAATTGGAGTAAATAGAGACCACAAGGCCAGAATTCGCCGGTTGGAATATTGTTCCATGACATAAGGGCATGTTGAACGCCACGCGCATCGTACGCGCGCAGGCGCATGGATTGCCCCTGCCAATTTTCAGGTATAATCAGCTGGAATGCTCCTGTTGACGGATTGGGAAATACGGTGAGGCTTTCTACAATGGGTGTTAACTCCTGATTTCCAGAGACTTCCACACAACGCGCTATCTGATCCAGCAATACCTGAAATTTTGGCCGGTCGGTCCAGGGCGCAGGGTCATCTTCGCTGAATAAGTGCCCCCAGGAGCCATATTGACTTTGCCAGGGGCCTGTGAGAACAAAAGCCAGCGGGAGTTCACTGCCCAACCTGCGAAGGCTGTCGAGCATACGATTGTAGAGCTCGTACATACCCGGATGCACCTGGGCATCGTACATTGCCTGAATGTAAGGCGGCACCGTAAAATTGGTAAAGTGTTGGCCTCCTTCGTAGTTGGCCACTTTTTTACCATACAATTTAGCATTGCGGTATACCAATTCCCAATGTGGATAAAAGCCCAGGAAGGTATTATTGGCGTTTTCCAGCACATCCTCTACGGTGGCCGCAGCGCCAAGCGCCTGCAGATTGGGTACGCCGGAATCACCGTGATCCAAACCTACGTACCAGGAAGGAGAAATGTAATCGTATTTGGTTGGATCTGCGTGGGCCATGATTTCTTCCGTTATCCAGTCGTACCCATTCTGGGTGCCCAGTACCCTGCGCAAACGCGTTTGCTCACTGCCCCAAACCTGCATCCAGATATCAAAGGCGTGCAGGGAGCGCTCCACGTAGCGGCGTGGGTAGCTGATGTTTTGCGGACCATTGTTGTTTACCCAATGCGCCTGCGGGAAAATCCAGTTCCACACTTCATTGCTGTATTCCAGGTACACCTGAATACCCGAATTCAACCCGTTGCGGAACATGGCAGCCATTTCCGCTATGTAGGTATCGTCGGCGCCATGCGGCACACAAACCCAGATGTCTTTATTGAGCGTATTGGCCAGTTGGATGATGTATTCATAAGCCAGCCCGCCGTTCAGACTTTCGGCCTGGGAGTAGTATCCCGGACGGGTGCGGTTTTCCCATTTTTCATGTTCACTGCCGTTGGTGCGCATCCAGTCCATGAAACGCAAAGTGTTGAATTCCTTGCAGTTATCCAGGAAAGACTGTCGAAATGGCTGACTGAGATAGGTATCCAGATTGCTTTGTTCCACCACACGAATATTGCGTACGTGGTTGCCTGCCTGAGAAGCGGTGAGGTTGAAAAAGATGTTGCCTTCATCGTTCACCACAAAATCAATCTGCCCGGGCTGGCTGGCTGTTACGGTTACATTTCCCTGCATTTGCAAGGTTCCAACACCATCGTACAGGAGGCGCATGGGTACGCCTGTTGGGATATGCCCAATGGCAGAGATAATACCGCGCAGCAGATTTTGACCACTGCCATTTGGCACCGGGAAGGGTATTTGCAGGGCATAGCCATTGCTATCAGTAGGAATATGGGCCTGGTTTTCAGTGTTCCAGATAAAATTACCGCCCGGAGGGTTAGGATCGTAAGTGATCCAGGTGCCGCAGGATTTAAAAAAGTCCTTGAAGGGTCGACCGGTAGACCAATAGGCCAAACCTTCAATCCCAACGCCAATTTTCATGGCACATGGATCGGGTGTCCAACCCGGGCAGGTATTGCTGTCGCGCTGAATTTGCAGGTTGAAGGTATCCCGGCATCCATTGGCGCCTGAGGCGGTGAGTTGGTAAGGGCCGGGCGCCAGGTTGTCGAATACCTGGGCATTGCCTGCAGATGGAGGAATCAGGTTACCGCTGGCATTGCGCAATTGCAGGGGTATATTTTCGTAGTTGGTAACACGGAAGCGACCGTCGTTGCCGGTGCAGGAAGCCAGTTGCTCGCAAGTAATGCCCAAAAGGCAGGGATATACGCCAGATGGATCGAGAATGCGCACCTGTTTGGTTAGGCTATGTTGCAGGCCTTCTGAATCGGTTACGGTGAGACGAACATTCAGGTTGCCCAATGCGGTAAAGGTATGGTTTACCAATCCGCCGCTTACCGGCGCGGAGCCATCGCCAAAATCCCAGGAATAAGCGGTAATAAAGCCGTCAGGATCTGAAGAAGGTGTTCCGTCGAAGCTGATTTGCAGGGGTGCGATGCCTGAAGCAGGTGTGAAGGCAAACGCTGCATTGGGTGGCTGATTGACCGCCACATTGGGATCTGGGGCTACACAGGCATAGCTTGCGCCCATGCGCAACTCGTCGGCCTGGCCGTTGTTGGGGTTATTGCCCAGGTACAGCGCAACGCTTCGGATGGCCAGGGCAAAGGGAGAAGTTTGGGTCAGTTCAGGGGTTGGGGTATCGTTGCCGAGCTGGGCAGGGTTTACGAAGCAGGAGGCGCTGATACTATTGGCGTTAAAATCGAGTTTCAGGACCAAAAATGCGGCTTCTCCTATAACCACTGGAATGCTTGTCGGGAAATATTGATCGCCCAGGCGAAGCGTCCACCGGCGTTGTCCATTTACATTGGAGTTAGCACCGAAATAGCCAACAGCCACTTTATTGGAGGTGCATCCTTCACACCACTGGATGTTCTGGTTGTGCCAAAATGCGGCTACCGTTTCGTCGTTGTTTTGGTTTTTTCGGAGCAGGATACTCATCCAAAGGCTGGTACCCGGCAGACCGATGGCGCCGTCTGCATTCAGCCAGGCAGCAAAGGGTCCGTCGGGCTGCACATTCAGTCGGCGGCCGGCGGTTAGGTATTGGAGTCCTCCAGAGGCGTATCCCGGAGTAGTTTGCAGGTTTTGGAATTGAAGAGGGGTTCCCGTGGAGATTTGGTATCCCGGGAGCTGTGTGTTTTCGCTTTGAACATTCCAGGGTTGCAGCCAACCGGCGCCGCCTTGCAGCGATTCCAGCGGACTGTTATCGGGGTAGGAAAAGCCATCGTAGGCGAGATAATTACAGGTTTGTGCCGCAGATTGGAACGCGGCAAGGAACAAGGAGAGTAAAAGGAAGAGGCGTATCATATGAACTTTGATTTCCACTGCAAGAACGTGGATTTTTTGGGAACGCGGATGACGCGGATGACGCGGATTTTTATAATTGCCTTCGGCAATATTGCTGAAAAAAGATGGAGCATCTCAAAAATTCTTAAAAAGGCTGCCGAAGGCAGCGTAAAAAATCCGCGTCATCCGCGTCATCCGCGTTCCCCCAACCCGCGTTCTCCGCGTTCACAAAAAAAATTGGGCGCCAACCTTGCGGCGGCGCCCAACATAAAACTCCCCTTTTAACGTAGTAATGTTATCTCACCACTCTCGGTCTTTTCCATTTCACCGAGAAGTTTGTATCGGAAGGAAAACACGTAGGTATCGGAACCGGCGGGTTGACCGCCATCGTAGGTTCCATCCCATCGCAGCTGGTCTTTATCGCTCCTGAACACCAGTTGGCCCCAGCGTGAATAAATGCGCATTTCTGCATATTCCAATGGCGTACAATCGCTAATCAATGGCACAAAACTATCGTTGGCGCCATCTCCATTGGGTGTAAAAGCATTGGGTATTTGCGGTTTGCAGCAGTTTTTGGAATCAGAAGGGAAGACTTCTATAAAGGTGGAATCTTCTGCAAAACATCCATATTCTGATGCTCCTCGCACCTTATACCAGCCTGAATTAGCAGGTGTAGCTTCCGGAATGACTAACAAGGCACTGGTTGCACCGGTATTCCACAGGTAGCTTGTGGCGCCGCTGGCTATCAAAGCAATGGGGTCGAATTCGCAAAGACTGGAATCGCCTTCTATGCTCACTGTTGGCGCCTGGTGGAAAATAACCGGCTGTGTACCACTGGTATCGGTACATTCATCTGTAGGATTTGGCAGCCCATCTACATCGGGCGGCCCCACTACGCAGGATGCCATGTAGGTAATTTCAGGCTCCATGGTTGCCGGATCAAAGGCAAAAGTCCCGGAACCATTCGTAGCAACTACCTGGCCATTATCATCCTGCAATTGATACACCAGCACATCGCCTGGGGCCAGGTTGGGAGGCTGAATGGTTACTACCGCAATATTGGTTTGTCCGGCACAACCATGTACCACCTCGCCAGACAGTTGCCCTGGATCACTGGCGCAGAATTGCGCACAGTCGTAATAGCCGCTTACCGTGATTTCGCAGCCATTATCATGTTTCACAATAAAGGCGTAATTGGCGCCATTCAAGATAGGATCCGAGAGATAAAAATTTCCGGTCAACTCTTCTTCGCCCACCTTGAAGGGAGGGAGGCCGTAAATTTCAAACGCCACGGTAAAATGCGTATTGGTTGGCGCACAATCCAATACGGGTTTGGTAACCTCTGGTTTGCGTTCGTCTTCAAAAATCACAAACTTACGGATGTAGCAACTATCCTCTTTTTCATAGGATCCGCCATTACAATAGGTTTCCTGATCGAAAGTAACACAGGGTTTCTTGCAGTTGATGGTATCCACAGTACCCAGATCAATCGTCACTTTTTTGTAGTCTATAGTAAAGAAAGTGGTGGTACACTCATCTTCTATTTTGTATTGACCTGGCGCACAATAGCTTATCCCATTATGGGTAAAACACGGATTATTGCAGGTTACCGAACCAACTATCCCTTCAATGACGGTATCCCTTGGCTCTACAATTATCTGCCGGGTGTATGTAGTACAGTTTTCGGTATGCATAGCAGTTTGACTGCTGCAAATTTGCGTACCAAAGAAATTAAAGCACTGGCCTTCACAAATAGTCACCGTTGGCTGTTGCACTTGTTCAGTTGAGGGATCGAAACCTATCGTAAAGGTTTGGGTATGACAGTTTGCTACCTGTATGGTGTATTGTCCGGGATCGCAATAGGCAATGTTTTGATAGAAAACACAGGGATCTTCGCAGGAAATAGTTCCTATTTGCCCAAGGTCTTCTAACCATATATTATTGACGATAACCGCTGCTGTTGTAGTAAACACACATTCCCCATACTCATGCACTGCTGTTACGGTGTATAGAGAGGAAGCATTCGGCGAAACGGAGATAGATTGCCCTGTAGCTCCATTGCTCCAAGTGTATTTGAATGCAGGATCATAGTTTATTACAGTTAGTACAGCAGTCTCGCCCTCACATATGAATTGATTGTTTACTATGGGAATTTCGTCCTTTTGGGTTATTATCACAATTGTATCGGCACAGGTTCCCGGGTAAGTATAGGTACCTGGCATGGTATATGAGATGCCATTTACTACACAAACCGTATCGGCACACGACAATTCGCAGCTATAGTTAGCATAAACTGGAGGACCAGTAGTAATGTAAAACAGATAAATAGTTTCATCATCGCAACCAAAACCAGGACAATTGCAATAAGAAAGACTATCAATTGGTGTAGAAGACAAATTTCTGTAAATCAACGTAAGCGTATCTACTCTAACCGTATCCAGCCCGTGATAGCTGGTGTCTAATGCGATAGAAATAGTTAGACCAGTACTATCGCCATCAAAGTGGAATATTGGCGGAATAATCCAATCAATAGAAACAGAGTCAAAAACAATCGGACAAACAGAAGCCGGCGGACAATATTCACCATTTCCGCCAACAGGCGCGCCGAATGAATAGTCGCAAACCGGAGGAGTATAAGTATAAGTTATGGTTTCGTAGTTACACACCGATTCCGGTCCTTGTAAAAGACCTACTGTACAAAAACAAGTCACTGGTCCTGGCTGAGCCGTACCAATTCCTTCCAGCACTTTAATGGTAAAAGCGCATTGGCTGTTTTGAAGTCCGCTAATGGCCAATAAATAAGGCTCTAAACTGGTCAAATTGCTGGCGGATAAAGTACCCACCGTTAAATTTTCAATGGTATCTGTTGCAATGACCATGGAATGCGGGTTGCACGTAGTATCAAACATGCTAAAAATCAAAGCGCTTGAACCCGGATCACAATCATGCACGGAGATTTCTATCGACATCTCTTCAAAACAAGTGGAAAAGCGCAGAAAACCGCTCGCCATACCAAATGAATCCTCCGTCATGTCAAAGTTGCTGCTACAGTAATTATCCAGGAAGTTCCCACACAAAAACGGCGCTTTATGACACGAATCGGCGATGGAAACAGGTTGGTTATAATTAGGACAAACTTGCGCACGCATCGTGAATGCGGAACAACAAAACAGCAGCAAAATGAGTATCCTGTTCATAACGTTAGCAATTAGGGTACACCAAAAATGGTTTAATGGGGCCGGGAGGGGAGTTACAGCTTCACTACCTTCCCTTGGGCAATCATGGTTCTATGTTTATCTAGATATTGAATCAGATACAGTCCAGTCGGCAATGTAGTCAGATTCAGGTAATGGGTTTCTTGAATTGATGGGAAAACACTGGTTTCTTCCAGCACTATTTTTCCGGTGGCATCCAGGACCCTCAGGCTCGCCCCCTCCCGTTGGAAGGGGCGAGTGAGGCTTACCAGAGCGTTTCCATTCGTTGGGTTAGGAGCGATCCTTAGCGCCCCTGTAGTAGTGTTTGTGTTCACTGGATTTTGTTGGGCGGTAATCAGGGATTCAAAAGGGTTTCCAATGGTGTGCAGGGTTTGGGCAGTAATCACAGGCGTGTTTTGGTCAAAATATATCGCGGCTCTATTGGTTATTTCTGTTCCGGGAGCCAGGTCTTTTTTCAATGCAATCCGGTATTTGACAAATCCCTGCGAAGCAGCCTCATTAGCGCCGGAATCAGGCAGGGCAATGGGATCAAACAGGAAACTCAGGATACCAAACTCACTGAAGTTATACTGGTAAGGATGACTTGAAGCCCCCGGTTTAAAGGTCGACAGGTCTAGAAAACGGGAAAGTGTATCCCTGATTTCTACCCGGAAAGCCGTGTCGGTACCGGTGTTCTGAAAGCGGATCAGATATTCTATAGTGATGCCTTGTTTTACCACATGATCGTCTCCAACGCCCAGCGGCAAGCCTGTTTTATCATTCGGGTCATAAGAGCCAATGTTTTGTCGGCATTCTATGTCTGTACTGAAATTTCCATCGTTTTGCGGAAACTGGAAAGTGTAGCCCATACTGAACGGGAATCCGCCGCATCCTTCTACCACCAGTGTTGGCGTACTGTTGCCTGGATGGCCCGGAGTCTGATTGACGATGATGGTTACCGTAGAGCCTTCCGGATAAAGTACTATAGTTGTATCCTGGCCTCCGTTTAATTGCAGGGTAGACAGCTTGAATATGATCACATCTTCCACGATGATGTATTCCACCGCCTGCTGCATATCCAGCCCTTCATTAGAGATGGTAATCACCACTGAATCGCCGGCACAATACCCGTTTACTTCCAAACTGGAACCATCCCATTCCGGACTAAACCCAAAGCACAGCGAATCCGGATAAATATGGGCTTCTGTGCAATGTGTTTGCCCCAGCACCGTGCTATCGCAATCCAGCAGGGCAGTAAACTGGAAGCTTCCACCTGAAAGCTCTGGCACAGCGCCAACCTGAAACAAGAGCGTGTCGCCAGTTTGGATGTACGGCAAGTTGCTGCTTACAGCCGTCAGGTATGGATCAAGCGCCACCGTAATCCAGGCATCCGGCGCCGGGATTGTACCATAATTGTAGTACTTAACCGAATAGGTGTTCTCATGACACCGGCGCAGAAACGGCACGCTCAAATCCACATCCAACAAAGGGCAATCGTACGCTGCCTGTACCGGAAAATCCGCATAAAGGGTGTCGCCTGGCTGCAGGATTGCTATTTGTATGGAATCTTCGCAGGTAGCCCAGTAAGCGGAAGGCGGCAACACGGATACGAACCAGACGCCGGTGTCCAACCCCATCGAATACTCCCCCGTTGAATCGGTAAGGGTGTACACTGCGCCCGGTTCGCCACTTGCCGTGATAATCCAGCCGGACAATCCCGGCTCACCTGCATTTTCCACACAATCTTCTATTTCGTCCCGAACAACTCGTCCTGCCACCCGATTAGTCCAGGCAAAGCCCAGCGCATCGGTTTGCAACAGCCAGGCTTGCAAATCACCACCTGCACTGTAAGAACCTGTTTGTCCGGCGATGATGAAGCCGTTTCCGTTGGCCGGGATTGCCACATCCCAGCAAATATCGCCCCTCAATCCTCCGTAAGTCCGAAACCATACCAGTCCGCCCTGCGCATTTACGCGGGCCATAAAACCGTCCCTGCTATTGGAACCTTCCGGAATATGCTCGCCCACCAGCACGAGGTCTCCACCAGGCAGTTCCAGGGCATCGTGTACTTGTTGCAAACCTGGCAGGGTCAGGCGACGGGTCCAGAGGGTATCCAGTTCATCATCCAGTGCCACCAGCAATGGGTCACGTTGATCAGGATCGCCTACACCATCGGTAGCTACGAGCAGGTATTGGCCAGCCTGCGTCTGGATAAGTTTGGCAGGGCGCTGGCTACCCGTTACGGGTAACTCCCAGCTATCCAGCGAATCGCCAAAGTTGCTCAGCCGGGTAATCAGCAGGTTATCCTGCGTACCCTGACTGTACACCGAGCCGGCTACCAGCACCTCGTTATTGGGCAAAACCGTGGCCGTTTCTGCTCTGCTGTACAGTCCATATTCGAGCACTTTCGACCAAAGGATACCGCCTGAAGGCGATGTTTTTTGGGCTAAAAACTGCGGGATGAAGTCGCCGTTCCCATCGGAAACCATCTTGCCGCCCAGCAGTAGGAAATCATTCCCCCATTTTTCAACATCGAAAAGTGTTTTGGCTGTGTACGTCCAACTGTTTTGCACCTGTCCGGCAGCATCTAGTTGCAGGAGTTGAATATCGGCCATAGCCGAGGTGCTTCCGGTGCTGCGCACGGTGCTACCTACCATCCAATTTCCTGAGCCGGTGGGCCAGATACTGAGAGCAGTTTCATCGAGTCCGGGCTGGCCCCACAATTGCTGTTGAGCCTGCAACCCCAGGCTATCGGTTTTCAGGAAATAGCCATCAATATCGGCGCTGGAGGTATCAGTTGCGCTTCCCACGGCTACGAGCTGACCATCGGGCTGGATGCTCAGGGCGAAGGCTCGCTCGTTGCCGGGTCCGCCATACCATCTTTGCCACCCTTGCGCCTGCATCCTGCTGCTCAGCAGCAAAACGCAACTGCTCAACAGGAGCAGGCTACGAAGAAGTGTATGATGGTATCGGGTGTACATGGTGTTTATTCGTATTGATGATGCAAACATGGGGCAAGGAGGAGTTTTCATGCGAGTACAAAAAAATGTTATTCTCGGATTTTTTGTATGTTTACTGCTGGTTATTTTCCTTGGTTGTTGGGAGGGATAAACTGGAAACTGAGAGTCTCACTTTGAGTGAGACTCTCAGTTTCCAGTTTATCCCTCCCAACAACCAAGGAAAAGCATCAAACCATCCAGCACATGAAAATTCTATCCATTTTTCGCATATTTTCCAAAAAAGACTGGCATTGGATGCAAAAATTTATTGAAAGCCCGGTGTTTAACCAGCACGAACCGGTGCAACAATTATTTCGATTTTTGCGCAAACAGGATTTAAGTAACGACATTAGCTTTTCCTCGGATTTTTTACACAAAAAAGCCTTCAGAAATTCTTCATTTGACGCTTCAAAAATCCACCATACCACGCATTATTTGCTTCAGGCAACGGAAAACTACCTGGCTTGGGACGAATGGTGGAATGATGAAGCTGGCAAAGGGCGCTACCTGCTACAGGCCCTAAGGCATCGGGGCTTGAGTCGGCAATTTGAGGAACAACTGCACAAAGTGGGTCAAAAAGTAGAAAATCAGCCATTAAGACATGCAGAGCACTACCGGTTTCGGTATGAATTGGCGCTGGAAGCATACCAGCATGCCCTTCATGAAACCGGTCGAAGCACGCCGGAACAGCTTCAGGAGTTTACCAACTGGCACGACATTTCATTTTTAGCGGAAAAACTCAAATTCGCCTGCGGCATTTTTAGTCACCAGCGTTTCATGCAGCAAAAGATTGAAAACGATCTTTTACCCATGATCCTGGCCTATGTGGAATCAAAACCTGAATTGTTGCAATACCCGGCCATTGCGGTGTATTATCATGGATACCAGTCGTTGAGTAATCCGGGAGAAGACCGGCATTTTTATGCGTTGAAGGAATGGCTGGCTGACGCGGCCGGTTTATTCCCCTTGCCGGAATTGCGGGCTGTGTATTTGATTGGGGTAAATTTTTGCATTAACCGGATCAATCTGCGCCAGGAGCAATTTCTCCGGGAAATCTTTGACTTGTACCGGTCCGGACTGGAATCGGAAGTATTTTTGGAAAACGGGCAAATAACCCGACTCACTTACACCAATATTGCCTTTGCTGCCATGCGTTTGCGTGAGTTTGAGTGGGTGTTGCATTTTTTGAACCAATACAGAGAGCATCTGCCTGAAGTGCAGCGTCAGGGCACCTATTCGTTCAATCTGGCTCGTTTTTATTGTGAAAAGGGTGATTATCGTCAGGCCATGGCCCTGCTGCTGGAAATGGACTTTGATGACGTGTCGCATAATCTAACCGCCAAAGCTATGCTGGCAAAAATGTATTGGGAAACAGGAGAGATTGTGGCGCTGGATAGTTTGCTGGCGAGTTTTGCCGCTTATCTGCGGAGAAAGAGGCAGGTATCAGAACAGCAGCGCCAGGCCTATCGCAATTTTGTTTACTTCCTCAAGAAAAGCATTGCGTTGCCGCCTGGCGACAAGGCCAAAAAAGCCAGGCTGAGGGAAGAAATCAAAGGAAGCGTATTGGTAGCGGAAAAGGAATGGATGGTGAAAATACATGAGTGAAGAGTACATGATTGAAGAGTACATGAGTGAAGAGTACATGATTACATGATTGAAGAGGGGGGCGCTGCGTTTATGTTTGGTGCGCAGCCGGGACAAGGGTGAATCTGTGGTGCCGCAGGCAACGTTTCCCCCTCATTGGGGCGCCATATCTATTACTTATGAAAAAACGAATATTTACCCTGAACATCCTGTTGCTATTGGTTTTGCCCACATGGGCCCAAACGATGGAAAGCGACACCATTGGACAGTACCATTCCGGCCAGATATCTGCATCGTGGGATCGCATCACTCGACACAAACTGGTACAAAACAAGACCCTTTATCTACAGGAAAAATATACCAATGGCAACCGGGCCTGTGAGTATTTCCGCTACTCAGACAGCACCTTTTACTACATAGAATACTATGAATTGCCGGATACGTCTGACAGGTACAGGTGGAGTTTTTGGGGAATTAAAAGGGAGGGTATGGTGGTAATATCTAATAAGCACTCCACTTATACCATCGTAACGTTTAATCTGGAGACGTATGAGGAACATGAGTTTTTTGACACCCTTTTGTTACCGGTTGGGAAGTGGCAGTTTTATTACCCGAATGGCACAAACAGGGCTATAGGCAGCTATAAACATTACCTAAAAGAAGGTGAGTGGTTGTATTATGATGCATTCGAACAACCCGACTCCACCATACAATACAACAAGGGAGTTGCAGAAAATATCGTGTACAATAATGTAACAGGCCATAAATCATTGGAGGCTACCACTTGCGCGCTCCAACAGTTCTGGCTTATTCATGATTACAGTGCTAACGGGAGCTACACACCTAACCCATTTTTTAAGGACTACAGGTTTCTGTATGCAGCACCCGCAGTCTCTGGCGTGGGCGAGATTTACCATTTTCGCCCTAACGGCGTTTTAGGTTTTACCCAAACTAAAGTGGTAAAGACAGATTATTTAAAAGGCGTCGAAGGTCTTTCTATCATCCAAAAATATGATATAGGCAAAAACACAACAGGTGCCTGGCGCCTTCTCAACTACCACCAATTAGAAATCACCCTCGACAACCAGAAAGTGATGTACGAGATTGAGTACCTGTGTGATAGGTATATGCGCTGGAAAATAATTCCCTGAAGGATGAGGTAAGACTTGCAGAAGCAAATGGATTCAGACCTCGTAGGTTTGTCAAAACCTACGGTATGTACACAAGTTATATATGGATGTTAAGGCAATCTGGAAACACATCTAACATCTTGTAACCACTCGTTTTAACGAGTGGCCAGGAATACCCCACTATTCACATCTAGCATCTTTGCAGAGCATCAGCATCCATAACCTCTTGAAGATGTGATGCTTTGTAAAGATGCTAGATGTAATGGGGGGGCGACTTTTGCCCGCCGTTAAAACAGCGGGTTACAAGATGTTAGATGTTATGAGTGGGGCTAACCTCAGAAATTGATTCTCCATTTAACTTGTGTACATACCTTAGGTTTGTCAAAACCTACGAGGTCACACTCACTTCTTCAACGACGGATCCACTGCATACGCCTTTTCAAACCATTCCGTTGATTTTTCAGGCTGGCCCATGTCTTTATATGCAGACCCGATGTAGAAATAGAGCGTACCTGATTTGGTATTGTCCGCAAATTTGAGACCCTCTTTCCATTGTTCAATAGCCTCCGGGAATTTGCGCTGCATGGCCAGAATAGCCCCAAGGTTGCGGCGACCGTCTACAAACCGCGGATCAAACTCCACTGCCTTGCGGTACACCTCCTCAGCTTTTTCGGGCTGATTGCGGGTGAAGTAGATCTTACCCATATTAGACAGCACCTCGGAGTTGTTGTACCTGTATTTCAACGATTCCTGATAATCTGCCAAGGCCTGATCCCAGGCTGCTTTTTGCTCTGCCGGGTCCTTGAGTACTTCACCCAATCGGAAATATGCCAGGCCGCGGCTTCCGTATGCATCGTGGTATTTTGGGTAGAGCTCAATACATTTATCGTAGCAGGCAATGCCTTTGCGCACCATTTCCACGTCTTTTACCACACTTTCTTTTTCGTCCATACCCTGGCGCACTACTTCCAGCGCATTATGGTAGTTCAGCTTGGCACAATTGGGCGAGCTGGGCAGATCTGCCGCATACAGGGAGGCACTGTCGTACCAGGCGCCATTACGGAAAACAGTTTTGAGCGAATATGCAGCCAACAAAGCGCCCACAACAATCCACAACATCGTTCCCTTGCCGTTGGGATTCCAGATCTGCTTCATATCGTCGATCTTGAAGAGCTTGCCGAATAACCAGGCAACGCCCAGGGCAAAACCGAACGATGGAATATACAACAAGCGTTCGCCGTACGAGGTACCGATCATCATCAGCACGTTGCTGAAAACGGAGAAAGTGGCCAGGTAAAACAGGATAGCGAACGACAGGAAATGCCGTTTGGGCAATTGCACGAGCGCCCACACGCCCATGCCCACATAAGAGAAAAAGCCAGCCAGCGCACGCCAATCGCTAAAGCTCACCGCCTTGACCTGCGGATAGCCCATATCGCATACCAATGGATGCGGGAAAATCAGCGTCCACAGGTAGCGGCCGCACATCATGAAGGCAGAGGCCAGGCGTTCGCCCTGATTTTTGCTTTCCACCATGAAATTATCCAGAATGGAGTATGCTTCCTGATACGGTTGCGCATCCAGGATTTTTTTGCGTACCAGCAGGAAAATCACCGCAGGAACCAACAACGCACCCACCACTTTGATGATTTTATTGGTTGCAGCAGGTGCAAAATACCAGATGGCCAGCGGGTATACCGCCAGCAGGGTGATGGCACTTTCCTTCGAGAACATGGCAATACCGTAACAAATCACGGCCATGATGAGCCATTTAGCCTGATCCTTTCCAATGTATTCCCAGATGGCGCGCAGGGTGAGCGTGCCAAAAAGCATGGCCAGAATTTCGTCGCGGCTTTTGATGTTGGCTACTACTTCGGTGTGTATAGGGTGAGCCATAAACACCAGCACCGCTATGGCTGCCAGTACCGGAGGATGCCCTGCCAGCACCCGACGCCAGGTAGACCAAAGTACCCAACCTGTAAGGCCGTAGAACAAAACGTTCATGAAGTGCCCCAGAAACGGTTTATCGGGCGACATCTGCCATTCCCAGGCAAACATAGTGAGCGGAATGGGGCGATAGAGAGAGCCCGGGCTGTTCCAGGAACCAAAACGGTATTCCGTGGAAAAGATCAGACCAATATTTTTCAATCCGCCCTTGGTAATCCAGTTGGATTTAATGATAGAAAAATCATCGAGCGTATACTGATGCCCCAGGGTATTGAGGTACAATACCACGCCGAGCAGGGCGGCAGCAAGTCCAACCCACATAACACCCTGAATATCAGAGTCGGGAAGCAAGACTGTGGAAGTTCTGGAATTGGATGATTTGGCAGGTGCAGCCACTTTTTTGGGCTGGGACGCCGGTCTCTGTGATTTTTGTTTTGACATGTTGATGTCCGGATTTTTTCGCGGGCTAATGTACGACGACTTGTTTTACCGCAAAAATTAGCGAATTGACCGATTTCTTTTGAGGGGTTAAAAGGTTTGCACCTACATTCGCCAGAAGAATTATGCTGTAGCCGGGCATTCGCGCCTTTCAGGCAGTATTTTTCCGACTGTTCAATCACTATATTTCTGTATCCATGAACCTTCGCTTGCTGGCGCTATTTTGCCTACCCATTACTGTTTCGGCCCAAAATCTTTATGATCCTGCTGTTGTGCAGGAAATCAAACTCACGTTTTATCAAAGCAACTGGGATTACAAACTGGACTCCCTGAAAGCCATAGACAACGGAGATTACCTGCTGGCTAAGTCGGTGGAAATTAATGGTATTTTATTCGATTCTGTTGGGGTAAAATACAAAGGGAACAGTTCTTACAGCGCAAACAACAACAAAAACCCCTTGCATATTGAGCTGAATTTTGTCAAAAAAGGACAAAGCTACAATGGCATCAAAGATATTAAACTGGGCAACGGCTTTGCGGACCCATCCTTCGTTCGAGAGCCATTTTCTTATGAAATTGCCCGAAAATACATGGATGCTCCGCTTTCCAACCACGCCAAGGTATGGATAAATGGCACTTATTGGGGAGTTTATTCCAATACAGAGAGCATCAACAAATCTTTCCTGCAAAAACATTTTGCCACCAACGGCGACAATGCATTTTTCAAATGCAATCCGGAGGATTTTGGCGGACCAGGCACGGGTGGCAATTACCCTGATCTGGTGTACAGCAGCGCTGACAGCGCTTTTTACTACAACAAATATGATATCCAGTCAGATTACGGATGGGCAGAATTGCTGGATTTGATGGAAACGCTGAAAAACAACCCCAACAGCGTGGAAAGTGTATTGGATGTTGACCGTGCGCTCTGGATGCTGGCGTTTAACAATGTGCTGGTGAACCTGGATTCCTATACCGGTGCGTTTGGCCAGAACTACTACTTATATTACGACGAAAACGATCGTTTTTTGAGCACTTTGTGGGACTTGAACATGAGTTTCGGTGGATTCCCCCTGCTGAGCGCCAATCAGATGCTTTCACAAACCCAGATGAAACAATTGGATCCTTTGGTGCAATCCACTAACTCCAGCAGGCCACTGATCAAGCAACTGCTTGCCAACCCGACCTGGAAACGCATGTATTTGGCGCATCTCAAAACCATTTTGACGGAGAATTTTGCTTCTGAAGACGATTATAAGGATCGCGCGCTGGAAATGCAGGCCTTGATTGACGCGGCTGTGCAGTCAGATACCAAGAAGTTTTATTCCTATGCCAACTTCCAGGCAAACGTAACCAGTTCAGTCAACACTGGTGGTGGAGGTGGATTTGGCACAGTTCCTGGCATTTCTGATTTGATGAATGCGCGGTATAACTACCTGATCAGCAATGCGAACCTGACAGCACAGGCGCCTTCCATAAGCAATGTGAGCGGTAGCGGCACCAGCACCTATTGGGTAACAGCGCAGGTAAGCAATGCCGTTACAATAACCCTTGCCTGGCGGGAAGATTCTTCGGATGTGTTCCAGAAGGTAAGCATGCTGGACGATGGTCTGCACCAGGATGGCGCGGCAGGCGATGGCATATTTGGCGCCTCGTTTGTCATGCTGGATCCAACCATGCAATACTACATATATGCAGAAAACGCACAGGCAGGCATCTTCAGTCCGGCTCGTGCCGAGCATGAATTTTATATGGCAACCCCAAACTTGCCCAATGCCGGGGATGTAGTGATCAATGAAATTTTGGCAGATAATGAAAGTGGAGAGGCCGACGAAGCCGGCGAGTTGGAAGACTGGGTGGAATTGTACAACAACACCAGTCTGCCCGTGAGCCTTTTTGGCCTATATCTGTCTGACGACCCCGCAGAACGCAATAAATGGGCATTCCCAGCCAATGTGAGCATTCCGGCAAATGGCTATTTGATTGTGTGGATGGACAACGACGATCTTCAAGGTCCATTCCACGCCAATTTCAAACTGGCGGCGGGCGGCGAGACCCTGATACTTTCCAACGGAACCTCCACCGTGCTGGATGAGGTAACTTTTGGCCAGCAACTACCCGATATAACTTATGGTCGTTATCCGAATGGCACCGGCAGTTTCACGTTCATGCCGCCTACCTATAGCGCACAAAACTCACTGACGATTGATACCAATGAACCTCAGAACGAGGTCACTTTGCGCATCTTACCCAACCCCAACTACGGACAATTCCGTTTGGAATCCAGCAAGCCGCTTTCACAGGTGCGCGTGCTTAATGCCTGGGGCCAGCAAGTGTTTAGTCAGTTTCCTGATCAGGCAAGCAGCGTAACACTACAATTAGAATCTTTACCCGCAGGCGTTTATTGGATCAATACCGATCTTGGGCAAACCCGGTTCGTAAAAATGTAAACCCTATTTCCCGGAGTTAGCATCCCGCCAAGCTGAACGCCAACTCAAGCACCCAAACACTCAACAACTCAAACACTCTTTTATGCTACGTCTAAACATTCTCTTGCTCTTGATGAGCTTTGCCTGGACTATGCAAGCTCAGGTAACCATCAACGAATACTCCTGCGCCAATCTGCAGCAATTTTATGATTACTATCAAAGTACCGAAGACTGGATAGAGCTCTACAACAGCACCAACAGTCCTGTGGATCTGTCTGGTTATCATTTGAGCGACAATAACAACAAACCCACCAAGTGGACTTTCCCGGCCAATACAACCATTCCGGCGCAGGGTTTCCTGTATGTGTGGTGTTCCGGCAGGGACCTGAAAGATCCACAAGGTTCTTTGCATACCAACTTTAAGCTTACGCAAACCAAATCCAATCCGGAGCAATTGGTGTTGGCGGCTCCCGGAGGCAATATTTTGCAAGAAATTGATGTAATAAAAACACAGGTACACCAATCTGTGGCCCGATTCCCGGATGGAAGCAGTGAGTGGCGTATTTGCACAGAACCAACGCTTGGCGCCACAAACAACAATAGTCCAACGGCCATTGCCTTTGCTGCCCGTCCGACCATGAACCAAACCGCCGGTTTTTACCAGGGTTCGGTTACTGTGGCCATCAGCAGCAGCGAACCGAACGCCCTAATAAGGTATACGTTAGACGGCTCTGAGCCAACCATCAATGCCCAGGAATATACCGGGCCAATTGAACTAACACAATCTACCGTAGTCAAGGCAGCAACTTTCAGCAATAACCCGCTGATTTTGCCCAGTTTTGTGCAGTTCAACACTTATTTTATAGACGATGAACACGACCTGGCCGTTATTTCTGTAGCCTCCGATCAGGTTATTGAACTGGCCAATGGCAACCAAAGCCTTCGTCCGTGGGGAAGTATTGAGTATTTCGACAAGAACCGGGATAGAAAAGCCCGTACTTATGGCGAACTGAACAGCCACGGACAAGACTCCTGGGCCAACGACCAGCGCAGCCTTGACTGGGTGAGCCGGGATGAAATGGGTTACAATGCCGTAATCAACGAAAAACTCTTCCCACTTACAGAACGCGATGAGTTCCAGCGCATTATCCTGCGCGCTTCAGGCGACGACAACTACCCTGCTGCCCACCATGTGGCCAATGAGGGTAGCGCGCACGTGCGCGATGCCTATATCCATAACCTGGCCAAACGCGGCGGGATGAATCTGGATGTGCGCACCGCCGAAAAATGCATCGTTTACCTGAATGGTGAATACTGGGGCGTATATGATATGCGGGAAATCCCGGACGACCATGATTATACAGAACACTACTATGGTCAGGGTAAATACGACTTGCAATACGTGCTTACCTGGGGCTGGACCTGGGCTGAGTATGGCGGCCAGCAAGCCATCAACGACTGGCATGCCATGCGTAGTTATATTCTGAACAACAACATGAATAACCCCGACAAATTCAAATATGTAGAAGACCGGTATGATTACAAAAGTCTGATTGACTATGTAATTGTGAACTCCTTTACAGTTTGTACCGACTGGCTCAACTACAATACCGGCATCTGGCGTGGCTTGAATCCGGAGGGTGGTCACCAGAAATGGGGCTATATTTTGTGGGATAATGATGCCACATTCGACCACTATATCAACTACACCGGGCTGCCATCTACCCAGCCAGACGCGCCGCCATGCGATGCGGAAGGACTGACAGGCGGTTCAGACCCTGAGCAGCATATTCGGGTATTGAATAAACTGCGCACCAATCAAGCCGTAGAACGGTACTATGTTACACGTATGGCTGATATGATGTACACCGTTTTTGGTTGTGAGAATATGTTGAACTACCTGGACACCATTGAGGGGTTGATTGATCCGGAAATGACGCGCCATGCCATTCGTTGGGACGGCACTTATGCGGAATGGAAAAACAATATCAATGAATTGCGGGATTTCATCACGACGCGCTGCGAGTTATTGCCAACCCTGATGGACGATTGTTATACGGTAACAGGTCCGTATCAAACGGTAGTGGCCGTAGATCCGCCTCTTTCCGGCACAGTGAACATCAACACCCTGACTTTTACAGCGGACCAATTCCCGCATACTCAGCCATATTTTGGCGGAACAGATGCTGGCCTGAACCTTTGGGCAATTGCTGATGGTGCTGCCGGATATAAATTTGACCACTGGTCGGCTGGTAGTCATACCTTTACCGATCCGGATTCCAGTTTTGCTTATTTGAATCTGACATCGGCGGATACCATAGTAGCGCATTTCAATAAAGTTAGCACGGCAGTTGGGGAGCCTGGGGCCACACAAAAACCAAGCTTTTGGGCCACGCCTACCCTTTTCCAGAACGACCTGACGGTAAACTTTGAACTGCCTGAAAAGTCTAAACTCAGCTTCCGATTGTTCAATTTACTAGGCAACCAGGTGGCAGAAAATCTCGTAGGGGAAACAACAGGTAAAGGAGTAACCCGATTTAATCTGGCCAACCTCACGCCTGGGGTGTATTTCCTGAAGTGTACTACGGGAGAATTTGAGCAAACCATCAAGCTGGTCAAAAGCAACTAAATTTACCTAACCTTTATATTACATCTTGCAACACGAATTGAAACGTTTTTTGGGAGGAATGGTCATTTTGGCTGTGTTGGCTGCCGCTCTGTATGTACCGATGACACTACCCTATGCCAGTGAGAGCATTGGAAGGGTGTTGCCGGTACAAGAGTGGCGGTTGGTGCAAGATCAAACCGGACGCCTGACTTCTATCATTCGGGATCACAAAACCGGCACTGCGCAGCAGATTGATGCCTTTCAATTCGAGCAAGGTGATTTTTCCGGCATTAAAATCGATATCCCTACCGGATCCTTTGTATCGGCAGGCGACACCGTTGTGCGCATGTATTCCATCCGTCAACGGGAGGAAATCCAACAAATTGAAGCGCAGTTAACCTTGTATGGCGCACAGCTCCAGTCGGACATAACCGGCGACAAACCACCTATTGTGGAGGAGGCCGAAAACAAACTGCATTTTGCTGAACAGGATCTGAAGTTGAAAGAGGATTTTTACCACCTGAAGAAAAAACTCAAGGGAGAAGGTTTGATAGCTGCTACTGAATTCCAGATTGCAGAAAACGAATGGAATCTAGCCAAAATTCAGGTAGAAATTGCCAGAAAATACCTGGAAAATGTAACTACCGGTTTGAAAACAGAAACCGTTGGCGTTACGCAGGCACAACTGCAAGGCCTGAAAAACCGGCTCCAGATACTCAAACAAAAAGGTTTGTCTTTCGTGATCCGTGCACCCTTTTCCGGCTGGGTTACCTCTTCTGCACTTCCGGAAGAATTGCTCACCCTGCAACGTGCAGATGAGTACGTGGTGAAAATTCCCGTTCGGGTAGAACAACTCCGACACTTGCACAAGGATATTGGCATTTCGGTAAGAGACGTACAAAGCGGACATATTTTCCAGGGGAAATACGGCTCCCTCGGCACCAAGGTGGAAGTACTGGACAACCGTCAGGTGTCTATACTTACTGCTTTCGTACAACCCGACAGCACCGGCGCCCGTCTAAGCACCGGTGTATCCACCCTCTGCCGACTCGACTTTGGAAAAGTCAACCAAAGAGAATACCTGCGCCGAATACTCAATTTCCAACCCTAACTCACCCACTCACTCACCCACCCACTCACTCACTCACTCACCCACTCACTCACTTGCGTTACGAATTCAAATATCTCGTTCCTTCGGAACAATATCAGGCTCTCCACAGCGCCATGGTTCCGTTTTTGCTGCGCGATGGCTTTGCCGCAGAGCAGGGAACAGGTATGTACACTGTAAGGAGCATCTACTTTGACACACCGGGGTTTGAGATGTACCATACCAAAATTGATGGTATCGCCCACCGGATGAAGGTACGTTTGAGGGGGTATAATGTAGGGAACGATGACAGTATGGTGTTCATGGAAATCAAACGCAAGTACGAGGGGCCGATATTGAAAAACCGTTCAAGCACTTCTTTCGGTGTGATGAAAGATTTGTTCAAGCCCGGAGTTTGTTTTGACGATTATATCCATTTGATTAAAAACCCGGACAATGCCCGGCGTTTTTTTTACCAGATACACAGTAAAAACCTGCGCCCGGTGGTAAACGTCATTTACGAACGGGAACCGTTTTTAGGCAAAACCAGAGACCTGGAAAACGATTTCCGGGTTACATTCGATCTGCACCTGCGCAGTACCAGTTATCCTGAAGTTGAAGACTTGTATGATGAAAAAGGAGCCACGTTTGCCTATCCGGGCTATTTTATCCTGGAGGTTAAGTTCAATCATTATTGTCCTACCTGGGTAAAACCCATCATGGAAGATTTTAAGCTGCGCAAAGAGCCTGCCTCCAAATACGTGGGGACCATCAATACCAATCAGTTTATCAACCCCAATAAACGCGGCGAAGCTTTTGCCAAAGGCCAGTTAAAACCACTTCACAAAGAAGCTATTTTCACCCCGGAGAATGTACCCACATTCCCCGAAACGTGCTGATCACCGTGCAACCAGATTTTGAAAATTCAGCATTTCTAGACTACCAGAACCTGGCCGTGTTCCCCACTGCCACCTCTGATGTTTTGGCCAACCTATTGGTAGCCTTTATTTGCGGCTTGCTGATGAGCATTATTTACCGCCTCACCTACAGGGGGCCCTCTTATTCCGTCACTTTCGTGAACTCGCTGGTTTTGCTGAGTATTATTGCAGCCATCGTTATCATGGTAATCGGCAACAATATTGCCCGGGCCTTTGGTCTGGTAGGCGCCATGAGTATTATTCGCTTCCGGACAGCCGTGCGCGACACCATGGATCTGGTGTTCATTTTTCTTTCACTGGCATTGGGCATGGCCTGTGGCGTAGGCCTCAATGCCGTAGCGCTCACCGGCTCATTGCTGGCAGGGTTGGTGGTTATTGCCCTTACATTTACCAACTTTGGCGCCCCGAGGAAGCGGCACTATCTGCTGCAAATTGTTTACCACAGCACAGACAACCTCGACCTCAGCAAGCCCATCATGCGGTATTGCAGCAGTTTAAAACTGGTCAGTTTGAAAAATATAGGATTGGAAGAGCTAACGGAAAGCAATTACCACGTGACGCTCAAAAGCACCAAGAATACAGAAGAAATGGTGCGCTCCCTGCGCCAAACCCCCGGCGTTCAGCAAGTTAATGTCTTCTTCGATGAAGATGATTTCAATCCGCCGACTATGTGAAGACGGTGGACGGTAGACGGTAGACGGTTGACGGTGCGTGGGTAGCTAAAACAATGTGAGTTGTCATCCCCGGTAGGGGACCTACACAAGCCTGGCTGCGAGATTATCCCCTGGCAAAGAGGATTCCCCGCAGCCAGGCTTGTGTAGGTCCCCTACCGGGGATGACAACTCACATTATTTTAGTTACCCACGCACCATAAGTCGTCTACCGTCCACCGTAAGCCGTCTACCGTCCACCGTCCACCGTCAACCGGATCATTTGTTCATCTGCCAGGTTGGGCAGGGTAATTTTCAAATCAGGATATTGCTCCATGGTACGTTGAATGGTGCTTAGCGCGTGCGGGTTACGTGCCCAGGCGCGCCTGCTGATGCCATTATTGACATCCCAGAACAACATGGAGTGTAGTCGACGATCTGCCTCAGCGCTGCCATCCAGCACCATACCAAAGCCTCCGTTCATTACTTCACCCCAGCCTACGCCGCCACCGTTGTGCAAGCTAACCCAGGTGGCGCCACGGAAAGAATCGCCTATTACATTGTGTACAGCCATATCGGCTGTAAATCTGGAGCCATCGTAAATATTGGCGGTTTCCCGGAATGGGGAATCCGTGCCGCTCACATCATGGTGGTCGCGCCCCAGCACCACCGGTCCTTTCAATTCACCGGCGGCAATGGCATCGTTAAATGCCTTGGAAATACGCATACGACCTTCTGAATCGGCATATAAAATGCGGGAATGTGAGCCTACCACCGGCAGATTTTTTTCTGCATCTCGAATCCAGTTGAGGTTGTCGCGAATTTGTCCCTGGATTTCTGCCGGCGCTTCAGCCAACATTTGTTCCAATACCCGGGCTGCAATTTGATCGGTTTTAGCCAAATCACTCAAATCACCGGAGCAACATACCCAACGGAAGGGTCCAAAGCCATAGTCGAAACAAAGCGGCCCCATAATATCCTCTACATAAGAAGGATAACGGAACGCCGAATGATCGCCAGCGCCCGCAGGCTTGCTGCGGAAAACCTCTGCGCCCACATCACCGGCTTCTTTCAGGAAGGCATTGCCATAATCCCAAAAATACATACCACGGGCACTCATGGCATTGATGGCTTCCACATGCCGACGAAGGGTTTTGGCCACCTCTTCCATAAATTTGGGTTTATCCTGAATCAGCAGCTGCTTGGCTTGTTCAAAGGTATATCCAACCGGGCAATAGCCCATATCGTGGATATTGTGGCAACTGGTTTGGTCGGAACCCAACTCAATTTGCACGTTATCGCGCACAAAGCGCTCCCAGAGATCAACAATGTTGCCATGATACACCAGCGCCACGGCAGTTTTGTCTATGCGACATGCTTCCATCCGTGCCAGAAGCGCATCCAGATCGCTGTAAACGTTTTCTTTTTTGATGTACCCGTCGGTGAGTCGCTGCTGCACCATTTCGCCATCTACTTCAGCAATAATGCCCACGCAGCCAGTTACCACTGCTGCAATGGCCTGCGCTCCGCTCATACCACCCAGCCCGGAAGTCACGAATATCCGCCCGGCCAGGGAATCGCCCAATCCCATACGCCTGCCGGCATTCAGCAGCGTAATGGTAGTGCCGTGTACTATGCCCTGCGGACCGATGTACATAAAAGAACCGGCCGTCATTTGTCCGTATTGCGTTACGCCCAGGGCATTGAATTTATTCCAGTCTTCTTTTTTGGAATAATTCGGGATAATCATGCCGTTGGTTACCACCACCCGCGGCGCGTCAGGATGACTGGGGAACAAACCCATTGGGTGGCCGGAATAGAGCACCAGGGTTTGATTTTCAGTCATTTCCGACAAATACTGCATGGTGAGCAGGTATTGCGCCCAGTTTTGGAACACTGCGCCGTTTCCGCCGTAGGTAATGAGTTCGTGCGGGTGTTTGGCCACTTTTGGATCCAGGTTATTCTGGATCATCAGCATGATAGCGGCGGCTTGCCGGCATTTAGCCGGGTAATCAGCTATTGGCCGGGCATGCATGGCGTATTCCGGCCGAAACCGGTACATGTAGATGCGCCCGTAGCGCTTGAGTTCTTCTGCAAATTCAGCAGCCAGCTCCCGGTGCCATGCTACAGGGAAATAGCGCAACGCATTCTGGATGGCCAGCACTTTGTCGTTAGTGCTCAGAACCCCATCAATAACGCGGCGCGGCGCATGACTCACGAGTGGATCCAGCGCACGTGCGGGCGGCAATGTGGCAGGTATACCCGTCCGTATGGCGGATTGAAATGCGGAAGTCTCGGTTGGCATATTTGGTTAGGCTGAATCAATAGTGGATAATAAAATTCACCGGTGTGTCGTCGGTGGTGTAGGCTTTCACACGCGCCTGACGGTCTTTGGGCATCAGAATCATCGTAGGCAATTTACCAATTGGTGCGGCAATCACATCCCTGGGACTGATGAAATCCGGATTCATGATGTACACAAAATTGACGCTCTGACGGGTGGTTTCAGCCGTATGGAAAAACGCCACGTCATGCACAATATCATATGTAATGAGTTCGCCGGAGAAACGACGCCATTTTCCCATAGCGTTCAGATCGTACACCAGCACTTCTGTTTTTTGTGTACTGTCCGGTGTTGCGTTGTTGGTAATGAGGAACCGTTTGTTAGACGACCAGAATACTTTTGGTTTGGCATCTGCGCTTACGCCAATTCGGAAGGTTTTAAGGTCAGACAAACGAACTACATTCAGACCGGTACCATTGGCTTCCTGGCTTTTGAAAGCACGGAAACGTCCGTCTGGAGAGTCGCCCAGATATGCAGCCGAATCCGAAGGCATAGCCGGAGCAGCCGTTTCAGTTGCGCCGGAAGTGCTACCGGCAGTGGATTGACCGTTAGAGCAGGAATACAGCACGACAAAGCCGAGCAGAAACAGGAAAATATTTTTCATGCGTTAAATTTTGAAGGCGCAAAAGTAATAAAAAGGCACAAAGGCGAGGCACAAAGACACAAAGACACGAAGGTGGGCGTAGGCCGCCTTCGTGTCTTCGCGCCTTTGTGTCTTCGTGCTATTTACTTTGTGACTTCCGAACCAGGCTATCGTGTACAAAGCGACGGGTGAGGTACCAGCAGCGCAGAGAATGTCCTGCTTCTGCTACGAAAAGCGCTGCCAAACTGAGTCCAACCAATAACTGGTGAGCAAGCTGCATGGGCGTTAGCAGGTGTGGGAAAAAGTAGGGTACTGCCAGAATTTCCAGCGCAATTACCACTACGGCCAGCAAAGCAAACATTACCATAGCGGCGCGGGCTTTGAACAACCAGGTTGGTTTTTGGTGCAAGAGCGTGCGGTTCAGTTGGATTGCCGCCAGTTTATCGTCAGGGTATATTCGGATAATTTCCTTAAGGATACGTTCTGCCTTCACAAAGGCTTCCTGATAATAAAAAGATGCCGCCTTTTGGGTTAGCAATTGATGGTAAAGATCCTCGCCGCCCCACTGATCCACATTATGCATAATAACCAACTCCAGCAGATGGTCACACATTACCAGGTGTTTGCCAAAATTGGTTGCTTCATACAGGGCATGAGTGTAACAAAGCGTACAATCCAGGTATTCTTCAAAATCCAGCGAACGGATAGCATCCTCATTTTGCTCATAAAAACGAATAATCGCATAGAAGTCGCTCACTTCTATGGACTTAAAATTGCGGTATAATCTTAGTCGTTCTGCCGGAAGAAAATACATGACCTAAACTGCCTTACAAAGATCGGACAGCTTTCCTATAATACGCAAAAATATTGCCAAGGGTTGGCCACTATGAGCAATATTATACAAAACATCCATTTTGCTTTCTTCGCGCACTTTACGGCGAACTCACAATAAAATCAATTTTTTGTTTTATCTTTGCTTCTTTAAAAAACAAAATGTCCAAATCTACTCCGTTTTTAAAAGGTCGGGGGGCACAGATAAACCCAACTTCTCCATACGAACGTGTGGTGCGCAGCGCCGAACCGCTGGACTGGGCATTGATAGAGAGCGATTGGGAAGAAGCGGATCTCAAAACCCAATACCTGGAAACTCACCCTAAAACCATTCTGAACAAGGTAGATAGTCCGGATATACCGTTGGAGTGGAGCATGAACCCCTACCAGGGTTGCGAGCATGGCTGTATTTATTGTTATGCCCGAAACACCCACCCATACTGGGGTTATAGTGCCGGATTGGATTTTGAAAGGAAAATTCTGATAAAGCGCAACGCCGCACAATTACTGGAACAGGAACTCAAAAAAAAATCCTGGAAAGCAGCGCCGGTGATGTTTGCCGGCAATACGGATGTATATCAACCTGCCGAGCGTAAATTCGGGATAACCCGTGCCTGCCTGGAAGTATTCTGGAAATACCGTCACCCCGTAGGCATGATTACCAAAAACAGCCTGATCCTCCGTGATCTGGATCTCCTGCAACAACTGGCCTCCGAAAATCTGGTGCAAGTAGCCATCAGTCTTACTACCCTGCAGGAAGAAATGCGCATGTTTCTGGAACCGCGAACCGCCACTGTTAATCAGCGACTCAAAACCATAGAAACCCTAAGCAAGGCGGGTATCCCGGTGTTTGTAATGGCCGCTCCAATTATTCCCGGACTAAACGATCACGAAATCATTTCCATGGTAAAAGCCGTTGCTGAACGCGGCGCCCTGGGTGTAGGACATACCATGGTACGCCTGAACGGTGATGTAGGGATAATTTTTGAAGACTGGATAAGGAAAGCCATGCCTGACCGCGCAGATCGGGTGCTCAATCGTATCAAAGACACCCACGGTGGCAGTTTGGAAGAAAAACGCTTCGGAAAACGGATGCGCGGTGAAGGCAACATTGCCGATATCATCCATGCCCAATTTCGGGTTGCAAAGGAAAAGTTTCTGAAAGACCGAAAAATGCCCGGCTACAACCTGGACCTGCACGAACATTTTAAATCGCCACAACTCAGGCTGTTTTGAAACGACGGGACGATGAACGATGGACGATGGCATGGCAGTTTAAGGCAAAGTGGGTTTTCATTCCCCGCAAGTGGGACCTACAATAATTTCGCAATCTGGCTTGTGTAGGTCCCCCTGCGGGGGATGACAACCCACGTTGCCCTAACCCTCCACGCAATCCCATCGTTCATCGTCCATCGTCCATCGTTCATCATCCCCCATCCACTGTTGTAATTAAACAATCCACCAGCACCCGAACAGGCGCAAATTGGATGGTGCCGCCAATATGTCCGGCATCTGTACCAAAAACATCTGTCTGGATTTTTGCCCTTCGAATAAGTCCTTCCCCGGCAAACCACCTATACCCCCTGGCGCCAATATTGGGCCCACTGACGGTTCCTTCAGTTGGGTCGAGTTGTACCAGGCAATACTGGCAGCGCTCGAGGGCCTCCACAGGTATTCGTTTCTTGAAAACGCCGGAAATAGTGCTGAAATCATTCGCTTTTTCAGTAAAAACAATTTTCCCCTCCAATACCAACGCATCGCAATCCAGCGCCACTGAATACCGGCAATACCAATCGCCCAGGCCATAAGTATCTCCATCACCCCTAACAACCCGTGTAGCAGTTATCTCAACATCCTCCAGCTGAATCGTGAAAGACCCCTGCGCAGATAGTACCTGAACAACTAAACAACTAAAAAATAACAACAGCTGAGGCATATCCACAACTAACGCAAAAACCAGGCTCCCTGTTTCATGCCACCGGCAATACATAACCTGAAACAGCCCGGTTCATGACCTTAGTCATACTTCCTCAAGCAGCGCCGCAGCCACCTTTAGCCCGAAAATTGCTTCTGCGAACGGGGTATTTATTCTGTTATAAGGGCTAATTCAGTCGCCAAACAAAATAAAAACCTGTGCGGAGGTAGAATTGTAACAAAGCTAATTTTTTTTCAGAATTTTAGTTGCATAAAATACAAATTCGCTTACATTAACCGCCGAAAGCAGAATTTTTCACCAAACAAAACGATTGTTTATGTTCTCTGCCCGTTTACATTTTTAGGTAGCCGATTGATGACTTAGAGCTTGTTCGAAAAAGTTCATAAAGTCTTCGCTCGTCTACCTTTTCACCAAAATCAGTTCATTGCGTTATGGCAGTTTATTCTACTGACAAAATCCGGAACGTCGTCCTGTGCGGACACTCCGGATGCGGCAAAACCACCCTTGCCGAAACCATGCTTTTTGAAGCAAAAGCCATTACCCGCCGGGGCTCCGTTGGGGAAGGCAACACGCAAAGTGACTACGCTCCGCTGGAGCAGCAACGAGGGCACTCCCTCTTCGCTTCCGTACTTCACTGTACGTGGAAAGACACCAAAATCAACATCCTCGACACACCTGGTTTGGACGACTTCTCCGGGGAAGTAGTTACGGCATTAAAGGTGGCCGACACAGCGGTGATGTTGCTAAACGCCCGCAGCGGGGTGGAGGTAGGCACAGAACTGATCTGGGAACACATCGAAAAAAACGACACGCCAACCCTCTTTGTGGTCAACCAGCTCGATCATGAGAAGGCGGATTTTGAAATGACGCTCGACCAGGCCCGGAAGCGTTTCGGATCACGGGTATTACCCCTGCAATTCCCTGTAAACCAGGGTCCGGGCTTCAATGCCATCGTGGATGCCCTGCGCATGGTTATGTATGTTTTCCCTGCCGGAGGCGGCAAACCTGAAAAGAAACCCATCCCGGCAGAACACCAGGCCCGCGCCGATGAATGGCACAATGCTTTGGTAGAAGCCGCCGCCGAAAACGACGAAGGCCTGATGGAAAAATTCTTCTCAGAAGGCAATTTGAGCGAAGAAGAACTGGCCAAAGGCCTGGGCATAGGCCTGGCTCACAGGCAATTTTACCCCCTGTTCTGCGTATCCGGTCTGAAGGACATGGGTAGTGGACGGGTGATGGGCTTTATTCACGACATCTGCCCAAGTCCGGCCGACCGTCCTCCAGCCTCTCTGGAAGGCGGCGGTACCAAGCCCTGCGATCCGGCAGCTCGCCCATGTGTATTTATTTTCAAAACCGTTAATGAGCCCAAAGTGGGCAATGTGTCTTATTTCAAGGTATTTTCCGGCACGCTCAAAGCAGGTGATGAATTAACCAACGCTGAAAACAGCACCGTAGAACGATTCTCCCAACTTTTTGAAAGTGAAGGCAAAAACCGCGATCAGGTAGAAGAATTTAAGGCCGGCGACATCGGTTGCACGGTTAAACTCAAAGGCTCGCACACCAATCAAACCCTCAACCCGAAGGGTTCGGAGTTGAAAATTGAAAAAATTCATTTTCCGCCTTCCCGCATTCGGATGGCAGTAGTGCCGCCCAGCAAGGCAGAAGTGGAGAAAATGGCGCACGCCCTGCACTCCATCCAGGAAGAAGACCCTACCCTGCTGGTGGAACAAAGCGTGGAACTCAAACAAACCATCATCCAGGGCCAGGGCGAAATGCACCTGGATATTGTGCGCTTCAAAGCAGAACAAAACTTTGGGGTAAAACTGGAATTCATTGAGCCGCGTATCCCTTACCGCGAAACCATTACCAAAGAAGCCAACAAGGATTACCGCCACAAAAAGCAATCCGGTGGCGCCGGTCAGTTTGCCGAGGTTCACATGCGCATTGAACCATATTACGATGGCATGCCTGCACCACACGACCTGACTACCAAAAACATTGAGGTAGAAGATCTGAAATGGGGAGGCAAGTTTTCGTTCTGTTGGGCCATTGTAGGGGGCTCTATTGATGCCCGCTTTACCAACGCCATTAAAAAAGGTATTATGGCTAAAATGGAAGAGGGACCAAGCACCGGATCCTATTGCCGGGATGTGCGCGTAAGCATTTACGACGGAAAGATGCACCCTGTAGACTCCAACGATATGGCTTTCCAGATTGCCTCCACCATGGCCTTCAAAGAAGCCTTCCACGATGCCAAGCCTCAGATACTAGAGCCTGTGTACGATCTGGAAGTACTTTGCGATTCCGAGGTGATGGGCAATGTAATGGGCGATTTGCAAACCCGCCGCGCTATTATCATGGGTATGGGCACGGAAGGGCATTACCAGTCTATCAAAGCTAAAGTGCCTCTCAAGGAACTGCACAAATACTCATCCACCCTGCGTGCGCTCACGCAAGGCAAAGCAAAATTCACTATGACTTTTGCCGAGTATGCATCGGTTCCGGCGGATATTCAGGCTAAACTTATTGCTGAATACGCTGAGCACAACAAGCACGAGGAACATCATTGATAATGTGCAGAAAATAAATCATCAGGCCGCTTTCCATTAATTTGGGAAGCGGCCTGTGTCTTATCGCACTACCTATTCATTGAGCGAGCTGATTCCTTGCTCCCTCAGTTTAGCGAGGGCATCTTTCATGGTCTGAACCTGCTCCGCCGGATGTCCTTCCCATTGGGAAACCTCCCCTACTACCCGAAATGGATGTGTTGAACGGTAGGACATGGTAGGATTACCCGGAAACTTTTTGTCGGTCAGATCCGGATCATCTTCAATGAGTCCGGTTGGCTCCACCAGGTAGATTCTTCCGGGGCCATCGCCAGAGGCTAGCTCAGCACCCCAAATAGCGGCATCCAGGGTTGCTGACAAGAAAATATACCTGGCATTTTTTCGATCGCCATAATTAGACTGATAGCCAGCCTCAATAAGGTCGCCAACAGCAAGATCAGCCTTCGTGCCATGAAAATAGGTTTGAGCAAAGGGGGTTGGGCGGGATGAAGTATTTTGTTTCATTGTGCTTATTTTGATTAGTTCGCAAAGGTACCAGACATCCCTGGCTACCACAAAGTTGCATGTCCCATTTAACCTTTCCCTCCATCCGCGGTCAAAAACCCTCAACTATTTGCCTTTCGTTTTATGACACGTTTGATCATACTGCTCTTCCTGAGCCTTTTCTCCGGTTTTATTTTCTTGGGCAATAAAAACGGTCGCGCCTCACAGGCCCAGCGCGGCAACACGGGCGCCCCTGGCGATGAAACCCAGGGTGGCCAACCCAAAACCTGTCAGGCATGCCACAATCAGGGGCCCATTCAGGCCAGCGTTTCTATCAGCGTACTTGACAGTGCCAATAACGCCATCACCCATTACCGACCCGGTTATAAATACAAAGCACGGGTAAGCATAAATGCCTCCGGGCAAGACCTGAACGGATATGGCTTTCAAATGATCGCCCTGCGTAACGCCAATAATACCGACCTCGACGGTTTTAGCGATGTCAATCCGAACAACTACAAAATTGCCAGCATTTCCGGCGGACGCACCTATGCTGAACACAGCAATATTTCGGCCAGCAACATCTTTGACGTGACCTGGACAGCGCCCGTATCCGGTACCGGAAGCGTCACCTTTTATGCCTCCGGCAACGGAGTAAACAGCAATGGATCCACCACTGGCGATGGCGCCGGACAAAGCTCGCTTACACTGAGCGAATTAAGTTCCGGCACTTATGAACAGGAAATATTCAAGCATGCCTGGCAGGTTTCGCCCAATCCGGCCACGGATCAATTGCTGCTTTCAGGGCAAGGACTGGAAAAAGGGATGCTTCGTATCCGGGTCTTTGACAGTTCAGGGCGTTTAGTGGCCGAAAACGCACAAAATGTTCAAAATGAAGACTTTAGTATTCAAATTTATGTTTCAGACTGGCTACCGGGCGCCTATTATATCCAGTTGGAACAAGCTGAAAAACGGCACAGTGTTAAAGTGCTGAAACTTTAACGCATGAAGCATTGGTTGGCTGAATGGAAGGCCTTTAACTTCGTGTTGACAAAAGGAATTCATTTTGCCAGTTACTTTGTATCAAAATAACGTTTCAAATAAAACGTTTAATACAAACGAACTAACAACCAAATCTGCTTCGATCATGAAGAATCTCATTTTTCTGATGTTCCTCGTACCGGCTTTCGCTTTTGCGAACAATCCGCAGCAAGGCAACCCTGCTCTGGAAGCTATTACAGCTGCATTGGGCGCCGGTGACGTGAATGCGCTCTCGAAATATCTGGCTGACAATGTGGAAATTTCCATTCAGGATAAAGAACAGATGTACACCAAAGCGAAAGCCGCAGAGGTATTGAAAGGTTTCTTTGATACCAACAAACCTAAAGCTTTTGCCCAGGTGCACAAAGGTCAGAGCCGCGAAAACAGCGATCAATACTGTATCGGTAACCTCAGCGCTACCGCCGGCAATTACCGTGTGTACCTTTATCTGAAGGTAAATGGCTCCAACATCAGCATCCAGGAGATGCGTTTCGATAAGGAATAAAATTTTTCAGCCCCCTTAACCTCTCAGACGGCTTCGGACCTCAGTGTCCGGAGCCGTTTCTAGTTTGGAAGGCACAAAGTGGAACCTCAAAGGCACTAAGGCGTGTAACCACAAAGGCACAAAGACACGAAGGCGCGAAGGCCCGAAGGGTTAGCAGCTGCGCTGCCAGACATATATGATGAGGGAGTCCCAAAAGTAATTTTTACATTTTACTCCTTCGCGTCTTTGTGTCTTCGCGCCTTCGTGCCTTTGTGGTTACACGCCTTTGTGTCTTCGTGGTTCCACTTTGCGCCTTACCCTTTAATGAATCGGGTTGTGAAATATTCGCCCTGATCGGTTAGAACTTCCATGAAATAGGAACCCGGGGGCAGGGATTGAATATTGATTTGTTCCTGAATAATGCCTTCGCTGAGGGGTTTATTACCCGAAAGACTTTGCATCAATCGGCCATCAGTGTTTGTGATACGGATGGTATATGCTGCAGCTTGGCTGGGTTCAAAGCTACATTGCAGCATTTCCTGGGCCGGGTTAGGACAAACATCCAGATGCAGCACCTCGCGCGCAACCGGCAGTAAGTTCACGCTGCTATTGAGCAAGGCGCTGTCGAGCAGTATGTTTTCATCGCCGGGTTTGTATTCAGTATAGGCAAAATACACCAGCATCATTTCATCAGTAGTGGCTTCGCCCTGGGTAACGGTTTGCGGCGGAGAGCTTGGCTGATGGGGATTGTTTTCCGTGTTGTCGTACACAGCATAAGCATGCAGTTTCGATCCGATCGGAACACGCTGCAGGTGCTGGAAATAATAGGCTCCCTGCCAGTGAAAATCCCAGTTGTTGATCCGGATCAATGGGATGGTATCATTCAGCGGTGTTACCGCAAACGACTCAATGCTTCGGCCAATCAGGTGCATATGCGGGGCTACCGACAATATGGAAACGGTTTGTGGCAGGGTAAACTTGGCGTGATAGGTTTTAATCTGATTGGGTGGAATATTCAGCGGGCCGTTTTCCAGCGAAAACGGTGTATGGTTCAGCGCAGGTGTCAGTTTAATCTCGCGGATGCCCTGATTGGTTGGTGTAAAAAAGAGGTTCAGCTTGGTTTGGTCGCTCATTCCGGTCACACCTTTCGGGTAGTGCATTTGAACAATCAAGTCTGCTCCGGGGCTGAGTTTTACACCCATGCTTGGAGGTGTGAGGAATGTCCGTGAGCCGGGCACCCAAGCGCCTACCAAACGGGCGCCATTAACGCCCGGGCCACCAAAATTCACATAACCGGGCTCATTGGGGGTTTGCGCATCCAGTACTTTGCCTTGTCCGGTGGTGTCTTCATAAATCAGGATATGATGCACCACTTCATGATTGCCCGGGATAGCCTCCAATCCACGCAGGAAGGCTGGCTGGTTTAGTCCGTTAGGGATAACAAAGCAACGATACTCATCGTCAGTGGCAGTAACCGTGAAAAACGGCGTAAAAAGGATCTGATCCGGCATACCAACCTCTGAGTCATTGCTGAACATAGGATCTGGCGGAGCTTGCGCCAAATCGCCGCCTGGAGCGCCGCCATCTACCCATTGGTTGATCCGCTGAATTTCTTCATCAGTCAGGCGTGTTTCGTGGGCATATCTTCTGTAGCTGGGATCGGGCATCCAGGGCGGCATGCGCCGGGCGCCGGCAGCATCCTGGATGTCGTACCTGCGGGTAAAAGCATTAGCATAACCGATGAGTGAAAAGTGCCCAAGTCCTCCATCCCGGTGACATTTGGCGCAATTTTCATACAAAATCGGGGCAATATCGGTGGCCCAATTGATACTTTGGGCGCTCAGCGCAGCCGAGCAAAAGAGTGTGAAAGCGAGCAGGGTGTTTTTAGCAGACATGACAGAGGATTTTCTATGGTGAATTTCGGCTATTTTTTGGACACTATCATCCCGCAAGGTGCCACAAAGGCGGTCCCAGAAGGTAAAATAGAGCCCGAAGTTGCCGGTGAATTTTTCATGGTGCAAATTATGGTAAACAGAAGAGTTCAGCCATTTCCCCACAGGATGCTCATAAATCCATTTGGGAAACAACTCATAGCCAAGATGACCGTACACGTTAAACAACAACATAAACAGCACAAATCCGAAGAACGAAATGGGATGCAGTGGCATCAGAAGCAATAATACCGGGATGATACCCGCTTCTACCACGGCCTCTAAAGGATGAAACGCAAAGGCCGCCCATGGTGATGGATTGACAGATTTGTGGTGTACCAGGTGCATTTTCCGGTATAATGCCGGGTGATGCATCAGCCGATGCATCCAATAGAAATAGGTATCGTGTATCAGCAATGAAATGGGGATACTCAGTAAAAGCCAGGCAATTCCGTATGTATCTACCCTGGTATAAAACTGTGTGTATTGATGAAAGGAGGTTCCCAGGCAAAGCCATGCAGCTAGTCCAAAAATCAATGAAGTGAGCGAACTATAGCCTACCTCCCGCCAGTAATCGGCAGAGGAAGGAAATCGTTGCTGAATTTTTAAATACAGCCACTCCCGACGCTTCCAAAGATAGAATAATGCAAATACAGTTCCGGCAAATACCAGATACCGACCAAAAATGATCAGTGGCACCAGAAGCCATTGCCAGTAAGAAAACTCGGTTGGGTTGAACATAATAATGGTGTTTGGACGGTGATAATAGAACTTGGTTTAAGCGGCAGACCAAATTAACATCAGCCTTTGCAGCGCTTGCATCAAAGGTATCGCCCCCGCATCCCCCTCTCCTGCCCTGCTTCAACAAAATGCCTCGTTTTATCAACGAACGGCACTACACCTTCCTTTCGTTGATCCATCTCAGCCAAAAGTTGATGCCATTTTCACACCGGATCCATCGGCCCACACCTTTGTCTCATCACAATTACAACCACACCTAACTATGAAAAAGATTCTTTGGATTTTCCCGGCCATCCTGGCCCTCGCAGCCATCTCTACCTCATGCCGCAAAGACCCGCAGGAAGTGATTGAACTGCTCACAGAAAGCGAAGCGGCAGAAATCATTGAAGATGCTGTAGCCAACCGAACTTCGGGTCTCACAGCGCCCACTATTGATGCCTCTGAGATCGTAGAAGCATACCTAAATGCCTGCGGCGAACCTGGCGATACCACCTTCTCCACCTCTAAAACAGCAGGCGTAGCCACCTACAGCTATGTATTTGGTATGGACTGGCTGCTTACCTGCTCCAATCTGGGTGTACCACAATCCGCTGAAGTAGGAATTGAGGGTAACGGAAACTACAGCAGTCCGCACTGGACCGGCATTCAAACCACAGTAGGAAATCTGGTATTTACAGGCCTCAGTCCACAGGAAACAGCCTATGTAGTGAATGGCAGCTACGACCTGGACGGCAATCTTACCGGTTCCCTGCGCAAGGTAAACCCAAGCATCAACTGCGTGATTTCCATGGAAGTTACCAACTTGTTGCTGGATAAAACCACCCAAAAAATCAGTGGCGGCTCAGGCACTTTCACCCTCACCGCCAGCACTGCCAATGGCCAGTCTAAAACCATGGAAGGAACGCTGGTTTTCAATGGCAACAACACGGTAACTGTTACCGTCAATGGACATGAACATACTTTTGAGTGGTAAAATCAGACTGATTAAGGCACAAAAAGGGGGCCACTTCCTTGCGAAGGGCCCCCAGTTTAGTGTCTGTTAGTTGTCTCGTGTAGACACTTATGTACCTCTACTACTTACCAATAAATTACTGCTTAACGAAACGAATGGTTTTTACAGCTTCGCCGGTGCGGATTTCAGCCATATACAAGCCAGGAACCAAACCTGCAACGTTGGCACGGGCCGTGTTCAATCCGGATTGGGCAGATTGCTTACTGTTCAACAGGGTTCTTCCATTCAGGTCGGTAATGCGCAGTTCGTATTCCATAGCCACGGGCGTATTGAACGCAAGGGTCAGGTCGGTACTGGCAGGATTCGGGAACAGTTTTACACCCTCAAACACTACTTTCTCTTTCACTGCTACACTACCTGCTCCTGAAAGCCCCAATTGAGCGGTTTCACGACCAAAATTCCAGGGATTTTCGGTATCCACTTCGAAGGAGATTGAAGAAGAGCAATCCACAGATTCAATAGTGAGAGTTACCACATAAACACCCGGTTGCGCATATTCATGGTACGGGTTCTGTTCAGTGCTGGTAGTTCCGTCGCCAAAATTCCAGTTCCACTGCAGTTGGGATGGGTCTGGCACAAACGACAGGTCAATGAATTGCAAGCCGTTTCCACCCAGGCTGTCCGGAACAGGAATAAACATGGCCTGGCAATCGAATTCAAACGGATCAATCCAGCAGCTATCGCCTACACAGATATCAAACGACATGCTGCTTTCGCAACCATCCAGGGTTTCGATATCCAGGGTAACGGTGTAAATACCTGACGTTGCATAAGTGTGCTCCGGATTCTGCTCCGTACTGGTGTTTCCATCCCCAAAATCCCAGTGCCAGCTTTGAACAGCCCCCATGGAAGCATCGTAGAACGACAGGGTGAGCGGGTCAGCAGGCGGCCACATAAATATTGAATCAATGGAGGCATAGCCGGCATAAAACATAGCCTGACAACCATACCAGAATGTATCCACCGGACTATCCATGGCAAACACTACATCACAAAGATGCACTTCGCAGCTGTCGTCTGTCAGCGCATGGAGCTGAACGGTATAAACGCCTTCTGCAGCATAGGTATGAGTAGGCGACTCTTCAGTGCTGGTATTGCCGTCACCAAAATCCCACAAATAGCTGGAAGCCTGCAATGGCATTCCGCTGGCATCAAACAATTGTGCGCTGAATTCAAAGGTTGTAACGCCGAAAGCGGTATCCTGCTCGTACCAGATATACCCGCTGCATTCCGGGAAACTTGGAATACCGGTTTGCACCAGATAAGTATTGGTAGCAGTGCAGCCGTCGCTGCCAATTACCGTAAGCGTTACCACATAAAATCCATCCTGGGCATAGGTATGCACCGGGTTTTGCTCTGCGCTGGTGTTGCCGTCACCAAAATCCCACAGATAGCTCACACCAACCGCAGAGCTGTCCTGCCCGAAATAGTATCCGGTAAAGCTGTACGTCAGGCTATCGGTAGGCCATGCGTCTATGAAGGAGAAACAACTTGGGAATGGCGGGAATGTATCGCCGCACACCAGGAAATCGGCGGTAGCCTGATTGTTTACAATTTGTGCAACGATGGTTTGGTCAAAACCCCAGCCATTCGGATCACAGAGGGAAAAGGTGGATACAACTACTTCCTGAATGCCCGAAAACACATCGAGGGTCATGTTGTATGTGCCATCAGCTCCCGTAAAGGCGGAATTGAACACAAAATTGATGGAATCACCTGCGTAGGCATAAACTTCCTGATTGGCCACGGGAGCGCCGCTGAGCTGGTTGGTTACCTGACCTGAAACAATAATCTGTTGCGCTTGTGCCCAAATAGTGAGCAACATCAATAGCGCGGGGAAAAGCACTTTTTTCATGTTTAGAAGTGTTTGTGTTTATTTGTTTGAGTGTTAATTTTGGATTTGCAGCGTTCTACAGCCTATTCCACGGGTGGTTTCAACCTTGAGCAAGTACAGGCCATTGGGCGCCGCAGGAAGTTTCAGCTCTAACCAATCCTGCTTTTCCGCAGAAACTGACCAAATTACCTGCCCAAGCATATCCACTAGTTGCACACCGGTTACCGGTGCAGAAGATTTGACCAGCACCTGATCGGAAGTCGGATTTGGGTAGATATCCAATCTGGGCACATTCGGTTGATCGTTATTGGAAGAAAGACTTTCCGGACTCACATTCAGCCAAATGGTATCGCCTGCTACGGTGCTGTAATTACCATATTTGTCCATCATTTTAACCCGCTCCATTACAATCGGAATTTGCTGATTGACAATTACATCTACAATAATCACAAAGTCAGCGTACCCCACCTGCCCATAGCCGCTGCGCTGGTTTTTATCGGTTCGTACAAGGCCAACATCCACCTGGTCGAGATCGGCTTTTTTTGACATCCAGATGCGGTCGTTGTCTGGGTTAATCCAGGACAACTCTGCAAAATTTACGCTGATCTGGTTCAGGTCAATATGCGCCGGATCGGTTTTGAAGGAAAACGCGATGCCGTAAAAATCTTCTGCCGGAATATTGGCAGAGCCAAGTTCTATAGGAATTCGCACCGTTTGGCCCGCCTGAACCGTGTTGGGCACTGCAGCATCATCGAATTTCAGCGGCGGGTCAATACCCGGAATACCTGCTATAAACACATCCTGCTGTACCATCGAATCCCGCTCCTGACCATAATTAGTGTACAGGGGGAAAGCATCAAAGTAATAGTTCACATAGCCATCGCCATTGCAATCTGCATACGCCATATTAAGTCCGCCCGGAAATTGAAGCGGCCATGGTTCGGCCGGGATTGGTGTGAAATCCAGAGAAGCAGAATCGCGCGCCGGACCGGAATAATTGTAAGCCAAACCCAGGTGCAAAAAGTCAATCGTATTCACCTGCCCGTTATTGGTCACATCCCCCGGGTATACCTGCAAGGTAGCCTGCCCCAATGCCCCGTTCAGCATCCAGCCCATCCAAAGCCATATTGACAGTAATCTTTTCATGTGTTGTACCCTGTTTCTACTCTTTAACGATACAAAAGTGCGGCAGGTTGGATGGTCGCACAAACACATTTTTTGATAATAATCACAAAATCAAAATGCCTAAAAATCAATAAAATAATATAAATAATTGATTTTCAATGATATAATTTTAGTTAAAATTTTAAAAAATCAAAAATAACATAGTGTTCTGCCCCGACTTTCTGTTGTAAATTTGCTGAACCGTGACAATACGCACAGATTTATGGAAAACAGCAAACTCATTGCTCTTCTGAGAAGTCTTGACAACCGGGAATGGCGTTCCTTGCAACAAATGGTGGAGGCGCCATATTTCAACCGAAACCCGGATGTGATCCGGCTGTGCCAATGGCTGGATACCCACCGACCAGCGCTTTCAGGCATCACCCGGCAGGCAACTCTGACTGCTGTTTTCCCAAACGAACAAGCTGATGATGCCCGACTGAACCACACCATGTCGTTCCTGCTAAAACTTGCCGAAACCTGGATTGCACTGGAACAATACCAAAACGACCCCTACGCGCAGGCGCAATGGTTGCTCCGCGGTTTGGCCACCCGTGGGCTGGACAAACACTACACTTTTCACCTGGCTAAAACACGGCGCGCCATGAGCGAGGAGCCTCAGCCCGGCAGCACACAATTATACCAGCGTTTTGCCCTGGAAATTTTCGAAGCAGAGCGTTTTGTACAACGTTCGCCCCGACAATTCAATGAAAGTGTACAAACCGCCACCGATCATCTGGATGCTTTTTATCTGTTGGAAAAATTACGGCGCACCTGTTATATGTATGCCAGTCAGGCAGTTGTAGCCACCCCTTATCAGCTACAACTGGTGGAAGAAATATGCCGGTTTGTGGACCAACACCTGAACGAGCTGGTGTCGCCGGCCATTGAAGCCTATTACCGTATTTTCCAGTTACTCAGCAAGCCCCAGGCCGATGCAGATTTTGAAGCCTTGAAACATTTGCTGGCACAGCGCTCCGGCAACATCAGTCGGGAAGACCTGGCCGATATTTACCAGTACGCTATCAATTTCTGTAACATACAAATCATGCACGGCAGGGAAGCATATGAAGAAGAGGCATTCAATCTGTACCTGCACACGCTGGAAACCGGCATCCTCCTGATTTCAGAAAAACTCTCGCCCTGGCACTTCAAAAACATCGTTAACCTGGCCCTGCGTCTGCACCGTTTCAATTGGACTGAAACATTCATCGCTGAAAAGAACCATTTACTTGCCCCGGAATTTCAGTCAGATGCCCTGCATTTCAACCTCGCACTCGTTTATTACACCACCGGCCGGCTTGATGAGGCACTGGAGCACCTGCAGATGGTAGAGTTTACGGATGTACACTACTCCATCAGCGCCAAGGCTATGCTTTGTCAAATCTATTATCAGCAAGACCAATATAATGCCCTCGACAGTGCCCTTCATGCTTTTGACATATACCTGCGCAGAAACAAACTCCTGGCCGAAACCACCCGAACGGGCTACCTCAATTTCACCTCAGGCCTCAAGAAACTACTGCGCACCCCAAGCGCCAGCTGGCCTCAACTCCGCACAGAACTGGAACAAATCCGAATTCTGCCCGCCAGAGATTGGTTTGTACGGATTTTAGAGTGAGGTTCCCGATAAAATACAACCACCCCCAGGCTATACTGAGAGTCTCACTTTGAGTGAGACTCTCAGTATAGCCTGGGGGTGGGGAGGTCAATTAAGCGTCATAAATACCCTAAAAAAACATGGTCAATGCAGGAAACCCGCATTGACCATATTATAATTAAAATGACCAAAAATTACTTAATGATCACTTTCTCTACGCTGCTACCTGCAGCATTTTGGATGCGCAGTGTGTACATGCCGGCAGGAACCTGCTGTACATTGAGGTGTACTACCTGGCCCTGACCAACTCCCTGAACGGAGCGGCTGAGTACAGTGCGGCCTTCAGCATTGATCAAGGTAGCCATTACTTCGCCTTCCAGTGTCTGACCAAAAGTAATGGACAGGAACACATCGGCCGGGTTTGGCTGAACGGTGATCGGAATGAGCGCCTGGCCTGGCTCTTTTGTACCTACAGTAGCAGGATTTACAATTACACCATATTCCGGCGCAGTGGTGCAAACCTGATCAGCTCCGCTGGTGATACAAGCTTCACCGGCATAGTTGAACAGGTCCATAATTTCCACTTCGTCAACATACCACGCACCATTGGTTGGTGCGGTATTGTCGTCAGAACCCAAACGGAAGCGGAAAGTGATGTCTTTTCCGGCAAAATCACTCAGATCAAAGTAAGACTGTTTCCAGCCGTTGGAATTACCTGAGAATCCATAGAGGAAAGGAATAGCGAAAGTACCATACTGCACCTGGCCATCGTAACCGCCGCGCAGGGCTTTGTCTTTGGTCAAACGCTGCCACTGTGCCAGTGGATCAGCCAGGTCTTTCACTTCCAGGAAGCCAGCATCTACACCAGGTTCGGTTTCGTACTGATGCCAGAAACGCAGTACAGGTTTAGCTCCCGTAACTGTGAGGCTAAGGGTAGTTTCCAGACTGAAATCAGATACAAGTGGCACACTGCGACCTGCCCAAGCTTTAGTTCCGCTGCCAGGATGGAACACATCACCCTGAAGAATGAAGATTTCACCGGTATTGAGGTCAACCAGGTTAGAGAACCATTCGTCTTCGTTTTCCAGCAAATCCTGGAAGTAGCGGTTGGAGCCAAGGCTCGCACTGCTTGATGCGGTATAAGTAAGGGTACGCACCTGGCCGCTTGGCATAGAACCGAGGTTCCAGGTAACTTTTCCACCCACTACTGTACCTCCGTTTGAAGCGCTTACCAGGGTAAGACCATTTGGCAGCTCGTCTGTCACAACCACATTGGTTGCTTCTGCATCTTTGTGGTTGGTTACTGTAATCTGGAAAGAAACATTTTCGCCAGGTGTAATGGTTGGCGTAGTTGTTATCTTTTTGATTTTCAGCTCTTTAATACAGGTTGGAATCGGATCAAAGTTCTCAACTCCATCACCGGCGCTACCAGAATCACCTTGTTCAGCCAGGTAGCCCAAACCGCGACGGGCAAAAACGGAAGATATAAGGCAGGTATCTGCACCATTGTAATTAAGTATATCAGCCATCATAATGGCATTGCGGCCATCAATAAAGCCCGGATTGCAAGGCTGCATTTTCATCCCATCAACCACCAGTTGCATGGCACGGAAGTTACCGCTGTTGGTATTGTTGATATCTGCATCGTAGCCGTATTTTTCTATCATCGCCCAGTGAAGGTCCCACAACATATTGGCCCAAACCTCACCTACCCCGTGTGGGATAGCGCTGGATGGCACCGCACTGTAAGTGAGCGGAGCAATAGTCATATCTGTAGAATAAGGGTAACGACGGATACCTTGACCGTCTGTTTCCTGGTACAGGGCAAACGTACCGATACCACGCTTGTCAGAGCCCTGATCACCAGCCTCAACGGTCAGAACCAGGCTTGCCCAGTCAGACCAGCCTTCACCCATTTGCTCTGCATTACCCAAACAGCTGAAACCATCGCCAGTAAGACGGTTGGAAATACCATGGTGGAACTCGTGTGCAATAATTCCATTGTCGAAATCACCATCGCGCTGTTCAGGGCCTGTGATGTTTGGCAAGCCTATGGAAATATTCAAACCAGCGCCTGCAAACTGACGCAACAGGTCGCAATCTGATTTTTTCATCATTACAACAGGAATAGTCACCTGTCCACCCACTGTGCCAGAAGCCATACCTACTGTTGCATCTTCAAAGTTGCAAATGATGCAGGCAATACCACCGGCTTCCTGTATATTCAAACCCTTCATCCCGAACTCACATTCACCGCGGTCAACCATAACAATTTTACCCGCAACATCATTTACAGGAGCATTGCAACCCAAAGTTGGAGAGGCAGAACCATCGCTCACAACCACCACGTCGCCGGTTACCGGTGTAGTGGTAATAGCGCCACCCCAGCCATTTCCGTCGGAAGACTGGCCGCCATAGTTACCAATAACCGGCGCCGGACCGTTTACATTCACGATTTTACCTCCGGCGCGATCCCATACATACATCTGCATCCGACCGTTGCCACCATCAGGAGGTGTAGAGAAGTTTGCATTGTTTGTACCGCTGCCATCGATTGCCTGCGCATATACTTCATCGTTGCCCTGGCCGCCGTGTCCATAGTTGTTCACCTGGAAATTGCCTGCATCCTCGTCAAATCCGTAACGATAGAAAACATCGTGGATCATGTTGTTCATGTAGAACAGGTTGGTAATAGCTGCATCCAGATTCACCACCGGCTCGGCATTGCCGTCAAAAGGAAAATCAAAGTTCAAACCGGCGCCAGCCTGGGCAGACTCGGTTGGATCAGGAGTGTCATCGTTACCACTGTCATCAAAAGCCCAAACGTTGTTACCACGGGTGTAGGTATATTCACCACCGGCAGAGCCATTAACATCCAGCCAGCCATATGGAGAAGCCTCCAGATCGGCAGGATTGGTAACCACACTCCGAGCGCCATGAATAGGGCTTTCAAGAGGCAGGGCAAATACATTGTATTTTTCATCCATCAACAGTTCGCTCTGCTTTTCGGCCTTTACAGGGGCAGCAGGAGCAGCCTGATGATCAGATTCTTTGCATTTGGTAACTCCATCGCGGTGTGGGTGGCCAAGGTTGCAGTAATTGGTATGGTTCAGTTTTGTGCTGATCATACCTGTTTGAGCATCCACAATAATGGTCCACAAATCGGGAGTATTGATTTGGTCAATCACCATTTGCCAGCCGAGGCGCACCGTACCATTGTTGGAAAGTACATAAGCAGCCGTCATGGGAATTTCAGTGCGTGAAATCACACCACGATCGAACACCATATTGCGCTCGTTGATTTTGTTGCGCAGACCTGGCGTAGGAAAGCCGGTGAAACCCAACTCAGCCATTGCCAGTTCCAGTGCCCTGCTTGCGCTCACGGAGGGGAGTTCAGTGTTGATACGGGTGTTCAAATCGTTCACGAAACGGTGACCAACGTGCATTACCTCGCCGTTAGGTTTTACGTGAAGACCAAACAAACCGTTGAACACCGGAATGCCGTGGTACTGTTGTTGTACCCAAACGTGTGTAACATCATTGTGTTTGGTGCGGTACTCCCGTACCACTTTCACATCGGATACATCATTTTTTGAAAGTTCAAATTTGATCGGGTTTTCTTGCAGGAAACGCAGCGCTGTTTCGCGAGCACTGCGTACCTGTGCAGACAGGCCTATCGCCACAATTGCGAAAAGGAAAGTCAGCATCCAAAGACGTGTAGCATGGAGATGTCGGTTCATTTGCCAGACAGTAAGATTTGGTGAAACATGATAGCAGACCTGTTGGCTGCAGTTGGCCGAAAAAAGATCCGGTACGAATCAACAGCAGCCAAGAAGGCTGCCAAAGGTAGCACATGAAGCATTGCCTGCACAAGTAGCTGATAAAAATGTCAGAATTAGCAAAGTTGAACCTGCAGCTCAAACCTCATGGAAAAGGATACTAGGTTAACAGCTTGTGCCTACCTTTGCACAAAAATACCGCACTTGGAACAATCACCAGGTCATCCAGCCTCCTCCGGTCAACATTCATCTACTGATCACATACCAACCGACACCATCGTGCCAGAAGTCAAACTTTTTGCTTGCTCAGCATCCAAAGATCTTTCTAGGGAAATCGCCAAACAATACGACGCACCATTGGGCGATACCACCCTGGCCCGTTTCAGCGACGGTGAAATGCAGACCATCATCAATGAAAGCGTGCGCGGCTCTTACACCTTTTTTATCCAAAGCACCTGCCAGCCGCATGATAACTTTATTGAACTGCTGCTCTGGATTGACACCGCTAAAAGAGCCTCCGCAGGTTATATCACGGCAGTTGTACCTTATTTTGGTTACGCCCGTCAGGATCGTAAAGACAAACCACGGGTGCCCATCAGCGCCAAACTGATGGCCAATATGTTTACCGCCGCAGGTGTAGACCGCATTATGACCATGGACTTGCACGCAGATCAGGTTCAAGGTTTTTTTGATATTCCGGTAGACCACCTGCGTTCTGAGGCTATTTATATTCCTTATCTGGAAAAACAGGACCTCTCCAAAGTCATCTTCGCCAGCCCGGACGTGGGTGGTGTAAAACGCGCCCGTATCTACGCCAAACACTTCGGCCGTGAGCTGGTTATTTGCGATAAATACCGCACCAAAGCCAACGAAGTAGCAGCCATGACGGTTATTGGTGATGTAAAAGGCGCTGATGTTATTCTGGTAGACGACCTGGTGGATACTGCAGGTACGCTCTGCAAAGCCGCCGATGCTTTGGTGGAAAAAGGCGCCAACTCTGTGCGCGCCATCTGTACCCACCCGGTATTGTCTGGAAAGGCCTACGAAAACATCGCTAATTCCAAATTGTCGGAACTGATTGTGTGCGATACTATTCCGCTGCGCACAGATGTTTCAGAGCCTAAAATCAAGGTGCTTTCCACCGCAAATCTGTTTGCACGGGCCATCAGAAATACAGTAGAACACAAAAGCATTGCAGCTTTGTTTCACGGATAAGCCCGCTTCCCGAATTTTCGCCGCCGCATCCTAAATGTTACTTGGGACGAAGAATACCTGCGTATATCTTCGTCCCAGTTTTCTCATAGTATGTTTTGATTTTCCTACTGCTTCCCCTTCTGGCAGTAGGATTTTTTTTGAATCCTATTCCCCTTACAGGGCCCCCGCTCATATATTTCGGTTTGGCACTTGAGATGAGCAGTATTTGATCCCTCTGTTTCAATACTACTCATCTCTGGTGCGGGTCGCTTTTCCCAACTATTTTTGCCGGCAATTGTTTACTGTTGCCATGCTAAGCTCCCGTTCTCTTCTTGTTGCTACTTTGCTTTCCAGCATCCCGTTGACTGCCGCCGCTCAGGTGCAAAGCGCCGCATACCGAACCATGCTGAAAGGCTTGCTGAGCCATACTGTGCCGGAGTTATCAGTACAAGAGGCCGTCAAACGACAGGAAAACAGTATTTTCCTGGACGCCCGAGAATGGCGCGAGTATGAAGTGAGTCATATCCCGGGCGCCATTTTTGTAGGCTACGATCACTTTGACTGGAGCCACCTGGCCACTGTCCAGGATAAAAACAAACCCGTAGTAGTGTATTGCTCCGTTGGATACCGAAGTGAAAAAATCTCGGAAAAACTACTTCAGGCCGGTTACACCAACGTTTCCAACCTGTATGGCGGCATCTTTGAATGGGTCAATCAGGGCTTCCCAGTGGTAGACAATAGCGGCGCCACCCGGAAAGTGCATGCCTACAACCGCACCTGGGGAGTGTGGCTCAAAAAAGGCGATAAGGTGTACAAATAGACTTCCTTCGAAAGTTTAATAAAAAACGCCCGGCGCATTACTGCTCCGAGCGTTCAGTCATTGTATGAACCTTATGAAAGTATACTTCCAGCCTTAAAGAAATGCTCTAATTCTTGGACACATTATTGAATTTTGGCAATTTGCCCATGTCATCATGGCTCATTTTTTGTCCGCCAAAACGGTAAGCAACACCTACGTTTACGGAGTAATCAGCAAAAGCAGCATCGCCATTGCGTGGAATACCGTTGGCATCGTTGCCTCCGGCAATATCGGCTACGCTGCGCGTACGCTTACGGTACAGCGCATATGGTACGTTTGCCGTGAAGATGAAATTGCCGCGCTGAACCGCAACGCCAGGCTCTACTGAAATGATGAAACCCGGACGACGGAAACCTTTGCTGCCACCAATGAGGTCTTTGGAAGGAATGCCTTCGGCGCGCATACCCAAGCCAACTGCAATGCCTTGTTTAGGCAGTAGTCCGTAATTGACACCAAAGCGCGCCACAAACTGATCGGCTACAGAGTGGAATGCTGTGATGGAATCTACACTGGTAGAATTTGCGTTCAGTACGCGGTTTACCGTGTTGTTGGTTTCGCGAGGATTCGACATGTAAAACCCGTTGAAATAGAAAACGCCGCGATCAAAAATCTGGGTAAAACCCTGCAATTCAAGGCTGATACCAACGCCGCCATCACCTAATTGGATAGACTGGTCAACTGCTTTTACAATTACTGAGTCAGTGCCATCGGATGATTTCCGACGGTGGAATTCGTCCTGAACGTTTTCATTTCCGGTTGGCAGTTTCACGCCCAAGCCAACAGCCAGGTTTTTGTTGTGGTTTTTTACAGGATCAAGCAGCCAGTAAGTAGCAGACAAACGCATGTCGCCGATACCCTGTGCGCCCGTGTGGAAACGCTTTTGCTCCGGGTTTGCGGTTTTGCTGTTGCCATAATGCTCATACAGGGAAGAACGATCGTAATAAATCAAAGGCAGGTTGGCAGAAACACTCAAACGATTGCTAATGCCGTAAGAAAGGCCCAAATCCAGGGAATGGGCGTCGTTAATAACTTCAGTATGATTTTCCAGACGTTCCTTCTGCTCTGTATCGCTTTTAAAATGGCGAAAAGATTGAAAATAACGGTATCCGGCGCTGGCCTGGAACTGACCTTTGCCTAATAAAATAGAATTGGATGAAGTACCGGAGCAACCCCCCATCGGGCGAATGGCTACGCAGCCTTGCGCTTGTGTTTCAAGGGTCATCAGCATCAATGCAGATGCAAAAGCGAACAGGGTAAATATTTTTTTCATGAGCAACAGCAGGATTTTATTATTGAACACTGCAAAGATGCAGGCCTCCTGTGCGAAACCTCCTTAGAATAGGCTTAGAATGACGGTGGACGGTGGACGGCCTACGGTGGACGGTGGACGGCCTACGGTGGACGGTGGACGGTGGACGGTGGACGGTGGACGATGGCCGGTGGACGATGGACGGCCTACGGTGGACGGTGCGTGGGAGCTTAGATCAATGTGGGTTGTCATCCCGAGAATCGGGACCTACACAAGCCCGGCTGCGGGCAATCCTCTTTGCCAGGGGATAATCTCGCAGCCGGGCTTGTGTAGGTCCCGATTCTCGGGATAACAACCCACATTAGTTAGTTACCCACGCACCGTCCACCGTCCACCGTCTACCGTCCACCGTCAGCCGTCTACCGCAACAAGGTCACTTCCCCGCTTTCCCGGACGGAATTGCCGCCACACTCATAATCCAGGATCCAGACGTACACATCAGATGGGGCCGGTTTATCGCCAATTTTACCATCCCAACCTGCGTTGTTGCCAGAGCCTTCGTATACTTTTTGTCCCCAACGATTGTATACCACCATGGTTCGAACCACTTCAGCACCTTCATGCGGCACCACCCGGAACAGATCATTGGCGCTGTCTCCATTAGGGGTGAAAGCATTGGGGATGTACACTTTCTCCTGGTTGCATACTAATACCCTATATTCTGCCGAATCCTGGCAACCATTTCCATCCGTAACTACCAGAATAAATTTGGTAGAAGTATCCGGCGAAGCTATAGGATCCGGACAATTACTGCAGCTCAACACATCCTTATCAAACGGAATCCATTCATAAGTAGCATAGTTATCCGGCGTATTGATCTCTGTACTGTCACCCACGGCAATGACCAAAGGATCTCCCTGTTCCGGAACTACCGGATTTGGCGATTCCACCACATTCACACAGGTAGTAACCAAACAACCCGTTACCGGATTTTCTTCCGTACGGCAAATCCGCCCCGAAGTGGTGAATACACTGTCCAATACCTCCTTGGAGCCGCCCTCACAGAACACCTCGGTTTGCTCAATATTGGTTGGAATCACAATTAACTCCTGAGTAATAATACTGTCGCAACCATTGGCCTGCTGTAATTCCAGGGTGTACACCCCGGGCACATCGGTCAGTTTATCCAGGATAGGTACCGGCTGCCCTTCGCAGGTGGTAAGGTCTGGCAGTGTAATTTTATCTGCCGGGAATACCGTTACCGACACCGTGCCGGTACCTGTGCATCCGCCCGCAAAAGTTACCGTTACACTGTATGTTGAGGAGCCCGCAGGCTGCACCACCTGAATTTGCTGATTGGGCGTGCTGATACCAGGTCCCGCCCAGTTATACACCGAGCCGCCCGCCGTAGCTTCCAGTGTGGCCGGCTCGCCCTCACAAATGCTCAGGCTTTCGGTTTCAATACCAAAATCGCCACCAAACTGGATTTCAAAACGGCGCTCAATAGTACATCCACCCGTTTTTTCCTCCAGCACAAGGGTCACCAACTCCCCTGCCGACACATCAGGGCCGGGCGTATACACCGCATTGGCACAGTTGGTACAACTCAAACCCGTTGGCGTAAGCCAGGTATACGTGCTGCCCGCTGTTTCCGGAGTACCAACGTTAACGGTTTGCACATTACACAAACCAATGCCCTGGGTAATCACCTGATTGCCATTGAGCGGGAAAACCTGATCCGCGCAGGCACAGTTCTGCTCGGCCGGAATCAAGCCAATCAGACTGCAATACGCCGAAGCCGGCAGGTTGTTCAAACTTCCCGAAATAGCCGATACCGTGCCGGGCGATAAAGTGCCATTGACAGTAATTTCTGTCACCTTGGGTTCACCAGCGTCTACCTGCCCGTTGCCATTGAGGTCCTGATAAATCTGTACCAGCGGGTTGGTAGCTGTGGTTACCCCAACATTTTCCAGATTGGCGGTGAAAGTGGTTTGCCCGCCCTGCAAATTCATCTGGAAATTGGTAATCTGCAATTCCGGATTTTGTGGATTCAGGTTTAGCAATGCTTCGCCTGTTGCCACATAAATATCGCAAAGTTGGTTGTTGGAAGGACAAAAAACTTCCGTTTTTTCCCGGGTTTGCAGGATGATAAACTTATCGGCACAACCGGCCGGATCATCATATTGAATACTGAAACTAAAGCTCAACACACTGCCAGCGCCAAGTGTTACCGGCAACGGCCATTGCAATTGCTGACCCGACACCACCGGCTGAGTGCCTGGTGCATTCAATCCGGGTATGTAAGAATTAGGCACAAAAGAAGTACCCTCCGGCAAAAGCACGTAAATACTATCGCCGCTCATTGGCACACTGTTGAGTGCAATGGTTGCGTCCAGCTTAACCGGATCATTGCAGCTGATAGCAGCCGGAAGCGTGGCAAATTGCAGGTTGGAAACCGCCATATTGCCCGGATCCACGCCCTCTACCCCAATCGGATCGCCAGGTTTGCGCAGAATATTGGAATTAATTCCGCATGCCTGCACAGATTCTGCACCATATACCGGCTGGGCATTGGCCACCACTCCACATTCAGCAATAACCCTGAAACGAATACGCATGGCATTCAAAGGCGACTGATCCGCTGAAATCAAACCGTTCTGATTCAACAGATTAGAGGCTGCTTCCGGATCAAACTGCCAGATATTGCCTGGCTGCAAGGCTGGATCGGGCATGTTCACGAATGGACTGCCGGCCGGGTACGAAAGCTGCGCCGAGCCGGGCTGTATACGCATCCCCGGAGGCAACTTGATGCTGGGCAAAGTATTGTAGGCTGTGCCATCATTGGCGTTCGACACCTCGAACTCAAAAAATGCCGAGGGCGAGCACATCGGAATCTGCTCAGGCTGGCTCACAATAACCAACTCCAGCTCCGGCGGCTGTGGCCTGATTTCTACGGTTTTTACAAAAGTACCACAAGCATTGCCATTGCCATTAAATACCGGTGCACAGTCCCACCCAAAACGGATAGTGAGGGTTACCGGTCGGCAACTCAGGTTGCGCGCATTTAAACGCAAAGCAAGCTGCTCAAAACTCAGCAAGGACTCAAGTTGATACACCCCGCCAACTTGCGATACTGGAATCTGACCGGGCATAAACAACAGCTCAACATCCGCCAAATCGCCGTCCGATTCAACAGTAAGCCATGCATTCGGCGCAATCACCGAAGCATTGTTGCGCAGGAAAAAATCGATCTGTAGGTCATCTGTAGGCAGGTAATAAATATTGCTCTGCGTGAATATTTCCAGTTTCGGGCTGCCGTTCTGGTAACCGTTAGGGTTGACAATGTAGTAATCAAATTTGACCGGATTGTGGAAACACATATTGGCATATTCCAGCCCAAGCACCGTGCGCCCGAATTGGGTGCCGTTATACCCGCAAGTGGTGTCAAAACGTGTGCTGATTTCAAAAGAATAGCCTTCATCCAACAAATCAGAAAAGAACGGAGAAAGATCTAGCGACAATGAATCCCCGTTAAAGCCTGGCGTAACCGGAGTTACCCCAAATACCGGCACGTTTTCCTGCAAACGCAGATAATTCAGTTTCGTATCTGTCAAACTTACGTTGGTGGGCAGGGAATAAGTGTATTTGTATACGGTAGAAAGCTGTCGCACCTCAAACGGGAACATATTGGCCCTGGCAATCCGCATATTGTACTGGAACGGCGACACCTCGGTACTCTGTGCGCATGGCTCAATGCGGTGCGCGTTGGGCGACACAGTTTCCAGATAACCTGAAAACTGACAGATCTCTTTTTCCGTACAAAAATCGCCCAGTTCCCAGGAGTAGGTCTTTTCTGTATCGCAAATGGAATTCCTGAAATTGATCAATGGCGGCGCATTGGTTCCCAGCGGCGTAAAGTTGTTTTCAAACTTAAAATCTGCCGTAAAGATCAACGAGTCGCCCTCCGCCAAGGTAAAACCCGAAGGCAGACAGTCAAAATCGCTCAGTTGCAGGTCAAACTGATGGAACATATTGCTACCTACATCGATGATCTGCGGCGGACGAATATTAGGCTCAGCCACCTGAATAATATGTTGGTCTGAGCGTATAAGCGGTAGCGGAATTGGGCAGGTATATTGCTGCCCCGAGGCCGTTTTGATCACCATTTGCGATCTGACGAAACTAGTGGTATCATAATTGGCAAACAGTATTTTGCCGGCGCCAATCTGATATTCATCGCCATCCAGGGTATCAAAATCACTGAGCCATGATTCCAGGAACAACCGGAAATTAAGGCTGGTAATAGCGCCCTCTTCCACATAGGCCCGCAATTCTGTGCGCAGGGTATCGCCCACCAGAAAACGGTCGCGCCGCACACCTGCAGCATTGGCCAGGTTGAAATTATCGGCCTTACGGTCATCATTGTTGTCCTGGAAACCATAATTGGTGCGGTAAGAATCAAAATCCACCACCACCAGGGTACCACCTGCGCCTATACCCCCACCGCCGCCGCCACCGCCGCCGGTGGTATCGCACTGATCGTCTACCACCAGAATAAACTCATCGCAATAGGTAATGGCGCAGTTGATTGGATCATTGGGTGTTACCGAAACCATCGTGGTCGCATTCAATTTTAATTGGCATCCACCACAATCTGAAGGAGGTGGGTACACGGTATAATCCAGGCCGCGAGGAGGCACATTTGGCACAGAGGCCTCACAAGGCATTCCCTGCTCACAATGGTATTTCAGGCAAAAATCATCGCTCACACTATCCTGAGAAAATGGCAAATCAAACACCATACGGATGGAAGAAGAACCATCGGGGTTGGTGTTCAGCTCAGTGGCAAGTGCCGTTTGGCCGTCGAGGTTCAGCGGACAGTTTGGATCCCAGTCGAAGCCCAGGGGCAGATTGAACAATACCTGCAAATAGCCTGTATCCTGTGTGAGACGACCGGATTTGGCCCAGTATTTCAAAGAATAAGTTTCTCCATCCTGCAAACAATCTTCCAGATTATAAATGGTGCCTGCCCTTACCTTCAGAAAGGCCGTATCCGGATAAAAATTAAACACTGATCCTACCGGCACATTGGGCGGACAGGCTTTGAAATAATTGTAACCTACCCGCATACTGGGTATCAGACCGCCGCAAACCGGCTCACAATAATAGGTATGAAACCGTAGTCGTACGGTATCGCCCGGCAGTACTTCAGGCACAACTACCGTGGCATCCATTACATAATTGGCGTTATTGCATGATCCCAATATAGTAGGAGTGCTGGCTACCGATTGCAACGGTTGCCATCCGGAACCATTGTTCCACTGGAAGGAATTCTGATTAATGGCATGAAAACCGGTGTCCAGGGTCCAGGGGTTCACCACCACATTGACAGCAGGCAACTGCCCGTTATTAATGATAAGGATTTCCTGCACCGATGGGATAGCCCCGCACTGACTAACCGGAGCGGCATAAATGGGCACAAAAGACAGGCTGGGATTCTCTGTAGTTGGCAAAATGGTAATTTGCCCGTAAATACTGTCTTGCTGGCAACTGCTGTTATTGCATCCCCACCCTACCACTATAAGAGATTCATTGGTGAAGGATGGAATACCACAATCTTCAATCGTTACCTTCTCCACCAGGGTAATTTCCTCATTGAAATCCAGGAAATTATCGCCATTACCCACTGAAGCAAAAAAACTGCCCGGCACCTCGGCACTGAACAACGTGGGAACATTATTTTGGTTAATACTGCCTTGCAGATCTATACTGATGCCCGGAAAATGCGCATCCGTGAACCGCAGCGATTCAATTGGGCCGGAACGCGTATTTCTAAGGGTTATACTCCGCATAATCACATCCCCTTTTACGGCGGTGGTAGTGGGAGGTGTAATGTTGGAGATGTTTACAAAACCGGTTTCAACCGGATACAGGTTGGAAATAAACTGTTTACTGCCTCCCGTGTAGGTAGCCACAATGGTATTGGAAAACAACTGCTGGTTATTGATGGCATCTACCAGGGCACAACCTGCCGTAATACTCAGGCTAAAACTGGCAGAGGCTCCTCCACCCAAATCAGCCAGGGCGAACACAGGAGCATTTAGGTTGGATATATTACTCTCGGTAGCACCCGCAACCGTTCCGGGCAGGTAGGTAATGCCTGGTGGGAGAGTAATGGTAGTTTTCAGGTTAGCAGCTGCGGGCCCCGGGCCATTTTGCAGGGTAACGGTAATCTGATCGTCTCCGCACACATATAACCCATCCGGATTCTGGGTGGAAATAACCAGCGTTTGGGCCGACAAACCGGCTGATAACAATAAAAGTAAGGATAGAGTAATGGATTTCATCCTGTAGAGGTAGTGGTTGTGTAAACTTTTGCTTTCTGCCACCAATGTAAGGAACACCGGAGCAACTATTTCAGGCAATAACAGTAAATGACGCGCAGTTGCCTTCATTTCGCTGCTTATACATGACGTAAGATTCCATCAAAAGGATGGGTGGGATTAAAAACCAATAGGCGTTGCACCGGAAAACCCGATGCAACGCCCATGGAAAAGGTAATGTATGTTGAAAAAATTCAATTCACCTGCAACTGCTCGGAATACCCTTTGCCACCTTGCTGCACCTGAATGATGATGGTGTCTTTGGAGTAATCTTTAAGGTCAAACTGCTGGTTGTACTGTCCGCCAAAAGCATTGAGCTCCTCTCGGAAAAGCTGCCGGCCGGCCAGGTCGTAAAAAGTAACCGTAGTGGCAATTGGCTCCGCAGAAAACTCCACAGTTACCTGGCCCAGCGTTGGATTGGGGTAAGCACGGAAACTATTGAGCTTAAGACTGCGCTCAGACAAGGACGCTGAACTGCCGGGCAGGCTGTTTACCTTGGTTGCATCGCCTTCTCCACGACGTATGGTGATGATATTTTTTTCACGCAGACTTTGGCGGTCATTATCGTCCCAGTTCCAGGAGGTAAAATCGCGCACCTGTTCGCCATCTCCGTCAAAAATCTGCACCCGACTGCTGTTGTCCTGGCAGGCTTTCAACGCTACTTCCAGCTTTTGTTTTTTGCCGTCGCGCTCAAATTCTACCAGCACTTTGTCGCCCACCTTGTGTTCGGCAATTTCATCCCAGAGGTCTTCCTGACTCTCAATTTTTTCACCGTTAATGGCCGTAATCAGATCGTCATTTTGCAAACCAGCTTCTTTAGCCGCCGACAAATCAGTAAAGCCATTGATGCGTGAGCCGGCAACATCACCCTCGGAATAGGTATCGGAATATACGCCCAGGCAGGCATCCTTGGAGCGCACATTGACGGTGCAATTACCTTTCAGGTTCAGATTTAGGTCCAGCTCATCATTAAGGTCCTCCAGGCTCTCACGGATCGTTGAACCCAGATCCCAATTACCCATATTCACATTCCAGCTGTTGTAAGGTTTGGAAAGCACCGCCTCTGCTGTATTACGCTTACCGTTGCGCTCGTAAACAATAGATACTTTGTCGCCCGGTTTGGTATAGGCCATAAAATCGCTGATGTCTTCAAAATCAGCAATAGGCGCCTCATTGAGCTGGAAAATGATGTCGCCATCAATCAATCCGGCTTTTTCAGCAGCTGATCCTTCACTGATGGACACCTCAACACCTGGCGCATCATTTTCGCTGTCGTCGTCTTCATCAGACACCCCCAGATAGCCTTTTTCCGGCTGTTCTACCTCATCCACCTCATCGCGGGTAATGAGTTTGGCTTCGGTGGTATTGGTTTTACCATAGCGTTCATAGGTAATCGCCACTTTATCGCCAGGTTTTGCAGTGCGCATAAACCGGGTGAGATCACTCCAGCTATCAACCGATGTATTGTTGAGTTTGAGGATTTTATCGTTATCGCGCAGACCGGCTTTGTCGGCTGCAGCGCCACGAATTACGTTGACCACCAGCCCGGGCTGATCGGCTTTTTCATCGGAGTCTTCATCCACACCAAGAAATGCGCTCTTGTTTTGAGCTTCAGGGGAATAATCGCCAGAGGTAATGCTATAGCTTTTGGCTTTAGCAGGCGTATTTTTGCTGTTTTTGGGCGATTTTGCACCGTTTATGACAATGCTGCGTTCATCATCGCCACCTGTAACCTCCACTTCTACCGAAGTATTGTCGGCGCGGTTTTCGCGGATATACTTGTCCACATCAAAATTTTCGGCTGCAGCGCCTTTTTTGATGATGGTTTCCGTACTTTCGGAACCGTCAGGATCTACGGTACGTTTGGTTATAACTACTTTTTTGTTGCTTTCCTGCTGGGAAAACAAAGGGGCGAGGCACCACGGCAACAGCAAAAGGCCGGTGACAAGCAGGAGGTTACGGGTTGTTTTCATAGACAAAAAGATGTGGAAGGTGAGCACTGCTGCTTTCCATTGGTCCGGGGACATACAAAGGGGATCGCGAATAGTGACAACTGCGGTGCAACGAAGTTGCAGGAAAGTGACTCTTTTGCAGAAAAATTTTTGACATTTTCACCATACTTTAACTATGATCCGAATTATTGACTGGCAACCTGAATTTCAGGAAGACTGGAAAAACCTCAACCTTAGCTGGATTTCGAAAGATTACGAGGTAGAACCTGTGGATTTGGAAACCCTTCAATACCCGGAAAAATATTTTTTTCAGGATGGAGGCGCCATATTACTTGCGCAGCGTGAAGACACCGGAGAAATTGTAGGCACCGTAGGGCTGCAACCATTCGGCAACGGCGTGTTGGAGCTGTGCAAAATGACTGTTGCCGAGAATGCCCGTGGTATGCATATCGGGAAAAAACTGGGCTGGGCAGCCCTGGAACGGGCGCGCACACTTGGCGCAAGTCGCGTTTTTCTGTTGTCTAATGCTGCGATAGCTTATCAAGCCATCAATTTGTACTACAAACTGGGATTTCGCTGTGTAGCCCTGGAAAGCACCGAATTCAAACGGGCAACCATTCAAATGGAAATTTCTATTAACGACCAAAATGGTAGCTCAGGTAAAGTACCCGTATAGGTTGAAGCCGGAAGTCCAGCACCCGGGAATTGTCGTATAAAATCTGGCCGTTCTCGTAATTTTGAACTTCAGTAAAATTCAGCGCAGCAGAGAAATGTGCTTCCAGCCCAATAGACAATGGGCGGAGTATGAAGTATCGTATACCCACCAGGCCAGCCAACCCGAAAGCTTTTTCTGAAAAAGAGCCATCAAATATGGCAATATTGTTTGGCGGCTCTGGTCCCACCGGATCTGCATCTACCCGATATTCTCCATCCACCCATTTGGCAAATCCAAAGGCCTCTGCACCAATATACGTACCCAGACGCCTGCGCACAAACTGTTGTTCTATGCCCACAGACAAGCCAAAATGCCTGTATGGACCGCTGAAACTTCTATAAAAAAAAGTATCAGGTACGTTTGTATTGGGTATCAGATAGGAAAAACCGCTATCATAGGTGGTCAACTTGGCATGGCTCCTCAGCGCCATTTGTCGGTGCCTGGTTCCCTTAAAAAACGGCCCTCTGAACCGGGTTTTGAACAAAATACTCACCCCTGCCTCGCCAGCCATGTATGGAACACCGTCAATACCCAGCTCCATTTTTCGCAACAGTGTTTTGGGCGCCACTGAATCAGTTTGAGCACCCAGATTGATGCCAAACAGCAGTAAAAAAGAGAACAGTAAGATTGGTTTATGCATAGGGATTTATTGCGGTTTGTGTTTTAACAGCATTCTCGCGCCGCCATCAAATTTCAGCACTACATCATGGGTATTTTTCAGCATTTCGTATTCAGAATCAAAGATATACGTATAGGCTGTATTGATCTGGTTGTCCAGCTGTGGTTTGGATGGCGCAAGTGCAATGTAAGGCGCTTTCCCGGTTTGCACATAAAAATCAAACGAGCGATGGAAGCGCCAGTCTACCGTAATGCTTACCGGATCAGATCCCTGTTGCTGAGATTTCAGGTAATCCAGCACCTGAAAAGTATTGGCATCATACCACCACTCGCGCACCTGACGTGGCTGGTAAGTGCGTGCCATATGATAAAGGCAGAATACTCCCAGCACCAGGCTCGTGATTTGTCCTACACGGGGACGCCATTCTACCAGATGATGCAAGGCTGCGCCAACACAAAGTATAAAAAGCGGATGCAACAGCAAGGTGGTGCGGGTTGTGAGGTTGGGCGTTTTCAGGATAACAGTTTGCATAATGTTGATGAAAACTGTCAGAGCAAGCAGGGCAAACGCAATCATTGCCGGAGAACGCCACACCTGCTCTCCTCCATTACGGCCCCAGCGGTAAAATGCATAAGCGCCCAGGCTGCAAAAAAACAGGATTGCGGCCACTCCAAAATAATCCAGGGGAATATCAATCATTTTGGAACCGTACAATGAATTTTGAATCAAACTCAGCACCGTTTCTCGGAAAAAACCATTGGATTGCCAATATTCAAACTGATTGGTGCTTTGCATTTTATGCAGCGGCGTGTACACCAGCGCCAGATAACACGCATCTGCCAGCGCAAGCAGGGAAATGTGCGTCCATCGGGTACGGGCACTGGTCTGTTGGTGCAGGAAATAAATAAAAGCCAGTCCGCTTACTGCAGCCCATACTATAAGTGCCGTAAAATTAGCATACGCAGCCAGCATGCCGGCAAAAACCGCCCAGCCTAAATCAGCCGCCCTTTGCTGCATGAATCCGCGCAGGACAAACATGGCAGAAAGCAATACAAAACTGGCCGACAAACCATATCCGCGACTCAGGGAGAAGAAATCTAGCAGGAATGGGTTTAAAAGCATCAAAGCGTACAATCCCGGCATGGCCCAGGGATTGCGTGGGAATAAAAGTCTGCAGATCTGGAAAGCTGCATAAGCGTAAATGCCGAATCCAAGTACATTGGTCAGGCGCAGAACCACCTGATTGGTACCAAAAAAATGCAGGAGAATTTTGGTCAGGATAGAGTTCAGGATATGGTTGTTGGGCCAGGGATCCGGGTACATCATTAAATCCCAAATGCTGAATTTGGGATAATAAACCGCAGAAGCCAGCTCGTCGTGTGTGACAGGAATATACAATGCTTTAAACCACACGGTGGCCCAGGCAGCAAAGGCCAGAACAGCCATAACCAGGTAAGAGAGTCTCAGGGCATTTTTCATCAAATGCAGATCGGCAGTTAAATTTCGGCCAAATTTAGCTCTTTTCAGCAAAGCAAGCGGGAGAATGTAGGACTGAGGAACGATGGACAACCCTGTTGCGCCTGAAACACCTTGTTGTCCATCGCCCATTCCCCCTACCCTACTCTTTTATTACCAACACTCTGGGCTTACTAAATACCTTTTTTTCATTTTGATAATACAAAAAAGCCTGGCTGGCCGGCGCTTCAAAACTTCCGGCCATATCTACCCGCAAATCCAGGGCAATCTCCTTGTGCTCTTTCGGATTAATCCGCTCAAAATGAAACACCGCAAAACCATTCCACAACTCATAATAATCGCAGTGTTTTTCATCCAGCAGTTTTTTCAGCTGCCAGGGCTGCAACGATAATCCTGCCGGAATACCTATAATCATCATGGGCGCAGGCAGAATGGCATCCTGCAAATTGGTTAACCTGGCCTGCAGCCGAACTGTTTCGCCAATTCGTGCGGCAGACTGATTAAAATCTGTGGTAAATGAAAACGGGACACCCGGCGCATCCGGTGGATTTTTCGACATGTAATGCCATTCCAGATCGAAGGGCACAATGACTTTTTCATCGCCAAAACGCACCGTAACGGGCGTACTTGCGCCCGTCAGGTATTGCTCCAATCCCTGAATGTTCAGCCGACCGATCTGCCCTGTGGAAAAAGTTTGCTCTGCCACTTTTTTGCCCGCTATTTCTACGGTCAGGACGCCATCTTTTTGCCCCTCCGATCTTTTTTGCGCATACATTGTCAATGCCCTTAAGGCCAGCACGGTGCTCTGTGTGTTTCCAAAGCCAAAGGCACCCTGCGATTTCAATAAAAACAACATGCCCCGCTCTACCGCATCACTGTTGCGGTCATTGCGCATCAGCGCCACCATAGCCAAAGCGGTAGCTTCCACGCTGAGGGCTGCACCCTGACTGAAAAAAACGGATACGGATTTCCCCGTCCAACTGCCGTCCGACTGTTGTTGCGCCAAAAGCCGGTCCAGCACTGCCCCTGTTCGGGCATCGCGGGTAGCACTGAGGGTATTGGCCAGTAAAGCCCACAGGTAGGAATCTTCAGTTGTAGCCGTATTGGCATAACATTGCGCTATTTCGGCCTGAAACAACTGCCCGGCTCCGGCCTCTGCCACCGCCCAGGCAATATAAGCATCCATAAGTTCGCCGCTTTTCCATCCGTGTGCATTACCAGGGTTCAGCAACCATCCGCCCTTTCCATTGCGCCGGGAGTACAACCACCGGGTAGTACGACTCAGGAGCGCCGGATCAACCGGAAACACCTTTTTCATATCCGTAAACTCCAAAAGCCCGTAAGCCGTAAGCACCTCGTGTCCCGGATCCCTGCCATACCAATCAAAACCGCCGGACGCAGATTCATAACCCGTCAGTTTCTGGTAGCCTTCTTCCAGGTATTTCATGGCCTGCAATTCCACTTCCGGGCGTATGGTATTGGTGGTACGCAATAAATCAAGCACAAGCAAATTGGGATAGTTGCTGCTGCTCACCTGTTCAAAACACCCAACAGGCTGCCGCAACATGCGTTCCATACCCATTATCACGTTGTCGAGCACTGATGGATAAGCGTTTAGAGAAAGCCTGACCGTGCCCTGCACCGGTTCAATGAGCGACACGTCAAACTGACTTAGCGGCGCTTTCCCTCCTGCCACACCACGCATCGGAAATCCGGGATTTTCGGTCCTGATTCTGGCCTCAAAAGCATCTGCCAGCACTTCATCTGCATACAATTGCACCTGAAATACCTGATCATCTTTGAGTGGAAACCCTATGGCATAACTGGCAGATAATACTTTGGTTTCGCCCGGCGCCAGATGTACCTGTACACCTTTTGATGAAATGCTGTTGGGCAACGGAGTGAAATGTTCAGGCGCGCGCAGGCGCAGAAACCCGCCCGCCGGATACGCCGTTTTGTTGCTCACCGCAATTTGCCAGGCAGGCAAATCTCCAACCATTACAAACGCTGGCGCTTTCAACTGAATACTCAGCGTTTTTTGCACAAAGAAAGAGGTCTCCGCCCTTCCAACACTCCCTTGAACACTCAGTCCTTCCAGACTTGCCCGAAAATTGGTAATTGCATCGGATGTATAAAACGTAACCTTGGCGCTGCCGTTTTGATCTGTTTCAAGCACTGGATTCCAATAAATGGTTGACCGAAAATCTGTGCGCTCCTCAGTAGGCTTTGTGGCGGCATATCTGGGCACATAAAACATACGGGCCTGATCAAAGTGCCTGCCTCCCGGTTTACGTTTGTGTTTTGACCGACGAGTACGATCATCCCAATCCTGAACAGGTGGAGAATTAAGTGTGTTAATTCTGATTCCATCCACATAATATACAACATTGTTACTCCGGCTGCCCCTGATATTCACCTCTCCCCCGTCAATGGCGCTCACCCCGGGCGTTGTGGCATCCAGCGCATTGCGTTTTCTGACCGGAATGGCTTGTATTTGTTCCCGGCTGAGGGTTTGTGCACTGGCCATTTCATCCTGCGGAATTTTGTATGCCACAATAGTCACTTCCTCCAAAATGCTACAGTTTCCAAGCGTAACATTCAGGCGTGCTCTTTTAGTGGGCGAAACCTTTACCTTGGTAATGGTTTGAGCGGTAAACCCTGTGGAATAAAAACCAATCTCGTATTCTCCGGGCTCCAGTGCAAGCCTGAAAAAACCATCATAATCAGACACTGCACCCCGCACGAATTCCCCCCCCTTCATGACTTTTATAGTAGCGCCAACCAAGGGTTCTACCCCATCGTTCATCAAACCAATCAGGTTATACTTATCCTGACATATTTCATAAACACACTGAACACCTGGCTTAAGCGGCTCGGGCTCTTTGATATACAATTCCAGATCGTCTGTATAATGAAAAAGCGCCATGTATTTATCCTTGTCGAAATACAATCCGGTGTATTTGGACAGGTCAACATTTTTGAATGAAAAATAGCCTTCCTGATTTGTAATGGTACTTTCCCCGTTGGGATGAAGCCTGATTTTTTTCTTTTTGGCCGGAACGCCTTCTGATTGGTACAACCTGCCTGCAATAACAGCACGTTCGGCATATCCATATCCCTGGTAAAAATTGTTATCCAGGATATCCGACCAGGTAAACCGTCGCCATCCCTGCGTGAGCAACAGATAATCCAGCGCCTGATCAGCCTGCGGTTCTGCGGGATCAAAATAGAAATTGGGTTCTTCTATAACGCCTTTTACTTCTTGTTCCAGCAACAAACTGGCCAGAATGTTGCCCTGTTTATCGTCGGCAAAATTCAGCAGTTTTTCATCCACAACCGACAGAGAGAAATGGCCTTTTACCGGTTTGCCGGCATGATCGTTTACCTGAATGCTGAGGTTTACCTCCTCGCGGGGCATGTATTCCTGTTTATCGGTTTTCATCGTGATGTTCAGGCCATTATTGCGCCCCACAAACACGAGTCGCTCGGCCAAAGCAGTGCGGTTTTCATCCATCAGCGTAATCCGGGCAATACCCATGGGCCAATGGGCGGCAGGCACCTCAATGATTGTTGACATTTGGGTGGTTTCCAGGGGTACAAAGCAGCATAGTTCATCGCGCAATGTCCCCACCAAAAACAGTTTGCCGGGATGGTTCCCACGCAATTGAAAGCTCAATGATTGCGCATCCTGCTTCAGCAAGTGCAGGGAAATGCCATCCAGTTCAGCCTCGGGGATGGGGAACAGCGTATCAGCGGCAAAAGGTTTGAGCAGTTGGGCAGCGTATGTTTCTCCGGCACGCGGGGTAAAATCAAAGGCCCCCATCCCGTCGTGAAAACTCCGGAATGATGTCACTACCCGACCTTTGCTATCTACCACGGCGCCCTCCACATCGGCGGGTTTGCCTTGTGCATTGAGGCATTTAAAAGCCATACGACAGGGGAATCCGGCTATTGCCTGGCCACTTTCAGGGAAAAACTGGAGATCCAGTTGATGCAATGTAATGGGCACAGGTCTGGAAATAGCTTCCTGTTGCCCCTGGTGAAGTAATTGCACATTCAGTAGTCCGTCGGCAGATTCCAGTTTTTCGGGCAGGGTAAAGCGGATGAACGCCTGACCGGCTTCGTCGGTAGAGGTTTCGCCCTGGGTATAGGTTTTGCCGGCTAATTGCACTGTAAAGTTCAGTTTTTGTGCTGCGAGCGGCTTGTTCTGGATGGTATGGCCATTGAAGCGGGCGATAGCTACTTCGCCGGGACCAACGGCTTTTCGTTCGAACCGGAGTTCCAGGTTGACATTGGGCAAAACCGTATGTTGCAAGGTTATGCTGCGTTCAAAACACTCCCGGGTATGTCCCATCCAATGAGTAAACGCTTTGATTTTATACTGGCCCCCCGCCATATTGGGCGGGAAATAAAACTCGCCGGCGCCAACACCTTCCAGGGCCAGAATTTCCCTGCGCGATAACATGTAGCCGCGCATATCATGGAGTTCTACGTACAAAACCTGGCTTTGGAGAGAGGCTTGCAAATTGCCTGCATTTACGATATAGGCACAAAACCACAGATATTCGCCCGGCTGCAGCAGCGTTTTATCGAGGCTCAGGTACATTTTTTCCGGGGCTGCATCTGCACGGTATTCAGAGAGCTGCGTTTGTAATGTTTTACAAAAAACAGAATCAGTTTCAGTGAGCGGTGTAACGGCAGATAGAGGCGCAGCTGCAGGAGCAGCCATTGCGGAGACACCTGACAGCCAGATAGCGAAAAATGTAGTAAAGAACATAAGAAAAGATTTAGCGTATGGATGTTGGCAGACTTGAGATTACACAAGTGGTGCATCAAAAGTGTTGTGCCAGACTACGAACGCCAAGCGCCGATGAGTGAAGCCGGGTACAGGGCAGGCGAATGATGGCTGTGGGTGAGTGGAAGCTGCGGGGCGGGTAAATGAAACTTTGCGCTTGCAGCCAGGCGATGGAATTTCAAACTGTTATCAGGGAAACCGGCAACACTCCCACATTGGCTTTGTTGTTGCTTATTAAGCAGATATAGTTATCCCTCATTTATTGGAATAATAAAAGTAAAATGGCTTAAAATAGAATAAATCCGAAACATATTCATGAGGAACAAATGATCCCCTAATATCCTTTTTAGTAACACATAAGTATTTATAGTTTTTATGTAAATTAAGCTTATCTACTATTTGCAAGGTTTTAGTATTGAAACTACTTAATTTAAACTTAATTGTACTATCTATACTTATACACGCACCTATTATACCTTTTGATTCTAGAAGCTTTGAATAGGAATTAAAATTTTCAAGCACTTCTTGCTCGGATTTCTCCTTAAAATGATTGCCATAAACACTTGTTTTAAACAACCTTTTATTAACATAATAAACCTCTCCATCTTTTATAAAAATAAATTTGTTAAAATTTCTATTAGTCCGAACAGTTTGGATACAAATTTCAGACAAAATGGTGTCAGAAAACAGTGTTTCAATTGTTGAAAAATCCTGAGTGACATCGGTTCTCATATCACAAGCAGTGAAATATAAGGTAATGAGTAGCAAAAATCCGAACGATTGTATGTTTTTCATATTTAGTTGCTTATAGTATTGGTTCTTCGTTACTTCTTATGGGCAACCACAAGATGATAGATGTAATGGGTGCCTAATTTTGATATTCGACCCATGTAAAGTCATGAAAAGTCATATTATCAAGGTCAGCATTATTGCTCATTTGAGCCCTGCCTGTGTCTTCCAGCCTCCATAGCGCCGCAAAAACCGGGCGCGGCAAAAATACTACAACAGACTTCCAATGAATATCAGGGATAAGAACAGGCACTTCCACAGCTCCAAATATCTTAAATTTTTGACTTCTCCGGATCTTTCGCTGCGCTGCTAATGACACGCCGTGTTATTGTAGTATAAATGGCAGTCTGTTGGCCTCAATATGACAATTTTCGTTGTTTTTAGCCCACTGACCAAAACC